>NZ_AVPJ01000017.1 GCF_000768705.1 Knoellia sinensis KCTC 19936
ACCGAGCCTCCACGAAACTCGGGGCGATTCAGAGCGTCCCCGTGGTGAACGCCAGTTCGTCTTTGGTCAACTCCACCGGGAGCGCCTTCGATAGTTGGCTAGCCAACGATGCGCGCAGCCGTTTGAGGGTCTTCGACTTACCGAGCTGCGCTTCAACTGCGTCGAACAACTTCTTGAAGTCGTCTCTCTCGGTTCCTAGGTCGACAAGCTGCAGGATGTCGTCGAGTGGCGTGCGGCGCCCGTCACGAATGTCGCGGTTAACGGCCGTCGCACTCAGCAGGTTCCAGCCAAATGCCTCTACCTGGCGGACTGACAATTGACGTTGAATGCCCGACTTGGGGGCTCGGCGGTCGACGCTGAGGGTCTTGTTCGTGTCGAAGGACGCCTCGAGGGAAATCGTCAGAGTGAGTTCACCGGTTGCGGTGTCGACGGTCAGTTCGTCGGGGAAGAGCGCCTTATCCGTCGCATTGAAACCCCGTAGGTCAGCCTCGATGAGCATGGGCTTGTCTGGGTCTGCGAGGTCCTCGAACTGGATGCGGTTGTAGAGCTGACCGGTTGAGGCACCCAGGAGGAGATCGATGCAGCGGAGCACGCTGGACTTCCCAACGTCATTCGGACCAACCAGAATCAGGTGCTTGCGCACCTCGAGCTCAGTCGGAGCGAGACGGCTGTGATTCTTGATTGCGAGTCGCGTGAGTCGCATGGATCCCCCGAGAATGATTGAGCCCATGTGCGATCGCCTTGGGCGCGATCACGCTAGCGGTCTTCCATGATCTGGCTCGGGACATTCAGAGATCCCTGCTCATGTTGCGCGGCGACGGAAACGACCATCGGCATGGTCGATTGATGGTGGCCATGTGAAAGTCCGCCGGCCGGGCCTGTCCCTGGGGAGCCGCGGCTGCGCATTGGGAGTCACAGGAGGCCACCATGACTCAGACCAGTCGTCGCCAGTACGAGTCGCTCGCGGACGCCGCCGAGCGCACCGGACTCAGCATCCGAACCCTTCGGCGTCGGATCGCGATGGGCGAGCTCACCGCCTATCGCGCCGGCCCGCGGGTCATCCGGCTCGATCCCGAGGACGTCGACCGCCTCATGGTCCAGGTCCCGAACTTCCGCTGAGCTGCCAGCGAAGGAGTGCCCGAGCTCCGCGGTGCCGCACCGCATCGTGAGACGCTGATCTCATCCCCGGACCCCACTCCAGGCCGGTTTGGGACACGAAACGACACGGCTGGCCTGCGGATATGGCACATATCTGGCACGCCGAGCTGAGTCGTCGATCCAGAGTCAGCGTTTCCGCAGGTCAGAGCCATTTTTCGAACAGTTTTCGGTGTCCCTCCTAAAGAAGGTGTCGCAGGTTCGAATCCTGCCGAGGGCACCATCTGTCCACGTCAGGTCTGGGCAGGCGAGGCCGCGGGCTGAGTCACCGAAGGCTGGTCGACTGCCGCAGGCTCATCCGGCACAGGACCCGGCTTCCGGGATTTGCCGAACCTCAGGTACAGCGACGGCACCACGAACAGGTTGAGCAGCGTCGAGGTGATGAGACCGCCCAGGATGACGAGCGCCATCGGGTACTCGATCTCGTGGCCGGGCACGTCGCCCATGACGACGAGCGGAACGAGGGCGAGCGCCGTCGCCAACGTCGTCATGAGGATGGGAGCCAGACGCTCCCGGGCGGCCCTGATGACGAGTTCGGGGCCGAAACTCATGCCCTCGACCTCTTCGAGGTGCTGGCAGTGGCTGATCATGAGAATGCCGTTGCGAGCGGCGATCCCGAGCACGGTGAAGAGGCCCACGAAGGAGCCGATCGTCATCGTGCCGCTGGTCAACCACGCTGCAAGAACCCCGCCGACGAGCGCCATCGGCAGCGTGAGCAAGCTCAGGAGGGCGAGCCTCCACCGTCGGAACGACCCGTAGAGGAGGACGAGGATCGCCAGGAACGCCACGCCGCTGAGTAGCCGGAGCCGCTGGGACGCCGCAGCACGCTCCGTGTCCTCGCCGGTCACCTCGACGCGGTAGCCCACGGGCAGTTCGACGTTGTTGGCGGCTTCTTTGACGTCCGCTGCGACGTCTGCGAGCGGTCGGCCCTCGACGTTGGCCCCGACATCGAGCCTGCGGGAGCCGTCGATGCGGCGGATCATGCTGGGCGTCGAACTCATCTCGACTGCGGCGATGTCCGCCAGCCGCACGGTGCCGCCCGAGGGCGTGTCGATGAGCATGTCGCGCACGTGATCGGGAGTCCGTCGCGACTCGGGGACGCTCCACACCATGACGTCATAGGCCTTGCCCACGCGGTACACGTCGGACATCTCCTCGGCGGAGAGGTAGACCGCCGCCTGACGACGGACGTCTCCGGGCTTGAGTCCGACGGCCTGCGCCTTGTCGAGGTCGACCTCCACGACGAGGTGTGGGATTCGGGTCTGGAGGTCCGTGTGCGGATCCTTGACACCGGGTATGCCGGCAATGGCGTCCTCGATCTCGTGCGCCTTCTCCTCGATGATGTCGAGGTCGTCCCCGTAGACCCGGACGACGACTGCTTCACCTGCGCCGGTGAGCACCTCGCGGATGCGCTCCTTGAGGTAGGTCTGGACGTCCCTCCGCAGGCCGGGGTACCCGTCGACCACGGTCTGAACGCGGTTCAGGGTCTGTTCGTAGTCCTCGTCGGGGTCGATGCTGATCCAGTTCTCGACGAAGTAGATCCCATAGACCTCGTCACCCATCATCGCCTGCCCGACGTGGGCGCCGAAGTTCCGAACGCCCGGCACTTCGCGCAGCTCGCGACTCGCAGCCCTCGTCACGTCCATGGTCTCGTCGTAGGACGCACTCGGCTCGAGGACCCAGTGCATGAGGAAGTCGCGTTCGCGGAACGTGGGCAGGAGGTCCTGACCCAGCCGCGGGACCACGGCGATCCCGCCGGCGACAAGGGCCGCCACAACGAGGTATGCGGCGAGCGGACGACGGACGGTGGGCCGCAGAACCTTCGTGTAGGCAGCCTGGGTCCACCGCACGATGGGCGGCGGCTTGGGGTCGAGCTTCGCGTTGCGAAGCAGGATCAGCGCCATGGCCGGCGTCGTCGTGATGGCGACGAGCATCGACGCCGCGACCGCCAAGGTGTACGAGAAGGCCAGTGGCTGGAAGAACGACCCCATGAGGCCGGTGAGGAAGAAGACGGGGATGGCCGCAGCGAGGATGATCAGGGTCGCGTAGACGATGGGGCTGCGCACTTCCAGGGATGCCTCGAGCACGATCGACGCGGTCGACCGGGTCCCACCGGCCGCACGGTGCTCACGCAGGCGCCGCACGATGTTCTCGACGTCGATGATCGCGTCGTCGACGACGACGCCGACGGCGATGACCAACCCCGCGAGGACCATGGTGTTCGTCGTCTCGCCTCGATGGTGGAGGACCAGGGCCGCGGCCACGAGCGACAGCGGGATCGCGACGAGCGAAATGACGGCTGTCCTCCACTGGAACAGGAAGAACATGAGCAACACCGCCACCAGCAGGACCCCCAGCGTGAGGGCCTGGGTGAGGTTCTCGATCGCCAACTCCACGAAGCTCGCCGGCCGGAAGATCGTGGTGTCGATCTCGAGGTCGCCGAGGGCGGGCTGCATCGTCGCAAGCGTCTCCTCGACCTGACGGGTGACGTCCAGGGTGTTGCCCCATGGGAGCTTCTCGACGATCAGCAGGAGCCCCTCGCCGTCGTTGATGACGGCGTCGCCGATGAGCAGCTGGTGACCCTTGACGACGTCAGCGACGTCGCCCATCAGCACCGTCCCGCTCGCTTGTCGCTTGATGACGATCCCTGAGATGGACTCGGCCGACTCGAGGGGCAACACATGCTGCACCGCCACCCGCTCGCCGGCTGCGTCGACGTACCCCCCGGTCCCGATCTTGGTGCCGGTCCGGTGCTTGAGCAGGCCCGCATCCGTGCCAGCGGATGCCGCGGTCATCACTTCCTCCTGGGTGACTCCCGCAGCCCGCATGCGCTCAGGGTCGATCTGGATCTGCCACTGGTTCTTGCGCATGCCCCACACGGCGACATTGGCGACGCCCGGGATCGACATGAGCTGCGGACGGATCTTGTATCGCACGATCGTTGCCTGCTCGATGAGGTCGATCTTGTCGGACTGCACCCCGATCTTGAGGACCCGGCTTGTCGCGGACAGCGGCTGAAGCACCACGGGAGGGGTCGCCCAACTCGGAAGCGTCGGCGTGATCGTCTGGATCCGCTCAGCGACAAGGCGTCGAGCCTCGATGATGTCCGTTCCCTTGGTGAAGATGAGTTCGATCGACGACTGCTGCGGGATCGACTTCGAGCGCAGCGTCTCCAGCCGCGGCATGCCGGTGAGTCCCTGTTCCATCGGCACCGTGATGAGTTCCTCGACCTCCTGGGCCGACAGCCCCAGCGCATCGGTCTGCACCTCGACCCGAGGCGGGGCGAACTCAGGGAAGACGTCGATCCTGGTGTCCCTCAGTTGTAGGCCCCCGACCACGAGCATGGCGATGGAGGCGGCGACAACGATGTAGCGGAAGCGGAGGCTCGCGGTGAGGATGTGACGCATCATGGCCCGGTACCCCTAGTGCCCGCCGCCGACGCCGGTCTCAGCGCCGTAGAGCTTGATCGCGGCGCGAGTGACGATCCGCGTCCCGCGTGGCGGCCCTGCTGACAGGTTGACGGCGTCGTCCTCGACTCTTGTGATGGTGACGGGGACGCGGATGAAGGTCCGCTCCTCCGGGTTCGAGTACACCCAGGGTTTGCCCGTCTTGTCATAGAGCACCGCGGAGTACGGAACTCTGGCGGGGTCCTCGACGACCACGGTGGTGAGTTCCAGTCGCCGGACCGCGTCCGCTGTGAGGGACAGGGTCTTCGGTGCCGAATCATCAGCGCCATCGACGATGGTCACTGCCGGAAGCGGCTCGTGTGGGGTCGCCTCGACCGCGGTGCAGCCGGTCGTCACTGCCGCGACCGCCAGGACCACCCACCACGTGGACCTACGCATGGCTGCCCGCTCCCACCGGCCCGTACAGGGAGGCATCGTCGAAGGCATAGTCCTCGACGGCTTCCTCGTGGCTGCCGTACCTGACGGCGAGCGCCGGGAACACGAGGACCGAGACCACGCCCATCGTGAGGGCGCCGGAGGCCACCACCACCGCCATGTCCCGGACCGACTCCAAGCCGGGCCTGGCCCCGAGGAGTGCGACACCGAGGCCAGCGAGGACCGTGATGACCGTCGCGGGAACCACCGAGCGGGGGGCGGCAGCGAGCGCGTCCACGGGTTCCACCGAGGGTGCGCGTGCGAGTCGGACCACGGACAGCGCGCTGTGCAACCCGAGCACCGCCACCGCCAGAAGTCCGATGATCGCTCCGACCGTGAGGCCCCCGAGCGCCCAGGCCGCCACGAACGCTCCGACCATGCCGAGCGGGATCGCCGCTGCGGCACCGATGGAGGTCCACCAGTTCCTTGTGGCGGCCTGCAGGAGCAACAGCACGCCAATGAGGGCCAGCACTCCGTAGAGCAGGACGAGGCGCTGGTTCCCGGCGGTATCGGCAGCCTCGGAGCGGACTTCCGCGTGGTATTCCGCCGGAAGCGTCATCTTGGCCAGATTGGCAGCCACGTCCTCGCGGGCGTCGCCGCTCGTCACGTCCGCGACGATGTTGATCCGACGCTGCACGGACTCCCGCTCGATGAGCGTGGGCTGCTGGGCCATGGAGATGGTGGCCACGTCACCGAGTGGGACCTGGGCGCCGCTCGGAGTGTCGATGGGAAGGGCGCTGACCTTCTCTGGGCTGTCCCGCAGCCCCTCGCCACTCCAGACCTGGACGTCGAAGACCTTCTGCTCCTCGAAGATCGCGCCCACCTCGAGGCCGCCGACGAGTGTGGCGGCCTGACGTCGGATGTCGCCCGGCGTCATGCCGAGGGCTTGCGCCTTGGCCATGTCGACCGTGATCTGGAGATTGTCCTCCGTCGGGATCTCCACGATCCTGGCTCCGGTGACGCCGTCCGTCTCGGACACGACCGTGAGCGCGTCCTCCGCGGCACTCTGCAGGGTCTCCGGCACCGGTCCGTACACGGACACCACCAGAGGACCTTCTGCCTCGGGGAGGATCGTCTCGACCCGGCCGTCCAAGTACGTCCCGATGGATGCCTCCAGGCCGCCGGCAGATCGAGCCGCATCCACAGCGTCTGCCGCGACCGCGTCCCGATCTGCCCGTCCTCGAGGGTGATCCAGAGCTCTCCCGTGTTCGACCCGACGATGCGCTCTCCTTGAACGGCGCGTCCCACGTGACCGCCCACGCCCGCCACTCCCTCCAGGGTGCGGACGGTTCCGGCGACCGTTCCGAGTGAGGTCGTCAGCGCCTGGGGCGATGTGCCGGCGGGGGCCTCGGCCTTCAGCACGAGGGTCGGCTCCTTGAAGGCGGGCCGAGTCTCGCGGTCGAGGGTCAGAGCCATCGATGCGGTCGCGGCCAGTCCCACGAGAACCACCGTGACGAGGGCGACCGCCGACGACGCCAGCCGTCCGGCCATCGTGGCGATGGGCGACCAGAGCCGCTGCGGCGCGCGGGTCTCGCCGGGGTCGCCGCCCCCGGCGATGAGCGCCGCCAATGCGGGCGCGACCAGGAGGGCCACGATCAACGAACCGGCTGTCGCGAGCAGGAATCCCGTCGCGGCCTCAGGAAGTGCGGCGCCCGATCGTCCCTCCAGCAGGAAAACCGGGAGAGCCAGCAGAGCGGCCGCTACCGACGTGTACATGGCGTTGGAACCCAGGCTTCCGTAGGCGCCGCCAACGCGCCGAAGCGGTGGCAGGTCGCGCGGCATCCGACCGATGGCGTCCACTGCCCCAGTGCCCTGGGCGATGGCGAGCACCGCACCTGCACCGAGTCCGGTCAGGGCGAGCAGGTTCATGGGCGCGTCACGCAGCCACAGCAGCAGCCACCCGGCCATCCATGCCAGTGCCACCGTCGCAGCCAGCGTCACGACTGGGCGCCAGGATCGGTACATGAGGACGGCACCGACCACGACGAGGAGGAGTGTCAGAGCAGCAGCCAGCAGCAGGTTGCGCCCCAGATCCGAGCCATAGTCGGCGGGCCGATAGAGAGACGAGTCCATCGTGACCCCGGGGAGACCCGCGGACAGGGTTGCCAGCGCCTGCTCGATCGAGGCACTGACCTCGGCCGTGCTCGTCCCCGGCTGCTTCTCGACGACAAGCACGAGACCGGACGTGTCGCCCACGATCCCGTCACCGATGATCGTGGGCGGAGCCTCGACGATCTGTGCGACATCGGCCAGCGTGACTCCTGCGCCTGTCGCACCCTCCACCGCGATGCGGCCCAGGGCCGCACTGTCGGTGATCGGCGAGACGTGCTGCACGTTGACCCGCTGCTGCGGAAGGTCGAGGAAGCCACCACGACCCGGAGTCGAGGCCTCGAGGAAGCTCAGGGGCGAGACCCACAACGAGTTCCCCGTCGTGGCGACGAGCTCGTCGAGGGTCACACCATGCTGCTTCATCCGCACGGGGTCCGCCTGCACCTGCAACTGTCGATCACGCATCCCCCAGACCGCGACGTTGGCCACTCCCTCGACACTCATGAGCTTGGGCCGAATCGTCCAGCGCGAGAGCACGGAGAGGTCGACGAGTGAGGACTGCTCGGACGACAAACCGATCATCATGACCCGGTTCGCCGCCGACGTCGGCTGCAGCATCACTGGGGCCTTGGAGGCGTTGGTGAGCAGGGCGCCCTGGGTGAGCCGCTCCTGCACCACCTGCCGCGCGCGGATGGGATCCGTCCCGTCCTCGAAGGTCATCACGATCGACGAGAGGCCCGGGATGGAGGTCGACGTCATCTGGTCGACCCAGGCCACCCCGCTGAGGAGATTGGACTCGAGGGGAACCGTGACAAGGTCCTCGACCTCCTGCGCCGAGAGTCCGAGCGCCTCGGACTGCACCTCGACCACGACCGGGGCGAACTCGGGCATGGCCTCAACAGGCGTGCCCCGAACCTGAACCACCCCAAACACGGCGAGCACGAGGGCAATCAGGACGACGAGCACCCGAGACTGAACCCCAACCCTGACAACGCGACCGATCATGACCCCTCCATAGGTCGAAACCGCGGCGGGCAGGTCAGAGCACACAGTTGTGCCCCGCCATCGTTCCGGAGCGTAGTGATCTGGATCACACGTGGTAATAGCACGTGAGTGCCCAGCCGATGGTTCAAACGGGGTGGCCCTCAGCGCAACGTCACCGTCGCGCCGAGGTCAGCCAGACGTCTGGGCCCGCGTGATGAGATCGAGGTAGTCGTCCGCCGTCGCCGGGCCGCCCAGACCCAGTTGCTGGTCGATGAGCACGAACGGAGTCTGGGTCACCTCCAGCCCCTCGGCCGTCGCCCTGTCTGCGTCGACGTCGGCTCGCCTCTCCTGCGACTCCAGGATGGCCGCGGCCCGGCCCTCGTCCAGACCGGCCTCGCCGGCGAGGCGTTGCAGAACCGTCGGCGACTCGATATCCGCCCCTTCGATGAACACCGCGGCATACAGCCGCTCGAGGACCGCACCCTGCAAAGCAGGACCGCCCAATGCCAGCCCTTGGGCCACGAGTCGGTGGGCGTCGGTGGTGTCATGGGCAGGTGGCGTGGCGACCGAGATGAGGATCCCCTCCACCCGGCCCTCCTCCGCAGCTCGCTCGAGCTCGTCTGCGGACGTCGGCGAACCGGGCAGGGCGCGATGGATCACCAGCACCTCTGACGGCCGCCCGGACTTCGCCACAGCTGCCTCGAGGCGGCGCTTCGCGACGTAGGACCACGGGTCGATCACGTCGCCCCAGAGTTCACAGTCGAGGGTGGCCATCACTCCACTGAACCACACGACCCTGAACCACACGACGACGAACGCCCCCCGGATCCGAAAGGTCCGGGGGGCGTTCGATCTGGCGTATGCCGTGTGGCTCAGTAGCGACGGAACTCCGTCGGCGTGCCGAACATGTTGCGCTCGCTGGACGACTTCCCGGGCTTGGGCGAGTCGATCATCATGTCGCCGCCGGTGAAGATCCCGACGTGCCACGCAGGGCTGCCGTAGAAGACCAGGTCACCCGGCTTGGGGGTGCTCACGCGGGTGCCCTGTCGCTGCTGCTGCGATGCGGTGCGGGGCAGGGAGATGCCGGCCTTGCCGTAGACGTACTGCGTGAAACCGGAGCAGTCGAAGCCGGCGGGGGTCTCGCCGCCATAGACATAGGCGATGCCGAGCAGGCCGCGAGCGATGTTGACGATCTGGCTCGACGACTGACGCACCGCGTTGTTGGTGCTCGGCTTGGGCGTGGTGGCCTTGGGGGCAGTCGACGTGCGCGAGGTGCTGCGGCTCGTGGACTGCGTCGACGTGGCGCGCTGACGTGCCTCGACGACGCGGCTCTCACGCGACTGCTCCGCGAGCACGGGGCGAGGCTTGGGCTTCGGCTTCGCCACAACCTTCACGCCGGTGACGCCGACAGCGACACCCTTGGCGGCGGGCGCCAGGGCCGGGGCGCTGATGGCGGGGGTGCCGGGCGCGGCGACCGGGGCCGCGTCGGTCGACACGGCCGGGGGTGCAGCCTCGGGGGTCGCGGACGCCGGAAGTGCGAAGGCTGCGACGAGGCCACCGGATGCTGCGAGCACCGCAGAGGCCTTGGCCCCGGTCACACCGGCGCGCGACGCAATCGTGGACAGTTCGGAGACAGGGTTGTGTCGTCCAGGCGCGCGGTGACGCCCATGAGTGGAGTGAGCCACGGTGTGAACCTCTCGATGCCTACGAGGTGAGCTGTCGGGTTCGGGCGAAAGGTTCTGCCCGGCCAGTCGGAACTGGCTTCACCCCAAGGGACGACCCGAGGGTCTGCCCAAAAGTGGGTCCCCCGCTCCTGCCAGCGGTGTGTGGTGCAGTCGGTGACGGTGGCAGGACTCGGCAATCCGTCGCGACAGTTCATCCCAGGGGGAGATGAACCTCGGCCACCGTACCCAATGCTCTGAGCAAAGTCACGTTTGGGTCACGGGCAATCGCGAACTCGTCCAGAAAGGCCCAACCAGTCCGCTTTGGGGCACGCGGCACAGGCGAAGGGCGGGAAGGCCATCGGCCTTCCCGCCCTTCAGCGGCGTGCGTTCGGTGTCACTCCACCGAGATGTGCACGTGGTCGTAGTGGTTCTGCGTCGCAGACCCACGGTCCTCCATCGCGCGCCAGCCGGAGGCGCCGGCGAGCCAGATGCGCTGCTTCCAGATGACGTAGGTGATGTTGAGTTCGCTCATGTTGTTGATGGCCCACTGGGCGACGGCGTCACCCTTGGAGCCGGACACCATGACGTCGACGGCACGGCCGGTGCCGTGGTCCCCGGCACCGGCGCGGTAGCCGCCGATGTTGGTGATGCCGAAGTTCGAGCGGACGCCCGAGCAGACCGTCGAGGCGTTGCTGCCGAGACCCTTGGACCGGCACCAGCTGTAGTAGGCGCCGGATCCGGTCCCGGACGGGACCGAGGTCTTCGGGGAGGTCGACGTCGACCGCTTGGTCGAGGTGGAGCTGGACTCGGACGACCTTGACTCCGACTCCGAGGACTCCGCGGCCGGCTTCTCCACCGGCTTCGGCTTGGGCTTGGGCTTGGGCTTGGCCACTGCGGTGACACCCTCGGTGCCGGCCTCGACCTTGACGCTCTCGGCCTCGGCGGGCGCCGTCAGGGCGGTCCGCTGCGCGATCGCGGTGCGACCGGTGCTGCGCGACGTCGAGACGTCAGAGGCAGCCTCGGCGCGGTCCCGGGCCATGAGGGCCGACGTCTGGCCGGACAGCTCGATGTCCGAGGGCGCGGCCTGCACGGGGATGGCCACGGCTGCGGCGACACTCGACGCGAGGCCGAGGCCGACGAGGCCCTTGACGGCCGTCGGTCGCGAGATCGACGAGATCGAGGCGACATCCGGCAGGCGACGGGTGCGGCCGTTCTCAGCAGCCAGTCGACGTGAAGCGCGGGTTTCGAATTCAGGGGTGTTGCTGGCAGGGGTTCCAGGGGAAGGCACGAAAAAAAACCTCTCGGTGGATCAGGGGTGTGCCCACCGTAGCCGGGCTACAGGGCGAAGTCACATTCCGGTAACAGCAAACTTTCTCGAGGCTGGCGTCGACCCGTGAAGCGTGGACGGGGCACCGTGCAGTGTTCCGTGCTCAGCCCCGCCGGTGGGCTTTGAGGGGCTTGGCGTCAAATGTGACTTGCGCCACGTGCCACGAAGACATGCGAGGCGATGTCGTCGGGCAGGGACACCCCCGACGCTTCGTCGGCCCCCGACAGAGCCGCGATGACGCGCTCCCCGTCACGCCGCACGACAGCGAGTTGGCCTGGCAGGAGGCCCGCTGCGGTGATGAGGGTCAATGCCTCGTGGTCGACCTGCGCCGGCTCCCCGATACGACGCACCGTCACCGTGACCGGCTCCTCGCCCGCGACCTCACTCAGCGTCGACAGGCCGGTCCGGAAGTCTTCGGCCAGGCCCTCCCCGAACTCCTCGAGCCCGGGGATGGGGTTGCCATAGGGCGACTCCGCGTGGTCGGCCAGCAAGGCGAGGATCTTGCGCTCGACGCGGTCCGACATCACGTGTTCCCACCGGCAGGCCTCGTCGTGGACGAACTCCCACTCGAGCCCGATGACGTCGACGAGGAGCCGTTCGGCGATGCGGTGCTTGCGCATGACCCGCGTCGCAAGGCGTCGACCCTCCTCGGAGAGCTCGAGGTGCCGGTCTCCGGCCACGGAGAGCAGGCCGTCACGCTCCATGCGAGCCACCGTCTGCGAGACGGTCGGCCCCGAATGGCCCAGGCGCTCGGCGATGCGAGCCCGAAGCGGAGTGATGCCCTCCTCCTCGAGCTCGAAGACGGTGCGGAGGTACATCTCCGTGGTGTCGATGAGGTCGGTCACGCGCCCAGTCTCTCATCACGCCCGGACGGGCTTCGCCGCTGCGCGGCGCGGATCGTATGCCGGGAGCCACCGTGCGAGCCATGGTGCGCCTCCCAGCACGAGGACTCCGAGGACCACGCAGGCGGGCCCGAGCCCGGCGAGGAGCGTCACGCCACTCACGAGGAGCGGCGCCCCGTTCTGCCCGATGAGCGAGAGGAACCGCCACACCGACAGGAACTGCGCCCGTCCCGCGACCGGCGCCGCGTCGGCGCCCAGCGTCTGGACGATCCCCGAACCCAGACCGTTGCCGATTCCCATGAGGGTGGACACGGCCGCCACGGCGGTGAACCCGTGGGTCAGTGGCAGCAGCACCATGCCTGCGCCGAGGATGACGAGGAAGGGCACGGCCACCCACACCCGGCCGAACCGGTCCATGATCGAACCCGCCGGATAGAAGAGGAGCACTTCGGCTCCGCCTGCGATGCCGAAGATCAGCGCGGTCTGGCTGTCCGTGATCCCGACCGACTCGGCCCACAGGGGCACGATGACGAACCGGCCCTGACGAGCGGCCCCAATGATGATGACGCCGACTCCGATCGTGAGCACGACCGCCCTGTGCCGACGGATGACGTCACGCAGTCCGACCCGCTCCGGGCCGCCCCTGCCCGAACCTCCGCTCCACCGGTGTCCCGCACCGGAGTTCGCCGGGTCGATTGCTGCCGTGTCCGCGTCCCGTAGTCCAACCCAGGCCCAGACCGCGGCGAGGAGACCCGCGACGACCGCCACGGCATACGCGGCCTGTGTTCCCCAGATGGCGATGATCGGTGCGGCGACGAATGGGCCGACGAACAGGCCGATGCGTTGGACCCCGCCCATCGTCGACATCGCCCGCGCCCGGATCCGGACGGGAGCACGGGCCGTGAGCCAGGACTGTCTGGCAAGCATGAAGACCGACCCCGTCATGCCCATGAGCCCGATGGCGATGCCGAGCGTGACGAGATTGGGCGCGACCACGGCGAGAGCCGCACCGACGGCGTCGACCAGCGCCGCGCCGGCCAGTGCACGGCGCTCCCCGATCCGCGCGACGAGCGAACCGGCGGGCAGTGACGACACGAACGCGGACATGCCCTCGATGAGGACGAAGGCCGCCGCAACGGCCACGCTCGCGCCCAGGTCCCTCGCGCTGAGGGCCACGACGGGTAGTGCCGCCCCCACCCCGACGGACCACACGGCGGTGGGTCCGAAGGCTGGCAGCGCGATGCTCCGCAACGAGAAGTCGTCGGTGCCTGTCACGCCGGCAACCCTGACACGTATGTTGATCGGAAGCGCGGACGGCCCAATTCGATCCGCCGTCAGCCCAACGCCACCCGGTTGGGGGATGCACAATGTTGCTGCCCGACACCGGAAGAACCCGAGACGAGGGAACCTGTGACATCGCAGTCCGAGACCCAACAGCCCGCCGTTGCCGCGACGCCGGACCCTGACTTCCGGCCCGGTCTGGAGGGCGTCATCGCCTTCGAGTCCACGATCGCCGAGCCCGACAAGGAAGGTGGCGCGCTGCGATATCGCGGCGTCGACATCAAGGACCTCGTCGGTCGCGTGAGCTTCGGCCAGGTGTGGGGCCTGCTCGTCGACAACGAGTTCGACCCGGGCCTCCCACCCGCCGAGCCGTTCCCCCTCCCGGTGCACAGCGGCGACATCCGCGTCGACGTCCAGTCCTCCCTCGCGCAGCTCGCGCCCGTGTGGGGCTTCAAGCCGCTCCTCGACATCGACGCCGCCGAGGCCCGCGACAACCTCGCCCGCGCGTCGGTCATGGCGCTGTCCTTCATCGGTCAGTCCGCGCACGGCCAGACCACACCGATGGTGCCGCAGGCCCGTGTCGACGAGGGCAAGACCATCGTCGAGCGGTTCATGATCCGCTGGCGCGGTGAGCCCGACCCCAAGCACGTCGAGGCCATCGACGCCTACTTCATCTCCGCGGCCGAGCACGGGATGAACGCGTCGACGTTCACCGCACGGGTCATCGCGTCGACGGGCGCCGACGTCGCGGCCTGCATGTCGGGCGCCATCGGTGCCCTCTCGGGGCCGCTGCACGGCGGGGCCCCGTCGCGCGCCCAGCACATGATCGAGGGAGTCGAGCAGTCCGGCGACGCCGAGGCCTATGTCAAGGGTGTCCTCGACCGTGGCGAGCGCCTCATGGGCTTCGGCCACCGTGTCTATCGCGCCTACGACCCGCGCGCCGCCGTCCTCCGCGACACCTGCAAGCGCCTTGGTGCCCCCCGCTACGAGGTCGCCGCCGAGCTCGAGAAGGCCGCCATCGCTGCCCTGGCCGAGCGCTACCCCGAGCGCCGGATGGAGACCAACGTCGACTACTGGGCCGCCGTCCTCCTCGACTTCGCCGACGTCCCCGGCGAGATGATGACGCCGCTCTTCGTCGCGGCCCGCACCGCTGGCTGGGCGGCGCACATCCTCGAGCAGAAGGAGACCGGGCGCCTCATCCGCCCGAGCTCGCGCTACATCGGCGAGCCCAGCCGTCCCCTCGAGTCCGTGGCCGGCTACCGCGAGAGCTGAGCCCGGACGCACGACCCGACTGCACGGCATACGAACGAATTCGTATGCCGTGCAGTCCGTTGGGCACATGGCTCACGTCGTCCGGTGGCTGAACTCACACGAGGAGCGGCGCCACCGTGCGGGAGAATGACGCGGTGACTGACGCTGCCATCACCATCCCCCAAGACCTCCTTCCCGCCGACGGACGCTTCGGCTCCGGGCCCTCCAAGGTTCGCCCCGAGCAGGTCGAGTTCCTCGCCTCCCTCGGCACCACCGTCCTCGGCACCTCCCACCGCCAGGCCCCGGTCAAGAACCTCGTGAAGTCGGTCCGCTCCGGACTCGCGGACCTCTTCTCCATCCCGGAGGGCTACGAGGTCATCCTCGGCAACGGTGGCGCGACCGCGTTCTGGGACATCGCCGCCTTCGGGCTCGTCCGCGAGCGCGCCCAGCACCTCGCGTTCGGTGAGTTCTCGAGCAAGTTCGGGACCGTGACGTCGAACGCGCCGTTCCTCGGTGAGTCCTCGATCATCAAGAGCGACCCGGGCACGCGCCCGGCCGCCGTCGCGGAGGACGGCATCGACGTCTACGCCTGGGCGCACAACGAGACGTCGACCGGTGTCATGACGGACGTGCGCCGCGTCGAGGGCGCGGCGGACGACGCGCTCGTCCTCATCGACGCCACGTCCGGCGCCGGCGGACTGCCCGTCGATGTCGCCGAGACCGACGTCTACTACTTCGGCCCGCAGAAGTGCTTCGCCGCGGACGGCGGGCTCTGGCTGGCCCTCTTCTCCCCTGCCGCCCTCGCCCGGGTCGACGAGATCACGGCCTCGGGGCGCTGGGTTCCCGACTTCTTCAGCCTGCCGACCGCGATCGACAACAGCCGCAAGGACCAGACCTACAACACCCCCGCAGTGGGCACGCTCGCGCTGCTCGACAACCAGTTGCAGTGGCTCAACGGCCAGGGTGGCCTCGACTGGGCGACCGCGCGCACCAAGGACTCGTCCGACCGTCTCTACACGTGGGCCGAGTCGGTCGACTACGCGACGCCCTACGTCGCGGACCCGGCGGCCCGCTCGCAGGTCGTCGCGACGATCGACTTCGACGACGCCGTCGACGCCTCGGTCATCGCCAAGACGCTGCGCGCGCACGGCGTGGTCGATGTCGAGCCCTACCGCAAGCTCGGCCGCAACCAGCTCCGTGTCGCGACGTTCCCGGCCGTCGAGCCCGCGGACGTCAGCAAGCTCATCGCCTCGATCGAGCACGTGGTCGCCGCCCTCTGACCCGCCCGCCTGACCCCCGACCTACCGGGCCGGATGTGTCGCGATCGCGACCCTTCCGGCCCGGTAGGTCGTTTATGAGACGGGTCACGGGCCCATTCGGCCCTTGGGGTTTCTCCGGGTAACCTTGCGCGGGTGCGCCGACCACGGCGCCACCGGAAGGAGGCTGACATGGGCGTCAGCAGGCATCGGGCGGCACTGGCCGCCCTGAAGACCACGACGGGCAAGCGGATCGCCGGGGCGGTCGCTGCACTCGCCGTGACGTCGACCGGTGTCGCTGCCGTGGCTGCCACGGAGCCGGCCGCCCAGGCCAAGCCGCGCCTCGTCGTCCCTCCCGTGCCGGTCTACCAGGCGGGCGGCGTCACCACGCTGCCAGCACTGCCGGCTCTTCCTGCCCTGGAGCTTCCGGACCCCAACGCCACGATCACCCCCGAGTCCCTCGCGGGCGAGCCGCAGACGTGGGGGCTGACCAGCACCGCGAGTGGCATCCCGGCCCAGGCCATGGCGGCCTACCAGGCGGCGCAGCGACTCCTCGCCCAGGCGGACCCCGGATGCAAGATCGACTGGGCCCTGCTCGCCGGCATCGGCAAGGTCGAGAGCGACCACGGCCGGTGGGGTCGCAACCTCCTCGACGCGGCCGGTACCGCCGTGCCCGGCATCTTCGGAATTCCCCTGACCGGCGACGGGGTCGCCCGCATCACAGACTCCGATGGCGGCCGCTACGACCGCGACGTCATCTGGGACCGCGCCGTCGGACCCATGCAGTTCATCCCCGGCACGTGGAAGTCCGTCGGGGCCGACGGCAACGGCGACGGCAAGCGCGACCCGCAGAACATTGCCGACGCCGCCACCTCGGCGGGCATCTACCTGTGCTCCGGACGAGGGGACCTCACGCAGCCTGCGGACCTCACCCGGGCAGTGCTCCGCTACAACCACTCGATGGACTACGTCACCAAGGTGACCAGCATCGCGGCGTCGTACCGTTCCGGCCACAGCGTGGTCCCGGCCACGGCCCTGCCGCCGGGGTATGCCGGCCGCACGCCCTACCTGCCCCCCGCCGGCTCCCAGCCCGGTCCCGCGACCAGCCCGTCGCCGAGCGCGACCACCTCACCGTCGGCGTCGACGTCACCGAAACCACAGGCCACGTCGGAGCCCTCGCGCTCCACGGCCCCCCAGCCGAAGCCCTCGACGGCCGCGCCCCAGCCCACGAAGGCCCCCGCGCCCAAGCCTGTCGTGCCGCTGCCGAAGGTCACCGCGACGCCACTGCCGTCGACCACGGTGGGGGTCGACCCGGACCCCTTCTCAGTGGGGGACACGGTGAAGATCACCGCCGGCCAGCACGTCGGCCTGTCCGCCAGGATCCTCAAGGTCGACACGTCCAAGGACACCGTGACCGTCGCCGTCACCGTGCTCGGCGTCGACATCCCCGTCGTCCTCCCCTACAGCGACGTCGCCCTCGTCCCGTAGGCCCAGGGGCCTGATCCCGGCCTGACCCGGCACCTGCAGGAGGGGTGCCGGGTCAGGTCAGCGGTCGAGGTAGTACGAAACGCCGTCCGGCGTCGTGGCGGGACGGCGTTTCGTACTACCTCGACTGGCGGATCGGTGAACCGATGTGGCGCCCTCGACGAAGCGCATTGTGGGGTTCGTGCGTTTGCGACGAAGGAGCAACTGAGCGCGAACCCCACAATGCGCGGAGTCGAACGTGCGCCGAGAAGCGGCGAGGTGGGCGCGGGTCAGGTCAGGACGGCATACGCGATGGCCACGATCACGAGCACGGCCAGGACGCCGAGCGTCATCCGGCGACGGAAGGCCGGCGTCATCGGGCCGCCTCCGGGGCCGGCTCGGTGACGGTGTCACGCACCGGGAAGGCCTCGATCGTGATGCGCGGGGACCGCTGCGACTCGTAGCTCACCCGAACATTCTGCTGCCGGGCGATCCACCACATGACGGCGACCAGCGTGAGACCGATGGCAATGGGTCCGATGGCGATCGTCCAGCGGGCGCCCCAAACCTCGCCGATCCAGCCGATGATGGGCGCCCCGATCGGGGTGCCCCCCATGAAGATCGCCATGTAGAGCGCCATGACCCGGCCACGGACGAGTGGGTCGGTGCGGAGCTGAACCATGGCGTTGGCGGTGGTCAATGCCGTGAGAGCGGCCAGACCGGTGGGAACGAGCGCGAGGGCGAACAGGGCATAGGTGGGCGCCAGCGAAGCCGCCGTCGTCGACAGGGTGAAGCCGGCGAGCGAGAAGAGCAGCGTCCGCAGCCGCGGGTTCGCGCGGCGCGCGCTGAGCAGGGCGGCCGAGAGGGACCCGATCGCCATGATCGAGCCGAGGATGCCGTACTCCGTCGGACCCTTGCCGAACTCCTGCGTCGCCATGAGGGCCGTCGTCACCTGGAAGTTCATGCCGAAGGTGCCGAGGACGAACACGAGGAGCATGACGACCTGGATGTCCGGCCGGTTCCTGACGTAGTGGATGCCCTCCCGGATCGCACCCTTGCCGCGCGTGAGCGGCGCAGGGATCAGTTCGTCCGACCTGAGCAGGAGCAGCGCGACGATGACGAACGCGAACGTGGCGACGTTGACGAGCAGTGTCCAGCCCGTGCCGTAGAACGCGATCATGAGGCCCGCGACACCGGGCCCGATGAGGCGGCCGGCGTTGAACGAGGCGCTGTTGAGGGCCACGGCGTTCGCGAGCTTGTCGCGCGGCACCATCTCGGACACGAACGACTGCCGGGCCGGGTTGTCGATCGCGGTGATGACGCCCTGGGTCAGGGCAATGGCATAGACCTGCCACAGCGTGGCGACCTCGGCGAGGACGAGGACCGCGAGGACGAGACTCGTCAGGAGCAGCAGCGTCTGCGTCACGAGCATGATCCGGCGCCGGGGGAACCGGTCCGCGATCGCTCCGGCCCACGGTGCGAGGAGGAGGAACGGGAGGAACTGGAGCCCGGTGACGATGCCGAGAGCCTGACTCGAGTGGTCGGTGAGCTCGGTGAGGACGAGCCAGTCCTGGGCGACGCGCCCCATCCACGTGCCGACGTTGGACACGAAGGACCCGGCGTAATAGATGCGGTAGTTGCGCTCGGTGAACGAGGTGAAGGTCGGGCTCACTCGTTCGCCACCTTGGTGAGGATCTCGCTCGCACGCAGCAGGATCGCCTGCTCCTCGGGGTCGAGGTTGCTGACGCGGACGGCCATCCAGGCGTCACGCTTGCGGCGGGTGTCCTTGAGCGCCTTGCGTGCGTCGTCGGTCAGGGTCACGACGACCTGACGCTTGTCGGTGGGGTGCGGCGCTCGTTCGACCCAGCCGCGCTCCACGAGACCGCCGACGGTGCGCGTCATGCTCGGCGCACTGACCCTCTCGATCTCGGCCAGTTCACCAGGGCTCCGCGGAGACTCCTCGAGGCGACACATCACCGAGAACTGGTGCGGCGCAATGGAATCCGTGCTCTCGTAGCGAACCCGGCGCGAGATGCGCATGCAGGCCAACCGGAGCTCTCCGGCAAGTGAGGACACCGCGGAAGGCCGCAAGGCGGCATACGAACGGGTGTTTTCACTCATGTACTTAGCCTAACTCATTACTTGTGCTAAGTATTTCCGTCGTCCACGTGGTGACTTCCGAGCGATCTCGTATGCCGTGTGGCCACCGCGCTCGCTAAGGTGCCGCCCATGCCGACTGCCGCACCTGCCAAGACAGCCGACCCCGCCAAGACCGGGTCCTCAGCGATCGACCGCTACTTCAAGATCACCGAGCGCGGCTCGACGATCAGCCGGGAGGTGCGTGGCGGGCTCGTCACGTTCTTCACGATGGCCTACATCGTCGTGCTCAACCCGCTCATCCTGGGCTTCGCCCCGGACGCCAACGGGGCGTTCCTCGGCGGTGGACCGGGTGACGGGTCCAACCTGCCGGCCATCGCCGCGGGCACCGCCCTCGTCGCCGGACTCCTGACGATCCTCATGGGGGTCGTGGCGAACTTCCCACTCGCCCTGGCGACCGGGCTGGGCCTCAACGCCTTCGTCGCGTTCGCCGTGGCCTCGCAGATGACGTGGGCCGACGCCATGGGGCTCGTCGTGCTCGAGGGCCTCATCATCCTCGTGCTCGTGCTCACGGGCTTCCGCCAAGCGGTCTTCCACGCGGTGCCCAAGCAGCTCAAGGTCGCGATCTCGGTCGGGATCGGCCTCTTCATCGCCCTCATCGGCTTCGTCGACGCCGGCTTCGTGCGTCGGACCGCCAACGGCCCCGTGCCCGTCCAGCTCGGTGTCGATGGGTTCCTCGGCGGCTGGCCGACCTTCGTGTTCGTCGCCGGCCTCATCACGATCATCGTGCTGTGGGTCCGCAAGGTCCGCGGCGCCATCCTCATCGCGATCATCGCGACGACTGTGCTCGCGATCGTCATCGAGGCGATCGCCAAGATCGGCCCGATGGTCGCCGGCGACAAGGTCAACCCGACCGGTTGGGGCCTCATCGTGCCGACGCTGCCCGACCAGATCATCGACACCCCGGACCTCGCCACGGTCGGCCAGTTCTCGCTGCTTGGCTCGTTCCAGTCGGTCGGCATCGTCTCGGCCTTCCTGCTGATCTTCACGCTGATGCTCGCCGACTTCTTCGACACCATGGGCACGATGACCGCGATCGGTCACGAGGCCGACCTGCTCGACGAGGACGGCCTGCCGCCGAGCACGGACCGCATCCTCGTCGTCGACTCCCTGGCTGCCGCCGCCGGTGGTGCAGCAGGTGTCTCGTCGAACACGAGCTACATCGAGTCGGCCTCGGGCGTCGGTGAGGGTGCGCGCACCGGCCTGGCATCGGTCGTGACCGGGCTGCTCTTCCTCGCCTCGATGGTCTTCGCCCCGCTCATCAAGGTCGTGCCCTCCGAGGCGGCCGTGCCGGCCCTCGTCCTCGTCGGCTTCCTCATGATGCAGCAGGTCAAGGAGATCGACTGGGACGACGTGGAGATCGCCATCCCGGCCTTCCTCACGATCGTGCTCATGCCGTTCACCTACTCCATCACCGCGGGCATCGGCGCCGGCTTCGTCGCCTACGTCCTCATCAAGGTCGTGCGCGGCAAGGCTGCCGGGATCCACCCGCTCATGTGGCTCGTGGCCGGACTCTTCGTCCTCTACTTCGCCATCGACCCCATCAAGACCGCCCTCGGCGTCTGATGGCGTCTCCCGACCTTGTGCCCGAATGGGACACGCTGCGGAGGCCTTCGGCCGACAAAGCGTGTCCCATTCGGGCACAAAGTCGGGGTTCTCAGTGGGCGTCGCTGGCGTTGCCGCGTCCCCGGCGCACATAGAGCAAACCCACCGTGCCGAGCACGAGCCCGGCGACGCAGGCCCACGGCCACCACGACCGGTCGCCCTCGTGCAGCGCGGGAACCAGCAGCGTCAGGACGAGCGCCACACCCCACAGGACGAGGCCGATCCCGACGATCCGCTGGGTGGGCACGTGCAAGGCTTCGAGTGCCTCGACCTCGTCAGCGCTCACCCGACCCGGACCTGCAGGCGTGGGTATGCCGTCCGCCCGCCGCTCGCTCGATCCCCCGGTCTCGCTCATGGCCGGATCAGACCCGCTCGAGCTCGTTGTCGTCGAGCACGGGAGGCGCGATGACCTCGGGCTCGGGGGCATCGATGTCCACCTCGGAGTGCGCGCCGCAGCCGTGGTCAAGGCTGACGACGGCGCCGTCGGACGGAGACCAGGCGTTGGCGCACACGCCGAAAAAAGACCGAAGTGCACCCGCCATCGGGATGAAGAAGCCACAGGACGAGCACGGCGCCGGAGCCTTCTGCGCCACGGGCGCGTTGGGGCCGTGGTCGCCGTCGTACCAGCGCTGGGCCGCGACCTCGCGCCCCTCGGCGGACAGCACGCGTGGACGCCCGAGGCCGAGCTCCCAGGCCACGGCGGCATCCTCATCACCCTCGAGACCGGTCGCCTCGAAGCCGGCCTCGAGCAGCGGGTCGTCGTCGACCTTGGGGGTGACGTCGCCGGGTCCGATGTCCCCGGGAGCCAGCCGGTCGGCATACGGAAGCCACTCGGGTGACAACAGCGCACCGTCACCCGGGACGAGGTTGGTCTCGCAGACGGTGACGGTCTTGGAGCGCGGCACGCGCGCGACCGTGATCGCCCAGCGCCACCCCGGGTAGGCACCGGCCGTGCACGCGAAGTAGTGCGTCGCGAGCCGGTCCTCGACCATCTCCATGCCGAGGTGGTCGCCGACGGTCCCTCGCTCGGCGATCGACTCGGCCGCCTCGCGGGCGACCTCGACCGCACCCTTGAGGGTGGCGTCGGGCTTGAGGGTCGGCATCAGGCGTCGAGGTCGTCGGCGACGGCCCGCAGCACCTGCGCGACCTTCTTGCCGTGGCCCTTGTCCGGGTAGTGGCCGCGACGCAGCGAGCTCTGCACGGAGTCCAGGAGGGTGATGAGGTCCTCGACGATGACGACCATGTCCTCGGCGGGCTTGCGGTCACGCGCCTTGCGGTTCGCCGTGACGCTCGCCGCAGGCTCGAGCAGTCGCACGGACAGAGCCTGGGCGCCGCGGCGGCCCTCGACGATGCCGAACTCGATGCGCGCGCCGTTCTTGAGGCTCGTGACACCCTCGGGGAGCGCGCTCGAGGGCACGAAGACGTCGCCGCCCTCGGTCGGGTCGTCGGTCGAGACGAATCCGAACCCCTTCTCGGAGTCGTAGAACTTCACCTTGCCAGTAGGCACGGGGCACCTCATGTGATTGCTGCGGGTGGTCCGGAGTGCGGGCATCGCACCTCCGGGCGTACGTGCACAGCGTATCTGCCTGCACGTATGCCGCGCGCACGCCTTTCCGACGTCGCCACCCCCGTCGGT
This sequence comes from Knoellia sinensis KCTC 19936, assembly GCF_000768705.1. Taxonomy (GTDB): domain Bacteria; phylum Actinomycetota; class Actinomycetes; order Actinomycetales; family Dermatophilaceae; genus Knoellia; species Knoellia sinensis. The sequence goes on from NZ_AVPJ01000017.1 coordinate 22,553, forward strand.
GGTTGCGTCCGCAGGATTGGTCACCCTGGCGACCAGACCCCCGGACGGGAGCGGACGGCATACGTGCCGTGTCCGCAGGAATGGTCGCCCCGGCGACCAGAGTCGCGGGCGCAGGAAACTCGGTTGGTGGGTGTCGGTACCGGGTGCCAGAGTCTTCAGGTGACCGCGACAACCGACCGACCCAAGGTCAGCCTCCGCCAGTTCTGGGCTGACCTCCCCACCCCGGGGCGCTGGTTGCTGTCCACCGTCGCCATCCAGACCCTCGGGCGCGGGCTGACCCTGCCGTTCACCGTCATCTACATCCACGAGGTCCGCGGCATCGGGCTCGGCACAGCCGGCACCCTCCTCGCCCTCATCGCCGTCGTCGCTCTGCTCGTCACGGGCCCCGGCGGCTCCCTCACGGATCGCCTCGGCGCGCGGCGCATGCTCATCGCGGGCACGAGCGCCCAACTCGTCGGGTGCACCATCCTCGCCTTCGCCACCACCGTCCCGATGTTCGTCGCCGGCTTCGTCCTGCTCGGCTTCAACTTCGGCGTCTCGTGGCCGGCGTTCAACGCCCTCATCGCGTCAGTGGTGTCCGGGCAGCTCCGGCAGCAGTACTTCGGCGTGAACTTCGCGCTCGTCAACCTCGGCATCGGCCTCGGCGGTGTCGTCGGTGGACTCTTCGTGGACGTGAACGAACCCATGACGTTCACGTGGATCTTCCTCGCCGACGCCCTGAGCATGCTCGTGCCGCTCGGCCTCCTCCTCGGGCCGTTGCGTCACGTCCACGGCCGAGCCGAGCGACCGGCTGACGCCCCGACCGTCGGCTATCTCGATCTCCTGCGCCGGCCACCAGTGCTGTGGCTGACGTTCATCACGTTCCTGTGCACCTTCATCGGCTACGGCCAGATCGAGTCAGGCTTCCCGGCCTTCTCGCGTCAGGTCGGCGAGGTGTCGACGCAGGTCATCGGGTTCGCCTTCGCGGTCAACACGCTCGTCATCGTGGCGCTCCAGTTCACCGTGCTCAAGGCCGTCACCGGGCGCCGCCGGACCCGCGGCCTCCTGGTCATGGTGGCGCTCTGGGTCGTGTCGTGGCTCATCCTGGCTGCGGCCGGGTTCGGCCCCGAGACGATGCTCGCCGCGGTCGCCGTCGTCGCCTTCATGGGCGTCTTCGGTCTCGGTGAGATCTTCATGCAGATCGCCATCCCGGCCATCACCAACGACATGGCCGACGACCACATCCGCGGGCGAGCCAACGCCGTCAACGCCGGCGCCTTCCAGGGCGGTGCGATCCTCGGTCCCATCGTCTCGGGCCTCCTGCTCGAGCACGACCTGCCCGTGGCCTTCATCGCGACGATGCTCGGCGGCCTCGTCGTCATGGCCGTGGCGGTCAGGTTCCTCGAGCGTCAGCTCACCCCGGCCGAGAATGGTGTCACCGCCGGCTGATCCCCCAGGTCCCCGTCCAGGTCTCGCCGGCTGCGAGTTCGAGAAGCGAGTCGCCGGAGTTGAAGGCATTCGGCGGGCACGTCATCGGCTCGACGGCGATGCCGTGCTCCCCCGCCTGGCCCGCCTCCGCCTTGCCCGAGAACACCTGCGCCCACGGGAGGGCCTGCGCGTCGGCCCACACGTCGACGACGGGGCGCCCGGTCGTTGCCACGGTGACCGTCCAGCGCCCGTCCACGACGTCCAATCCCGTGTATGCCGTGTCGAGCCGCTGCGTGCCGATCGCCTTCCGCTCCCGGTGGTCGAAGGCCGAGCCCTCGACCGGTGTGGTCCCGACGGGAATGAGGCGGTCGTCGACCTCGACGAAGTGCGTCGCGGCGATCCGGACCTCGACCTCCTCGACCGGTGCATCGCCGATCGCGACGTAGGGATGGGCCCCGTAGCCGAAGGGCACGGTCTCCTCCCCCACGTTCGTCACGCGGACGGTGACGGTGAGACCCTCCGGTGCCACGGCATACGTCGTCGTGGATTCGAGGTGCCAGTCCCAGCCCGGCTGCGGGAAGAGTCGGTGCCCCACCGTGATGGACGAGTCCGTGCGCTCGACGAGACGCCACGGCGACCACCGCACGAGGCCGTGGCTGGCGTTGTGGTGTTCGACCTCGCTGATCGGGAGCTGCCGCTCGACGCCGGCATAGGAGTAGCGGCCGTCGCGGATGCGGTTGGGCCACGGGATGAGCTGCTGGCCGCGGCCGCTCGTGCAAGGTGCGTCGGCCGCGTAGCCCGCGAGGATCTCCAGGCCGTCGCGCGCCCACTGACGCAGGCCCCCGCCCACCTCGACGACCGTGAGACTGTCGCGTCCGGACGAGAGGAGCCACTGCTGACCGGTGGGTGACGTCATGACGGCGAATCTACGCGGGACGTACCGTGGTGCGGTGCAGTCCATTTCCCCGCCAGCGAGCCGCTCCCTCGCCGATGACATTCGCGGACGCTCGGACGAGGAACTCACTGCGCTGCTCGCGGCACGGCCCGATCTGGCGCGCCCGGCACCGAGCGACCTGACCGCCCTGGCCGCGCGGAGTTCGACCCGAGCCAGCACTGCCCGGGCCATCGACGCCCTGGACACGGCCCACCTGCAGGCGCTCGAGGCGGCAGCGGTGGGCGCCGGTGCCACGACGACCGCCGACCTCACCCGCCGCCTCGGCGCTGACGACCCGACGCTCGTGGACAACCTGCGCGAGGAGCTGTGGCGAGTCGCCCTTGTCTGGCGCGCACCCGAGGGCCTCGTCGTGACTCGCACGACGCTGGAGGTGCTCGGCGAGTCCGTGGCGGGCCTCGGCCCCGTCGCGGCGGACCTGCCCGGCGGCGCGGCACCGTCGGACGAGCGCATCCGGGAGATCGCCGCGGACGCGCCACCTCGGGCACGCGCCATCCTCGACCGGTTGATGTGGGGACCTCCGCTCGGCATCGTGCCGGCCGAGGACAGCCCCGGACGACCCGGCCCGGCCGACGACGGACCACGCTGGCTGGTGGCCAACGGGTTGGTCCGGGCCATCGCTGCCGACCAGATCGTGCTCCCGCGCGAGGTCGCGTTGGTCCTGCGCGACGGCCTGGTTCACCGGGATCCGCACCTCGTGCCCCCGTCGGTGACCGGACCCCAGCGCCAGCCGGAGGCAGTCGACGCGGCGGCGGGCGCGTCGGCGAGTGAGGTGCTGGCGCTCCTCGACGACCTCCTCGACTCCTGGTCCCAGAACCCGCCGCGAGTCCTCCGCACTGGTGGCCTCGCCGTCCGTGACCTCAAGGCCGCATCGGCGCACCTGGACACGACACCCGAGCACACGGCATACCTCGTCGAACTCGCCCTCATCGCAGACCTCGTCGCAGACGACGGCGAAGTGGACCCGCACTGGGTGCCCACCGCGGAGTACGACGCGTGGCAGACCGAACCCGGTGGCGAACGCTGGGCGCGACTGGCCCTCGCCTGGCTGTCGACGACCCGCGCGCCTCATCGGGTCGGCTCGCGCAGTGACGCGTCGGCGGTCGTCAATGCCCTGGGGTCGGACGTGCAGTGGCCCCCCATCCGGTCGCTGCGGCGGGCGGTGCTCGACCTGCTCGGCAGTGTCGACGGTGCCATCGCACCGACCGCGGGAGACCTCGCCGAGGCGGTGCGCTGGCATCGACCCCGACGGGTGCCGCGAACGCTCGATGCCGTCGTCGAGGCAGTCCTGCGCGAAGCATCGTGGCTCGGCATCACCGGTCACGGTGCCCTGAGCGTCGCTGGGCGCGCGCTGCTCGAGAGCGACGGCGAGGTCGATGTCGTGGCCGAGTCGATCCACCCGCACCTGCCCGCCCCCGTCGACGCGGTGCTGCTGCAGGCGGACCTCACGGCCATCGCGCCCGGCCCGGTCACGGGATCGTTGGCGGCTTTCCTGCGCATGGTGGCCGACGTCGAGTCCCGGGGCGGTGCGACGGTGCACCGCTTCAGCGAGGACTCGATCCGCCGTTGCCTCGACACGGGATGGACCGGCGACGACATCCTCGCCGGTCTGCGTGACGCGTCGAGCACCCCGGTGCCCCAGCCCTTGGAATACCTCGTGCGCGACGTCGCCCGCCGACACGGAACGGTCCGGGTGCGTGGTGTGGGTGCCGTCATCCGGAGCGAGGACGAGGCCGGCCTCGACGTCATGCTCGCCCACAAGCGCTTGGCCCCCATCCAGCTGCGGCGCATCGCGCCCACCGTCCTCACGTCGCCGGCCTCGCCGGAGGTCGTCCTCGAGATGCTCCGCGAAGAGGGATTCTCACCCGTCGCCGAGTCCGCGTCCGGTGTCGTGGCCGTGCCGAGTCGACCGGTTCGCCGGGCCGTGAGGCAGCGAGCGATCGACCCCGCTCTGGTGCAGGCCATCGACCGCGCCCAACTGGGTTCGCTCGTCGCCGGGCTCCGGGCTGCGGAGTCGCAGGCTCAGGCACGTGCGGCGGGCGCCGCCGGAGGTGGCCGGGTCGGACCGGCGATCCCGGCCAACGACCCGACGACCTCGATGGCCGTGCTGCGCGAGGCGATCGCGGACGGACGCGCCGTGTGGCTCGGCTACTCGGACGGCCTCGGCCAGACGCAGCGGATGCTCTTCCACCCAGACCGCCTCGACGGCGGCCGCGTCTCCGGAGTCAGCGAGGGCGTCACCCGCACCCTCTCCATCCACCGCATCACCGGCGTCGTCCCCAACTGAGGGGATCGACTTTGTGCCCCATTGGGACACGATGAGGGAGGCCTTCGGCCGACGAAGCGTGTCCCAATGGGGCACAAAGTCGGCGGCGTGTCAGTCCGTGGAGAAAGCCGGGGTGAGCGCGCGGACGACAGCGGAGGGCGACGGACGGCCGAGCTGCTGCGCCATCCACGCACTCGTCGTGAGCAGCGCCTCCAGGTCCACACCCGTGCGCACGCCCGCACCCTCCATCGCCCACACGAGGTCCTCGGTCGCGAGGTTGCCCGTGGCGCTCTCGGCGTAGGGGCATCCACCGAGTCCACCTGCCGACGAGTCGACGACCGTCACGCCGCGCCGCAGTGCCACGAGCGTGTTGCTCAGCGCCTGGCCGTAGGTGTCGTGGAAGTGCACGCCGATCCGGTCGACACCGATCCCCCTGTCCCCCAACGCATCCAGCAGCTGCGCCACGTGGCCGGACGTCGCGACGCCGATGGTGTCACCCAGCGAGAGCTGGTCGCAGCCGAGCTCCATGAGTCGTTCGGACACGTCGACGACCTGCTGCACCGGCACCGGTCCCTCCCACGGGTCACCGAAGCACATCGACACATAGCCGCGCACCCACAGTCCAGACTCTTGCGCCCGCTCCACGACGGGCCTGAACATCTCGATGGACTCGTCGACGGTCCGGTTGAGGTTCTTGCGGGCAAAGGTCTCGGTGGCGCTGCCGAAGATCGCGACTGCGCCGACACCGGCCTCGAGAGCGCGGTCGAGGCCGCGCTCGTTGGGCACGAGCACGGGGCGCTTCGGACCGAGGCCCTCGTCGCCGAGGAGTCCCAGGACCTCACTGGCGTCGGCGAGCTGCGGCACCCACTGCGGGTTGACGAACGAGGTCGTCTCGATGGTGGCCAACCCAGCCGCCGCCATCCTGCGGATGAACTCCGCCTTGACCTCGGCGGGAACGATCGACTTCTCGTTCTGCAGACCATCCCGGGCGCCGACCTCATAGATGGTGATCTCAGCGGGGAGGGTCGAGTCGGCCTCGACCTGAGGGGTGCGCATGCTCATGCCTGATGATGGCACGCCCCTCCGATGGGCCAGCGGACCACCGGACCGAGGCCCCCGCACCACGGGCGCCGGGATACCTTGTCGCCATGAGCGAGAACGACAAGGACCCGCAGCCGGGCGAGTTCACGGATCCGACGGCCAACCCGGAGTGGACTGCGCCCCAGCCTCCACAGAGTCCTCCCACGGAGCAGATTCCACAGGGCTCCGGCGAACCCGACGTTCCCTCCGCACCCGATGTGCCACCGGCACCGCCTGCTCCTGTCGCTCCACAGAGCCCGTATGCCGCGACGCCGCCTCCGCCGCCCGTCGACCCTTACGCCGCGCCCCAGCCGTCGTACGACCCGTACGCCGCACCCCAGCCGCAGTACGACCCCTACGCCCCGCCCCAGCCGCAGTACGACCCCTACGCCGCGAGCGGTGCGCAGGCAGCGCAGGGCGGCTACCCGGCATACCAGGCTCCCGGTCAGTGGCAGGGGCAGCCGGCGGCCTACGGAGCCCCGCCGCCGCAGAACACCAGCGCGCATGACCAAGTGGGGCTGGGTCGTCTTCGGCATCAGCATTGCGCTCAGCATCATCGGGATCATCGCGTTCATTGCGTTCGGCGCCTCGGGCGCGTTCGACGGCACCGGCACCTACGACTCCGACCCCACCTTCTGAGGTCGCGTGACTGACGGCGCACTCATCGTCCAGAGCGACAAGACGCTCCTCCTCGAGGTCGACCACCCTCGATCTGCCGAGGCGCGCCGGGCGATCGCGCCGTTCGCCGAGCTCGAACGGGCGCCCGAGCACATCCACACCTATCGGATCACTCCACTGGGCCTGTGGAACGCTCGGGCGGCTGGTCACGACGCCGAGCAGGTCGTCGACGCCCTGGTCACGCACAGCCGCTACCCGGTGCCGCACGCCCTGCTCATCGACGTGGCCGACACGATGGCCCGCTACGGCCGACTCACGCTCCTCAAGGACGACGACGGCCGGCTGGTGTTGCGCAGCACCGATCGCGCCGTACTCGCAGAAGTGTTGCGGCACAAACGGATCAAGCCCCTCATCGGTGAGCACCTCGATGAGGACAACGTCGTCGTCCACCCGAGCGAGCGCGGCCACCTCAAGCAGGAGCTCCTCAAGGTCGGCTGGCCCGCGGAGGACGAAGCGGGCTACGTCGACGGTGAGGCCCACCAGATCGACCTCGACCAGAGCGAGGGGTGGTCCCTGCGGCCCTACCAGGAGCAGGCGGTCGACGGCTTCTGGGACGGCGGCTCGGGCGTCGTCGTCCTCCCGTGCGGCGCGGGCAAGACCCTCGTCGGTGCGGGCGCCATGGCCAAGGCCTCGGCGACGACCCTGATCCTCGTGACCAACACGGTCTCGGCCCGGCAGTGGAAGGACGAGCTGCTCCGCCGCACGAGCCTCACCGAGGACGAGATCGGTGAGTACTCCGGCGCCCGCAAGGAGATTCGCCCGGTCACGATCGCGACCTACCAAGTGCTGACGACCCGTCGCAAGGGCGTCTACACGCACCTCGACCTGCTCGACGCGCGCGACTGGGGCCTCGTCGTCTATGACGAGGTCCACCTGCTGCCGGCGCCGATCTTCCGCATGACCGCCGACCTCCAGGCCCGCCGCAGGCTCGGTCTCACCGCGACGCTCGTGCGCGAGGACGGACTCGAGTCCGATGTCTTCTCCCTCATCGGACCCAAGCGGTTCGACGCACCGTGGAAGGACATCGAGGCGCAGGGCTACATCGCTCCCGCCGACTGCGTCGAAGTCCGGGTCACGCTTCCCGACGGACAGCGGATGGCGTATGCCGTCGCTGACGCCGAGGACCGCTACCGCCTCGCCTCCTGCTCGGACGCCAAGCTGCCCGTGGTGGAGAAGCTCGTGGCTCGGCACCGGGGTGAGCCGACGCTCGTCATCGGCCAGTACCTCGACCAACTGGACGAACTCGCCGGTCGGCTCGACGCCGACGTCATCACGGGCGAGACGACCGTGGCCGAGCGGCAACGCCTTTTTGGTGCGTTCCGCACGGGCCAGATCGACCTGCTGGTCGTTTCCAAGGTCGCGAACTTCTCCATCGACCTGCCCGAGGCCAGTGTCGCCATCCAGGTGTCGGGGACGTTCGGGTCCCGGCAGGAGGAGGCGCAGCGGCTCGGTCGCGTGCTGCGGCCCAAGGGTGACGGCCGGACGGCGCACTTCTACACCGTCGTGGCGCGCGACACCGTCGACGCCGAGTTCGCCGCGCACCGGCAGCGTTTCCTCGCCGAGCAGGGCTACGCCTACCGCATCATCGACGCTTCCGATCTCTGACTGAACCTCGACTGATTGCCCGTTCGGCCAGTGAGGAGCGCAGCGACGAACTGGCCGAACGGGCAATCAGTCGAGGTCGGGTGAGGGGTGACCCGGAGCGGACCCCGAGGGCGACCCTGAAAGGTGGGCGGACGGCATACGCCGCTGGCTTCGGCGTGTGACCGTTTGCACCATGACGCAGCAGCCGCAGGGGAACCCGACCACCCAGCCCACCCGCTTCCGGGTGCGCCAGAAGGTGACGATGATGGTCAACCGCTACGAGATCCACGGGGTCGGAGCGGACGGCACCGAGCTGGGGCTGTGGGGCTTCGCGCAACAGAAGCGGATGGCGTTCAAGGAGCAGGTGACGTTCTACGCCGACGCGGGCAAAAGCCAGCCGGTGTTTGGGTTCAAGGCGCGCACTCGCATGGACCTCGGCGCGACCTATGATGTGACCGACGCTGCGGGACAACCGATCGGGCAGTTTCGCAAGGACTTCGGCAGGTCGCTGCTGCGCTCGACGTGGCACCTCACGATGCCGGACGGTCGGGTGGCGCTGGGCCGCGAGCGCAATCAGAACGTCGCCATCGCCCGTCGGGTCTGGGACCTCGTCCCCATCGTTGGTGAGATTCCCGTGCCCTTCCTCTTCCACTTCGACTTCGCCCTTCCCGACGGCCAGGTCGTTCTGACCAGCACCAAGAGGCCGGCACTGCGTGACGTCTACGAGGTCGACCTCCCGCTGCTCGACGGGGGACAGCCCATCGACTGGCGCGTCGGGGCCGCCATGGCCGTCGCCCTCGACGCCCTTCAGTCCCGGTGAGGGCCCAGTCATGCCATGTCCGTGGCATGATGGTGGCATGGCACGCACGCGAGTTAGCACGACCGTCGACGAAGAGTTGCTCGACGCGGCGAGGCGCGCCATGCCCGACGCCCGCGACAGTTCACTCCTCGAGGCCGCGCTCGAGGCGCTCCTGCGCACCCACCGGGACACCGAGATCGACGCGGCATACGCGAAGGCCTACGCGGAGCAACCGTTGGACGAGGCGGACGCCTGGGGTGACCTCGCCGCCTGGCGCGAAGCCGCCGGCACACGGTGAACACCACACAGCGGGGCGAGGTGTGGTGGTGCGAGACACCGCATTTCCCACGCCGGCCGGTGATTCTGCTGTCCAGATCCGCGGCGGTGCACGGACTCGGACGGACCTTGGTCGCCCCTTGCACCACGACGATCCGTGGCCTCCCGAGCGAGGTCGAGCTCGATCCGGGCTCGGACCCCGTCCCGCTCGAGTGCGTTGCCGCTCTCGACGCCGTCGAGTCGGTGTCGGTCGCCACTCTGGTCGAGCGCATCGGTCGGCTCAGCGATGCCCGGATGTCGGAGATCTGTCGAGCCCTGGGTGTCGCCGTGGCCTGCGGCTGAGCGGCCGGCGTCGCCGAAGCGACGGACGAGCACACGGCATACGTCCAGCGAACTCCCAGACTCGGGGCCGAAACTGGACCGGTGAGTACCAACGGAACCACCCCCGAGGCCACCCTGCTCGTCGTCGAGGACGAGCCCAACATCCGCGAGCTCCTCGCGACGTCGCTGCGCTTCGCCGGGTTCGAGGTCCACACCGCGGGCACCGGCGGCGACGCAGTCAAGCTCGCCGACGAGCACCACCCCGACCTCTGCGTCCTGGACGTCATGCTCCCCGACATGGACGGCTTCGACGTGACCCGCCGCCTGCGCGAGTCCGGTCGCCACGTCCCCATCGTCTTCGTCACCGCGCGCGACTCGATCGACGACAAGATCAAGGGCCTCACCGTCGGCGGCGACGACTACGTCACCAAGCCCTTCAGCCTCGAGGAGGTCGTGGCCCGCATCCGCGCCGTCCTGCGGCGCACTCGCGGCGAAGTCGACGACAGTGCCGCACTGCGCTTCGAGGACCTCGAACTCGACGAGGACAGCCACGAGGTGCGTCGCGCCGGCCGCGTCATCGAGACGAGCCCGACGGAGTTCAAGCTGCTCCGCTACCTCATGCTCAACCCCAACCGGGTGCTCTCCAAGGCGCAGATCCTGGACCACGTCTGGGAGTACGACTTCCGCGGCGAGAGCGGCATCGTCGAGTCGTACATCTCCTACCTCCGTCGCAAGATCGACACCGAGGGCCTGCCGCCGCTCATCCACACCAAGCGTGGCGTCGGCTACGTCCTGCGCCTGCCGCCGCAGACCTGATGACCAGCACGCCCGCGTCCCGAGCCGTGGTCGAGCGGCTGGAGGCAATGCCCCTGCGCGTGCGACTCGTGGCCATCGTCCTGGTCGTCCTCACGGGTGCCCTGCTGTTCACGAACCTCATGACGGCCTACCTCACGCAACGTGACCTCATGGGGCGCGTTGACGCCGAGCTCAAGGGCGTGGCAGAACCCGTTGCGCGACAGGCACTTGGGGACTTGCGCCGCGATGCCGACGTGACACCCACCAACTACGCCTTCGCCCTCATCCCGGTCAATGGCGGCCAGCAAACGACGGTGAACCCGACCGGTGAATCCATCCGCCCCGACCTCCCCCAACTGACGCTCGAAGACGTGCGAGTCGAGAAGGGCCAGCCCTTCACGGTCGGGTCGAGGGATGGTGACCTCTCATGGCGCTTCATCGCCGGCACCGTCAATGAGGGCCAGGCGATCTTCGCTGTCGGCGTTCCACTGCGCACCGTCAAGCAGACGGTGACGCGACTCCTCGTGACGACGGGATTGCTCAGCGCTCTGGTCCTCGCCGGATCCGCACTGCTGGGTTGGTATGCCGTCCGCCGGGCTTTCCGTCCCCTCTCCGAGATCGAGGACACCGCCGCTGCGATCGCCGGTGGCGACCTCACGAGGCGAATGCCAGTGCGGGAGGCCGACGACGAGGTGACGTCCCTGTCACGCAGCCTCAACGCCATGCTCGCCCAGATCGAGGCCTCGTTCGCCGTCCGAGAGGCGTCCGAGGATCGCATGCGGCAGTTCGTCGCCGACGCCAGCCATGAGCTGCGCACCCCCCTGGCGACCGTGCGCGGCTACGCCGAGTTGCACCGGCAGGGCGCCATCTCGAGCCCCGCCGACACGAGCGCCGCGATGGAGCGCATCGAGTCGGAGTCTGGCCGCATGAGCGGACTCGTCGAGGACCTGCTCACCCTGGCCCGTCTCGACGAGGAGCCGACGGCCTCGATGGGCGAGGTCGACCTCACCGTCCTCGCCGCCGACGCCACGGCCGACGCTCGTGTCCGAGCCCCCGAACGTCGCATCACGTTGGTCGGCCTCGCCGGTCCGCTGTCGGCCACCCCCGTCTGGGGATCCGAGGCTCGACTCCGTCAGGTGGTGACCAACCTCGTCGCCAACGCCATGCGGCATACGCCTCAGGGGACGTCCATCGAACTGGCCGTGGGCACAGACGGCACTGACGGTGTCGTCGAAGTCCGCGACCACGGCGAAGGAATCCCTTCTGGCACAGCACATCGCGTCTTCGAGCGCTTCTACCGCTCCGACCCCTCACGCGGTCGCATCGCCGGCGGCGGGAATGGGCTCGGACTCGCAATCGTGGCCGCCATCGTGGCCGCCCATCACGGCCGAGTGGGTGTCCAGGAGACGGCCGGCGGAGGAGCAACCTTTGTGATCCGCATTCCCACAGGCGGCTCACAGCCTCGACCCAGCACCCCTTGAGGTCAAGGCACTTGAGTGGGCCGTGCCAGTTCGATGAAGGAGAAACGATGAGCAGCAACGAGACCGGACAGCCGGCGAGCACGGCCCGCGAGGGATCCGGCGACGCTGCCCGAGACTCGACGCAGCAGCTCCCGCAGCAGGCAGCGCCATCGCAGCCGGCACGGCCGCAGCAACAGGCCGGGCCATCGGAGCAGTCGCCCGAGGCAGTGCCGTCGCAGCGGCCCGCGGAGGCCCCGCGGTCTCCCTACGCGTCGCCTTCGTCCCAGCCCGCGCCGACCACTTGGTACGGCGCCCACGAACCCGCCGGACCGGTGTTCCCCCCGCCACCGGCCCCCGGGGCAGCCCCGTCGAACCCCGAACCGCAGCCGCGTCAGCGGCGTCGGACCGGGGAGCTCTTCGCCGTGGCTGCGCTGACCGCCGCACTCGCGTCGGGCGGCACCTACGCCGCGACCCAGCTGGGGTCGCAGGACACGCAGAACCCCTCCTCTGCGTCGTCCTCCCCCAGCCTGGGTCGTGGCTCGGGGTCGGCACCGGTGACGCAGGGCAACCCGCAGGCGCCGAACTGGACCGCGACCGCGGCAGCCGTCTCACCGAGTGTCGTCGCCATCAAGACCGACAGCGGTGAGGGCTCCGGCGTCATCATTGACGACGAGGGCCACGTGCTCACCAACAACCATGTCGTCGCCGGCGCCCGGGAGCTTTCGGTGACGCTCACCGACGGTCGCACCTTCAGCGCCGACATCCAGGGCACCGACCCCCGCACCGACCTGGCCGTCGTGACGATTGGGGACGCACCCGACGACCTCAGGCCCGTCTCGATCGGCAACTCGGACGACCTCAAGGTGGGCGACCCGGTCATGGCAGTCGGCAACCCACTCGGGCTCGCGGGCACCGTGACGACGGGCATCGTCAGCGCCCTCAACCGGCCGGTGACCACAGAGGCCGTGCAGGGCCAGCCGCAGCAGCAGAACCCCTTCGGCAACCGAATCCCGGGCCAGCAGCAGGGCGGCGAGCCCGTCGTCACCAACGCGATCCAGACCTCGGCCGCGATCAACCCCGGCAACAGTGGTGGGGCGCTCGTGAACGCGAGCGGAGAGCTCGTCGGCATCAACACCTCGATCGCCTCCCTCGGCGGATCCGGTGGATCGAGCGGCAACATCGGCATCGGCTTCGCGATCCCGGTCAAGGAGGCGGCGAGCATCGCCGACCAGCTCATCAAGACGGGCAAGGCCCAGCACGCCTACCTCGGCGTCGCCCCGGCCAACGGGACGGCGTCGGACGGCAGCGCGACGCGCTCCGGTGCCCAGATCCGGACGGTCTCACCCGGCACCCCCGCCGAGAAGGCCGGGCTCAAGGTCGGCGACGTCATCACCGAGGTCAACGGAGAGCGGGTCGACTCTGCCGAGTCCCTCGTCGCCCACATCCGCGAACACGCCGTCGGTGACACCGTGAAGCTCACCGTCCTGCGCGACAACAAGAGCCAGGAACTGTCGGCGACCCTGGTTGCCACCCCATCGAGCTGATCACCGGCTCGAACCCCGTCTGACACTCAGAAGGGCACGCCACCACCTGAGTGATGCGGTGAGTACCCCGACTCATGGAGTCGGGGTACTCGTCGTTCCATGCTGAGTCCATGAGCACTCAGCTGCAGGACGTGCGGCGCCTCGAAGTCGAGTTCGCCGATGCGATGAACCGGATGTATGCCGTGGGCAACGGGCTCGCCCGGATGCGCGCCTCCCTCGAGATGGACTCGTCGACCGCACCTGTGGCGGCCAGCCCGATGACCACCGCCACCGCGCCCGAGCCGACCCCCCAGCCCGCGCCGCACGCCGCAACCAGCCCCGCGACCGTGCCTGCGCCCAGTGCCCCGGCGCCCACGGCCAGCCCCGCGCGTGCCGCCTTCCCCACCCGCCAACCGGTGCCGTCCTGGTGGCAGCGGGAGGGCGCCGTGACCAAGATCCTCGCCCTCGCGGGCGCGGTCGTCACCCTCATCGGCGTGGCCATGCTCCTCGCCCTCGCGATGCAGCAGGGATGGTTCGTCCCCGAGCTGCGAGTTGCCCTGGGCGTCCTGCTCGCTGTCGGCCTCGTCGTCGCCGGACACGTCGTCCGCTCCCGCGAGACCTCACGAGGTCGCTCGAGTGCCGCTCCGGTCGCCCTCGCAGCCACCGGGTATGCCGCCGGCTACCTCGACGTCGTCGCGATCACGACCGTCTATGGCTGGGTCCCCCGCGTGGCCGGCCTCGCCATCGGCGCCGTGATCGCCGTGAGCGGTCTGCTGCTCGCCCGTCGTTGGGACCGCCAACTCCTCGGCGTCATCACCGTCCTCGGCGCGACGTTCCTCGCGCCCGTGGTCACCGAGAAGTTCGGGGACGAGGTCTCGCTCTTCGTCGTCGTGCTCTCTGCAGCTGCTCTCCTCGCCAAGGGAGACCGTGGCTGGCCGATGCTGGCGCTGGCTCGCACCGTCCCCGCGAGCGCCGCCGTGCTGATCGGCGTCGCGGTCTCCGCCGGAGAGGGCCAGCCGTCCAAGGTCGCCATCGTCGCTGCGGCCGCACTGGCCCTCCTCGCGCTCGTCGGTGCCATCTCGGCCGGTCGCTTCAACGGTGGTGACCTCGTCGGCAGCGCCACTGTGGCGGCATCCTCGATTGCGCTCCTCACGTCCGTCGGAGTCCACGGCGAGACCCTCCGCACCACCGGCCTCGCCCTCGTCGCGGTGGCGTTCGCTGTGGCCCTTGCCATCACGTCTCGCGGCCCCGTCGGACCTGTGCCGACCCCGCTCGCAGCGACCATCGGCGGCGTCTCCGGGGTCTCCGCACTCCTCGCCGTATTGAGCGGCGCCCCGGAGCGCTGGGTCGTCACCGGCATCCTGCTCACGGCCTTGGGGTATGCCGCGGCGGCAGTCACGACCCGGTCTCGCGTCACCTTGTGGATCGCCGCCGGAACGGCTGCTGTCGCGTCCATCGCCTATCTCGCGCACCCCACGGCGTACTTCTCCTTCTGGGAAGCAGGTAGGCATGACGAGGTCACGGCACTGCTCGACAGCGCGATCGCCGGAGGCGTCGCCGCGCTCGGCGCCTGGGGTGTCGACGTCGTTCGTGGCGTCCCGGCGGACCTGCGCCGCACCACGCGCATCGCGGCCCTCATCGCCGGGCTGGCCACGTCGGCAGTCGCCGTCGTCTCCGTCGGCCTGCTCGTCGGCGAGGCGCTTGACGTCCCCGCTGCAGGGTTCATCGCCGGACACGCGCTGGCCACGGTGCTGTGGATGCTCACCTCTGCGTGGCTCCTGCTGCACGGCCTCAAGGCCGAAGCGCATCGCGAACTGGCGCTCCGGCTCGGCCTGGGGCTCGCCGCCGTGAGCGTCGGGAAGCTGTTCCTCTTCGACCTCGCGACCCTCGACGGTGTGTGGCGGGTGGTGGCCTTCATCGTCACCGGACTGCTGCTGCTGGCGAGCGGGACGGCATACGCGAGGGCTTTGGAACGGACGCGGCCGCCGGCGGCGACCGCCTGAGAGACTTCCCGCATGAAGCGGGAGGAGTTGTGGGACGAGGCCGTGCGTGTTGTCAGGGGTGACCTGCACGGCCTCGTCTCCGTACGCGAGGACCTCGAGCGACGGTGGTCCGAGCCGCACCGCGGCTACCACGACCTGCGCCATCTCGACGAGGTCCTTGCCGCCCTCGGCGAGCTTCGGGGCGGCGCCCTCGACACGGATGACGAGTGGGCGAGTGTCGTCCTCGCGGCGTGGTTCCACGACGCGATCTACGACGTGAGGGCACCTGCCGACAACGAACGGCTGAGCGCCGAGCTCGCCCGAGAAGCGCTGTCACCCCATGGGATCGGCGACGACGTGGTCGCCACCGTCGCAGCCCTCGTGGAAGCCTCTGCCACCCACGACGTCAGCGTCAGCAGCGGCCCGCATGCAGCCTTCCACGACGCAGATCTGTGGATCCTCGCCGCTCCAGAGTCCCGGTTCGACGCCTACTGCGCCGACGTGCGACGGGAGTATGCCGAGGTGCCGGACACGGCATACGCAGAAGGTCGCACGGCAATCCTCAGCCCGTTCCTGGAGCGCGCGTCCATCTATCGCACTGCCCTCGCCCGGGAGGCATGGGAACCGCAGGCGCGCCTCAACCTTCGCCGCGAACTCGCCCGTCTCCACCTCCACTGATTCCGCAACGTCAGCGTCAACGGTCGTGAGAGGAGCCGTTCACGCTGACGTTGCGGCGCGGGTGGGCGCGGCTGAGGAGGCGGTCGACGATGAGTCCGAGGGTTGCGGCGAAGGCGATGCCGGCAACCGCGCCCAGCAGGGGGTTCGCCTCGACCCAGTGGCCGGCCAGGGCGCCGATGGCGACGCTGTAGGACGCCCAGGTCACCGCCGCGATGGCCGACAGGAGGACGAACCGCCCACGCGAGAACGTCCCTGCTCCTGCGGTGACGTTGACCGCCACGCGTCCGACGGGGATGTAGCGCGCGACGACGATCGCGAGCCCACCGCGGCGGTCAAGCTCGTGTTCGGCTCGGCGGAAGGCCGACCGCAGCTTCGGGCGCGGGCTGTCCCGCAGCCGACGCAGGCCCGATCGCCGAGCAACGGTGAACGTGAGGTTGTCACCGATGAAGGCTCCCAGCGCAGCCACGACTCCCAGCGCGATGAGATGCGGAGACCCGTGGGCCGCCCCGAATGCGGCCAAAGTGATGATGACCGACTCGCTGGGGACCGGTGGAAGGAGCGCGTCGAACGTCGCGAGCAGGAAGAGTGCCGGCAACACCCAGAGGGCGGCGGCGTTGTCCTGGATCAGGCTGGTGATCGTCTCGAGCACGCGAATCTCCCCCGGTGGCAATGGCATTGGCGAGGTCTGGGGCGGTCGCCCCTGCCTGCTCACCTCAACCTAGGCGCGTCGGCGTGTTCCCTCCATCGGGTTTCTCCCCTGCGCACCCCTGAGCCGTCCGAGGGTCTCTCAGTGGTGGAGGCCTGCGGCCGACCCTGAGTCGCCGAGATGGCTCATCAGCGGCCACCAGTGGCGCATCGCGAGTCGTTCCTGTTGTTCGGGAGCCGGGCACCACTCCCCCGTGACGGGCGCCGACTCAGGTGCGCGGACGGCATACACGGTGAAGCAGGCGAACGGGACCGGCCACGGGTAGTGAGCGTCGGGCTGGCGCACGACGTTGCGGACGTAGCCGAGGACGGAATGGGGAGCGGACGGCATACCGAGCTCGTTGAGGAGCGCATCGACCGCGTCTTCCGGCGCCTCCCCGGCGGCGAGAGTGCGGCTCGGCAGATCGACGCCGTCTCCGTCCGGCCGGGGAACGACGAGCAGCCCGTCCACACCGTGCACCGCCACGCGGACCAGGACGGTCATCGGCGGCGCACTGTCCTGACGCGACGCGATGACGTCCGCGCGACTCCCGGAGGGAAGCCACGCCGGCTCACGCGTGGAGACCACGACCCGCTCGTGCTTGCGCTTGGGAATCCGCAAACCGCTGTCCCGCAACCGTTTCAGGAGTTCGCGACCGGCGATGGGTTCGGCACCCGCGGCGACGACCGCGGCATACCGCTCCTCCGGCACGTCGTAGTGGTCACCCTCGAAGCCGCGCCTCGGGATGCCCGCACGGGCGGCGAAGTCGTGGAGTTCCTCGATCGACGTGTCACTCACCAGGTGCGACCACAGCCGTCCGTAGGCCGGCCAGGCAGGCGGGTCGATGAGGAGCATTCCGTGATCGTATGCCGCCCTCCCTCACCCGAGCCTGTGGATAAGTCCGCGGCCGTTGTGGCGATTTTGCCTAGCGTCGTCGTCAGTGGTCGCACCACCGGGTGCGACGCCGACAAGGGGAGCAGACATGGCAGCCCAGTTCCAGGTCGACACCGAGCGCATCCAGGCCGCGTCCGGTGACATCGCCCGCATCGCGAGTGAGATCGAGGGTCAGGTCGCGCAGATGCTGAGCAGGCTCACAGCCCTGCAGGACGCGTGGAAGGGCGGCGCCGCCACCCAGTTCCACGGTGTCGTCACGCAGTGGCAGGGCACCCAGAGGCAGGTGCAGACCTCGCTCGACTCGATCGGTCAGGTGCTCGGGG
Source organism: Knoellia sinensis KCTC 19936 (assembly GCF_000768705.1). GTDB lineage: Bacteria > Actinomycetota > Actinomycetes > Actinomycetales > Dermatophilaceae > Knoellia > Knoellia sinensis. The sequence goes on from NZ_AVPJ01000017.1 coordinate 40,256, forward strand.
CTGCGGGCGCGCAGTACGCCGAGACGGAGGCGGCCAACATGCGGATGTTCAGCTGACCCTGCTCGCACGGCAGGTTCTCCCCCGACACCGGCGGCGGGTGCGACACCCCTGAGGTCGCACCCGCCACCGGCTGGTTCAGTTGCCCGTCACTCGGTCGTGACGGCTCGCAGGATGTCGAGCTTCGAGGCCCGCCAGCCCGGCCACCAGGCGGCGATGATGCCGACGAGACCGGCGAGTGCGACGAAGAGACCAAGTTGCGGCCACGGCACCGCGAGGACGTCGATGCCGTCGTCCGCGAGCGATCGCTGGAGGGCGACGCCGAACGCCACGCCGAGTCCGATGCCGAGCGCAGCACCGAGCAACGCGATGACGATGGACTCGAGACGGAGCATCCGCTTGAGCTGTCGCCGGCTCAGACCCACCGCTCGCAGCAGACCGATCTCCTTGGTCCGCTCGATGACCGACAGGGCGAGGGTGTTGATGATCCCGAGGATGGCGATGATGACGGCGAGGCCGAGCAGCGCATAGATGAGATAGAGCATCTGGTTGATCTGCGCCCGCTGCTCGTCGGCGAACTCGCCCTGGTCCTTGACCGTGACGACCGGCAGGTCCGCGAGCGCCTTGTCGAGGTCACGTCCCACCTGAGCGGCAGCCGCGCCGCTCTCGCGGGTGATGAAGGCGTAGGAGTCGGTCTTCGCGCCACCGAGTGACTCGAGGGCTGGGAGGCTCAGGAGGTAGTCGGAGGACAGCAGGGCCGAGTCACCATGGATCGCGCCGACCGTGAACGGCTTCGTCGTCCCACCGCGCGTGAGGTCAATGGTCGACCCGACGGAGAGCTTGTCCGTCGTGGCGAGTTCCTCCGCCACGGACACGGTCGTCGTCGTGAGGTCGGCGAGCCTGCCCTCGACCATCGGCGTCGGTCCGAGCACACCGATGTGGCTGGGGTCGATGCCCGTGACCTGACGGTCCTCGCCCTTGACCTTCACCTGGTCCCAGCGGAAGGCGGCGACCTCGTCGACCCCCGGGACGGCCGCGAGCTCCTCGGTCACCTCGGTCGAGAACGGTGTCCCGACGGCGCTCGACACGACGTAGTCCGCGACGAACTCCTTCTCGACGGCCTTGTCGATGCTCGCCTTCGCACTGGCACCGAAGACCGCCATCATCGACACGAGCGTCACCCCGATCATGAGGGCCGAGGCCGTGGCGCCAGTGCGGCGCGGGTTGCGCTGCGCGTTCTGCTGCGCCATGAGCCCGACCGCCCCGAACGTCTTGCGATAGAGCCACCCGATGGCGGCGATGACCGGCCGTCCGACGATCGGGCTGATGAGCGCCATGCCGAGGACGACTCCGAGGATGCCTCCCCCGACCCAGTAGGTCGGGCTTGGGACGTCGGCGAACAACCCGGCCGCGAGCAGGCCCGCACCCAGCGCCGTGAGGATGGTGCCGACGATGGTCCTGCCCCGCATGCCGCTCTCGGCGAGGATCGCGTCGTCGCGCATGGCCGCGACCGGCGGGACCTTGCCCGCCTTGCGTGCTGGCAGGTAGGCCGCGACCAGTGTCACAACAAGACCGACGACGAGCGAGACGACGATCGTGCGCGGCGAGATGATGAGGGACTGGCCACTGAGGTCCAGGCCGAACTGGCCGAAGAGCACGCGGATGCCCATCGCGATGACGACACCCAGGCCGAGCCCGATGATCGACCCGATGAGGCCGATGACACTCGCCTCGAAGAGGACCGACCGGGCCACCTGGCGACGCGTCGACCCCAGCGCTCGGAACAGCGCGAGCTCGCGGGACCGTTGCGCCACAAGGATGCTGAACGTGTTGACGATGAGGAAGGACCCCACGACCAGTGCCACACCGGCAAAGATCAGCAGGAACGTCGTGATGAAGCCGAGTGCCTCCTGGATGTCCGACGCGGCAGCCTTGGCAGCGGCGTCGCCCGTCACGGCCTCGACGTCCTTGGGGAGCTTTGCCGCGACGGCGTCACGCAGTTCGGCCTGACTCGTCCCGTCGGCTGCCGACACCCAGATGTCGGTGTAGGTGTCATTGCCGTCCATGAAGAGCCGACGGGCCTCTCCCGTGTCGAAAATCGACAGGCTCGCACCGGCAGTGCCGCCGTCCATGTGCGCGATACCGACGAGCTTCGCCTGGATGCGGGGCTCGGCGCCGGAGCTGACGAGGTTGACCTTCTCGCCGATGAGGTAGCCGGCCTTCTCGGCGGTCTTCTCATCGACCACGACTTCACCACCGGCTGTGGGCCAGCGCCCCGCGTTGAGCGTCAGGGGCTCCAGCCCCTTGGCGGCAGGGCCGTCGGTGAAGTTGATGCCGATGCCGGGAGGACCGAAACCGCCGATGAGCTTGCCGTCCTTGCCGACGACGAAGGTGCCGAAGTTCGTGATGTTGCCGTCGGCTCGTGCGGCTCCGGGCACGTCCGCGAGCTCCTTCACGAGCGAGCCCGGAAGCGTCGCGGACGACGGTTGCGACTCGATGTCGACGTCACCCGCGACCGGGCGGACGACGACGTCGCCGACGCTGCTGTTCATGATCGAGTCGAAGCTGCGACCCAGGGTGTCCGTGAAGACGAAGGAGCCGGCGACGAACGCGACTCCGAGGATGATGGCGAAGGCGCTCATGAACAGCCGCAACTTGCGGGCCATGAGGCTCTTCCAGCTGGCGCGAAGCATGGGTCAGCCCTGCACCTTCGCGTCGACGTGCTTCGCGTCCAGGCTCTTCATCGTCTCGAGGATGCGCTCGGGTGTGGGCTCGCGCAGCTCGGTGACGATGCGGCCGTCGGCCAAGAAGACGACGCGGTCGGTCCAGCTGGCGGCGCCGGGGTCATGGGTGACCATGACGATCGTCTGCCCGAAGTCGTCGACCGAGCGACGGAGGAACCCGAGGACCTCGGCACCCGAGGTCGAGTCGAGGTTGCCGGTCGGCTCGTCGGCGAAGATGATCTCCGGCCGGCTCACGAGAGCGCGGGCGCAGGCCACGCGCTGCTGCTGTCCACCCGACAGCTCACCGGGGCGGTGGCCCAGTCGGTCACCCAGGCCGACAGTGGCGATGACGTGGTCGTACCAAGCACGGTCCGGCTTGCGCCCGGCGATCGACAACGGCAGGAGGATGTTCTCCTCGGCGTTCAGGGTCGGGATGAGGTTGAACGACTGGAAAACGAATCCGATGTGGTCGCGCCGGACCTTGGTGAGGTCCTTCTCCTTGAGCGTCGTCAGCTCGATCGCGCCCAGCTGCACCGACCCTCGGGTCACCGAGTCGAGCCCAGCCGCGCAGTGCATGAGCGTGGACTTGCCGGACCCGGACGGGCCCATGATCGCGGTGAACTCCCCCGCCGCGATGTCGAGGCTCACGCCCTTGAGGGCGGTGACGGCGGTGTCGCCGGAGCCGTAGGTCTTCACGAGGTCGGTGACGCGGGCAGCCGTCTTCGGCGGCGCGGTGGTGTCGCGGCGTTCCTGAGCAAGGTCGGTGGTCATGGTGACAACGCTAGGTGGGCGGACGGCATACGCGCTCTGGGTTTTCACCCGGAGGCGACCCTGAATCAACCCCGAACCGGGAACCTCACGCCGCGTCGGCACCCATCGGTCGGGGGTTGTGTGACAGGTCGGGGTGCGAGGACCTCCCGACCCATCACACGACCCCCGACCGGTGGTCCAAGAACGCCGAAGGGCGGCCCCCCGTTTCCGGGAGACCGCCCTTCTTGGCGTATGCCGTGTGGTTCCGATCAGGAGATCAGAAGCCCATGCCACCCATCTCGTCGCCGCCACCGGGCATCGCCGGAGCAGCCTTCTCGGGCTTGTCGGCGATGACGGCCTCGGTGGTGAGGAACAGCGCGGCGATCGACGCGGCGTTCTGCAGCGCGGAACGCGTCACCTTGGCCGGGTCGATGATGCCGGCCTTGATGAGGTCGACGTACTCGCCGGTCGCGGCGTTGAGGCCGTGACCCGACTCGAGGTTGGAGACCTTCTCGGAGACGACGCCACCCTCGAGGCCGGCGTTGATGGCGATCTGCTTGAGCGGGGCCTCGATCGCGACACGCACGATGTTGGCGCCCGTCGCCTCGTCACCCTCGAGCTCGAGCTTGTCGAACGCAGCCTTGCCGGCCTGGAGGAGAGCGACGCCACCACCGGCGACGATGCCCTCTTCGACGGCAGCCTTGGCGTTGCGCACGGCGTCCTCGATGCGGTGCTTGCGCTCCTTGAGCTCGACCTCGGTGGCCGCGCCCGCCTTGATGACGGCGACGCCGCCGGCGAGCTTGGCGAGGCGCTCCTGGAGCTTCTCGCGGTCGTAGTCGGAGTCCGACTTCTCGATCTCGGCGCGGATCTGGTTGACGCGACCCTGGATCTGGTCGGCGTCGCCCGAGCCCTCGACGATGGTCGTCTCGTCCTTGGTCACGACGACCTTGCGAGCCTTGCCGAGCAGGTCGAGCTCAGCGGTGTCGAGCTTGAGCCCGACCTCCTCCGAGATGACCTGGCCACCGGTGAGGATGGCGATGTCGGCGAGCATGGCCTTGCGACGGTCACCGAAGCCGGGAGCCTTGACGGCAACCGACTTGAACGTGCCACGGATCTTGTTGACGACGAGCGTGGACAGGGCCTCGCCCTCGACGTCCTCGGCGATGATGAGGAGCGGCTTGCCGGACTGCATGACCTTCTCGAGGAGGGGCAGCAGGTCCTTGATCGAGCCGATCTTGGAGTTGACGACGAGCACGTAGGGCTCGTCGAGGACGGTCTCCATGCGCTCGGGGTCGGTGACGAAGTAGTGGCTGATGTAGCCCTTGTCGAAGCGCATGCCCTCGGTGAGCTCGAGCTCGAGGCCGAAGGTGTTGCTCTCCTCGACGGTGATGACGCCTTCCTTGCCGACCTTGTCCATGGCCTCGGCGATCATCTCGCCGATCTGGTTGTCAGCAGCGGAGATCGAGGCGGTAGCAGCGATCTGCTCCTTGGTCTCGACGTCCTTGGCGTTCTTGAGCAGCTCATCACTCACAGCAGTGACGGCCTGTTCGATGCCTCGCTTGAGCGCCATCGGGTTGGCACCCGCGGCAACGTTGCGCAGGCCCTCCTTGACGAGCGCCTGGGCGAGGACGGTGGCCGTCGTCGTGCCGTCACCGGCGACGTCGTCGGTCTTCTTGGCGACCTCCTTGACCAGCTCGGCGCCGATCTTCTCGTAGGGGTCGTCGAGCTCGATCTCCTTGGCGATGGACACACCGTCGTTGGTGATCGTGGGGGCGCCCCACTTCTTCTCCAGCACGACGTTGCGGCCCTTGGGCCCCAGGGTGACCTTGACGGCGTCGGCGAGGGTGTTCATGCCTCGCTCGAGACCGCGGCGAGCCTCTTCATCAAAAGCGATGATCTTGGCCATTCGGGTGGTTCCTCCCACGCGAATCGAAGGTGTCGGCCAGGTGGTGCCCGCGACGGACGAGCCGAGCTCGCGCGCCTCATGTCATGCGCGCGTGCCGACCCTCACCGGATCTGGCCTTGAATTTGTCACTCTCATGGTGAGAGTGCTAACGCCATTATTGGCACTCTCGCCATGAGAGTGCAAACGACTGCCGTATGCCGTCCGCCCACCTCCCGCGCCCACCTCGCCACGTCAGCGTCAACGGTTGCAAGAACAGCCGTCGACGCTGACGTGGTGGGGTGGGCCGGTCGTCATCGTGCTCGACCCTTGACACAGTGACTCGTCGGGAGGAGGTTGAGAGCCTTCGATCGTGTGATACGGGGAGTTCTCATGCGTCAGTCGCGTCTGGTCATGCTCGCTGTTCCTACGTTGGTCGCCGGGTTGCTGCTCGGCGCCGGACCTGCCTCGTCGGCGCCACCGGGCGATCGGCTCGACGTCTATGAGGGCACGTTGTCGACCGGCCAGATCGACGAGCTGGTCGCACTCGGCGTCGACCGCCATGACCTCCGGCTGAACCGAGTGCAGGGTGCCAGCGGCGCCAAGGCGGAGGTCCGTGTCGAGGCGATCCTCAGTGACGCCCAGGCACGCGGCCTGGCCCGCAAGGGGGTCGAGATGAAGCCCAAGAAGGTCAAGGGTCAGACGGCCAGTGAGCGCGCGACCGCCGCCGCGGCCGAGGGCTACGAGGTGTTCAACACCTACCTCGGCACTACTGGCATCAAGGCGGAGTACGAACAGGCGGCCAGGGCCAATCCGACGATCGCCAAGGCGATGAGCATCGGCAAGACCACCAACGGCACCGACATCATCGCCCTCAAGGTCAGCAAGAACGCCGCCCGACAGAAGGACGGTCTCAAGCCCGCAGTCCTCTACATGGGTGCCCAGCATGCCCGTGAGTGGATCACTCCGGAGATGAACCGCCGGCTGATGCATCACGTCCTCGACAACTACGGCAGCGACTCACGCATCACCAGGCTGGTCGACAGCACCGAGTTGTGGTTCGTGCCGGTCGCGAATCCTGACGGTTACGACTTCACCTTCACCGAGGGCAACCGGCTCTGGCGCAAGAACCTCCGCGACAACAACGGCGACGGCACCATCGCCCCCGGAGACGGCGTCGACCTCAACCGGAACTACGCGACGAAGTGGGGCTACGACAACGAAGGTTCGTCGCCCGCCCCCGGCAGCGAGACCTATCGCGGACCGTCGCCCAACTCCGAGCCGGAGTCCAAGGCCCTGGACGGGCTCGTGGGGCGCGTGGGCTTCGAGTTCATGGTCAACTACCACTCGGCCGCCGAGTTGCTGCTCTACGGCACCGGCTGGCAGGTCTCCACACCCACGCCGGACGACGTCATCTATGAGGCGATGGCCGGCGACGACGCCGAACCGGCGGTGCCGGGCTACGACCCCGACATCTCGGCTGAGCTCTACACGACCAACGGCGACACCGACACCCACATGACCGAGCGCCACGGCACCTTGGGGTTCACCCCCGAGATGTCCACGTGCGAGGCCGCCTCCGACTCCGTGCCGGACGACGAGTGGTTGGCCGAGGACTGCGCCAGTGGGTTCAACTTCCCCGACGACGAAGGCCTCGTCCAGACCGAGTTCCTCAAGAACATCCCGTTCGCCCTGTCGGTGGCAGCCTCCGCCCACGACCCGGACGACCCCGCCTCGGTGGTGGGACGTGACGCGGCACCGTTCGTCATGGACACCTTCGAGGTGTCGCACGGCGCCTCGCAGGAGGTCGCCGTGACGGCCAAGCGGTCGCTGCGCAACCGGAACTTCCACTACCGCGTCAACGGTGGCCCGGCACGGACGGCGGCCGCCCCCGAGTGGGCTGGCGGTGAGCGCTACGGCGACGAGAACGACGACTACTACGCCGAGTTCCGTGGGACGGTCCCCGGCGCTCGTGCGGGTGACCGCGTGGAGGCGTGGTTCACCGGAGTCGAGACCGCGCAGGGCAATGGCACGGCCGGGCGCGTCGAGAGCGAGCACATGACCTACACGGTCGAGGACTCCACTCCCGGCGATGTTCTCGTCATCGCGGACGAGGACTACAAGGGCGTCAACCCGACCTACCCGGCCGGGACGAACGCACCCAAGTACGCCGCCCAACACGTGGCCGCACTCGAAGCCGCGGGCTACGACGCCGACGTCTGGGACATCGACGCCCAGGGAGTGCCCCACCACCTGGGCGTGCTCGGTCACTACGACGCGGTGCTCTGGTACCTCGGCGACAACCGCCTCACGCAGGATGCCGAGGACGAGCGGATCAACACCCCCTTCGGCCCGTTGCCCGACATCGCCGTCGCCGAGCGGGCGCAGTACCTCACCCTGGCGGTGCGGGACTACCTCAACGAGGGCGGCAAGCTGATCCACTCGGGTGAGACCGCGCAGTACTCCGGCCTCCCGGGCATCGGCGACGCGGTCGGTGGCCTCTTCTACGGACTCAACGGCGACCCGGAGGCGGAGTGCGTGATCTCGTCCTTGCCGGGCTTCTTCGAGGACTGCCTGATTCTGGCCGACGACTTCAGGCAGTACTACCTCGGCGCCTTCACCCGCACGAGCACCGCGGATGCCGGGGGCGTCTCGGGCACGGCGGAGCCGCTCGACGGCTATGAGGGCACGTTCGGTGGCCCCGTGGTCACTGGCGCCAACCCGCTCGACGAGGCGGGCGTGTTCCAGCCGACGAGCGACGTGCTGCCGGTGGCAGACTTCCCGCAGTTCGCCAGCCGGGGCGCTCTCGAGTACGCCGCCGCCGGAGTCGACCCGTTCGCCCCGGTCGAGGGCACTCGGTACGCCGGCGCCGTGCATGCCGACTCGTCGTACATGCGGCTGTCGAAGACGGTCGACCTCAGTGCGGCCAGTGCCGCCCAGCTTCGGTTCCAGATCTCGATCAACACCGAGCCGTCCTACGACAACGTCATCGTCGAAGCCCGCTCAGCCGGGCAGGACAACTGGACGACGTTGCCGGACCTCAACGGTGGAACCCAGACGGATCCGCCCGCCGAGTGCGAGCCGGATGGGTTCCTGCTGGGCATGCACCCGTTCCTGGCCCACTACCTGGCCGGGCCCGGCTGCACCCAGCCGGGGAGCAGCGGCACGTGGAACTCGTTCACCGGCTCCACCGATGGATGGCACCAGGCAGCGTTCGACCTGTCCGGCTTCCTCGGCGACTCGGTCGAACTCTCGATCAGCTACGTGACCGACCCCGCGACCGGTGGCATCGGAGCCTTCGTCGACGACACGCACGTGGTGGTCGACGGCGTCGACTCCGCCGATGGGTTCGAGGGTGCGACCAGCACCTGGACCGTCGGCGGGCCGCCGGAGGGTAGTGCGCCGAACCAGGGCAACTGGGTGTTCTCGGAGAGATTGATCCAGTCGTTCGCCGCCACCTCGACCGCGGACAGCGTGCTCCTCGGCTTCGGACTCGAACAGCTGAGCACTGATGCCCAACGTTCGACTCTGCTGCGACAGGCACTCGGCGGCCTGTTGACCGACCAGCGCTGACGGCTCTGCCCGCGACCCCTGAGGCGGTCGCGGGCAGGTCGTCCAGAGTGAGTCCTCAGGCGGCGGCGCAGGGATCGACGCCCGGCTGACCCGGGCGCTCGATGCCACGCTCGTCGAGGATCGACTCGAGCAGGGTCGGCTTCGCGGGCATGATGCCGTCGGCACAGGTGTCGATCATGGCGTTGTAGGTCGCGGCGTCGTCAGGTGCCGAACCCGAGAACCAGACGTGCACGGCATACCCATCGTTGTGGGCTCGCTGCACGAAAGCGCGCGTGGCGACCGGAATCCCCGCGAAGGTGACGGGCACCTGGAAGGCGACCGTCCCCTCCGGCGGTTTCACGCCCAAGAGGAAGTAGTTGATCATCGCGTTGCGCGCCGCTGACATCGGCACCTGCGGCGCGCGCTGGTGGAAGTCGGCGAGAGCCGCGTCGTTGAACGAGCCGACGATGAGATCGGTGCGCCCACTCTTGTTGAGGAGGTCGGCGAGCAGGGTGCCGGTGCGGATGAACGAGGCCGTGTCCGCGTCGCTCGTCCCCTTGATCTCGATGTTGATGGGCGTGGTGGGGAACGCGCGCAGGACTTCCTTGAGGGTGGGAACCCGGAAGTCCTTGTTCTTGTAGCCGTCGACCTTCGGCTTGCCGAATCGCGCTCCGCGCAGGGTGTATGCCGTCCGGTCGAGTCCGTGGACCGCGCTGCGCCCCGGGACGAACCAGTGCGCGGCGTCGAGGGCCTGGACCTCGTCGAGCGTCTTGTCGACGACGCGTCCGGTGCCGTTGGTCGTCTCGTCGACGGTCGCGTTGTGCATGACGACGACCTGGCCGTCCTGCGTGGACTGGACGTCGATCTCGAGCATGTCGGAGCCGAGGGCCACGGCACGCTTGAACGCGTACATCGTGTTCATCGGCGCCTCGTGCTCACCGCCGGAGTGCGCCATGTTGAGGACGCGCTGCTCGAGCCACGGGTTCGTGTCAGCGGCCGCGGCGGGGACGGCGGTCACGCTCGCAGTGACGGCCAGAGCGGCGGTGGACAGGAGGACCGGGAGCAGGCGACGTCGGCGCATGGACGCGACGCTAGTGTGCCGAGCCGGTCTCCGGGTGCCGACTGAGTGAACGTTCTTCGTTCTTCCGCGAATCGGCAGCGGTCGCGTGTGCCGCGTCCTGGGCACATCGTCCTCATGTCCAAAGCCGAGCCAAACCGAACTCGGACACGGATACTGGACACATGGGTGCACCGACTGCCTGGGTTGCCTCCTCGACGACAGACCTCGATCGTGCGGCCGTGCTGCTGCATGCGTTCAACACGGAGTACGACGACCCGACACCGGCGCCGCCCGTGCTCGCCCAGCGGCTGACGGCCCTGACGGCTGAGGACGAGGTCATCGTTCTGCTGGCACGGGCCGCGGAGAACGCACCGGCCGAGGGTGTGGCCGTCCTGCGCATTCACGCCTCGGTGTGGAGCCTCGCGTCCGAGGCCTACCTCGCCGAGCTCTACGTCTCCCCCGACCTGCGCGGCCAAGGTCTGGGTCGGGCGCTCTTGGCCCTGGCCCTCGACACGGGTCGCGAGAACGGCGCCGACTACGCCATGGTGGTCACCAGCGCCGACGACGTGTCGGCCCAGTTCGCCTATCGCGCAGCGGGATTCAGGACCACTGAGGGTGAGGGTGGCCCGGAGCTGATCGCCTTCGAGCGCGACCTCTGAACCGAGTCGGTCGGATCACCGTTCAGGAGCCCGACTATCTGGGATCCACGCCTCGCTCGCGTGCGAGACGACGTTCCTTCTCCCAGTTCTGTTCGGGTCGGGCGACCATCATCCAGAGGCCCAGGAACGGCAGTGTCACGGCAAGGAGAAGCATGGCGCCGAGGGCCACCTCACCCCGCGACCCCACGTCCCCCATGGAACCGCGGTACGCGAAGGCCAATGCCGCACCGGCACCCATGACCACGAACCACGCGCCCGCACCAAAACTGCGCAACGGCCTCGGCCCGATGCTCATCGAGCCGACGATCACAGTTGCTCCGAGCAGGAACAACCCGACACCCAGGAGCAGAGGACCCTGCAGTCGGTCCTCCCACTCCTCGAGAGCCTCGGTGAAGGTCAGCACCGTAATCAGGGCGAACATGCCCGTCACCAGTCGGTGCTTCAGGACGGGCGTGATGAACGTCCGCCGCTCGTGCTTTCCCACGCGCGGATCCTCGCACAGGTTGGCCATGCCCAACGCCGGCCGAGCCGGCGTTAGAGCTCGGGAGTGTGACCCGTGAACGTTGCCCGCATCGTGCCGTCGGCCTCCGACGACACCGGGTCGTCGAGGTCGGCAACGAACACCGCAACCATCGACCGGGCCGGATTGGACTCGGCCTCGGCCAGCACGACGCGCCAGGCGGCCAGGTTGGGGTGGTCGACCTCGGTGCACGCCTCGGCTGGCGCGAGCGACTCGATCGCCGCGGCCAGCTGCGAGAGGGACACGTCGAGCGTCGCCGTCGACCCGTCGTGCTTCAACACCGTTGCGAGCACCACGGCCGGCAGCCCGTGCCGCCCACCCGGCAGGTTGACGTGACCGAACGCCCACTCGGGAGAGCTGGAGGCCGGACTGAGCCCGACGGCATACGCGACAGGAGGGCGCCAGCCCTCGATCTTCGCGGCGAGGTGGTCCTTGATGGCCGCAAGGCCATCGGGCGTGCTCCAGTCGAGCTCGCTCACGGCGTCAGCCCTGGGGCTGCAGTCCGAGGCGACGAGCCGAGCGGGCGCGCTGACGGGTGGCGCGCTGACGGCGCAGGCGCTTGACGAGCATGGGGTCGTGCTCGAGCGCGACCGGGTTGTCGATGAGGGCGTTGAGCACCTGGTAGTAGCGCGTCGGGCTCATGTCGAAGAGCTCCTTGATCGCCGACTCCTTGGACCCGGCGTACTTCCACCACTGGCGCTCGAAGTCGATGATCTGGCGGTCTCGGTCACTCAGCTCAATCTTGGGCTCAGTGGCCTCGTCAATGCTCTCGTGGGCGGCGTTCACGTTCGACCCTTCTCGTGTGACGGCTGCGTCCGCCACTCTAACGGCCGAATGACATCACTGTCATTCGCCCTCGGCGTGTTCGCTGGACCTGCTCTCGGCGTGGCGACTCAGGCGCCCCACGAGTCACAGTGGCCCCCCGAGCAGGTATGCCGTGAGGTCGCTGACGCTGTCGACGACCGTATCCGGACCGGTCGCCTCCAAGGCGTCGCGTTCGCCCGCACCCCAGGTGACGGCGACCGCACTCATGCCCGCTGCCCGGGCCGCAAGCATGTCGACCGTCGCGTCCCCGACATAGACCGCCCGGCTGGGTTCGACACCGACCCGGGCGGCCGCCGCGAGGAGCGGTTCGGGCTCCGGCTTGTGCTTCGCCGTGTCCTCGAGCCCGCCGGCGACGTCGATGAGGTGGTCGATGCCGACCCCGACGAGGGCAAGCCGCGCGGTGTCGCGGCGCTTGCTCGTGACGACGTGGAGGTCCGCGCCCGCCCCGGTGAGGGTCGTGAGCATCTCGGGCACGCCGGCATACCGCTCGATGAGTCGCGAGGTGTTGGCGAGGTTCCACTCCCGATAGGTGCGGTCGAGGTCATGCCCGCGGTCCGGGTCCTCCTCGAGCAGGGCCGCAAGGAGGGGGCGCCCAATCCACGCGCGTGCCCGGGCCTCTTCGACCTCCTCGCCGAGAACCTCGCGGAACGCGTGCTGATAGCTCGCGACGATGAGCGGGATCGTGTTGGCGAGGGTGCCATCGAGGTCGAAGAAGATCGTCTTCCAGCGGAGGGAACTCACCCGCACATCCTCGCCGGTCCGGTCAGGAGGCCGCGGACGGGGTCTTGGGCCAGGCGTTGGGCCGGCAGCCCCCGAGACTGATCGACTGCTGCAGCATCACCGGCGCGGGCGCCCCGGCCTTGGGACAGCTGACGTGGCCGCGCCCGAGGAAGTGACCGACCTCGTGATTGACCATGTAGGCGCGGTAGTCGCCGAGATCGTCATAGGTCGGCGTCATGAGCAGCCACCGGTCCGAGTTCAGCACGATGTTGCGCTGGGCGGCGCAACTCCACTTGCCCCCGACCTTCAGTGGCGCGCACATCCTGTTGGTCGTCGGTGGCGATGCGACGTGGACGACGAAGTCGGCCTTGGCCGGGTCGGCCACCGCAGCGAAGCTCGCGCCCTTGTGTCCGGTCCATCCCCGTGGGTCGTTGAGGATGGCGTGGACCTGCTGTGCGACGTCGTCGGGATCGGCCTTGACGCCGCCCTCGACCTTCACGACGAATTCGTGCACGGTGGCGGTCTTGGAGCCCGCTGGCTTGGCCCACGTCGACGTCGTGAACTTCCCCGAGCCCACGAGCCCGGATCGGAGGATGCCGGTCGACGTCGTCGATTTCACCGATGGCGAGGTTGTGGGTCTCGGCGTGGCCGACGGGGGTGGTGAGGGCTTCGCGGCCGGGCTTGTCGGAGTGGTCGGCGAGGGCGTGGCATTGCTCGCCGTGCTTGACGCCAAGGGCGCCGGGGGCTTCGTCACGGGTCGGGCATCGCTCACCACCGCCCGGATCGTGAGGGCGATGAGCAGCACCGCGAGCACGACGAGGATGAGGACGACACGGCGTCCACGCACGGTGAGCACCATCGGCGGCTCGCCGCGCGAGTCCGGCCTCCTTGCCGTGTGCGCACGTGTCACACGGTCATCACACCAGCGTCCGTGGCTGGAGCCGGGGATCCTCGCTCCCCTCGGTGGGTCGCGGACTCCGTCGGGTCTGCGTCAGCGCGAGACGGTCTCGATGCCGAGGCTGTCGAGGAGTTCGACCACCCGGCCCCGGATCTCGTCGCGGATCGGGCGCACCGACTCGACGCCCTTGCCGGCCGGGTCCTCCAGCACCCAGTCCTCGTAGCGCTTCCCGGGGAAGATCGGGCACGCGTCTCCACAGCCCATCGTGATGACGACGTCGGACGCCTGCACGGCCTCGGTCGTGAGCACCTTGGGTGAGGCCGCAGTGATGTCGATGCCCTCCTCCGACATCGCCTCGACGGCAGCCGGGTTCACCAGGTCGGCGGGCGCACTCCCGGCCGAGCGGACCTCGACCTGACCGCCACCCAGGGCTTCGAGGTAGCCGGCGGCCATCTGCGAGCGCCCCGCGTTGTGGACGCAGACGAAGAGGACGGAGGGCCGGGCGCTCATGACTGTTCCTTCGGTTCGAGGCGGGGTTCGAGAACAAACAAATGTATGCCGGCCAGCCCGAATCCGACGCCCGTCACCTGGGCGGCGAGGAAGGGCAGGACGTGGGCGGGCGTGATGCCGGCAAAGGTGTCACTGAACATCCTCGCGATGGTGACGGCCGGGTTGGCGAAGGACGTCGACGAGGTGAACCAGTAGGCCGCGAGAATCCAGGCCGCGACGAGCCACGGGGCACGATCACCCCGGCCCCCGCGACTCACATGGCCGACGACGAGGACGAGCCCGGCCGTGGCAACGATCTCCCCAACCCATTGCCCCACACCGGTTCTCGGCTTGTCGGAGAAGTGCAGCGGGGCGAGTTCATACATGAGGTTCGCGAGCGCGACGCCGAGCACTCCCCCGGCAACCTGTGCCACGGCATACCCGGGGAAATGGGACCACGGGAGGTCGCGACGAACCGCCTGGGCGAGCGAGACGGCAGGGTTGAAGTGCGCCCCACTCACCGGCGCGATGACGGCGATGAGGACCGCGAGGGCTGCGACGGTGGCGACGGCGTTGGCGAGCAACTGGAGGCCGACGTCATGGGTGAGCCGCTCCGCCATGATGCCGGAGCCGACGATAGCCGCGAGGAGCCCCGCGGTGCCGACGGCTTCGGCGGCGAGCGCCCGAGGGAGTGGGGTCACGCGCAGCAACCCGATGCGCAGCAGGCGTCCTCGGCGGTTGCGCTGGCCTTCTCGCCGGAGATGTCAAGGACCTCGAGGCTGGCCGTGGCGGGGCGGGCGTCGGCGGGATTCTCGTCCTTGACGGTGTAGACCTCCCACGGTGCGCCGGCCGGGTCGTGGACCCAGACCTTGTCCTGCAAGGCGTAGCAGCAGGTGGTGTCGTTCTCGTCGAAGGCGGCGAGCCCGGCAGCGGCGAAGCGGTCGCGGGCAGCGGCGACACCCTCGACGGACGAGACCTCGACGCCGAGGTGGTTGAGGGCGCCTGCTGCCCCGGCCCCCGGGGTGTCCTCGGACGTCTCGATGAGGACGAGCTTGAGGGGAGGCTCCGCGACGGCGAAGTTGGCGTAGCCGGGGCGACGCTTGGCGGGCTCGACCCCGAACATGGCGCTGTAGAAGGCGATCGACGCCTCGAGGTCGGTGACGTTGAGCGCCAGCTGGACCCGCGAGGCCGTGGCTGCGGTGGTCATGGTGCAAGCCTTCCCGTAGATTGATGCGCATCGATGTTGGTCGATGGGTGAAGTGAACTCCATATATCGATGAACGTCAATATCTAGGAGGGCATGATGGAACGCGGCACCTCCAGCCGATCGAGAGGGACGAGATGACGACCGTGAAGTCTGCCCCCACGATGCTCGCGACGATCGCGGAGCCGTGCTGCGGCATCACCACGCCGGGGGGCCTGACGCGTGAACAGGCCGAGACCAGCGCCGTCCTGCTCAAGGCGGTCGCCGACCCGGTGCGCCTGCGCCTGCTCAGCATCATTCGTGACAGTGAGGGCGGCGAGGCCTGCGTCTGCGATCTCACACCTGCGGTCGGCCTGGCGCAGCCGACGGTGAGCCACCACCTCAAGGTGCTCGCCGAGGCCGGGCTCATCGAACGGGAGAAGCGGGGCACGTGGGCGTGGTATCGCCTGGTGCCGGGTCGGCTCGACGACGTCCGAGCCATCTTCGGCTGAAGCCCCCCTCTGCACTTATTGCCCGATTGGGACATGACCCGTCGGCCGAAGGCATCCGTGGCCATGTCCCATTCGGGCAATAAGTGGCAGGTTCAGGCGGCGTCTGCGACGAGGGCTTCGTCGAGCTGGCCGACAGCTTGGCGCAGCCCCTCCTCCATCCCCATGCCGATGACCTTCTCCAAGTCCTCGGCAGAGCCGTAGACGGTCGTCGCCGAGACCCTGGTCCCGCCATCGCGCTCGACGAACTCGACCACGGTCTCACCCACAGGCATCCCCTCGGACGGGTTCCCCTCGGCGTCGGCGAACCCGTCCGTGTATTCGAGGCGACTCGTCGGTTCGACCGTGGCGATGTCCCAGAAGCCGCCGAACTTCTCACCCTCGGGTGAGGTCATGTAGTAGTTGACGCGGCCACCGGGCCGGAGATCGTGGGACGTGACGGTGAGCGGGTATCCGGGCGGGCCGAACCAGCGCTCGAGCTGGCGCGGGTCGGTCCAGAAGTCCCAGATCCGCGCGACGGGCGCCGGGAAGTCGCACGTGACGACGATCGAGCGCTCGTTGCTGTTGGTCGTGATGTCCGTGACTGGCATGGTCCTACTCCTTCTCTGTGGTGGGTCCTGCAACGTCCGGAGCCGTGGCCGACTCGACCAGAAGGTCATCGAGGCGACCGATGCGGCCACGCCATACGGCTTCGAGTTCGCTGAGCATCGGGGCGACCGACCGGAGGGCCTCCACCTCGCCAGTCGCGAGTGACTCACGGCCGCTGCGGCGCTTGCTGACCAGACCAGCCCGCTCGAGCACCGCGACGTGCTTCTGCACGGCCGCGAAGCTCATGTCGTAGTTGCGAGCGAGCGCGGAGACCGAGTGTTCGCCCGCCAGCACCCGGCGCAGGATGTCGCGTCGCGTGCTGTCGGCAAGGGCGTGGAAGAAGGCGTCTGCCCGCTTCTCGTCCTCGTCACTCGCCCTGGCCATGCCTCCTAACCTACAACCAAATGGTTGTAGGTTGTCAACCCCTGCCCTGCTTCCCCGCGACCTACCGGGCCGTCAGGGTCGCGATCACAGCACTTACGGCCCGGTAGGGCGGGGTGCAGGCCCGGGGATAGGTTTACGGTGTGACCCCGCCGCGGCCGCTCGTCGAGATCGTCCATCCGTCGTGGGCGCAGGCTCTGGCGCCGGTGGAGCCCACGCTCACGGAACTTGGCGAGTTCCTCCGCGCGGAGCTCGCCTCCGGTCGCGGCTACCTTCCCGACGGATCCCACATCCTCCGGGCGTTCGAGCAGCCCCTCGACGACGTCCGCGTCCTCATCGTGGGTCAGGACCCCTACCCGACGCCGGGCCACGCGATCGGACTGAGCTTCGCCGTCGCCCCGGACGTCCGCCCCATCCCCCGCAGCCTCGTCAACATCTACACCGAACTCCAGTCCGACCTCGGAGTCCAAGCGCCCACCAGCGGCGACCTCACCCCGTGGGCTGAGCGTGGCGTCCTCCTCCTCAACCGGGTCCTCACGGTTCGCCCGGGCACGCCCGCGAGCCACCGCGGCAAGGGCTGGGAACAGGTCACCGATTGCGCCATCGACGCCCTCGTCGCCCGCGGGGGCCCTCTCGTCGCGATCCTGTGGGGCAGGGACGCTCGCGCCCTGCGAAGCCGTCTGGACGGCATACCGTGTGTGGAAAGCCCACATCCCTCGCCACTGTCGGCGCGGTCCGGCTTCTTCGGGTCGCGACCGTTCAGCCAAGCAAACTCCCTCCTCGATCAGCAGGGAGCCCAACCCCTCGACTGGAGACTCCCGTGACCCCCGGCCCACAGACCGAAGCACGCGTCTGGTGCAGTTTCGTCGCCATCGGAGATTCGTTCACCGAGGGCATGTCGGACCCCGACCCCGAGACCGACGACGCCTTCATCGGCTGGGCCGACCGTCTGGCGGAGTCACTGAGCGAGCTCGCCGAACTCGAGCACCTGCCCTTCCAGTACGCCAACCT
The DNA here is from genome assembly GCF_000768705.1 of Knoellia sinensis KCTC 19936. Lineage (GTDB taxonomy): Bacteria > Actinomycetota > Actinomycetes > Actinomycetales > Dermatophilaceae > Knoellia > Knoellia sinensis. The sequence goes on from NZ_AVPJ01000017.1 coordinate 58,003, forward strand.
CGCGGTCCGCGGACGCCTTCTCGACGACGTCGTCGGAACGCAGCTCGATCAGGCCCTCGCGATGTCCCCCGACCTCGTCTCCATGGTCGGCGGCGGGAACGACCTGCTGCGTCCGGGCGTCGACACCAACGCCCTCATGAACACCCTCGAAGAGGCCGTGATCCGGTTGCGGCAGAGTGGTGCTGACGTCCTCCTCGCGACACCCGCCGACCCGCAGGACGCCGGCCTCCTCAAACCCCTCCGCGGTCGGCACGCGGTCCACACGGCAAACATCTTCACCATCGCGCAGCGCCACGGCTGCTACGTCCTCAACCTCTGGGGCATGCCCGCGCTGCGCGACATGCGGCTCTGGGCCGACGACCGGATCCACCTCACGACCGAGGGCCACCGCCGCGTGTCCCTGGCCGCCCTCACCTCGCTCGGCCACGCGACGGACGAGGACGACTGGCGCACACCCCTGCCGCCCGGCGATGCCACGACCCGCGCGCAGGAGTTGCGGGCCCACGCAGTGTGGGCCCGCACGCACCTCGCGCCGTGGGTGCAACGCCGCATGAAGGGTCAGTCCAGCGGTGACCACCTCGACCCGAAGCGCCCTGAGCTCTCGCCGATGCGCCCGTTCGTCGACGGTCCCTGAGGCCTGTCACGAGCGGCTGTGGCGGGCGTTACAGTCGCCGGTATGCCGGTCACTCGCCTCATGCCCTCCTCCGAGGGTGACGATCTCATCGCCCTCACCCGCGAGATCTGCGCCAAGGAGCTGCGCCCGCGGGTCGACGACGCCGAGCGCGCCGCTGCTGAAGGCGAGTCCTTCCCGACCGAGGTGTTCCGGACCTTGGGTCAGGCTGGGCTCCTCTCCCTCCCGCACCCCGAGGAGCACGGCGGTGGTGGCCAGCCCTACGAGGTCTATCTCCAGGTCGTCGAGGAGATCGCGTCGGCGTGGATGAGTGTCGCGGTGGGGGTGTCGGTGCACTCGCTCACGGCCTATCCCGTGACGGCGTTCGGGACGCCGGAGCAGCAGGCGGCCCTCCTGCCGGGGATGCTGTCCGGCGACACCCTCGGGGCCTACGCCCTGTCCGAGCCCCTGGCCGGTTCTGACGTCGGCTCGATGACAACGCGAGCGACGCGCGAAGGTGACGGGACGGCATACGCGATCAAGGGCCGCAAGGCCTGGATCAGCCACGCCGGGCATGCCGACTACTACACGACCTTCGCCCGCACCTCCGACGACGGCGGACGCGGGATCTCGTGCTTCATCGTGCCCGCTGGTTCGGACGCCATGACGTTCGGGACACCGGAGAAGAAGATGGGTCTGCACTGCGACACGGTGCGCGAGGTGATCTTCGAGGGCGTCCCCGTCGACGAGGCGAACCGCATCGGCGACGAGGGTCAGGGCATGGCGATCGCACTCTCCGCGCTCGACGCCGGACGGCTCGGGATCGCTGCTGGCGCGACGGGACTCGCACAGTCGGCGCTCGACGTGGCTGCGGCCTATGCCCAGGAGCGAGAGCAGTTCGGGCGGGCGATCGCGTCGAACCAGGGACTGGCCTTCCTCATCGCGGACATGGAAGCCGCCGTCTCGGGTGCGCGCGCTGCCTATCTGTATGCCGCGCGCCTCAAGGACGCAGGCCGTCCCTTCTCCAAGGAGGCGGCGGTGGCCAAGCTGCTCGCCACCGACGCGGCGATGAAGGTGACGACGGACGCCGTGCAGGTGCTCGGCGGCGCGGGCTACACCCAGGACTTCCCGGTGGAGCGGATGTTCCGCGAGGCCAAGGTGACCCAGATCTTCGAGGGGACCAACCAGATCCAGCGCCTCGTCATCAGCCGTCACGTCCTGCGCTGACCGGGCTCTGCGGCGCTGGTGGGGCCAGACGCGCAACTGAGTGCGCCCTTGGCCCCAGCTGAGCCCGGGAACGTCAGACCGGGCCGTCTCATACACGGCCCGGTCACCTCTTTATAGGTGGGCAACCGGACCCAGCCGGTGACCGACACGCGTCCCCCGGGCAAACGGCGATGGATCAGTCGGGGTCGCGCGAGATGCCGGGCAGCAAGGTGTCACCGGCGCGCAGTGCGTCGAGGGCGCCAGGGTGCTCGCCCACGAACTCCAGCCCCTTGTGCCGGTAGCGCCAGATCTGGAAGGCGCCGACACCCCACAGCAGGAACTGCACCGACATCGCGACCTTGAAGTCCGTGAGCGTGTAGGTCTCCGGCCCCGCCGGCGCCCGCTGGTCGAGGATGATGCCGATCGCGGCCATGGTCACGAGCGATGCGAAGAACCCGCCGATGTTGATGACGCCGGTGGCGCGCCCCAGCCGGTCGGAGGGGTGGAAGCTACGGGCGAGGTCGAAGCCGACCATGGACCCGGGGCCGCCGCACCCCGTCACGCACACGAGAAGTACGAGCAGGGGCATCGGCGCCGGCCCGGGCCAGAGCAGCACGACCGCCCAGGTGCTCGCGATCACCGTGACGATGACGAGCACGATCTGCGACCGGCGGTAGGGCAACCGGCCGGTGAGGTGCCCGATGATCGGCCCGGCGAACATCGAGGCCACCGTGAGCGTGATGAGCAGCGAGCCGGCCGCCGTCGGGCTGAGCCCCTGACCGGACACGAGGAACGGGTAGCCCCACAGCATCGTGAAGACCGTTGCGCCGAACTGCCCCGTGAAGTGGATCCACATGCCGAGGCGTGTCCCCGGGTTGCCCCACACCTCCCCCAGCGTGCGGGCCAGCGCGCGCACCTTGATCTTCTCGACGGCCATGCCGGTGTAGGGCGAGTCCTTGACGAAGAGGAAGAGGGCAATCGACAGCAGCGCCCCCACTGCGGCCGGGATGCCGAAGGCCCTCTCCCAGCCATAGTTGCTCAGAGCGGCGGCAAGCGGTGTGGCCGCAGCGACCGCGCCGAGCTGCCCGACCATCCCGCTGAGCTGGGTGATCACCGGTGCTTGCTTGACCCGGAACCACAACGCGACCAGACGCAGCATCGACGTGAAGATCATGGCGTCGCCGATTCCGAGGAGGACGCGCGCCGCAAGACCCACCCCGTACGTCCCCGCGAACGCGAACCACAACTGGCCGGCGGAGATCAGGGCCAGCCCGATGAGGAGCAGGCGACGCGACCCGAAGCGGTCCAGGAGGACACCCACGGGAATCTGCATGCCGGCATACACGACGAGCTGGAGGACCGTGAACGTCGCGAGTTGCGACGCGGTGATCTGGAACCGTTCTGCCGCAACGATTCCAGCGACACCGAGCGACGTGCGGTGGAAGACCGCGACCGTGTAGACGGCGAGGGCGACCAGCCAGATGACCCACGCGCGCCGCCGACCGATGTCGTGGATCTGCCGCTGGAGAGGTCGCGTCACCGCTCAATGCTATTGACGATTCCCGTATGCCGTCCGCGCCGCTCCGTGCCCAGCCACCTGGCTCCGTGTGGTCGGGAATGGGACTCGAGCCGAGTGGCAGGTAAAGTTCGGGGCGCCGTCGGGGGCGTACTGCTCGCCGACGCGTGCTGGCGTGGCGCAATTGGTAGCGCACCTGTCTTGTAAACAGGTGGTTGAGAGTTCGAGTCTCTTCGCCAGCTCTGTGCTTGAGGGGCCCGATAGTGCCCCTGACCTGCGGTCTTGTCACCATGAGTGACGAGGCGAAGCGCGGACACGAGTGGACATCTGAGGGCACGATTTCACTCTGGGATCGCACAGGGATCGCACAAAACGAGCACCTGGCCCAGTGCTTGGTAGGCGTATCAGTCGGGGACCGACATGGTGGGTAAGGCCAACCACAGAGGGTTCGGCTATCTGCGCCGGATGTCATCGAAGAGATGGCAGGCGAGCTACCAGGGCCCAGATCTCGGTCGACACAAGGCTCCGCACACGTTCGTCAGCAAGGGCGACGCCGAGGCGTGGCTGGCCGCTGAACGCGCGCTCATCTCCTCGGGTCAATGGTCGCCTCCTGCGCTGCGACGCTCCGACGACCCTGACTCGGTGACATTCGAGGTCTACGCCCGCACGTGGCTGCGGGACAGGCGGCTCAAGCCGCGGACGCGTGAGGGCTACGAGCACCTGCTGCAGCGTTACCTCCTGGACGACTTCGGCTCGCTGGCGCTCACGAAGATCACTCCTGCGACGGTGCGCGCTTGGTGGGGGCAGTTGGACGAGGCCACACCCACGGTCAACGCGCGCGCCTACTCCCTGCTCAAGGCGATCATGAATACCGCGGTTGCCGACGAGGAGATCGTGGCCAACCCGTGCCGAATCAGGTCGGCGACCTCGGTTCCGCGGGCCCGCGAGATCCGCCCTGCGTCCATCGACGAGCTCTCGGTGATCGTGGCGAACCTGCCGGAGAACCGGCGTGCCATTGCGTTGCTCTGCTCGTGGTGCGCGATGCGGATTGGCGAGGTGCTGGAGCTCCGTCGCAAGGACGTCGATCTCGCGAAAAAGGTTGTGCGCGTGGAGCGCTCAGTGGCGTGGGTCGCCGGCAAACCCATCGTCGGGTCTCCCAAGTCGGCGGCGGGGCGTCGGGTTGTGTCGATCCCGCCGCACGTTGTCCCGGCACTGAAGGAGCATCTGGACCGGTTCGTGTCGCGAGGTCAGGAGTCGCTGCTGTTTCCCGCCATGGACGGGACGAGCCATCTGCAGCCAACCGTCTTCCACGACGCCTTCAGCAAGGCCCGCGCCGTCGCCGGACGGGAGGACCTCAGGGTTCACGACCTACGGCACACGGGCGCGACACTGGCCGCGATGACCGGCGCGACGTTGGCTGAATTGCAGCAGAGGCTTGGCCACTCATCCGTGGGTGCGGCTCTGCGCTACCAGCACGCGGCGGCAGGCCGGGACGCCGCCATCGCCGAGGCCCTGAGCCGGATGGTCGAGCCACCGGAACCCCGTGGTGCCGTTGACGACTAGCGGCCACCGCGTGCGGTGGACACCGGCGCCAGCAGTGCGTCGACTTCTTCGACGTCGAGACGCAGGAGGCGCGGACCCGTCCGGTATGCCTCCAGCCGACCGGCCGCAATCCACCGCCGCAGCGTCCGGGTGTCAACGGCCAACCGATCGGCTGCAGACTGCAGAGTCTCATAGCGCCGACGGCGGGGAGCAACGTTGTGCCTCATCCTGAACCTCCATGTCACTTCCAACACGAGGGCCCGGGGGCGCTTTCCACCGCCCGCCCGCATGGGCCCACGTCAGGCCGGCTGAAGTCGAAAGATCGACGGCACGACCCCGTCCTTGGCCACCACCCCACCCGCAGAACAGACGCCCTCTGACGTGCGGCTTTGTCATTGCCGGGTGCGCTGGCGGACAAGGCACCGTGGGAGACCGCGATCGACCCCGACTCGTCTTGAGATGTTGCGCGAGGTGGTGCACGAAATCTCGATGCCAAGAGATCTGCCGGCTGTCCGGTGGAACCGGTTCATTACGAGGGACTTGAGGGGGCGCTTGCAAGCGGGCTGGGCGCTCTCCCCCCGCACGAACCGGACGATCTGACCGCCTCCGCGCCGGCCAGATCGAGCGGTCGTGTGCAAAAAATGTGCAACAACGGCGCGACAGCCCTGCTCCGCGAGCAGTGAGGCACACTGGGCTGAGCGGCGGAAGGCGCCTCCGTGTGCTTCGAAGTTCTATCGCACCCACCCGAGCCACCCCGGCACTTGCCTCAGCTCACCACCAGTTCCATCAGTTTTGAGTAGCTGTCCGCGATGTCGTATCTCACCTGACCTTCGAACTTGGTGTTGACCTCGGCGAAGAACTTGCGTGCGCACTCGATCTTCGCGTCCTCGACACCCTTCAACTGGAGCGTCGACAGAGACCCCTTCGTTTCAGCGACGAAGTACACGTGCTTGACGGAGCCTTCGGTGAACGCGATCGCCCAGTCGGGGTTGTAGTCGCCGACGGGCGTCGGGATGAAGAACCCGCGAGGCAGCTTGGCGTAGACGGCAACTTCCTTGCTCGTGTCCAACTCGGTCACGAACTCCCGCTCGATCTTCGAATCCGTGACCACGTAGTCGTAGACGTGCTTCTTAAGCTTCCCTCCCACCTTCGTGAAGTCCTGGGCGCTCTGGTTCTCGGTGAAGATCGCCGCGTCGAACCGGTCCTCGAGCGCGTCGTAGGCCAAGTGCTCGACGATGACCGTGGCCTTCTGCTCGTTGATCAGACGTGCCGCCTCAGTGATGAACTGTTCCGGATTGAGCCGGAACTTGGCGAACGTGTTGGGGTTGATGCGCCCAAGGATCGCCGCCGCCGTCCGCCGGGTGAGCTGGGTCTTCTCGGTGATCTCGCCGAGAAGGTCGTACTTCACCTGCGATCCAGCCGACACCGGCTCCGTGTGGGTGCTCGTTGTAGAAACGTCGAAGCCCGCACCCGTCGCGAGGTCGTCGGCATCCAGCGACTCACGCTGCTTGCCGGCTTGGATGACATACTGCGTTGCCGCGACGTTGAGGTGCGTGTCGAGTGCGGCAACGCACTTGCCGATGAGCTCGGCCGAGTCGAACTCCACCTGGTAGACGGCCTTGTAATTAATCCGACCCCAGAGCTCCTGGAACTCCTTCTTTCGGAAGTTCTCCTCGTTGAGCGGGATCTTCTTGGGCTTGCGTCCATCGATGGGCTTCGGCAGCTCCAAGTACAGCGAGTCGACCAGTGTCCACATCATGTCGATGACCGGCTTCAACAGATCTGATGTTGGTTCAGCGAGTGTCCCGGCCGCCTTGGACTCGACGTATTCCGACGAGATCGTGTCGTCGTCGTTGATGTAGTCGTTCTTGACCAGGTACCTGAAGAGGGCCTGGGCGAGGGCTTCCTCCACGACCGACTCGCCGTCCTCGGTCTGGTACGTCTTCCCGAGGAAGAACTTGACGCTGGCCTTTCGCGGCCGCGCGGCCAAGGACGCTGCGATCTCCTTCTGGAGGCCAGCCACGAAGTCGGTGTACGACTCGTCTGTCACCACGGTCAGTTCGTTGATGTCGTGCACCGTGACCGGGTTGTCCATCCGCTCACCGTGTTGGTCGACAGCCAGCCGAAGTCCGCGACCAATCTCCTGACGCCTGGAGATTGTGTTGTCGCTCTTCTTCAGCATGCCCATGACAAAGACGTTGGGGTTATCCCAGCCTTCGCGGAGTGCTGAGTGGGAGAACAGGAAGCGCACCGGCTCGGCGAACGAGAGCAGTCGCTCCTTGTGCTTGAGGATCAGGTCGTATGCCGCGACGTCCTTGGACTGGCCCTTCTCGTCGCCTGTCTTGTGCGTGTCGCCGTCGACGAGCCTTTTGGTCTTTTTGTCGATCGAGAAGTAGCCCTGGTGCACGTCCCGGGCCTGATCGCGCCGGAGGTATTGCTGGTATGCCGCGGTCGCTCCGTCAAGTTCAAGTTCGCCGAGCGCCTCTTCGACGAGGGCGGCGTACTCATCTTCGAACAGTCGGGCGTAGTCGCCGAGGGTGTCCTCGCGCTCGTAGTCGCGGTATTTGGCGACCTCGTCAATGAAGAACAGCGAGAGGACCTTGATGCCCCGGCTGAAGAGCTCCCGCTCCTTGTCAATGTGCGCCCGAATGACCTCACGGATCTGGATACGCCGCTTGGTCTCCTCTGTGACGTCGCGGTCTGCGAGCTGTCCAGCGACAACCACGTCGCCATTGCTCAACGTGATGGTGTCTTCGATCGCGCTGACATCGGTGACGACGAGGTCCTTGTACGCCTCGATGCCGTTGGCGAGATCATACAGTCGGGTCCCCTTGGTGACGCGCTTGAGCTGCCGCTTGATCGGGCCGCCCTTGGTCTGGACTTCGAGCTCCACCCGGGCAGTTGGCAGTTGTCCCTTCTTGACTTCGATTGCATCGAGGTACAGGTAAGCCGTTGAACCCGCTAGGCCCTTGACGGTGATGCCACGGACGGCGATCTTCTTCACGAGCTTCTGGTTGTACGCGTCGAGCGCGTCGAGCCGGTGCACCTTGGTGTGCTCGACCTTGTGGGTGGCCGAGTAGCGCAGCACCATCAGCGCGTTGAAGCGCGACAGCGCTTCCAGCGACTTAGGGGCACCGATCTTCTGGGGCTCGTCGATAATGACAATCGGCCGGTTGGCGCCTATCACGTCGATCGGCCTGCGCGACTGGAAGTCATCGAGGACGTCGTAGATGCGCCGGTTGTCCTTGCCTGTCGCGTTGAAGGCCTGGATGTTGATGATCATGACCTGCACGCCCGCGTCAGAGCTGAACCGCTCGATCTCGTGCAACTGCGACGAGTTGTAGATGAACGACCGGGGCTTCGTCCCATAGGTCTGTTGGAAGTGCTCGGCGGTGACGTCGAACGACTTCTTGACGCCTTCACGGATCGCCACCGACGGCACGACGATGATGAACTTCGACCACCCGTAACGCTTGTTCAACTTCATGATCGTCTTGATGTAGACGTAGGTCTTTCCGGTACCGGTCTCCATCTCGATGTCGAGGTTCGGCGCGCCTGGCGCCGCCTTGCTGTCGACGATCTTCGCGGCCAGCGGCAGGTTTCGGGACTTCTGTACCTGGTGCAGGTTAGCGAGCAGCTGCGTTGCAGAGAGCTCGATTTCCGCGTTGCGCAGACCGGAATCCGGCATCGTGCTGGTCTCGAACAAGGCCGGCACCGTGCTCGGCATCACCGTGCCGGGGTCGATCCGATAGGAGACGCCCGTACGACGAGGCTGCCCGGCAAACACGTCGACGACCGAGTCGACGGCGTCGGTCTGGTACTGCTGGATCTTGAACTGGAGCTTCATCAGGTCAGATGGCCTTGACGTCGGTCGCCGGCGAAAGCTCCTTGAAGGTCTGCTCCGCGTTGATTCGCGCATCGTCAGATGCGAACCCCGAGTCGCGGAACACAGCTCGCAACGGCTCCTGCTTCGCAAGAGCGCGGACGAGCTCCGGGGTTACGTCGTCGAAGCACGCGACGAGGGCGCCGTCGTCAACCACGAAAACTTCCCTACCCTCCACCTGCTCAACGGCGATTGGAACGGATACTTCGAGTCCCCAGGCGATGAGCACCTGGAAGAGCAGATCTTCCCCAGTACGCCCAGGCTTCACGCTGTCCTCGAGTCCAGCCAGTTCGTCTTGGCCTGTTTCGTCAGGTGTGCGTAACACGTCGGTCAAATTCGTTGAGTCCGTGCGAAGGAATCGGAAGCCTAGATCGAGCTCGGCGGCCGTCAATCCCGCCCGCTCGGCCACCTGTTCTGACGATCGGACCAACCGTTCTCGGCAAAGTTCAGAGATCGTCGTGTATCCGGCTCCGATGGCTTCGCTCTTCTTGTCGATTTCCTCTGGAAGTTGCACGCAGATGAAGGACCGGCGACCACCGTCGGCCGCGTTTTGTTGCATTACCGCGTGACCGGTGGTTCCTGATCCTGCAAAGAAGTCAAGGACAAGCGCGTCAGGGTCTGCAATCCATGCGAGCAGACGGCGCACGAGCTCAGGTGGCTTTGAGTAGTCGAAGAATTTGCCCATTCCAAGTTCGTTAAGCGCCTTCGCGCCTTGATCGTTCGTTACGCCGTCGAGGAAGTCGCGCGGTCGCTTCCCGTCGGCGAGGCGATCGTCGAGGTAATACTTGGTGTAAACGTTCCATTTGGATTGGTTGCCCGCCTCGTCTTGTAGCGGGCTGGTCGCCGTTTCCTTGAAGACCAGTAGCTCCTTTTTCTGCAGGTATGAGTCGAAACTCCACCGCCAGACTTTGTCCTCTCGTGATGTCGGCGAGAGATTCGCAGCGTCTTCGATGATCTCTGGCCGGTGGGGGCCAGGTGGCAGCGCGAATGAGCCATCCGGGCACTCGATCCAGTAGCGCTGATTCGAACAACCGCGAAGCGGGTCAAGACTCGCCTGGTACAGCCCAACCGTCGCGAATGCTCCGCGCTCGTCGGTCGCTGAAAACTTCCTCCGGTACGCCTCATCGACCTCGTCCATCAGTGGTCCGACAGCGTCCGCGTTCCGGGCAACCGTCACCAGATAGTCCTTCGAAGGAGCGAAGTGTGTCCCCTTATTGGAGGTCTTCTTCGTCACCCGTGCGACACTCGCAAGGTAGTTGCTCGCCCCGAAGATCTCCTTGCAAATTTCCACGGCTCCGGCGTGCTCGCCATCATCGATGGAGAGCACCAGCACCCCATCTTCAGAGAGCAAATTCCGCGCCAGTTTGATGCGCGGGTAGAGCATGCTGAGCCAGTCAGAATGGAAGCGCCCGTTCGTTTCTGGGTTAGCAACGAGACGTGACCCTGACCGGTCATTCTGGCCCGATCCGACGAGGAACTCGGCACGCGATCGCGCGAAGTCGTCGTCGTAGATCAGGTCACTTCCGGTGTTGTACGGAGGGTCAATGTAGATCAACTTGACCTTGCCCAGATACGACTCCTGAAGCAGCTTGAGCGCGTCGAGATTGTCGCCCTCGATAAGGAGGTTCCTCGTTGCATCGAAATCAATGGACTCGCCACGAACCGGCCGGAGTGTCTTGGCGATGGGAGTGTTGGCGGCGATCGCTGCGGCTCGCTTTCCGGGCCAGTCCAGCCGGTACCGCTCCCGGGGACCCTCCACGACATGATCGGACAACTCCTGGCGGAGAACGTCGAAGTCGATTGCCTTCACGGGGATGCCGTCGGCGTTGACTGACTCGGTGATGACGCACGGGAACAGCTCGGCGATCTTGGCGACGTTGCTCACGGTCAGGTCGGGTGACGTCATTCGAAGTTTCTCCACGTGATCCTCAGTTCGTTTTGCCCGCGGCAGGGTTTTCGGTTGGGTTGGCGAGCTTGGCAAGGTCAGCTTGCTTCGCCTTCAACGTCCGGCGCAGCTCGACCTTCCGGTTGAGCTGCGGTTCGTTGCGAAGCTTCCCCTCCAGGGCGGCGACCTCTCGTTCGAGTGCGCGAACGGCCGTGAGTCTGCCAACGACGTCCGACACTTTCTCGCCAGGACGAGAGGCGACTGGAGTAAGCGGCTGCAGCAGGGCCGTGTACAAGCTCAGCAGATCGACCGACGTCGGAACCGCGCCTCGCTCGCTCGAGGCGGGAAGCCACGGGGTGCTGAAGTACGGGCCGATCTTCGGAGCACCTGTCCCGAGTTGCTTGTGGGCCGCCACCATGCGGATTGCGTCGGCGCCGCCGTCCCGTCGACTGATCTCGAAGATGATCGGCGTCCGGACAGCTTTGTCGATCGCGGCGAGCACCCCCTCGGACACGTCATCTGCGTTGGATTCGATTTCGAAGACTTGAATCTCTGGCACCTCGGCGCTGCCCGGGAGGTTGATCGTGGACTCGGCCAGCTTGTAGGCCCACGTGATCCTGCGAACGTCCGAGACGAACTTGTCCTTGACGCTTGCGGCAAGGGTCGCGTGTTCGTAGATCTTCGTCTTCGGCACCGCGCGTCCGAACTTGGCCGCTGGCGACCAGCGGTAGAGGAAAGCGGTCATGCAGAACCCTCCCCCGACTCCACAACCGCGATGAAGGCGAGGAGTTCGAAGTCGTCCAAGCCGCCGATCGTCTGTGTGAGCGCGGTCGTGGCTCCGTCGGTGAACAGGCTGTCGAGGTCCTGTTCGTCGGTGACATCGATCATCGAGCGGATGGCAACTGTCAGGAGCTCGGAGTACTTGCCCATCTCCGCGCCCTCGCTGGTGGCGGCGTTGAAGACGCGGGTCACCGCAGCGACCGGCTCGTCGTATGGCCGGCATCCTGCGCGGATCAGATCGAGCAGGCTCTTCACTTCGGTGTGGTCTGCAAGCACACGTCCGTCATCGGCGAGGTAGACGAGGTAGTGCGGGTGCAGCCTGTTGCCCCCGTTGATCTTCTCGTCTGCTCCGACGTTCCGGAGAGCGAAGATGGCGCCGGGGTGGAGTCCCTTTGCCGGGTCCGCGGGAACAACCGCGTGAAGCCCCTTGGGCAGTGCGTCGAGTTCGCCGTGCTCCTTGATGTAGCCGAGCAGATCCATGCGGAAATCGTTGAGGCCGAGGTCCGTAATCGACACCCCGGACCGGACGTCCTCGAGCTCGATGACCTCGTCCTGAAGCTTCCGCAGCTGCTCCTTGCGGTAGGCCGCGTCTGCGCTCGCGGGATCGAGGATGTTGTCGTCACCGACCGCGGCCAGGTCGGCGATGACCATGCGGTTCTCGACGCGCTCCTTGAGGTTGATGTATTCGTCGAGTGAGATGTCCGGCCAGAAGTTGACGAGTTGGATCTGGGCGTTGGTCGAGCCGATGCGGTCGACGCGGCCGAAGCGCTGGATGATGCGGACCGGGTTCCAGTGGATGTCGTAGTTGACGAGGTAGTCGCAGTCCTGCAGGTTCTGGCCCTCGCTGATGACGTCGGTGCCGATCAGGACGTCGAGTTCGCCGGTCGCCTTGGGCATCGTGAGGTGGCGCTGCTTCGACCGCGGCGAGAACAGAGTCAGTACCTGCTGGAAGTCGTGTCCCGTGCCGAGCGTGGTTTTGGCTGCATGCGCGCCGCCGGTGATGATCGCGCTCTCCAAGCCGGCGTTGCTGAAGGCCGACGCAAGTTGCTTGTAGAGGTACTCGGCGGTGTCGGCGAATGCGGAGAAGATCAGAACCTTGCGGTTGCCCGCGTTGATTGGGTCTGCCGCCTTGTCCGTGACAAGGCGCTTCAGCCGCTGAAGCTTGGCGTCGTGGTCAGGACTGACCTTCTGCATCTCTTCGAGCAGCTCGCGCAGGGTCTCGCGGTCGTTCCAGAGGTCTCGTTGCCAAGACTCGATGTCGATGTCTTCGAGGTCGATCTTGATCTTCTCGCCGAATGTGAGGGCCTCGACGTTCGCGTCGTCTTCATCATCGACATCAAGGTCGAAGTTCTGGAAGTCGACCGTGAGTTCGTTGACCGCGCCTGCGTGCGACTCGAGACGACCGAGCGTGTGGTCGACGCCTGCTTCGATCTTGGCCAAGGTGAGTCGGAAAGCTTCAACAGAACTCTCCAAACGCTTGAGCAGGTTGACCGTCATGAGCTTCTTGAGGCCCTGCTCTCGGCCACGTTGCCCCAAGTTGGAGCGGGCGGTCCCGCCCTTGACGTCGTACAGGTCCTCGTACTTGCTCAACCGGCTGGGGAACACGTACGCGAGCGGCGTGTAGACGGCGAGGGTGAGCGCCTGGATCTGCTCGAAGATCTCGTTGAACGTCGCGATGCCTGGCAGATCCGTGAGCGGTTCGCGGATCGATACGGGTGGCAAGCGGTCAGGGAATGCACCGATCTCACTGGTGTCGTAGAAAGCTTGGATGTGCTTGCGGGAACGGGCGATTGTTACCGAGTCGAGCAGTTCGAAGAAGTCGAAGTCGAGCATCTTGAGGATCTGATCGGTGGTTCGGGCCTCGGGCGGGAGCTTCGACCAGTCGTTGAAGACGCGTTGCGCGCCGCTGAAGACCTTCTCGATGGTGGTCGAGAGACTGAGGTGCTGGGCGAGGTTCTCTGACTCACCTTCGTAGGCGAGCTGGAGCTGGTTCTTCAGGTCGTTGAAGCGGTTGTTGACCGGCGTAGCCGACAGCATGAGCACCTTGGTCTTCACGCCCTCGCGGATGACCCGCCGCATGAGGCGCTGGTACCGCGACTCCTTCTCCTCGGCGTAGTCCGCGTTGCGGAAGTTGTGGGACTCGTCGATGACAACGAGGTCGTAGTTGCCCCAGTTGATGCGATCGAGCCTGAGCCCAAGTGACTCCCCTCGCGTTCGCGAGAGATCGGTGTGAGCGAGCACGTCGTAGTTGAATCGGTCGCTCGCGAAGATGTTGGTGGTGAGGTTGGCGTTGTAATTGGTCCAGTTCTCGGAGAGCTTCTTCGGGGCGAGCACGAGGACGGACTTGTTGCGCAGCTCGTAGTATTTGATGACGGCGAGCGCAGTGAAGGTCTTACCGAGACCGACACTGTCGGCGAGGATGCAGCCGTTGTAGGTCTCGAGCTTGTTGATGATGCCCGTGGCCGCGTCGCGCTGGAAGTTGTAGAGGCTCTTCCAGACCAGCGTGTCCTGATAGCCGGTGCGGTCGTTCGGGAGAACGTCCTCGTTGATGTCCTCGAGGAACTCAGCGAACAGGTTGTAGAGGATCAGGAAGTAGATCCGCGCCGGCGAGTTTTCGGCGTACACGTTGGCGATGTGTTCGTGCACGGCATCAGTGACGTCGTCCAGTTGCGCGGGGTTGTTCCAGATTTGGTCGAACAAGGCGATGTATTGCGCCGTCATGGGCGTGTCGTCGATGCGATGCACCATGTTGGACACGGCATTGCCGCGTTCGTACCCGAGGTCTGCGGTGGTGAAGCCCTGGAGCGGCATGTAAGCCGCCTTGTCGGCGACCACGGCGAACTGCTGCATCGGCTTACCAGTCGAGTTCGACCGGAACGTCACCTTTCGGCGAACCCACTCAGCACACTCGCGCGCGATGGCGCGCTGGGTGAGCTTGTTGCGCAGGCGGATCTCGAACTCGGAGCCGGCCAGGCTGGACTCACCGCGGCCGGCACTGGGGATGAAGAACTCCCTGCGCTCCTTGCGGAGCTTGTCGGTGACCTTGGTCGTCACGAAAGCCGGTGAGGTGAAGATGAACTCCAACTCGCTGACCTGGTCCAGCTCCTTGCGGAGGGCTTCGAACGCGAAGATCGAGAACGCCGACGCTGCGATCCGGACCTTGGAGCCCGGCGTGATCTCACGCTTGAAGTCGTCGCCGAGCAGCTCACTGACGTTGTCGATGATCCTCATCGGCCGGCCCCATCGTCGGGGGTGTCAGCGGCCCCCTCGCCGCGCACCCACGCGTCGACCTCAGTGATCTTGAACTTCCAGAGCCGCCCAACGCGATGGGCGGGCATTGCTTTGTTGGCGATCCAGCCGTAGATGCTGTCCTTGGTCACGCCAAGATGCTCAGCGATCACATCGGCAGACACCCATGGCTCGGTCACAACCAGCAGGCTAGCCCGATGCCGCCCGATCTTTACCGGTTTCGCCGGATCAGACGGGTCCTTGACAACCTGCTCCATCGCGGGCTCGCCGCCTGCAGGCCCGCCCCGCATCGGCCAGCAGCTTGAACGCGCCCCAAGCGTGCACCGGCGACAACGGCGCCCAGTCCCCCACCAGCAGCACCTTCGCCCCCGCCGACGAAGCCGCGCCCGCTTCCGCCTCCACTCGCGTGTGGGACGCGAGGGGTGCGCGCGAGCCAGCTGGACGGCGTACTCCTCGACTGGTCAACCACTATGCGTGGACACGTCGGGCAGACACGGCAAATGTCGAAAAGGGGCGCCCTTGTCGGCGCCCGCGGCTAACGTGCCACACGTTGCCGATCTGGAAGGACCACTGGGGAAAGAATGCCGACCAAAGAAGAGGTGCTGCAGCAGGAGCAGGCGCATTTTGACAGCGCGTGGCTGGCCAGGGAGGGAACCCGTTCCACGCTTGCCGACGCCGGGTCGGCCGCGGGCGGACCGAGGACGGTTGTGGCCGCGGTCAGGAAGGCGGCCGATGGTCGGCTCCAGGAGTTGGGCGGCAGCGACGACGCTGTGGCGTTCGGTCGCGTTGATATCGGTGACGACGTCCTGTATGTGGGTAATCACGTCATCTCGAACGACGACTTCGACACGCTCGTGGTCAGCTGGCGGGCACCCGCCGCTCGTCCGTATTACGAGGCCACGTTCGAAGATCCGTTGGGCGTCAGCCTTCGGCGCTCGTTCAAGTGCGAACGGAACACCATCCAGGACTTCGACGACGTCGTGTTCCAAGACTTGGCCCGCAGAGTGGCTGAGCTCGGCGCCTCGGCTGAAGAGATGTGGGGGATCAATGACGCGCTCCTGAGCGACCTCGAGGCGGGCCGCACCGGTGAAATGCGCGACATCGTCGAGACGATTCATCAGGCGCAGTACAAGTTGATCCGATCCGACATGCAGCAGTTGCTGGTCATCCAAGGCGGCCCCGGCACTGGCAAGACGGCGGTCGCCCTGCATCGCGTCTCATGGCTGCTGTTCAACCACGCTCCCGACCTTCTGCCAGAGGACGTCCTGGTTGTGGGGCCTAGTGACACGTTCACCCGATACATCCGCAGCGTCCTTCCGGGACTGGGCGACGACAACGTCGTCTACCGCGACCTCAAGGCGCTCGGCCCGCAGAAGTCGACTGGCCGCAACGAGGGCACCTCGATCAGACGACTCAAGGGTGAGCTGCGGATGGCACAGCTCCTGCGAACCGCGCTCTGGCAGCGCGTCCGCTTCCCCGAGCGGACGGAAATGCTCACGGTCGGCAGCGGATTCGGTGCGGAGGGCTTCTCGCGCGAGGAGATTGAGGCCGAGCTCCCCAACCACATCGGCAAGGGCACCTATACCAACGGACGCGCTTCCTTCCGCGCCTTCCTGCAGCGGGAGGTCGAAGCACGCAACCCCCGTGGCCCGGGCGCAGCGGCTGCTGCGCTCGAAGCTGCCGTCGAGCGCGTCTGGCCGTCTCTGAGTGCTGTCGCGTTCCTACGTGATCTCTTTGGTTCGCGCGACCGCCTGCTCGCCGCCGCAGGTGACGGTTTCAGTGGCACTGAGATCGGCCGGCTGTTTCGGCAGGCCTCGGACAAGGTCTCCGATGAGCGGTGGTCGGATGTGGACGTCGCGCTCCTGGACGAGGCCGAGGAACTGCTCAACGGACGCCCGTCGGTTCGATACCGGCACATCGTGGTGGACGAGGCGCAGGACCTGTCGCCCATGCAGTTGCGGTCGATCGCACGTCGGTCCGAATCTGGCTCGATGACGATCGTGGGAGACCTCGCCCAGTCGACCGGGCCATGGGCGAGGGAGTCATGGGACGACCTCACCGCGGCTCTATCCACCGATCTTCCGGTGACGGTGCAACCGCTTGAGTTGGGCTATCGCGTCCCCCGTCAGGTCTTTGAGTTCGCGGCGCAATTGCTTCCCTACATCGCGCCCGGGCTCAAGCCGCCCACCGTTGTGCGTGAGGGCCCCGCCGACCCGGAGCTGATCGAGGTCGGAGAATTCGACGACTTCGACATCTCCGCGAGGGCGCTCGCCGCGGCGCGCGCCCACGCCGGGAGCGGTCGGTTCGTCGGCCTCATCTGCCCGGATCGCCATCGCCGACGCCTTGAGGACGAGCTCAAAGCACACGATGTGAAATGGGCCAACGTGGGTTCTGGGGACCTGGACAGTTCCATCAACCTCGCCCGCCCATCCGAGTCGAAGGGCTTGGAGTTCGATGCTGTTGTGGTTGTGGACCCGGAGGCAATCGTTGACGAGTCTGAATGGGGCCTCCGCCACCTGTACGTGGCGCTGACGCGGACGACGAAGTACCTCACGGTTCTGCACTCCGGCACGCCTCTGCCCCTGCCTACGGAGCACGTGTCGGACGCACTGATCGAGCTGGCGGAGGTGCGTGGCCTGGAGCAGACGGCCCTGTTCGACGCGCCAATTCAGCCAACCCACGCAGCTGAGCGCACCGCGGAAGGGGTTGCTTCAGGAAGCGTCGGTACGGTCGCGCGGCACGCCGCGCCAGCTGACTCCACATCAACGGGCAGCCTGAACGTCGTGATTGCCACGGGTGCTGCACGAGCACTCGCTGCCGACCTCAGGCAGGCGGTGGCGCCGCACCTTTGGGAGGCCGTGATTGCTGAGTTGAGGCAGGAGTTGGGTCTCGACGACAGCTGATGCGTTGTCGTCCTGACGGTTCAAGGCCCGCCCACGCACAACCATGCGTCGCGCGCACGAGCGCGCCCGAACTGTCATGAGCCACCAACCAGAACGAAATCGGAGGTCTCGCACGTGACCATCAAGGCGGTGCACATCCCGTACGGCACCTCCCCGATATCGGAGGTGCAGGTCAACGAACGGAACGCGACCAGCTACTACCCATATGTCAACAGTGGGCCCGTCGAGGGAGGCCGTCTGACGATAGGCGGCGTCGACGTTGTCTGTTACGTCAACTCCCACTACCCACAGTGGGGCGAGGAACGGCTCAACCCTCGCGCTTCGCAACTCTTCGATCTCGCTGGCGTGGGCATGACCGGAGGCGCGATCCTGGGCGATGCCTTGCTAGTCCTTGCCGGCGACGACTATGACATGTCTACGCCATCCGACTTCATCACCCATATCGTGAACTCAGGCGCGACGAAGTTCTCGACGCGTCCTCGCGCGCGACAAGGCCCGCCCAGCGAACGCCGCAAGGACTACCTCGCCGAGTACCTCAAGACGCAGACAGCCACGGTTCTCGCGGAGTGGGACGCTGGTGCGGCGGACCCAGAGCAGTATGAGTCCCGTGGAGTGGTGGGCTTTGA
>NZ_AVPJ01000018.1 GCF_000768705.1 Knoellia sinensis KCTC 19936
GAGTGTCCGCGATGTCCTGAGACATCACAGGTCGCTGTAGCAGCCGTTGACGCTGACGCTGCGAGATCCCAGAGTCAGGCGGACTTGGCTGCGGTGAAGCCCTGCTCGAGGTCGGCGAGGATGTCGTCGATGTGCTCGATGCCGACGGCGAGGCGCACGAGTCCGGGCGTCACACCCGCGGCGAGGCGGTCCTCCTCCGGACCCTGCGAGTGCGTCGTCGACGCGGGGTGGATCACGAGCGAGCGGACGTCACCGATGTTGGCGAGGTGGCTGTGCAGGGTCAGTGCCTCGACGAACTTCTTGCCCGCCTCGAGTCCGCCCTTGATCTCGAAGGAGATGACGGCTCCAGCACCGCGCGGCACGTACTTCTGCGCCAGTTCGTAGCCGTCCGACCCCTCAAGCGACGCCCAGCGCACCGACTCGACGCTCTCGTGCCCCTGGAGGAACGCTGCCACCTTGTGGGTGTTCTCGATGTGGCGCTCGATCCGCAGGCTCAACGTCTCAATGCCCTGACCGATGAGGAAGGCGTTGAACGGCGAGATCGCCGGTCCCAAGTCACGCAGCAGTTGCACCCGCGCCTTGAGGATGTAGGCGAGGTTCGCTCCGAGCGGGCTGCCGACACCGAGGTCCCGCCCATAGACGAGACCGTGGTAGCTCGGATCCGGCGTGTTGTAGTTCGGGAACCGCTCCGGGTCCTTCGCGTAGTCGAACTTCCCCGCGTCAACGATGACACCGGCGATTGCCGTGCCGTGACCGCCGAGGTACTTCGTCGCGGCATGCACCACGATGTCGGCCCCGTGCTCGATCGGTCGGAGGAGATATGGCGTCGCGATCGTGTTGTCCACGATGAGCGGGACACCGACCTCGTGGGCGACGTTCGCGATCGTCTCGATGTCGAGGATGTCGGACTTGGGGTTGGCGATCGTCTCGCCGAAGAACGCCTTCGTGTTCGGTTTCGCGGCCGCACGCCACTGCTCCGGATCGCTCGGGTCCTCGACGAAGGTCACCTCGATGCCGAGCTTCGGCAGGGTGAACTGGAAGAGGTTGACCGTGCCGCCATACAGACCCGGGCTCGCGACGATGTGGTCACCGGCCTCCGCGACGTTGAGGATCGCGAGCGTCGTCGCCGACATTCCCGAGCTGAGCAGGAGCGCTCCCACGCCACCTTCGAGCGACGCGATGCGCTGCTCGACGGCGTCCTGCGTCGGGTTCA
Source organism: Knoellia sinensis KCTC 19936 (assembly GCF_000768705.1). Lineage (GTDB taxonomy): Bacteria > Actinomycetota > Actinomycetes > Actinomycetales > Dermatophilaceae > Knoellia > Knoellia sinensis. Next base: position 1,214 of record NZ_AVPJ01000018.1, read on the forward strand.
TGATGCGGGTGTAGATGTTGCCGAACTCCTTGAGCGCGAACAGGTTTGCCGCGTGATCGGTGTCCTTGAAGACGTAGGACGTCGTCTGGTAGATCGGCAGTGCGCGCGCTCCAGTCGTCGGGTCAGGGACCTGACCGGCATGGACTTGGCGCGTCTCGAAGGACCAGTTGGGGGTTGCGTCGGTCATGGGGGAACTCCTTGTATGCCGTGTGCCGAGCTTGCGGACGCCGGTTGACGTCGCGCCTGGTCTTCACCCGGGGCACCCCACCGCGGTTGGAGGGTTGCCGGCCAGCAAGCCGGGGCTTCGCGCTGGCACTCATGACCAATGGTTGAAACGTTAAGCCCTCGCCCACATGGTGGTCACCTCTGTCTCGGGGGATGGACCCGAACAGCAGCTGGTTCCGCCTGGGTTGCCACGGCGGGCGGCATGATGGCGACATGACCTTCCACGTCGACGAGTACAAGGCGGCCGCGGGTCGCTACCGCGCAGGAATGCCGTTCCGTCGGGTCGGGCGGTCCGGTCTCGACCTCCCGGCGATCTCACTCGGCCTGTGGCACAACTTCGGTGATGACGTGCCGCTGGAGCGTCAGCAGGCGATCCTTCGCCGCGCGTTCGACAAGGGCATCACGCACTTCGACCTTGCCAACAACTACGGCCCGCCCTACGGATCGGCCGAACGCAACTTCGGGACGCTGTTCGCCCGCGACTTCCGCCCCTACCGCGACGAACTCGTCATCAGTTCCAAGGCCGGCTACGACATGTGGCCCGGTCCCTACGGCCAGGGCGGAGGCAGTCGCAAGTACATCCTGGCCAGCGCCGACCAGTCCCTGAAGCGCATGGGTCTGGACTACGTCGACATCTTCTACAGCCACCGCTTCGACGACGCGACACCGCTCGAGGAGACGATGGGCGCACTCGACTCGTTGGTGCGACAGGGCAAGGCCCTCTATGTCGGCATCTCGTCCTACTCCGGTCCGCGCACCCGGGAGGCCGTCGACATCCTGCGCGAGCTCGGCACTCCCCTGCTCATCCACCAGCCTTCGTACTCGATGCTCAACCGCTGGGTGGAAGAGGATCTGCTCGACGTCCTCGGCGAATCGGGCGTCGGCTGCATTGCGTTCTCGCCGCTCGCCCAGGGGATGCTCACCGACAAGTACCTCAAGGGCATTCCCGAAGGGTCGCGCGCCTCGCAGGGCAAGTCCCTCAGCCCGGACCTGCTCACGGAGGAGTCGCTCAAGCATGTCCGCGCACTCAACGCCTTGGCGAAGAAGCGCGGTCAATCACTCGCGCAGATGGCCATCGCGTGGCTCCTGCGGGACGACAGGGTGACGTCCGTCCTCGTCGGCGCATCGAGCGTCGAACAGCTCGACGACAACCTGCTCGCCGTGAAGAACCTGTCGTTCACAGATGAGGAACTCACAAAGATCGACAAGCATGCCGTCGACGCCGGCATCAACCTTTGGGCGAAGTCCTCAGGCGGCTGACGACGTCTGCGTCGACCCGCGGCGCACTCGGTTGAGCCACCAGATGCCCAAGACCGGAAGGATCAGCGGCACATAGCCGTAGCCGGACCCGAAATGGGACCACACGGTCTTGTCCGGGAAGGCGCTGGGAACGGCATACGAGAACGCCCCGACGACAAGGACACCGACAAGCTCGACGGTGCACGCAAGAAGCGCGATCCGGGTCGAGGACCTGTCGCCGCGAGCCATGCCCACCGTCGCGACGATGTAGATGACCGCCGCGAGCGCGGAGAGGATGTACGCGAGCGGCGCACGATCGAAGTACTCGACGATCTGGAGGATCGAACGGCCGGTTGCCGCCAAGGCGAGGACGCCGTAGACCGCGACGAGGATGCGACCCGGTCCGTGGCCGGAGTGCGTCTCAGCCATGAAGGTCCCAGATCTGCTGCAGCCGGAGGGTCATCACCGCGACGGCGAACGCGCCGATCCCGATCGAGGCCATCGCCCAGCGGGTCTTGTCCTTGATCGCGCTCCACACCGTGATCGCGAGGACGAACGGCAAGGTGATCAGGTATGCCGTGAACGTCGCCTTGCTGCCGTCCAAGGAGGGGATGCCCGCGAGTCCCCGCACGAGCTGCACGATGACACCGAGTTCGACCAGGGCAGCCAGCCCCAGGACGACGTTGCCGATGACCCGGTCGAAGAGCGCATAGCCCAACGCCACGACCGTGAGGAGCAGCGCGGCGGCGACGAGGACTTGGGTGAGCACGAGAATCACGGCGGTCAGCCTACGTCGCGCCGATTTGGTTGGATGACGGCATGACCTCAGCGCGGATCGGGGACCAGGTCGTCGAGTACGTCATCGACGGCCCCGACGACGGCGAACCCATGCTCCTCATCATGGGGATGGGTGCGCAGCTGGTCGCGTGGCCACAGGACTTCGTGCAAGGGCTGGCGGATCGAGGGTTCCGGGTCATCCGCTACGACAACCGAGACCAGGGTCTGTCTGGCTACACCGACGCACCGCGGCCGACGCGCGGCGCGATCGCCAAAGGGCTCGCGTCACGCCGACTGGCCACAGCCGACTACACGCTGATCGACCTCGCCGGTGACGCGAACGGCTTGCTCGAGCACCTCGGCATCGAGTCGGCACACCTCGTGGGCGCATCCATGGGCGGGATGATCGCGCAGGAGCTGACGCTCCAACGACCTGAGCGGGTGCGGTCGCTGTGCTCGATCATGTCCAACACGGGTCACCGGCTCTTTGGCAGGACGTCAGCGCGGCTGCTGGCTCCGTTCGTGAAGTTGCTGCGCGAGCCGGCCCCGACCACTCGGGACGAGGCGATTGCCAGGGGGCTCGCGTCGTTCAAACTCATCGCCGGCAGCGAGTTCGACGAGGCAGAGATGCGATCCCTGGCCGCACTCCACCTCGATCGAGGCGGGATCACGACAGCGAGTCGGGATCGCCAACTCAACGCGATCAACGCTTCCCCCGACCGCACGCGGCGGCTCGCGGCGATCACGGTTCCGACCCTCGTCATCCACGGGATGCGCGATCGTCTCGTCCTGCCGAGCGGGGGTGTAGCGACGGCGCGAGCGATCCCGGGAGCGCGCCTGCTCATGTTCCCGGAGATGGGCCACGACCTCCCCAGCAATCGCCGAGCCGAGATGGTCGAGGCCATCACCCAGAACGCTTGCCGCTCTTCCTGACCCGGGTTGGGGTGATGAGCGGGTGATGAGTCATTTCCGTATGACGGCATCGGGCCATGTCCGCGGTGGCTCGGGAGCGGGACACTGGCGAGATCGGCGCAATGCGTGAGCCGGCCGCAGGTCGCCGCTACAACAGAGAGGCAGATCCATGCGCATCTTCACTCGCCTCGCGACCGCGCTCTCCGTCGCCGCGTTCCTCGTCGTCGGGACAGGCCCCGCGCAAGCGGACGCGCCCACCATCGAACGGATCGAGTTCGAGGAGACCTTCCACGACGACTTCCTGACCGGGGAGTGCGGCGTCGACGTCACCACAACGGTCAGGGGTTTCACGATTTTCAAGCAGTTCACGGGCGCCCAGCAGAACCTGTTGCAACTCACAACCGTCAACATCACGGGAACGGCAACATCAGATTTCGGAACGATGCGGTTCAAGAATGTCGGTGCCGACCACATGATGGTCGCTCCCGACGGCACGGTGACGCTGAGGGTCATCGGCCAGCTGCCGTTCGAATTCACGGGTGTCCTCGTCTTTGACCTCGGAACTGGCGAGGTCATCAAGGTGCCCCACTTCCGGGGCGAGGAGCAGGTCGGGAAGGCCTGCCGCTTCCTCGCGCCCTGAGCACTCCTCGCCAAGTCCAGCGCACACCACGAGAGCCGGCCCCTCACTGCGAGCAGTGATGGACCGGCTCCCGGCGTTCGGTGGCGGATCAGGTGGAGAGGGACTCCGTCACGGCGGCGACGAGTTGGTCGACCTCGTCCTCGGTGATCACGAGCGGCGGCGCGAGGCGGATCGTCATACCGTGGGTGTCCTTGGCGAGGATGCCGCGCTCCATGAGGCGCTCGCACAGCTCACGTCCCGTGGGGCCACCGGGCGTGACGTCGAGGCCTGCCCAGAGGCCGCGCACGCGCACCTCGTCGAGGCCGTGCCCGACGAGCGGCTCGAGCCCGGCGAGCAGACGCTCACCCAGTCGACGCGCGCGGTCCTGGAATTCGCCCGTGGCGAGCAGACGGCATACCTCGTGTCCGATCGCGGCAGCGAGCGGGTTTCCACCGAAGGTGGAGCCGTGGGACCCGGGGGTGATGACGCCGAGGACGTCGGTGTTCGCGGCCACGGCGGAGACGGGGTAGAGACCGCCACCGAGGGCCTTGCCCAGGATGTACATGTCCGGAACAACCTCCTCGAGGTCGCACGCGAACGTCGTGCCGGTGCGGGCCAGACCCGACTGGATCTCGTCCGCGACCATGAGCACGTTCTGCTCCGAGCACAGCGCACGCAGGTCACGCAGGAAGCCCTCGGGCGGGACGACGACGCCGCCCTCCCCCTGGATCGGCTCGAAGAGCACCGCCACGGTGAACTCGTCCATCGCGGCGCGCACCGACTCGATGTCGCCGTAGCGGACCGTGCGGAAGCCCGGCGTGTAGGGGCCGTAGTTGTCGTGCGCGACCTTGTCGTCAGAGAAGCTCACGATGGTCGTGGTGCGACCGTGGAAGTTGCCCTCCATGACGATGATGTTGGCCTGGTCCTCGGGGACGTTCTTGACCTCGTAGCCCCAGCGGCGGCTGACCTTGATGGCGGTCTCGACGGCCTCGGCTCCGGAGTTCATCGGGAGGACCATGTCCTTGGCCGTGAGCTCAGCGAGGGCCTGTGAGAACGGGCCGAGCTGGTCGTTGAAGAACGCCCGGCTGGTCAGCGTCAGCGTGCCGAGTTGCTGGCGCGCGCGCTCGACGAGCTGCGGGTGCGAGTGGCCGAAGTTCAGGGCCGAGTAGCCGGCGAGGCAGTCGAGGTAGCGCTTGCCGTCGACATCGGTGACCCACACGCCCTCACCGCTGGCGATGACGACCGGGAGCGGGTGGTAGTTGTGCGCCGCGTAGCGCTCCGTCGTCTCGATGTGCTGCTCGGTGCTGCCGGCATGGGTGGTGCCGGTGGTCTCGGGCGTCATTCTGGGCTCACTCCTTCGTCGTGTGGTCTCGCTCACTGTAGCGGCGCCCGGAAGTGGCACCGAACCGCCCGAGCGAGCCCCACGACGTGCAGGCTCAGGTCACCGGCTCAGGGTTGCCGGCGGCTCACCGTCCACGCGGATGCGTCGTCCAGCGACCCCTCGGCAACGCGGGTGAAGACGAGCCGGTCGTGGAGCCGGTTGCTGCGCCCACCCCAGAACTCGACCTCGTCGCATGTGATGCGGTAGCCGCCCCAGAAGTCGGGGACGGGGACGTCGTCCGGGCTCCCCGAGTCGGGCCACTGCGTCGCGTATTTTTCGTATGCCGTCTCGAGCTCGGCTCTCGACGTGGCCGGCTGCGACTGCATCGAGGCCCAGGCGGAGATGCGCGAACCGTAGGGGCGGGTGGCGAAGTAGGCCTCCACCTCGGCGCGGTCGAGCAGCACGGCTTGGCCGCGGAATCGAACGGCGCGGAACATCGCGGGCCACGTGAGGGATGCGGCGATGCCCGGGTTGCCCGCGAGCTCAATTCCCTTGGTGGACAGCGTGTTCGTGAGGAAGCCGGGGCCTCGCTCGTCGAAGAAGCGCATGAGTACGGTGCGGACGTTGGGGACCCCATCGGCGTCGACCGTGGCGACGGACAGCGCGTGCGGCTCGGGCACGTCGGGCTGGACGCCCGAGCGTTCGACGGCCTCGTCGAGCCAGTGCTTGGCCTGCTGCCAGGGCGTCGCCGCGAGCTCGTCCTCGGACAAGCCCGTGCCGGTGTAGTCGATCCGCGTCACATCGTTCACACCCACGAGCCTACGGTCGGGAGGGACGACCCCGGGACTGGGCCATCGGGGCGGCGACCGCTATCCCACATCGGGTTGGATGGCTCGCGTGCTGACGATCACTGACGCGGATTTCGCGGACCCAGCCTTGGTTGCGTTCCTCCAGGCGCACCTCGACGACATGGAGCCGACAGCTCCGCCCGAGAGCCGGCACGCGCTGGACCTCAGCGGGCTCCAAGGACCTGGAGTGCGGGTGTGGGTCGCACACGATGCTGCGAGATTGGTGGGGACCGTCGCCCTCGCCGAGCTGGAGCCGGGTCACGAGGAGCTCAAGAGCATGCGCACGGATCCCGCGTGCCGCGGGCAGGGCATCGGCACGCAACTCGTGAAGCACGCACTGGTGGACGCCCGCGGGCGCCATGTGCAACGGGTGTCCCTTGAGACAGGGAGCATGGAGTTCTTCGATTCCGCTCGCAGGCTGTATGAGCGATCGGGCTTCGCGCAATGCCCGCCGTTCGGGTCCTATGTCGAGGACCCGAACAGCACGTTCATGACGATGGACCTGACTACGCCTGCGTCCCCGGTCGGCTATACCGGCCCCTGGCGCACCGAACGACCGGAGAAGACCGCCAACCGGTCGTGGATCGACGCATCCGCGGCCGCCCCCACCTCGGGCTCGAAGGCTCCGACGCGATTCTCCGGCGTGAGGTTCGCGCTCATGAACTCCAGGGCATGAACCGCCACTTCGTCATCCAGCTGCGCCTCACTGCCGATCGACCGCGCAAGGTCCCAGCTGTGCACGGCGAACTCCGGGATCGCGGCGTTGGAGGACCCGCCCGAGGCATCAGCACGCACGTGCTCGACCAAGGTTGTCGCACCGGCTCGGAAGTCGGCCACTGGGTCGTCGCCCAACTCGGGAGGGTTGGCCCAGTCGACCTCCTTCCCGGAGAACATCGCGACGAAGTTCTGCGGCGAGGCCACGACATGCCGCACGAGGTCTCCCACCTTCCAGTCGGCGCAGGTCGACGGCTGGTCGTACTGGTCCGCTGACACTTCGCCCAGGAGACCCGCGGTCTGGTCGAGGGCGCGTGTGAGGAGCGAGACGTCTTGCTGGGCGTTCATGGTCGAACCTTCCGTGGGCGACATGCTGACTCGAACGACGCTAGGTGCCCCCACTGACATTGGCGACCGCAGGCAGCCGCGGCCCGGGCTCGACCCTTCAGCTCGCCAAGCGCTCGGCGACCTCAAGGACGTCGTTGGGCACGGCATACAACTCATCGCCGATCCGGACCTGGCTGCGGATCGAGAAGGCGGCCTCGACCTCCCCGACCACCCCGTGCATGGGCCCGGGCGCGACGATGCGCACCATGGCACCGATGGGGAATGACGTCGGAGCTGAAGGAGCTGGTGGCGCAGACTGCCGAACGGCTGAAGCGCCATGCCTGCTGACGATCGAGTCGAGTTCCTCGCGATAGACGTCGCCCATGTCGACTCGCCGCCCCTGGTAGGTCCACGTCAGAAGAGCGCTCGCGTCGAACTCCGGGTTGCAGGCAAGGCAACTCAGCACCCGGCCCGGTCGGCGATGCCGGGTGTAGGTGTGGCCGTCCGGGCAAACGCCGCTCCACGGACCGACGACCTGGGGAGCATCGGCGTCGAGCGTGCGGTCACCCGAGCAGCCGATGTCGAGAGCCTTGGAACGCCACACGGCATCGTGGCCGTGCTCCGGGCCGACGAGGGCGTGGGCAATCTCGTGAAGGATCGTGTCGCGCACCTCGACCTCGTCGTGGAGGCGAGTCAACGGAGCGCTGAGGGAGATCGTGCGGGTGGCGAAACGGCATACACCCGCTCTGGTCTTGGCCCGATCGCTGGTGACGGACCAGTGCTCCAGACCGTGCTCGCGCAGCAGGCGTCGCCCGAGGGCGAGGGCTGCGGTCATCTCCATGTCTGCGATCGTGCCAGCCGCCACTGACAACGTGCTTCGCGTCCACTTCTTCGACGGATGTCAGCCCGGTCGTCTAGGTTGTCCGACATCGCGATCCAGACGATCGCGACCGGGTCCAGAGCACCACTTTCACGAGTGGTGGTTCGTCGGCCGCACGCCTCCGGACGTGGCCGACCGGCAACCGCGTCTCCCGACACGGTGCCCTCCGGAGAAGACCCGGGTCGCAGCTGCGCCTGACCTCGCGGCTCGCGACCAAGACGGGACACCCTGAAAGGGTTGATGCTCCATGTTGGTCAACTTCGAACCGGTCGAGTACCTCGGCCGCACCTACGACATCCGCGTCATCAACGCGCCGCTCGAGACATTCATGCTCACCCGGGAGTTGCGGTTGGGAGGCAAGTCCACCGGGGCACAGATCGCTGCCCTGTTCCTCATGGACTACACGGCGATCCTCGATGCGTGGGAGCGCGGGGTGCACGCCGTCGCGTTCGAGAACAAGCCCTACGGGCGAGTGTGCACGTGCGGTCTCGTGACGGGCGCCCTTCCGCTGCATGAGGCTGATGGGCACCTTGACATGCGGACGTGGGAGCCAACCGAGGACGTGGTGTTCGCGCTGCCGACTGGCTGACGCGCGAGGGCGCTCCACGACCTTGACACCGAGTCAGCCTCTCGCCTTCACCGTGGCAATGAGGCTGGCTCGGTGGGCATCGGTGAGGGCGGCGACGCCGGCGTGGGGTGCGCGTGACTGGAGCTCCACGAGAAGCGTTGGGGCGGAAGGGTCCTGGGGCTTGAGGGCAGCGACTCGTGCGGGCACCGTGCACGCCGGGGTGACGGCGTGCAGCCCGCGCTTGGCCGTCGCTGCCTCGGCGCGCGCCGACTCCATCTCGACGCGGTAGGTGGCCACTCCCCCGACGGTGAGTGGTGCGGCGTAGCCCTGTCTGATGACTTCCGCGCCCAGCATCCGTCCGTCGGCCAGCCACGCAGCGCCGAGGGTGCGGCCGAAGCGATCCTTGCCGTGCCGCACGATCCGGAGGGATGTGCCCTTCGGCGCGAGGTCGATGAGCACCCCCGAGGCCTCGAAGTTCAGGCACTCGGCAGGGCGAGCCCCTGAGCGCTTCTCCGGGGCGTTGACGTTGAGGAGCCGCATCCTCTCGACGACCCCATCGATCGAGATGTCGATCGTGTCGCCGTCGATCGTCCAATGCGCCTGTGCCGCAATCGCGTTCGCGGGCACGGAACCCGGTGGAGCAGGGGTCGCGGACGTCTGCGCTGAGGGCGAGGCACTGCCCGATGCCACTGGGCTCGTCGCGGTGTCCGACTCAAGCGGTCGGTTGAGCAACCACCAGGCCAGCGCGATCACGGCAACGCCCGCGACGAGGCTCAGCCACGCGCGTCCTCGACCCATGGCGGACAGCGTAGGCGGATACGTTGGGGCACATGCGTATTGCCGAGCCGACCGGATCGCGGCGGAGCAGCGTTCCGCTGTGGCTCACCGTGGCCGCAGCGGTCGGGTCCGTCGTCCTGCTCGGTGCCGCTCTCGTCTTCGGCTGGCTCGGTCCCGACGTCGGACGCGGCGCGGAGTTCTGTGAAGCGGCCCGGGACGCTCTGATCAAACAACCCGCCAACACCTTCAGCAACCTCGGATTCGTCATCGCTGGGATCGCCGCCGCGTGGCACGTCTCCCGGCGGGGACCGGGCGCGATGAGCGTCGGTCTTGCCACGGCATACGCGATCGTCGTGGTGATGCTCGGACCCGGTAGTGCGGCCATGCACGCGTCACAGAGCGTCCTGGGCGGGCACCTCGACCTCTACAGCATGTATCTGCTGTCGAGCTTCGTCTTTGCGTATGCCGTGACGCGCCTTCTCGGACTCGCTGCACCCGGGTTCGTGGGCATCTTCGTCGGCTCGCTCGTGGTGTGCACCATCGCCGAGTTCGTCACGGTGCAGGTGCCTGTGATCCTGACCGCCGGCAACGCGGTCTTTGGTGCGATGCTCCTGCTCGGGTTGCTCATCGAGTTGTGGTTGCGGGCGCGTGGTTCTCATCGCCTCGAGATGAGGTGGGGGCTGGCGTCCGTCATCACGCTCCTGGTGGCGTTCGCGATCTGGAACACGGGCATGGACGGCGGTCCTCTGTGTGATCCGCACTCGCTGCTGCAGCTGCACGCCGTGTGGCACGTGCTGGATGCGGGGGCCGCGTGGTTCCTGTTTCGCTACTACGCGAGCATGTCCCCGTGACTCCCATCCTTCGCGTGCTCGGTCTCGGGCTGCTCGAATCCTTGGCAGCGCGCCTGTCCCCTCAGACCGCTGTCGTGGTGCAGTTCATCCTCATCCTCTTTGGGTCGCTCCTGCCCATCGTCCCCATGCTCACGGGAGCTGTGCACCTCGCGGATCTCTTGGCGTACACGGTGCTGGCGATGGCGCTCTCGGTGGCGGGAACCTTGATCCGGTTGCGCACCATGGCTACTCAGACCGAGACCACGCAGTTCTTCATGCTCCACTACGCGGCGATGATCGGCATCCTCAGCCTCGTCTGCGGGGTGTGGGCGGTGATCCTGCTGGTGCGGGCAGGGCCGAGTGGCGGATGGTTCGCGCTGGTGCCGATGGCGGTCGCATTGGTGTTGGCCCAAGGCTGGTCACTCGCGGACGGCTGGTTCACTCGCGGTGGTCGGCATGTCGCGCACGTGTGGCAGATCGTGCTACCCGGGTATCTGCGGTTCGCGCCCCTCCTGGTCGGCACCGTGTTTGGCGCCAGCGCGTACCTCGGCGAGTCGTCGGAAGGCACGCGGACCGCGATCGCGGTGGGGCTGGTTCTCGCGCAGGCAATCATCGATGTCGCTCTCGCCGTTGCGGCGCTGCGGCTCCGTCCGCGGGTGGCTGCCTGACTGAACCGGCACGTGGGTGTGGATAAGTCTGCGGCCGCCTTCCGGGATCGCGGCACACTGCCGTCATGACGTCAACGCAGGCCATCACCACCTGGCTCAACCGGGTGATTGGCTCGTGACTCGGTTCACCCAGACCCAGGAGTGGCGAAGTCCCCCGATGTCTCTAGGCTGGGCTCCACATCACGATGCTGCGTGCCCCGTCGAGCGGCCCGGCACCGGACAACGGAGGGGTTCCGCAGGATGAGTTCACGCACGACGATGACGTATGCCGTCGCCTTGGGTTTGGCGTCCGCGCTCGCCTTGGCGGGGTGCGGGTCTGAAGACGGCCCGACGACGAACCCGACGGGGAGCAGTTCGTCCACTGGATCGGCCACGCCGAGTGGGTCCGCGACGCCGACCCCAACGGGGAGCGCCTCGGCATCGATCGAGATCCCTGCTGAAGCCCGAGCGAACACCGAAGACGGCGCGATCGCCTTCGTCCGCTTCTACTTCGAGCAACTGAATCTCGCCTACACAAAGCCAGACACCTCGCTGCTGCCACCTCTCGCCACCTCCGGCTGTCAAAGCTGCGTCGGGCTGCAGGACGGCGTCAAGGAGATCGATTCTGCCGGGCAACGGATGAAGTCCGACTTGGTCGCTCCGATCGCAGCGGCCGAGATCGCTTCTGAGGCCCCGGCCGGTCAAACATGGGTGAAGTTCACGCTCACGCAGATGGCTGTCCCCGTGATTGACAAGTCGGGCAAGGAACTCGAGGGCCAGAAGGCCAGTTCCGTCGAGAAGATTGTTTCCGTGATCAGGGAGGGCGACCAGTGGCGAGTTCACGCCATCGCGGATCAGGCCTGATCGCACTGATCGCGGCGGCGGCCCTGCTGTTCCCCGCACAAGCATGGGCCTTCCCCCCGGATGTGAATGGGACCACCAAGAGGGATCGCATGGTGTTCGAAGGGCTGGGCGAACGAGCCATGCGTGGTCTTGCCGCCAACACTCACAACGCGGTCAACGCTGCGCCGAAGCCTCCTTGGTACAAGTACGGATCGTCTTCGTACTGCACCGAGGCCCCTCCCGGAGGTGGTGGCGCCGACCCCAGTTGCACCCGTGAGTTCTCGGTCTGCAGTCCCACTGGCCGCCCGGGCGTCGCCCCCTCCGGACCCGCTGTCCGCGTGTGGCGGATGGAAGTGGGCCGTACCGGCGAGCCCGTCCCCAATGCCGCGTGGGAGAACATCGGCTGGACCTGCCTGTCCGCGCTGGTGCCGGGTGCCAACAACGTCCTCACCATGCAGATGATCATCAACGAGTTCCACGAGACCGTGTTCGCGAAGCCGACAGCGTCGATCCAACCCGTCGGTCTCAAGACCCTCGTGAACCTTCCGACGTACTACCAGCTCACGTGGCCCACCCAGGGCTTCGAACCGGGAGAAGCCGACACCACGACACTCGTCGGACGCCAGGTCGAGATCGAACCGGTCTTCAAGAGTGCCACCTACATCTACGGAGACGGCGAGGCCAGCGGCCCGGTCGAGACCTTCGGCGGCCCCTATCCGACCGGCGACGTCATCCACACCTACCGCACAAAGATGGTGGCGCCCGTCCAGATCAACGCGACCTACGGCGGACGCTTCCGCGTCGACGGTGGCGCCTGGATCGACATCCCCGACACAGTGACCATCGAGGGCACGCCCGTCAACCTCACCGTCGCCGAGGCCAAGGCTCGACTCTACGAAAAGCAGTAGTCCACGGCATCACAGCCACACGCGACCTGCCCGTCAGACAGCCTCGCCATCCGAGGGCCTGTCGGGCAGGTCGCCCACTCGGTCACCGGAACCGGCCGCCAGATACGTCGCATGATCACGGTTCTGGATCGCCTCACCCCAGCGTTCGAGTCGTACCCGGCCACCGGGGAGACGGCCCACCACCTGGTGACGCCAAAGATTGCCACCCAGTCGGGCGGCATACGCCCACGGTGGTCGCATGGGCAGACCGAGTTCGCGCATGCTGGCCGGCTGCAACAGCGTGGTCAACATGCTGAGCAAGCGCTCTTCCTCGTATCGCCCTCGAGCCCTGGATAGCCGCTGGTTGCGGATGCCGAATTGCCGCTCCCGTTGCACGCCGACGAGCGCCTGGGCGAGTTCCCGTCCAGCGTCCGTCTGGTCCGCTGCCGCCAGCAGGACGTGCAAGTTGAGCTTGTTGCGTTCCCTCTCATCGTCCGTCAGGAAGTCGGGATGGACGCCCATCAGCCAGCCGACGTACTTCCACAGGTGGAGCAACGCGCGTGAATCCTCCTGTGGCACAGGGACTCCCAGCCCACGGGACGCGACGATGACCGTGGCGTCGAAGAGCCCCAGGGTCCCTGCCTGATCGGCTTGGTTGATCGGCAGGCCCCACCGTTCGATGTCCCAGATCGGCGACGTCTCGAAGGTCGCGTTGACCATGGCGTGCATGACACGAACGTGCAACGTCAGACGCCACGCCTCGGCTCCCGGCCTCAGGGCACCGGGGTTCATGAGGCTGAGAACCCAATGTTGCGTCTCCGCGAGGCGCCGCATGGTCGAGTCCCCTGTCAGGGCTCCGGTCGCGACGAGAAGGTCGGCCGGCCCGCCGAACCGGTATCCACCCGTGAGCGACAGCATGAGCAGCACGTCGCCGGCGTTGCGTCCCAGACGTCTGAACACTGCGGCCCCTCGATCGACGAGGTCCCAGTCGACCCACTCCGGCGGCGCGCTCACCACACCGAAGAAATCACGAAGTGCCTGCGGCGCATCCGGTATGCCGTCCGCCCCCGTCTCCAGCGCGGCGCGTAGTTGCGCGTGCGTCACCTTGCCCGGACTCCCCACTGGCTGGCGCATAGCGGAGACCAGGTCCGAACCGAGTTCGTCGCGCTCCATGAGCGCCTGACCGAGACGGTTCAGGAGTGCCTCGTCAGCGGGACCCCACTGCCGCGTCATGAGCCGCAGCGGGCGGGCGATCCGCTCACCTCGGGACTGAGCCTCACGGTGACGCGACGGAGTGACAGCTGCATCGACCTCGACGCCTGCGGTCATGACCTGATTGTCGCCTGCCGAGATCCAGTCAGGCGACGTCGTCCCACGGCACGTCGTCCCATCCATCCTCGATCTGTTGGGCAGCGAGGTGCTCAGCCTCGAGGTCAGCGGCGATCGCATGGCTCAGCCAATCGGGGATCGCCATCGCCCAGGCGTCCGGCGGACCGGTGTCGAGCCTTCGCAGGCGTGCAGTTGCGTCGTCGGGATCACGTTGTCTCCGGTGGGCAAACTCGGCGAGCCTCCGAGGCAGCTGTTCGTCGTAGCTTCCGGGCGTCAGGTCCCAGACCACACACCGGCCCCATTCGTCGGGCGGATGAACTGTCGCGATGAGTCGCCTGTCGTGCACTTGCGTGTGGTGTCGCTGGCACAGCAGGGCTGCGTTCGAGAGGTCTGACGGTCCGCCGTCTGCCCAATGCACCAGGTGATGGGCCTGAGCCCAGGTTGCAGGTGCATCACATCCCGGGAAGGTGCACTGACGGTCACGGTGCCACAGCACTCGGCGCTGCCCGCGGCTGAACAGCCGGGTGGCGCGACCGAGGTCCACCACCTCGCCGTGTGCGCCGAGAACGACCGGCAGGACGTCGGCATCGCAGGCCATCCGCCGCACGGTCGAGGGCGACAGCATGGTCTGCTGCGCGCGAGAACCCATGACCCTCCCGCACCCCTGCAGGTCCATTCCACCCGCGCCAACCGCGCCACCTGCGCCCGCCAGTCCGGCGAGCAGGTCGGCCAAGGCCATCGAGACGTGCAGGACCGTCGCGGCGCCTCCGGGGCCACCCTGACCCGCATCGCGAGAGGCGACCCCTCCCAGCACCGTTGTCAGAGCCTCCACTCGGCGTTGCCCTGCAGGGCGCAGGTCCGCCTCGCCGGTGTCGGCGTTCGGCGCCGGCTTGGACAACGGCCCGATGGATGCCTCCAGCCGCGCGGCCTGCTCTGGCGTCATCGCCATCCTGTACTCCGTCAGGTCGCCGTCGGCCACCACGGGGCTGGACAGGAACGCACCCCCGCGCAGCTTCTTTTCAGAGTCGTCGAACTCGCCCTCGATCCCGTGCTCCGCCAACAGGCGTGGCCGTAGCTTGCGTGCCTCGGCCTGCCCCCACAGGACGCCGTGGTCAAGGATCGCCCCGGTGACGGTGGGCAGTGCCTCGGGTGTGAGCAGGTCCTTCATTCGCGCGGCCTCGCGCAAGGCGGTGAGAGCGAGGCCCACGCCGATCTCACCGGAGACGACTCGCGGCCACACGATCCCCTCGGGCCTGCTGTCATCGGCGTATGCCCCGGCGGTCGGACCGCCGTGCGACCACTCGCCGGCAGGAGTCGCGGCCGCTGCGTCCGAAGCAAACTGAGCCACCTGGCCCGCGCTTCCCTGCCGCAACGATGGGGCGTGCTCTCGCACCCACGCGTGGGCCGTGCCGACGCCCCGGCGGGCAGCGGTGAACTCGCCACGATGGGCCGCCTCGGCCGTCACCCGAACCTGCGTTGCCGCAGCCTGAGCCTTGACCTTGTCGGCAAGCGTCATGAGTTCGGCCAACTCGGCAGCACTCAGAGACGCGAGCACGTCGCCCACGACGAGGAGCCTGTCGTGAGCAGCAGTGAGCGCCGCACGCAATGGCGTGCTCGGAGCCTCCTGCTGCTCACTCATCGGTCCTCCTTGAACGACTGGGACCAACCTATCGGCGAGCACTGACAGCCACCCTTTTCGTGGGCCGGGGCCAGCGAACACGGTCCTCCCCCAACGGAATTCACGAACCGCCGCAACAAGGCTCCGCGAACGGTCACAGCAGAAAGTCGCCCCCGGCCGTTCGGCCGGGGGCGACTTCAACAGGTCTCCGCGTCAGCGGATGCGGTGCGAACCCCGGAACTCGGACGCGTCAGACGACCCGCCAGCCTTCGCCGAGGCCTTGGCCGTGCCGTTGATCGACGAGTTCGACATGGCATAGGTCAAGGTCGCGTGGGCGGCCGCGTCGGACATCTGGTCCAGAGCGGTGGAACTCAGGTTGCTGATGTCGTCACACTCTGCGTGGTAGCACGGGTCGTAGGCGATGTCGGCCGTGCCGCCGTAGATCTCAGCCTGCTCCGCGGTCTTGATGCCTTCGGCGCCGGTGAAGAGGCCTCCGGCCGGGATGCCTGCGTTGATGAACGCGTCGTAGTCCGAACGACCGTCGAACTCCGTCGGCTCCGTGGCCAGGCTCTGACCCGAGAAGTACGAGTTGAACGTCTTCTCGATGTGCCCGCTTCCGCTGGGCCCGTTGACGCCGAACGCGCTGCCGTCACCGTCATAGACGAAGCGCACGAAGTTCGGCGATCCGACCATGTCGAAGTTGAGGTAGCCCTCAACAGTGTTGAGCTGCTGACGCGTCAGGGAGTCGACGTAGTGCTGCGAGCCGATGAGACCGGACTCCTCAGCACCCCAGAAGGTGAAACGGACGGCGTTCCTGAGCTTGAGGTCGGCCATTTGCTGGGCGATCTCGAGGATGGTCGCGCTGCCCGAGCCGTTGTCGTTGATGCCGGGACCCACGTCCACGGAGTCGAGGTGGGCACCCACGACGATCGTGCGGTCCGTGCGGCCTGTGGCCGAGTCGGCGATGACGTTGGCCGTCGTGTTCTGGTCGACGTGGACGGCAGCGTTGACGTTGACGGTCAGCGGGCCCTGGGCGACCAAGCCAGCCAGCTGGTTGCCGATCGCGAAGGTGGTGTCCATAACCGGCACCGACACCTGCGTTGGGTCAAGCGTGCCGCTGATGAGGTCGGTGCGTCCCTCCTGGCCCTCGTTGAAGATGATGACGGCGCTCGCGCCAGCGGTGATCGCGTTGTCGGCCTTCTGCCGGAAGGTGCAGGTTCCGCGCTGGATGAGGGCGATGTTGCCGGCCGGGAACCCGGCGAAGTCGGCTGCCTCACAGCCACTCGACGAGCTCGGAGCAGCAGTCGGGGGCAGGACGAGGTCAACGGCGGTGACCGGTGCCGTCACATTGCCGGCTCCGGAATACTCCATGACGCCCGCGTCGGCCCCGTTGATCCACGGATCCAGGTTCGGCGAGACGGCGTCGATGACAGGCGGCCCGTCGACGACGAAGAATTCGTAGTCGAACGACTGCGACCGCACGGAGTAGCCCGCGGCCTCGAGCACCTCGGTGACGTAGGCCGCCGAGGCGTCATAACCGGGCGTGCCGCTGGCTCGGGTGCCACCGTTCGCGTCGGCGATCGCTTGGAAGGCTTCCGCATGCTCCATGACGCCGGCCGTGGTGACGGCGGCGCGGAGCGCGCTGGTGTCCGTGCCGACGGCGGCACCAGCAGGAAGTGCCGCGCTCAGCCCAAGGGCAGAGACTGCGGCAGCAGTGATGAGCAGGGACGGTTTGCGCACAGGGATCCTCCTGGGTCACGGACGACGTTGTCCGATCGGCGCCGGGCGAGCGCGAGGCGCCGGAGCCATCGTGCTCCTGCAAGACGCGTCATGGCGCGGGAATCCAAGAATGAATCCGACGAACCGGCGGTCGCCAACTCAGATCCAGCCCTCAGAGCAGGCCGGCACGATCCGCGAGGACGCCGACCTGAACCCTGCTCTCCACCCCCAGCTTTTGCTGCGCACGTTGCAGGTGGGACTTCACCGTCGCCTCTCCGAGGAACAGCGCCGACGCCATCTGGGGGTTCGACATCCCTCGTCCGACGCAACGCACGACGTCGACCTCCCGTGGCGTGAGCGTCGCGACGAGTCCCTCTGCAGCCCGGCGCAGGTCACGCGCCGGATCCGACTGGAGGTGCTCGACCACCTGCCGCGCGCTTCGCGGGGACAGGGCCCCGTCACCCGCCGCGACCGACCGCACGGCCTCGAGGATCTCCCCCGGACTCGCACTCTTGAGCAGGAATCCGGCTGCACCGGCATGGACCGCGCGCAGGACCACGTCGTCGTGGTCCCACGTCGTGAGGACGATGACCTTCGGAGAGTCGGCCAGAGCCGACAGCGACGCCGTCGTGGTGATGCCGTCCTGACGAGCCATGCGCACGTCCATCAGCACGATGTCCGGTCGATGCCGATGGATGGCCCCCACGACCTCGTCCCCGTCCTGGACACTCCCCACGACCGTCACGTCCTCGGCTGCATCCAGCATCAGCTCGAGCCCTCGACACACGAGTTGGTCATCGTCCACGAGCAGCACTCGCGTCATCGCGTGCCTCCTTCGATGTTCGGGCCGGGAAGATTCGGGCCGGGCGCGTTCTGGTCAGGGTGCTGGCCGGGCGCCCAGGCCGCGCCGATGTCGGCGGCCCAGACCCACGGCATGCGGGATGCGACGCGGAAGACCCGACGATCGTCGACGACACAACGGAACTCGCCTCCCAGCGCCAGAACCCGATGACGTATGCCGGCCAGTCCACTTCCAGGGTCGAACGCGACGGGCGCGTGGGGTGGGAGGTGGTTGGCCACCTCGATCTGCACTCCCATCTCCGGGGAGGCACGCACCTCCACCCGCACCCCGATGCCGGGTGCGTGCCGGCGGGCGTTGGTGAGGAGCTCCTGGGTGATGCGGAACGCGCTGCGGCTCGTCGTCTCGTCGAGCCGCGCCAGCCCCTCCAGCTGCACGACGGACACGATGGTCACGCCCGTGGCGACCGTCTCGTCGATCAGGGCCGGCACATCGCGCAACGTCGGCACGGCGGCTGCGACATCGGGAGCATCGGGCTGGCGGAGCATGGCGAGCAGCGACCGCAGGTCGGCCATCGACTGCTGCGCGTTGGCGCGCACGAGTGCGGCCGACTCGGCGACCCGCGAGTCCTCCCCCGCGTTCACCTCGAGGGCGCCCGCGTGCAGGGACAGCAACGACAGCCGGTGCCCGAGGGCGTCGTGGACCTCCTGGGCGAGACGCTCCCGCTCGGCCTGCCGACCCACCTCGTCACTCAGATGGTCGACCACGGCGCGTTGCTCCTGCACGACGCTCTGCGCCTCGGCCAGGGAACCACGGGAACGGATGAGGACGGCGACGCCGACAGCGATGCAGACGAGCACGGCGGTGATGAGGAGGACGACCCACACCGACAACGGTTCGAACCGAGCACTGGGGTCCTGCGTGCGCAGGAACTGCCAGAACGACGTGTCCATCGACGTGCCACGCGAGTCACGCCAGGTCGAGGAGAACGTCGCCACCGTGACGAGAGCCCCCAGGCCGAGGGCGACCCGATCGAGGCGCCGCACGAGGAGCGACCCGAAGGCGATGAGCGCGGGCACCGGATCAAGTGGAAGGACCAGCGCCACAGCGCTCGTCGCGAGGACGACGATCTCCGGGAAGCGGCGTCGCCACCTGAGGGCAACTGCCGCGCCGATGCCGATGAAAAAGGCGATGGCCCCGAGATCCGACATCGTCCCACCGGCCACGTAGCCGGGCTGACGGCCCTCGAACGAGTTCACCGCCAGTGACGTACTGATCAGGCAGATCGGGAGGTAGAGGAACCACGTGCGCTTGCGCACATGGGCCAGACGGGCACGCCAGACACCGATGCCCTGAGGGCGAAGGGGCGTCGCGTGCGTGGTCATGGCCTGAAAAGTAGAACCCGGCACCGACAGGCACGTCCCCCGATCGGCTGGACACGGCATACGAGATCCCCTCCGATCGGCTCACGAAGGCGAGCCGCGCAGCGGCAGACCCGAGAGCGCCCGCCGCGATGAACTCTCTCCAACGCCAACCCGGCCGACCCAGAACCCGGCCACGAAGCAAGGAGAACGACATGAGCGACACCCAGCAGTACGCGCAGCAGAACCCCTACGGACAGCAGCCTCCGCAACCGCCAATGCAGCCCGGGCAGTGGCAGCCGGTCAACCCGCCGGCGCCGCCGGTGAAGCAGCAGAACTGGTTCATGCGGCACAAGATCCTCACGGGGATCCTGGGGCTGTTCCTGTTCGGCATCATGGCGAGCGCACTCGGCGGTGGAGGGGACACGCCGAGCGCCGCGTCCAGCGAGCCGACGACCGCGACCTCGTCCGCGCCCCCCGCGGCAGCTGCGCCCGCTGCTCCTGCAGCTCCGGCAGAGCCCGAGGTCGACCCGGACGACGTCGGCAACGAGGCCAACCCGGTGACGATCGTCGAGGGCAAGGCCTTCGACGTGCGGAAGTTCAGCTACGCCGCCGGGTGGAAGGTCTCGAGCAACTCCTTCGGCATGGAGATCACCAACCTCAAGGTGACGAACAACCGGGGCGAGCGGGATGGCGCGTTCGTGCAGATCAAGTACATGAAGGGCACCGAGGTCCTGGCGACGATCGACTGCAACTCGGACCAGATCCTCCCCGGCCAGACCGTGACGCTCAGCTGCTTCTCGACGGACAAGAAGCCGAAGGGCTTCGACAAGGTCACGATCAACGACACCTTCTGATCCGGGCTTCGCCCGACATCTCTCGTATGCCGGCCGCGCGGCTTCTCGTCCGCCGCGCGGCTCGGGCATCGGCCCGCGAGCGACCGGGTGGCTGTCAGTGGTCACCCTCACAATGAACTCCGACCGGCTGGGGTACGCCGGTCACCCGTTGCACTGCGATCCTCAGGAGGACGCCATGACCAACCCCGACTACACCCACCTGACCCTCGTGGTCGACCGGTCCGGCAGCATGGACACCGACAGGGAGGAGGCGCAGGCGGGCATCAACACCCTTCTCGCAGAGCAGTTCTCGCTTGACGGCAAGCTCACGGTGACCCTCTCGCAGTTCGACAGCGCCTTCGAGACGGTCGAGCGGATGAGGGACACGCAGTTCACCTACGAGCTCGTGCCGCGCGGCATGACGGCTCTGCTCGACGCGGTCGGGATGGAGGTCGTCCGGACCGGCGAGGACCTCGCGGCTCTGCCCGAGGGCGAGCGGCCGGGACGGGTCCTGCTCGTGGTCGTCACGGACGGGCAAGAGAACTCGTCGCACGAGTACTCGCTGGACAAGGTCCGTGAGCTCCTCCGCGTTCAGCGTGAGGACTTCGCGTGGGAGGTGCAGTTCCTCGGCGCCGACGATGCGGCCTGGCAGGGCGCGTCGCTCGGTGTGAGGACGACCCGGTTCGCCAACACCGGCAAGGGCAAGACTGCGGTTTTCGCGTCGATGTCGGCGTCGCTGGCGACCTACCGCGGCGCTCCCCCGTCGGGCTCCTTCGAGATGCCCGAGGAAGTCACGACGGACTGAGCCGCCCGTCGGGCTGACGGGCGGCACCTGCCGGAGGGTGTCAGACGGCCTCCGCGACGACGACGTAGTTGGCGACGCGGTGGCCGTCCTTGCGGTAGCCGAGCTCGTCGTCACAGGTGATGAGGACGATCCTGCGCGTCGAGGTGTTCTCACCCCAGACGACGTCGTCCCCCGTGAGTGCGACCTTGTCGACGACCTGGGTCCGCTTGATCTCGAACGTCAGGTTCGCCTCTCCTGCAACGACGTCGAACTGTTGCCCGACGCGCAACTTCGGGAGCTTGGCGAAGATGTCGTCCTTGCCCGAGTGCTCAAGGTGACCCGCGACGATCGCCGTCCCCTCGGTTCCGGGCCGAACCCGGTCGAAACCCTGGAGCCACATCGCCGTGCCCGCAGGTGGATCGACCTTGCCTGCGGAGGTGACGCTGCCGCCCTTGAGATCGGCCGTCAGCCCGATCTCGGGGATCTCGAGGCGAGGTCCGGAGGCGCCCGTGAGCCTCGAGGCCTCCTCGTCGAAGGCTCCTCCTCCGTTCCCGGCGGTGAAGCCGAGGACGAGGAGGAGCGCTCCGACGAGGACTGCTCCGAAGGCGCCCAGGCGGAGTGGGCGCAGGGACATCAGGAGTGCATGCCCCGGCGGCGGTTGAGCAGGACGAGCGCGGTGGTCCCGGTCAGGACCAGAGCCGATCCGGCGCCGATGAGCCTGAAGTCAACACCGGCCGGGTCCACCCCGTCGGTCTCGACGACCGGCTTGGTGGGGGTCGGCGTGGCCGCAGGGCCCGTCGGCGTTCCCGTGGGGGTACCTGTGCCGGTCGGTGTGGGTGTGGCCGTCCCCGTGGGGGTGGCGGTGGACGTTGCCGTTGCCGTGGGCGTCGGCGTGGCCGTCGCGGTCGCCGTGGGAGTCGGGGTGGTGGGCGGTTCTTCCGGTGCCTCGCACATCTCGTCGTCCACCTCCTCGGTCGCAACGCCTTCACCGTCGGTGGTCCAGTTGTCGTTCCAGTTCAGGCCCTCGAACGACACGGTCTCGCCGGTCGCGTCCGAGACGAACTCGAAGGGCGGGATGACGTCGTTCTCGTGGGCGCCGTGGCCGCTGTCGCCGATGATCGAGTTGGCGTCGACCGTGATGACGTTGAACGGGTTCTGTTCGGAAGCCGTCGCGTGACAGATGGTGATGTTGTCGCCCGGGTCCGCGTGGGCCGCTCCGGCGAACCCGATGGTGGCCGCAGCCGTCAGGCCCAAGCCGAAGGTGGCACTCGCCATGCGGCGCGTCGTGTGTCGACCCTTCGCCCGCATCGTTGACTCGATCGTCTGCATTGGACTGCTCCTCCATTGCCTCAGATGTGGGATGGAGAGTCGGCCAGCCGCGTCGCCGCGTCGTGGACCCCTGCGTCCTTCCCGCTGTCGCGAACGGACGCTAGCACCACATCAGTCACACAAATCACATTTGTCACATCAGCACCACGGCGTGTCGCAGTCTCAACACGCCGAGCGGACGTGTGCCGGTGAGGCGACTCACCGGCATACGCGAGGTCGTTCCGTGGTCGTACGGCGCACTTGTCCGTTTGCCTGCGGCAGCCCACGCCTCGGTGCGATCTTCTCCGTATGCCGTCCGCGTCCCGGATGCCCATGGTCTCCCTTCCCGTCGTGCTTGCGTTGGTTCTGACGGGCGGGTTGCTGTGGGTGCGCCAGGCCGCGAAGGAGCCGATCGACCAGATTGCGGCGATCGTGACGGTGACCGAGCGGCCGCCCTTGCCCAACGACGTGGGGTCCGCTCCTGTCGCTGCCGGCCCGCGGCCCGTCGTGGGGTCGGGTGGGTACACGTTCATGACCGAGAACGGGCGGGGGCCTGCGGCCTACGACCCGTGCCGTCCCCTGCACGTGGTGATGAATCCGTCGTCAGCGCCCGCGGGTGCGGAAGCGTTGCTCGATGCCGCCATTGAGCAGATCGGCCCGGCTGCGGGCCTCCAGATCGTGGTGGATGGCCTCACCGATGAGCCGGCGGCCGAGTCGCGGCCACCCACGGACCGGGCGAGGTATGGCAATCGGTGGTCGCCGGTCCTCGTGGCGTGGACCGACCGGAACCAGAGCCCGGGGCTGGAGTCGGCTGTCGGGATCGGCGGGAGCACCGCGACGGCGGACTCGACGGGTCGGCTGTGGAATGTCTCCGGGATCGTCCACCTCGACTCAGCCGAAGTGCAGGGAATCCTCACCAGGCGGGAAGGGCAGAAGCAGGCTGTCGCCGTGATCGCCCACGAACTCGGGCATGTGATCGGACTCGGTCACGCCGGTGTCGACGGGCAGCTGATGAGCGACAACGGCCTCGGGAGCCTCACGCTGTCGGACGGCGACCGGCGTGGTCTCGCCGCATTGGCTAACGTCCCGTGCAACCGCCAGTTCTAATCTGGCCTCACGACTCCACGTGGTCGCTGCGCAGCAGTGCGTAACCCAACGTGTCCATCCACTCCCCCGACCTGTGGAGCGCGTCGCGGACAGCGTGCAACTCGCGGCGCATCCCCACCCGCTCCATGAGGCGCCACGACCTGTCGTTACCAGCGAAGCACTCTGCGACGATCCGGCGAATTCCCAGCTCGGAGAAGCAGATTCGGATGAGTTCGCGCACCGCCTCGGTCGCGTACCCGTTCCCCTCGCATGCCGGGTGCAGCGTCCAGGCAAGCTCTGCCTGAGTGCCCCGCGCGTCGTCCTGCACCTCCGCTTGGCCCCAGGCGTCCTGCACCCGCAGCATGAGGTCGCCGATGACCTCCCCGTCGAGTTCGACCACCAGGGTCACGGCGAGGGCATCTGGCTCGGCGAAGCGAGATCGGTGGTCCTCGAGGTCCATCGGCCCGTGGGTCTGCCACCTCCCCACAGAGTCGAGGCGTCGGAACTGCCACGTCGCCTCGGCATCGTCAGCGCGAGCCCGTCTCAGGCTGAGCCGCTCGGTGCGCTTCGGCCACGCCAGTCCGGCGAGCGGGTTCGGCTCCTCCTCGACCATCCGCACAGCCAACAGCCCCGCTCCGACATCGCGCAACCCGCTGAGGACCCCGTGGAGTTGGGACTGGTCGGCCAGGGCTCCCGTCAGCAGCGAGGTCCCGTCCCCGACGTGCCTCAGGGCAAGTCCGCCGAGGAACGCCGACCAGTGGTCGTCAAGGTGACCATCGACGACGAACTCATAGGTCGCGGTCATCCTCGCTCCCCCGCGAGCGCGAGAGCCCCGTTCCCTCGGCTCCGGCCGAACTCTCGCGGACACGGATCAACCTCATGCGCTCCGGCTATCTCGTCATGGTCGTCGGCCTGGCCGTGGTCAAGTGGCCGCTGTTGCCATCTGCCCACTCGCTTCCACTCTTCGAGGGGGTGGTGCTCCACCCAGTCAAGCTGTTGCCGGTGTTGCTCTTCGAGTCGGCGTGGAAGCTGTTGTGGCTGGGCCTGGTCGCCCTCCCCCGCGCCATGTCGGGTCCGCTCGACGAGGCGACGACGGAACTGCTGATCAAGAACTCGCTGGTCGTGATCATCCTTGCCGTCACGCCGTGGCGATACGTCTGGCGAACCTACGCGCGGCGCGGTGACTCCCATGGCTGACGCTCGGCGCGCAACTCGCCAAAGACCCCTGCAACCACCATTCTTGACCAACCGCGAGCATCACTGTGGATAACTCCGCGGCCGGTTTCGTGATTTTGGCGAGACTCCCGGCATGACTTCACGCAGATCGTATGCCGTTGCCGCCCTCGTCATTGCCGCCTCCCTGCCGCTCGGCGCATGTTCTCCGTCCGTCCCCGCTGATCGTGAGGTGGAGGTGCGGGCTAGCAGGCCGGCATACCCGCTGCCTGCGCACCCAGTGGCCCACGAACAGGCGAAAGGGATCGCTGCTGCGGGACAGCGATTCGCGGACGGCAGGACGAAAGAGGCGATCACGGAACGCGTGCACGCCATCGACTTCTGTTACTCCGCGTCCGCAATCACAGCCGACGTGACAACGGCGTGGTCCACGGCAAGTACCGCCCAGACATCGATCGCGGGCGGACCGAGCGACCCTGCGACGCGGCATTCCGAACGGATCGGCTGGACCTTCTCGCAGGTCGAGGTTCTCGAGCCCTCCCAAGAAGGCGTGGGACGGGTCGAGGAGGAGTTCACCCGGTGGGCGGCGTGCTCGGAATACGACGGCCTGCCGGTGAAAACGCACAACGCCGAGATCCCTGGGGCAGCCACCACCATGGTGCGCAGCGTGGAGCACGTGTCCACTCTCGGATCTGGCGCGCACTCGGCGATGGGGGCGGCGCGAGTCGAGAACCTGCTCCTGGCCTGCTACGCGGACGCGGCGACGGCACGACTCGCCCTGGAGACTGTCACGTCCTGCCTGACCGACATGGCTCGAGCGGTGCCCGAGGCGGCCGATCCGGCCTGACCTCGCCAGCACTGGCTCTGCCTGCTGTATAGCTCAGCGCGCCGCAGCCTCGAGCTCCCAGAAGATGATCTTGAGGTCACGTGGACTGGGTGACCCGGCACCGTGCTCTATGAGCTCCTTGAGGCTCAACAGGAATGTCGCCCACTTGGTGCTGCAGTGGTGCATGAACGGGATCGGCTCCTTCCAGCCGCGGTGGCCGAAGTTGACGACAGTCCAGTCGCCGACTTTGTCGTCCTGGAACATGACCCAGTCGATCGTGGTCCCGATCCACTCCTCGGGTCCGCCGACGACCTCCCAGACGACGCGCTCGCCGGGCACCGACTCGAGCACGCGCATGTCGAATCCACCTGACGGGAAGCGGAACTGGATCACGCCGCCCACGTCCGTGGAGCCAGTGGTGTCTTCGGTCCACCACCCACTGAGTCCGTCGATGGTGGTGAGGGCGTCGAAGACCTTGTCCGGAGTCGCGCGGACTCCCACCTGATGCAGGATGTCAACCATGGTTCTTTCCCTTCTCTGATGCGTGCTTCTCTGATGCGTCCTTGTGTGATGTGTCGTGAGTGTTGTTCTTGGCGCGTTCGATGGATTCGGCGATGCGCTTGATGTGCTGCAGTCGGGCGTCCCAGGCGTTGCCCACGGCGGACAGCTGTGCGACCGCTCGGGCGAGCTGCGCCTCATCCACCTGGTAGTGGCGCTCTCTCCCGACTTGGGTGCTGTGCACCAGTCCGACTCGGTCGAGTACCGACAGGTGTTTGGCCACCGCCTGCCGCGTGACCGGCAGGACCTCGCTGAGGCTCGTGGCCGTCCCCGGGCCGGCGATGAGCGCGTCGAGCATCCGCCGACGGGTGGGGTCACCCACCGCGGACCAGAGGTCGTCGTCGACGGGGGCGCTCGTCGCGACGTTCGGCGCCGGGCTCATGCCGCCACGGTCGCCGCGTGCGCAACCAACCGCGGCAGGAACAAGTCCCAGCCACGCTCGTGGTCGCGGTAGGCCTCCTCGAGGACCGCGACCTCCCAGCCCTTCTCTCGGAAGCCGGTCTCGGTGAGCCGCAAGGTCGTTCCCGTGGCGGACGGCTCGAGGTCGAAGGTCACCAACAGGGAGTTGCCCTCCTTGGCCGTCTCACCCTCAGATGTGACCCAACGAAACGAGAACCGACGCGGCGGGTCCACGTCGACGACCGTGAAGGACTCGACCTGGGAGTCAACACCGTCACGCCAGACCAACTCCCCCACGGCACCTGGCGCCACGGCGTCGAGGCTCGCGTCGTCCGACCACCACTCTCGGATGTGCTCCGGGCGGCTCACGACCTCGAAGACCACCTCGGGTGAAGCCTCGACGTGCACTTGTCGCTCCAGCGTTCCGAACTCCATGACCAACCTCCTGATGTGCAACCTGTTGTTGCGAATCACCGTACGCACGACAACGGCAATGCGCAACCCTTAGTTGCACATTGCCGTTGTCGTGGGCCCTACTGGAGAACGGCTGACGGCGCCCCCATCGGTACAGCTTCCGGCGCCGGTGCCAACCGACGCAGAGCCGCGATGGCCCAACCCCACATGAGCGGCAGCAGGGCGTTGCCCATGGACGTGACGGTCGTGATCGCGAAGAACAGTGGGAGGAACGCGATGAGCAACCAGGGAGTCACCCGCGGCCGGAAACCGTTGCGCAGCAACAGGATCCCCAACCACACGCCACCGAAGGCGATGAGCGGCAGCGCCACGAGACCGACGATGAAGAACTGGTCCATCCATGGCGTGTAGTAGTCGCCAGCCACGGAGACGGTGAGCAGCGCGTAGGCCGCGAACTGGACCCGCCACGCCCATTGCTCCGCCCCCTGCGGCTGCCGACGTCGATACACGAGCCACGCCGCGGCGACGAACGCGAGGCAGATCGGGAGCCAGATCTTGCCGTAGGTCCAGTAGACGAAGTACGGGTCACCCCACTCGAGCAGCGGCCGGAGAGCGTCGATGGCAGGGGGCGCCCATGCGGCTCCGAGACCTCCCTCTGCCAGGTCTTCGGGGTGGCTGTTGAAGCGAGACAGCGCGTGCAACTGCCCCGCGACGGTGCCGAAGGCCGCCATGGCCCAGGCCGTGATCGTGATGCGCCGTGCCGTGGCCGACGAGACGTCCTTCGGTGTCGTGTCCATGTCTTCGAATGTAGGAATCCGGCGATGTCGCGATCGTCGTGCTGGCGGGCGGCTCCGGTGGACCTCAGAAGGATTTTCGCGTCCTCCCCAAGGAGGACGTGGACGATGTCCGTCGGGCGTACCGTCGAAGAGTGAGCCGCCGCAACTGGGCCTTCGACATCACCGTCGCGTTGCTCGTCGGTGTGCTCGGTCAACTCGAGGCGTGGCTGGGTTTCGGGGAGTCGCACCGTCAGGGACCGCTCTGGGCACAAGCCTTGTTGTATGCCGTGACTGCCGTTCTGCTTGTCGCTCGCCGGGTGCGTCCCTTGGCTGTCTTGGCGGCCATGGGCGTGGCGTCGATCATCGAATTCGTCGCCGCCGGCTCGCCGGAGGGGAATGCCGTGGCGTTGGCCCCGGTGATTGCGACGTACACGTGCGCGCGCTACCTCGAACGGAAGCAGGCGCTGATCGGGCTGGGACTCATCGTCGTCATCATTTCCTGCTGGGCGACGTTCGACCCGATGAACCCGACGTGGACCGAACGCTTGGTCGCGATGGTCTGGCTCGCGCCAGCGATTATCGCGTGGCTGCTCGGGATGCTGGTTCGCGTCACCAACCTCAATCGGGAGCAGCGTCGTGCGATGGCCGAACAGCAGGCCTCGCGGGCCGTGGCCGAAGAGCGCAACCGGATCGCGCGCGAACTTCACGACGTCATCGGGCACAGCGTGTCGGTCATGACCGTGCAGGCGTCGGCGGTGCGTCGGCGGCTGGACGCGTCGCAGGGCGTGGAGCGCGAGGCCCTCGAGACCGTCGAGGCGACCGGACGCCAGGCCCTGGCGGAGATGCGGCGCATGGTGGGAGTGCTCCGGGAGGGGTCTGGTGGCCCTGATGACGAAACGCCAGACCTCCAGCCTGCGGCCGGGCTGGCGCAGGTGGGTCAGCTCGCGGAGACCTTCCGTGCGGCGGGGTTGCCTGTGTCTGTGCAGGTGAGCGGCTCGGAACGGGAGTTGGCTCCGGGACTGGACCTCACGGCATACAGGCTCGTCCAGGAAGGACTGACGAACACGCTGAAGCATGCGCGCTCGCCGGAAGGTGCGGAGGTGTCGATCGCCTACGGAGACAGCGCGATCGAGCTGGCGGTGCGTGACGACGGTGTGGCGGCTGCCGCGCCGAACGGAGTCGGGAACGGGCTGACGGGGATGCGCGAACGTGTTGCGGTGTATGGCGGTTCGCTCGTCGCGCGGCCGCGGAGCGAGGGCGGGTTCGAGCTGGTGGCGACGTTACCGTTGGAGCCGGTATGAGCGCGGATCCGGTTGTGGGACAGCCGATTCGGGTGCTCGTCGTCGACGACCAGGCGTTGGTGCGCGCGGGGTTCCGGATGATCCTCGAGATCGAGCCGGACCTTGAGGTCGTGGGTGAGGCGGCCGATGGTGAGGAGGCGGTGCTTCTGGCGGCGGAGTTGGCGCCGGACGTCGTTCTGATGGATGTGCGGATGCCGGGCGTCGATGGGATCGAGGCGACGCGGCGTGTGGTGGGCGGTGTGGGCGAGGACGGCCCGAGCGGAGGGGCGCGGGTCGTCATGCTCACGACGTTCGACATGGACAAGTACGTGTATGCCGCGCTGCAGGCGGGCGCGAGCGGCTTCCTGCTCAAGGACGTGCCGCCCGAGACGCTCGTGGCGGGGATCCGGGCGGTGCATGCGGGTGAGTCGTTGCTCGCGCCCTCGGTGACGCGACGGATGATCGAGTCGTTCATCGACCGTGGGCCAGCGTCGGCAGGTGCGGTGGATCCGGCTGTGGCGCAACGGCTTGCGTTGCTGACGGCGCGTGAGCAGGAGGTGTTGGGGCTCGTGGCTCGAGGGTTGTCGAACGGCGAGATCGCTACGGAATTGTTCGTGTCGGAGACGACGGTGAAGACCCACGTGGGGCGAATGCTCATGAAGCTCGGCCTCCGCGACCGGGTTCAGGCCGTGATCTTCGCCTACGAAGCCGGCCTCACCGCCCGCGACGTGTGAGGCATCGAGCAGTCCGCACTCTCACAGGGTGCCTGGTGTTGGTGTCTTCGGCACGGGCGACTCATGAGCTCGCGTTGGCCGCCACGGCAATCGATGTGGCCATCGCGCGTGCCCGATCGTCGCTCACCTTGAGTTCTTGAGTCGCAATGGCGACATGCGTGGCACGCGTGGCCACAAAGGGTCGCTTGCCCGTGCCGATCGGCTGACCGACCGCCACCCACAACCCCGTGGCCGGCTTCCAGTTCACGTAGGCAGACCCAAACACCGTGCGGCGCTGCGCGGCGGAAGTATCGAACTTTGAACCCAGGGCCGCGCGCTCGGCTGTCTGCAGCGTCACCAGAATCGTGTCTGGGTCGTCCAAGCGTGTGCCCCACGCGCACGAGCCAGACACCGCGACCGGCTTGACTGTTCGACGCACGATCTTGCCTACTTGTGCGGCGGTGAGGTTGCCGCAGGTGCTGACAGCGGTCTTGCTGGGCGCCGGTGGAGGCACCTTCTTTCCCGCTGGCTTCGGTGCCACGGTCGGCGTGCCTGCCTTCGTCGCAGGCGCGGCCACTGGTCGCGCAGAGTTGTCGGCTACCGCGTCGGCTAGGCCTCCGGCCATGAAGTCGGGGAGCTCCTGAGCAGCGAAGCTCAAAGCGGCCACCCCGAAGGTCGCCACGACGACGAACCGCAAAACCTGCCCGAAGACGCGCCGAGGCTTCATCGTGCTGTGCGCGAGGGACCGTGTGGGCGGGCCTGCGCTGCTGGTTCGCCGGGCCTTGCGGCGCGGCTTGGCTGCAGCAGCCGTCCCCATCGCTGACAACAGTTGGGGGTCGGTCGTCGTGGACGGGAAGCTCGTCATCAGCGTCATGGCCGCTCGTTCCACGGTCATGCGGTCCATGGTCGTTGGTTGGGCCCTGAGCCACTCCTTCAGACCGGAGACTGGAACGACCCACACGCCCTTGATGAGTTGCGGTTCACCGAAGCCGGCCTCATGCTGCCCAGCCAGACAGATCACTGGAGTGACCGGGAGTCCAGTCTCCGCGGCCATGTAGGCCGCCATCCCGTGAACTTTCGCGACCTCCTGGTGCTTGCTGACGCTTTGTCGAGAATCCGCCGCGCCGGTGTGCTGGAAGAGGTTGCCCTGCCAGGCGGTGACCGCGCCTCTCCAGTTCTTCGCGTCGATGAACAGCACCCCGCCAGGCCCCAGAACCACGTGGTCGAGATTGACGGGCGACAGCCCCGGGGACAGGAGTCGGTCGTGTAGAACAGTCCAAGCTTCCGAGAGTCCGGAGAGTTCGACGGCAACGCGACGCTCACCCTCCGCACCGGCAGCCCACGCTCCAGCCCCCTGATCGCCGGCGGCCGCCAACTCCTCGGCCCTCCGGTCCGCACTGCCTCCGCCGGCAGCCACTAGCGAACTCGTGTCGTCGAGGCGGAGACTGTGGGCACGGGCCGAGCGTAAATTGCTCGCGTATTCCTACGAGGCAAAATGGCGAATGTCGCGGCCGCCGATTCATGACCGCCCCACCAGTCGCATGGCCTGCTGGTCGACATTGCGAACTGCCATCGGTTCGCGGACGAGACTGCGTTTAGCGGTCAGTGGTCAGTGGTCAGTGGTCAGTGGTCAGGATGAGATGCCGAGTCGTTTGGCGACCTCGCTCCCGCCCATCTCGTGGATCAGGCCCGGCTCCCCGACTACGACCAATTTATGCGTCGCTCGCGACAGCCCGACATAGATCCGCTCCCGACTGCGCTCCCCCGCCCTCTTGTCGTTGACGCACAACACCACAACCTTGCGCTCGAGTCCCTTGCACCCGAGAACGTGCCCATAGAACACGGAATCCTTGTCCCAGAACGTGTCCCAGTAGCCCTCCTGCCCCAATAGGTTCTGCAGGTTCGTCTGCTCGTCGTGCCGAGCACCCGTCGTTAGCAGGCAAATGTCCTCCGGACGCCACCCCTCCTCGAGCAGCATGTCGATCTGGTCATCCGCCACCTCGACGGCATCCTCAGGTGCACACGGCAGATACGTCACTTCCGGCCCATCCCCACCGCGAGAAATCATCCGCGTCGGTGTGAGCGACCCGAACGTCTCCGCGATCTGCCGAGTGTTCCGCAGGTTGTGGTCGAGGATCAGCGGCACGAGCGGCACCGGCGGTCGGCCGAAGCGAGCAAACACCCTTTGGTTCTCGTCCGAATACACATAGAGCCCGCTCTCCTCCTCGTCCCGCAGCGCCCGCACGATCGGCGTCCACCACAGGTCGGCGAAGTCCTGCGCCTCGTCCACGACAATCGCATCGAACTTCTTCCCCGGCGGCAACGCATCGACGAGCTCGGCCATCTGCTCCGGCAGCCGCGACTCCCAGAACTCGGGGTCGTCCCGCGTCCCGAACTCCTCGACCCCGAGGAACTTCGCGAACTCCTCGAACCGCCCCACGAAAGCCGGCCGGTTCTTCCGGTTCTCCCCATCGAAGTACCGCTGGAACCACGACGCCAAACCGATCGAGTAGCAGAGCAGCGCCACCCGCTGCGGCTTCACACCCTGCCCGCCACGGGTAAGCGACTTCGCCTGGGTCATCGCAAGCAGGGTCTTGCCGCTGCCCGCGCCCCCACGCACCTCGACCCGGTTGATCAGTCGAGTGACCTTGAGGATCGTCGCCTGCTCGACAGTCAGCCGATCGGCGCGATCCTCCAACTCCTGCGCCTCCGCCAGGACACTGCGCTGGGGCAGCCCGCGCCCCTTGAGGATCTCGACGATGAGCTCGCAGTCCTCCTGTGTCGGCACCCGATGGCCGGTCTCCTGCTTCATCGGGACGTCCCACAGTCGCCCGACGAGGTCCTTCACGTCGGCCCTGTCGTGGATGCTCCACCGAGGACAATCCGGCGTCTCGAAGTCATCGGCAAGATCGGTGTACGGCACCACCACCGAGTGACCGAACCGCACCCGCGTCCGGCTTGAGTTCCGCCACCGTGGGTCACGCTCGATGTACTCCCGAACCGCGTATTTCCCGTCACGCGCCTGATCCACCGGATGGATGTACCGATCTTCGCCCTTTTGCGCGAGGCGCCACTGGCCGTCCCCGTCCACATAGACAGCCCCACCCTTGACCTCCACCACGACGATCCCGACGTCGGGGATGAGCACGATGAGGTCGAGCTCATGGTCCTTCTTCGGGTCCGTCAACCGAACGTTCGCAAGGACGGTCCAGTCCTCGCGCCCGTGCTTGACGATGTTCTCCCAGACCTCCCGCTCCGATCCGGTCGAGAACTCAGGCGATTCCGGTATGCCGTGTGCGCTCACCTTCGCATCGTGGCAGAGCGCACCGACTCAGGCTGGCGCACAGCACCTTCAGCCCAGTCGACGTGCGGCTCTGAACCCGCGAGAGACGCACTAATCTGAGTCATCGCCGTACCTGTCGCGCAAATTGGCCAGCATCTGATCCGCTCCTGCCTCAGAGGCGGCCTTCTCGCGCTCCAGATCAATCGAAGCCACACGTGGATCCTTCGGATCGACTGCAATCGGAGACAGGTAGGGCAACGCAGGATTGCAGATGCATCTGACGTAGTTGTCGCCCGTGTTCCAGGGTTCCTCGTCCACGCACTCGTGCGGGCCGACGTCAGGCTCATCCCACTGGGTGCCCCAGACATCAGGGTCCGGCACCCTCATGCAGTGCTCGATCATGGTGACGTCGCAGTCATGGTGCTCCGAGTACACCTCTTGGGCGTCCGTATGCGACTCGGCATCTATCAGGAACAAGCCGTGAAAACCCCACACGTAGTAGAGGTACCCCGCGTACTCAATACCGCCTGTCATCAAATCTCCTTCGCAGGGTTGTACGCATCTGGCTCGTCGGGAGATCGCCGAGTCGCGCCCACGAGAGATCCCGCAGGGATATCGCGTGGAGTCTGCGTCAGTATGAAGGACGCTGTCGGCTCGACGTCCGCGATTCGCAGATCTGTCCACGGCCTCTCGGACGCATCGGCCGCTTCTACTCTCAGACCCACCCATCTCGCGGATCAGCACGAGGTCACGGACCGAGTTCACTACTCGAGCCCCTCAACCCGAGCTTCGTCCGTCAGTCCCGAAGAATCGGGGGGTTGAGCCGAGCGCGAGGACTACCGCGAAAGAGTTTCGCCGGTCGCCCTCCCCCACGAGTCGTGTTCTCCCCCGTCTCGGACAAGAACCCTTCGGCGCGCGTGACCTTGCGATGGAAGTTCGCCGGATCAAGCTCGACGCCCCACACGGCCTCGTACACCGACCGCAGTTCACCCACCGTGAACTCCGGAGGGCAATAGTTCGCGGCCGCTCCGGTGTACTCGAGTTTCGACCGGGCACGCTCGACCCCCACGCTGAGGATGTCCGCGTGATCGAACGCCAAGGGCGACGCCGACCCCAGCACCTCGTCCACCGGCCTGAACTCCGCCGCTGCCGCATCACTCCCAGCGACCGGATCGGGCAGGTCCGCGCCCAGCGCCAGCCACGCGACTGACACCACTCGTGAACGGGGATCCCGACGAGGAGCGCCGAAGGTCTGCAACTGCTCGAGATGCACGTCGCCTTTGCCGATCCCCGCCTCCTCCTTCAGCTCGCGATAAGCCGCGTCCTCGATGTCCTCACGCTCCTGGGTGAAGCCGCCCGGGAGAGCCAGGCGGCCGGCATACGGCTTCTCACCACGGCGAATCACCAAGACAGAGAAGACGCCGTCACGGATCGTCAGGACCACCAGGTCCACGGTGACGGAGAAGATCGGGAACTCGCTGACAAACTTCGGCATAGGTCCATCTTATCGTCATCTTGACAATTGTCACCACAGGAACTTATGGTTTGACTGACAAGAAGCCATCAGGAGGTCGCCATGCAGCTCACACCACAGCAGGAAGACCGCGCAGCAGGCGTGCTGCTCGGACAGGCCATCGGAGACGCGCTGGGCGTGCCGTACGAGTTCGCTGCGCCCCCGTCCGGCGAGCCGGGGATGGTGGGTGGCGGTCTGGGTGGCTTCGCGCCAGGCGAATGGAGCGACGACACCCAGATGGCCGCCTGCATCGCCCGGGTCTCCACAGGAGGCCGGGACCTCACGAGCGCGAGCGCGCTCGATGAGATCGCCACCGCCTTCGAGGATTGGTATGCCGGCCGACCGGCAGACGTCGGAAACCAGACTCGCGCGGTGCTGACCGGTGCGAAGCAGCGTGCGGGCACGCCTGCCGAGCGCCTGCGTGCCGCGAGTGCTGCGTTCACGGCACGCACGGCACACGCAGCAGGCAACGGCGCGCTCATGCGCACCGGCATCGTGGGACTGACTCGACTCCACGACCCTGCTGCCACTGCTGCCGCCGCACGCGCCATCGCCGAGCTCACTCACCCCGATCCCCTCGCGGTCGAGACCTGCATCCTCTGGGCGGAGGCGGTCCGTGTCGCCGTGCTGGAAGGGCGCTTCGACCTCGCCGCTGGCGTCCGCCTTCTGGCGCCGGAACGTCGCGACGATTGGCTCGCCAGGATCGAGGGTGCGACTGGTGCTGAACCGAAGGTCTTCTCCCCCAACGGGTTCACCGTGCCGGCCATGCTGTGCGCGTGGGCAGCCATCACGTCAACCGAGGACGCAAGTGGGTCTCCTGAGCACGTGCAGCGCGCATTCACGGCTGCGGTGCACGCAGGCAACGACACGGACACGGTGGCGGCGATTGCTGGCGCGCTGCTCGGCGCCCGCTATGGGGTGACGGGGCTGCCGGCGCGCTGGCGCCGGAGCGTTCACGGCTGGCCCGGACTTCGGGGAGCCAACCTGCTGGCGATGGCGCTCACGACTGCGCGCCGTGACAACGATGAATCGCGCTGGCCGTCCGCGGCCCAGATGGACTACCGCGGCGATTTCGGTTCATCCGTCGCGATGGCCGTCCCCCACCCGTTCGACGAGGGCGTCCTGCTCGGCACCTGGCAGGACTTCCGGCACGTGGACCAGCTCGGCGTTGACGCAGTGGTCAGCCTCTGCCGCGTCGGCACCGATGACCTCCAAGCCGGTGTGGTGGCGCCCGAGAACCACGTGAGGGTCTGGCTCATCGACAGCGACGACCCCAAGGCGAACCAGCACCTCGATTTCGTCCTCGACGACACGGCCGACGTCGTCAGGAGACTTCGCGCGGAGGGCAAGCGGGTGCTCCTCCACTGCGTCGCAGCCCAACAACGCACGCCCAGCGTGGCAGTCCGGTACGCAACGAAACTCGGCGTGGACGCGACCGTTGCCGCACGAGCGATCACATCCGGCCTGCCCAGTGTTCGCGGATTCGGACTCGTGTGGAGCACCGCGCTGGGAGGCTCACCAGCCAGAACGATCTCATCGACGAACAACGGGAGGCCCGAATGAATGTGATTGCCTCGACGGACCGTGTGGTCCTGATCAAGGTCCCCAAGACCGCTGACACGGCGTCCTCAAACGAGCAGCTCTATGAGGCGACCCGGAAATGGTGGAAGGTGGCGGCGGCGCGCCGGGACGGTAGTGAGCAAAGCCCCACGCACGCCCTGGCCGTGCTGGCGAATCACGTGGTGGCTGCCTTCACGATCGATCGGTGGGAGGGTCCCGACAATGCCGGGCGCTGGGCCTTCGTCGGCGAGATGGATTCCCGGATGTCGCGACGTTACAAAGCGGTGGACGTGAGCGCCTATTTCCCCAAGGGGGCGCAGAATCCGGTGCGCTACGTCAACTGTCCGCCACCTGCGGTCATCGAGCGCCCCAGCGACAGCAAGGCCGACCACACCGACTTCGAGCGCGCCTTGGAGTTGCTGGATCAGGAGCCTCTTGCCGCCATCATGATGGGCCAGCGCGAGCTCTTCCACAGCAACTTCATCGCGTGGTACTTCCGCCACTTCCCGCGGGAGGCGGACTCGATCTTCCACAGCGGGCCGAATCACGGGACGGGTTCGAAGGACCGCGAAGTCTTGCGCGAATACCTGAACATCGACGTCTGGATGGACTGGGCCAACGGCAGCTCAATGGCGATCGAGAACAAGGTCTTCGCCCTGCCGGATCGCAAACAACTGTCGGAGTACGCCACCAAGATCCAGTCGCGGCGGCCCGGTGCTCGGATGATCCTGCTCAGCCTCCTGAACCCGCAGTGGGAGTACGACACGTTAGAGACGCGTGACGGGATTTGGGACTACTGGTCCTACGCTCGCCTCGCAACGCACCTCCGCGAGTGCCACATCGGGAGAGCCGAATACGCCTCGCAGATCGTCCTGCACTACGCGGACATGGTGGACGCTCTGGCCACTGTGGTCAGCACGTGCACAACGGTGAGCGCTGACGAACCTCTGGACCTTCCGAACGAACTCGCCGAGCGCATCTCGTCGACGCAGCTGCGGGCGACCTTGCGCAAAATGCGCACCCGCCAGGTGGCTGCCCGGCTTCAGCACGATCTCGCGGGGTTCCTCGATACCGATGTGGCAGTGGGCAGCAGCTTCGGGACTGCAGGCCCCATCGTCACAGGGTGGATTCCCCTCGACGTTCCGAACCCGACGAGCCCGTGGGTGGGATTCCAGTTCCAAGGTGACCAGTTCCGGCGGGTCGCGGTGCTCCCCCACCTCGACACACGCAAGGGCGGGTCCGCCGCTGCCCGTCAGGAGTGGGCGCAGCACAACGAGCGGCTCTTCGAGTTCTCGAAGGACCTGCAGGCCGAGCTGGGCGCCACTGGACCCGTGATGCCGTCCGGTCCCGGTGCATTCAACAAGTACGAGCCGGACTTCGTTTACCGCTACGTCAAGACGCCAGGACTCACGTACCGTCAGTTGTTCGCGGCGGCGTCGACCGTGATCAGCACCCTCTTGGCCCACCAACTCGGCGGAACGCAGTGAACTGGACCGAGGTCGCAGGCTTCGTCACCGGCGGGTTGTGCGTCTGGCTCGTCGTCCGACGCAACATCTGGAACTTCCCCGTCGGCATCGCCAACAACATCTTCTTCATCGTCCTGTTCGTGCAGGCTGGGCTCTACGCCGACGCCGGCCTGCAGGTCGTCTACATCGGACTCGGGCTTCTCGGTTGGTACTGGTGGCTCCACGGCGGTGACCGTCGAACGAAACTGCGCGTACGGCATACGCCGAAAGAAGCGTGGATCGCGGCGGCGGTCACCATTGGCGTGGGGACGTTGTTCCTGCATTGGCTGCTGACCAACCACACGGACTCGACCGTCGCCGGCTGGGATGCACTGACAACGACCATGAGCCTCGTCGCGCAGGTCATGTTGAACCGCAAGTGGATCGGCACCTGGTTCGTGTGGATCGCTGCCGACGTCATGTACATCGGGCTGTATGCCGCGAAGGGTCTGTGGCTCACCAGCCTCCTGTATGCCGTGTTCCTGGGTCTGTGCCTCGCCGGCCTTCGCCAGTGGCGGGCGGAACTCGAGACCGAGGCGGACGAGATGGGAGTGGTGGGCGAAGCGGCCCCGGTCGAGGTGCGGATCTGATGACGAAGCGGTTCAGGCACGCGCTGGTGCTCGGCAAGTTCTATCCGCTGCATGCGGGGCACTCGGCCCTGATTCGAGCGGCCAACGCCCAGTCGGCGCGGACGACCGTGCAAGTGCTCGCATCGTCCGTTGAGTCGATTCCGCTCGATGTCAGAGCCGAGTGGGTGCAGCAGGAGCATCCCGAGGTTCGCGTGGAAGCGGCCATGGACGAGGCCGAGGTCGACTTCGAGTCTGCGGCCGCGTGGGACGCCCACATGGCGTTGATCGTTTCCTTGTTGGACGAGCCCGTCGACGCGGTCTTCACGTCGGACGAGTACGGCGTCGAGTTGGCGCGACGGCTCGACGCGACGTGGGTGCAGCTCGACCCGGGCCGGGTTGCCACGCCGGTGTCCGGGACGGCGGTGAGGGCTGATGTCGCCGGCCATTGGTGGGCACTGTCAGCGGCCGTGCGCTCGTGGTTCGTTCGTCGCGTGGTCGTACTCGGGGCTGAATCGACGGGGACCACCACGTTGGCCTTGGCTCTTGCCGATCGGTTCGCCACGAGTTGGGTTCCAGAGTTCGGGCGAGAGTGGTCCGAGGTCAGGCCAGGCGGGTTGGCAGCGCCTTGGCACACGGCCGAGTTCGACCTTGTCGCCCGCGAACAGGCGCGGGTGGAAGATGCCGAAGCCGCGAAAACACCTGTGCCGCTTCTGATCTGTGACACCGACGTGCTAGCAACCGCTGTCTGGCATGAGCGCTACGTCGGGTCACTCTCGCCCACGGTGGAGGCTCTCGCGAAGTCGCGCGTCCCGGACCTGTACATCCTCACGGGTGACGAGATCCCCTTCGTTCAGGACGGGCTGCGCGATGGCGAACACGTGCGCCCGTGGATGACCGAGCGGTTCCGTGAGGTCTTGTCGGGCCAGCCTGCACCGTGGATCGAGGTGCGCGGCAGCCGGGCTGAACGGCTCGATATCTCGGCGGATGCCGTCTCAAAGCTCGTCAACGGTGGCTGGCATCTCAACGATCCACTCGGCTGACGGTGTTCTCGGCGTCAGGGAAGTGCGCCGATCGCCCGACGCCGCCATTGAGACTTGCTGGGTCAGCTCCAAGTTCCTCCAGAGTTCGGCGCAGATGTTCCCAGCCGACACTCGCCTTGTGGGTTGGGCTGAGGGAGGCGAGCCAATCCATGACCGACTCCCGCAGTGCTGCGTCCTCCTCTGAATGCCCGGAGGCGTACCGGTCGTCGAGGAGGAACTCTGCTGAGAGTTCGGTTGCGGTGTGCGCCTTCCACGCCACCCGATCCAGGAAGATCTCCAGCTGTCTTGCGGCGGTCTCGTTGCTGGGGTCGTCCGTCATCCAGACCGCCTTGATCTCGTCCTGCAGGGGTGCCGCCTGGATGGCTTGGGGGTGAAGCGCCAAGGCCGTTCCAGCCGTGGGAAGGGCTTCATCAGACTCGGCCTGCCTGCGGACGTTTCGAACGTCATCGATCAGAGCGAGGAAGTCGGCATCGCGGAGACTGAACCCGACGAAGACCAGATGGCTCGTCAGGAGGAGGGCCTGAATTACCCCGTATAGAGCCCGCCCATCGGCCCCCAACCTGTCGTAGTCAGACTGAGTGAGGACCAGTGTGCGCGGCCTAGCGATGTCACCGTGGAGTTTGAGTAGCCACGGGCTCGCCCCGTCTGCCAAGGCCCGGGTCAGGACTCGATAGCCGCCCTCGGTCTGGAGTGGATCGAGTGCCAACTCCAAGCAGTTGTCAAAGTTGGTCGTGACGAGTTGGCGGGTCCTGAGCATGGCCAGGAGGGCGTGGCTCAGCCCGTGTTGCTCCCGGTGGAACTCGCGCACCATGACGGACTCGTAGGCGTCCGCGCCCAGGACCGCACGCAAGGACTCCGCGGAATCTTCCAAACGCTCTGGGTCCACGAGGTCACGCCTGCCGGCCTCTTCGGCGAGGCGCTCAATCAGTCCGTCCCAATGCGGCAGTCCCACAGGCACGGAAACTCCCGCACCGACGAAGAGCGAGACCTGACCCTGAGCGGCGAGCAATCCGAGACGATCTGCCTCGGACAACAAGGACTCAGGCAGTCCCCACTCACTCTGGTCGTGGCGCTCGCTCTGGACTGCGGCGAGATCCTGTCGGCTCCAGAGCGTGAGAGCCACGTCGACCTCGCATTCCTGCACCAGAGCCCGAAGCGCTGGGACAAGCGCCGCGACCACCTCTCGCCTACGCCCGGCGAGGGTGCCCTCTCCAGTGCCTGGGAGTGGAAGTCCCACAAGAGGAAGCTTCCGACCGTCATGTCGCCTGCTGTCCTCAGCGGCTCGACGGACTGCGGAAACGACCATGTCCACCATCGTGGTGACGTCACCCGACTGGCTGACCGTATCGACGAGCACCACCGGTCGGCCGCCGCGGCCCGAAACTTCGAGAATCCCGTCCCGAGGGCGCTGATGTCCGCCGAGCCGCCGCCACGACGGCACCGCTGCGGGGAGCCACTCGAGATCAGGCATGAGCGTCGCCCAGACACCGGTGACATTCAGATCACCATCACAGGGGACGACAACCGCGTCGCAACTGAGTCGCATCAAGTCGCCCTGAATGACGAACAGATGGCCTGGATGATGCATCACTCGCGTCCTCACCGTCGTGCCAGCCAGTCGCTGGGTGCGTGCTCTGGGTGGACCCTATGTCTCTGGCCCCAAGCGAGCGGCAGAGTTGCGACAGCTGCTCCGGTTCCATGCACCGTGCCTGGCGCGGTTCAGCGAGTTCGCCTGGACTATGGCAAGAAGGGTCATGCCGCTGCCCACTCCCCCACGCACCTCGACCCGGTTGATCAGTCGAGTGACCTTGAGGATCGTCGCCTGCTCCACAGTCAGCCGGTCGGCGCGATCCTGCTGTTCGCGCGCCTCGGCCAGGACGCTGCGCTGCAGGAGTCCACGCCCCGTGAGGATGTCGATGATGAGGTCGCAGTCCTCCTCCTGCGACGGCACGCGGTGGCCACTCTCCTACATCTTCGGTATGTCCAACGGCACGCCCGACATGTCCTACACCTTGGATTCCGGGATCCCGAGCGATGTTGCCCATTCAACTGTCGGCACCTCGCTTTAGTGTCAGGATCAACCCGAGTTAACGGGACCCGAACGACGTAGGGATGGGAATGCAGGGCTGGACCCGAAGTGACAGCACGCTCGCGGCCGTTGTCGAGGAGCAGACCGAGGTCTGTCTTAACGTGTACCGGGAGGACCCGAGCCGTGTCGTTCAAGACGCCAACAATGAACGACGCATCTCACAGGGGGGTTACGCCACTCGACAACTTGAGGAACTGCTGCAGAACGCCGTCGATGCCGCGCGCAGGGGCGGGTCGCAAGTGGAGGTGCTGCTAACTCCGGCGGCGCTGTACGTGGCCAACGATGGCGAGCCCTTCGATGCGGCCGGGATTCGCTCCGTCATGGCCTCGGACATGTCAGCCAAGGACGACGACCGCATCGGCAAGTTCGGCATTGGATTCAAGTCGATTCTGGCCGTGTCTAGCGAGCCGAAAGTGTTCAGCCGCTCAGTCTCCTTCGCCTTCGACAAAGACTGGGCGGAGAAGCAACTTCAAGCAGCGGGATTCGAGGCAGCGCACTATCCCACGATGCGCCTGGCCAAGGTGCTCGATCCGGTCCAAGACGGTTCCGCGCGGGACGCGTACCTGAAAGAACTCATGCAGTGGGCGACCACGGTCGTGGTCGCACCGCTTTCAATCGATGCAATGCCCTTGGCCAAGCGGCTGAACGACTTCCCTCCTGAGTTCGTACTGTTCTCCGCTCACATCGAACGAGCCCGACTTCGTAATGAGGTCGAGTCCGCCGACGGCGAGCGCAAGGTCGCCCCTTCGGACCGGACTGTCACCCGAGAAGTCGCGGATGATGGGTTCGTCACCCTCCGCGGCGGGCAGATGCCGACAGTCTGGTCGTTGGCACGCACGATGGTTCACCCGACTGCTGCGGCACTTAAGGAAGCGGGTCACGTCGCTGCCCGAGAGGCAGTCGAAGTTCAGTACGCCGTCAAGTTCCCACCAGGCGTTGGCCTCGGTCGCTTCTGGGCCTACTTCCCCACGCAGTTCGTCACGACAATGTCGGGGATCGTCAACGCACCTTGGAAACTGAGCGACGACCGGCTGGGGCTACTTGAGGGAAGATTCAACGACGAGTTGCTGGCAGTGGTCCCTCGACTTGTCGCCGAGGCGCTGGCCAGATTCAGCGGAACCGAGCATGTGGTGGAGGCCCTGGACGCTCTGCCCTCACGTGGTGGTGAACTGGGGCGCAAGGAGGCTCGAAATTGGGTCGATGAGGCGTTGAACAAGCCGGTCTTCGAGCACATGCGCACGGTTCCCAGTCTGCCGAACGGAATGGGGGTCCTTCGACGGCCAAGCGATCTCGACTGGATCGGCGAGGGGCCCGGCGAGTGGCTCACTGCGTGGTCTCAGATCCCCGGAGCTCCCGTCGAAGATTGGCTGCACCCCGACGCGTACAAGACGCAGGAGCAGCGAGTCAAGGTGTCGCGGCTGATGGGCTCGGGCGTGGGAGCCGACCTACCGGCCGGGGCTGCTGGCGTCGACGAGTGGCTCGAGGCGCTGGTCCGCGACCGCACCGTGGAGTCCTCGGCCCACGCTATTCACCTCGCTGCGCGGATGTTCCGGGACGCCAAGGCAATGTCGACTCTCGAGGCAGGCACCAGATTCGTTGCAGAGATCGAGAGGGCCAAGATCATTCGTCTCGACGACGGCGACCTCAAGGCCCCCCTGCGTGGCCGGGTCTTTGTGCGAGTCGAGGGACAGGTGGAGTCGGACGTCGCGTTCGTCGACCCTGAACTGGCCCGGATGCCTGGCATCGTGGAGGACTTGGCGACCCTAGGTGTCGTCCTGATGGACA
This sequence comes from Knoellia sinensis KCTC 19936, assembly GCF_000768705.1. Taxonomy (GTDB): domain Bacteria; phylum Actinomycetota; class Actinomycetes; order Actinomycetales; family Dermatophilaceae; genus Knoellia; species Knoellia sinensis. Next base: position 43,951 of record NZ_AVPJ01000018.1, read on the forward strand.
AGAGCGGGGAGCTCCGCAAGCTCCTTACTCGCTGGAAGTCGTCCAGTGGGCGGATCCGTCCCGAGCAGGCTTGGCCGGAGATCTGGAGGGCGCTTCGACCCCTGCCCCTCGAGGCGGGAATAGACATCCTGCGCGAGGACTTGGGCAACGACCTCACGGCCGACATGCACGTACGCACAGCCTCGGGCAAATGGGTGGCCGCAGACCAAGCATTTCTGGGGGGGCGGGTGGTTCCTGCTGACGGATCGCGCGATCGTGACTTCCTGATCGATCCACGGGAGCACTTCCACGACGAGCCTCTACTCAAGGCCATTGGCGCAGTCGATGCGCCGTCGTATCGGGCGGATGCGCCGATTGAGGCATGGTTCAAGGCTTGGATCGGCAAGGCAGAGCAGTCCTTCATCGAGCACGCTGGGGCACGGATCGATCCTGACAATGTCTCAGTCGACATCCCCGCCACCCTCCCTTGGCCGTTGGACGTGGTGAGGCGCATGAGTGACCAAGCCAAGGCGGCCGTCACGAAGTTGCTGCTTACTGCCGGGCTACCCCACGGGGTGCTCGTGCGACACCGTTCGGTGGCCACCTACGGGCGCATTCATGTGATTGCGCCAGAGACTCACTTCCTGAGTTTGCACGGTCGGTTCGAGACCACGTTCGGCTGTTTGCCTCCTAGTGAGACGCTCCTTGCGAGTGACGACCTCGACCCTCGATTTTTTCCGACCGTTGAGTTGAGCACCGACGTGGCCGAGAAGCTGGGGGTCCCAACTGAGCTGGATGCCTTCCCCGAGGAAGCGTGGGTGAATTGGAAGGCGGTCGTAGACCGGCGTCGGACTCTCGAGGACGACGCTCTCAGGGCGTCCTTTTACGCGTGGCTGCCGGGACACCACGAGGCCGAGAGCCTCGTGGTTCGGGTCGGTCGGCAACGAATGGACGTGCCCGTCGGGAACATCGGGGTCACCTCCAGCCAAGTCACGTACGAGTCCTTGGTCGACGCCGCGATTCCTGCCCTCCTCGTGGAGGACTCCGAGGATCTCGAGCGCTTCGTCACATCTTGGGCGATGCCGCGAGGTGAGGACCTCCTCCAGGAGGAGATCATCTCTGAGCCCGCGGGAGAGCCTGTTTATCTCACTGATGCCTTCCCACCACTCAAACTTCGCTTGGACCCAACGGACCAAGACCTGCTGATCCAACCCGTGGCGCGACTCGTCCGGATGACAGCTACACCCGAGGGTCAGGTGGCTCGTCCCCTTCGATGTCGGCGGGACGGTGGCACCCTGTTCCTGACCGCTGACGAGCCCCACCAGCGGCTCGCGCAGGTGTCCGAACTGTTGAGACTCGAACTTGATTCCGCCGAGATCCAGGAAGTGCTCGGGTCTATGGAGCGCGCTGCCTCGGACAAGCTGCGTACCAAGATCAAGCGCTGTCGGGACGAGAACGAACGCTTGGTGACTGCAGTCGGGATCGACGCGTTGAGACGGAGCGTTCCCGCCCAGGCTCTTGCAGTCCTCGAGGAGAGAGACGGAGGCGTCGCTGCGGAGGAGGTCGCCGAGCTGGCTCGTGCCGTTCATGGCGTAGGCATCCTCAAGCAACTGCGGCCTGCTTTGGACGAGAACGGTCTAGAACCCCCACGGGAGTGGTCGGGGCGTCGCGTGACCCGGGTATGGGTGGACGGTTTGGGATTCCCGGCCGACTGGGCCGGTTTCCCCGGCAGCCAGAGGGCAGCCGTGGAGATGATCGATGGCCCTGCGGTGCTCAAGCCACTGCATGACTATCAAGAATTCGTCACCGAACGGATCGAAGCATTGCTCAAGGGGGTGGGTGCCGATCGTGGCATGGTCTCGCTGCCCACCGGAGCGGGCAAGACCCGCGTGACGGTGGAGGCCTTGGTGAAGGCTGTCCGAATTGATCTGCTAGGACACGATCGGCCCTTGGTATGGATAGCCCAGACCGACGAACTGTGTGAGCAAGCGGCGGAAACGTGGAGCTACGTGTGGCGCGCAATCGGACCCCAAGTGCCCATGCGGCTGGGACGACTATGGGGAGGAAACGAGGTCCCTGAGGAACCCGGCACATTCCAGGTGGTCATCGCCACGATTGACAAACTCCATTCGGTGCAGAAGCGAGCGTCCGACGAGTACGGCTGGCTGCGGGAGCCGTCAGTGGTGGTCATCGACGAAGCGCATGGATCAGTGTCGACGTCCTATACGCAGGTGCTCGAATGGATGGGACGCTCCGGCCGAGGACGCAGCAAGGAGGGGCGCAGACCACTTCTCGGCTTGACCGCCACGCCGTTCCGTGGCAACTCCGAGGGAGAGACGGAACGACTCGTCGGCCGGTACGACGGCAATCGTTTGGACCGAGGGGCCTTCCGAAAGGAGGATCCCTACGAGGAACTACAGGAGATGGGGGTTCTCGCCCAAGTTCGACACGAGATATTGGATGGTGTCGATGTCCAGCTCAGCGCCGACGATAAGTCGGAGATTCAGAAGATGGGGCGCCTACCCGCATCGGTCTCCGAACGGCTCGGCGCCGACGCAGCTCGTACCCGACGCGTCGTGGAATCCATTGCCTCGCTTCCCGATGACTGGACCGTGCTGGCATTCGCACCATCGGTCGAGAACGCGCGCGTATTGGCTGCTCTGCTCGCTCACCGGGGCGTACCTGCAGTGGCGATCTCGGCAGACACGGAGCCTGCTGCACGCCGTCACTATGTTGAGGAGTTCAAGGCTGGGCGGATCCGGGTACTCACGAACTTCAACGTTCTGACCCAGGGCTTCGATGCCCCCAAGGTGCAGGCCGTGTACGTCGCCCGGCCCACCTTCAGCCCAAACGTCTACCAACAGATGATCGGGCGAGGACTGCGCGGACAGCTCAACGGTGGCTCCGAGGAGGTGCTGATTGTGAATGTGCGAGACAACTTCGATCAGTACGGCGACCTCTTGGCGTTCAACGCGTTCGAATACCTCTGGACCAAACGATGACGGAATGCGTGCTCGACCATGCTCAGTCCACCGCCGCGGCGGTTGATCCAGATCAACGACAGATCGTGTTGGCGGGACCGGGCGCCGGGAAGACTCAGGTGGTGTCCGCCCTCGTGGAGAACCTCGTCCTCGACGCGCAGGTCGACCCTTTGCACGGGCTGCTCGTTCTCAGCTTCTCCAACGCGGCAGTGCACGCCGTCGACGCTCGCTTGCGGGCACGCGACGTTCCGCCCGTCAGCGTCAGAACGATCGACTCGTTGGCGGCACGGATCGTCGGCGACGCCGGCGATGACGACCTAGCGCAGATGGGGTTCGACGCACGCATAGCGCGAGCGACCGAGCTGATTCGGGAAGACGAGTGGCAGGACTGCGAAGACCTCGAGCACGTGGTGATCGATGAGGTTCAGGACGTGGTCGGACCCCGGGCCGACTTCGCAGCAGCGTTGATTCGCGCCCTCCCCGCGGACGCCGGATTCACCCTACTGGGCGACCCTGCCCAAGCGATCTACGACTTCCAGTTGCGGGAGGGCGAGGACTCACGCCCGTCCAGCACCACGTCGTCGGATTTGTTGGACGCAGCGAGGGCTCTTGGGGCCGCGACCGTCGCGCTGACAGGGCAATACCGAGCACAGTCGCGAGACGCACTTGGGGCGGCGGCCCTGCGCTTACCATCCGGCGAGCCACCAGATCCCGAGGACGTCGATGACTTCTGGGATGACGTCGTCCACGTCGGTGGCCTCGACTCAGTCGTGGGGCACATGGAACGAACAGACGGCAGCGTGGCCATGCTCACCCACACCAACGGTCAGGCAATGCTTGCTGCCGGCGAACTACGCAGGCGCGGAATCGCCGCCGAGGTTCGCAGGAGTGCTCGCCAACGAGTCCTCGACGCCTGGATCGCGAACGCCCTCGCCACCGCCGACGCGAGCTCCGTGGGCAAGAAGGACTTCATGAAGCTGCTCGACGAGCAGGAGGTCGAGCTGGACGGGCACGCTGCTTGGCGCGCGCTTCGCCATGCGGCCGGCGCGAAGGGACGAGAGATGGACATCCCGTCCCTGGTATCAAGGCTGCGGGCCCGCGGCGTCGTTCCACCCGATCTGTTGGACAAGCCGGGCGGTCGGGCAACCGTATCGACCACCCACCGCGCGAAGGGGCTGGAGTACGACGACGTGGTTCTGATGGAGTTCCCTTCGCGCCGCCAGGAATCACAGGATCCTGAGGACCGCGCGAGGGTTCGATTCGTCGCGCTCACCCGTGCTCGCAGGTTCCTGCTTCGAGCGGATGGACCCGACGACCGGGGTCTGCGCAAGGTCTGGGCGCCGGGATCTTCCGGACCGCGTTGGATCGTGGGGGGATGGAAGCAGTGGCAAACACGCAGTTTCGAGATGCGCGTCGACGACGTGGACGTCTCTACCCCTCCGGGCGACGAGTCACAGCTGGTACAGCAGTTTCTCCGGCACGAAAACGTGGCGGGCGCCGAGGTGACTCTTCGACCCCACCCACGGTTGTCCACCCTGACGACCCCCGTGTTCTCCGTGCTTATGGGATCCACCGAGGTGGCGCGGACCTCACACCAGTTCGGAGTCGATTTCGCGGCGCGTGTCGGTTCACTGGAAAGAAAGCGTCGTGGGTGGCCCACCCTCAGCGGTGGGTACGTGGAGTGTGTCGCAACTGCCGTGGGAGAGCGGACCGGCAAGGGCGCTGGGCGCAATGGCCTCTGGCTGATCCCGGTGATCTCCGGCCTACTGACGATCGAATGGAGCGACCTCGATGACTGATCTGAATCCTTGGTATGCAGCCAGGGAGATCATGGTGGACGCCCTCGTGGCGGACCTTCACGGCTCTGAGGATGACGAACTCCTTACCGAGAATCCCCTCCGTCGCTTTCTTGTGGGGATCCTTCATCCTCGCAGCGGGGACGCGGTGGAGGTCGATCGAGTTGGCGACGACGCAGATCAGGATGCTGGCACCGCGCCTGACGCCGACTTCGATCCAGGCGTGTCCTTCTCGCATATGCGCTATCCCTCGACGATCGGCTTGACGGCCGGCATCAAGCGCGGGACCACTGGGATCCAAGTAAGCGTCCAGACGGATAGGTACGAGGAGGTGGACGAGGGCGAAAGTAAGCTTTGGAAGCGACGTCCGTTCGGCCCCTTCGAGGTCGACATCTCGACCAGTGCCCCAGCCGTTGGCGAGACCCTACTGTGCGAAGGTCTCGCGCTTCGCCATGTCGTGCGCGCTCCCCACGATGGCGTGCAAAGCGTCACCCTCGTGCTCGTGAACACCCTCGCCTCGCCCACAGAGGGCGGTCGGGATAGGCACTGTTGGTTCCGGCCATCGATCGTCGTACGTACGCTTGACGGCGAGTTTGTGGACCGACGACCTGAGCACCTGCTGGAACACATGGACGCCGACGCACTCAGTGCTGAACTGCTGCATCGGGCCCAGCGCCACTTGGCCGTCGGCCACGGGGTGGCCGTCGATTGGCAGGAGACCGTATCGGTGCGGGCGATCCGCACCACGTTCTTCCCAAGGCACGATCTTCCACTGGCGGAAGCCAGCCGCCCGGACCTCTCAGCCATCGCGATGACCGAGCTTGCAGACGGCTCTCTCTCTCCATTGCATGGTTTGGTCGACGCATACGAGACCTGGATCACGGACAAGGAAGTTCGCGATGTGCCCTCACTGAGCGGCGTGCACTTGGAGACGGCGCAGCGCCACCTCAACGAGGCTCGTGGTGCAGCACACCGCATGCGCCGCGGAATCGGAATCATCGAGTCCGAGCCACTCGTGGGGCGTTCCTTCCGTGTCATGAACGCCGTGATGCAGATGCAGCGAGAGCACCAGGAGATGCTGCGCGGGGTCCTTGACACCCCCGGGACGCCCGTCGTTGGTGAATGGCGTCCGTTTCAAATGGCCTTCATCCTGATGAACATCGAGGGTTTGAGCGATCCTGGCAGTGACGAACGGGATCTGGCCGACGTGCTGTGGTTCCCGACAGGTGGTGGGAAGACCGAGGCTTATCTGGGTCTCATCGCCCTCGCCATGGTCCACCGGCGGCTACGTGGTGCCGGCGCCGACGGTCGAGGTGCCGGCGTCGCAGTCATCATGCGCTACACACTTCGCCTGCTCACACTGCAGCAGTTCGAACGCGCTGCTGGACTCATCTGTGCCTTGGAGGTGTGGCGACGCGCGGAGCCGGACATGCAGGAGAAGGAACCCTTCACGATCGGTCTCTGGGTCGGTCAAGGCGCAACCCCGAACTCGATCGCCGACGCGGCCAAGGCACTGCGCCGACGCCGAGGGAACGATGACCCAGGGGACCTTGGTGATCCCGTTCAGCTGCTCCGTTGCCCATGGTGCGGATCTCGGCTGACGGAGGACCACTACGAGGTGGACAGGAGGGCCAACCGCCTCACCGTCAGGTGTCCCGGCACCGATTGCGTTTTCCGGTTAGGCGATGGGCTCCCAGTCGCATTGGTCGACAGCGACGTCTACTCAGTGAGGCCCTCGCTAGTCATCGGCACTGTGGACAAGTTCGCCATGCTGGCCTGGCGTGGCGAAGCAGGCAGCCTGTTTGGTCGCGGAACTGACGCTCCTCCGGACCTCGTGGTCCAGGACGAGCTCCATCTCATCAGTGGGCCTTTGGGCACCTTGGTGGGGCTGTACGAAACTGCCATCGACCATTTGGCGACCGATCGGACCACCGGAACCCGCCCGAAGGTCATTGCATCAACAGCCACCATCCGCAGAGCCAAAGAGCAGGTTCGGTCCGTCTTCGCGCGAGAGGCGCGCCAGTTTCCACCGCCCGGCATTGACGCGTCCGACTCCTTCTTCGCGGTCGATGCCCCGCGCGAGTCCAAGGGGACCCGGCTATACGTCGGCGTGATGGCCCCGGGCACCAGCCATGCAACTCTGACCGTCCGCACGTACGCCGCGCTGCTGCAGGCCGCCTTGGCATCGGAGATGGACGATGCCGTGCGTGATGCGTATTGGACGCTTCTCGGATACTTCAACAGTCTGCGCGTCCTGGGTGCCGCCTTCATCGCGACGATCGATGACGTTCGAGACCGTATCAAGGTAGTCGCAGGCCGCCGTGAGGAGGTGCCCCGCGTGACCCGGGATCCCCGCGAGTTGACCTCACGCAAGAAGTCGAGTGAGATCCCGGTGGAGCTCGAAGCTCTCCAGACTGCCTATCCGTCACCGCTCAGCCCCGATACGGTGCTGGCCACGAACATGATCTCGGTGGGGGTCGACGTCGACCGTTTGGGTCTGATGGTCGTATCGGGCCAACCCCAGACGACATCGGAGTACATCCAAGCGACGAGCCGGGTGGGACGGCGTCACCCCGGGCTGGTCGTAACGCTCTTCAACGCCGGGCGGTCGCGTGACCTCTCGCACTACGAAGCGTTCACCACCTACCACCGCTCGCTCTATCAACAGGTTGAGGCGACGGGGGCAACACCGTTCGCGTCTCGGGCTCTGGACCGTGGCCTGCACGGGCTTCTCGCAGTCTTGGCCCGCCATCTCGTACCCGGCGCCGCCTCGGACGACGCGGCGGTGGTGCCCGTCCAAGGTGGGAGGAAAGATCTCGATGCCGTATCGCAGACCATCTTGGATCGTGTTCGCTCCGTTTCCCCCGACGCTGAGGAGGACGTGGAGGACGCTTTGGAAGCGCTGATCGGAGCGTGGGAGGACGCCGTTGCCTCTGGCGAGGTGACGAAGTACGCCGGTTGGAGATCCTCCCTAGATGCGCTCCTGGTACCGGCAGGAGCGTCTCTGAGCGACGAGTTGGGTGAACCCCTTACGGAGATCTTCCCTCCCGGCCGACCGGCTTGGGCCACATTGACCAGTCTGCGGAACGTGGACCGGGAATGCAGCCTGAGGTTGGTGTCAGCTCAGAGGAGAGCCAGGAGGGACGAGAAATGAAAGCCTTCGATGCAAGGGTTCGACAGAGTCAACTGATCTCGACATTCGGCGTGGGCTCGATCATGCCGGCCGGAGACAAAAGCTACGTGGTGTGTGGGCTCGACGAGTGGGACGAGCGCCTCTGTGCCCCGGTCGAGGAACCGCGACTGGCACGATCGCTCGGCGTCCACGTCTTCAGGGCGCCCGCGAGTGGGAGCAGGCGAGGTGACGTACCTGTGGCACGCTTTCCCACCTTCCATTATTGCCCCGATTGCAGGCGCTTGGACTCGTTCTGGAAGTTCGACGCCACGCGGATGGTCTGCCCGGACTGCGTGCGTGAACTGACCCCGTCGAGGTTCGTCGCCTGTTGCGAGAACGGCCACATGGAGGACTTCCCGTACTTCAACTGGGTGCACCGACCGGTAGATGGCGTCATCACATGGAAGGAGGGAAGCACGCACAAGATGTCGTTGAGTACACGCGGGACCTCCTCGTCCCTAGGCGACATCATCGTGTCGTGCTCGTGCGGCGTTCGACCCCGCGATCTCGAGGGCGCATTCTCACGGCACGCTGTGGCCGAGGTGAAGTCATGTAGTGGCGCGCGACCGTGGCTCCCTGGTGCGGAGCCTGAAACCTGCGCCCAGCCCCTGCGCGCACTGCAGCGTGGGTCCTCGAACGTGTGGTTCGGAGCGGTCCGTTCCAGCATCTCAATTCCGCCGTGGTCGAGTCCCAGCGCTCGATACGTGACACGGCATTGGGACGTGTTCCAGCATCAGACAGACGACCAGATTCGAGCCGCAGCCATCGGGTCCGCCGCACGTGACCGCACGATAGATGTCGAGGCAGTGCTGCAGGTGACCCGGCAGCGTCGCGACGTCGAGGCCGCCTCTGTCCCCACCGAGGCAGAACTACGTGCAGAGGAGTACATGGCGCTGAGGGACGGCAACGTTGGCGGAGCCACCGACGCGTTCCACTGCCAGCAGGTCGATGTGGATCCGTCGATTTCGGACGTGGTGGCCCAAGTCTCCAAGGTGAGCAGGCTGCGAGAGGTACGCGCCCTACACGGCTTCGCACGCGTGTCACCAACAGGCTCCTCTTCCGATGCGCCCCGGCTCGCCTCGTTGAGCATCAAGCGCTTGCACTGGCTGCCCGCCGTGGAGGTCTTTGGCGAAGGCGTCTTCGTGAGGCTTGACCCCGATGCGCTGCAACGTTGGGAGGAGACCCCCTTTGCCTCCCAACGCATCGGAGCATTGACGGAGGCCGTCCGGCGCCGCGCGCAGGAGTCGGGGGCGAACGCAATCGAGCCGCCCAGTCCCAGATTCGTCGCGGTTCACACGGTCGCCCATGCGGTCCTCAAAGAACTGAGCCTCGATGCCGGCTACCCGACCGGCGCCTTGCGTGAGCGCATCTTTGCGGATGGGAGCCAGGCCGGGTTCCTGATTTACACGGCGTCCTCGGATGCAGCCGGAAGCCTGGGAGGTCTCGCAGCTCTTGCCGAGGAGGCGCGCTTTGCCGCGGTGTTCGAGTCGGCCACATCGAGGTCCGGCTGGTGCTCCAACGATCCAGTGTGCGCGGAGTCTGGTCCGTCAGGAAGTGACGGACTGAACTTGGCTGCCTGCCACGCGTGCCTCTTGTTGCCCGAGACAAGTTGCGAGGAGCGCAACATGTATCTGGACCGCGTCTCTCTGGTGGGCGACCCGCGCGACTCCTCCGGAGGTCTCCTAACCGGGATCTGACAGCCAGTCCTCGATGCAACGCCATGCCCCATCCCACCTACCTCGTCCGCGCGCGTAAGGCGCGCTCGACTCGGTCTGCCGCCTCGCGAATTGCCTCGTGCTCCCAAACGCGGACGACTTGCCAGCCGAGGTTCTCGAGGTGCTGAGTCGTCTCAGCATCGCGCTGACGGTTCGTGTCCAGTTTCTGCGCCCACCACTTGGCGTTGGTCTTCGACGGGACACAGTGCTCGGGACAGCCATGCCAGAAGCAACCGTCTATGAACACGGCCACCCTCTGACGGGGGAAGGCAACGTCAATCGAACGTCGCGTGAGGCCAGGCACGGGGACGCCAATCCTGAATCTACGACCACGGCTGTGCAGCAATCGCCGCAACGCGACTTCCGGCGTGGTGTCCCGAACGCGCTGCCTCGACATCCGACTCCGAACCGCAGCACTCCTCGGGCGGGGCATGCCACAAGTATCGAACACGATGTCAGACCCCCGCCGTAGCGTGCGTGTCAGATCAAGGACCGCGTACGCAGGCGTGCAGAATGGAGCAACACACCCATGGCAAGGACGGACCAGACGTGAGCGACCGGCACAGTTTCACCTTCATTGACCTCTTCGCCGGCATCGGTGGCACACGCCTTGGATTCGAAGCTGCAGGCGGTCAGTGTGTGTTCACATCGGAATGGAACAGCTTCGCCCAGCGAACTTACGCGGCGAACTTTCCCGACAGCCAGCCCGGCCCGGCCTCCGTGGTCGATGCAAACATCGTTGGCCATTCACTCGTAGGCGATATCACTGAGATCCGCAACCCGCAAAAAGAGATCCCGCCGCACGACGTCCTCCTCGCGGGATTCCCTTGCCAACCCTTTAGTATCGCCGGCGTCTCCAAGAAGAATTCGCTCGGCCGCCCGCATGGGTTTCAAGACCCTACTCAAGGAACGCTGTTCTTCGAGATTAAGCGCATCTTGGAGGCTCACCGGCCGCGCGCCTTTCTCTTGGAGAACGTCAGAAACCTGGTCTCGCACGACCGCGGACGCACCTTTGACGTCATCCGTCACGCGCTCGAAGACGAGCTCGGATACAACGTGCAGTGGCGCATATTGGATGCCAGTGCGTGGGTGCCCCAAGGCCGTCGGCGCATCTACATCGTCGGCTTCGACGGTGCCACCGACTTCGACTTTGAGACCCTTACACCACCGGACGCGCACCCAACCATGTCGTCCGTGCTGCACCCCGAGGACGGTTCGGAGAGATCTGAGGAGCCGTTTACCCTCGGGCCAAGTGCACTTGTCAATCCCAAATACACACTCAGTCCCAAGCTTTGGAATTACCTACAAGGATATGCGCGTAAACATCGCGAAGCTGGAAACGGGTTCGGTTTTGGACTTGTCTCCGGACAGGACGTCTCCCGCACCCTCTCCGCCCGGTACTATAAGGACGGATCAGAGATCTTGGTCTCGCAAGGCGACGGTCACCTGCCACGACGGCTAACGCCCCGCGAGTGCGCTCGCCTCATGGGATTCCCTGAGGACTACAAAATCCCCGTGAGCGACACCCAAGCTTACAAGCAATTCGGTAACAGCGTCGTAGTCCCTGTGGTCGAGTCGATAGCCCGCCACATGGCGCCCCACGTCACAACGACGATCCAACGAGCGGCGGCCAGTTGACGTGGACGGGCGCCTTCGCGAAACGTTCAGTGGAGTGGCCGCGAAACGTCTGAGTGCGGTCGAAGCCGATCGGCTCGTTTCCAACCAGCACGAATTCAACGGAGTCCAGGCTCTCAAGGATCTGCTAGGGACAAGCGAACGACGCTTTCCCACACGCTATGTCTACCTTCACGACGACGAAGACGGGCCATCGATCGTCGAATTCGTAAGCACGTCGCTATGGTACGACGCACGCGCGGCGCACCCCACGCGCAGCGAGTTTCGTCTGTATTTTCCTGAGAACGAGCCCATGGGCCTAGCATCGGAGAGTGACTTCTGCTTCTTAGCGCTTGGGCACGACGGTCTTCTCACGATTGTTATCGCTCCCGAGGATAGCCAAGCGGCCCAGCGCCTGGACATCCTCTTCCAAACGCACCTGACCAGCTCGAAACCACAAGCCTTCCGGGTAGTCACAATGGGTTCAGCGCGTGATCGTGGGATCGACATGATTGACGTTACGCTGATCGAAGCGCTTGGGGGAACGCCTGAGCCGGAGAACCCCAGCGCGCTCGCTCGCCTCATTGAACAATTTGGTGGCAACTATCCGTTGCCAAGCACCATGGCCTTCACTGGATTCACTCGGGAGCTCTGCATTGACGCTGACCCCGTCAGCGAGCCGGATGCGACGCTCAGCCTATGGTTCTCGACCACAAACGATCTCTTTCTCACCTATGAACGACATGTACTTCAACCAATTCTCGACCAAGAGTTTGCAAATCTCTCACATATAGATGTCGACAGATTCTTCTCCGTAGCGACGCGCTTTAAGAACTCGCGGTTCAGTCGTTCGGGCGCTAGTTTCGAGCATCACTTGGCGGCTCTCTTCACAGCAAATCAGGTTTCCTTCCATCAGCCGCGGCATAAATATCCAGACGGGGCCAAGCCAGACTTCATTGTCCCCTCGGACGATGCGTACAGAGCAATGAACAGTTCAGTCGCTCTGGTGGCAGCCAAGACGTCCGTGAAGGAGCGCTGGCGCCAGATCGCAACTGAGGCCCGCCACGTGCCAACCCGATACCTAGCAACAATGGACCCCGCAATATCCGTATCTGCCGCCGATGACATGGCAAAGAACAATCTCCAGTTGGTTCTGCCAAAACCGTTGAACGTAAGACTAGCGACCCTGTCCTACGCAGAATTGATCAACCGGCTCAAAGTTCTGTGAACTGTGCGGAGACCCATCACGAAAGGACCCCGTCTACTGTGACGCGGCCCACGCCATAGTGTCCAGTTCGTGGGCCCATCGGACCAGTACCGGAGCCCCAGCCAACGTCATGGCCGTGATGTGCTTGTGCGTGAGAGCATCCGTGGGGCGCACAGACAAGTATGGCTGGAGACGATCAGAGGACTGCTGGCCTCGATGCGCGAAATAGTTTCGAACGGCACGAAGTTCATCCAAGGGCGATGGAGTCAGACCGATACCCGCCGAAACGGCAGCTAGGTTGGAGATCCCCAAGCGGCCAGCTGCGTCGATCGACTCCAATGGGTCGAACCACTTTGGTTCCCAATTAGCTGACTTCTTCGAACGGCCCGCGAACGTGGCGCGCAGCTGATTCATCGCTTCTGAATAGGAATTGTTTCCGGCACGCCTGGGAAGAGCAACGCCCCCTAACGTCGTTGCACCTCCCCGCCAAGAAGCCACCACGAGGTCGCGGCAGAATGAAGCCCATTGGTCCTGCATCTGAATAGTTGCATTTTCACGAGCCAACGAATGGCTCTCTTGGCAAGCCGGATCCATTGGAATGATGGAAGCATGCTCAAAGGCCGTCGCAATGATTCCGATCTTCCTGCTGAAGCGCCAGTATCTTGCCCCTAGGTTCACCAGGGCAGCGGCCTTCCCTGAACGGCGGACAGATAGACCGGAAAGCGGACGAGCCTGCTTGCGATCCTTTGCGTACTGGAGGCGGATGCGGACTTGAACCGGTTGGCCCCGGTCGGCGGCTCCTCCGCCTCTAGCACCGCACTGATTTCAAAAAGGGCAGGTCTAACGACTTCTGGATCTGCCGGGGGTCCTGGATCAGGACGATTAGGTAGTTCACCTTGTGGTATGCCGATAAGGGCGTGCGCCGTTGCCGCAAACAGCATCAAGAAGTGCGGGGCATTCGATAGGGTTGTTTGCTTCAGGACATCGTCAAAGTGATCCACTATGTACCGCAAAGACTTGTTCACAATCGCCTCTGTCGGGTCGCGTTGAAACTCCTTGTCGACGCGCTCATACAATTTTGTGATCTTGGGCTGCCCGCCGTCGCGAACGCCCTCGAGGACTATGCCGTACATCTCAGCAACCAGCGAGTCGGACAGCAGGCGTACTGCGTCCCGGGCGCCTATTACTCTGTATGTCTCCCAGAGTTCGGTCCATTCCGCCGCCATCTCATGGACTGACCACTTGAACTCACCCTGGAACTTTGCGTGGCGCAACTCAGGAGGGTTTACGGGGACCGTATAGGAATTCAGGCGGGAAAAGACCTCCAGCACATCTGCGTCAGATGCGTTTATGAGCTGGTCCGTGGCTATGGAGTACGCCAAGAAGCGTTCTTGCTCGACTGGGTCCAAATCTGAGTAGCGCTTGCCTGCCCATTCCTGGGCTCGCGGGCCGAGTGCAAACCGGTCGTTGCCAAAGTCCAGTATTGCGCGCAACCTCTGTTGGCCATCAACCACCTCGCGAAAGGACCGCTTTGTCTGGAGGTCGACTTTGGTCCGGACATAGATCTTGGGGACCGGTAGTCGGCGCAGGATCGTGTCAATCAGGTAGGTGCGGGCCGCCGGCGGCCAGACGCTGCCACGCTGAAACTCTGGATTCAGTAGCAGTTGCTTCTTCTCATCCCATTCCATGAAGTCAGCCACAGTGTACTGCTGGAGATCAGACGAGACCGGCACGTGTTGTTCCTTAACGTCGTGGAATCGGGAACTGGAGTCTAACGCCGGTTCCTCCCAGATCAAGGACCGTGCGTAACCGTCATGGGGCCTGGTCATGTTGACTAAACGGCCCGTGGTCGGCAGAGTCGCTTGACGCAATCTGCACTCCACTTGGGCCCCAGTGGCGACGTTCACCAACCTTCGAAGGAACGTGGTCACGTCTGGACGTAGCCAGCGGCCCAACTCGGCTGGAGTCGGGCCGCTGGCTTTGCACGCGTTGATTCAGCTGCAGCCGCTGGTGCTTCCGCAGCCTTCGCAGACGTAGCAGCTACCGGCGGGGCGCATCTTCGTGCCGCAGGTCATGCACATCGGCGCGTCCGCGGAGACGCCCTGGAACTTCTCGAGCAGCTCAGCCGAGGAGTGCACGTCGTCGGACACCTTGCGAGCCGAAGCCGCACCAGCACCGGACTTGTCCTCCACCGCGTCACCGACCTCGTCGGCCGCCTTGTCCGCAGCAGGCGCAGCCGCAGCCGTCTTCTTCGGTGAGGTCGCACCGACACCCTGCGAGTACGACTCGATCTCGTCCTCGATCGCCTCGGCGTCATCGTCCTCGACCGTCGACGGGGCATACGACCCAGTCTCCAGCTGACGCTGACGCTCCTCTGCCGTGTGGATGCCCATGAACGACCGGGTCTCGAAGTCGAGGTGGTCGAGCGCCAGGCGACGGAAGACGTAGTCGACGAGCGACTGACCCATCCGGATGTCCTGGTCGTCGGTCATGCCGGCCGGCTCGAAGCGCATGTTCGAGTACTTCTCGACGAACGTCTCGAGCGGCACGCCGTATTGCAGACCGACCGACACCGCGATCGAGAAGGCATCCATGACACCGGCGAGGGTCGAGCCCTGCTTGCCGAACTTGAGGAAGACCTCACCGAGGCGGCCGTCCTCGTAGGTGCCAGCCGTGAGGTAGCCCTCAGCTCCACCGATCGCGAACGACGTCGTCTGCGAGGAGCGGCGCTTCGGCAGACGCTCACGCGTCGGGCGGTAGACGACCTTCTCGACAACCTTGGTCTCGCCGGCATCGGCCGCGGCACCAGCAGCCTTGCCAGCCTCAGCGTCCTTGGCCGTGGAGCCACCGTCGGACAGCGGCTGGCCGACCTTGCACGAATCGCGGTAGACCGCGAGCGCCTTGAGGCCCATCTTCCAACCCTGGATGTAGACATCCTCGATCTCCTCGACCGTGGCGTCCTCCGGCAGGTTGACCGTCTTGGAGATCGCGCCGGACAGGAACGGCTGGGTCGCCGCCATCATCCGCACGTGACCCATCGGGGAGATCGCGCGGGCACCCATGGCGGTGTCGAAGATCTCGTAGTGCTCGGTCTTGAGACCGGGAGCGTCGATGACGTGACCCTTGTCGGCGATGTACTCGACGATCGCCTCGACCGTCTCCTCGGTGTAGCCGAGCTTGCGCAGGGCCCGCGGGATGGTGAGGTTGACGATCTGCATCGAGCCGCCACCGACGAGCTTCTTGAACTTCACCAGCGAGAAGTCCGGCTCGATGCCCGTGGTGTCGCAGTCCATCATGAAGCCGATGGTCCCGGTCGGCGCCAAGACGCTCGCCTGGGCGTTGCGGTAGCCGTTCTTCTCCCCCACCTTGACGACGGCGTCCCACGCCTTCGTCGCGGCGCGGTGGATGTCCTTGTCCATCGTGTGCATCGTGCGGATCGCGTCGTTCGCAGCAGCGTGCTTGCGCATGACCCGCTTGTGGGCGTCCGCGTTGCGGGCGTAGCCGTTGTACGCACCGACGACACCGGCGAGCTCAGCGGAGCGCTTGTAGGCAGCACCGGTGAGCAGCGACGTGATCGACGCGGCGAGCGCGCGGCCACCGTCGGAGTCGTAGCCGTGACCGGTCGCCATGAGCAGCGCGCCGAGGTTGGCGTAGCCGATGCCGAGCTGGCGGTAGTTGCGGGTCGTCTCACCGATGGGCTCGGTCGGGAAGTCGGCGAAGCAGATGGAGATGTCCATCGCCGTGATGACGAGCTCGGCCACCTTCTGGAACGTCGCGACGTCGAACGTGTCGTCGTCCTTGAGGAACTTCAGCAGGTTGAGCGACGCGAGGTTGCACGACGAGTTGTCGAGCGACATGTACTCCGAGCACGGGTTCGACGCGGTGATGCGGCCCGTCTCCGGGTTGGTGTGCCAGTCGTTGATCGTGTCGTCGTACTGGATGCCCGGGTCGGCGCACTCCCACGCGGCCTTGGCGATCTTGCCCATGAGCTCGCGGGCGTCGACGGTCTCGATGACCGAACCGTCCTTGCGCGAGCGCAGACCGAACTCGGTGCCCTCCTCGACGGCGCGCATGAACTCGTCGTTGACGCGCACGGAGTTGTTGGCGTTCTGGTACTGCACGGACACGATGTCCTTGCCGCCCAGGTCCATGTCGAAGCCGGCGTCACGCAGCGCGCGGATCTTGTCCTCCTCGCGCGCCTTCGTCTCGACGAACTCCTCGATGTCGGGGTGGTCGACGTCGAGCACGACCATCTTGGCTGCGCGACGGGTCGCGCCACCGGACTTGATCGTCCCCGCGGACGCGTCGGCGCCACGCATGAACGACACCGGACCGGAGGCGGTGCCACCGGAGGACAGGAGCTCCTTCGACGAACGGATGCGCGACAGGTTGAGACCCGCGCCCGAGCCGCCCTTGAAGATGAAGCCCTCTTCCTTGTACCAGTTGAGGATCGAGTCCATCGAGTCGTCAACGGCGAGGATGAAGCAGGCCGAGACCTGCTGCGGGGACTTGGTGCCGACGTTGAACCAGACCGGCGAGTTGAAGCTGAACACCTGGTGCAGCAGGGCGTAGGTCAGCTCGTGCTCGAAGATCTCGGCGTCGGAGTCAGTCCCGAAGTAGCCGTGCTCCTTGCCCGCCTTGACGTAGGTCAGGACGACACGGTCGATGAGCTGCTTGAGCCCCTGCTCGCGTTCGGGCGTGCCGACGGCGCCGCGGAAGTACTTCGTCGTGACGATCGTGGAGGCGTTGACGCTCCAGAAGTCGGGGAACTCGACACCGCGCTGCTCGAAGATCGTCTCGCCCGTCTTCCAGTTCTGCTGGACGACGTCGCGCTTCTCCCAGGTCACCTCGTCATAGGGATGGACACCAGGGGTGGTGTAGATGCGCTCCACAGCGACACCCTTGCCCTTGGCGGACTTGCGGGCACCTGCACGTGCACCGGCGGTCTCGGTCATGACTCGACTCCTTCTGCCCGGCTCATACCCCGGGCGGTTGTGTGACCTGGATTCAATTCAATAGGTGACCACTGACAGCGGTCGGGTGATGCGTGATGCCGTCGCCAAATTTCGACGACACTGTCGGCCGTTCCTTGCTTTGTATGCCGGTCAGCTGGGACCGGCGGGGACGTCACCTTCGGGACCGGCCGGCATACCCCTCGCCGGTTCTTCACCCGTCCCGGCGTCACGTTCGACGCGAAGCAAGGTGATGGCCTGCTCGAAGTCCTCGAGACTGTCGAAGGCCTGGTAGACGGAGGCGAACCGCAGGTAGGCCACCTCGTCGAGGCATCGCAGCGGCTCGAGGATGGCGAGGCCGACCTCGTGGGCGTCGACCTCGGCCTGGCCCAGACCCCGGATCGTCTCCTCCACCTTGTGGGCGAGGAGTGCGAGCTGGTCCTCGGTGACCGGTCGGCCCTGGCAGGCCTTGCGGACGCCGACGAGGACCTTGGCCCGACTGAACGGCTCGGCCGCCCCGGACCTCTTGACCACGGACAGGGCCGCAGTCTCGACGGTCGTGAAGCGCTTGCCGCACTCGGGGCACTGGCGACGCCGGCGGATGCTCGAGCCGTCGTCGGTGGCGCGTGAGTCCATGACGCGGGAGTCGCTGTGGCGACAGAACGGACAGTGCATGTGCCTGACTCCTCTCACGCTGGATTTGACGCACGTTGGGGACGAATCTGGGGACCACTTGGGGACAACGTGTGGAGAACCCCTGCGCCCCTGTGAACCATATGTGGATGAACTACATCGCTGTAACCACTAGATGTAGTAGCCAGTATGCGCTTCTGTGACCAGCGCCGCAAGCCCTTCCAGAAACGTCCGCGTGTCGCGCCACAACCACGCGACTTTGTGCCCAGTTGGACACCACACGCCCCGACTTTGTGCCCGATTGGGACACCAAGCCCCCCGACTTTGTCGCCCATTGGGACGGCGAGCGCCAGCGAGTTGTCCCAATGGGGCACAAAGTCGCGCTGGCGTGTCAGTCAGGCCTAGCGTTCGGGCATGACTCTGAAACTGGGAATGGTCACTGCCGACACGACGGACGCACTTGAGTTGGGCACCTGGTGGGCCGAGCAGACCGGCGCCGAAGTCGCCGAAGAGAACGACGGGCACTACGTCATGGTCAGGGGCGGTGGACTGCCCGTCGTCCTCGCCTTCCAGAAGGTCGACGAGGTGACACCCGGCAAGAACCGCCTCCACCTCGACCTGACCACCGATGACCTCGAGGCGGAGACGGAGCGACTCCTCGCAGCCGGCGCGAGTTTGGTGGGCCGCCGCGGCGACGAGAACTTCCGATGGCACACGCTGGCCGACCCGCAGGGCAACGAGTTCTGCATCGCCACCCAGCAAGCCTGACCGCAACCACAGACGCAGGTATGCCGTCCGCGAACCTGTCGCGGACGGCATACCTCTGTCTTGGCTTGCGCAACGTCAGTGTCAACGGCACCTAGAGCGACCGTCAGCGCTGACGTTGCGAGCCGGGGCCGGAGTCAGAGGCCGGGGCCCTGGGAGCGGAGCTTGTCGACCTCGCTCATCGCCTCACGGAGCTGACCGAGCCATTCGTCGGCGTGCTGACCGACGAGCCGGACCGACCACGCGAGCGCGTCACTGCGTGAACGGGCCACACCGGCATCCACGAGCGTGTCGAGCACCTGGCGCTCCGGTTGGCGCAGGCGCGTCATGACCGGCGCGGCGAGGTGGGTGAAGAGCGCCTCGGTGTCACCGAGCCGCACACCCCACGACACCTTGCGTTCGTAGCGAGCCTCGGCCTCGAGGGCGATCCTGATGCGCGCCTCCTTGGTGTCGGCGCGCCATCGGCTGATCCGACCCTCTGCTTCGGCTCCGGTGAGCTTCTCGTCGGGGAGGGTTCCGATCACGGTGATCTCGTCGCGGTCGACGCGGACGTCGACATCCGCGAACCACTCGTCGGGAAGGCGCCCGGCGAACCAGTCGCGTGCGTCGTCCGCGTTGGGGACGTCGGCCTGCTGCCAGCCGCCGGGGCGGCCCATGCCGCGCCCCCGACCGCCGCCGGGACCGCGACCGTGACCACCAGGACCGCGACCGGGCATTCCCCGACGCTGACCGCGGTCTGTGGGACGGGGGCTGTCGTCTGAACTGAAGTTGGTGTGGTGGGACCTCATGGTGGGTCTCCTTCTTCCTGGTGCTGCTGCACTGCGGCTTGCAGTGCTTACACAATTACACAACTGCAGACGAAAGGGAATTGTTCCCGTCTGGGCACGGCGATCGCGCGCGCTTCTTAAGTCTGCGACTTCGGTGGCTAGAGCGACGGAATCCGCAGACGCAACGGGAGGAATGCGTGGGCTCGGGTCAGAGACCGGGACCTGGGAACGGAACCGGGCCCTGGGAACGGCACCGGGCCCTTGGCAACGGAGCTGTCGACCTACTGGACTGTGCAGTGCTGCACCCGGGCGCAGCAATGCACAGCGCGATCGGGGACCACACAGGGACCAGGAGCCAGCCTCGGAAACCTCGTGACACGGCATACATATTGGGATTAATCTGATTGACATGAAAACGCGCTCGTACAACATGACCGCCCGCGCGGACGCCGCGGCGGCCACGGGCGAGCGCATCCTCGACGCTGCCCTCGCCGTCTTCTGGGAGAAGCCCACGGACCACGTTGTGCTCGCGGACATCGCCGACCGCGCCGGCGTCACCGTCCAGACGGTCCTGCGCAGGTTCGGCAACCGTGAGGGACTCATCGTCGCGGCCGCCGAGCGATCCGCGAGCACGATTGGCGCCCAACGCAACGCGGCACGCGTCGGCGACATCGAGGACATCGTGCGCGTCCTGCTCGACCACTACGAGGAACTCGGCCCGGGCGTCCTGCGCATGCTCGCCGCCGAGGAGTCCTCCCCCGGCCTCAGGGACATCATCGAGAACGGACGCACGTTCCACCGCGACTGGTGCGAGCGCTGCTTCGCGCCGTTCCTCGCCGATCTCACCCCTGCCGCACGCACGCGTCGTGTCGCCCAACTCGCGGCGATCTGCGACGTCTACGTGTGGAAGGTCCTGCGCCACGACAACGGGCTGACCCGACGCCAGACCCACACCGCGCTCGTCGACCTCCTCGACCGCCTCACCTCACCAGCCGCACCACCTGCACCAGAGGAGCCCTGACATGGCCACCGTCCTCGCCTTCACGTCGCCCGCGCTCGGGCACCTCTTCCCCATGACTCCCCTGCTGCTCGAACTCCACGCCCGCGGGCACCGCGTCCACCTTCGCACCCTCGGCAGCCAGGTCGGGGCGATGCGTGCCCTCGGCCTCGAGGCCTCGGCGCTCGACCCTCGCGCACTCGAGATCGTCCACCCGGACTGGGAGGCGAAAGACCCGGTGGGCGCCCTGAAACTCGCCGTTCGGACCTTCACGCAGCGTGCCGATGTCGACGCGCCGGACTTCCAGTCCGCGTTGGACGAGGTGGCACCCGACCTCGTGATCGTCGACATCACCGCGTGGGGCGCGCTCGCGGTGGCCGAACGCTGGGGTGGACCGTGGGTCACGCACAGCCCCTTCACCCCGCCGATCACATCCAAGGGCACTCCACCCTTCGGACCCGGGCTGAGGCCCATCCCCGGCCCGATCGGGCGACTCCGAGATGCCCTCGTCCGCCCCCTCGTCATGGGCGCCGCCGAGCGGACGCTGCGCCCCGGCATCAACGCGGTTCGCGAGCGCATCGGCGTGCCTCCTGTCCATGGCGCCGACGACTTCTTCCGCCGGTGCGACCTCATGCTCGTCACGACGTCGGAGCCCTTCGAGTACGCCCACCCCGACTGGGCACCTCAGGTCCAGATGATCGGCGCCAACGCATGGGAGCCGCCGCAGGCACTGCCAGCGTGGCTCGACGAGATCACCGACCCGATCGTCCTCGTCACGACGAGTTCGGAGTTCCAGGACGACGGCCTCCTCGTCCGGACCGCGCTCGAGGCCCTGCGTGACGAACCGGTCCACGTCGTCGCGACGATGCCTGCCGGAGTCGACGCCACCATCAAGGTGCCAGCGAACGCCACCCTCGTCGAGTTCGTCCCTCACGGCCCGGTCCTCGACCGCGCGGTCGTCGCGGTGACCCACGGCGGAATGGGAGCGACGCAGAAGGCGCTCGCACGCGGCATACCCGTCTGCGTCGTGCCGTTCGGACGCGACCAGCTCGAGGTGGCACGACGCGCCGAAGTGAGTGGCTCCGGCACACGACTCCCGGCCAAGAAGCTCAACGCCGAACGCCTCCGCGCGAAGGTGAAGGAAGCGATGACCCTCACCTCGGGTGCCCAGCGAGTCAAGGCCGGGTATGCCGTCGCCGGCGGTGCGCCCGCCGGCGCCGATGCGGTCGAAGGACTTCTCAAGAAGGGCGCCCCGGCCTGAGTCGGTCGTCGGCCTGAGGAAGCCGCGGCCCGAAAATGGGCTGCCGTCCTGTCGGTGCCGACGGGCAGGATGGCGACATGACCTCAAAGACCACCTGGGAGACCCATCCGGTGACACCCGACCGTTTCGAGGACTTCGCCGACGTCATCAACAAGAACCGCCGCCCCACCCACTGCTGGTGCCTTTCGCACCGCCTCACCGCCGCAGAGGTCACCGACCTCGGCGGCGACGGACCCACCCAGCGTGAGCAGGCGATGCGCGCCCTCTGCGAGCGTGAACTGCCGCCGGGGGTCGTGACCTACAAGGACGGCATACCCGTCGGGTGGTGCAACATCGGGCCGCGCGCCGACATCACCAGGCTCAAGCAGTCCACGCTCATGCCACCCACCGACGACCTGCCGGTCTGGAGCATCGTGTGCGTCGTGGTCCGGAGCGGTCATCGCAAGCAGGGTGTGACACAGCGGCTGATCGAGGGTGCCGTGGACTATGCGCGTGCCCACGGCGCACCCGCCGTCGAGTCCCACCCCGTCGACCCGAAGGGGCGGATGGACCTCACGATGGCCTTCGTCGGAACCAAGGCGATGTTCGAGAAGGCCGGTTTCGAGGTCGTCGGCACGACGGAGGCAACGGCGAGCAAGATGCCCCGGCTGACGATGCGGCGGACGCTCTCGTAGCCCCGGCGATGGCGAGTTCCTGCCACCGGCCTCATCGGATTCACGGAGTGTCGGCGCCTCCGGTCATACTTCTCCCCATGCCTTGGGGGATCTTCCGCCGCGCGGCCACGACCGCGCTCATGACCACTGCCGCCGCTGTCGCGCTCGCCGGATCGAGCATCGTCGCGTCCGCGGGGGTCGCCAACGCCGAGGCAGGCCTGTCCGAGTCCGGAACGGCGACCTATGTCGCGTCCGACGACGGCAAGCCGATCCGCGTGACGCAGAAGGTCACGGTGACCAACCGCAAGGCCTCGACGGCCACCACCTTCTACTACTGGGACGGCTACGCCCTGTGGCTGCCGAGCGGCGGCACCGGCGTCAAGGTCACCTCCAACGGCGCCACCCTGTCGGCGAAGGTCAGCACCCACGAGGGCCAGAAGTACGCCGACATCGACTTCCCCAGGCGTTTGCAGTACGGCCAGTCGCGCACCTTCACGGTGACCTACACCATCCCCGGATCGCCGCCCAGGTCCGATGCCTCCGGCCGTGTCGGCAAGGGGTATGCCGCGCTCGAGGTCTTCTCCCCCGGAGACGCCGGTCAGGCCACGATCGAGGTCGTCGCACCGCGAACGATGGGTGTCGACATGACCGAGAAGTGGACCGAGACCGCCCGCGGCGACGACCGGGTCTCGACCATCGCCGGCGGCGGACCCCACGGACTCTGGTCACGCCTCTCCCTGCGGGACTCATCCCAGACCTTGACTCGCGAGGTGACAGTCGACGACCACACCTTCACCGTCGTCGGCTTCCCCGGCGATACGGCCTGGGTGGATCACATCGAGAAGAACCTGCCGCGCGCAGTGCGCGAACTCGAGAAGCTCACCGGTCAGGACTGGCCCTACAAGACCACGAACATCGCCGAGGACTCGAGCCGGCAGGTCTACGGGTGGGACGGCGTCTACCGGAACGGCAACATCTCCATCTCGGAGGCGATCGACCCGTCGTTGCTCGCGCACGAGCTCTCTCACGCGTGGGCGAACGACAACCTCGCCGAGCGCTGGCTCTCCGAAGGTCTGGCGCAGGAGCTCACCACCCAGGTGATGCGCCTGACCAAGAACAAGGACGAGGACCGCGACAGGGTGCGGCCCACCCAGAAGGACGCCATCCCGCTCATCGACTGGGAGTACAACGCGTCCGCCAAGGCCACCGAGACGGAGGAGTACGGCTACCCCGCGTCCTGGAACGCGGTGCACGCCCTCGTCGAGGGGAGTACGCCCCAGAGCCGGCCCGAGCTGTTCAACGCGCTGACCACCAAGCGGACGATCTACGACGTCCCCAGCGACGCGAGCCTCCTCGGTCACGCGACGACCTGGGAGCAGGCCCACGACCTGTTCGAGGTCGTCGGGGGCAACACCAAGACGCGCTCGATCATGCAGTCCTGGGTCGTCGGCCCGGCCAAGAAGCGCCAGTTCGACGCCCGCGCCGCAGCCCGCAAGACCTACCTCGCGCACGAGAAGCTCGACGGCGCCTGGGGCTCGCCGCGCGGCGTGCGGCAGGCCATGGCCGAGTGGAACTTCGCGGCGGCTCAGACCTTCATGGGCCAGACCAAGGACCTCGCGACCCAGGCTGCCTCGGCTCAGGCCGCGGCCACCAAGGCGGGGCTCGACCCCAAGGGTCTGCGGACGGCATACGAGCAGGCCGACAGCACCGCCGAATACGACGCTGCACGGAAGCACTTCACGACGTTCGCCAGTCACGCGACGTCCTACGGCGAGCTGCGCACCTCGGTCGAGGACGCCAATCCCATGGCCACCCTGGGCGCCTTGGCGCTCCGGCCCGAGGCTGCGCTGGACGACGCCCGTGCCGCGATCACTGCCGGGAAGCCCGAGGCTGCGACTCGCGCGCTCGAGTCCGCGGAGGCCAAGACGGGTCTGGCAACGCTCGTCGGTGGGCTACTCCTCCTGGGGTTGCCTGCCCTGCTCGCCGCGCTTGTCCTGCTGCTGCGACGCATCCGTGGCCGACGTCGCCGTCAGCCGCCTGCGCCGACTGCACCGACTGCGCCCCTGATGGAGCCAGTGGTCGTGCCGGAACCGGCCCAAGCCCCGGCCTCAGCCTCGGCGCCGACGTTCACACCCACGCCCGCCCCGGTCACCGTGCCTGTTCGCTCCGAGCCTTGAGCCCTGCAGCCTCCGCCGCGAGGTAGCGGTCTGTCAGACCCTTGAAGAAGAGTCGCCCCATGACCTTCCCGAGCGGTCCTGCCTGTTCGACCGAGAGTCGCACCCTGGTGCCCGCCTCGCCACGCGGCTCGACCGTGTGCCGTGCCGTCGTGCGTACCCCGGGGCCGGTCGCGACCCACGTGAATGAGCGGCCCGGATCGAACTCGGTGACGACGTACTCCGTCGGCGGCAACTTCGGCTGCTCGACCCGCGCCCGCGAGCCCAGACCCAGGGCCGAGTCATCGTCGAGCCGCGTCACCGTTGTCACGGTCTCGGCCCACTCAGGCCAGCGTTCGACGTCGCTCATGACCTCCCACACGCGCTCGGGTGCTGCGTCGATGTCCACCTCGATGCTCTGCTCCATGCCGCCATTGTCTCCCTGCGACAGGATGTCGTCATGACTCGTGCCGTCTCCCGTGACTGGGTGGTTCGCAAACGCCTTGCAACTCAACGACTTTCGTCCGCACCACTCCCCCACGCCGCCGACGCCGTGCGCCTCCTGACCTGCGTCCAATCGCAGGACGCACCTCTGGCGTGCCACTCGCTCGCGATGCGCTCGCGCGAGACCTCGTATGCCGGCCTGCTGGCGACGCAGTCCGCTGGCGGTTGGGTGCGCACCCACATCATGCGCCCCACCTGGCACTTCGTGGCGCCCGAGGACCTGCGCTGGATCCAGGCGCTCACTGGCCCCAAGGTCGAGGGCGGTATGCCCGCGCGCCACCGGCAGCTCGGCATCACGCCGGAGATCATCGACCGCGGACTCGCGCTGCTCGGCGACCTCCTCGCCGGCAGCCGTGCGTTGACGCGCAAGGAACTCGGTCCGCTCTTCGCGGAAGCGGGTCTGCCCGGTCCGGGTGAGGCCATGGCACACCAGCTCATGTGCGCCGAGGTGCGTGCGGTGATCTGCTCGGGTCCGCCGCGCGGCACCGAGCACACCTACGTCCTGGTCAACGAAGTCGTCCCTGCTGCCGACTCGGACTCCTGGACCCGGGAGCGGGCACTCGTCGAGCTCACCCATCGGTTCTATGCCGGACACGGCCCCGCCTCCGAGCGCGACCTCCAACGGTGGAGTGGCCTCACCCTCACCGAGATCCGTTCTGCCACAGCCGAACTCACGGGCACCACCGAACTGCGCTCGTCGCATCCTCTTGAGTCGGTCGAGTGCCGCGGCGAGACACTCTGGTTCGACCCCTCGGTGAAGGCACGCACGAGCCGGAACCACATGGCATACCTGCTGTCGACGTTCGACGAGGTGGCGCTGGTGTATCCGACGACGGGGTTCCCGCGCCGCGACGCCGACTCGGACCGAACTCGCCTTGTCTCCGAGGCGGGTGGCGGGATCGTCGTCGTCGACGGCCACGACATGGGCACGTTCAAGCGCAAGGTCGGGTCGAAGCAGACCGCGGTGACCGTGCTCCTGGAGGGCGACCTCACAGCGCCCGAGCGGGACGGTATCGCCGAGGCAGCCGAATTCCTCGCCACCTTCCACGGCCTCCCCCTCGACCTCACCTTCGCCTGAGCCTCAGACCCACCGCAGCCCGCCCCGAACTCGCCCCGTCCCAAACTCACCGAATTCCTCGGTCAGTCACGCACCAGACTCCGTATGCCGGCCGCTTCCATTTCGCGCCCACTCACCGGTCGCGAGCGTCCCACTCCTCCTTGAGCAGTCCGTAGGTGCAGCCGTCGATCCACCCGAGCTCGGCGTGATACGAGTCCTGCACGCCGTGCTGCTCGAGCCGCATCCCGGCCTTCTCGAGAACGCGGCGCGAGGCGATGTTGTCGGCGAAGCACCCCGCCGTGACACGGCGCAGGCCGAGGTCATCGAAGGCGAGTGAGAGCAGGTTGATCGTGAGCTCCGTGGCGTAGCCGCGACCAGCGTGGGCGGGGTTGAGGATGTATCCGAGCATTCCCTCGACCCTCTTGCTCGCGGGGTCGTCGTCCTGCCCCATTCCGTCGATGACCTCCAACATTCCGGTGCCGATCAGTTCGTCACCGACCAGCGCCGCGCACGAGTGGTCGTGGGGATCGTCGGCGGAAGCGAGCCATGCCGCCCGGAACGCGTCCGGATCGACGGTGGCCTTGATCAGCCAGCGACGCACCTCGGGATCGTTGCGATAGGTGAGCATCTCGTCGATGTCGGCACTGGTCACGGGACGCAGCGTGAGCCGCTCGGTGTGGCGCGGCCAGGTGATGTCAGGGGAAGTCACGGGGTCATGCCTAGCACCCTGACAGGGCTCCCCACCAACGCATTTGTCCGCGCCCCCGGCAGGCACCTTGGCGGCAGTGCCATGAATCTCGATGAGGTGGCCACCATCGTCAGGGCAAGGGGGCCCACTTCAGTTGCAGAGCCGAGTACGGGCTCGAAATCCGGTCGCCGCCGAGCCAGGCAGACAGTTCGGCGGCACGTGCTTCCAGTTGGGCGGTGGCGTCGCGGCCGATGTCCTCACGGATGCCGAGCACCACCGCACCGTCGGGATCCTGCACCCAGGCGCCGACGATCCGACCGTCCCACCAAGCCGTGGCACCGCCGTTGCCGGCCGTGTCGAAGAGGAAGGGGCGGTGCTGAGGATCGAGATAGAAGTCGCGCAACTTCCAGCCCATCGTCGTCGGGTCGAGGACCGGCAGCAGGGCACCCCATGGCTCGAGGGGCGGCACGGGGTCCAGGTCGGTGGGAAGCAGCCATCCCGACTCGTTCGCGCTGTCGAGACCCACCTCCACAGCACTGAGTGACTCGAGCGTCGCCCGGACTTGAGTCTTGGTCGAGCCGAGCCACCACTGCACGTCGTCGACCGTTGCGGGACCGAAGGTGTGGAGGTAGCGGGCGATGAGTTCGGCGTAGGCATCGGAGGTGTCGAGCGCGGGGGGCGTCTCGCCGAGCCACTGCTCGGTCAGGAGCCACTGCGGGCGAGACAGACGCCAGTGTCCGATGTTCGGTCCACGGATGATCGAGCCCTCAAGACCGAGGAGCCAGATGACCCACGGCGCGACGGGGATGTCTCGCCCCCACTTCTTGCCCGGTGCCATCGCGATGGTGCCCTGGACCTCAGGCACCGCCTCCCGAATCGCCTGTGCCGAAGCGGGTTCAGAACCGTCGAGGAATTCGAGCACCGCCGCCCGGGCCCGGCCGAGCCACAGCTCGCCGTCCGCGGTCAGGTCCGAGGCGCCGACTTCCTTGATGATCCTCGTCCGCTCCTTCACGGCCACCCGCGCGGAGGGGCCACCGAGGGCTGCGGGGCGCAAGGGCGTGGGAAAGGTGAAGACGGTGCGGCGCATCGCGAGCTGCTTGACCAGACTCCGCTCCTCATAGAGTGCTCGGTCGACATCCGCCGGTGCGATGCCGTCGACTCTCGCCCACGCAGCCAGGTGCACCGAGGCCGCCTCGGTGGCGTGCAGAGCCGTCATGGCATGCGTGGCATCGAGGACCGTCGCCACACGGTGGGCTGGGGCGATGGCGTGACGACGCGCCAACCTGGCCCGGCGTTCGGCGTCGGGGACGTGTCGGGCCTGCGCACTCATGGAGCCAGCATGCCCTGTTCGCCGACCCGCCCCGTGGCCCCGGCTGGCGACGGCTCATGATCATGGCGTGACTGAACGCGTCTCCCTTGCTGCTCGGAACAACGCTCTCTGGTGCGACACCGTGTGCCGCACCCACGAGATCGTCGGCGTTCTCGACGGCGCGGCCTGGTCGAGCGCGAGCCGCACCCCGCCGCTGTATCCCGATGCGGTGACGCTCGCCGCTGACGTCAGCGAGGCTGAGGTGCTGGGGCTGATCGACGCTTCGGCGGGGGCATCGGTGAAGGACTCGTGGGCAGCGCTCGACCTGACGTCTGCCGGTTTCAAGCCACTCATCACCGGCCAATGGGTTTGGCGTGATCCCGATGACGCGACCGTCTCCGGCCAAGCAGATGGTCGTCGGTGGCGGTCGGTCCAGTCGGCGGCAGACATGGAGCGATGGAGCCACGCGTGGGCGGAGTCCCCTGCAGCCCGGTCGATCCTCGGCCCCGCCCTGCTCGACGAGCCGGGCGTGCACGTGCTCGCCGCGTCGGACGGAGAGGATGACTTCGTCGCGGGCTGCCTCGTCAACGTGACCGGCGAGGTCGCGGGGCTCAGCAACCACTTCTCCCTCGACGGCGACGCGGAACGCACGTGGCATGGCGCTGCGTCAGCAGCAGCCGCCCTCGTACCCGAACGCGCCCTTGTCGCCTGGGAGTCGGGCGCCGGAGTCGCCGCCGCCCGGTCCGCCGGTTTCGAAGCGATCGGCCCACTCACCGTGTGGATTCGGTGACGCCTCAGGACTCGTTCGTGCCGAAGCCCTCGCGTTGGGCGCGCTCGTGCGACTCCTCGGTCTCTTCGAAGAAGGTGATGGTCAGGCCAGCCGGGGCGTCGAGCCGTGAGTTCAGTGACATCCACGGGGTGAGCACCGGCTGAGCCACGACATTGGCCCCGGCGGCCTCGGCTTCACGTGTGGTTGCCTCGGCGTCATCCACCTCGAACGCGATCCGAATCCTCGGACTCGGTATGCCGTCCGCCTCCACCCGATCAATCGCCACCTTGTGTGCTGGGCTGGCGATCTCGAACGTCGCCCGACCTGCCTCGAGGATGGCGACCCGATCGTCTCCGCCCTCGGAGAACGCCGCGATCTCATCCATCCCCAACATGTCCCGATAGAACCGCACCGCGTCGTCGTAGTCCTCCGCCTCGACGACGACCCTCAACTGCTTGACCTTCTGGACCCGTCCGCCCGACTCACTCGACTCATCGCTCATGCACAGTCCAAGTCACTCCCAGGCCGACTTATTGCCCGGCACTGCGCGCGCCAGCACCGCGAAGCGGTGCCGAGCCGTGCAGTGCCGGGCAATAAGTCGGAATTCGGGGACAGCAAAGGGCGCTTCACCTTCCCCTGAAGGTGAAGCGCCCTCCGTGCTGAGTCGGCGAGGGGTCGAAGCTCGGCCAAGGACTCAGGCCCGAGCCGGGGTCGAAGCGGCTCGGAGTATGTGGAGTTGTCAGACGAGGTGGCGCCGGCGAACCGCGTTCGGGCCCTTGGCTCTCACCGCTGCCGTCATCAGCCCTTCGGGATCACGATTGTCTGGCCCGCCTGCACGTGCGCGCTGCTCAGCCCGTTGGCGAGCTGGATCTCGGCGACAGCAGAAGTGATCGAGGAGCCGCTCATGTGCTCGGCGGCGATCTGGGACAGCGTCTCTCCCGCTTGAACCGTCACCCGCTGTGGCGCACTGGAGGCAGCCGCTCCTCCGCCAAGCCCAAGGAACGCCGTGACCATGGCCACGAGCAGGACAGTGGTCGTGATGAGCAGCCGGCCCGCCCTCGTCGGGCGCAGCCTCCCCTGCGGTTCCGACAACACTGCGTCGCCCGTCGGCACGAGCACGAGACGCGGCTGGGACCGGCGGGCGGGAGCCGACGGCGCGGGGACGGCATACCCCTCCAGGGTGCTGTCCAGAGCAGCGAGTGCACTCATCAGATCTCCTCCTGGGTCGAAAGGACGTTCGATAGAACGTCTGTACGATTTGTAGCACGGATGTTCGAGGACATCAAGACACGCATCGAACAGATGTTTGAAACCCCTGCGTGAACTCCGTAGGCTGTCCTCATGTCAGGAAGCCAATCAGGCACCACTGACAACGCCCTTCTCGAGGAGACGAACATGACCGACAAGCGCGCCAAGGACGACGCCGCTGTCCATCAGCTGCCCGAGCGCGATCCCGGCGACGGCACGCTGACGGTGCGTCAGCGGAAGGTTCTCGACGTCATCCGCAACTCAGTGGACCGCCGCGGCTACCCGCCGAGCATGCGCGAGATCGGCCAGGCCGTGGGGCTCACCTCCCCCAGCTCTGTCGCCCACCAGCTCGGCGCGCTCGAGAAGAAGGGCTACCTGAGGCGTGACCCCAACCGGCCACGTGCCATCGAGGTGGTCTCCCCTGACACCCCGAGCGATATCCGGGGCTACCGGGGTGGCGCTGCCCCCGATGACGTGGACGTGGACGTCGATCCGACGGGTTCGGGCGACGCCCATCCCGAAGCGAGCTACGTTCCGGTCCTCGGTCGGATCGCCGCCGGCGTGCCGATCACGGCGGAGGAGACCGTCGAGGACGTCTTCCCGCTCCCCAAGCAGATCGTCGGCGAAGGGTCGCTCTTCCTGCTCAAGGTCGTCGGCGACTCAATGATCGATGCGGCCATCTGTGACGGTGACTGGGTCGTCGTGCGTCAGCAGCCCACCGCAGACAACGGCGACATCGTGGCCGCGATGCTCGACAACGAAGCCACCGTCAAGACGTTCAAGCGCCGTGACGGCAAGGTGTGGCTCATGCCGCACAACCCCGCCTTCGAACCCATCGACGGCGACCACGCCACGATCCTGGGCAAGGTCACCGCGGTGCTGCGCCGCGTCTAGGCCGTCTGCGCGTGTGAGAAGTCGGCGGCCAACGCCGACAACGTGACGCCGAGCGGCGCATCGATCCGATGCGTTGTCTCGGCGTCTCCGCGTGTAGGCCCCTTCGTGATCACGACAATGGGTATGCCGTGTGCCGCCGCCCGCCGCACGAACCGGTAGCCACTCATCACCTTGAGAGAGGACCCCAGGACGACGAGTATCGGTGCCGCGTCCGTCAGCGCGAAGCACAGGTCGACCCGCTCCTTGGGGACGGATCCACCGAAGAAGACGACATCCGGCTTCAGGGTGTCGGCACGGCAGACCAGGCAACGGGGCGCGGTGAAGGCGCGGACTGCCTCGTCGGGCAACACGATGTCGCCGTCAGGACGGATCTGGCTGCTGACCTGCGATCCGTCAGGAACGTGCCCGAGGACCGCCGTGGCGAACCCCGGGTTGGCGTCGGCCATGAAGGCCTGCACGAGGTCGCGGTCCGCCCGCTCTCCGCAGGTGAGACAGACGACCTCCTCCAGAGAACCGTGCAACTCAGTCACGTCTCCGGTGCCGGCCCGTTGATGGAGGCCGTCGACGTTCTGAGTGATGACGTGGCCGAAGGCCCCGGCTCGTTGGAGAGCCGTCACCGCCCGATGACCGACGTTGGGTTCGGCCGCGGTGAAGCGTTGCCAACCGATGAAACTGCGCGCCCAGTAGCGCTGCCGATTGTCGCCCGAAGCAGTGAACTCCTGGTGCGACATCGGCGTCACCCGACGGCTGCCGTCTGGGCCGCGGTAGTCCGGAATGCCGCTCTCCGTCGACATGCCAGCACCGGTGAGCACGAGGGCCGGCCCACGGTGGCGCAACAGGTCTGCCACCTCGAGGAGGCTCGCCCCAGGTGGCGCCGATGCTGGAGAACTCACCCAGACATCGTAGACAACAGTCCGGAAATGAGAAATGGCCCGCCGGGTGGGCGGG
>NZ_AVPJ01000019.1 GCF_000768705.1 Knoellia sinensis KCTC 19936
GTTCGACGCTGATCGCGGTCGGGGACGTCAGTGGTCGCCGCGACCGCGGGTACAACCCTTCGACCCCTTCGGACCGGAACCGGTCGACGTACTTGTAGAAGGACGAGGTCGAGATCCCCACACCAGCAACCGCCACCCTGACGTTGAAACACTCTCCCTGCACGAACCGCGCAACCAAAGCCGCTACATCCGGCGGCATCGCAACCCCATCCTTTGCCATACCTGAGCATCAGGCCTGACAGATCAGGTGTCCGCGATGTCCTGAGACATAAAGTGTCCGCGATGTCGTGAGCCTTCACAGGTTGCTAGAAGAGCCGTTGACGCTGACGTTGCGAGGGGAGCGTGGGACGCTGGTGTAGCGGGATAGCGCAGACAGGGAGCGGGTCATGACAGCAACTGCAGTCGAGGTCATCACGCAGATCGCTGAGCGGACCAACGCTCACGATCTCGAGGGTCTGGCGGCGCTGTTCCACGAGGACTACCAGAGCGAACAGCCCTTCCACCCCGCCCGCGGCTTCGGCGGCCGGGCGCAGATGAAGGCGAACTGGGGCGCGCTCCTCACGGGGATCCCGGACATGCGCGCCGAGATCTCGGCCTCGGTCCAGGACGGGGACGTCGTCTGGAGCGAGTGTCACTGGTGGGGCACGACCGAGCAGGGCGAGCCGTTCGACATGCGCGGGATCACCCAGTTCACGGTGCGGGACGGACTCATCGTCAGCGGCCGGCTCTTCGTGGAACTCGTCGAGCAGGGCGGCGCCGACATCAACGACGCCGTCGAAGCGTCGTCAGGCCACCGACCACAGCTCGAGGACTGAGCCGCGCGCACAAAGGCTCAGAGGAGGCCTTGGCGCTTGAGCGCGAGGTAGTGGTCGACCAGCGCCAACGGCAACCGGTCCGGCGTCTCGTCGAGCACGTCGACCCCCAGCGACCGGAACGCCCCAGCCGTGCGCTCGCGCAGGGCGACGGTCCGCTCGGCGGCGGCAGCGGCATACACGTCCGAAGCCGTTCCTCGGCCACGCCGCAACCGGTCGACGGCCGGGTCCGCGACCGACGCGATGACCACTCGGTGGCGCGCTGCCAGCGCCGGGAGCACGGGCAACAGCCCCTCCTCCAGAGCGGACGACTCGAGCGGGGTGATGAGCACGACGAGCGCGCGCTGTGTGCCCGAGCGCTGCACCTCGGCAGCCATAAGCCGCCAATCCGCCTCGACGAGCTGGGCATCCACGGGTGCCAGTTCAGAGATCGCGTCGTGGAGCACACCCACCCGGTCGTGGCCGGACACGTGTGCCCGCACCACTCGGTCGCCGGCGATGACATGCACGCGGTCGCGCGCGTGACCGGCGATGGCGGTGAGGAAGAGGGCAGCGTCCATGCCCGAGTCGAGCCGGGGAGCGTCGTCGATGCGCCCGGCGCTGGTGCGCGAGGTGTCGAGCACGATGATGATGCGCCGGTGCTGCTCGGGCTGCCACGTCCGCACCACGAGGTCGCGGCGACGAGCGGTGGCGCGCCAGTCGATCGAGCGCACGTCGTCGCCCTCGACATAGTCCCTCAGCGAGTCGAATTCCGTCCCCTGCCCGCGCACTCGCATCGCGGCGCGCCCATCGAGCTGACGGAGGACGGCGAGCCGGCTCGGGATGTGCTGCCTCGACGGGAAGGGGTGGAGCACCCGCACTCGTCCAGGGACCTCGAGCGACGCCTGCCTTGCGGCGACGCCGAGCGGTCCCCGGAGCCGGACGGTCACGCGGTCCGCGACCCGGTCGCCGCGTCGTGTCGGCGTGAGTTGCGTCG
Source organism: Knoellia sinensis KCTC 19936 (assembly GCF_000768705.1). Lineage (GTDB taxonomy): Bacteria > Actinomycetota > Actinomycetes > Actinomycetales > Dermatophilaceae > Knoellia > Knoellia sinensis. The sequence goes on from NZ_AVPJ01000019.1 coordinate 1,789, forward strand.
TCACGCGCGTGCGCTCGCCGCCCGAAAGACGGAGCGTATGCCGTGTGTCCGCCGCTCCCGCCGACGGCGGCCAGGCGTCGCGCAGGATTCCGGACGCACGCCGGCGACCGGGGTTGGTCACGAGGAGGGCGGACGAGACGGACTCACCGAGCCGCACCTGCACGGGGACCGAGCGATCGACCCCAAGGGTCCGCGGGGAGGGTGCGAGCCACACGTCCACCGCCACGACGACCGCGCACAGCAGCAGCCACAGCCACACCGTCGACGCGGCGGGCCGAAGCACGACCGGGACGATGCCGAGGAGGACGAGCCAGAGGGCTCGCGAGGTCAGGGCCATGGTGTGTCGCGTCGCCTGCTCAGCGGGGGACGGGCACGGACCCGAGCGCGCTGTCGAGGACGGCGGAGACGTCGACGCCCTCGAGCTCGGCCTCGGGACGCAGTGAGAGTCGGTGCGCCAGAGTCGCGTGGGCGAGCGCCTTGACGTCGTCCGGCGTCACGTAGCCCCGACCGTTGAGCCAGGCCCAGGCGCGCGAGGTCGCCATGAGGGCCGTGGCACCACGAGGGCTCACGCCCAGCGACAGCGACGGCGAATGACGGGTCGCGCGGGCGATGTCGACGATGTAGGCCGCGATGTCGTCGCTGACCTCGACCTGCCGGACCGCGTGGGCGCCGGCCTCGAGATCGGCAGCGGAGGCCACCGGGGACAACCCGGCCGTACCGAGGTCGCGCGGGTCGAACCCGTCGGCGTGCCGGCGCAGGACTGCGACCTCGTCGGCGCGGGGCGGGAGGGGCAGGGTCACCTTGAGGAGGAACCGGTCGAGCTGGGCCTCGGGGAGCGGATAGGTGCCTTCGTACTCGACCGGGTTCTGCGTCGCCGCGACCATGAACGGCGCGGGGAGCGGGTGCGGTGCACCGTCGATGCTCACCTGCCGCTCCTCCATGGCCTCGAGCAGGGCCGACTGCGTCTTGGGGGGCGTCCGGTTGATCTCGTCGGCGAGCAGGATGTTGGTGAAGACCGGCCCGTGGCGGAAGGTGAAGTCACTCGTGCGGGCGTCGAAGATCAGCGACCCTGTGAGGTCACCGGGCATGAGGTCCGGGGTGAACTGAACCCGCTTGGTCTGCACGTCGAGCGCCTGTGACAGCGACCGGACGAGCAGCGTCTTCGCGACACCCGGTACGCCCTCGAGAAGGATGTGCCCGCGCGACAGGAGGGCAACGAGCAGCCCGGTGACGGCGGCGTCCTGCCCGACGACGGCCTTCGCGACCTCGGCGCGCACGCGCAGGAGCGCGTCGCGGGCCTCGGGGGCGACGGGCTGCGGCGCGGGCGTCGGTGTGGTCTGGGTGACGGGGTTCTCGGTCATGGGCGGTGAGCCTTCTCCTCGAGGTCGGACAGGTCCTGGGCGAGCCGCACGAGTGCGGCGTCATCAGTGGGTGGGGGGCCGGCGACGAGATCGAGCACCTCGCGGACGGGTCGACCGGTGGCGGCCGCGATGGCACGCGCCACGGTCTCGAGCGAGTCTCCGCGTCGCAGTCCGAGGCGCGCTCGCAAACGGTCGATGGTGGCGAGGCGGAGCACCGCAGCGGCTCGGGGGCGATCCTGGGCGCGACGGTAGAGGCGCCCGCGCGCCTCGGTCGTCTCGACGGCTCGGACGACGACGGGCAGGGGTTCGCGCACGAGCCGACCGAGACGGCGGCCGCGGATCAGGGCCAGCATGACCAGACCCATGGCGACGAGGGCAAGCGACGGCAGAAGCCACGCAGGCAGAAGTCCGGCATCCTCGCCCGACCCGCCGTCCACGAGGTCGGCGATGTCGGGCTGGTACCAGACGAGGCGCGGCGACCCGCCCAACAGCCGCAGGGCGATCGCCGCGTTGTCCTCCTCGGTGATGACACCGTTGGAGAAGCCGGCCGTGCTTCCGACGATGGTCAGGTCCGGGTGTCCCGACGTGGAGGGCAGGTCGAGGAGCCCGGCGCCGTGCTCGCCCGCGCCTTCGCCCTCGGCGTCCCCGTCAGCGGACTGGATCGTCAGGGGGAAGCAGGTGGTGACGTCCTCCGCCCCGCCCCCGGGCTCGTAGCGCTTGTCGATACCGATGAGGGAGTCGCCTTCATCGACCGGGCCGATGTTGCACCGGCTGTCGACCTGCACGGCCGCTCCGATGGGCAGCGCGGTCGCGTCGGCGCGCAGCGCCCGCAGCTGCGCGGTGGTGGGGGAGAGGACCACCATCCGGTCCACGCCCAAGGCTTCCTGGCGCAGGGTCGCTGCCGATCCGGTCCCTAGGTTGCTCGTGTTGGCGACGACCACGGTGGTGTCGTCGTCCTGCTCACGGAGCGCGTCGCGCACGCCGTCGATGGAGTCGAAGGTCTCGACGTCCACACCGTTCTGTTCGAGGACGGCGACCAGTGCTGCGCCACCACCGGGTCCCAGGCCCTCGGGGTCCATGGCGTCGCCTGGAGGCGTCGTCGCGATCGCGATCGCAGCCAGTGCGGCGACCCCCATGGCGATCACGAGCGCCCAGACACCGGTGCGGCGCCAGCGAGAGATCGTGTTCACGCGGCACCCCCGGCCGATGCAAGATCGGGCCGACTGGCGCCCAAGCGGTCGTCGAGCGCGAGCATGGCGCGCGCGTCCTCCTCGCTGGCCGCGTCGTGGCCGTAGCGCACGGCATCGAAGCGGTCGGCACCCGCTCGCACCCCGGCGCCGTCCGCGGGGAAAGCGCGGGACAGCTCAAGGGAGGCCTCGTGGGCGGTCCGCCCTGGCAGCTCGTCAAGGATCGTCCGTTCCACCGAGGACGCGACGATGGCGCGATAGCCGTCGAGAACCGCTGTGTCCCAGTCCCGTTCTCGCAGAGCACGTTTCGCGCGATTGCGGTATGCCGTCGCGTCGACTCCTCGTTCATCGAGGACTCCGTGGTCGGTCGCGGTCCGTCTCGCCCGTGCCTCGGGCCGGAGGAGTGCCCCCGCGATCAGGGCCACGAGTGCCAGGGCGAGCACGAGCACGAGGCCGAAGACCCAGCCGGGAAGCCCGGGGCCGGTTGTGTCGAACAGCCCGAGGAGCCATTCGACGAAGCGGTCCCAGAGGCTCGGCTCGACGTCGTACTTCGCCTTGGCGAGTTCGTCCTCGAGCCAGCGTCGGCCCTCACTGCGCGACGGGTCGAGCGGGGGTGTGTCGAGCGGGGTCATGCGTCAGCGCGAGGCCAGGGTGGCGGGGCTGCGCCCTGGGCGGTCTGGATGAGGTGCATGTCGAGACCCTCGCGGCGGATGCGCTGGTCGACATAGAGCAGGGCGTCGAGCCCGGCCGTGATCGGTGTGGTGATGGCACCACCGATGACGCCGCTGACGCCGGTGATGACGGCCTGCCAGATGTAGACCTGGTCGAGCGGGATGCCGGTGAACAGCAGCGCCATGCCGATGATGGCGAGCGGGGCGGTGATGAGCGAAGCGACGATGCCGATGGCAATGGCGGCGAGCAGGCGGATACCGAGCAGCCGCCAGAACGGCGACCCACCGGTGAGTTGCCAGGAGCGGGCGAAGGCCTTGCCGACGCGGAGGTGCTCAAGGACCACCGAGGAGGTCACGAACGCCAGACGCGTCCAGAGGAACAGCAACGCTGCAATCGCGAGCACGACGCCGACGATGATGGCGATGACTCCGGCGACCATCATTCCGTCGCTGCCGGAACGGTCGGCGGCGACGAGCAGCACGATGGGCAGGGTGATGATGGCGGCCATCGACAGGATGATGATCGCCGAGTTCAGCAGCGTGGCCACGATCAAGGCACCGATGCGCGGCTTCGTGCCGTTCCACGTCTCACCCGCCGTGACCTTGCGACCGAGAACGGCCTGGCCGATGACGTAGGCGAGGAAGCCGGCGAGCAGGATGGTGGAGAACCACGACCCGATCGAGGGGAGCATCGAGCCGAGGGTGCCGAACATCCCTGACGAGGTTCCGGCCGCGACCGAATCCTCGATCGAGACCGATGGTTCCTGGCTCGACACCCACGCGCCCAGCGCCGTGAACGGCACGAGGAACAGCATCGAGGTCAGGGCGGCGAGACCGACCGTGGCCCCGACGTTGCCGCGAACGGCCCGGAAGACGCCACCGAAGACGTCATCCATCTTCAGCGGGCGGAGCGGAATGATTCCGGGCCGGAAGTCCATGCGCATGGCCTGCTGGGGATAGCCAGGCGGGTAGCCAGGGGCGTTGCCCGGCACCGGGCCCGCTGGATACCCCGGTGCGTACTGGGGCGGGACCGGAGGTGCCGCAGGAGCGGGACCGGGGCGGCCGGCATACGGGTCCTGCTCAGGAAGCCCAGACGTGCCTCCGGGGGCGGTCCAACCCTGCTCGCTCATGCTGTGCTTCTCCCCGTGGCGTTGACTGTCGAAACCCTAACCGAGAGACCTGTTGCACTCCCATAGGGTTGCTCGGGTGAACATCGGGGGAGTGTCTTCGACAACGGCCGCTGACGTCGTGGAGGTCACGCTGGACAGCGGGCCGCAGCCACGAGTGGGTCCCGTGCTCGTCGTCGGAGGTATCGGCACCGGCGCCTTGGCCGGCGTGGGGATGAGCATGGTGGCGATGCAGACCGACCAGCCGACGTGGGCGGTCATGTTCGTCGCGCTCACCCTGCTCATGGTCCTGGTCGGAGGAACATTCCTCATGGGCGCGCTGCCGACCAAGCGCGGAAAGCTGCGGGTTCGTGCCCACGACGACGCGCTCGAGGTGGTGGGTTCCCCGTGGGTGAGGTGGGCTGAAGTCGCCACCGCGGCGTTCCTGTGGATGGGGGTGGTCGGGGGTGCGATCCTGCTCCTCGGCCCCGTGGACAGCGATCCTCAGACCGTCGGCCCGATCGTCATCCTTGTGGGGTTCGCGCTCGCGACAACTTGGTTCGCGGCGCGATTCCTCTCGGGCCACCGCCCTCCGGATGCCGTGATGCTGAGGCGTGATGGCTTTTCCACGCTGCGCGCCGGATCGACGACGTCGTTCAGCTGGGGGGATGTGCTCGGCTTCGGAGTGGGGAACGGAGGTATGACCGTGGATCTCCTGGGATATGGCGGGATCAGCGCCCGCTTTCCCGCCTCCGAGCTCCCTTCGGATCCGGCCCTCGTCGCCGCGTTGCTGGAGTTCTATCGCACCCACCAGTTCGAGCGGTCGGAACTGGCCTCCGGCCGGGTATTGGATCGAATCCGCTCGGGAGACTTCCGCCGACCCGCTCGCCCGCCAGCCCGCTAACGCGACTCGGCAGCCAAGCGGGCTTCCACTTCCTTCGCGCGAGCGGCGACTGCGCCGAGGGCGACCTGACGCCTCACGACCTCGGGTTCGTCGCGCATGAGTGCCAGCCCTCGACGCAGGAGCACCATCGGCGGCTTGCGGCGCTCCTTGAGGTCGCGAGCCAGGCGGCGCACGAACGTCACGAACGGCCGGTGGTGGATGCACCAGGCGCTGTGCAGGATCCCGGCCTGACGCAGGGCCGCGATGACCTCGGCCGCGAAGATCCCCTCGGCGAGGACGAGGTCATCCGATCCAACTGTCACCGTGGTCGAACCGACCGCTCGGCTCTGCGACAGGTCATAGACAGGTGTCGACGTCGAGCCCGTGTCGATGAGTTCGACCAGGGAGGCCACCGCCGCCGACTCGTTCCACGAGGCCGGGTGGTCCCAGTCGATCATCCCGAGTTCTTCGCTGCGGGGCATCGACGGGTCATCGAGATCCCGATAGAAGTCGTCGAGCCGGACGATCGGCCAGCCGTGGTGCAGGTGCAGCCGCTCGGCCAGGCGCGACTTCCCGGCACCACTCGGTCCGGCCAGGACGACGACGCGTGCCCGGCCGGTTGGGGCCGGACTCACCGGCCCTTGGGGTGCCAGACCGTCTTGGTCTCGAGGAAGGCGGTGAGTCGGGACAGGTCGGGGGTCTGCGTCCAGTCGGGCTCGACCGCATCGGCGCCATCGCCGGCCGGGCGGAGCACCCGCTTGATGTTGTCGGCGCTGGCCTCCTCGAGGGCGCCCCAGTCGACTCCGTCGGCTCCGGCTGCGCCGGCGAGGTCGATGGCGTTGACGTCACGGTGGCTGGCGAGCCACGGTGCGATCTCGGCCGCCTTGCCCGTGATGATGTTGACGACGCCACCAGGCACGTCGGAGGTGGCGAGGCACTCGGACAGCGTGATCGCGGGCAGCGGACGCTCGGCGCTCGTCACGACGACGACGGCGTTGCCCGAGACGATGACCGGCGCGATGACCGAGACGAGGCCGAGCAGGCTCGACTCCTGGGGGGCGAGGACCGCCACGACACCGGTCGGTTCGGACGCGGAGATGTTGAAGTACGGACCCGCGACGGGGTTGAGCCCGCCGAGGACCTGGACGTACTTGTCGGACCACCCGGCATACCAAACCCAGCGGTCAATCGCCTGCGAGACAACGGATTCGGCTGCGGCGGGCGTGAGGCCCTCGGCGTCACGCACCTCCTGCACGAGCTGGGGTCGACGCGACTCCATGACCTCGGCGACGCGATAGAGCACCTGACCGCGGTTGTATGCCGTCGCGCTGGCCCAGCCGGGCTGCGCGGCTCGCGCTGCGGTCACCGCGTCGCGCGCGTCCTTGCGCGAACCCAGAGCCGCGTTGGCGAGGAATTTTGGTGCGGCAGAACGAGATCGGCCCGAAGGTGCGGCATACACCTCGTAGGAACGGCCGCTCTCACTGCGAGGGAACTTGCCCCCGATGTAGAGCTTGTAGGTCTTCTTGACATCGACGCGACTCATGGTCGGCCTCACGCTCCGGTCTTCACGTAGGGCTCGAGTCCGTGGCGACCGCCCTCGCGGCCGTATCCGGACTCCTTGTATCCGCCGAACGGGCTCGTCGGGTCGAACTTGTTGAACGTGTTGGCCCACACGACACCGGCCTTGAGCTGGTCCGCCATCCAGAGGATGCGCGAGCCCTTCTCGGTCCAGATGCCTGCGGACAGGCCGTAGGGCGTGTTGTTCGCCTTGGCGACGGCTTCCTGCGGCGTGCGGAAGGTGAGCACCGACAGGACCGGTCCGAAGATCTCCTCCCGCGCGATGCGGTGCGTCTGCGTCACGCCGGTGAACACGGTCGGCCTGAACCAGAAGCCCTTGTCGGGGAGCGGGCAGCCGTTGTCCCAGCGCTCGGCGCCCTCGGACTCGCCGGCGTCGGTCAGCGCGACGATCCGGTCGAGCTGGGCGCGGCTGTTGATGGCGCCGACGTCGGTGTTCTTGTCGAGCGGGTCGCCGACGCGCAGGGTCTCGAGGCGGCGCTTGAGGCGGCGGTCGACCTCGTCGGCGATCGACTCCTGCACGAGGAGGCGGGAGCCGGCGCAGCAGACATGGCCCTGGTTGAAGAAGATGCCGTTGACGATGCCCTCGACGGCCTGGTCGATGGGGGCGTCGTCGAAGACGATGTTGGCGGCCTTGCCACCGAGCTCGAGGGTGGCCTTCTTGCGGGTACCGGCGATGGCGCGGGCGATCATCTTGCCGACACCGGTGCTGCCGGTGAAGGCGAGCTTGTCGATGCCCGTGTGGTCGACGATGGCCTGACCGGTCGTGCCGGCTCCGGTGACGATGTTGACGACACCCGGGGGCAGATCGGCCTGCTGGCACACCTCGGCGAAGAGGAGTGCGGTGAGCGGCGTGGTCTCGGCCGGCTTGAGGACGACAGTGTTGCCGGTGGCCAGCGCCGGGGCGATCTTCCACGCGAGCATGAGCATCGGAAAGTTCCACGGGATGATCTGGCCGACGACGCCGTGGGGGCGCGGGTTGGGTCCGAGCGAGGCGAAGTCGAGCTTGTCGGCCCAGCCTGCGTTGTAGAAGAAGTGCGCCGCCGCGAGCGGGATGTCGACGTCGCGGCTCTCCTTGATCGGCTTGCCGTTGTCGAGGCTCTCGAGGACCGCGAACTCGCGCGCGCGTTCCTGGAGGATGCGGGCGATGCGATAGAGGTACTTGCCGCGGTCCGCGCCGCTCATCTTGGACCAGACCCGCGTGTATGCCGTCCGCGCAGCCTTGACTGCCGCGTCGACGTCCGCTTCGCTCGCCTCGGAGACCTCGGCGAGGACCTCCTCGGTGGCGGGGCTGATCGACTTGAAGGCGTCGCCGCTGCCGTCGACGAACTCGCCGTTGATGAAGAGGCCGTAGCTCGTCTGGAGGTCGACGATCGCGCGGGACTCGGGGGCCGGTGCGTACTCGAACTTTGACATCAGTGCTGTCCTTGCTTCGTGGTGCTCAGTAGGCCGTGGAGGGGGAGTCGTCGGCGATGTAGTTGGCGCCGGAGTAGGCACCCGTGGTCATGCGCTGGCGCTGGAGCAGCAGGTCGTTGAGCAGGCTGCTCGCGCCGAAGCGGAACCAGTGGTTGTCGAGCCAGTCGTCACCGGCGACCTCACTCACGGTGACGAGGAACTTGATGGCGTCCTTGCTCGTCTTGATGCCCCCGGCAGGCTTGACGCCCACCATCTCTCCGGTGAGGACGCGCCAGTCGCGGACCGCCTCGAGCATGATCAGGGTGACAGGGAGGGTGGCGGCGGGCTGGATCTTGCCGGTGCTCGTCTTGATGAAGTCGCCGCCGGCCAGCATGCTCAGCCAGCTTGCCCGACGGACGTTGTCATAGGTGACGAGTTCGCCGGTCTCCATGATGACCTTGAGTCGGGCGTCGCCGCACGCCTTCTTGACCTCGGCGATCTGGTTGAACACCGTGAGGTAGTCGCCGGACAGGAACGCACCACGGTCGATGACCATGTCGATCTCGTCTGCCCCTGCCTTGACGGCGTCACGGGTGTCGGCGAGCTTGACCGCCATGCTCGCGCGACCGCTGGGGAACGCGGTGGCGACGGCGGCGACCTTGACGCCGGAGTCCGGCCCGAGGGCTTTCTTGGCGGTCTCCACCATGTCGCCGTAGACGCAGACGGCGGCCGGGCGCGGGGTGCTCAGGTCGCTCGGGTCGGGGACCAGGGCCTTGGCGGCGAGGCCGCGGACGCGGCCCGGGGTGTCCGCACCCTCGAGGGTCGTGAGGTCGATCATCGAGATCGCGAGGTCGATGGCCCACTTCTTGCTCGTGGTCTTGATCGAGCGGGTGCCGAGTGCCGCGGCGCGGGCCTCGCAGCCCACCTGGTCGACGCCGGGCAGGCCGTGGAGCCACGTGGTCAGGGCCTGGTTGGTCAGTCGGGTGACGCCGAGCAGGTCCCGTGCCCGTGCCGTGGCGTCAATGGCCGTGTCTGTGGTGGTGCTCACTCCCAGAGTCTATCCGCGCGCCGACATGCTGCCGGTTCCTCGCTCCGAGGGCCCGGGGTGCGACGAGTCGGGGGTCCTGTGACGGGTCGGGGGTTCTGGAGGCCCCGACCCGTCACAGAACCCCCGACCGGCCGCGACCGGGTGCGAAATTGGGTCGCGCGCTGCTCAGAACGACCGCACCATCGAGATGTGCCCCAGCAGAGAGTGCTCACCGAACGACTCGAGCTCATCCCGCTCGCCGACGAGCATCTCGACGAGGAGATCGGCCTCGACGCCGACCCCGAGGTCACCCACTACGTCTGGGGCAGGGCGCGCACGGCCGACGAGGTTCGTGAATCCCACGCCCAACGGCTTGACCGCGGTCGCCAGGTCGACGGTCTCGGCTTCTGGGTCGGCTTTCTGCACGGCGAGCCCGACCGGCCGTTCGTGGGCTGGTGGTGCCTCGCCCCGCCCCATGGATCCGACCAGCCGGACTGGCGGACGTCGCCCGGTGTCGCCGAGTTCGGCTACCGGCTGCACACCCGCTTCTGGCGGCAGGGACTTGCCACGGAAGGCGCCCTTGCTCTCCTCACCCACGGCTTCGACGACCTCTGCCTGCGACGGGTGATCGCCCACGCGATGCGCGACAACGTCGGCTCTCAGGGCGTCATGCGGTCAGCAGGGATGACGCGCATGCGTTCCTGGGTTGGCGAGGACGGTCCTGAGGTCGAGTACGAAGTCACGCGCCACGCCTGGTTCTCGCGCCACCTCACCTGAGTCTCCGGTTCACGCCTTCCCCGTATGCCGTCCGCCCCAGACCCGCCGCCACCAGCGCCTTCCCTGCCCATTTCGGTTCGCGACCCCTGCGGTGGCTCCTGAACCGGATCGAACAGGTTCGGGAGCAACCCCGCGGTTCGCGAACCGTTCTGAGCGAAGGGTCCGCCACTGCTCGACCATCTCGTCGACGTCGACCGTCGCGGCCCACACGGGGGAGTTCTTGCCGAGGGCCGGGCGTCGGCGGTCCTCGATGACGCGAGCGTTGTAGTCGCGCAGGATCTCGCGAACCCCCTCCTCGGACCTCACGTCGACGAGGGACTCCGGGAACGTGGCTCGCTCGCGACGCAACAGCATCACGGGAGGAAGTGCGTCCGACGCATCGAGGCCCTCGCGCGCCATCATCTTCTTGACCCACCAGTCGGGGTCCGGGTCGTCGAGTCCGCGCAGCGGCTTCCCAGCGCCGGACAGGTTGTCGAACTCGCCCCGCTCCTGGGCCTCACGGATCTGCTTCTCGATCCACGATTCGTGGAACGCCATGGCCCCAGTCTGCCCTCCCTTGGCGTGGCTGCGGTCGTACGCTTCGAGAGTGCGGCGGCCGCCAGGAGGCACGGATGGGCGAACGTGAGTACTCGGTGTGGATTCAGGCCGCTCCGAATCGGGTCTGGAGCGTTTATGTCGACCCGGCCCGGCTGCCCGAATGGCAGACCGGCAGACCCGTCGTCGGTGACCTGACGGGTCCCCCTGGAAGTCGAGGTTCGGGGTACACCTCGCGGCGCGGTCCCTTGAGGGCCCGGACGACGGTCGTGAGCTCGGACCCACCCCGAGAGCTGGTGACCCGGACCGAGGCGTACTTCGGGCTCGCATTTGACGTGACCTCGGTCCTCACCGAGCGCGGTGGTGGGACCGATCTCGTCGTCCGGGCGACCACGCACTGGCGTCCACGACTCGCGCCGGTGGGCGCGCTCGTGGAGGCGGCCATCCTCAGTCCGCGCGAGGCGCGCAAAGAGCTGGCGAACCTCAAGATCCTGGTAGAGGGGGAGGAGTCGGGGCCGTCGTCGCCCGGACTGCCTCTCTCGTAGGCTGCCCCGGTGATGGGGGAGCAGACTCGAGGGTGGCGCTGGACGATGCTGGCAGTCGTCGTGCTCGGCGTGGCTTCGCTCCTCAGCAACATCACGACCATTGCCCAGCTGAGCGGTGAGGACCAGACGCTCTTCGCAGTGCGTCGCACCGTGAGCCTGCTGCTCAACGCGGGGACGGCCTGGGCCGGAGTGTCAGTCCTGGCAGGCTGGCTCGTCCGCGGCCGCCTGCAGGCTGCGATCGCGGGTCTCCTGGCGGGATCGGGCGCTCTGGTCGTGCACTACGGAGTGGGTGAGCTGACCGGGCTGATGCCGCCCGAGTCGTTCTCGTCCAACGTGTTCTGGTTCGTGGCAGCCGCCGTCACGGGTGCGCCGCTGGGTCTCATCGGTGCAGCCGTGCCAAAGTCACCGAATTCCTCGGTTGGGCACACGCTCCGAGCCCCCCACGCTCCCCGGCGTTCTCGCTGGGGGCTGCTCGCGAGCCTCGTCGTCCCGACCGGTGCCGTCCTGGAGCCCTGGGTGGCTGGCTGGTGGTTCGGCACGGGGATGGGCGGCCACGCGCAACGCTGGTCCGACCTCGCCGCCGCCACCCTCCTGACGGCAGCCGGGCTGGCCGGAATGTGGTGGGTGGCCCGTCGGTCAGACCGTCGTGGCGGCCTCGAGGTCCTCCCGGACCGCGGCCAGGCGATCAGCAGCTCGTGAACGCGCCCCCGCGAGGTCGTCAGAATCAGCGACAGCCTCGATGACCTCGAGATAGACCTTGAGCTTCGGTTCCGTCCCCGACGGACGCACGATCACCCTCGACTCGTCGGCGAGGAAATAGCGCAGCCCCTCGGTCGGCGGCAGCCCGCCGTCACCCTCGGCGAGGTCATCGACGCGCGAAACCTCCACTCCCGCAATGGTGGTCAGTGGTTCGGACCGCAGCTTCGCCATGATCTGGTCGATCAACGCGAGGTCCTCCACGCGCACCGAGAACGAGTCGGTCGCATGCACCCCGTGCTCCACGGCGAGCTCGTCCAACCGGTCGGAGATCGACCGACCTTCGGCCTTCAACGACGCGGCGATCTCGGCGACGACGAGTGCGGCGGACACACCGTCCTTGTCGGCCACCCGCTCCGGGTCGACGCAGTAGCCGAGCGCCTCCTCGTAGCCATAGAGCAGCCCGTCCACGCGCGAGATCCACTTGAACCCCGTGAGCGTCTCCTCGTGGGCCACGCCGCGAGAAGCACAGACAGTGGCCAGCATCCGCGACGACACGATCGAGTTCGCGAAGACGCCCCCCTCGGCGACGCCGCGATCGAGCAGGTGCGCCCCGAGCAGCACCCCGACCTCGTCGCCGCGCAGCATCCGCCACCCACCGGGACCCGGCACGGCGACGGCGCAGCGGTCCGCGTCCGGGTCGTTGGCGATGACGACGTCGGGCCCGGTCTGCTCCGCGAGTTCGAGCGCAGCGTCCATCGCGCCCGGCTCCTCGGGGTTCGGGAACGACACCGTCGGGAACGCCGGATCCGGTTGTGCCTGACTGGGAACGGGCAGCGGTGCGTCATAACCAGCCGCCTCGAACGCGCGAGCGACGGTCTCCGAGCCCACCCCGTGCAACGCCGTGTGCACCACGACAAGGTCGCGAGGCGAGTCCTCGGACACCACCCCGGTCACCTTCGAGAGGTAGTTCTCGAGGACCTCTTCACCGAGGGTCTCCCACCCGTCATCGGGCCGGGGAACGTCGGCGACGTGGTCGATGCGCGCGATCTCGCCCGCGATCTCGACATCGGACGGGGTGACGATCTGCGAGCCGTCCCCGAGATAGACCTTGTAGCCGTTGTCCTGCGGCGGGTTGTGGCTCGCCGTGACCATCACGCCGGCGTCGGCGCCGAGGTGGCGAATCGCATACGCGAGAACGGGCGTCGGCAGCGGCCGCGGCAGGATCGCCGCGCGCCCACCGGCGCCGACAACGACCGAAGCCGTGTCGCGAGCGAAGACATCGGAGTTCGTGCGTGCGTCGAACCCGATGACGACGAAGGGTCCGGGTTCCGTTGTTTTCTTCAGGTATGCCGTGAGGCCGGCTGCCGCTCGAATGACGACTGAGCGGTTCATCCGGTTCGGACCGGCGCCGAGCGCCCCGCGCAGGCCGGCCGTCCCGAACTCGAGCATCCCGGAGAAGCGGTCCGCGAGATCGGCCAGCGCTGAGTCATCGCCGCCCCGGGCTGCCTTCAGGACCTTCTTGAGCTCGGCGCGAGTGGCCTTGTCCGGGTCGTCGTCGACCCAGGCCTGGGCCGCGTCGAGCAGTTCGCCGGCGTGGGACTCGATGCTGGAAGGTGAGTCGTCCGCGGACTCGTGGCGGCCGGCATACGTCATGGTTTCCCCTCAGATCTTGGCGACGACGGCGGCGAGGAGCTTGCCGCAGCGCTCTGCGGCCTCCTTGCCTGCCGCGATGACCTCTTCGTGGTTGAGCGGTGTCTTGGAGATGCCGGCGGCAGGGTTGGTCACGAGCGAGATGCCGAGAACCTCCATGCCGCTCTGGCGGGCGGCGATGGCCTCGAGCGACGTCGACATGCCGACGAGGTCGCCGCCCAGAATCTTGGCCATCTGCACCTCGGCGGGCGTCTCGTAGTGCGGGCCCCGGAACTGGACGTAGACCCCCTCGTCGAGGTCGGGGTCGACCTCACGGGCCAGGTCACGCAGTCGGGGGGAGTAGACGTCGGTGAGGTCGACGAAGTTCGCGCCCTCGATGGGCGACTGGTTCGCGAGGTTGATGTGGTCGCGGATGAGGACGACGGTCCCGGGGATCCATTCCTCTCGGAGACCACCGCAGCCGTTCGTGAGGACGATCGTGCGGCAGCCGAGGGCGGCCGCGGTGCGGACCGTGTGCACGACGGCGCGCACGCCCTTGCCCTCGTAGAAGTGGGTGCGGGTGCCGTAGACGAGGGCACGGCGGCCGGTGTCGCCGATCGCGACCGAGCGCATCGTGCCGGAGTGGCCCTCGACCGCAGCCTTGGCGAAGCCGGGCACGTCCGTGTTGTCGATCTCCGCGAGGGTCTCGCCGATGAGGTCACCGGTCTGGCCCCAGCCCGATCCGAGGACGAGGGCGACGTCGTGGGACTCGACTCCGGTGCGCTCACGGATCACCGCAGCAGCCGCTTCGGCCACCGCGAACGGGTCGGTCGCCGGGTCGGCGAGGTCGAGCGAGGACGAACTGGGTTCGGCGGAGCCTGTGTTCTCGGTCACGGAAGGAGGGTAACCGCCGCATGGTTGGATTGGCCGCGTGAATGCGCGAACGACACGAGTGGTCATTGTCGGCGGCGGCCCGGGCGGATATGAGGCCGCGCTGGTCGCGGCGCAACTCGGCGGCGACGTCACGATCGTCGACCGCGACGGTCTCGGAGGAGCAGCCGTGCTCACCGACTGCGTTCCGTCCAAGACCCTGATCTCGACGGCCGACTACATGTCGGAGTTCGAGACGGCGGCCCACCTCGGCGTGCACCTCGAGGACGGGGAGGGTGACGAGGTGAGCGACGCCAAGGCCGAACTCGCCGAGGTCAACTCCCGCGTCAAGGACCTCGCCGCTGCGCAGAGCCACGACATCACGGTGCGGGTCGAGGAGGTCGGCGTGCGCGTCCTGCGCGGCACCGGGCGCCTCGTGTCGGCGACGCGCGTCGAGGCAACGCTGGCCGACGGCGGCACGGAGAACGTCGATGCCGACGTCATCCTCATCGCGACCGGGGCGTCACCCCGCGTGATGGACACCGCCCAGCCCGACGGCGAGCGCATCCTCACGTGGCAGCAGATCTATGAACTCGAGGCCCTGCCCGAACGCCTCATCGTCGTCGGCTCCGGCGTCACGGGCGCCGAGCTGGCTCAGGCCTATCTGGGCCTGGGATCCGAGGTCGTCCTCGTCTCCTCGCGCGACCGTGTCCTCCCGGGTGAGGACCCGGACGCGGCCACGGTCATCGAGGACGTCTTCAAGCGCCGTGGCATGGAAGTCCTGGGACGTTCGCGCATGGCCGGGGTGGAGCGTCGGGGCGACGGTGTCGTCGTCCGGCTCGAGGACGGGCGCGAGGTCGAGGGGTCGCACGCGCTGCTGGCCGTCGGCTCGATCCCGCAGACCGCCGGGATGGGCCTCGAAGAGGTCGGCGTCGAGCTCTCGCCGTCCGGTCACATCGCCGTGGACCGGGTCTCGCGCACGTCCGTGAGAGGCGTGTATGCCGCGGGCGACTGCACCGGCGTCCTGCCCCTCGCGTCCGTGGCCGCGATGCAGGGACGCATCGCCATGTCGCACGCCCTCGGTGACGCCGTTGCCCCGCTCCAGCTCGGCGTCGTCTCGGCCAACATCTTCACCGACCCCGAGATCGCCACCGTCGGCATCTCGCAGAAGGTGCTCGACGAGGGCACGGTCGACGCGGACGTCGTCATGCTTCCCCTCTCGCGCAACCCTCGCGCCAAGATGTCCGGGATCGAGGACGGGTTCGTCAAGCTGTTCGCGCAGAAGGGTTCGGGTGCCGTCATCGGCGGCGTCGTCGTGGCGCCACGGGCGTCCGAGCTGATCTTCCCCGTGACACTTGCCGTCCACCACCGACTCAACGTCGACCAGGTCGCGAGCACGTTCACGGTCTATCCGTCGCTGTCCGGGTCGATCGCCGAGGCGGCGCGTCGCCTCCACACGACGGGCATCTGAGCACTCAGACAGGGCGGGAGCCAAGCCCCACCTGAGCGCGGGCTCGTGGTTAATTTGGACTCATCCGTACCCGAGCGTGTGGGAGTGATTCACCATGAGTGACCAGAAGCAGCCGATCAGTGGCGACGAGGCCCTGAACAAGGCCAAGGATCTCGCCAAGGACAACCCGGACACGGCCCGCAGCGCCATCGACAAGGTCGAGGACCTCATCGACGAGCGAACGGGCGGCAAGTTCTCAGAGGTCATCGACAAGGGCGGCGACTTCGTGGAGCAGCAACTGGGCCTCCCCGCGGAGACGACAGAGGGCACGACCACGCCCGGCGAGCCAGCACCTCCCGGTACCCCGCCGTCGGCACCCAACCCGACTGACCCCGCGCCCGCTCCGACTCCGTCCGAGCCTGCCCCATCGCCGAGTCCGACTCCGGCGCCTCCGGCAGAACCGGCCCCGGCTCCGACGCCTCCGGCAGAGCCAGCACCCGCCCCGGCACCTGCCCCGACCCCTCCCGCCGACCCCGGCGCGCCTCCGGCCGACCCGAGTGCGCCGCCGGCTGACCCGGGCGCAACGCCGACCACGCCGAGCGAGCCGACGATGCCCGCCGAGCCGCAGACTCCCGCTCAACCGGCTGACGTCCCGGCTCCCAACCCGGCACCCGGTACGGGCGACCCGCAGCCCCCGCAGGACGCCTCCCAGCCGGACCCCACGGCGCCGAGCGATGCGCCGGACACGACCGCCCCGGACACGACCGCTCCGGACACGACGACCCCGCGCCCCGAGAGTGGCGGGACCGTCAACCTCGGCTGAGGCGACCACCCACGCAACGCGACCATGCCCCGTGTGCCGCTCACCCGGCATACGGGGCATTCGTCTGTCTCATCCGTGCACATGGTGATGAGTGCGCGTGCTCATGGCGCGAGCAGGCGGGGGAGGTGGACGCTGTGCTCAGCACCGGTGCACGGTGCCCCTTCGACCGAGGAGGTCGCGATGTCAGCGCATCCCACCGCTCCGCCCGCCCCACCCGGCCAGCCCGGACCCGGCCCGAGCATGCACGGCGCGAGCCCTGCGCAGCTCCAGTGGTTGGAGACCGAACTGCGCGCATGGCGTGCCGAAGGGCTCATCGACGAAGCGACTCTGGGTGCGATCCGCGGACGCTATGTCGCCGTCCGGAAGATCACGCTCGCGCGCATCGTCCTCACCCTCGGCGCGTGCTTCTTCGGGTTGGGCCTGATCTGGTTCGTCGCCTCGAACCTGGACGCCATGTCGCCCCTGACTCGCTTCGCTCTCATGGTGGTGATCTGGCTCGGACTCGTGGCCGCTGCCGAGGTGCTTGCCACTCGCCGGGACCGCGAGGGCGATGTCGCATCACCCGTGGTCGGGGCCGTTCGACTCCTCGCGGCCGCCGCGTTCGGCGCGGTCGTCTTCCAGGCGGCGCAGAGTCTGCAGGTCCCCGCCTATGAGCCGCTCCTCGTCGGCGTGTGGGGGATCGGTGCACTGCTCTGGGCGTATGCCGTTCGCGGCCTCGCGCCGCTCACTCTCGGCGTGATCCTGGTCGCCGTCTGGTTCGTCTGGCAGGTCGGGGACTCCGCCAACAACGCCTTCTCCGTCTCGAGCGCCATCGCCGCCGCCGGTCTCGCGGCCGTGGCAGTGGGCGTGCTGCACGCGCTTCGCTGGCGTCCCGATTTCACCACCCCGTGGCGCGAGGTCGGGGCTGCGCTCGTCCTCGTCGCCCTGTTCCTGGCCGCGCTGCCGTGGGACTGGGGAACCGACGGGCGGCCGTGGCAGCTGTGGGTGGGGCTCGCGCTCGCGGTGGCGCTCGGTGCCGCTGCCGCGCTGGGCGGCAGTCGCACCGACCGGTTCGAGGTCGGTCTCGCCGCACTGGGTCTGGCACTGAGTCTCGGGTTGGGGTTGTGGCGCTACGACAGCTCCGCAGTGGGCGGAACGGCCGACCTCTCGACGGGGGCATGGTTCCGCGCCTTCCTCGCCGTGGCGGCCTATCTCGTCGTCGCGAGTGGCTATGCGGTGCTCGGCGGGATGCGGGACACGAGCCGACTGACGCTGCTCGCCACCGCAGCCCTCGTCGTGTTCGTGACCGTGCAGGCGTTCGCGGTCTTCGCGCCGATCCTGTCCGGTGCGACGTTGTTCCTCGTCGTCGGCGCCGTGCTCCTCGGCACGGGAGTCCTGGCCGATCGTGGCCGTCGACGACTGGTCCGTGAGGCGAAGGAGGTGGCGTCATGACGACGCTGACGGCGACACAGACACCCAGCGGTCCTGACACGAGCCGACGCCGCACCCTCGTGCTCGGCGTGGTGGTCGTGCAGTTCCTCCTCGTCCTGGTTGCCGTGTGGTCGCCGCTGTCGGCTCGGCTCACCGGGGACGAGGTGCGCCTGCGCGTCGCGCCCGTTGACCCGATCGACCCGTTCCGCGGGGCGTATGTCGTGCTGGGCTACCCCGACCTCCCGGGCCAGCAGCAGTTCGCCACCGAAGCGATCACGGAGCCCACCGAGGCCGAAGAGCCCGTCGAGATTGTCCCTGACGAGGAGCGCGGGGATGGCTGGGTTCCGCTGCGGCGCGAGGGTGACGTATGGGTCGGCGACACGATCCAACGGACTCGACCGACGAGTGGCCTCTACCTGAAGTGCAACGACTCCGACTGGCAGCTCCGGTGCGGCATCGAGAACTGGTTCCTGCCGCAGAACAAGGCCGCCGGGCTCGAGCGGGCCGTGCGGGATGGCGAGACCATCGCCACCGTCCGTGTCGACAGCCGGGGCAACGCGGCACTGGTCGGCGTCGAACTCGAGAAGGACTGAGCACTAGGCATTCGTCGTCCTTCACCGCCTGAAGGAACGCTCATGTCGGGCTGGTGCGAAACGGCTTCGCCGGCACCAACCACGGCCCTAGCGTGTCTCCATGCACCGCTGAGACTCGCTTGATACCGGTCTTCGCCACCTTCTCGGAAGGGCCGAACCCGGCCTCACCCTCACCGCAGGGTTCGTGCACCGCACATTTCGCAGGAGGCTCGGATGTTCCCTCGACTCACCCGCCGCGTGCTACCCGCCGCGCTTTCCGTGTCCGCGCTGGCGGCCACCATCCTCATCTCCGCCTCAGCACCGGCATCCGCTGCACCGGGCGAGAACAACGGCAACGTGGTCTTCCGGAACCACCAAACGTTCAAGGACAGTCACATCGAGCAGGAGGAGCACGGCGACGAGTTCTGTCCCGACGTTCCCTTCGACGTTCGGTGGGACGGAAACATCACTGTCACGGACATGGTTCAGACCAAGGGTCGCGGCGACTTCGAGTACTTCTCGTTCAAGTTCAGCGGGAGCAACACCTACACCAACCTCGAGACCGGAGCCACCTTCCATGACCGGGTGTCCTTCCGGTCGAGCGACCAGAAGGCGCGGTTCAACGAGGACGGCACGCTGTCGCTCACGATCATGGACCGGCTTGGCTGGAAGCTCTTCGACGGCAACGGGAAGCTCGTCGGGGTCGACGCTGGTCTCGTGAAGATCGACCTCGTCGTCGATCTGAGCGATCCGGAGAATCCGGTGGACCTCAGTGAGACGGTCACGGAGCACGGGACCCGGCAGTTGGGTGAGCGCGACTTCTGCACCGACGTGATGACTTTCATCGGCTGACTCCAGTCAGCAGCGCGGCCCGCCTTCCAGGGAAAGGCGGGCCGCACTCATGTCTGTCGTGCCGATCAGGCTGCTGTATGCCGGTCAGGCGTCCTTGATCTCGCAGAGGACGGCGCCGTTGGTCACCGTCGCGCCGACCTCGGCTGCGAGGCCGGTGATCGTGCCGGCCTTGTGGGCGGTGATCGGCTGCTCCATCTTCATCGCCTCGAGCACGACGATGAGGTCACCCTCGGCGACCTCCTGGCCGTCCTCGACGTTGATCTTGACGATCGTGCCCTGCATGGGCGCGGTGAGGGAGTCGCCGGATGCCGCAGCGCCGGCCTTGCCGCCGCCGGAACGCTTCGGAGCCTTCTTCTTGGCAGCGGCGCCACCGCCACCACCGAGCGCGATGCCGCCGGGGAGGACGACCTCGAGGCGGCGACCGCCGACCTCGACGGTGATGCGCTGGCGCTCACCGGCGTCCTCGGCGCCCTCTGCAGCCTCACCGGCGAAGGGTGCGATCTGGTTGTCGAACTCGGTCTCGATCCAGCGGGTGTGCACCGTGAACGGCGCGTCACCCTCGGGGGCGAAGGCCGGGTCGGAGACGATTGCGCGGTGGAACGGGAGGACGGTCGGCATGCCGTCGACCTCGAGCTCGGCGAGGGCTCGACGGCTGCGCTCGAGGGCCTGCTGACGGGTGGCACCCGTGACGATGAGCTTGGCGATCATCGAGTCGAACGCACCGGCCACGGTGTCGCCCTCGACGATGCCTGCATCCCAGCGGACACCCGGGCCATGCGGGACGACCATGCGGGAGACCGTGCCGGGGGCGGGCATGAAGTTGCGGCCGGCGTCCTCACCGTTGATGCGGAACTCGAAGGAGTGGGCGCGCGGCGTCGGGTCGTCGAAGCCGAGCTCCTCGCCGTTGGCGATGCGGAACTGCTCGCGGACGAGGTCGATGCCGGTGACCTCCTCGGTCACGGGGTGCTCGACCTGGAGGCGGGTGTTGACCTCGAGGAAGCTGATCGTGCCGTCCTTGGCGACGAGGTATTCGCAGGTGCCGGCGCCGACGTAGCCCGCCTCGCGCAGGATCGCCTTGGAGGCGCGGACCAGCTCGGCGTTCTGCTCGTCGGTGAGGAAGGGCGCTGGGGCCTCCTCGACGAGCTTCTGGTTGCGGCGCTGGAGCGAGCAGTCGCGGGTCGAGACGACGACGACGTTGCCGTGCTGGTCGGCGAGGCACTGGGTCTCGACGTGACGGGGCTTGTCGAGGAACTTCTCGACGAGGCACTCGCCGCGACCGAAGGCCGTGACGGCCTCGCGGACGGCGGATTCGTAGAGCTCGGGGATCTCCTCGATCGTGTGGGCCACCTTGAGGCCGCGACCGCCGCCGCCGTAGACCGCCTTGATGGCGATGGGGAGGCCGTATTCCTTGGCCAGCGCGACGACCTCGTCGGCGTCCTTGACCGGGTCCTTGGTGCCGGGAGCCAGCGGGGCGTCGGCCTTGACGGCGATGTGCTTGGCCTTGGCCTTGTCGCCGAGGGCGTCGATCGCTTCGGGGGAGGGGCCGATCCAGGTGAGCCCGGCGTCGATGACGGCCTGGGCGAACTCGGCGTTCTCGGCGAGGAAGCCGTAGCCGGGGTGCACCGCGTCGGCGCCGGCCTCCTTGGCGACCTCGATCAGCTTGTCCTGGAGGAGGTAGGAGTCGCCCGGGGTCGTGCCACCGAGGGCGAACGCCTCGTCGGCGACCTTGACGTGCAGGGAGTCGCGGTCGGGCTCGGCGTAGACGGCGACGGAGCCGATGCCGGAGTCCTTGCACGCGCGGGCGATGCGGACTGCGATCTCGCCACGGTTGGCGATGAGGACTTTGCTGATGGCCATGGGTCGGACTGTAGTAGGTCGGCCGAACGGGCGCTGCCGATGGTCACGCGGGGTCCGTCACACCCGCTTCGTGGGTCAGACTCCGAGTGACCGCGCGAGGGCGAGGAGGCCCTGTTCGAGGCCGGCGCGCTCGCTGGGGGAGAGGACGGCGACCAGACGTGCCTCATTGTCGATGTGGGCGGTGAATGCCTCGTCGATGAGTTTCTTGCCGGCAGGTGTGAGGGCCACGAGGCGGGAGCGACCGTCGGTTCCGCTCGGCTTGCGCTCGACGTAGCCCCGGGCCTCGAGCCGGTCGACCCTCTTGGTCACGGCACCCGACGTGACGACCGTCTGCTCCGAGAGGTCGGACGGGGTCAGCGCGTAGTCACCGCCTTGGCGTCGCAGCGTGGCGAGGACGTCGAACTCGCCCTCCCCGAGGCCGAAGTCCTCGTAGACGCGGACGAGTTCGTTCGTGAGCGCGTTGGCGACACGGTGCATCCGTCCGATGACGAGGAATGGGCTGGTGTCGAGGTCGGGACGCTCGGCGCGCCATTGGTCGACGATCTGCGCTGCACGGTCTGGGTGCGTGGCTCCAAGCATGGGTGGAATATACCTTCCATGGAAGGTATTGTGTCTTCCGTGGAAGCTATATCGGGCAAGAAGCTGGGTGGGCTGGCGCTCGTCGCCGTCACCGCGATTGCCCCGATCGTCTGGGGATCCACGTATGCCGTGACGCACCTCTTCCTCCCGCCGGACCGTCCGCTGTTCGCGGCTGTCATGCGGATCCTCCCGATCGGGCTCCTCATGCTCGCGTGGCATCGCCGCCTCCCGCGCGGATCGTGGTGGTGGCGCTCTGTCGTCCTCGGCACCTTGACGATGGGCCTGTTCGCGGCGCTGCTCTTCGTGGCCGCGGTTCGCCTCCCGAGCGGCCTCGGGTCGACCATGACCGCCGTCGCGCCGATCATCACCATGGGACTCGCCTGGGCGATCCTGCGTGAACGCTCCACTCCCGCGACCGTTCTGGCTTCGATCGTCGGCGCCTTCGGTGTCCTGCTCCTCGTGGTCGAGGGTGGCTACCAGGGCGGAGTCGACCTCATCGGGGTGCTGGCCTCGCTCGGGGCCGTGACCTCGGCGAGCGTCGGCTTCGTCCTGACGAAGCGATGGACGGCTGCCGAGAGCGTCCTCGTCGTGACGACGTGGCAATTGGTCGCTGGTGGCCTCGTCCTGCTTCCCTTCGCCCTGTTCCTGGAGGGGGCTCCGCCCTCGCTACCACTCTCCGGGTGGCTCGCCCTGGCCTACCTCGGGCTCATCGGCTCCGGTGTCGCGTATGTCGCGTGGTTCAAGGGTCTCGCCTCGATGAGCGCGGGCGCGGTTGCCGTCATCGGTCTGCTCAACCCAGTGGCCGGCACCGTCCTCGGGGTTGTCCTCCTCGGTGAGCCCTTCGGCGCGATCCACGCCCTCGGCATGGGTCTCGTGCTCGGCAGCGTCGTTCTCGCACAGCCCCAGGTTCGCCGAGCCCTTGCGGGCGTCCTCCGCCGCCCTGCAAGGAGCTGGGAGCGGGAGGGGCGTGCAGAAGCGAAGGTGAGCACCCGGCATACGGTGGATGTATGCCCATCCACGACATCGTCCTGACATCCGGCACGTCCGACATCACGATCCCGCAGCTCGGTCTCGGTGTGTGGCGAGTCCCGGACGGCGAAGTCGACTCGACCGTTCTCACTGCGCTCGAGGCTGGCTACCGGCACGTCGACACCGCGAAGGCCTACGGCAACGAATCCGGCGTCGGACGCGCGCTGGACAAGACTGATGTGCCGCGCGACGAGATCTTCGTGACAACGAAGGTGTGGCCCACGGAGTTCGGCCCGCAGGAGACGGTCGAGTCGTTCAACGCCTCGGTGGACCGCCTCGGTCTGGAGACCCTCGACCTCTTCCTGCTCCACTGGCCGTTCCCGCAGCAGGATCGGTTCGTCGTGGCATGGCAGGCGCTCCAGGCCTTGCGTGACGCCGGGCGGGTGCGCGCGATCGGTGTCTGCAACTTCCACCGTGACCACCTGCAGCGGCTGTTCGACGAGACCGGGGAGTGGCCCGCGATCAACCAGATCGAGCTCCACCCCTACCTCCAGCAGCGCGAGATGGTCGAGTTCAACGCGGAGCACGGCATCGTGACAGAGGCGTGGAGCCCACTCGCCTCCGGGCAGCAGGTTCTCGACGACCCGGCGATCGGCGCGATCGCCTCGCGGCTCGGTGCCACCCCGGCGCAGGTGATCCTCGCGTGGCACCTCGCCCAGGGCTTCGTCGTCCTGCCCAAGTCGGTGACCCCGTCGCGCATCGCCGAGAACCTCGCGGCCGCCGAGGTGACGTTGACGCCGGCTGACCTCGCCGAGATCGCCGCGCTCGACCGTGGCTTCCGCACTGGCCCCAACCCCGACGAGTACCACGGGTAGTTCTCCGCCGCCGCGGCTCACCGGCCGTTGAGGAAGCCGATCACCGTCGCTCCCCACCAGCCCACCTGCGACACCCCGGCGCTGCCAGCGGCGACGAGGAATGCCCCGCTAGCCACCAGTCCCGCGTAGCCGACCCAGATGGCTGCGTTGACGCGGCTGGCCACGTCGATGACGTCGGTCAGGCCGTGGTGACCAAGCAGCCGCCGGGCACCGGTCCAGTCCACGGCGAGGACGGCGCCGAAGCCCAGCACGAGACTGGCGAGGTGCACGAACAGCGCCACCTTGTGCAGGGTCGCGTCGGCATGGACGTGCGGCCCCATCCACGCGACGGCAGCGACCACTCCAGCCAGTGCCGCCGCCTGCACGAACGACAGGACGAGGGGCCCGATGAGTGCGCTCCCGTCGGTGCGTGGTTGCGGTGATGCGGGGACCGCGACAAGGGCGGGGGCGGTGTCGGTCATGGGACTTCCCGTCAGTAGGTTGTTAGGTGAGGCTTACCTAAGTCCATCGCACCGGCGGTGACAAGTCTGGGGAGCCCACTCACAGGAGAAACTCGTGAATCGCACTGTGGCCGCAGCCTCTGCGCTCGTCCTCGCCGCGTCCCTGACCGCCTGCAGTTCTGGATCCGGCGATGCCGTGGCCGTGGCGTTGACATCGGCCGGTTGCCCCGACCTCTCACTGCCCGAACGGCCCCTCACCCTCCGGGTGCACAACAGCGGCGGGGAGGGTGGTTTCGAGGTCTACGACAGCGCCGGTGCGTCGGTCGCCAGGCTCGACCCGGTCAAGGCGGGCGCCCACGCCGACGTGGAGGTCGACCTCGGGGCCGGTCACTACGTGCTCGAGTGCGGACCCGAGGAGGCCACCTCCAGCCTCACCGTCGGAACTCCGTCCGATGAGCCCCTCGACCTGGGCTCGGCTGCACCGGCCGACAAGCCCGCAGTGGCCGGGTCTGGCACCTTCGACACCACCAACCTTGTCGCCAACTCAGCTAAGTACGCACCCCAGATCGTTGACCCGACCATGCTCAACGCGTGGGGTCTCGCAAGCCGTCCGGCCGGGAAGGGCGGCCACTTCTGGGTTGCCGCGAGCGGCTCCGCCTCCTCGATCCAGTACGTCGGCGATGTTGCCGGCACGCCACTGCACCAGGACGACCTCCGGGTCGTGACCGTGCCCGGGGACAAGGTCGAGGGTTTCGACACCCTGGGTGAGCCCACGGGCGTGATCTTCAACGACACGACGAACTTCGTCGTGGACCAGGGCGCGGTCAAGGGACCGGCGAAGTTCCTCTTCGCCACCGCCGACGGCACGATCAGCGCGTGGACCGAGACTGCTCAGCCGGGCGGCAGCGTGACTCGACCACCCTTCGCCACCAAGGTCGCCGACGACTCGGCCGACGGTGCGCAGTACTTCGGGCTGGCGATCTCGCCGACGGGTGACCAGCTCCTCGCTGCGGATTTCGGTACCTCGAGGATCGTGACGTTCTCCAGCACGTTCGAGGAGGAGGCGACGAAGGGCTTCAACAACCCGTTCCCCGGCTTCGCGCCGTTCAACGTCACGACCATCGACGATCAGGTGCTCGTGTCCTATGCCAAGGTCGACGAGCCCGGTGAGGAGGTCCACGAGCCCGGAGCCGGGAGGGTTGCGGCGTTCACGGCCGACGGCGCGCTCGTCAAGGCTTTCGACGACCAGGGTGGCCTCGACGCGCCGTGGGGGATCGTCAAGGCGCCGGCGGGATTCGGGGGACTCGAGGGTGCCCTGCTCGTCGCCAACTTCGGGGACGGCACGATCTCGGCGTTCCGTGACGGGGCCTTCGTCGACTATGTGCGCGACGCTGACGGCGAGCCGGTCGTCGTGCCGGGCATCTGGGGGCTGCTGGCGGGCAACGGTGCGTCTCTCGGCGACGCCAAGGCGGTCTACTTCTCCGCCGGCCCACGGGGTGAGCAGGACGGCATTTTCGGTCGTATCGACCCGAAGTAGTTTTCGTCTTTGTGCCCCAGTGGGACGGCGAGCGTCAGCGAGTTGTCCCACTGGGGCACAAAGACGAGGCACGTCCCGAGCACTCGAACCCTGGCGTCTCAGACGGGCAGGAGTCGGGACACGAACTCTCTGAGCTGGGCGACGTTGGCGCACTCGTGCATGTCGACGATCTCGGCGTAGCGCAGGGCGACTGAGTCGCTGCTGCCCCACATGCGGGCAGGTTCGGGATTGAGCCAGGACACGTGGCGGGCGCGGGAGGTGATCTCCCGCAGCATGTCGAACTGCGGGTCGGTGTGGTTTGAGCGGGCGTCGCCGAGGATGAGGACGGCCGTGCGGTGGCCGATGACGTCGAGGTGGTGCTCGACCACGTCGGCGAACACCGCGCCGTAGTCGCTGTTGCGGTGCCAGCGCGTCATGCGCGAGAGGTCGTCGAAGGCGTTGCTCAGGTCGCTGCCCGGGGCCGCGCCCAGCACCTCGTCGGTGAGGTCGTCGACGCGGTTGACGAAGCCGAGGATGCGGACGCGACGGAACTGGGCGGCGAGCGCTTGGACCAGCAGGATCGTGAAGCGCGAGAAGCCGGCCACCGACGTCGACAGGTCGCACAGGATCACGAGGTCGGGACGGTGCGGGCTCGCGTGCTGGAGCGCTGGACGAATGGGTACCCCGCCCGTGCTGAGCGAGCGTCGCAGGGTGCGCCGGATGTCGATCGAGCCGCGCGATGCGCGACGCCGGCGGGCCGCCAGCCGGGTCGCGAGCTTGCGCGAGAGCGGCTGGATCGCGCCCCGGAGCTCGTCCAGTTCGGCCGGCCCGGCGAGGAGGAAGGGCGTCCGGTCGGCAGGTGCGCGGACGGCATACCGGCTGATCCGTTCGGCGCCGCGCGCCTCGGCGTTGCGACGACGCGTCTCGGCCTCGACGCGGCGGCGGAAGGCAGCGACCTCCGAGCGGACCTCGTCGCGGGTGAAGCGGGAGGCGAAGCTGTTGCCGCTCGGCGCACCCCCGGCTCCGGACCCGGTGCCGCCGGACCCTCCGCTGCCGTCGCCGGATCCGCCCGGTGCGTCCTCGGCGGCATCCTGCATGCGGGCCAAGGCGCCCGCGATGGCGGTCTGCGGAGCGAGGGTGTCGAGCGCCTGCTGCGCCGAGAACGAGCCGGTCGTGGCTGCGTTGGCGAGGGCGCCGAGTTCCGCGACGACCCGTGCTGCGAGGTCGTCGAGGGCGCGTTCGTCGCCCAGGGCGAGGGCTCGGGCGAGGTCGTCGCGGAGTTCGGCGGCGCGGTGGCGTCGGTCCTGGATGGTGGCTGGGGGAGCGTCGGCGGTGATGCCCGACCGGTCGCCCAGGGCTGCGGGGAACCACACGTCGTAGAGGTCGTCGAAGACCTGTCGTTGCCCGGCCCGGCGCAGGAAGGCCGCCGCCAGCCCCTCACGGAGGCGTTCGCGGTCGTCGAGCCCGAGGACGTGGGCGGCGGCGCCGGCGTCCACGACCTCACTCGTGCCGACGACGACGCCGTGGCCGCGCAGGGCGCGCGCGAACCCGACGAGTCGGGAGTCGAGTGCGGTGGACATGGCGGTGTGGTCCGGCAGCCGGATCAGGCGGGCGCGGGAAGGTCGAGGGCGACGGCCGCGCGCTCGATGTCGTCCTGGTGCTTGAGGAGGACGCCGAGGTTGTCGCGGACCAAGTCGGCGCTGAGGTCGTTGTCCTGGGTGGCGCCGAGGGCGATGAGGGTGCGCGCCCAGTCGACCGTCTCGGACACGGACGGTGCCTTGCGCAGCCGGAGTTCGCGCAGGCGCTGGACGAGGCGCACGACGGATGCCACGAGCGCATCGTCGAGGCCCGGCGCGCGGAGCGTGACGATCCGCTGCTCGAGCTCGGCGGAGGGATAGTCGATGTGGAGGAAGAGGCACCGCCGACGCAAGGCCTCCGAGAGCTCGCGGGTCGCGTTCGAGGTGAGGACGACAAAGGGCTGATGGGTGGCCGTGATGGTGCCGAGTTCGGGCACGGTCACCTGGAAGTCGCCGAGGATCTCGAGGAGCAGGCCCTCGATCTCGACGTCGGCCTTGTCGAGCTCGTCGATGAGGAGCACGACCGGTTCGTCGCTGCGGATGGCGGCGAGAAGGGGGCGGGGGAGCAGGAACTCGTCGCTGAAGATGTTGTCCCGCAACGCATCCCAGCCGTCCGAGGCATCCTTCTCGGCGGTGATGCGGAGGAGCTGCTTGGCGTGGTTCCACTCATAGAGGGCGCGGGCCTCGTCCACCCCCTCGTAGCACTGGAGCCGGATGAGCTTGGCGCCCGTGGCTGCGGCCACGGCCTTGGCGAGTTCGGTCTTGCCCACGCCGGCCGGACCTTCGACCAGCAGCGGCTTGCCCAACTGGTCGGCGAGGAACGCGGTCGTGGCGATGGCGTCGGACGCGAGGTAGCCGGTGACCGCGAGGCGCTCGCGCACCTCGTCGACGGTGCCGAAGCGCGGGGTGGCGGGTGCAGGAGGTGCCGAAGTGCTCACGGTGACATCCTCGCAGTCGGGGGCGGACGGCATACGCTGCGGTTCATGTCTCCACGGGTGATCCACACCGCACAGGCACTGGTCGACGTCGTCGTGGAGGTGCCCGCGCTGCCGAGGCGCGGCGGCAATGTCATGGCTCCGCCGCCGAAGGAGTACGCCGGGGGAGCGGTCAACATCCTCCTCGCGGCGGCGCGTCAGGGAGCCGAGTGCATGCATGCGGGAGCGACGGGGACGGGCCCGCACGGCGAGCTCATCCGGGCGGCGCTCAAGGCGGAGGGCGTCACGGTGTCGAGCCCGACGGTGCCGGACCTCGACACCGGGATCTGCGTCGTCATGCTCGAGCCGACGGCTGAGCGGACGTTCGTCACGACGCAGGCGGCGGAGCGGCTCATCAGCGTGGAGTCCCTGCAGACGTCCGAGCCCGTGGCGGGTGATCTCGTGTGCGTGAGCGGCTACTCGTTGACGGGAACCACGCGAGATCCGTTGCTGGAGTGGCTTGCTGGGCTTCCTGAGGGTGTCGAGGTCGTCCTCGATCCGGGGGCGATCTTCGCCGAGCTCGACGACGACATCCGCGAGCGCATGCTCGCGATGACGACGGTCTGGACGGGCAACGCGGAGGAGAGCGAGGCGCTGACCGGCGAAGCCGACATCGTCGTGGCGGTGGCGAAGTGCGTCGAGCACCTTCCGCCCGGTGCTGTCGCGATCGTGCGCGACGGGCCCGAAGGATGCGCCGTGCATGCCGACGGTGAGACCACCGACCTCGACGGCTACCCGCAGAAGCCGGTCGACACCAACGGTGCAGGAGACACCCACACCGGTGTCCTCGTGGCCTGTCGTGCCGGCGGGCTGTCGTGGGTCGAGGCAGCCCGCCGAGCCAACGCCGGAGGGGCCATCAAGGTGACGCGGCGGGGGCCCGCGACGGCCCCGAGGGCAGACGAGATCGACGCGTTCCTGGCGCGCCAGTCGGTTGACTCGCGGTAGGTGGATCTGTCGCGAATCGACAGCCGGTGGCAGGTTTGTGCCATCAATCCGAACGGCTGCGCGCACCTCGGCAGCAGGGCCATTCTGAGAGACGTGGCTGATCCACCTCTCGCACGCCGAGCCGGCGGCACGAGGGCTTGACGCATTGCGCCTCGAGGTCGTCTGAGCCGGCACCCGACCTCCTCATTTCCTGCTGCACGATGCCCTGAACACGGGCGAAATGAGGACCTCATGCATTCCACACCCATTGGCGAGCGAGGCCGCTCGTCTCGACGAGCACGACGCGGCCGAGTGGCTCTCACGGCGATCGTCGGTCTCCTTCTCGCGCTGGGCCTGACCGTGCCCAATGCCTTTGCTGCCGACGGCCCGTTCGTCATCGAGGGCACGATTCCCGATGCGAACATCGATCCGATTCCCGACGTCTTCGGCAGCGTCAAGGAACTCGGACCCGTCAACGGCAACTCGACGAAGATCATCCGCATCCACAGTGACGCGGTCCCGACCCTGGAGAAGACCAACCCGAACTCCCAGGTCGACCTCCGCCAAGCCTGGCTCGACACCGCGCGGGACCCCAGCACCAATGACGACTGGCTGTACTTCGCGTGGGAGCGCGACTCCAACACCGGCAGCGGGTTCATTGCGTACGAATTCATGCAGAACGAGGCACCCGCGAGCTGTGCCTACGAGACAGCGACCGAGGCGCAACTCATCGCCACCTGCAACCCCTGGGCCAACCGCACCGCGGGCGACTTCATGATCCTGTGGGACCAGCAGGGCGGCAGCACCGCCCGGTACCTGCGCACGTGGTCCGGCACCGCTCCCAACCTCGTCCTCAGCGGGCTCCAACCGCTCAACGACGAGGTCTCGCAGGTGGCCTACGGTTCGGGCGGTTTCCGCGGCGAGGCTGCGGTCAACCTGACGGACACCATCTTCGGCGGCGTCACGCGATGCCTGTCGTTCGCCAACACCATCCCGAGCACGGTCACCGGCAACTCGGACGAGGCTGACTACAAGGACACGATCCTGAGGACGACCCCACCGATCACGAACTGCGAGTCGACGACCGTGACGACGCCCAAGGATGGCGATGGAGCGGACATCCCCAACGGTGGTCTCTCGATCGGCACGGGCGTGGTGGCGGTCAAGGACTCAGCCGTCGTTGACATCGAGGGCGGCACCTCCACTCCCGCAGGCTCGGTCGCGTTCCACCTCTGCAAGGTCGACGCGCCTGACCTGTGCGCCACGGGAGGCACGTCGGTGGGTTCGACGAACCTCAGTGGCGCTGCCTATCCGGCGACCGTGGTCTCGCCCACGGCCCATCTCACGTCGGTAGGCCGCTACTGCTGGCGCGCCGTCTTCAGCGGCGACACCGCCAACGGCATCCCCGGCTCGTCCGACTCCAGGGCAAATGAGTGCTTCACGGTCAACCCTGTGACGCCGGGACTCGCCACCACGGCAGGACCCGGCGGGCTCCTGGGCTCGGCCGTGACCGACTCGGCAACCCTGAGCGGCCTGGCCACCCAGCCGGCCAACCCCGTCATCAACCTCAATGGTGCGGCGGGTGCGGCAGCGGGTGGAACCATCACGTTCAAGCTGTTCGGCCCGGGCAACTGCACGACCCTCGCCCACACCTCGGCGACGGTCCCAGTGAGCGGCAACGGGACCTACAACACGCCCAACCCGCAGTTCGTGCCGACGGCACCTGGCACCTATCACTGGGTTGCGACCTACAGCGGGAACTCCCCGAACAACAACGGGACGACCCACAATACCGGTTGCACGGATGACAACGAGGACGTCGTCATCACCACGGTCCCGTCGAGCCTCACCTCGGCGCAGTCATTCATCCCGAACGACTCCGTCACCGTGAGCGCCACGGCTGGCGGTGCGATGGCCGGCACGGTCACGTTCACGGCCTACGAGACGTCCGACTGCACCGGCACGGCACTCCTCACTGAGGACCAGACGGTGGCGGGCAACTCGCCGCAGACGGTGAGCACCACCAACACCACGGTGTCGACCACAGCGGCCGACATCTCGTGGAAGGTGAGCTTCGACAGCACCAACCCGGCGCAGCGTGACATCGACGACTCGTGCCACGAGTCGTCCACGCTGACGATCAACAACGGCGGCACCGTCACCAGCCCGTAGGGGCGTCGCCGCCCACCCCACCATCGGCCGGACCGGGGACCCATCCCCTCCAGGGACCTCGGTCCGGTCCCGGGTGCCCGCCTGCCGTCCCGAAGTCAACCAATTGGACGGTTGAGAACGGATCAGGCGGTATGCCGTCCACCCGCCAGTCCGCCGGCCTGTCCACCTGCCGTACCGAACTCACCCAATTGGACGGTTGAGAACGGATCAGGCGGTATGCAGTCCACCCACCAGTCCGCCCGCCTGTCCACCTGCCGTCCCGAACTCACCCAATTGGACGGTTGGGGACGGATCAGCGCGTATGCCGTCCGCCCGCCTGCCGTCCCGAACTCACCCAATTGGACGGTTGGGGACGGATCAGCTCGGGTGGCCTTCCGCCTCTGCGGACTCCGGGTCAGCCTCGGCCGCAGCCGCCTTGGCATCGGTCAACGCGCGCGCTCGGCGACGGTCGAGGAGCATCTTGCCCAAGCTCCCGACGACGACGGCGCCGACCGTTCCCGACATGATCCAGGCGAAGGCGGACGGTTCGTCCGAGCGATCCATGCAGGTCTCCTCGAGTCAGTCCCAGCGGTCAGCCGGGGAGTTTTGACAGGTCCTCGCGACAACGGTCCTCGAAACCGGCCAGCTCGGTCAAGGCGTCCTCGATGTCACGTCGGCGCTGCTCCAGGTCGGTGCGGCGCTCGTCGATCTGGCCGAGGACGTACTCGAGTTGGCTGCGGCGGCCGCGCGGTGCGTCGTAGAGGTCGATGATCGTGCGGATCTCCTCGAGCGGGAAGCCGAGTCGCTTGCCGCGCAGGATGAGGCCGAGGCGGGTCTTGTCACGCCGGTGATAGATGCGGGTGGTGCCGTGCCGCTCGGGGGAGATCAGGCCGAGCTCCTCGTAATGGCGGACCGTCCGGTGGGTCACGTCGAACTCCTCGGCGATCTCACGGATCGTCCAGGTTTCGACCTCGCCCTCAGGGTCTCGCGCGCGGCTTGCCATGCCGGGCAGTATTGCTTTACGTTGACGTCAACGTCAAGCAGCGTGCACCACCCGAGAGGACAACGATGTTCGAGCTCAGTCAGGACCACGAGGACTTCCGCAAGGTCGTGCGCGACTTCGCCGAGCGTGAGGTGGCTCCGCACGTTGCCCAGTGGGACAAGGACCACCACTTCCCGACCGACCTCGTCCCCAAGATGGGCGACCTCGGCCTCTTCGGGCTCGTCGTCCCGGAGGAGTTCGGCGGCAGCCTCGACCCCGACGAGGGTGGCGCGTTCACCAGCCTCTGCGTCGCCATCGAGGAGCTCGGTCGGGTCGACCAGTCGATCGGCATCACACTCAGCGCGGGCGTCGGCCTCGGCATCAACCCGATCCTCACCTACGGCAACGAGGAGCAGAAGCAGCGCTTCCTCCCCGACCTCGTCGCCGGCCGCGCTCTGGCCGGCTTCGGCCTCACCGAGCCGGACGCCGGCTCTGACGCCGGTGCAACCCGCACCAAGGCCGTTCGCGATGGCGACGAGTGGGTCGTCGACGGTGCCAAGGCGTTCATCACCAACTCCGGCACCGACATCACGTCGGTCGTCACCGTGACCGCCCGCACTGGCACCGACGACAAGGGCAACGCCGAGATCAGCGCGATCATGATCCCGTCTGGCACACCGGGATTCACCGTCGAGCCGGCCTACGACAAGCTCGGCTGGCACATCTCCGACACCCACGGCCTGACCTTCCAGGGCTGCCGCGTCCCCGAGGGCAACCTCCTCGGTGAGCAGGGCCAGGGCTTCAAGCAGTTCCTCAAGACCCTCGACGACGGTCGCATCGCCATCTCCGCACTCGCCGTGGGCATGGCGCAGGCGATGCTCGACCTCTCGACCGACTACGCGAAGACCCGCACGGCCTTCGGCCGCCCCATCGGCTCCAACCAGGGCGTGTCCTTCCAGGTCGCCGACCTCGCGGTCTCCGTCGAGGCCGCCCGCCTCCTCACCTACAAGGCCGCCTGGCTCAAGGACGAGCTGGAGGCCGGCCGCCGCTCCCTCAAGGAGGTCAAGCAGGCCGCCTCGATCGCCAAGCTCTACTCCAGCGAGGCCGCCGTCACCGCGACCCGCATCGCCGTGCAGATCTTCGGCGGCAACGGCTTCATGGAGGAATACCCCGTCGCCCGCTTCTATCGCGACGGCAAGATCCTCGAGATCGGTGAGGGCACGAGCGAGGTCCAGCGCATGCTCATCGCCCGCCACCTCGGCCTCGGCTGAGTCGTTGACGCCGAGTTCCGGGTCCGAGACTGAGAGAGTGAAGGTATGCCGGTGAGCGACTCGTCGTCCCCGTCCAGCGATCCTCGGGTCGCCGACGTCCGAGCGCGACTCGAGGCGGCGCACGCCGCGTCGGCGTCGCCTCCCGAGAAGGCTGCGGCCAAGCTCGCCTCCCAGGGCAAGCTCTATGTCCGCGACCGCATCGCGCTGCTCGTCGACGAGGGCTCGTTCGTCGAGGACGGTCGCTACGCCAATGCGCTCCAGCCCGGGCTCCCCGCCGACGGTGTCGTCACGGGGCGCGGGACCGTCGACGGCCGTCCCGTCATCGTCATCGCCAACGACCCGACCGTGAAGGCCGGCTCCTGGGGTTCGCGCACCGTCGAGAAGATCGTGCGCGCCACCGAGATGGCCTTGCGCGAGGAGCTGCCCGTCTTCTGGTTCGTCGACTCCGCGGGCGCGCGCATCACCGACCAGGTCGAGATGTTCCCCGGGCGCCGCGGCGCCGGTCGCATCTTCCACAATCAGGTGGCACTGTCCGGCAAGGTCCCGCAGATCTGCTGCCTCTTCGGCCCGTCGGCCGCCGGTGGCGCCTACATCCCGAGCTTCACCGACCTGCTCATCATGGTCGAGGGCAATGCGTCCATGTATCTCGGCAGCCCGCGCATGGCCGAAATGGTTGTGGGAGAGAAGGTTTCGCTCGACGAGATGGGCGGTGCGCGGATGCACTGCACCGTCTCCGGCGTCGGTGACATCCTCGTCCACGATGACGCGGAGGCCATCGAGATGGCCAAGCTCTACTTCTCGTACGTCCCGCAGAACTGGCGTTCACCGCTTCCTTCGTATGCCGCGGAGTCCCCGAGCGCGCCCCTCACCAGGGCGTCGGTTCCGGAGCGCGAGAGTCAGCCGTTCGACGTGCATGAGGTCATCGACGGGCTCGTCGACGACGACAGCTTCTTCGAGATCAAGTCGCTCTTCGCCCCTGAGCTCGTCGTCGGACTGGGGCGAATGGACGGCGAGACCGTGGGCATCGTCGCCAACAACTCGATGGTCAAGGGTGGAGTGCTCTTCACCGACAGCGCCGACAAGGCCGCGCGCTTCATCTGGCTCTGCGATGCCTACTCGATCCCGCTCGTCTATCTCGCAGATGTCCCCGGCTTCATGATCGGCTCGGAGGTCGAGCGTGGCGGCATCATCCGCCACGGCGCCAAGATGGTCTCGGCCGTCTCCTCGGCGACCGTGCCGCAGTTCTGCGTCGTCGTGCGCAAGGCCTACGGCGCCGGGCTCTATGCCATGGGCGGACCGGGCTTCGGGCCCGACGCGACGATCGCCCTGCCCACGGCTCGCATCGCGGTCATGGGTCCGGAAGCCGCGGTCAACGCGGTCTACGCCAACAAGATCGCCGAGGTCGAGGCCGCCGAGGGCGCGGAGGCGCGCGATGCCTATGTCGCCGAGCGCCGCGCCGAATACGAAGAGGACGTTGACCTCGAGCGCCTCGCCGCCGACCTCGTCATCGACCACATCGTCGAGCCCGAGGACCTGCGTGCGGAGCTGCTCCACCGCCTCCGCTACGCCGCTGGAAGGGATCGTGCGTTCGCGACCAAGCGACGCGGCATACCTCCGGTCTGATCGGTGACCGGCGACGCACTCAGCGCGCGCTCCAAGGTTTCTGTGGGTAACCTCGCGTGGTCAGGCCTCAACGCCGAGGCTGATTCCACCGAAAGGTTCCCCCTGATGCGTGCACTTCGACGCACCGTCGCCCTCGCGGGCGCAACCGCCCTTGTCGCCCTCGTCGCCAGCGCCTCCCCTGCCACCGCCGCGACGAACGACACCCTCCGCTCCAAGCAATGGGGCCTCACCCAGGTCCGCGCCGAACAGGCGTGGTCGACGTCCCGCGGCGCCGGCGCAGTCATCGCCGTCGTCGACACCGGAGTGGATCTGACCCACCCCGACCTCGCCGCCAAACTCGTCCCCGGCGGCACCTTCGTCGGATGCAGTGGCTCGGCCTCCTGCGGTGACGGCAACTGGAAGGGCGTCGACGGCGTCGGCCAGGACGTCGACGCCCACGGCACCCACGTCGCTGGCATCGCCGCCGCCATCACGAACAACGAGACCGGCGTCGCCGGTGTGGCTCCGGACGCCAGGATCATGCCGGTCAAGGTGCTCGAGGACGGGTCGGGCAACACTGCCGACATTGCCAACGGCATCCGCTGGTCCGCCGATCACGGCGCCGATGTCATCAACCTGTCGCTCGGGTCGCTTCCGGGCACGCAGGTCCTGTCGATCGCGGGCCTCGACACCGAAATCGAGCAGGCCATCGACTACGCGCGCACCAAGGGGGCGCTGTCGGTCATTGCCGCCGGCAACACGTCGACGATCGCGTGCACCAGCCCCGGGTTCTCGAGCACCGGGCTCTGCGTCGGCTCGACCGACAAGAACGAACTCCACTCGGCCTTCTCGGAGCTTCCGATCAAGCCCGACCTCAAGGTCGTCTCGGCTCCCGGTGGCTTCGGCTTCGGCGGATGTGACGACGACGTGTGGTCGACGGTTCCCACGGGCGCGGCCAGCGGCTGTGGTGTGGGCGGCTACGACGCCTTCGCCGGCACGTCGATGGCCACGCCGCACGTGGCTGGCGTCGCGGCACTGCTCCTCGCTCAGGGCCGCACGGTCGCCCAGGCGGAGAAGGCCCTCACGACGACGGCACGCACCCCCGTTCTGGGGATGCGCGGCACGTTCACGCCGCTCTACGGCTACGGCGTCGTCGACGCCCAGGCGGCCGTCGCCTCCGCGCGCTGAGACGGCCAACCACAAGCGGCCGGTATGCCGTGACGCCCCCGGCGCGTCACGGCATACCGGCGTCGTGGTCGTGGGTGGATCCGCTCAGTCGCGCGACGAGCGAAGGTCGTGCCAGCGGATGGTGAGTTCACCCAGAAGTTCGCGCAACAGTGGGAGGGAGACGCCGACCACGTTGGACGGGTCGCCCTCGATGGCGCTGACGTAGGGCGCACCGAGGCCGTCGAGCGTGAACGCCCCAGCGACCCGAAGCGGCTCGCCGGTCGCGACGTAGGCCTCGATCTCGTCGTCGGAGAGGTCGGCGAAATGCACCGTCGTCGAGGCCGTCGCCCCGAGCGTCCCACCGGTGCCGCCGTCATCGGGATCGCGATCGTCGACGATCCAGTGGCCCGTGTGGAGGACGCCGCTTCGGCCACGCATGCGGCGCCACCGTTCCGTCGCCTCTGCCGCATCGGCTGGTTTGCCGTGGACCTCACCGTCGAGTTCGAGCACGGAATCGCAGCCCAGGACGACGGCTCCCGGCACGTCACCCTCCTCCAGGGAGCGCGCCACATCCTCGGCCTTGGCGCGTGCGAGGAGCAGCGCGACGTCGGCCGGGTCCAGGGGACCGTGGACCTGCTCAGCGGCGCTGAGCGCGGCGTCCTCGTCCACGCGGCTCACCTGGACGGTCGGCTCGACGCCTGCGGCGCGCAGCGTGGCGAGTCGCGCTGGAGACGCGGAAGCGAGGACAAAGTGGGCTGACGGTGAACGGCTCATTCGCACGATCTCACCGTATGGTGTCGAGGGTTTGGGCGACGGGTCAGGGAGAGACCCGTCCAACGACGAACGGAATCTGTGCACATGAGCTCCACGGCAGGACGCCACCGTCTCAACGGTCTCGCGGCGATGCGGCGCGTGATGGCACTGGGAGCGGCCCTCATCGTCGTGGGTACCTTCGGTCTGGTCCTCAACTCCCTGGACCCGGAGCCGGGTCCACCGGTCGTGCTGGCGGGGCTGAGCAACTCTCCACAACCGACCACGCCCACGACGGAGGCGAGCGAGTCGTCCTCCACGACGCCGTCTCCCCTCGAGACGGCGTCCACGGGGACGACCGACACCGCCACGGAGTCGCCCACGGCTACTCCGAGCACCACGGAGGCCTCTGCGACCCGGTCGATCCCGCCGTCGCGGGACACGCCGCGGACGCCCCGGCCTCCGGCCGAGTCCGACCCCACGTCAACGGAGCCGTCGGCCACCCCGTCCAAGCCGCGGCCGAACAAGCCGAAGCCGACGAGCACGCCCTCGCCCACCGACGGCTCGATGTTCGACGACCTCGTCGACATCTTCCGGCCGGGGACGCGCACGTCCACGCCCGGCAACCCTCAGCCGACGGGCACGCCCACCACAGAGTGAGCCGCTGTCGCCGGCGCCTCGTCAGCCGAGGACGTCATCGACGTAGCACCAGCGCCACGCCTCGCCGGGCTCGAGCGAACGCATGACCGGGTGACCGGTCGACGCATGATGTGTGCTCGCGTGCCGCCCGGGTGACGAGTTGCAACAGCCGACGTTGCCGCAGTGGGTGCACATGCGGAGATGGACCCACGTCGTCCCTTCACGCAGGCAGTCGCTGCAGCCCTCGGCATCGGCCGGGACGGCGAACTCAGGCTCCGTGGAGAGGTGTTCACATCCCCGGGCGACCTGGTCGGGCGAGAGCAGCGGAGAGTCGCGCATCCGGGAGGCGCGGTCCAGGCTCCACGTGAGTGCCGCCTCCTCGGCGTCCAACTGGCTCATGACACTCGCCAGGACTTCGTGGTCGACCTCGTGCTCGTCGCGGATGCGGACCAGCTCGCGCCGCTCGGCATCGAGCATCACCATGCGCAGGCGCCGTCGCGTCTCGCTCGGTGGCTCCGACTCGCCGGGACCGAGGAGTCCCAGTCGCTCCCAGATGCGGTTCACGCGCAACTCGGCGTTGGCATGCAGCTCCGCGGTGACCACCGGATCGACGCCAGGCACGTCATCGAGCGAACGCAGGCCTGCTCCGGTCGCAGCCTGGAGGATGGTCGCCTCTTGCAGGGCGTCCTCGCGAGCATCCGGACCGCGCACGCCCAAGGTGCGGGCCAGCCAGGGCAAGGTCGAGGACTGCAACGCCAGCGTGCCCACGGTGACGATCAGGGCGATGAGGACGAGCGTCGGTCGTTCGGGCGTCGCCACAGGCAGGGTGAGTGCGGCCGCCAGGGTGACCACCCCGCGCATCCCGGCCCAGGAGGTGACGGCGGTCGACGCGGCCGCACCCGGCATACGGTCGCTCTTGCCCCACGCCCTGGTCAGCCAGGTGAACGGGAAGAGCCACAGCGGCCGCAGCACGAGGACGGCCGCGAGGACCGCGAGCCCGACGAGCACTGCGCGGCCCAGGGAGATGTCGCTCGCGCGCACGTCGGCGACCTCGCGAGACAGCTGCAGTCCGATGAGCAGGAAGACCGCGTTCTCGAGGAGGAACGTCACGCTCGCCCAGTTGACGCGCTCGCTGAGCCGCGACGCCGCCGACTGGAGGGCAATCGACCGGTGTGCCAGAAGCAGGCCGGTCGTCACGACGGCGAGCACTCCGCTCGCACCGAGCTGTTCGGCCGGGAGGTATGAGAGGAACGGCGCCGCGAACGACAGCGCGGTGTCCGACGTGGCCTCGGTGAGGCGCTTGCGGACGAAGCCGATGAGCACGAACGCGACCCAGCCGACGCCGACGCCACCCACCACGGCCAGGCCGAAGTCCCGGGCGACCGATGTCACCGAAACCGGCCCGTGAGAAGCGAATCCGTGGGTCGAGGTCGCCAGACCGGCTGCTGCGATGGCCGTCCGGAGAGTCACCAGCGCGGTGGCGTCGTTGAGGAGCGACTCGCCCTCGAGGATCGTCGTGATCCGTCGAGGGAGGCCGATGCCGCGGGCCACGGCGGTCGCGGCGACGGCATCCGGGGGCGCCACGATCGCACCCATGGCGACGGCGACGGCGAACGGGATGGGCAGCAACCACCACGCGACGAGGGCCACACCCAAGGTCGTGAACAGGACGAGTCCCACCGAGAGGCCGAGGATCGGGACCCGATTGGCCCGGATGTCGACGAGCGACGTGTTCAGCGCCGCGGCATACAGAAGCGGCGGGAGAAGTCCGAGCAGGACGACGTCCGGGTCGAGCGAGATCTGGGGGACGAAGGGGAGAAGGGACCCGATGAGACCCACCACCAGGAGGGCGATCGGGGAGGGCACGCCGAGCGGGACGCTGAGGCGTGCGACGACGATGACGGTCACGGCGATGCCGGCGAGCGTGAGGGCGAGATCCACGCGGACATTGTCGACCTTGCGCCGCTACTCGTCAGAAACTTACGGCGCCGTAGGTCTTGCCACCCCCTGTTACTGGCCGGTAGTTTCGGCCCACCGTTGTGTCCCATCACACCGAACCAAAGGCTGACAATGACGTCACGCATGTTCCGTCGGGCGTTCGTCCCGATCGTTGCCCTCGGCCTCACGGCCGCCATCGCAGCACCGGCCTCCGCCGGTCCCGACAATGTCCCGGGCACCGCCGGCGCCACGACGGTGACCGGAGTCGCGGAGCCGGCGCGCCCTGCCTTCTACGAGCCGCCCGCGAACCTGCCCGTAGCGTCCGGTGCGGTCATCCGCACGGAGCCCGCCACCCAGTTCCTCGACCCGCTGGGCCTGTCCAGCCTCTCGGTCTCGGCCACTCGGATGATGTACGCGTCCAAGGACCGGCTCGGCCGTCCCATCGCCGTGACCGGCACGGTCTTCGAGCCCAAGGCCGGCTACGTCGGCCTCAGTGCTCGTCCGCTCATCAGCTTCGCGTCCGGGACGATGGGCATCGGCGACAAGTGCGCCCCGTCCCGCGGGCTCGCGGAGGGCCTGACGATGTACGAGATCCTCTTCATCCAGGGCCTCATCAACCGTGGGTATGCCGTCGCCTTCACCGACTACCAGGGCCTTGGCACCCCGGGGACGCACACCTACATGAACCGCGTCGTCCAGGGGCAGGCCGTCCTCGACATGGCCCGGGCTGCGCTCAAGCGCTCCGGCACGACCCTGACGGCGAGCACCCCCGTTGGTATCTACGGCTACTCGCAGGGCGGAGGTGCAGCAGCATCGGCCGCAGAGCTGGCGAGCACCTACGCTCCGGAACTCAAGGTCAAGGGAACGGTCGCCGGTGCGGTCCCGGCCGACCTTGCCGCTGTCGTCAAGAACCTCGACGGAAGCGTCTACTCGGAGTTCCTCAACTTCGCACTCCTGGGTCTGGCCTCCGGCTACGGCATCGACATGGATGACTACCTCAACGACGCGGGCACGCAGGTGGCGGTCGCCACGGAGAACCACTGCACGGTCGACCTGCCGAAGGCGGCGTTCCAGGACTCCTCGAAGCTCACGCTGAACGGGCAGTCGGTCCTCTCCTACCTCACGGTCGAGCCGTTCAAGTCGATCGTCGCGGAGAACCGCATCGGGCGAATCAAGCCCAGCGCACCGGTGCTGGTGTCGCACTCCTTGCTCGACGACGCCATCCCCTACGCCGTCGGTCGGCAGCTCGCGAAGGACTGGTGTGGCAAGGGCGGCAACATCCGCCTGACGACCAACGTCGGCCCGACGCACATCGGCGGCGCGCTCCCGTCCTCGTCCGACAGCTACGCCTTCTTCGAGGCCCGCTTCGCCGGACTTCCGCAGCTGAGCAACTGCTGGACGATCTGGTGACCCTTCGGGTCTGAACCACACGACGAGGTATGCCGTCCGCGCACGTTGCGCGGACGGCATACCTCGTCGTTGTGTGTGTTTCCTTGAGCGGTCCGTCCCGAACTCACCCAATTGGACAGGCGCGTACCGAACTCACCCAATTGGACAGGCGCGTACCGAACTCACCCAATTGGACAGGCGCGTACCGAACTCACCCAATTGGACGGTTAGGGACGCAAGGCTTCAGCCAGGACGTCCAGGCCGACCGAGCCGATGTCGAGGGCGCGCCGGTGGAAGGCCTTGGCGTCGAACGAATCGCCCTCTCTCGCAGCGGATTCATCGCGCAACTGCATCCAGATCCGCTCACCGATCTTGTAGCTCGGGGCCTGTCCCGGCCACCCGAGGTAGCGGTCGAGCTCGAACCGCCGGGTCGCCTCGTCGTTGTTGCAGTGGGCGGAGAGGTACTGCCAGGCCTTGTCATAGGTCCACTCGCCACCGCCGACCTCGGCCGGCGCCTCGAAGCCGCAGTGGATCCCGATGTCGAGGACGACGCGGGCGGCCCGCAGCGACTGCGCGTCCAGGAAGCCCAAGTAGTTGCCGGGGTCGTCCATATAGCCGAGCTCGACCATCAGGCGCTCCGCGTAGAGGGCCCAGCCCTCACCGTGACCGCTGACCCAGCAGAGCATCCGGCGCCAGCGGTTGAGCAGTTCGGCGCGATAGGTCGTCTGCGCGACCTGGAGGTGATGCCCCGGGACACCCTCGTGATAGACGGTGCTCAGCTCGGCCCACGTGCCGAAGGTCTCGACCCCCTTGGGGACCGACCACCACATGCGGCCCGGGCGGCTGAAGTCCTCGCTGGGGCCGGTGTAGTAGATGCCGCCCGTGTGGGTCGGGGCGATCCTGCACTCGATGGTGCGGACCGGGTCGGGGATGTCGAAGTGGGTGCCACCGAGCAGATCCATGACCTCGTCGGCCTTGGTCTGCATCCACTGCTGGAGCGCGTCGGTGCCGTGCAGCTGGTATGTCGGATCCTCGCCGAGAGCCTTGATGGCGTCCTTCACGCTTCCGCCCGGGACGATGCGCTCGGCCGTGCGTTGCATCTCCGCCGCGATACGCGCCGTCTCCTGCTGTCCCCAGGCGTAGGTCTCCTCGAGGTCCACGGTCGCGCCAAGGAAGAGGCGACTCGCGAGTTGGTAGCGCTCACGGCCGACGGCGTCCTCGCTGGGAGCGCGGTGAAGGAGTTCTGTGCCGAAGAAGGTCTTGAGGGCTGCGTAGGCGGCGGCGGCGCCCAGGGCCGCTTCGGAGAGCTGGGCCTGCGCCGACTCGGGGAGCTCGGCACCGTCCGCGGTGCGGGCTCCTGCGGCGAACGTCGCGAAGAACCCGTCCTCGCCGACGAGGTCGTCGCACTGCTTCATGCAGGACTCGAACTGACGCTTGGCGGAGACGTGGCCGTTGTCGGCCGTGACGAGCAGCGAGGTGCGCCATTGCTCGAGGGCTGTGGGGAGTGCGCGAAGCCGGCGGGTGATCGTGGCCCACTGCTCCGCGGTGTCGGTCGGCATGAGGTCGAACACGTCGCGCACGGACTGCATAGGCGAGGCGAGGACGTTGACGTCGCCCATGTCGACCCCGGCCTCGTGGATGTCGATGTCGAGTTGCAGGCGCTCGCGCATCGCGGCGATGGTGACTCGGTCGATGTCGTCGACCGGTTCGGCCGTCTCGAGCGCTGCCAGGGTCGCGCGGGCGAGATCGGCGCGGGCACGGTAGCCGTCGGGGGAGAAGTCGTCGAGCTCGTCCTGTCGCACGTCGACACCGAGATACGTCGCATCGATCGGGCTGTGCTGCATGGCGGCGTCGAAGTGTCGTTCGGCGATGGCGTCGACGGCCGTGGGGGTGCGCGGGGCCGTGGGCGTACGCGGGGAAGCAGGTGCGGGGGAGGAGTCGGCCGCCGGGGATACGTCAGTCATGGTGGGGGAGTCAGTCACCCACCGGACGCTACCCGCGCCCTGCTCATCGGTCCCACCCAATTGTGCGGTTGAGGGGCGAGCGGGTTGCCCAGCGGGTATGCCGTCCGCCCACGGGCCGTACCGAACTCACCCAATTGGACGGCTGGGGACGGAACGGGTCGGCCAGCCGGTATGCCGTCCGCCCACCTCCTGTACCGAACTCACCCAATTGGACGGCTGGGGACGGAAGCGGGTGGCCATGCCGTCCGCCCACCCGCGTACGGAACTCACCCAATTGGACGGTTTGGGTGCTCAAGCAATCAGCCCCCGAGGCTGGAACTAGCGCTGGTAGTTGAGACTCGTGCTGACGACACAGCCCCTCGAACGCAAGGCGTCGGACACGTCGCGAACGACCCCGGCTGGGTCGTCGTAAAGGTGCTCGGCGCGGATCACGATGATGATCCAGCCGGCATCGCGCATCTCCTTGCGTCGGATCTCGTCCTTCGCCCGCTGTTCGGGCTTGTCGTGCCACCGCCCGTCGTACTCAAGTGCCACCTTGAACTCGGGCCACGCCAGGTCCAGGCGATAGCGCTCGATGCCGCCCACCAGATAGGGGTGGTTGCACGTGGGCTCGGAGATGCCGGCGAGCACCATGAGCAGGCGAGACTGCGTCTCGGGCACGGACTCCGAGCGTTCGCGCACCAGACGAGCTGCGGCGATCGAGGCCCTACGACCGTGGCCCTGCCACGCCAGCGTCGCCTGCACCAACTCCTCAGGGCTGATGGCCCCGCGTGCCACCAGACGGTCACCAAAACACACCAAGTCGACGAGATCCAGACGGACAGCGAGGTGGATGAAGGTCTGCGCCGGACCGGTCACGGGCAGTCCGTGTCGTGTCCAGCGCTCCATGGGATAGGTGAATCGGTGGCAGCGCAGCCCATCGCCCATGCTCCGAACGTCGCGGCTGTAGGCGAGGTTCACGTCGCTGCTTCTCGGCCAAGAAGGGACCCATAGCTGTGCTGCGGTGTCGTGACTCAGAAGTCCCTTCGCGGGCGCCCGCAGGATCGCGGCGCGGCATCGCACCACCAACGTGTCGGGAACGCTCGCATGGATGTGCACACCCCGGAAGAGCTGCCGGTATGCCGGCCCGGCAAGTTCTCGTGTGGTCACACCCGACGAGTGGGCCCAGTTCGTGAGAAAGGGGCGGAAGGGATCGAAATCGGACATGGACACACTCTGGCGACAACACGGCATACGCGATCTCGGTTATCCACAGGCCTCCTAGGATCGGGCCCATGGCTGCGCGCGTGTATTCGGTCAACGTCGGACGACCCAAGTCCGGCCTCTCGAAGGGGCTGGACAGCGGGATCGACAAGCGTCCGGT
This sequence comes from Knoellia sinensis KCTC 19936, assembly GCF_000768705.1. Lineage (GTDB taxonomy): Bacteria > Actinomycetota > Actinomycetes > Actinomycetales > Dermatophilaceae > Knoellia > Knoellia sinensis. The sequence goes on from NZ_AVPJ01000019.1 coordinate 46,082, forward strand.
CGACGAGATCACGGTGTTCGACCCCGGCCCGAAGGGAACGGGCGCGAGTGGCGTCGAGGGTGACGCGGTCGTCGACCTCCGTCACCACGGCGGAACGACCCAAGCCGTGTATGCCGTCGCGCGCGAAGAGTTGGACTGGTGGTCTGTCGATCTTGGTCGGGATCTCCAGCCGGGCGCCTTCGGGGAGAACCTCACGACGGCGGGCTTCGACGTCGACGCGTCGGTGGTGGGCGAGCAGTGGCGCATCGGGAGTTCCGTCGTGCTCACGGTGACGGCGCCTCGGGTTCCGTGCGCGACGTTCGCGAAGCACATGGGGGTGCCGGGTTGGGTCAAGGCGTTCACGGGGCGCGGGCGCACTGGTGCCTATCTCGCCGTGGCCCAGCCGGGGACGATCCGGCCCGGCGACCCGATTCAGGTGGAGTGGCGCCCCGGTCACGGGCTCACGGTGCCCGAGGTGTTCCGCGCCTGGATGGGTGATCGAGACCTTGCTCGTGAGGTTCTTGCCCGCCGGGTGATGCCCGCCAGCGAGCACGTCAAGCTCGAGGCGAAGCTGGCGCGCTGGGATTCGTAGGCGGGCGGACGGCATTCCTGCCGATCCGTGCGTAACCGTCCAATTGGGTGAGTTCGGTACGGGAGGTGGGCGGACGGCATTCCTGCCGATCCGTGCGTAACCGTCCAATTGGGTGAGTTCGGTACAGCGGGCGAGTTGGGCGAGTTAGGCGCGGAGGGAGCGTTGCCAGGTGCCGGCAGCGCGCGGGCCCGGCGCCACCGCACGGCGCACCAAGCCAGCTGGCGCCGACCACGGCGACGTATGCCGGACCGTCACCTCTTCGTCCACGCCACCCGACGCTGCCGACAGGACCGCGACGAGTGCCGCGACCTGCTCGGGCGTGGCGTCACCGATGACCTCGATCGCCTGCGCAGCAACCGAATTCGCGCCTTCGACCTCGACGTCGTCAGCCATCAGAGCGGGATGTTTCCGTGCTTCTTGGGCGGAAGGGTCTCGCGCTTGGTGCGCAGCGCCCGCAGCGCCTTGGTGACGTTCATCCGCGTGTTAGACGGCGTGATGACCGTGTCGATATAGCCGCGCTCGGCTGCGACATAGGGGTTGGCCAGTGTGTCTTCGTACTCGGTGATGAACGCAGAGCGCGCGGCCTCGACGTCCTCACCCTTCTCGGCCGCCGCGGCGAGCTGCTTGCGATAGAGGATGTTGACCGCACCCTGCGCACCCATGACCGCGATCTGGGCCGTGGGCCACGCGAGGTTGATGTCGGCGCCGAGGTGCTTGGAGCCCATGACGTCGTAGGCGCCGCCATAGGCCTTGCGCGTGATCACGGTGACCAGCGGAACCGTCGCCTCCGCATAGGCGTAGATGAGCTTGGCGCCGCGGCGGATGATGCCGTCCCACTCCTGGTCGGTGCCCGGGAGGAAGCCCGGCACGTCCACGAACGTCAGCACGGGCACGTTGAACGCGTCGCACGTGCGCACGAAGCGCGCAGCCTTCTCGGACGCGTCGATGTCGAGCGTTCCGGCGAACTGCATCGGGTTGTTGGCGACGACGCCGACCGAGCGACCCTCGATCCGCGCGAACCCGACCACCATGTTGGGCGCGAAGAGCGGCGACACCTCGAGGAAGTCACCGTCGTCGACGACGGCCTCGATGACCTGGTGCATGTCGTAGGGCTGGTTGGGGGAGTCCGGGATGATCGTGTCGAGGAAGCGGTCCTCGTCGGTCACCTCGAGCGACAGCTCCTCGTCACCGAACGACGGCGGCTCCTCCATGTTGTTGGAGGGCAGGTAGGACAGCAGCGCCTTGACGTACTCGACGGCGTCCTCCTCGTCGGTCCCCATGTAGTGCGCGACCCCGGACTTGGAGTTGTGCGTCCTGGCACCGCCGAGCTCCTCGAAGCCCACGTCCTCACCCGTGACGGTCTTGATGACGTCGGGCCCGGTGATGAACATGTGCGAGGTCTGGTCGACCATGACGGTGAAGTCGGTGACGGCCGGCGAATACACCGCGCCGCCAGCGCACGGCCCCATGATCAGCGAGATCTGCGGGATCACACCGGAGGCGTGGACGTTGCGGCGGAAGATTTCGCCATAGAGACCCAACGACACGACACCCTCCTGGATGCGCGCGCCACCGGAGTCGTTGAGCCCGACCACGGGGCAGCCGACCTTCATCGCGAAGTCCATGACCTTGGTGATCTTCTCGCCGAAGACCTCACCCAACGAGCCACCGAAGACCGTGAAGTCCTGTGCGAAGACCGCAATGGTCCGCCCGTCGACCGTGCCGTAGCCCGTGACGACGCCATCGCCGTAGGGCCGGTTCGCGTCCTGACCGAACGCGACCGAGCGGTGGCGAGCGTACTTGTCCATCTCGACGAACGAGCCCTCGTCGAGGAGCATCTCGAGGCGCTCACGGGCGGTCTTCTTGCCGCGCGCGTGCTGCTTCTCGATCGCCCGCTCGGAGCCGGCGTGCGCGACCTCGCCAACGCGGCGCTTGAGGTCGGCGAGCTTGCCGGCGGTGGTGTGGATGTCGATGCCCGTGTCCGCGGCGGGGAGGTCGGTGCCGCCAGTGGGCTGGATGTCCGTCTGAGCCATGAGGGCGACTCTAGCCTTGACCTCGTGACCCGACCTGCCGCCTCTCGCCCCATGGATGCGTCTCTCATCACACCCGGCCCGCCGTGGCTGCCGGTGGAGGTGCTCGACAGCGTCGACTCGACCAACGCCGTCCTCGTGAGGGACCCCCGGCTGTGGCGCGTCGTCACGGCCGAGGAGCAGCGCGCGGGCCGCGGACGCCTCGATCGCGCATGGACGACGACGCCCGGACTGAGCATCGCGGCGAGCGTGCTCGTGCCGCGGCCGACCCGCGCCCCGCTCGGCTGGGTACCCCTCGTCGTCGGCCTCGCCCTGCGCACCGCCGTCACGGAGGTGAGCGGCGTCGAGGTCACCCTCAAGTGGCCCAACGACCTCCTCGTCCCCGCCGACGACGACCGCAAACTCGCCGGAATCCTCGCCGAGCTCACCCCCACCGGCGTCGTCGTCGGCACCGGCGTCAACACCGACCAGGAGCGCGGCGACCTGCCGGTCGACACCGCCACGTCGCTCCGTCTCGCCGGCGCATCGGGAGTGAGCCGAGAAGGTGTGCTCACGGCATACCTTGTCTCTCTCGGAACGCTGTTGCGCAGTCTGGACAACGATCCGTATGCCGTCCGCACCGCCTACGCTGCCGCCTGCGGCACGCTGGGTCGCACCGTTGTCGCACACCTTCCTCAGGGTGAGGTGCGCGGAGTCGCCACCGACGTCGACGCAGACGGCAGACTGTGCCTGACGACGGACAGCGGCCCCCGTGCGGTGGCGGCCGGGGACGTCGTCCATGTCCGCTGACATCTGTCCCATCTGACATCACGCACCGCGTGAGCACCGAGGAGGCTGCCCGTGCCCGATCGTCCGACTGATGGCCCCAGCGACTTCGAGGCCGTGATCGAGGAGCGCCTTCTCGGTCGTCCCGCGACGATGGGTCGGCGTGAGATCAGTCGTGAGGCGTCGGTGTCGGTGCAGTCGGCGCGCAAGCTCTGGCACGCCCTGGGCTTCCAGATCGTCGACGACGAAGAGGTGATGTTCACCGAGGGCGACCTGGGTGCGCTCATTCGCGTCGCTGACCTCATCCGCGACAACGACCTCGACGAGGATCTCGTCCTGTCGATGGCCCGAGCGTTCGCCCGGACCTCGGACCGGCTGGCGGTGTGGCAGACGCAGCTCATGGCGGAGTACCTCACGCCCGCGGAGCAGGAAGCCGAACTCGGCGAGAAGGATGCCCGCGCGGTGCCCGACCGCGGTGTCGCGGAGGCCACGGCCAGCGAGCTCGTGGACCTCGTGGACCAGCTCGAGCCGCTCATGATCTATGTCTGGCGACGTCACCTCACCTCGGCGATCACGCGCATGCTGGCGGACGCTCGAGACACCGACCACGACGCGAGCGCGCCGCTGCGTGTCGTGGGGTTCGCCGACCTCGTGAACTTCACGTCGCTCGTGCGCCGCATGACCGAGCGGCAGCTCGCGACGCTCGTCCAACGCTTCGAGGAACTGGCCAGCGATGTCGTCGCGTCGCACGGAGGCCGGATCATCAAGACCGTGGGCGACGAAGTGCTCTTCGTGCACGTCGACGCCGCCGCGGCCGCCGCCATCGGGCTCGATCTGGTGGACGCCATGGCGGAGGACCCGTTGCTGCCGGACGTGCGCGTCGGTATGGCCCACGGCAAGGTCATCAGCCGCCTCGGCGACGTCTTCGGGACGACCGTCAACCGCGCGAGTCGGCTCACCGCGGTGACGCCGCCGGGGACCGTGTTCGTCTCCGACGAGATGGCGCGGGCACTCGGCACCATGTCGGGATTCACGATGACCGAGCAGCGCCGACGTCACCTCCGGGGGATCGGCAGCATCACCCCGTTCGAGCTGGCCCGCTCCACCGGCGTACGCCGGGAACGTCCCTGGGATCGGCACGCGTGACCGGGCCTTCCCCGACTACAGTCGCCGCATGACCCGCGTGCTGCTCGCCGAGGACGACCCGGCCATCTCCGAGCCGCTCGCCCGGGCCCTGCGCCGCGAGGGATACGACGTCGAGGTGCGGGCCGACGGGCGCGAGGCTCTCGAGGCTGCCCGCGACAACCCCGACCTCGTCGTCCTCGATCTGGGCCTGCCCACGATGGACGGACTCGAGGTCTGCCGGCGGCTGCGCGGCGAGGGCCACACCGTGCCGGTGCTCGTGCTCACCGCCCGTGCAGATGAGGTCGACACGGTCGTCGGTCTCGATGCCGGCGCCGATGACTACGTGACCAAGCCGTTCCGCTTGGCTGAGCTGTTGGCTCGGGCTCGGGCGTTGCTCCGCCGCGGGATTCCCGACGCACCGACGACCGACGCGGTCGACATCCGCGTCGACACCGAGTCGCGACGTGTCTTCCTCCATGACCAGGAGATCCAGCTCACGACCAAGGAGTACGAACTGCTCCGGGTCCTGGCCCGCAACACGGGCAAGGTCATCTCGCGCGAGCAGCTGATGCGCGAGGTGTGGGAGACCGCGTGGTACGGCTCCACCAAGACGCTCGACATGCACATCTCGGTGCTGCGCCGGAAGCTCGGCGATGACGCGAATCAGCCGCGCTACATCACGACCATCCGGGGCGTGGGCTTCCGCTTCGATCCCACGGGGGAATGACGCCAGATGCGTCGGCTCCTGGTGAAGTCCACGCTCGCGGCCGTGGGGGTCACGCTGGCCATTCTCGGTGTGCCGCTGCTCATCATGGGACTCGTCGTCGCCCTGCTTCCGGCCGAGCGGCGGGAGAATCTCGTGCACGCGACGACGGGGCTCCGAGGGGTCCTCATCCTGACCGGTCTGGTTCTCCTGCTCTCTCTGCTCGGCCTCGCTGCGGGCTACGTCGTGGCCCAGCGGCGAGCCCGGGCGATCGGTGACCCATTGACCGAACTCGCCGCCCGGGCCGAGCGGCTCGGGGCAGGGGAGTCCCGCTTCATGCCCCTGGACTCCGGAATCGGTGAGCTGGACCGGATCAGTGACGTCCTCTCCCGCAGTGCGAATCAGGTGACGCGCAACCTGGCCGCCGAGCGGGACTTCGCCGCCGACGCCTCGCACCAGTTGCGGACACCGCTCACCGCACTGCTCATGCGCCTCGACGAGATCGCCTCCACCGACGACCTCGGCGTCGTGCAGGAGGAGGCTCAGGTCGCGATCGACCAGGTGGAGCGGTTGAGCAAGGTCGTCGACGACCTCATGGGGCGCACGAGGGTCAGCGACCCGACGAGGCCGAGTGTGTCCCTCGACGCGGTCCTGGCCCAGCTCCAGCGCGAATGGCAGCCGGCGTTCGCGGCGACGAAGCGAAGCATGCGGATCCACGGGGAGCGCGACCTGCGCGTGCGTGCCACGCCCGTTGCCCTCGCCCAGATCCTGTCCACCCTTGTCGAGAACGCCCTCGCCCATGGCCGCGGGACGGTCGACATCGCTGCTCGACGGGCAGGCCCCTCGATCATCATCGAGTTCGGCGACGAGGGTGCGGGGGTGGACACGGCGATCGCCCCGCACATCTTCGAGCGGTCGGTCTCGTCGTCGGGGTCCGGGCTCGGGCTCTCCCTCGCGCGTGACCTCGCCGAGGACAACGGCGGGCGTCTCGAACTGGTGAGCACCCAGCCCGCCGTCTTCGCGGTCTTCCTGTCCGAAGCCGACTGACTCGAGGCGATGGTCGCGTCCCAGCCGTCCAATTGGGTGAGTTCGGTACGGGAGGTGGGCGGACGGCATACCGGCTGGTCGTGTCCCGAACCGAGGAATTCGGTGAGTTCGGGACGAGAGGTGGGCGGGCGGCATACGGACTGCTGGTGTGCCGAACCGTCCAATTGGGTGAGTTCGGTACGGCGGGAAGCCGATCAGGTGTTCTTGTCGTCCTGCTTGAGGAGGTCGGACAGGGGTGACTGGTCCACGTCGATGGGCTCGCCGGCGAACACGAAGCGCCGGTAGGCCCAGAACCGGAACAGCGTCCCGAGCCCGATCGCCACGACCTTGGTGACGTTGTCCGCGGTGAGCGAGTCGAACTCGAGGACATAGTTCGTGAAGGCGATGGCCAGGGCCTGGATGACGAGCGCGACGCCGTTGGTCGCCGCGAACAGTGCCGCCTCGTGGTGGGCCGGACGGTTGCGACGGTGGCGGAAGGTCCACGACCGGTTGCCGACCCACGCGAACGCCGTCGCGGCCGCCGCCGAGATGATCGTGGCGGCCGTGGGCTTGTCCTCGAGGACCGTGTGGCGCAGGACGTTGAAGACGCCCATGTCGACGACGAACGCGAGGACCCCGATGACGCCGAACTTGATGATCTCCCGATAGAGGACATCGATGGCTCCACGGAGCCGCGCGATGAGGCCCGGCCCGGGCGTCGTGGACGTCACCGGCTGAGCCTAGCGGTCAGCTGCCGTGAGTGACGCCGACGGTTCAGCAGCACGCTGCCGCCGACGAAGAGGAGCCAACCGATGCCCGCCGCCCCCGCGATGAGCAGGCCCAGACGCATTCCCGGAGGGCGGTAGGAACAGGTGACCCGGCCCGCGTCGCCACTCAGGGGCACGGCGGTCAGACCCTCGAACGACTGCGGGGTCGCGTCGGTGACCGGCCCGCGGCACGACCAGCCGGGGACGAGTGGCGTGGACAGGACGGCCGAGCGGGGGGCGGTCGCGGTCGGGACGGAGAAGCCCACCGTGTGGCCGGTGGCCGTGATGTCGGCGGCACCGGCGAGACGCAACGCTCCGACTGCGGAGTCGAGGGCACCGGGTCGAAGGCAGGCCACCGGGTCGAGGTCGAGGTTGGTGGAGGTCACGGTCATCGAGAAGTGGGCGGCGAACCGACCCGTGGGACCGACCACTCCGAGCGTCCGCATGGCCCCCGCATGGAACTTCCCGGGCCGCTTGGCATTGGGCGGCAGCGCCTGTCCGGGGGTCCCGTCGACGACGTAGTCGGCCACGAGCTCGGGCGCGAAGAGCAACACGCGGCTCCCCGGCTGGCACGCGACGGTCATGGTGAAGATCCCCGAGGGCGTGCTCCCCGCAGGGGCGCTCGACCGCACCTGGTAGTTCTCGTCGCGCTTGGCCAGGGTGACGCCGAAGACGGTGAACTCGGGGTTCGGGATGTCGTAGAGGTCCGCGCCGAGGGCGCGTTCGTGCGCACCCCATGCCGACGACTTCGTCGACGGCCGAGAGGTCGGGGGCCGCACCGTGACGAGGGGTGGGACCACCTCCGTCCGGAGACGCGGCCGCACTTGGTTGGGGAGGTTCGCCGCCCGGGCGCGCGTCGCGAAGATGGCGTCGGTCACGGGGGATGCGGGGTCGATGAGCGAACGACCGTAGGCGCTGAATCCCCAACCGAGCCGAGCGTGCACCTCGGTGTTGGTCGACTGGATCGTGCTCGAGTAGAACTCACTGCCCTCGCCGCCGAGGAGCATCGGGTCGTTCAGCGACACGGATGACCCCGGCGCGGTCCGCACCTCGGGCCACGCATTGGCCTCCAGGACGAGATCGCGCACGTGAGTCCGCAGGCCCAGCCGCATGTCCCCGGCGCCGAGGTCGTCGAAGCGTCGGGCGTCGATCGCCACCTGTGCGGCGGTTGTCTCGGCGACGGTTCCTGCGAGCAGGAGCATGCCGAGGAGACCTGCCACCAGGGCGCCGCGTCGGCGGGACGCGCCCACCTCCGCGCCGCTCTCCCCATTGCTGGACGCGCGCCGTCGCCACAGGGCCAGGGCAACCAGCCCCGCGACGACGACTCCCAAGGAGGTGAGGGTCAGCGGGGTCGTCGCGGGCGTCATGACGGGCTCCCCGCGTGCCCACCACCACAGGGCGGCCACGAGGGCCCCGGCGACCCTGAGTGCGGGCAGGCCGACCCCGGCGGACCCGGACAGCCACGCGGTGATGACGAGGAAGGCGCACGCCACGAACGCCTGGCGGTAGGGGTTGCCGTCAGGGGTGTCGAACGCGTGCCAGACGAGATGCGTCGACGGCACCTGCATCGAGAACAGGACCAGGGCGACGGTGACGGGCCACGCGACTCGTTCGACCAGTCGGAGCCGGGAGTTGAAGAGGGCGGTGAGGGCGAGGACGAGGCACAACACGCCGACCGCGATGCCGGGCGTGCTCGCGACACCAGCCGTGCCCGGCAACAGTCTGGCGAGGAAGGTGTCCCACCCCAGCGGCGTGAGCGTCACCGTTGGGCTGGGTGTGGACGCCTCGATCAGCCGATAGGTCGGGACGAGGAGAGGCGCCGCGAGCGCGATGCCGGTCACGAAGACGACTCCCGTGCGCACGAGGCCCAGGATCCGGTCCCACAGAGTCCGCTCGCCCACGGTGAGGAGGCGGACGACGATGAAGATCGCTGTCGCGATCGTGGCCATGTATGCCGTGTAGAAGTGAGCCGTCCAGGCGACCGTCACGAGCGGGGTGCCGACCACGAGCGGGACCCAGCCTCGACGGGCAGCCACCCAGTCGGCCACGAGGAAGAGCGCGGGCAGGGCCATCATGCCGCCGAGCCAGACGATCATGTGCCCGGTCTCGACGGCCCAGGCGCAGGTACCGTAGGCGACACCGCCGGCGATGGCCAGCCAGATCGGCCCTTCAGGGCGCAGGCGACGGAGCAGCGTGGTCATGAGTCCGGCGGCGACCCCGATGGCCAGGACGAACATGGCGAGGGCGGCGACGTCGATGCGATCCCGAGGGAAGAGCAGGGTGACCCACGAGAGAGCGGTGCCGATGTAGGCGAGGGCGTCCCCGATGGCAGGGACGCCGTGCCCGGACTGCCAGTTGAAGAAGAAGTCCCCGTGGGCGTCGCCGGTGGCGACATCTCGAGCGTAGGTGAGCATTGGAATGAACTGCTGCCCGAGGTCTCGCGTGTTCCGGGAGCGTTCCCCGAAGGGATAGGTGCCTCTCAGGGCGCTCGTCGCCACAGCTGTCGCGCCCGCGAGGACGGCCGCGGCGAGGGCGGGCAGAAGCCACATCCGCAGACCGGTGGACCGATCCCACGCGCGGGTCAACGAGCGGCGGAAGGAGTGGGTCCAGCGATCTTCTGCGACGTCTGGGTGGTCAGCGACCTTGTCGAGCGAACCCGTCGCTGCCATCAATACCCCCTCGTCGCCGCCAGCGTCAGGGTACACATCGCTGCCGTTAGGCTGTGCCCGGCCGGAAAGGATTTCCGGACGAGGGGCGAAAGGAACCCATGCACATCACGGAGCCGACGATCGCGGTCATCGTGCCGTGTTTCAACGAGGAAGCGGCCATCGGCACCGTCGTGGAGGATCTCCGGGCGGCACTGCCCACGGCGACGATCTACGTCTACGACAACAACTCGAGCGATGGCACCCGTGAGGTGGCCGCGGCTGCTGGAGCGGTGGTCCGCACGGAGATGCGCCGGGGCAAGGGCAACGTCGTCCGACGAGCCTTCGGGGACATCGAGGCCGACGTCTATCTCATGATCGATGGGGACAACACCTATGACGCGGCGGCCGCGCCCCAGCTCGTCAAGACCCTGCTCGAGAACCACCTCGACCACGTCGTCGGCGTGCGCGTCCAGGAGTCGACGACGGCCTACAGGGCAGGACACGCCACCGGCAACAAGGCGCTGACCGGGGTTGTCGGCGCGCTCTTCGGCCGGAGTTTCACGGACATGCTCAGTGGTTATCGTGCCTTCTCGCGTCGCTACGTCAAGTCCTTCCCCGCGCTGTCCCGGGAGTTCGAGGTGGAGACGGAGCTGACGATCCACTCGCTGCACCTGCGGATCCCCGTGGCCGAGGTACCCGTCGGCTTCAAGGACCGTCCCGACGGGAGTGAGAGCAAGCTGCGCACCTATCGCGACGGATGGAAGATCCTCAACTGGATCCTGCGCGTGACCAGGGTCGAGCGGCCCGGGCTCTTCCACGGAGTCCTCGCTGGGATCCTTGCCCTCGTGAGCATCGTGCTCGCCATCCCGGTCATCAGCGAATACCTTCGCACCGGACTGGTCCCACGGTTCCCGACGGCCATCCTCGCAACGGCGATCATGACCATCGCCGTCCTGACCTTCGCCCTCGGATACGTCCTCGACGCGATCCGACACGCCCGTGAGGAGAACGCTCGCTTGTCCTACCTGAGGCTCCCCGCGCCGGGGTGGGTTCTGGACGCCCGCCGGTGAGCGCGCCACGTCGTGCCCCGGGCGGGTTCCCGGTCGTCGGCATCATCGGGGGCGGCCAGCTCGCTCGTATGTGCGCCGGACCCGCCGCCGAGCTCGGAATCACGCTGAGCGTCCTCGCCGAGGCACCAGACGCCAGCGCGGCGCTCGTCATCCCGTCCGCCCCGGTGGGTGACCACACGGATGTCGACGCCGTCCTGGCCTTCGCCGCGGAGTGCGATGTCGTCACCTTCGATCACGAACACGTGCCGGCCGAGGTGCTGTCGGCGCTCGCGGCCTCGGGCGTCCCGATGCACCCGACACCCGAGGCGCTGGTCTTCGCGCAGGACAAGCTCGCCATGCGCGAGCGCCTCACCGCCCTCGGGATCCCGTGCCCGCGCTGGGCCGAGGCGCGCACGGCCGCAGATGTCACCGCCTTCGGCGACGACGTCGGCTGGCCCGTCATCGCCAAGACACCGCGTGGTGGCTACGACGGCAAGGGCGTTCGGGTTGTCGCGTCGGCCGACGACCTCGCGGACTGGCTCGAGCGCGCCGCTGCGGAGGACTCGCCACTGCTGCTCGAGGAGAAGGTTCCCTTCACGCGGGAGCTCGCCGTCCTCCTGGCCCGCAGCCCGTCCGGTCAGGCCGCGGCCTGGCCGGTGGTCGAGACCGTCCAGACCGACGGCATCTGCACGGAGGTCATCGCCCCGGCAGCTGACCTCGACACCGACACGGCGGCCCGGGCCACGGAGGCCGGCCTGCGGATCGCCGGAGAGCTCGGCGTCACCGGCGTGCTCGCCGTCGAGCTGTTCGAGCTCCCCGGGGGAGAGTTCGTGGTCAACGAACTCGCGATGCGTCCGCACAACAGCGGCCACTGGTCGATGGACGGTGCCGTCACGGGTCAGTTCGAGCAGCACCTCCGTGCCGTCCTCGACCTGCCACTCGGATCGCCCAAGCCACGGCACCGGTGGACGGTGATGGGCAACATCCTGGGCGGCGACCACCCGGAGCTCTATCCGGCATACCGTCACGTCATGGCACGTGACCCCGAGATCAAGGCGCACCTCTACGGAAAGGGTGTGCGTCCCGGACGCAAGATCGGGCACGTCAACGTGAGCGGCGACGACCTCGCCGACCTGCGCGAGCGGGCGCGGCACGCGGCCGACTACATCGAGGGAGCAGTGACGGAATGACCCTGCGAGAGAACGCGGCTGGCGCGGTCGTCGGCGTCGTCATGGGCAGCGACAGCGACTGGCCCGTGATGGAGGCCGCGTCGAAGGCACTCGATGACTTCGGCATCGCCCACGAGGTCGACGTCGTGTCGGCGCACCGCATGCCCGACGAGATGATCGCCTACGGCCAGCAGGCCGAGGAGCGCGGGCTGCGCGTCATCATCGCCGGCGCGGGCGGGGCCGCGCACCTCCCGGGCATGCTCGCGTCGGTGACGTCGCTGCCCGTGATCGGTGTGCCCGTGCCCCTGAAGTATCTCGACGGCATGGACTCCCTGCTCTCGATCGTCCAGATGCCCGGCGGTGTGCCGGTCGCAACCGTGTCGGTCGGGGGCGCACGCAACGCCGGTCTCCTCGCCGCTCGAATCCTCGGCGCGGGCGACGGCGAAGAAGCGGCGCGGATCAGGGCAGCGATGGGGGAGTTCCGGACCAGCCTGCGCGACGAGGCCCACGCCAAGGGCCAGGCCCTCAGGGACCGCCGGGCCTAACCGAGGAATTCGGTGAGTTCGGAACGCAGGGTGTGTGTGCCCAACCGTCCAATTGGGTGAGTTCGGTACGGAGCGTGCGGAACCGTCCAATTGGGTGAGTTCGGGACGCAGGGTGTGTGCCCAACCGTCCAATTGGGTGAGTTCGGTACGGGCGCGTGGGCGTTCTCGACTACCGGCTCGGCTACCGGGCTGAACCCTCGCCCCTGACCCGCGGCCACTCGGTGCGGGGACACGTGTCCATGACGACGTCGATCCCGGCCTTGCGGGCGCGCTCGGCCGCCGCTTCGTCGACGACGTCGATCTGCATCCAGATCGCGTCGATCTTCAGGCGGTCCTTGTGCTCGATCGCCTGGTCGACGACGGCACCCACGTGGCTGGAGTTGACGAAGCAGTCGATGACCTTGACGTCCTGGTCGGGGATGTCGGCCAGCGTGGCGTAGCCCTGCTGTCCGTGGACCGTCTCGGCCTTGGGGTGCACCGGAATGATGCCCTTGTGCAGTTCGTGCTTGAGCCAGTGCGACACGCCGTGTGCCGGTCGCTTCTTGTTCGTGCTGAGACCCACCACGACCCAGGTGCCGGGGTCGTTGAGGAGTTCGCGGACGAGATCGGGGTCGTTGCGGTGGCGAAGCGTCATGGTGCCCATCATGCTCCGCGGGGTGGTCCCTTGCGGGGAGGTGGGGCACACGGTTGGGTGGGGCCATGCGATTCGGACTCTTCATTCCCCAGGGTTGGCGTCACGATCTCGTCGGCATCGAGCCGGACCAGCACTGGGGTGTGATGGCCGGCCTCGCGAGGCGAGCGGACGGCATACGGGATTGGGAGTCGATCTGGGTCTACGACCACTTCCACCCGGTGCCCCACCCGACGGACGAGGCGGTCCATGAGGCGTGGTCGCTCATGGCGGCGTTCGCGGGCGTCACCGGCCGGGTCCGGATCGGGCAGATGTGCACCTGCATGAGCTATCGCAACCCGGCCTACCTCGCCAAGGTCGCGGCCACCGTCGACGTCATCTCCGAGGGCCGACTCGAGATGGGCATCGGCGCGGGGTGGTACGAACACGAGTGGCGCGCCTACGGCTACGGCTTCCCCGGTGCCGGGGAGCGCCTCGCGCGACTGCGCGAGGGCGTCGAGATCTTCCGTCAGCTGTGGACGACCGGAACCGCGACGTATGCCGGGGAGCACTACCAGGTCGACGGCGCCCTCTGCTTCCCGCGGCCTTTGCAGGGCACGGCCTTCGAGGGATCCGAACGCAGCGGCATCCCGATGTGGGTCGCCGGCGGCGGTGAGCGCAAGACCCTGCGCATCGCCGCCGAGTACGCCGACTACACGAACTTCATCGGGCAGCCCGACGTCTTCGCCCACAAGAGCCAGGTCCTCAAGGAGCACTGCGCCGACGTCGGGAGGGACTTCGACACCATCACCCGTTCGTCGAACTTCAACGTCTTCATCGGTCGCGACGAGCGTGAGGTCGAGGAGCGCTTCCGCTGGGTCGAGAACCACCTGCGCGGGGCGGGCGTGCCGGAGGAGGGGGTCCAGCGGCACCTGACGATGTACCGCGAGGGGCCTGCGGTCGGCACCCCGGAGCAGGTGGCCGAGGCGCTCGCCGACCTCCAGGACCTCGGCATGACCTACGCGATCACGAACTTCATCGAGTCGGCCTACGACCTCTCGGGAGTCGAGTTGTTCGAGCGCGAGGTCATCCCTGCCCTGCGCTGAGGCGTGCTCAGGGCCACCCGTTCGGACCCCCGCGGACGTGAGCCGTTCTGGTGAAAGCCCGTCGCGCAGCGCCCTGCGGGTTGCCAATGGCGGTAGCATGCTGGTCGGCACTTGACCGCTCTGGCTGGTGTCACATCCAAGGGGAGAAATTCACATGCTCACCACCAGACTCCGTGGCGCCCGCCGCGGTGCTGCCGTTCTGCTCACCAGCGCAGTGGCGATCGCGGGCCTGGCTGGGCCTGTTGCGGCTGACCGCAACAACCCGCTGCCGTCGCCCAAGAAGGCCATGGCGAAGGCGCGCGCCAGCGCGGACAAGGTCGACGAAGTCCCGGGGATGACCCCGGCCAAGGCCGCCAAGATGGGCATCGAGGCCGCCGACCAGACGATGGCTGCTGCTGTCGACACCACGGGTTGCGCCAAGCTCCGCGTCATCGACTCCAAGACCGGCACGGGCGCCTCGACGAAGATCTCCATCGTCGGGCACAGCGCCACGTGGACGATCGGCTCCATGCCGACGAGCTGGTACACGTCGCCGCCCACCAGCGCTCCCGTGTGGAACCTCTACTTCAAGGGCTTCTACTGGGCGAGCGAGCTCGCACCGCAGTTCCTCGCCTCCGGCGACACCGCGGGCATGGACGCCCTCATCAAGGCTGCCGCCAACTTCCACGTCGTCAACCCTGACCGTGGCAACAGCCTCAACGGCTGGGACGAAGGCACCAACCTGCGCCGCACCGAGGCCCTCAACTGCCTCTACCGCGCGAGTGGCGGCGACGCCCGCCTCAAGCCGGCCATCGAGGCCGCGGCCAAGATGAACATGGACCCCGCCCGCTACTACGGCCTGCCGAACCACTCCCCGCACAACCACGGCGCAATGGCGAACCTCGCCCTCATCGACTCCGCAGACCTGCTCAACCGGTCCGACTGGCGGATCTTCGCCGCGAACCGCCTCGTGCGCGACTCCGGCGGCGTGTGGACCAAGGGTGGACTGACCTTCGAGCAGTCGGCGGCCTACCACCACTTCAACAAGGCGATGTGGAGCGACATCGGCGACCTCCTCGCGACGTACCCCGAGCAGGAGATGCGGACGGCCGCTGGCAACATCAGGGCCTACGTCCGCACGGCCAATGCCGCCCTGTCGCACCTCACCTCGCCCAACGGCAAGCTCGTCCCCTTCGGTGACGGACTTCCCACGGCGTTCACGCGCACGGCGCAGCCCTCCGGCTCGTTCCGCGACGACCAGGCCGGTGTCCTCACCGGTCGCTGGTCCTGGACCGACCCGAACACGAGCATGTATCTCCTCCGCTACGGTCCGCCGCGTCGACTGCACGGCCAGGAGGAGCGGACCTCCCTCGTGTGGTGGGCCGCCGGAGCGCCCGTGCTCATCGACCCGGGCACGTTCAGCTACGACCCGGGCATCTACCAGACGTTCGCCAAGTCCCCGATCGGGCACTCGGTCAACATCGTCCGGAACCGGAACTTCGTCCCGTCGGCCGGGGTCAACGTCACGGCACGGTCCTCGTCCGGCAGCATCCACGGTGTCACGACGTCGGACTCGCAGTACGGCATCGCGCACACGCGCAACTGGAAGATCGACGCCGGCACCAAGAAGGTCACGCTGAGCGACACCACGAGTGGTGTCTCCACCACGACCGCGCACCTCGACTCGCGCTGGAAGCGCATGTACACCGCGCCTGACGGCAAGACGATGGGCTACTCCGACCCGCAGGGCCGGCTCCTCGTGGTCAAGGCGAGCTACCCGATGCGCGAGTTCAAGGGTTCGACCAACCCGGTCCTCGGCTGGCAGTTCCCGCAGACCGGTCAGCGGATCCAGGCACCGCAGCTGATCATGTACCCCGCAGGCGGCACGTCGACCATGACGTTCCAGGTCTTCGGCACGCGTGACAAGAAGCCGCGCCTGGTCGGCGGTCGCTGAGTCCCAGCGTCACCCGGCCGGCAACACCGGCACCCACCACCAGGGCCCCACACCTCGCACGAGGAGTGGGGCCCTGGTGGTTGAACTGGTTCAGCGACAGCCGAGCTGCGCGAGGCGTCCGCCTGGGTTCACGACAAAGGCCCCACTCCTCTCACGACAAGGGCCCCACTCCTTGAGGAGTGGGGCCCTTGTCGTTGAACTGTGTGAGTTCAGTTCAGCCGATCAGCAAGGCGTCATCTGCAGCGCAGCGTCGGAGACCGCGAGCGGGCCACCGATTGCGGTGCGGAACGTCGGCGCCAGACGGGTGTCCTCGGCGACCGTGCCGGCCGGCGCGCAGTTCGGACGCGTCAGGAGGACGGATGCCTGGTAGTACCACGCGAGCGGGGCCGCTGCGAGGGCGTCCGGGTAGTTCCAGCCGTGGGTCAGGAAGACCTCGCTGGAACCCTGCGGGAAGGTCGCCTCCGACAGCTCGGCCGCGGTGTCGGCGCGCGAGGTGCCGAAGACGCGGGTCACGGTCGCGCCGGGAACGGCGGCCTTGACGGCGTTGAGCACGGCGTCCGACACGACGAGCGGGCCACCCAGGATCTGGATGTTCGTCGGGGCGATCTCGACGAGGGCGTCCCGCGTCTCCGTGGGGAGAGTGGCGTTGCGGGTCAGCATGAGCACGCCGCCCAGGTTTGCGGCAGCGGCGCCGCCGCCGAGGGCGTCGGCGAAGCCCTCACCCGACGAGAGCACGACATCCGTCGCACCGCCGAGGTCGATGCTCGTCTGCTGGGCGATCTGCGCCGCGGTGTCGTAGCGGCTACCGCCGGCGATGCGCGCCACGGGGGCCAGGTTGGCGAGCTGCGCCTCGACCCCGGCGTTCACGGCACCGAGGCCACCGAGGATGACGATGCCCTCAGGGCTCAGGCGGTTGATCTCGGCGACGACGCCGGCCGGGATCGTGCCCGAGGCGGGGACGAGGAGCAGCGGGCCGAGGCCTGCGGCGAAGGGTCCGCCGGCGAGCGCGTCCGGGAAGTTGGTGCCCGAGGCGACCGTGACGATGTCGACCGGCGCGCCGTCCTCGAACGTGCCGTTTGGGAAGTGGACCTTGGAGATCTCCACCGGCGTGAGGTAGCGGGTCTGGCCGGCGATGCGGTCGAGCGTCGGCGCGACGGCGGCTGCGGCCGCGCTGGCACGCGCCTTGGCCCCCGGGCGTGCAGCGTCGGCGCGCTTCTGGCGGTCGGTGGTGTCGAGCAGGGCATCGACGGTGGTGGACTTGTTGGGCTCTGCGGCGGCCATCGCGGACGGGGCTGCGAGCCCCGTGGCGGCCATGCAGACGACAGCGGCGACGGACACCGCTGAACGGGCAGAAAACATGGTGATCCCCGATCAGTATGTGGCCCTGGGTGAGGGCCGTTGGTCCCAGCCAGTGAGGCCCGGGCGCCGGTAGGATATCCCCCTATTGCGCCCCAGATGGACGGGTCGGGGAAACCAATGGGCCGATGGGTACGATCCACGCGTGAGCGCGAACGCAAAAAACACAGACTTCCCCCTCTTCACGATCAACGAGGACCACGAGGCGATCCGCGAGGCCGTGCGTGACGTGGCCGAGGCCAAGATCGCCCCGTTCGCCGCGGCGGTCGACGAGGAGGCGCGCTACCCCCAGGAAGCGCACGACGCCCTCGTCGCCTCCGACTTCTTCGCGCCGCACGTGGCCGAGGAGTACGACGGTGTCGGCGCCGACGCCCTGGCGACCTGCATCGTCATCGAGGAGGTTGCGCGGGTCTGCGCGAGCTCCTCGCTCATCCCCGCGGTCAACAAGCTCGGCTCGATGCCGGTCATCCTCGGCGGGTCCGAGGAGATCAAGCGCAAGTACCTCCCGCCGCTGGCGCGTGGCGAGGCCGGTTTCTCCTACGGCCTGTCGGAGCGTGAGGCCGGGTCCGACACGGCGGGCATGAAGTGCCGCGCGAAGGCCGACGGCGACGACTGGATCCTCAACGGCCAGAAGTCGTGGATCACCAACGCGGGGGAGTCGGAGTACTACACCGTCCTCGCCGTCACCGACCCCGACGGCGCCCGCGGCAACAACATCAGCGCCTTCGTCGTCGAGAAGTCCGACGAGGGCTTCACCTTCGGTGAGAAGGAGCGCAAGCTCGGCATCAAGGGCAGCCCCACGCGTGAGCTGCACTTCGACAACGTCCGCATCCCCGGCGACCGCATCGTCGGCGCGCCCGGTGAGGGCCTCAAGATCGCCCTGCGCACGCTCGACCACACCCGCGTCACCATTGGTGCGCAGGCCGTCGGCATCGCGCAGGGCGCCCTCGAGCAGGCCACGGCCTACGTCAAGGAGCGCAAGCAGTTCGGCAAGCACATCGCCGACTTCCAGGGCATCCAATTCATGCTCGCCGACATGGCGATGGAGCTCGAGGCCGCACGCCAGATGGTCTACGTCGCGGCCGCGAAGTCCGAGCGCGGCGACGCCGACCTCTCCTTCTTCGGCGCCGCAGCCAAGTGCTTCGCCTCCGACGTCGCCATGAAGGTCACCACCGACGCAGTCCAGCTCCTCGGTGGTGCGGGCTACACCCGCGACTTCCCCCTCGAGCGGATGATGCGGGACGCCAAGATCACCCAGATCTACGAAGGCACCAACCAGGTGCAGCGCATCGTCATGGCGCGCCAGCTCCTCAAGGGCTGACCCGCAGGGACAACAACAACGCAAAGGTATGCCGGCCGCTCACGTGAGCGGCCGGCATACCTTTGTCGTTCGTGGGGCGTCTGGAGAGCCCTAGCCCTGGCTGGGCTTGCCGTCGGTGCCGGCGGGCGGGGCCTCGAGCGGCTGGTCCTCCCGGAGCATCGTGAAGAGGGCCTGGGCTCGCTCGGTGTCCCACTTCACCGCGATGCCGTTGCGCGTCTGGTAGGCGGTGCTCTCTATCGGGACGGTGAGGCTGAGCGTCGAGTCGTCGCTGGCTCCGCGCAGGGCGAGCAGGATGTTGGCGGAGTCCCTCATGGACGTGTCCTCGCCGACGCCGACTGCCCCGGCCGCGGTGTGCGTGAACGACCAGTAGCGGAACGGGTTGAGGACCGTGGACGGAGTTGCTGCGCCCTTCATGATCGCGCCGAGGAACTGCCGCTGCCGCTCGGCGCGGCCGATGTCGCCGCGCGGGTCGACCATGCGCGAGCGCACGAAACCGAGGGCGTTCTTGCCGTCGAGGACCTGGCAGCCCTTCTTGAGGTTGATGTGCGCCTTCTCGTCGTCCATGTCGAACGGCACGCAGATGTTGACGCCGCCGAGGCTGTTGACGACCTTGGCGAAGCCGCCGAAGCCAATCTCGAGGTAGCCGTCGATGCGGAGACCCGTCGTCTGCTCGAGCGTCGCGACGAGGAGCTCCGGGCCACCGATGGCGTAGGCCGCGTTGACCTTGTTGCTGCCCTCCCCGGGGATGGGGACATAGGAGTCGCGCGGGATCGAGATGATGACGGACTTGCCGCCGCCGCCCGGAACGTGCACGAGCATGATCGAGTCGGTGCGACGACCCTCGGCCTGCCCCGTGCCGAGCTCGTCGCGCTCCGCGCGCGTCAGGTCGTCCCGGCCGTCCGAGCCCACGAGGAGATAGGTGTTGCCGGGCGTCTCCGCGGGGCGGTCGCCCGAGGGAACGTCGTCGACGCGGGACACGGTGCTCCATGCGTGGAACGGCGTGATGACGAGGAACGCCAGCCACAGCAGGACCAGCAGGGGGATGAGTCGCCAGAGACGTCGACGGCGCGGCGGACCGGTGGGCCGTCGGGCGGGAGCGGGGCGCCCACCACGCGGCGGACCCGGACGACGAGCGGCCCCGGCAGGCTCAACCGGGCGGCGCGGG
>NZ_AVPJ01000003.1 GCF_000768705.1 Knoellia sinensis KCTC 19936
ACGCCTTGTCCCCCAACGACCCGAGCTTCGGGGCCAGGTCGGCATCGACCTGCGCCCGGTGCTCCCGCGACAAACACGCGGTCTCGCGGACCATGATCAGCGCCCGCCGCTCACTGATCTCCCCGCGCGTGAGCGCGGCCAGGGTGTGCGGCATCTCCTCCACCAGTGCTTTCGCGACCCCGACGTGCTGGTCCGCCACCGTCGGTGAACACTTCCTGGCCAGCGCGATCTCGGCGCGGACGCTGCGGGAGTCCTCACCCAGGCCCTCACGGTCCACGACCGCGGCCTGCGTCAGCCGGGCCTGCACCGCTGCGGCGGCGCCCTTGATCGCCTCCAACGCCGACACCGTCGCGACCCGCTCCGCCTCGGTCAACCCCTCCGGGTTCAGCTCCGCCAACGACGACACCACCGAGCGCACCTGCGCTTCGGGTGTGGTCGTCATCGGTGTCGCGTCCATACCCCAAATCGTACACGCGTTCGGTGACATCCAGCCGGTTGTCCACAACCCAATTCCCTTGCACCACAACCCTTTTCGTAGCGTCAGGGTGAGTGGCTGCTAGAGCGACCGTTGACGCTGACGTTGCGAAAGCAGCGACGCCTAGCGTCAGGGTGAGTGGCTAATAGAGCGACCGTTGACGCTGACGTTGCGGTGACGGGCTAGAGCCGAGGGAGCAGGCTCTTGGCGACTTCACGGTAGGCCCGTGCGCCCTTGGACGTCCGCGACGTGGAGAGGATCGAACGACCAACGGCCGGAGCCTCCGCGAACCGCACCGTGCGCGGGATCGCCGGCGACAGGACCGGAAGCCCATAGCGCTCCCCCACGTCATTGAGCACTTCCTGCGAGTGGTTGCTGCGGCCGTCGAACAACGTGGGCAGAATCCCGATGATCTCGAGCTTCTTGTTGAGGATCTTCTGGACATCGGTGACCGTGTCGAGCAGCTGCCCGACACCTCGGTGGCTCAACATCTCGCACGGCATCGGAATGATGAGTCCCTGAGCGGCGGTCAGCGCATTGAGCGTGAGCACGCCGAGGCTCGGCGAGCAGTCGAGCAGGATGACGTCATAGTCCTTGCGCACGTCTTCGAGCACACCCTGCAGCACGTATTCGCGCGCGGGCCGGCCCAGGAGGACCGCTTCCGTGCCGGCCAGGTCGATCGACCCCGGCGCCAGATCGACCCCGTCGTCACTCGGGGTGATGATGTCGGCCAGCTCGACCTGGCCCAGCATCACGTGGTGGACCGACGACTCGACCTCGTCCGGGTCGATGCCGAGACTGAAGGTCAGGCACGCCTGGGCGTCAAGGTCGAGGAGCAGCACCCGCTTGCCGGCCTCGGCGAAAGCAGCCCCGAGCGACGCGACCGACGTCGTCTTGGCGACACCACCCTTCTGGTTGGCGACGGCGATGATCGTGGCACCTGAAGAGCGCTTGCGTGGAGGCACGGACAGTCCTTGGAATCGTCGGTATGCCGGCCGGCCCAGTCTGGCAGGCAGTCACGTCCCACACGTGGATTGCTCACATGGTGTCTACCGGGGCGGCAGGACTGCCTGACCAAGGTCGGCGAAGTAGCCGTCGTGGATTCCCCAGTGGTCTGTCAATCCACCTCGACCGGCCGTGGCACTGCGGCAGCCTCCGCAGCTTCAAGGGCTGCCCAACCGGACTTCTCCGGTCCGGCAGTCTGCCCTTCGGGGCAGTGCGCCCTGAAGTCACACCACGTGCACAGGGGCCCCACCACTGGCGGGAACAACGTCGACTCGACGCCGCGCTCCGCGAAGTCCGCGTCGACCCTTTGAGCATCGCGCGCGATCGACTTCGCCTCATCGACCTTGCGGGTCAGCGACTCCGGGGTGTGCGTGTGTGACACCACCTCACCGGTGGGCACGTGGTGGAGCTCGACGCGAAGGCACGGGCGACGGAACATCTTCCAGACGGCAGCGGCATACAGGGCCATCGGCAAGGACGTGCGCGCGTCATCCTCGCCCAAGGGTTTCTGGCTCGTCTTGTAGTCCACGACCACGAGTTCGCCGTCGCGGTCGTCGAGCCGGTCGATGCGCCCCGTGACGCGCAGCGCCCCGCTCACGAACGAGACCGTTCGCTCGATCCCCTTGGGCTGGTCGTCCGGGTCGACACCTCCGAGGTATGCCGTGACGTGCTCCTGCGCCCGCTTGCGCCACTGGCTCGCCTGGTCCGGATCACGAAAACCCACATCGATCCAGGACTGGCGCACCAGCTCGCGCCCGGCCGACGCCGTGCGGCGATCACGCGGCAGGTCCCACCAGTCCCGAAGCGCGTTGTGCACCGCCAGACCGAAGGAGGTGTGCGCCCGCTGCGGCCGGGCCTCCGGCCGCGGCTTGTCGAGGTATTGCATTCGATAACGGCGGGGGCAGTCGACGAGAGCAAGAAGCCGCGACGGGCTCGCGGCATACAACTTCGGCGGCATGCCCGCGAACTCCTGCTGGACCGGCCGCCCGGCGCCCACATCGCTCACCTGACTCACCTCCCCAACCTAGCCAGAGCGGCCGACACTGTCCGGCAACCATCCACAGGCGTGTCAGCTGAAGACGATGGTGCGGTCCTCGTTGAGGATGATCCGGCTCTCACAGTGCCACTTCACGGCACGCGCGAAGACCCTGGACTCCACTTCTTCGCCCGCCGCGACGAGGTCCTCCGCATTCATCCGGTGGTCGACCCGGTGGATGTCCTGCTCGATGATCGGCCCCTCGTCGAGATCGGCCGTGACGTAGTGCGCGGTCGCCCCGATGACCTTGACCCCGCGCTCGAACGCCTGGTGATAGGGCTTGGCACCCTTGAAGCTCGGCAGGAACGAGTGGTGGATGTTGATGACCCGCCCGCCGAGATCGCGGCAGAGGTCGTCGCTGAGCACCTGCATGTAGCGGGCCAGGGTGATCAACTCGACGTCGTGCTCGGCGACGAGTTCGCGCAACTGCGCCTCCGCCTCCGCCTTGGTATCGCGAGTGACGGGGATGTGGTGGAACGGGATGCCGTAGGACCTGGCCATCGGCTCGAGGTCGAGGTGGTTGCTCACGATGCCGACGATGTCGGCGTTGATCTGACCGGAGTTCCAGCGGAACAGCAGGTCGTTGAGGACGTGACCGAAGCGGCTCACCATGACAAGCATTCGGTATGCCGTGGCCGCCTTGCGGAGCTCCCACACCATGTCGAACTCGTCTGCGACAGAGGCGAACCCGCCCCTCCATTGATCCACGTCGACGTCGCTGTCGCCGGTAGCGAATCGCACGCGCATGAAATAGCGGCCGGTGCGGTGGTCGCTGAACTGCTGGCTCTCCTCGATGTTGGCGCTGCGCTCGTAGAGGTGCTGGCTCACCGCAGCGACGATGCCGGGACGGTCCGGGCAGGACAGGGTGAGGACGAGGTCACCCTCGTCCTCGGAACGGATGCGTCGGGAGACGCCTTCAGTCATGGCTCGATCACTTTCACGCCGCGGGACTGCTCGACGATACGTGACCATTCCCGCGGCTTCGTCGTGTTCTCACCGAGGCGGTTGAGCTTGCCGGTGCCGTGGTAGTCGCTGCTCCCGGTCACGACCAGTTTGTGGCGCTCGGCGAGCCGCAGGGCACGCTCGACCTCCTCGGGTTCGTGGTCGCGGTGATGCGCCTCGAGTCCTGCCAGCCCCGCCTCGGCGAACTCCTCGACCATCTCGTCACTGACGCTGGCCATCCGCATGGCGAAAGGATGGGCCAGGACCGGAACTCCCCCAGCACCCCGCACGAGCTTGATCGCTGCCACAGGGTCGGGTGCGTAGTGCCCGACGTAGTACTTGCTCCCGTCGTGCAGCAGGTCGCGGAACGCCTCGTCACGTGTGGCCACGACCCCGTTCGCCACGAGTGCGTCGGCCAGGTGTGGCCGGCCCAGCGTTGCGCCCGGCGCCACCTGCGCGCGCACCTCACGCACCGTGATGGGTATGCCGTCCGCGGCCATGCGTTGAACCATGCGATCCATGCGGCCCACCCTGCTGTCGCGGGCCCGGGCGAGCTCGATGGCCAGGCGCGGGTCGTCGGGGTTGGGCAGGTAGCCGAGCAGGTGGATGCTCCGGTAGGCGCGGCTGCACGAGATCTCGATCCCCCGAACCAGCCTGATGCCTTCGCGGTGCGCCGCACCCACGGCCTCTTCCCACCCGGCGGTCGTGTCGTGGTCGGTGAGGGCGATCATCCCCAGACCCGCAGCCTTGGCCTCGGCCACGAGGTCGGATGGGCTCTGGGTCCCGTCACTTGCGGTCGAGTGCGTGTGGAGGTCGATCTTCACGCTGCGTAGCCTAAGCGCGAAGTGGCCGGCCCACCCCTCACTCCGGACTCGCGAACCGATCGCGCCGCAGAGGCAACCTTTGACGGCATACCCCCGTAGTGCTGGGTGAGACCACGACAAGGGGGACACATGCTGGGACGAGAGTCCAAGGCTGAACGCGACGCGGCGTTCACCGCATTCATGACCGACGCGACACCGTCGCTGCTGCGCACAGCGTGGCTGCTCACGGGGTCGCACGATCGCTCCCAGGAGCTGGTGCAGGCAGCGTTCGTCAAGACGTATGCCGCGTGGCCCAAGGTGCGCCGCGAACAAGCCTTGGCCTATGCCAGGCGGATCCTCGTGAACCACAAGACGGACACGTGGCGCAAGACGTCGCGCGAGGTGATTGTCGACGGCGTGCCCGAGCGCCCGATCCGACCCGACAGCACCGTCGAACATCGCGACGAGATCCTGCGCATGCTCGACCTGCTCCCGGCGCAACAGCGAAGGATCGTCGTCCTGCGCTACTACCAGGACCTGTCGGAGCAACAGACCGCCGACCTGCTCGGCATCTCCGTCGGCGCCGTGAAGTCCGGTGCCTCCCGTGGACTCGCCACCCTCCGAACCGCCCACCTCACCACCGAAGGGAGCCAGCGATGAGCTTCGACATGGAAGACCTGCTCAGGAACGAGCTCCGTGGCGCCGCCTCGAGCGCTCCGCACGACCTCGGGATCGCCGACCAGGACGTGCTCACGCGCGGTCGCCGGGTTGTCGTCCGTCGTCGCGTCCTCACCGTGGCCGGTGCCGCCGCCGCGACGCTCGTGATCGCCGGGACGATCGGTGTCCTCGCCCCACGGGCCGGTGACACCGACACGCTCCCCGCGGTTCCGACGCCCACCGTGACGCCGACTCCGGACGTCACCCCGACAACCACGTCCTCGGCCTCGCCGTCCGCGACGGTGACGAGCAGTGCAACTGCCACACCAAACTCGACCCCGTCGGCCACGACGACCACGACGACGACCCCGGAATCCACTCCGAGTCGGACGCCGTCGAAGTCGCCCAGCCCGAGCACCACCTCGGCCAGCGTGGACTGGACCGACCCCGTCAGCGTGGGCGGTGTCGCCTACAGCGCAAGGCTGGTGCGCGACGGCATGTCTGGCGACTACCCCAACTACAAGGCCGAACTCCGCGCGAACGGCTCACTCGTGTACACGCGTCACGACCCCAACGGAGAGCACGGACTCGGCATCGCCGCCGACCCTCGCGTCGTCTATGCCTCGCATGTCGGCCCCCTCTCGGACGTGGTCTCGGAGAACGGCCAGCCGGTCAGCGGCGAGGAGTTCAGGTCGATCACCCTGCCCTTTCCGGACACGGGCCATGAATACCCGAAGGGGTCCATGACCTTCACCATCATCAAGCTCCCCAGGCCGGCGACCGTCGACGAGAACGGCAACGTGACTCGAATGGTGGTTCGCAATGCGAACGGCACCGAAGCATCCTTGGGCGTCGGCTACGACTTCTGAGGCGTGACAACCTTTCGGACCGGTCGGCCGTATCGAGGGCGTCCGGTTCGATGGGTATGGTGTGAGGTGGTGTCGTGAGCAGGCGCGATGACGGGTCGTTCGACGAGTTCATGCGGTCGAGCTCCCCCCGGCTGCTGCGGCTGGCGTGGCTGCTCACGGGTGGCGCGTCGAGCGCGGAGGACCTGGTCCAGGAGACGCTCGAGCGCGTCTATGTGGCGTGGCCCCGGATCGAAGCGGGCGGCACCCACAACTATGCGCGGCGCGTGCTCGTGAATCTCCACACCGACTCACATCGGCGTCGCTGGCGTGAGTCGCTCACGTCGGAGGTACCGGAGACGTCGCTCTCGGACCGCTCGGATCAGGTCGTCCTCTCCGACCACCTCGCGGGCGCTCTGGCTCAACTTCCGGTCCGCGAGCGCCAGTGTGTCGTCCTGCGCCACCACGTCGACATGTCCGAACGCGACGTCGCCGAGGCCCTCAACATCAGCACGGGGACGGTCAAGTCCTCAACCTCGCGCGGCCTCGCCCGCCTGCGCACCCTGCTCGTCACCGAAGGAGACCGTCATGCCTGACCCGATCCTCGAGCTCCTTGCCGCTCCCCCGTCACCTTCGCTGGCCGTCGACGAGGACGCCGTGTATGCCGGGGGGCGCCGTCGCCTGCGCCGGCGCGCCTTGCGGCGCACCGGGCTCGGCGTGGTCGGCGTGGTGGGAGCAGCCGCCATCACGTTCGGTGCCCTCGGCTCGGGGGTGCGCAACGACGCCCTCCCGGCCGTCCCGTCTCCGTCGGTCAGCGTCGGCAAGCCCGTTTCCGCCACGGTGCTCGACGGTCGCTATGCCGTCGAGGTCATCCCTGGTGACACGGGCGACCAGCCGAACGTCACGTTCTACAAGATCGAGGACGGCAAGCGCACACAGCTCGCGCAGTCGCTGGTCGACTCAACCGTCGTTTCGATGGGCACCGGCACCGGTGCCGACGGCGTCATGCTCGGCACCGCGCCGGTCGGCCTGGCCAAGTCCCTGACCAGCGCACCTGAGGCGAAAGGCGGGATCCAGCAGGACGATGCGCCGCTACCCGGAACCGAGTTCAAGGCGTACGCGCTCAAGTTCGACAACCCGGCCGACGTGGGGACCTACAGGGACACGTTCTGGATGGACGATGCCGGAAGCGGTGCGGTCCGTGACGGCATGGGCAACCGAGTGCTCAGCACGAGGCTCGCCGAGACCGACACCTTCTTCGTCGATCGTGAGTCGGGCGTCATGGGCGTCTTCACGCGCGACGGCGGATCAATGAAGCCCCTGACCCGAGAAGAGGCCATCACCACGATGGGCTACGGCCAGCAGCACGATGGAGGTGACTGGACTTGGCGCTCCGTCACCCTCCTCCCTTCTGAGGCGCGCAACATCGAGTTCTCGTGGGCCGCCGACAACTACCACTCCGAGGTCTTCACCGAGTCGCTTCCGAACGGCACTGAGGTGGCCGCATTTGCCGACGCCACCGGTCCCGGATCGGGCGCGGGCCCGCGGGTCACGAAGGTGACGTGGACGGACGAGGCGGGCGTACGGCATACCGAAGAAGTGAAGTGACCTTCGACTGAGATGCCCTCACACGACGAGGTGGGTGTACGGGTCCGGTCGCTCGTCGTAGCTGCGCAGGATGCAGAACTCGTTGCCCTCGGGGTCGGCCATCGTCACCCAGCCCGCCCCGGGGCCACCCTCGGGGTGGTCGCGCAGGTCGTTGACGACGGTCGCGCCGTGGGCGAGGAGGCGCTCGACCTCCTCGTCGCGGGTGCGGTCCGTGGGCACGAGGTCGAAGTGGAGTCGGTTCTTCACGGTCTTGCCCTCGGGTACCTCGATGAAGAGCACCCGCTCGCGACCGTCGGGGCTGAGGATCATGCATTCCTCGTGGCCCGGGAGATTGGGGTCCTGTGGGTCCTCGGACCACCCGAGCACTTCGCTCCACCAGTGCGACTGGTCGTGGGCGTTGCGGGAGTCGACTGACGTGTGTGAGATCCGTGAGGCCATGTCGGCCACCCTTTCATTCGGGAATCAGGCCGGCCACCGAGATACTCGACTCAACCTTTGGGGGACGTGCTCCGTTCTAAGGGGGCAATGACGAACCGAGGGAACGAGGGGTGAGATGGCGGGGAGACACGACGACGAGTTCGCCGAGTTCGCCGTGGGGGCCACACCACGGCTGTTGCGGACGGCCTGGTTGATCTGTGGTGACGAGTCTCAGGCCGAGGACCTGGTGCAGTCGGCCATGGTCAAGGTCTATCTGCGCTGGGGCTGGCTGCGCACCCGCCAGCCCGTCGCCTACGCGCGCAAGTGCATCCTCAACGAGCACATCGACACCCATCGCCGACGCCAGCGCGAAACGACCGTCAGCGACCTGCCGGAGCAGCACCATCGCGACCGCGAGCCCGAGGACACCGGGCACATCGTCCGGCTCCTCAACACCCTGCCGACGCGCGAGCGCCAGGTCGTGGTGCTCCGTCACTACGTCGGGCTCCCTGAGGCCGAGGTCGCCGACCTCCTCGATGTGAGCGTCGGCACCGTCAAGAGCAGCGGGTCACGCGGCCTCGTCCGGCTCCGCGAAGCCCTCGCCACCGAAGACCTTCAGGAGGGACAACATGTCTGACTTCCAGCAGCACGATGAGATCCGCGACCTGCTCGTCCGGGCACCAGCGCCCCACCTGCACTATGACCTCGACGCCACCCTGTCGACAGGTCGGCGGGTCCGCCGTCGCCGCCGGCTGGCCATGGGCGGAGGCGCCGCCGTCGTCCTTGCAGCCGGGGCGATCGGGTTCGCTGCCGTCGGCCCGCTGCCGGATCGAAGCGTGCTGCCCGGGGCGTCGGACGTCTCGACTGCCGGCGATCGCGTGACGAGCCGAGTGCTCTCCTCTCGGTATGCCGTCGAGCTCGACCGCGCCGCCAAGCCGGGCCAGGACGACGTCACCCTCTTCCGGGTCGATGACAACTGGAAGAACGTTCGGTTGTCAGCCACTCGGTCGACGCCCGACGGTGTGTCCCTCGTTCGGGCTGCGGGCAGTGACACGGTCATGATCGGGACGGCCCCCGCTCGGGCCGCGTCGTTGATGGTCGTCACTGACGGCGTCGTGGAGCTGCCCTACCTCGACAAAGTTCCCCTTCCAGGCACCGATCAGCAGGCCATCGGCGTGGAGTTCCGGGATGCTGCAACCGCCGATGCCTACCGGGACGTCGTGTGGACCGACGGCTCGGGAGCCTTCAACGCCAAGGGACAACCCTTGACGAGTGCATGGCTCCCGGCGAGCGAGAGCACCCTCCTCCTGTACCCCGACCAGCGGCTCATGGCCGATCTGCGACCCAATGGCGGCCAGGTCGAGAAGTACGCTCCCGGCTCCACACCATGGCTCGGCCTCGACCTCGACTCGCGGGCGACGAGGCTGCAGTTCCTGAGCGCCGCCTTCGCGCTGCCGAACACCGGTCGTGCGGCCACGGACGTGACAGTGACGTGGAACACCGGGGCCACGACGCCGGCCACGGTCGTCGGTCGTCCCGGTGCCGAGTGGACCTTCGTCCACACGACCCGTGAGCGCAGCCAGTCAGTGGTCGACGGCGAGATCCACCCCACCGCCGTCGAATGGACCGACGCCTCCGGCACCCGCCACACGGAGGCGGTCAAGCGGAACGTGCCCTGACCGCATCACGCAAGCGGACGGCATACCGAGAATTCCTGGTATGCCGTCCGCTTGCGTTGGGAGAGAAGGAGACTCAGCCCTCGGCGGGCTTGTCCTCCACGGCGTCAGGGCCGGCCCAGTTCTTGTCGGGCTGAGGCGTCGGGCGACCGGGCTGCTCGCCGCCGCGCGACTCGAGGTAGTTGTTCTTGGGGACCATGACCTTGCGGCGGAAGATGCAGACGACCTTGCCGTCCTGGTTGTAGCCGATGGTCTCGACATAGACGACGCCACGGTCGTCCTTGGAGGTGGACTCCCACTTGTCGAGGACCTTGGTCTCGCCATAGAGGGTGTCGCCGTGGAAGGTCGGCGCGACGTGGCGCAGGCTCTCGATCTCGAGGTTGGCGATCGCCTTGCCGCTGATGTCCGCGACGCTCATGCCGAGCAGGATCGAGTAGACGTAGTTGCCGACCACGACGTTCTTGCCGAACTGCGTCGTCTTCTCCGCGTAGTTCACATCCATGTGAAGCGGGTGGTGATTCATCGTGAGGAGGCAGAAAAGGTGGTCGTCGTACTCGGTGACCGTCTTCCCGGGCCAGTGCTTGTAGGTCGCTCCGACCTCGAACTCTTCATAGCTGCGTCCGAACTGCATGCCGCCCATCCTCGCCTGCCGCGCGCGCCGACACAGCACGTATGCCGCGTGCGTTCCCTCACAGGTCAGGTCACCTCTGTCGCGTGGACCCCATGACACGAAATCGTTGATCGTCCCGGTTGCAACAAGGACGGTGCCCGATTTCCGGGATGGTCAGGCTGCGAGGGCCCGGCGGATCATGGCGGCAACTCGTTCCGGCCGAGACAAGTCAGACCACACGAGCCGCACGACCGCGTATCCGAGGGAACGCAAGCGGTCTTCGCGCTTCTTCTCCGCGGCCAGCGCCTTGTGTCCGTCGGCTCCGGCGTACTTCTTGAGTCCATCGAACTCCACGACAACCCGTCCCTCAACGAGGAAGTCCACCTTGGCGACGAAGTCGTCGTTCTCGTCACAGATGACGACCTGGCTCCGCCAGTTGTGCCCCAGATCGTGCAACAACACTCGCGTCCGTGTTTCGCCCGGGGAGTCGCTCTTGGCGTCGGCAAGGTCAAGGAGGTGCTGGCCCAGGGCCCTTCGGGGCTTGGGCACGAGCTGATCGACGGCCCTGCGAATGCGATCGACTGTGCAGACCTTGGTGCGCAGTGCCGCATCGAGCGGAACCAGCGCGGCCTCAAGACCGGAGCGGAGGAGTACCTGGACGATCGCGTGCTCAACCGACACGGCCCGCGTCTCGTCCACCATGACGTGAGGGAGTGATCCTGGCTGCGTGCGCAACCCTGCGGAGAGCCGGACCCGCCCCGCCTTGGTCTGGACATCCACGACGTCCAGGCGCACACCGTGGAGTGGCAACCCACGCATCGCCAGGGCGGCCTGATGCGTCACCACGTCGTCCGGGCGCGTTCGCATCACGGCCAGCGCCCGCAACCTCAGAACCTCTTCGTGCACAGCCGGACGCCATACGTCCCCCACAACGTATGCACCTCTTCGGACCCGGACGACGTCGCCGGATCGCGTGAGCGCCCGCAACGCCGCGTCGTCGACGTCCACCCCTCGAGCGTCGGCCGTGCTGAAGACACCGCCGCGGGCGGTGGCGATGGCGTGAAGTCGAGAATCCATCACGCCATGGTGGCGCAGGGAGCGAGTCGAGCCGCTCGACTATCCACAGGGCTCAGTCCTGACAGGGAATCGCGGGTCGTCCAAGTTGCAACCGGGACGATCCACGATTTCCGCGTCATAGGGTGACCGGCATGGCGGACTTCATCGGCGCGGTCGACCAGGGCACCACGAGCACCCGGTTCATGGTCTTCGACCACGACGGGCGCGAGGTGGCCCGGCACCAGCTCGAGCACGAGCAGGTCCTCCCCCGCGCCGGCTGGGTCGAGCACAACCCCCTCGAGATCTGGGACCGCACCCAGACCGTCATCGGCTCCGCCCTGACCAGCGCGGGACTCTCCTCTGCCGACATCGCCGCCATCGGCATCACGAACCAGCGCGAGACCGCGATCGTGTGGGACCGCCACACGGGTCGCCCGTTCCACAACGCCATCGTGTGGCAGGACACCCGCACCGACTCGATCGCCAAGGCCTTGGACTCCGACGATCGCGGCCAGGTCATCCGCCACAAGGCCGGCTTGCCTCCGGCGACCTACTTCTCGGCCGGCAAGATCCAGTGGATCCTCGAGAACGTCGACGGCGTCCGCGAGGCAGCCGAGCGCGGCGACGCCCTCTTCGGCACTCCCGACACCTGGCTCGTGTGGAACCTCACCGGCGGACCCCGCGGCGGCATCCACGCCACCGACGTCACCAATGCCAGCCGGACCATGCTCATGGACCTCACCACCCTCGACTGGGACGACGAGCTCCTCGGCTTCTTCGGAATCCCGCGCAGGATGCTCCCGCAGATCCACGCGAGCAGTGACGACACGGCATACGGGATCACGTCCGGGGAGCGAGGCACGGCGAAGGTGCCGATCACCGGCGTCCTTGGCGACCAGCAGGCCGCAACGGTCGGCCAGGTCTGCTTCGAGCCCGGCGAGGCGAAGAACACCTACGGGACCGGCAACTTCCTCCTGCTCAACACCGGCACCGAGATCGTCCGCAGCAAGAACGGACTGCTGACCACCGTGGCGTACCAATTCGGTTCTTCCGCACCGGTATACGCGCTTGAGGGCTCCATCGCGGTGACCGGCAGCGCAGTCCAGTGGCTGCGTGACCAGCTCGGCATCATCTCGGGCGCCTCCGAGGTCGAGACCTTGGCGGCGCAGGTCGACGACACGGGCGGGGTCTACTTCGTGCCGGCGTTCAGCGGGCTCTTCGCGCCGTACTGGCGCAGTGATGCGCGCGGCGCGATCGTCGGGCTCTCCCGCTTCAACACCAACGCCCACGTCGCACGGGCGACCCTCGAGGCGATCTGCTATCAGAGCCGCGACGTCGCGGATGCCATGACTGCGGACTCAGGCGTGCGGCTCGAGACGCTCAAGGTTGATGGTGGTGTCACCGCCAACCGCCTCTGCATGCAGCTCCAGGCCGACATCCTCGGCGTGCCCGTGAGCAAGCCGGTGGTTCCCGAGACGACGGCCTTGGGAGCCGCGTATGCCGCGGGGCTGGCCACCGGCTTCTGGTCCGGCACCGATGAACTCAGGGCGAAGTGGGCCGAGGCCGAGCGCTGGGAACCCTCGTGGTCCGACGACCAACGACGAGACGGGTATGCCGGATGGCGCAAGGCGGTTGACCGGACCCTGGACTGGGTCGACGTCGACTGACGCGAAGAGGGGCCCGATGCTGGATCGAGCCCCTCTCGGGTGGTCTGTGAAGCTGTCCTGCTGCTCCTCATGCGGGGTGCGCCGCGTGGCGGTGGCGGCGCGAGGCGACGGCGATGCCAGCGCCACCGAGGGCAAGGCCGGCGAGTACTCCGGCGCCGACCTGGAGCACCTCGATGGCGTTGTCGTCGACGGTGAGGGCTGCAGTGCCGGGTACCTTCGTGGCCGGCGAGTCGGCCTTCGGCGCGGAGTTCTGCAGGATCGAGCCGTCCGGTCGGGACTGGCTGGACGCCGCCCCTGCCGGCTCCCCGGGGTCGGGCAGGGCGCTGGCCGGTGCGGCGATCGAGAGGGCAAGGAC
The DNA here is from genome assembly GCF_000768705.1 of Knoellia sinensis KCTC 19936. Taxonomy (GTDB): domain Bacteria; phylum Actinomycetota; class Actinomycetes; order Actinomycetales; family Dermatophilaceae; genus Knoellia; species Knoellia sinensis. The sequence goes on from NZ_AVPJ01000003.1 coordinate 13,153, forward strand.
GCCGGCTGCACCCACGGTGCAGGCCGTGCGGCGGAGGCTGGTGGAGTGGGACATGGTGGCGCTTCTTCCTGGTGGGAGCCGACCCGTCGTGGAGCTGGGTGCTCGTGAACCCTGATGTTCACTCGGCTACTGGACAGGAGGCGGCGTGAGGCCCGGGGATACGGCGTGGGAGGGCGGTCTGAGGAACCACCCGCCTGGGCCAGGGACCCCGGCTCAGAGAGGCTGCGTCAGGGCCTCATGGACGATCTCGGACACACCATTGATCGACTCGCGGCCGTAGCGGAAACCCCTCGGACTGCGCGTGAGGATCGCCATGGTGTAGTTCCGACTGTGACCGATGACCCGTCCGATGGAGTTGAGCCGGTAGCCATCCGGGAGTGGTCCCCAGCCGTTCTTGGTCTCGGTGTAGACACCACCCGGCAGGGGCGGATCCGCCACGCCCCAGCGCTGGTTCGGCACCACGCCGGCCATGAGGTGACGGACGTAGGCCCGATGGCCGCCGTGGATGATCGCCGACCCGCCCGTCGGGGTCGCTGGCGCGATGGCGCCGAGCATCTTCACCAGGTCGGCTGGCGTCGTCTTGGTGTAGCCCCACCACGTGGCCGTCCCTGCCGCACCGCCGCCCTGAACCGTCGTGCTCGTCATCTCCAGGAGGGCGGCAGCCTCCTGGACCTTCGACGTGTCGACCCACGCGAGGAGCGCGTCGGTGGCTGCGTTGTCGCTCGACTGGATCATCCGGCGGGCCTGGTTGTGCTGGGCGTCCGTCAGGGCCGCCCCTGAGTCTTGGACCTTCCGCAAGCACGCGATGAGGATGAGCACCTTGATCGTGCTCAGCGACTCGTTGGTGAACGGTTGCCACTCGAACGTCTCGCCGCTGCGCTGGTCGCGGACGAAGAGACCCAGAGTTCCGCCACGCGTGGCCAGATAGGCGTCCAGCTCGGCCGTCAGGGCTGCGCGGTCCACCGTGCGAGCCACCGGAGCAGTGGTCTCGGCGGGCAAGGCCGGCTGTGCACGCGCCAAGGGCGCGGCCGCGACGTCGTCCGGCCGCTCCCGCAACGCGAAACCCGCCCCGACGAGGGCCAACGCCGAGCTCGCGATGACTCGACGTGAGATGGGGGTGGTTTCCGGCACAGGCCACAGAGTAGGCCCGGAGGGCGACCTATGCTGGCAGGCGTGACCCTTTCGCCGGCTGCGCGCACGTCCACCCTCCAGCGGCTGCGGTCAGGTGAGGAACTCGACGTCCTCGTCGTGGGAGGCGGTGTCGTCGGCTGCGGGACCGCGCTGGACGCCGTGACTCGAGGGCTGTCCACCGGCCTCATCGAGGCCCGTGACTACGCCAGTGGCACGAGTTCGCGCTCGAGCAAGCTCATTCACGGCGGCCTGCGCTACCTCGAGATGCTCGACTTCGGGCTCGTGCACGAGGCACTGCAGGAGCGCCGCCTGCTGCTCACGACGATCGCTCCCCACCTCGTGCGTCCGGTGCCCTTCATGTATCCATTGAGCAAGCCGGCGTGGGAGCGCTTCTACGTCGGCTCGGGCATCGCGCTCTATGACGGGCTCGCTTTCGGGGTTCGCCAGACCGCGGGTCTCCCCCGCCACCGGCACCTCGGCAAGAAGGCTGCTCTCCGGCTCATGCCGAGCCTGCGCCCCGACGCCCTGACGGGGGCGATCCAATATCACGACGCCCAGGTGGACGATTCACGGTTCGTGCTCGAGCTGGCCCGGACTGCGGCCATGCACGGCGCGCACGTCGTCAACCGGGTTGCCGCCGTGAGCATGCTCCGCTCCGAGGACGGCGAGCGCGTCGTCGGGGTCCGGGCACGGGATCAGCGCACCGGCGAGGAGTTCGACATCCGCGCCCGTCGTGTGATCGCGGCCGCCGGCGTCTGGACGGATGAGATCCAGTCCATGCTGGGCGAGGGCGGGCCGCTCAAGGTGCGGGCCAGCAAGGGTATCCACCTCGTCGTCCCGCGCGACCGCATCAGCTCCGAGACCGGCGTCATCCTGCGCACGGCGAGGTCGGTCCTCTTCATCATCCCGTGGGACGAGCACTGGATCATCGGCACGACCGACACGGACTGGAACCTCGACAAGGCGCATCCGGCAGCGACGTCCGCGGACATCGACTATCTCCTCGAGACGGTGAACTCGGTCCTCGTCACGCCACTCACCCGCGACGACATCGACGGCGTCTACGCCGGCCTGAGGCCACTGATCTCCGGCGACGAGGCCGATGAGACCACCAAGCTGTCACGCGAACACGTCGTTGCCACACCGGTTCCCGGGCTCACTCTCATCGCCGGCGGCAAGTACACGACCTACCGGATCATGGCCAAGGACGCCGTGGACGAGGCGGTCCAGGATTTCGAGGCCGAGGTGGCGGCGTCGTCCACCGACAAGATCCCGCTGGCCGGCGCGATCGGCTGGGAATGGCTCAGCGAGCGCCCGCAGATCCTCGCCCGATCCGCCGGAATCGACCAGGAGCACGTCGAGACGCTGCTCGAGCGCTACGGCACCCTCACCAAGGAACTCATCGCGCTCATCAACGCCCAACCCGAGCTGGGCGAACTGCTCCCCGGCGGCGAGACCCACCTCAAGGCCGAGATCGTCTACGCCGCAGCCACGGAGGGCGCCGTCCACCTCACCGACATCCTGACCCGCCGCACCCGCATCTCGATCGAGGCTCGCGACCGCGGAATCATCGCGGCGCCACATGCCGCAGCACTGGCAGCACCGATCCTCGGATGGGACGACGCCCGCGTCGCGCAGGAACTCGACATCTATCACCGCCGCGTCGAGGCCGAGATGTCGAGCCAGACGATGCCCGACGACGAGAGTGCCGCCGAGGCCCGCCGACTCGCCCCCGACGCCACCCTCTGACATCACGCGTCCCCAACCGAGGAATTGGCTGAGTTCGGGACGGATGGGTGCGTCCCCAACCGAGGAATTCGGTGAGTTCGGGACGCCGGTTTCAGGTCAGGGGCGGTCGAGGTCCAGCGGTGGGCCGTGGTGCGTGCAGTGGCCGATCACGTCCTCGTCGACCTCGATCTGCGGCACCCACGCCCCGTTCGCCGGGGGCCGTTCAGGGTCCTCGAGGGCGACCCGCACGAGCGGCATCCGGCTGCGGGCCTCGTCGATGGCCGCGATCATCGCGTCGTACTCGGAACGCGGCCAGTAGAGCCGGGTGATCGAGTGCCAGACCACGGTCAGCACGTCGTCATCCACCGGGGCGGCCAGCTGCTCGCGCACCCACTGCGCAGCCGGTGCGCGGTCGATGACGACCGGATTCTCGCGCAGTGTGGCGAGCGCGCCCACCAGCCGCGCATCGCGCTCCGGCATGTGCGGCCAGATGAACGACCGCAGGTATGCCGCTCCCTCACCTGTCGTGGCATCGAACGGTTCGAGGTCGCACCCCCTGCGTGACGCGACCTCGAACTCAACAGGCGCGAATCCCGTTGCGCCACAACCCTCCAGCACCAAGTGGGCATCAGACGGCCCTGCCTCCCAACCGTCCCCGACAAATCGGTACTTGTCGACGAGGAGGTTGAGTCCAGCCGAGGCACCCGGCTCCAGCAGGCGCACCCGACGAATCCCAGTGCGGCGCACCGCTTCTGACAAACCTGCCAGCAGCGCCACCGACCGACCCACCTCGTTGGTCTGCGGCGCCACGTCGAGGCCCGCTCGCAACTCGGCCACATGCGAGCGCAACACGGGCTCAAGAGCCGGCCACACGGCATACCGGTCGGCGGTTCCGCCCATGGACGGATAGAAGGGCTCGAGCCCGGGTGCATCCCCTCGCAACACGATCCGGTGAATCCCGGCCAGCAGTCTCAGCTGGAGCAGATCCCCCGCGGGCGCGTCCTCCCGGCCCGAGAGGATCTCGCGCACGACTCCGCCGCGGTCCCAGTCGCCGGCCAAGTCGCGGACGAGCACGCCGTAGAGGTGCTCGGTCCTCCCGTCGAAGTGGTTGCGCATGCGCTCGCCAATGGTCGCTCCGTCGTAGGCAGTCACGCGTGACACCATAGGCGGGTGAGTGAAGAGCAGAAGAAGGCCGAGAACCGCGCCCGTCCGACGACCGAGGAGTTCCGCGGCTTCGTCCGCGAGGACTGGGCGGAGCGACGACCGCAGGCGACCGGCGAGTCTCCTGCCGCCCCGTATGCCGCGGCGCGCCGTTCAGCTGTCAGCAAGGCCTTCCCGGGTCAGCGTCTCATCGTCCCGGCGGGTGGGCTCAAGGTGCGCAGCAACGACACCGACTACGTGTTCCGCCCCCACACCGCCTTCGCCCACCTCACGGGCCTCGGCGCCGACCGCGAGCCCGACGCCGTGCTCATCCTCGAGCCGAACGGCGACGGGCACGAGGCGATCCTCTACTTCCGACCTCTCGGCGAGCGGGACAGTGACGAGTTCTTCGCAGACGCTCGCTATGGCGAGTTCTGGGTGGGCGCTCGCCCGAGCCTGGCCGACATCGAGCTCGAACTCGGGCTCACCGCCAAGCACATCGACGAGTTCGAGGCTGCGGCGGCCAAGGACGCCGGCGAGGTCGTCGTTCGCCTCGTCCGGGATGCCGACCGCGAGCTCACGGCCGTCCTCGACAAGGCGCGCGCCGACAACGGTGCTGCATCCGAATCGCTGGAGGAACAGGACGACGAGCTCGCCCACCTCCTGTCCACGCTGCGGCTCGTCAAGGACGAATACGAGATCGAGCAGATGCGCGAAGCGGTCGCCGGCACGCACGTCGGCTTCGAGGCGGTCATCGCCGAGCTCGCGCGGGCCGCAGAGCTGGGCCGCGGCGAGCGCTGGATCGAGGGCGTCTTCGGGCTCCACGCCCGCCACCAGGGCAACGGTGTCGGCTATGACTCCATCTGCGCCGCCGGTGACCACGCGAACACGCTCCACTGGATCCGCAACACCGGTGACGTGACCGAGGGCGAACTCGTGCTCCTCGACGCCGGCGTCGAGGTCGACGCGCTCTACACCGCGGACATCACCCGCACGCTTCCCGTGTCCGGCACCTTCACGGACGCGCAGCGCGAGATCTACGACGCCGTGTATGCCGCGCAGGAGGCCGGGATCGCCGCGGCCAAGCCGGGCAACAAGTTCTCGGACGTCCACGCCGCCGCCATCCGAGTCATCGCCGAGCACCTCCACGCGTGGGGCCTGCTGCCCGAGGGTGTGTCGGTCGAGGACACCCTCGACACCGAGCACGGCCAGTACCACCGCCGCTGGATGGTGCACGGCACCTCGCACCACCTCGGTCTCGACGTGCACGACTGCGCCCTGGCGACGCGGGCCGAATACATGGATGCCGAGCTCACGCCGGGCATGGTGCTCACGGTCGAGCCGGGGCTCTACTTCAAGGCCGACGACCTCAAGGTGCCCGAGAGGTTCCGCGGTATCGGCGTGCGCATCGAGGACGACCTCGTCATCACTGCGGCCGGCAACGAGAACCTCTCGGCCGCGATGCCGCGGAGCAGCGCGGACGTGGAGGCCTGGATCGCGGACGTTCGCGAGGAGAACGCCTGACGGCAGCCATGTTCAACTCCGCCCCCAAGGTGGGCCACTTCCGTTCCGATGCCGACCGCGACCGCTACCTCGCGGCCTACGACCGGGCCATGGCTGAGCTTCCCGAGCCCAGCGAGGTGCTTGACGTGCCCACGAGCCACGGCACGGTGCGCGTCTATCGTTTCGACGGGCAGGGCAAGGGTGCACCCATCGTGGCGCTCCCCGGCACCCGGTCGGGTGTCCCCGTGCTGGCCGCCAACCTGCCCGGACTCCTGGAGCACCGCACGGTCTATGCCCTGGACCTGCTGGGAGAGCCGGGCCGAAGCGTGCAGACGGCACCGATCACGACCCACGAGGAGCAGGCGGACTGGCTGGCCGCGACGCTGGTGCAGCTTCCCGAAGGGGCCTTCCACCTCGTCGGTCTCTCCATCGGCGGCTGGACGGCGGTGAACCTCGCAGTCCACCGCCCCGACCGGCTCGCGACCATCTCCTTGATCGACTCGCCCTTCGTGGTGAGCAGCCTGCGCCCGGCCGCCATCCTCCGGTCCATCCCGGTGGCCTTCCCCTCCGCACCGCGCTCGTGGCGCGACTCGTTCAACAGCTGGACCGCAGGCGGGGCGCCGGTCGAGGACGTGCCCGTCGCCGACATGATCGAGGCCGGCATGCAGACGTACGCGATGGCCCTGCCCACACCGTCACGCACTCCCGAGGACAAGGTCGAGGCGCTCGACATTCCCACGATGATGATCGTGGCCGGCGCCTCCCCGCTGCACGACGCCCGTGAGGCAGCCCAGAACGCGCGTCGCCTGCTCGACGTGGTCCACGTCTACGAGGGCGCCTCACACGCCGTCAACGGCGAGCAGCCAGAGCGGCTCGCGCGCGACGTGGGCGCCTTCATCGACGCCCATGAGCCGGCCGTCCCCGACCCGGCTTCGCCCCAACCGCCGGCCTAGCGGCGGTTGACGACGTCGAGGGCGAGAGCGTGCGTGACTCCCTCGGCCTGCGCCGCCTTGGCGCCCATCTCCAGGAACATCGGCACGAGCTGGTCCGGCTTGGGGAACGTGTCCGGGAGGGCGGAGTTGTATGCCGCGTGCTCCTCGAGCGACTTCACCGCCACCTCGACCTGGTCCCCCACGTCGACGTAGTGCGTCGGTGTCATCGGGCCGGCAAAGGCGAGGATCCCGACGTTCCAGGGCTCGAAACCCTCCTCGACGAGTTCCGGGAAGATCCAGCGGTTGCCCGCATCGGCGACCGCGTCGGCACAGGCCAGCCCGACCGCGCGGTGGTCGGCCTGGTTGAGCATGCCGCCGACGAAGCGGTTCCCGTAGTCGCCGGTGATGACGACGTCAGGTCGACGCCGGCGGATCTCCCGTGCGATGTCGCGGCGGAGGTCGAGGGAGTACTCGACGTTGCCGTCGCGGTGGTTGCCGAAGTCCACCTCGGTCACGCCGACCACCTCAGCGCTCGCACGCTCCTCCGCCTCACGGACCGGTCCCGCCTCGTCGGGGTGCATCGTGTCGATGCCGGCCTCACCACGGGTGAGGAGGAAGTAGGTCACTGTCTTGCCAGCGTCGGTCCACTTGGCGACGGCCGCCGCCGTGCCGTACTCGATGTCGTCGGGATGCGCGACGACGCACAGGACGGACTCGAAGTCCTCGGGGAACGGTTCCAGCGGACTGTTGGGCGGGACGCTCATGACCGTCAACTCGTGGGAGCCGGACCCTCGGACGGCGGCGCCTGACGCGTCGCCGCCTCGCGCATCCGCGCGGCCTCCGCCTGAGCGGCAGCCATCGGGTCCATCTGCGCGATGAGGTCACGACCCCGAGCAGCGTGCTTGTGCTCCGTGAGCACTTCGTACTTCGTCGCGACGACCTGCATCACCGAGGTGAAGTCACGCTGCCCGCCCGTGAACGAGTAGCCGACGAACGCCCAGATCGCGCCGAAGACGGCGCCGAAGATCACGGTCATGAGCACCGAAGTCCAGGCGAACCCGCTCGTGTCGAAGAGCGCGAAGATCATGCCGATGAGGAGACCCAGCCACGCACCGGACAGGAGCCCGCCCAGCAGGATTCGACCGCGCGTGAGCCGACCGGTGACGCGTTCGAGTTGCTTCAGGTCGGTCCCGACGATGAGCAGGTCCTCGACGGGGAACTCATGGTCGGACAGGTAGTCCACGACCTTTTGCGCCCCGGCGTAGGTGTCGTGGACACCGAGGGACATCGGGTAGTCGAGGGAAAGCAGCTGCTGGGCTGCGGCCGGACCGAGGCCACGCGTCGGTTGGGTGCTCATGCACCCCAGTCTCGCACCACAGTCCGCACAAACGCCGGAAGGCGACCGACCGGCATACCCGGTCAGTCGCCTTCCGAAGCGGGAGGAACGATCTCAGCCCTTCAGTGCATAGTCCTTGAGAAGGCTGCGGCCGATGATCATCTTCTGGATGTCGGACGTGCCCTCGCCGATGAGCATGAACTTGACCTCGCGCATGAGCCGCTCGATCTCGTACTCCTTGGAGTAGCCGTAGCCGCCGTGGATGCGGAAGGAGTCCTCGACGACCTCGTTGGCGTACTCGCTGGCGAGCATCTTGGCCATGCCGGCCTCGACGTCCATGCGCTGGCCGGTGTCCTTCAGGCGTGCGGCCCGCACCATCATGTTGTGGATCGTCTCGACCTTCGTGGCCATCTCGGCCAGCCGGAACAGCACTGCCTGGTGGTCGGCGATGATCTTGCCGAACGTCTTGCGCTGCTGGGCGTAGGCGATGCCCAGCTCGAAGCCGCGGATCGCGAGACCACATGCACGTGCCGCGACGTTGACGCGGCCGACCTCGACACCGTCCATCATCTGGAAGAAGCCCTTGCCAGGCACGCCGCCGAGGATCTGCTCGGCACCGATCTTGTGGCCATCGAGGATGAGCTCGGTCGTCTCGACGCCCTTGTAGCCCATCTTCTCGAGCTTGCCCGGCACCGTGACGCCCTGCGCGGTCTCGCCGAACCCGGCCTCCTTCTCGACCAGGAACGTCGTCATGTTCTTGTAGACGCTCTCGGCGCCCTCGTCGGTCTTCACGAGCACGGCGACCAGCGTCGAGGTGGCGCCATTGGTCAGCCACATCTTCTGGCCGGTGATCGAGTAGCCGTCGTCGGTCTTCGTCGCCTTGGTCGACACCGCGGACACGTCGGAGCCGAGGCCCGGCTCGGACATCGAGAACGCACCGCGGACCTCACCGGTCGCCATGCGCGGGAGGTACTTCTGCTTCTGCTCCTCGGTGCCGTGCTGCATGAGCAGGTAGGCCACGATGAAGTGGGTGTTGATCACGCCGGAGACGCTCATCCAGCCGCGCGCGATCTCCTCCACGACCAGCGCGTAGGTGAGCAGCGACTCACCGAGACCACCGAACTCCTCGGGGATGGTCAGGCCGAAGACACCGAGCTCCTTGAGGCCGTCGACGATCTCTTGGGGGTACTCGTCAGCGTGCTCGAGGTCCTGGGCAGCCGGAATGATCTGCTCGTCGACGAAGACCCGCACGGCCTTCAGGATCTCGGACTGTTCCTCGGTGAGGCCCTCGGTCTGGGCGAGACGTGCCATGCGTGAATGCCACCTTCATGAGTCGGAGAAAGACCGTTGTCGAGTATGCCGTCCGCTCACCTCCCGCTGAACCCGCTCGGCGCGTGATTCCCCCCACCTCGCACCCCGTGCGTCCGCAACTTTGGTCGCCACGACGACCACATCCGCGGACGTGGAAAATCGGTGGCGAAGCGAGCGGTGGGGTGTCAGGCTGGGAGGTGAGCGGACGGCATACCGACTGCTTGCGAACGCACTCGGCGTTCACGGTGCGACGACACCGACGAGAGAAGGAGGCGTGACATGTCCACGACTGTCCTGGGCCTTTCCCGCGCCCACACCCTTCTTTCAACGGAGTCCTACCTTGACGTTTCACGCAGCCGCGACCGAGTCGCCGCTCTTCGCCAGCAACACCTGCCCTGACACCCCGCCCGAAGGCGAGCGCTGGTCCTCCTGGGACGGCGCCACGCACGGGCCCACACCCCGACCCGACTGGGTCATCACCGCCCTCGGCGCCGTCGAGGAGGACCTCGGCGTCCTCAAGACCGGCAAGGAGGCCGATGTCCACCTGATCCGACGGTGGGTGCCCGACGGGACGGCTACGCCCGCCGTCGACTCACTCCTCGCGGCCAAGCGCTACCGCGGCGCGGAGAACCGGCTCTTCCACCGGGACAGCGGCTACCTCGACGGCCGGCGAGTCCGCAAGACCCGCGACATGCGGGCCATGCAACGTCGCACCGAATACGGTCGGGCGCTCATCGCCGGCCAGTGGGCCTTCGCCGAGTTCGAGGCGTTGGCCAAGCTCTGGGAGATGGGCCTGCCCGTCCCCTACCCGGTCCAACTGGACGACGCCGAGATGCTCATGGAGTTCTTCGGCACCGGTCGCGAGGCCGCTCCGAGGCTCGTCCAGACCAAACCGGCGCCCGACCTGCTCGCCGAACTCTTCGAGCAGTTCCGCCACGTGGCGATCACCCTCGCGCACGAGGGCTGGGCGCACGGCGACCTGTCGCCCTACAACGTCCTCGTCCACCAGGACCGGCTCGTCGTCATCGACTGGCCACAGATCGTCGACGTGGTCGGAAACCCGCACGGTTTCGAGTTCCTCGAGCGGGACGTCCGCGTGATGTGCGACTGGTTCACCCGCCGTGGACTGGTCGTCGACACGGACCAGGTCTTCGGCGACGTCGCGGCCGTCGCCGCGGGCAGCGCTTGGTGAGCGGCACCGGGTGACGAGAGAGGGGCGTCGACCCTGTGGTCGACGCCCCTCTCCTGCCGCGCTTCGTGGTCAGTAGATCCAGACCTTGCGGCCGATGACCGTCCAGCTCTCACGATAGAACTTGTCCATGGCGGACGTGCTCACTCGGCAGCAGCCGTGCGAGGCGGGGTAGGGCGGGATCGACGTCGAGCCGTGGATCGCCCAGCTCTGGTTGAAGTACGTCGGCCGATACATGGAGCCGAGCCGGCCGTTCTGCCAGCCGGTGGTCCAGCGGTGGTAGATCGGCCAGCTGCCAGTGGGTGTGCGCGCGGTGCGCCACTCCCCCTGGGAGTAGTAGCGCTCGTTGTTGCCGGTGCTCGTGTTGATCGTGTAGACGAGCTTCCCGTCGCGCACGAACATCAGCGTGTTCTCCGCAAGGTCGCACTCGATCGCCGTGCCGGAGGTCGTGCGCGGGTTCGCCCTGACGCCCTGGTCGAGAAGTCCCCAGGCGCGCGAGTCGACCTGCCCCGTGCGACTGACGTGCGCGACCTTCTGCAGCGCCCACACCGCCTGCTGGGTGAGGGGCCCGAAGGTCCCGTCGCTCGTGCCGCACCAGTAGGTCAGGGCGTTGAGACGGTCCTGGGCCATCTTGACGTGCGCACCGGTGTCCCCGAGCTGGAGCGTCGGGCGCACCGCGTTCGGGTTGGGCGCGGACCTCGTGGTGGCCCGCGTGCGGCGCTTCTCCCATGTCGGGTCAGCAGCCGCACTCGTCGCCGTCAGGGCGGTCAACAGACCACCGCCACCGACAGCCAGCACTGCCGCTCGACGGGTGGCCGTTCGTCCCGTGGTTTCCATGCTCCCCTGCCCCTTCGTACGTTCGTCCTGAGTCACTCCCCCAGACGCTCCAGCGCACCACAGGGTTGCGTCGTGGTGCGGGAGTTTGGGAGAAACTCACCGACCCCAGGCTGGCGGGGGCACGGTCAGCGGCTTGAGACTACCTCGTGGACGGCGAGAACCCGGCGGGCGATGTCGACGTGAAGGTTTTCGACCATGCGCCCGTTGTGGGTGACGACGCCACTGCCGTCGCCCGCCTCCCAGGCCTCGAGGATGCCGCGTGCGTCCGCGACGGCCTCGTCGCTCGGCGCGAAGATCGTGTTGCACGGCTCGACCTGGCCGGGGTGGATCAGGGTCTTTCCGTCGAACCCGAAGTCGCGCCCCTGGACGCACTCCGCCTCGAAGCCCTCGGCGTTCTTGACGTCGTTGTAGACGCCGTCGAGGATCGCGATCCCCGCTTCACGCGCGGCGAGGAGCGACAGCTGCAACGAGGTGAGGAGGGGGCCACGACCGGGGACGTGATCGGCCCGGAGTTCCTTGACGAGGTCGTTGGTGCCCATGACGAGCACCGCGAGTCGCGGCGAGGCCTTGGCGATCTCTCGCACGTTGAAGATCGCCTCGGGCGTCTCGATCATGGCCCAGAGCTTCGTGTGCTCCGGAGCACCGGCGGCCTCGAGCCCCGCGACGAGCGAGCGGACCTCGTCCGCGGATCCCACCTTCGGAACCACAACACCGGCCGGTCCGGCGGCCGCGGCGGCGGCGAGGTCGGCCTCATGCCACTGGGTCCCGATGCCGTTGATCCGGATCGTCACCTCACGGTTGCCGTACTCCCCCGATGCCGCAGCGGCGCAGGCGTTGTCGCGTGCCGACTCCTTGTGGTCGGGGCCGACGGCATCCTCGAGATCGAGGATGAGCCCGTCGACGGGCAGGGTCTTGGCCTTCTCGAGGGCGCGCTCGTTCGAGCTCGGCATGTAGAGGACCGAACGACGAGGCGTGTATGCCGTCTGCTCACCCATCAGGAAGCCTCACCCTGCGTGACGGGCGCATCACCAGAAGGCGCCGGGACGGCATACAGGGCGGCAAGCTCCGGGTCACCCGCACTGAGGCGCTCGGCCAGCTCGAGAATGACGAGGCACTGCTTGAGCGACGCGTCGTCCTCCATCTTCCCGTCGAGCATCACGGCGCCGGTGCCGTCACCCATGGCCTCCTTGACCCGTCGTGCGTGGGCGACGTCCTCGGCCGACGGGCTGAAGACCCGCTTGGCGATGTCGACCTGGACGGGGTGCAGCGACCAGGTGCCGACGCAGCCGAGGAGGAAGGCGTTGCGGAACTGGTCCTCGCACGCGACGACGTCCTTGATGTCCCCGAACGGGCCGTAGTACGGGAAGATCCCGTGCATCGCGCAGGCATCGACCATGCGCGCGATCGTGTAGTGCCAGAGGTCCTGCTGGTAGGTCGTGCGCTCGGCGGTGATCGGGTCGACTCCCTCACCGAGGTCCTTGGCCGGGTCCTGGCGGACGAGGTAGCCGGGGTGCCCGCCACCCACGCGGGTGGTCTTCATCCGACGGTCGGCGGCCAGGTCGGCAGGACCGAGGCTGATGCCCTGCATGCGCGGGGACGCGCCCGCGATGGCCTCGACGTTGGCGACGCCACGAGCCGTCTCGAGGATGGCGTGGACGAGGATCGGCCGCTTCAGGCCGGCGCGAGCCTCGAGCTGCGCGAGGATCCGGTCGACGTAGTGGATGTCCTCGGGGCCCTGGACCTTGGGGACCATGATGACGTCGAGCTTGTCGCCGATCTCGGTGACGAGCGTGATGAGGTCGTCGAGGACCCACGGGCTGTCGAGGCTGTTGACGCGCGTCCAGAGCTGCGTGCTGTCACCGAAGTCCGTCGCCTTGGCGATGTCGACCAGGCCCTGCCGGGCGGCCTCCTTGCGGTCGGCCTTGACGGCGTCCTCGAGGTTGCCGAGCAGGACGTCGACGGTGCCGACCATCCCGGGGACCTTGGCGGCCATCTTCTCGTTGCTCGGGTCGAAGAAGTGGATCATCCGACTGGGGAGGGCGGGAACCTCGCGGACCGGTGCCGGAGCACCCACCGCGAGGGGGCCGAAGAAGTCCTTGGGAGAGCGCATGAGGCCGGACGGTAGCAGTGACGATGCGTGCAGCGTTATGAGACAGTTCACGCCGTGAGCGGTTCGCCCATCCCGGCCCCCCGACAGGCCTCCATCAATGTCACGCGCCTCCTCGCGGAGGCCGCGTCGAAGTCCGGCGTGCTCTGGGTGGAGGTGCCCGACGCCGGGACGCACGCGGTCTGGTTCGTGTGGCACGACGACGAGGATCCTCGCGGCACCGGCCCGGCGGCCTATGTCGTCTCCGGCCATGGCGAGCAAACCCTCCCCGACCTCCCCGACGTGGTCACGGTCATCCTGAGATCCAAGGACACCGGGGGGCGAATCCTCCGACTCCGGGCGAGCGTGCGCGAGGTCGACAAGGCCACGCCCGAGTGGGACGAAGCAGCCGAGATCCTGCGCAGCAACCGCCTCAACGCCACCGGGGACGTGCTCGCCCGATGGCGCGAAGGTGCGACGATCCACGTCCTCGCACCACACGGCATACCCGAAGAAGGACCGGGAACGTATGCCGCGGAGTCCGGGCGTGTGACCGTCTCGCCCGCGCGCGGGACCACGGCGCGCTGGCGACCATGGCACTGGCGGGGACGCGGACGCGACTAACGTGTCGCTCGTGAGCACGAGCACCCGCGTCTTCGTCGGCCGACTGGCCGAGCTCGCCGTGTTCGACCCCCTGGGCGACCCGGTGGGTCGCGTGCGGGACGTCGTCGTGACCTTCAGCGCCCAGCGATCGAGGCCGCGCGTCATCGGCCTCGTCGTCGAGGTGCCGGGCCGTCGTCGTGTCTTCGTGCCCATGACCCGCGTCACCTCCGTCGACGGTGGGCAGGTCATCACGACCGGTCTGGTCAACATGCGCCGCTTCGAGCAGCGACCCAACGAGACCCTTGTGCTGGCCGAGCTCATCGAGCGCAAGGTGAGCGTCCGCGACGAGCAGGGTGAGACCGTCGACGCCACGGTCGAGGACATCGGCCTCGAGCAGAACCACGCACGCAGCTGGTCGGTCACCCGTGTCTTCGTGCGCCGAGTCTCGACTCGCAGCTCCCTGTCCCGACTCGGTCGCCGCCGCGGAGAGACGTTCGTCGTGCCCGTCGAGGACGTCACCGGGCTCCGGGACACCGCGGACCAGCAGAGTGCGGCGAGACTCCTTGAGCACTACGAGGACCTCAAGCCGGCCGACCTCGCCGAGGCGATCCATGACCTCCCGGTGAAACGACGCGCCGAAGTCGCTGCGGCACTGGCCGACGACCAGCTCGCCGACGTCCTCGAGGAGATGCCCGAGGACGAGCAGGTCGAGCTCATCGCCGGCCTCGACAACGACCGCGTCGCCGACGTCCTCGAGGCCATGGAGCCCGATGACGCTGCCGACCTCCTCGCCGAGCTGCCCACAGAGCGCCAGGAAGAGCTCCTCGAGCTGATGGAGCCCGACGAGGCCGCCGACCTGCGCCGCCTGCTCACCTACGACGAGGACACCGCCGGCGGTCTCATGACGACCGAGCCCGTCATCCTCGGCCCCGACGCGTCGATTGCCGAGGCCCTCGCGGTCGTGCGCCGTCAGGAGCTGTCGACGACGATGGCGTGCACCGTCTTCGTGTGCCGACCCCCGCTCGAGACCCCGACCGGGAAGTTCCTGGGGATGGTCCACATCCAACGCCTGCTGCGCGAGCCGCCGCACGCCTCGATCGGCACGATCCTCGACAAGGACGTCGAGCCGGTCACGACCGAGGCCACCGTCGGCCAGGTGACCCGCCTCCTGGCGACCTACGACCTCATCGCGCTGCCCGTGGTCGACGAGAACGGCCTGCTCGTCGGCGCCGTCACCGTCGATGATGTCCTTGACCACCTGCTGCCCGACGACTGGCGCGAGGACCGCCACGAGGTCACGGGATCCCACGAGGTGATCCCGCATGGCTGAGCGCCGCGACCGCGCCCCCCGCCTCGACCAGCCTCGCGAAGCCAAGCGCCAGTTCCTCACCCGCCCCGAAGCACTCTCCTCGGAGGCCTTTGGGGTGCTGTCCGAGAAGTTCGCCCGCTACATGGGCACGGCCTACTTCCTCATCGGGATGACCGTCTTCGTCCTCACGTGGGTCGTGTGGAACCTCGTCGCGCCCAGGGACTGGCGCTTCGACGACTACCCGTTCATCTTCCTGACTCTCATGCTCAGCCTCCAGGCGTCCTATGCGGCCCCCCTCATCCTGCTGGCCCAGAACCGCCAGGCCGACCGCGACCGGGTGATGCTCGAGCAGGACCGCACCCGGGACGAGCGCAACCTCGCCGACACCGAGTTCCTCACCCGTGAGGTGGCTGCGCTGCGCATCGCGATGCGCGACTCGGCCACCCGCGACTTCGTGCGCGGCGAGCTGCGCGACCTGCTCGACGAGATGGAAGAGCGCGGACTCGTCATCGGCCGCCTCCAGGATCCGCAGGACAGTGACGCGTCAGACACCGCGAACGCCCGGACCGATGAGGGCGGATCGTCGCGAGCGACTTAGCATGGAGCAATGGCTGTCACTGCTGCACCCGTGAGCGATGAGGCGCTGCGCGCCGCTCTCGCCACCGTCAACGACCCTGAGATCCGCAAGCCGATCACCGATCTCGGCATGGTCGAGTCCGTGGAGTGCGACGAGTCCGGGCGGGTCGCCGTCACGGTGCTGCTCACCATCGCCGGCTGCCCCCTCAAGGACACGCTGACCAAGGACACCACCGCTGCGCTCATGAAGGTCCCCGGCGTCACGGCGGTCGACGTGACCCTCGGTGTCATGTCGGACGAGCAGCGCGCCGAACTGCGGACCAACCTCCGTGGGGGCGCCGCCGAGAAGGAGATCCCCTTCGCCAAGGCGGGCAGCCTCACTCGGGTCTATGCCGTGGCCTCGGGCAAGGGTGGCGTCGGCAAGTCGTCCGTGACCGCCAATCTCGCGGCTGCCCTCGCGCAGCAGGGCCTCAAGGTGGGTGTCGTCGACGCCGACATCTACGGCTTCTCCATCCCCCGCATGCTCGGCGTCGAACACAAGCCGACGCAGGTCGACGAGATGATCCTGCCGCCCATCGCGCACGACGTGAAGGTCATCTCGATCGGCATGTTCGTCCCGGGCAACCAGCCGGTGGTCTGGCGCGGACCCATGCTCCACCGCGCGCTGCAGCAGTTCCTCGCCGACGTCTTCTGGGGCGATCTCGACGTCCTGCTCCTCGACCTGCCCCCGGGCACGGGCGACATCGCGATCTCCGTCGCCCAGCTCATCCCCGGCGCCGAGATCCTCGTCGTGACCACCCCGCAGCAGGCCGCAGCCGAGGTGGCCGAGCGCGCAGGGGCCATCGCCGTTCAGACCCATCAGCGGGTCGCCGGCGTCATCGAGAACATGTCGTGGCTCGAACTCCCGGACGGCTCCCGTCAGGAGATCTTCGGCTCCGGCGGCGGGCAGACCGTCGCCGACTCGCTCACGCGCAGCATCGGCGCGCCCGTGCCGCTGCTCGGTCAGATCCCGCTCGACACCACGCTGCGCATCGGTGCCGACCAGGGCAACCCGGTCGTCCTCGGCGAGCCCACGTCACCGGCAGCCGTTGCCCTGCGCGGGATCGCGCGCGAGCTCGGGACCCGCTCGCGTGGCCTCGCCGGTCGTTCCCTAGGCCTCACGCCCTCCGGCCGCTGACAGCACCGTCGACCGCTCGCAGCGGCGACCACGATCGACCGCTCGCTGCGGCGCCCACGATCGCCTCCCTACGTGGCGTCGATGTCGTAAGGGGTCGGCCGCGTCGGGTCCCACGTGCGCAGGTCTCCGCTCGACGGGGACGCCGTCTCCGGATCGTATGGGTCGATGACCCCGGCATCGGGAGAGCTTCCGTTCGACCTCAGGCCTGAGGCCGCGTCCTCGAGGGGCTCCACGAGGGCCTCGCGCACGATGCGACGAGGGTCGTACTGGCGCGGGTCGTACTGACGCCAGTTGATGTCCTCGTACTCGGGCCCCAGCTGATCCTTGAGCTGCCCCTTGGCGCCCTCGGCCATGACCCGGGCCTTCTTGATGAACTGCGCCAACTTCTGGGCATACTCCGGCAGGCGCTCGGGGCCGAGCACGAAGACTGCGATGAGGGCGAAGAGAACGATCTCCCAGCCGTTGATGCCGAACACGCGTCCTCCTGTGCGCCGCAGCGCGTCAGTCGCTCCTGCCCTGAAGCACCATCTTGACATCCCGTGACTTGCCGTCACGCACGACGGTCAGTGTGACGGTCGAGCCCACGGCCTTGGAGCGAATCGCGACGACGAGTGCATCGGGGTCGGTCATCGGTCGGCCTTCGAAGGCAGTGATCACGTCGCCAGCCCGAAGCCCGGCCTTGGCCGCCGGCCCGTCGGGGGTGACCGCGGGGTTGTCAGCGGAGTCTTCGGCGATCCTGATCCCCTCACCCTGGTACTGGCGGTCGAGCATGACCCCGATGATGGGGTGCTCGGCCTTGCCCGTGCGGATGAGCTGGTCGACCGTGATCTTGACCTGGGCGCTCGGGATCGCGAAGCCCACGCCGATGTTGCCGCTCTGCCCGCCGATGCTCTGCCCGGCGACCCGTGCGATCGCCGTGTTGATGCCGATGACACGCCCCTGCATGTCGAGGAGCGGGCCCCCGGAGTTGCCGGGGTTGATCGCGGCGTCGGTCTGGATGGCGTTGATGAACGACTGGTCGTCGGCGTTGCCCGGTGTGACGGGACGGTTGAGGGCCGAGACGATGCCGGTGGTCACGGTGGAGTCGAGCCCCAGCGGTGCTCCCACGGCGATGACGGGGTCTCCGACGACCACGGCGTTGGAGTCGCCAATGGGCAGAGGGGTGAGGTCCGTGCGGTCGACCTTGAGGACGGCGAGGTCATAGGACACGTCCCGGCCCACGATGGTGGCCTTGGACTCCTTGCCATTGGACAGCACGACGGTGATCTCGCCCCCGCTCGCGGCCGACGCGACGACGTGATTGTTCGTCACGATGTGACCCTTGTCGTCGAGCACCCACCCGGAGCCCGTCCCGTCACCGTCTGCGGCCTGGACCTGGATGGTCACGACGCTGGGCGTGGCGTTGGCGGCGATGTTCGCGACCGTCCCCCCGGGGCGGGTCGTCGCGCCCGCCCCGGGTTGGGGCGTCGCGCCGGCATCCTGTCCGGAGCGCAGATCAAGCCCGTCGAACCGATCAGTGGCGCCGAGCCACCCCCCGAACAGGCCGCCGGTCAGGCCCGCGAGGAGCGCCGCGAGCCCGGCGATCAGGAACACCGCGAGCCAGCTGGGACCCTTGGTGGCCTGCTTCGCAGGGACGCTCTGAGTCGCCGTCGCGGAGTACGGATTGTTCGCGTATGCCGGGTGCTCACCCGCGCTCCACGGCTTCGGTCCCGACATGGCCTGAGAAGGGGCCGCGGTGTAGTCCGGCCCGGACGCCCAGACCGGTTCGCGGACCGGCTCCTGGGGAGGCAGCAAAGGCGCCTGCCCTGGGGGCGGCCCGAACGCCCGGGTGTGCTCGACGTCGACCTCTTGGGTGTGACCCGGATCGACAGGCGGCCGTTCAGCATCGGGTCGGGGCGTGCTGTCCTCGGTCATGCCTTCGATTCTGCCTCGCAGATCACCAGGTCACGAACCGAGGCCTCACCAGCCCATTGCGTGGACACCGTGCGCAAGGTTGCGGAGCCTCCTGACGTTGGCGGTGCGAGCGTCGGCCGCACCGCCGGCGACACGCCGCCGACGGAGGTGACGGTCGTCGTCACGGCGCCCGTCCCCGTGATCGTCAGGGTCCAGGCGACAGCTGCAGTCGCACCGGCGGCCGCCGTGGCCATCGCCGCCGACCGCAGCGGGCTGCGGTGCGCCGGAGGAGCCGTGGGAGGCACCATTTCAAGTGGTGCGCGCTCGCTTGTCTGGGCCATGGCCGGTCCGGTCATTGACGAGGCGAGCGCGACGAGTTGGGCATGGAGGCTGCCGGGCATCGACGGGCAGCCGGACGCGAGAAGCGCCTGCAACCGCCGCTCCCCCGCCACGGCATGCTGGCAGCCCACGCAGGTGATGAGGTGCCGGTCCCACACGTGGGCACGCTGCGCCGAAAGCTGCCCCGAGACGTAGTCGGGCAACTCGTCGAGGCGGCAACGGGCGGGACGCGACAGAGGCATCACACGGCACCTCGAGCAGCGGTGAGGACGCCCGGCCGACGGGACGGACCGGCGCTCGCCGCAACAGGAGTGCGGACCTCGGGTGCACGATGTGCCAGGGCCTCGCGCAGCTGGGCGCGACCACGGTGGATGCGGGAGCGCACCGTGCCAAGCTTGATGTCCAGGGTTGCGGCGATCTCTTCGTAGGACAGGCCCTCGATGTCGCAGAGGACGACCGCAGCGCGGAAGTCGGGCGCGAGCTGGTCGAGTGCCCGCTGGACGTCGTCGTCGAAGTGCGCGTCCGCGTAGGTCTGCTCGGGGCCGGCCTCGCGCGACGGGAGGCGCGCGGCGGACTCGTCAGAGAGCGCGTCGAACCGGATCCGCTGCTTGCGACGCATCTTGTCGAGGAAGACGTTGGTCGTGATGCGGTGCAGCCAGCCCTCGAAGGTGCCAGGACGGTACGTGTGCAGCGAGCGGAACACCCGGATGAAGACGTCCTGAGTGAGGTCCTCGGCGTCATGCACGTTGCCGGTGAGGCGGTAGGCCAGCCGGTAGACCCGCGCCGAGTGCTCCTCGACGATCTGCTCCCATGACGGCGGCGTCCACTCCACAGTGGTCACGCCTGCTTCGGTGGTCATCATCGTCCCCTGCTCGGTTGCCACGGCTTCTCGATGTCACAGGTGCTGTGCATGTCACAGATATCTACGTGCCGAAGCCGGGAAATGTTCCTGAGGAACCTGAGTGGCGCCTGTGAGTCCCGTGCCTCCAGAGCCCCACGAGTAGGGTTTCCGCACATGAGCACCCTCAAGCCCGCGAGTTGGTCGTACGCCGAGGACTTCGTCCCTGAGCCCGAGGTCATCGAGCAGGCGCGCGCTCGGGGCCTCGCCTTCGATTCGGCCATGCCCGTGGGGACGGGCGCAGGCGCTGCCCTCCGCATGCTCGCCGCCGCCATCGCGGCCAAGCACGTCATCGAGGTCGGGACGGGATCGGGCACGTCGGGTCTGTGGCTTCTCGCTGGGATGCCGGAGGACGGCGTCCTCACGACCATCGACATCTCCCCCGAGCACCAGAAGGCCGCTCGCGAGGCCTACGCCGAGGCGGGCTACCCGTCGCAGCGCACCCGCGTCATCAGTGGTCGGGCCACCGACGTCCTACCGCGCATGACCGACGGCGCCTACGACATGGTGGTCATCGACGCCGACAAGGCGAGCTACCCGGACTACGTCGAGCACGGCATACGACTGCTGCGCAGCGGCGGCGTCCTGGCCCTCGACAACATGCTCTGGCACGACAAGGTGGCCGATCCTGCCGCCCGCGACGCCGAGACGACGACGCTGCGCGACCTCGGGAAGACACTGAGGGACGACGATGCCCTGCTTCCGGCGCTGTTGCCGGTGAGCGACGGCCTCTTCGTCGCGGTCAAGCGCTGAGGAGACCTCAGGCGTGGGCGTCCACGTGCGGTCCGGCCCCGCGCCGGAAGCCGGCGGGACCCTCCGCGATGCCGACGACCTCGAACTCCTCGACGAAGATCGGCGATGACCCGATGAGCTCCGAGCCCTTGGACTCGGCCGCCGTGGCCTCGAACTCCTCGCGGAACACCTTGCGCTCCTGCTCGGTGTCGAAGACGTAGGTGCCCTCGAACCACTCCCCCTCACGCATGCGCCAGACCTTGAAGGCGAGCCCGTCGAGGAACATGAAGCGCGCGATCGACGTGCCCACGACGTATTCGCGCAGCAGGTCGGGCGCATTCTCGGGCGCATCCTCGAGGGACCAGCGCACTGCCAAGCCGTATCCGGCGTTCATCGCAGACCTTCCAACCATCGCAACAGGAGTCGGGTGCCGAACCCCGTCCCACCCTTGCCGTGGACTCCGGAGTCGACATCGGACCGGCCGGGGCCGGCGATGTCGAGGTGAGCCCAGCGGCGCGTCCCGACGAACTCACTCAGGAACAGCGCCGCGGTGATGGACCCACCGCCGACCGAGGGCCCGATGTGGTTGATGTCTGCCACGTCGGACTCCAGTGCCCGACGGTAGGCGCGCACGAGCGGGAAGGGCCAGAGCGTCTCACCTGCTGTCTCACCTGCGGCCCGAAGCTGGGAGGAGAGCGCGTCGTCCGTCGCATAGACGGGAGCCATGGCGCGGGCCAGGGCGACCCGGGCAGCTCCAGTGAGGGTGGCGATGTCGACCACGACGTCGGGGTTCAGCTCGGCGTCGGCGTAGGCGAGGGCATCGGCCAGGACGATGCGCCCTTCGGCATCCGTGTTGCCGACCTCCGACGTCGTCCCACCAAAGTGCGTGATGACGTCACCGGGCCGATAGGCCGATCCGCCCACCATGTTCTCGGCGAGCGCGAGCAGGCCCGTCACCCGCACGGGGACATCGAGGTCTCGGCAAGCAGCGAGGACCGAGAGGACGATCGCCGAGCCGGACATGTCGGTCTTCATCGCCAGCATGCCGTCCGGAGGCTTCACCTGCAGACCGCCGGAGTCGAACGTGATGCCCTTCCCGACCAGGACGACATGGGTCGTCTCGGAGCCTGCCCCCTCGGGGACGTAGTCGAGCTGCACGAGTCGCGGGGGCGACGCCGAACCCCCGCCCACGGCGAGCAGTCCGCCGAAGCCACCCGCACCCAGGGCCTTCTCGTCCCACACCCTGACGTCGAGTCCGGCACGTCGAGCGACGGTGCGCGCCTGCTTGGCCATCCATGCAGGGTTCTTGATGTTGGACGGCGTGTTGGCGAGGTTGCGCGCCGTCAGCGTCGCGACAGCGCGGCGGACGGCCCGCTCGACGACATCGGCCTCGACGTCGACGACCGTCACGGCGCCGGTGACCTCGGCCCCCGACTGCCAGGCCCCGCCGCTGAAGCGCGCCGGCCCCCACCCCCCGAGGACGGTGCCCTCGACGAGGGCTGCGTGTCCCACCTCATCCGACGGCGGTGCCACGAGGACGACGTCCCTGCGCCCCCGCGCTGCTCGACCCACGCCGGCACCCGCGATCCGAAGGTCCGCGGAGCTGCCCTCCCCCAGCCCGACGAGAACGAGCGCCCGCACGGCCAACTCGCCCCGCGGCATACGCACGGTCGTGGACGCACCAGCCGTCGTCGCGGGTTCGTGGGTCTCGAGGATCTCGTCGGCGTCGAAGCCGGCACTCGCGAGCGCGTCCCGGGTCCGCGGGTCCCACGGCTCCGCTCCGGACAGCACTCCGACAGCGAGGACGAGATCGGACGCATCGCGGTCGGCGAGGAGGTCGCTCAGGGGACCATCACTCGCAGTCCAGGTGGCGATGCTCGGGGACAGGAGGTCTTCGGAAGGCACCCGCCGACCCTACCGACGACGAGAGGGCCTCCACCATGCCGGTGGAGGCCCTCTCGTCACGTCATCGGCGGACGGTCACTTCTTCAACGCCTCGCAGTCGTCGATCGCCTGACCCAGCGCTCGCACCTCATCCGGAGTCATCTCGACGACGAGGCGGCCACCACCCTCCAGAGGCATGCGGAGCACGATGCCGCGACCCTCCTTGGTGACCTCGAGAGGGCCGTCGCCCGTCCTGGGCTTCATTGCCGCCATGGGTGTTCCCTTCGTTGCCGCGGCGCACAGTCATGCGTCCACGTATTCGCGTCCCGGTGTTGGCGCACCGGAGTCCGGGTCCATTATTCCCGTTGCAACGGGCCAGCACGAAATCGGGGTCACCCCAACCGATCCCCGGTCACGGTGGCCGTGACCCCCACGGGGTGTAGGTGAGGAGCGCACAGGTCCACCACAGCAGTCCGGCGAGGACCGGGACGAGAAGTACCGCGACGCGACGACGCCAGTGCTTGACGATCCGCTCGCCGGTGGAGGTCCGCATCGCGACGCTGGCGAGGAGGGCCGCGATCGGGAAGTCGAGCAGGAGGAACCGCCACATGCTCGTGATCGGCCGGACCACGGCGAAGAGGTAGAGGGGGTAGGCCACGGCCCAGGCACGCACCTCGACAGGGATCCACCGACCGTGCCGTCCGAGGATGAGCGTGAAGTAGGTGCCGCAGAGCGCGATCAGGACGAGGAGGCCCGCGAGACCGCGTGCGTCCCACGCCCACTCCAACCACAGCACGAACGGCCCCGACGCCGGCTTCTGACCCCATGCCTCCTGGACGTCGAAGAAGGCCGTCGGAATGCCGCTGACGACGCCCACCACGACAGGCCAGGCGATTCCGGACAACCCAGTGACCACAAGCATCAGCGCGGCCGTGAACCGCTGCCCACGCAGTGGCGCGACACCTGCCTCACGGTCCTCACGGATCCGCACGACGAGGTGGATCAGGGCAGCGCATCCCATCGCAGCGGCGACACCGCGTGTGAAGCCGAGCGGGACCGCGATCGCTGCGACGACGGCATACCGGCGTCTCATGAGATAGAGCAACGAGGCGGCGACAAGGACGACCGCGAGGGGCTCGGTATAGGGCTTGAGCATCACCCCCGTCGCCGGGTAGAAGCACCAGAGGCAGGCAGCCACCAGGGCGAGGCGTTCGCGCCCCGGCTGGGGTTCGGCGTGCAGGCCGTGGCGGAACAGAGCCCAGATGAGGACGGCACCCACGCCGCCCAGAATGACGTTGAGACCGACAGCCGCGGCCGTGAACGGCAGGCCGAGGGTCATGAGCCCCTTCACGAGGAAGGGGAAGAGCGGATAGAAGGCCCATGCGCTGTAGGTGAGCTTGCCGGTGTTCGGATCGGCGGGCAGCGGAACCGGGTAGCCCTGGGTCGCAATGCGTTCGTACCACTCCGAGTCCCAGAGGCCGATGAGGTCCCCGACCGTGGGGTCGAGGTGCCCCACCCCGGCGGGGTTCTGGAACCACGTCGCCGCCACCCACATGGCACCGAGGGCCACGAGGCGCGACGCGACGTAGACGGCGGCGATCGTGCGGATCGGGTGCGAGAGGGCCGCGACGGCGAGACGGCTCCGGCCGGCAGTCGTGAAGAGGGAGCGCAGACGTGCCTGCTCGAGCCCCGGAGCGGTCGGTGTCTTCGTGGGAGCACTCATGAGCGCAACTCGCGAACGTCCCAGACGAAGACGTCCTCAACGCGTTGCGGCTCTCCGAGAACTGTGACGAGAGAGTCGCGCAGGGCGGCCGTCTGGTCGCGCATCGGCAGGACCACGGTGTCGGTGCGCCAGGCGCGCAGGTCCTCGATGAACTGCCGCCGTTGCGCCTCGGTCGCAGGTGTCGCGACGTTGGCGGCGTTGACGTCGTAGAGCCACAGGGACAACGGACGCCGGGTGGCGCCGTACTGGCCACCGCGGTCGGGTTGCCCGTTCGGCCCGACGAAGTAGCCCTCGACGATCGGGAACGCCATCGTGTCGGCGGCCAGCTGCCAGTCGAACGCGCGCGCGTCGACGATGTCCGTCGGGGGCACGGCGAGGATCGAGCCGCCATGGCTCCAGTCCCGCCAGGCATCTCCCGTGAAGAAGGTCGGCACGGCCGGGCGGGACTCGACCTGAAGGGGGGTCGGCACGACGGGCAGCAGCGCGACCACTGCGGCTGCGACGACGATCCACCCACCCATGCGGTGCTGCCACGCGGGAATCTCGGCAGCGTTCGGGTCTGCCCGTGGGGCCGCCTTGATGGCTGCATCGACCCCCAGCGCCAGGAGTCCCGCGAAGGCTGGGATCGCCATCATCGTCAGGCGGGTCGGCAGGACGTTCTCGAGGATGGGGAGGCCGTCGACGAGGGCCCACGGACCGGGTATGCCGGTCGGCTGACCCCGCAGGACCACTTCCTCCCCCAGCGAGAGCCAGGACGACACGATGACGAGAGCTGCGAGTGCCTGAACGACCGGCCGGCGGATGAGCACGAGTGCGATGGCCACCGCGACGATCCAGAGGGGAACGCCGAAGAAGGCGTTCTCCTCGGTGCGGTTCATGGACAGCGCCGCGGACTCCCACGGGTCCGTGCCGATCGTCCGGGTGGCCCGCCCCCACAGCGAGGCGAGATCGTTCCCACCGGGCAGGTGGAAGATCGACGTGTAGCTCTGCCTGCCCGCGAACTGCCACCAGAGGGGGACGGCGACCAGCGAGACCGACAGCGCTGCGCCGATCCCGACCCCCGGGAGCAGCCGAGCGACATCGAGGCGCCTGTGGATCGCGAGGACCGCTCCGACGATGAGCATGCCGATCGCAGCGAGGAGGAGTGGCTCCTCGCCGATGAACAACTGCCAGGTGACGAGGAGACCCAGCACGATCCCGTCGCGGACCCGACGATCGCCCTCGGCCAGCCGGAGAACCCGGTCGATGATCACGGGGATCAGGAAGAGCGCCACGAAGTTGGGATGTCCATTGGCGTGCGACACCAGCGCGGGCGCGAAGCCGGTGAACCAGCCCCCGATCGCCGCGCCGGTCCGACCGATGCCGCGTCTGCGGAAGAACCAGTACCAGGCCGCGGCAGTGCCGGCGAGGCCGAGGAGCTCCACGACGAAGAACGTGATGTGGGCTCCTGCCGCGAGCGTCAGGGGCGCGAGCGGGATCCCCAGGCCGGTGACGGCCGCGTTGGCCATGAGGTTGACGCCATCGGGGAAGTTCTGGCGGTCGCTGAACAAGGGATTCGAGAGCGTGGCGACGTTGTGGGCGGACGCGCCGAAGTACCACTCGAAGGCCTGGTGGTCCTGAACCCCGTGGAACAGGTAGCCCGAGCGAGGCCGGAGCACGAGGTTCGAGAGGACGTAGAGAGCCGACCCGAGGTAGGCGGCGACCACCACCAGGTCGACCATCCCCCACCGCGGCCCCGGCTCCTCGGCCGACTCCACGACGTCGCCCCGTGCGTCCGCAGGATCGGTCGCCACGGCGACCACTTCCGCGGACCCTGCCGTATGCCGTGTGCCCGCGTCCGCCGTCACGGCGGGTCGTGGACCGCTGTCCAGCAAGGCGTCGTTGGCCGCGATCTGGGCATCGAGGCGATCGAGGACCTCGTCGACGCGACTCGTCGGATAGCCGATCACCTGGAGCCGGAAGACCTCTACGCCGTCGTCCGGGCCGCCGGGGCCACCCTCAGCACGCCCGGGCTCTCGGCGGGCGAGGAACCACGCCAACGCCAGCGCGCACGCCGCGACGGGCGCGCTCAGAAGGAGCGCCCACCTCATGAGGGCACCCCGACGATCCGGTCGAGCACCCGGCCGAAGAGCCAAGGACCCACACGGTCACCGATGCGAGTCGTCACCCGTCGCAGCCCGGGAACGCCGAGCCAGAGTTCCTCGGTCCACGTCACCCGAGACCCACCGGCATACGGGTGGACCACGGCCTCGGCCCATCCCTCGAGCCGACCGGTCTTGCGCACCCTCCACAGCCGTGGTGGGTCCCACGACTCCACCGTCATCGTGTCGTCGAAGTGGAACGGTCCCAGGGCCGTGCGCACGGTGAAGGCCCATCCGTTCGAGGGCGAGCCCGGTCCGCTCAGGGTCGTCGTCAGGGGCACCGCCTGCGTGTGGTCGGGGATCGCGGCGAGGCGCTGCCACAGCCGCTCCGGCGGAAGCGGGGACTCACGCATCAGGACGAACATCCCCGCCCCGTCCGCGCAGTTCCTCGAGCGCCCGTTCCTGCTCGGCGAGGCGGTCCTGCCGCCGCTCCAGCGCCCGGTCGACCTCCGCCGGCGCGTAGCCGTGGAGGGCAGTTCCGAGGCGCAGCGGGGTGATGTCCGCACTGGTCGGGTGCTCGGGGAGTTCGAGGGGCGGCACGCTCGACGTCGCCTCGGGAAGCACGGGGGCATCGACGCGACCCGTCGCGACGAGGGCCGTCACCGCGATGACGGCGACGGCGAGGAGGCCGAGGGCTACCCATTCCACGCCGCGATCCTATGGTTTGGAGACCGGAGCCACTCGGCGAGTCACTCCGGGTGAGTGCCGGTCCCCTCGGGGACGTCGCCCTGGAGTCCCCTGTCCGACGCCACGATCGCCGCGACCGCCTCCTCGACGTCGTCGGTGAGGGTGATGAGTGACAGGTCCTTCGCGCTGATCGTTCCCGCCCCAAGGGCGGCCGCTTGCAACCAGTCGAGCAGTCCCTGCCAGTACGCCACGCCCATGAGGATGATGGGGAACGACGTCACCTTCTGCGTCTGCACCAGCGTGATCGCCTCGAAGAGCTCGTCGAGCGTCCCGAAGCCGCCGGGCAGGACGATGAAGCCCTGGGAGTACTTGACGAACATCGTCTTGCGGGCGAAGAAGTAGCGGAAGTTGACCCCGAGGTCGACGAAGGGGTTGAGGCCCGTCTCGAACGGGAGCTCGATGCCGAGACCGACCGAGGTGCCGTTCGCCTCGCACGCGCCCTTGTTCGCCGCCTCCATGGCGCCGGGTCCACCACCGGTGATCACGGCATACCCGGCCTTCACCAGGGCTGCGCCCACGTTCTCGCCCAGAGCGTACGTCGGGTCGTCGACGCTGGTTCGCGCCGAGCCGAAGACGCTCACGGCCGGACCGAGCTCCGCCAGGGCTCCGAAGCCCTCGACGAACTCGGACTGAATACGCATGACGCGCCATGGATCCGTGTGCACCCAGTCAGCGGGTCCCCGGCTGTCGAGGAGTCTCTGATCGGTCGTCTCCTCGGGCACCTTGGAACGGCGCATCACGACCGGACCCTTGAAGTAGTCCTGCGCCTGGTCCCACGGCTTCTGCGTGTCGGTCACGACACCAATCTAGGGCGTCAACGCACGGCTGAGGTCAGGCGAGCCACCGCAGCATGGCGGCTTCCGCCGCGACGAGCTGGTCGACGGGGCAACGCTCCTCGTCGTGGTGGGCCAGGTTCGGGTCGCCGGGTCCGAAGTTCACCGCCGGCACCCCCATGGCCTGGAAGCGCGCCACATCGGTCCACCCCTGCTTCGCGATGACATCGACTCCGAGCGCCTCGACGAAGGCCTTCGCAGCAGGCAGGTCGAGCCCCGGCCGCGCGCCCCCGGCGTTGTCCGTCACGGCGAAGGTCAGTCCGTCGAAGACCTCGTGCATGTGGGCGACCGCGTCCTCCTCCGTGAGGTCCGGGGCGTAGCGGTAGTTGACGGTGACGGTGCAACGGTCCGGGATGACGTTGCCGGCGATGCCGCCGGTGATGTTCACGGCATTGAGTGCTTCGCGGTACTCCAGTCCGTCGACGGTCACGATCCGAGGCTCGTATGCCGTGAGGCGGCTCAGGATGTCGGCCGCGTCGTGGATGGCGTTGTGGCCGTTCCACGGCCGAGCCGAGTGGGCAGCGGCACCCTTGGTGGTGAGGTCGATCCGCAACGTGCCCTTGCAGCCGCCTTCGACGATGGCACCGGTCGGCTCGAGGAGGACCGCGAAGTCTGCGTCTTCGATGAGTTCGGGGCGCTGCTGCTGCACGTGCAGAAGCCCGTTGAACTCGCTCTCGATCTCCTCGCCCTCGTAGAAGACGTAGGTCACGTCTCGGCTCGGCGCGGGAACCGTCGCGGCGAGCCGAAGTTGGACGGCGACGCCGCCCTTCATGTCGACCGTCCCACGACCCCAGAGCACCTCGCCCTCGCCATCGCCCCCCGGGAGGCGGCGCGTCGGCAGATTCGGCGGATCCGTCAGGGGCACGGTGTCGATGTGCCCGGCGAGGACGACGCGCTCGTCGTACCCCTGCTCGGTGCGAGCGACGACGGTATTGCCGATGCGCGTCACCGTGAGGTGAGGAAGCGGAGCCAGAGAAGCCTCGATGGCATCGGCGATCGAGGCTTCGTTCTGGCTCACCGACTCGATGTCACAGAGGGCAGCGGTGAGGGTGACAACATCGGCAGTGAGGTCGAGCGGCATACGCCCGACCATATCCACCACCAGATCGGGCGCACGTCAGCGGCTGGCCGTGGCCAACTTGGCACTCATCGCCACGAACGCGAGTGCGAAGCCCTGCCGCATCCGGCGCACGACGCGGGGCCGTTCGAGAACGCGCTGCCGGACCGTCGACGCACCGACGCCGTATGCGGCGAAGACCACGAACGTCAGCGCCATGAACACACCGCTCAGGCCCAGCATCTGCCACGTCGCGTTCGGGGTTCCTGCCGGAACGAACTGCGGCAGGAAGGCGAAGAAGAAGAGCGTCAGCTTGGGGTTGAGCAGGTTGATGACCACCCCGGTGATGAGAACACGGCGGGACGACTCCGGCGACGCGTCGGGGTCGGCCCGGAGGTCGCCGTGGTCGTGCCACATCCCCCACGCCATGTAGAGGAGGTAGGCGATCCCGAGGTACTTGAGCGTCTGGAAGGCGAGCGCGCTCGTGTGGAGAAGCGCCGCGAGACCTGTGAGTGCCGCAGCCAAGTGGGGCACGATGCCGAGGGTGCAGGCAAACGCCGCCAGCACCGCCCTCTTCGCGCCGTCGGACAGCCCTGCGGCCACCGAGTAGATGGCGCCCGTCCCCGGCGTCGCGATGATGACGAGTGAGGTGAGAAGGAAGGCGGTGCTCATGGTTCCATTCAGGCACACGACTGGCCGCGGGCGCAGCGCCTTTCGTCCACCGACCAGTCTCCGGACCGTTCAGCCCCGCCCCCTAGGCTTGCGACCATGACTTCGCGCGTTGCACACGGCTACGGCCTGCTCACCCTCCACGGCGACACCGTCCTCGACGCCTGGTTCCCGGCGCCGGCTCTGGGCGCGCCGGAGGACGTGAGCGAGCCCGCCGGACTGTCGGCCCTGGCTGTTGCCGACGACGCCCGCGGGGTCACCCGCGAGGTGCGTCTCGTGCAGATCGACCTCGATGGTGCGCCCGGCGACGCTGCCGACGGCTGGTTGCGCCTGCACCTGCTCTCGCACCGACTCGTGGCACCCAACTCGATCTCCCTCGACGGGTTGTTCGGCGTCCTCACGAACGTCGTGTGGACGAGCCAGGGGCCCTGCGCCGTCGAAGGTTTCGAACTGACCCGCCTCGCCCTCCTCGCCCGGGGGCCGGTCCAGGTCTTCGGCGTCGACAAGTTCCCGCGCATGACCGACTACGTCGTGCCTTCCGGTGTCCGGATCGCCGACGCCGACCGCGTGCGTCTCGGCGCCCACCTCGCCAGTGGCACGACCGTGATGCACGAGGGCTTCGTCAACTTCAACGCCGGCACGCTCGGCACGTCCATGGTCGAGGGCCGCATTTCCCAGGGTGTCGTCGTCGGCGACGGCTCCGACATCGGGGGTGGAGCGTCCACCATGGGCACACTCTCCGGCGGCGGCACCGAGCGTGTCGCGATCGGGGAGCGCTGCCTCCTCGGCGCCGAGTCGGGTCTGGGTATCGCGCTGGGCGACGACTGCGTCATCGAAGCGGGCCTCTATGTCACTGCAGGCACCAAGGTCACCCTCCCCGACGGCACGGTGACCAAGGCGAGCGAACTGTCCGGTCAGTCCAACCTGCTCTTCCTGCGCAACTCGGTCACCGGTGCCGTCGAAGCCCGTCCGCGGGACGGCCACGGCATCGTCCTCAACTCGGCGCTGCACGCCAACGACTGATGCGATCAACGCGCGGACGCCTCACGTTCGCCGAGGAGGAACCGCGGCGCGGCCCTCGGTGGATCGCGCGCGGCCTGATCCTCACGCTCGTGGCCCTCGTGGGCCTCGGGGCCTGGTTCGGCGGCCGCAACCTGTTCGACAGCGTCATGGGACCGCGTTGTCAGGCCACGGCGGCCGGCAACACCGTCGACTTCGACCCTGAGCAGATGAGCAACGCTGCCACGATCACCGCCCTCGCCCTCAAGCGCGGTCTGCCCGCGCGGGCTGCGACGATCGCGCTGGCCACCGCCATCCAGGAGTCCAAGCTCCGCAACATCCGCTACGGCGACCGCGACTCGGTCGGGCTGTTCCAGCAGCGCCCATCCCAGGGGTGGGGCACCGTCGAGCAGATCCTCGACCCCGAGTACTCGACCAACAAGTTCTACGACGCACTCGTCAAGGTGGATGACTGGGAGAACGGGACCATCACCGTCGTCGCCCAGGAGGTCCAGCGGAGCGCTTATCCGGAGGCCTACGCCGACCACGAGCAGGAGGGGCGCATCCTCGCCTCTGCTCTCGCGGGCCATTCCCCTCGCGGGTTCGCCTGCCGCTTGGACGACCCCGAACGCGAAGCCGACGTCGCCATGATCGGGCGCCTCCTCGACAACGAGTACTCGCTCAAGCCCACTGCCGGCGACGGCACGCTGTCCGTCACCGCACCGAACGACCAGATCGCCTGGTCCGTCGCCTCCTGGTCAGTCGCCAAGGCGATCGACACCGGCATCACCGGCGTCACCATCGGCGACCGCCAGTGGACCCGCAGCCGCGACTCGGACGCCTGGACCTGGCAGGAAGCCGAGTCGCCCGCACCCGCCCGCCAGGTCCTGCTCCACCTCACCTGAGCCGGATCCGGCCGGCGCGCAGGGCCATCACCGACTTTGTGCCCGAATGGGACCCGCTCGGCGGCCAAAGGCCTCCTTGAGCGTGTCCCATTCGGGCACAAAGTCGCGGGCTTGGCGGCTCCTGCTCCGGGATCGTCAGCGGCCGCTGATCGCGGTGTAGTCGCGCTCCGTCGCACCGGTGTAGATCTGGCGCGGGCGCCCGATCTTGGTCTCGGGGTCCTCGATCATCTCGCGCCACTGGGCGATCCAGCCCGGGAGTCGGCCCATGGCGAAGAGGACCGTGAACATCTTGGTCGGGAAGCCCATCGCCTTGTAGATGAGGCCCGTGTAGAAGTCGACGTTGGGGTAGAGCTTGCGCTCGATGAAGTAGTCGTCCTCGAGAGCCCGCTGCTCGAGCTGGAGGGCGATGTCGAGGAGCGGGTCGCGGACGCCGTCCTTGCCGAGGATGGAGTCGGTCGTCTTCTTGATGATCGCGGCCCGCGGGTCGTAGTTCTTGTAGACCCGGTGCCCGAAGCCCATGAGCTTGACGCCGTCTTCCTTGTTCTTGACCTTCTTGACGAAGGTGTCGACGTCACCGCCGGTCTCGAGGATGCCGTCGAGCATCTCGAGGACCGCCGAGTTCGCGCCACCGTGGAGCGGACCCGACAGCGCGTGGATTCCGGCCGAGACCGAGTTGAACAGGTTCGCATGGGCCGAACCGACGAGACGCACCGTCGACGTCGAGCAGTTCTGCTCGTGGTCGGCGTGGAGGATGAGCAACTGGTCGAGGGCCTTGACCATGTCGGGGTCGATGTCGTAGTTCGTCGCCGGGACACCGAACGTCATGCGCAGGAAGTTCTCGGTGAGCGAGAGCTCGTTGTCCGGATAGAGGAACGGCTGGCCGATGCTCTTCTTGTAGGCGTAGGCGGCGATGGTCGGCAGCTTGGCGAGGAGACGGATCGTCGAGATCTCGACGTGCTCCTTGTCGAACGGGTCCAGGCTGTCCTGATAGAACGTGCCCAATGCGGAGACGGCCGACGACAGGACCGGCATCGGGTGCGCGTCGCGGGGGAATCCGTTGAAGAACGCCTTAAGGTCCTCGTGCAGCATCGTGTGCTGACGGATGCGCTCGGTGAAGTCCTCGAGCTCGGCCGTGGACGGGAGCTCGCCATAGATGAGCAGGTAGGACGTCTCGATGAAGTTCGACTTCTCGGCGAGCTGCTCGATCGGGTAGCCGCGGTAGCGCAGGATGCCGGCGTCACCGTCGATGTAGGTGATCGCGCTGTTGCACGACGCCGTGTTGACGAATCCGATGTCGACCGTGGTGTCGCCGGTCTCCTTGAGCAGCGTGGAGATGTCGTATCCGTTGTTGCCTTCGGTGGCCTTCTTGAGCGGGAAGGTCAGTTCCTTGTCGCGGACCGTGAAGGTCGCGCCAGCGGCTGCGTCGGTGCTCATCGTGTCTTCAGTCCTCACGTCTCGGGCGAGGTCGCAGGTGGGCGTCGCTCGCGCACCAGTGACGCTACCTCAGAGCACGTGGACGACGAAAAGAGTGTCCGCTCAGTCGACGGACAGGCGATCGGCGGCTGCACGAATCCGTTCGTCGGACGCCGTGAGCGCGATCCGGACGTGCTGCGCCCCCGCCGGGCCGTAGAAGGTGCCGGGTGCGGCGAGGATGCCGCGCGCAGCCAGGCGGTCGAGCGTCGACCACGCGTCCTCACCAGCGCTGGCCCAGAGATAGAGACCCGCCTCGCTGTGGGTCGTCTCGAGACCGAAGGCGCGAACTCCCGCCAGCAGCGTCTCGCGGCGCGCGGCATACACAGCCTTCTGCGCCTCGACGTGGGCGACATCCCCGACAGCAGCAGTGAGGGCCACCTGCACGGGCCAGGGCACGATCATCCCGGCGTGCTTGCGCACCTCGAGGATCTGCTTGACCAACCGCGGATCGCCAGCGACGAAGGCCGCCCGGTAGCCGGCGAGGTTGGACTGCTTCGACAGTGAATAGACGCAGAGCAGCCCCTCGTGCGACCCGCCCGTGACCCGCGGGTCGAGGATGGACGGAGTCGTGGGAGCGGGGTGGCCGCCCCGATCGGTGCGCCAGTCAAGCTCCGCATAGCACTCGTCGCTCGCGACGATGACTCCGTGTTGGCGGGCCCACGACACGACCTTGGCGAGATGCTCGACGCCGAGAACCTGACCGGTGGGGTTGCCGGGGCTGTTGAGCCACAACAGTTTTGGCGTTGTGGAGGGGGTGAGCGGACCGAGGGCAGCGAGCCCGTCGACGACCTGCGGTGTCGCGCCGGCGAGCCGCGCGCCGACGTCGTAGGTCGGGTAGGCGGCTGAGGGGAAGCCCACGATGTCGCCCGAGCCGAGACCGAGAAGCGTCGGCAGCCAGGCGACGAGTTCCTTGCTGCCCACGGTGGGCAGCACGCCGTCGGGGTCGACATCCGGGACGCCGCGGCGCGAGGCGAACCACTGCGCCACCGCCTCGCGCAGAGAGGGCGTGCCCCACGTCTGCGGATATCCGGGAGCATCCGAGGCCGAACGGAGCGCCTCCTGGACCACCGCCGGTGTCGGGTCCACGGGTGTGCCCACGGACAGGTCGACGAGGCCGAGGCCGTCGGCCGTCACAGCAGAACTCGCCCGCTCCTTGACCGGAGCGAGCGAGTCCCACGGGAAGTCAGGGAGCGCGAAGCTCACTCGTCGTGCACCTGCGGCGGCAGCGCCGCAATGAGCGGGTGGTCCTTGTTGATGAGACCCATCTTGGCGGCGCCACCCGGGCTGCCGAGGTCGTCGAAGAACTCGACGTTGGCCTTGTAGTAGTCGGCCCACTGCTCCGGAGTGTCGTCCTCGTAGTAGATGGCCTCCACGGGGCAGACCGGCTCACACGCACCACAGTCGACGCACTCGTCGGGGTGGATGTAGAGCGATCGCTCGCCTTCGTAGATGCAGTCGACCGGGCACTCCTCGATGCAGGCCTTGTCCTTGAGGTCAACACAAGGCTGCGCGATCACGTACGTCATGCCGCCATAGTATGCCGCTCGTGCCCACGCCTTTCGACGCCGTCCACATCGGAGCCCGCGTCGTCGTCCGATACCGCCTCGGAACGGACCCACAGCGCCCCGCAGAAGGGCCGTCCATGACCGACGCGACTGGCGATCTGGTCGCGCGCACGGACAGCGCCGTGGTCGTCCTGACGCGCCGCGGCGAGGTGACGATCCCGCGCGACCGCATCGTCGCTGCCAAGGAGATCCCGCCCCGTCCGAGTCGTCGCGGAGCCCCGCACCTGGCACCCACGGTCGCCGAGCTCCAGCGCATCGCCGGCCCTTCGTGGGGCGCCGTCGAGCGTGACCGTCTGGGCGACTGGGAGCTGCGCGCCTCCGCGGGGTTCACCCAACGCGGCAACTCGGTCCTCCCGGTCGGAGACCCAGGCGTTCCTCTCGCCGACGCCGTGGACCGGATCGAGGAGTGGTATGCCGTCCGCGGCCTCCCAGCGAAGGTCGCCCTGGCCGGGCCGGTCGGCTTCGAGCCCGCCGACGACTCCTTGGGGGCGGAACTGCTCCGACGGGGGTGGACAGCGGGTGACCGCACCCTCAACCTCACGGCCGCCTGCGACGCCATCGCCGCCGCGGACCCGGGCGGGCCGGACGTGAGGATCACCGCCGACCTCGACGACACCTGGCTGGCGGCCTACTCCCAGAGCCGTGCGGTCATTCCCGATGTGACGACCACGGTTCTCGGAGGCAGCCCCGGCCACCTCTTCGGCAGCATCTCGCTCGGCGGAGGGCTGGCACAGAAGCTCGGACTCAGCACACCCGGCTCACGGGCTCCCCGGCCGGTGGCCATCGGTCGGCTCGGGCTCGCTCACGGCTGGGCCGGGCTCGGCGCGCTCTGGACCGACCCGGGCTTCCGTGGTCGAGGCCTGGGGACTCGGATCACTGCCGCGCTCGCAGCGCGAGCGCGGGCGGACGGCATACACCTCATGCATCTCCAGGTGGAGGCCGACAACGACGTCGCCATCCGCGTCTACGAACGGCTCGGGTTCGCCCGGCACTCGAACTACGTGTATCTCACCGCGCCAGGCTGAGAGCCGCTACTTCGCGTCGGGGTGCGTGCAGGTGACGTCGTCCTCGGGGTTGTAGTGGGTGTTGAACGCCTGGGTGCGCACCGTCTTGCCGCCCTGCTTGAACGTGCGCGTCACGGTGACGTCGAAGCCCGGAACCGGGTTCTGGGTGATGCACTCGGGCGCGTCGTCGGTGATCTTCTTGGGCTGGACGAGGTTGCGCCGGGGGCTCTTCGCCGCGGTGATGTCCCACTTCTTCGTGCCGAAGAACTCGACCGTCACCTGCCCGCCGGAGGAGTGCGCCCGGATGAGGATGCCACCGTCGGTCGTATTGACCCACCGGTTGTCCGGGTACGGGAAGGAAATCGTCGCCTCACGCCCCTCGGGGTAGCGCGAGATGTAGAAGCCGTGGGCCATGTACTCCTTGAACTCCACCCCGGCGAAGAAGGCCGCGTTGAACAGCGTCGTCGACACCTGGGAGATGCCGCCACCGTAGTTCTCGCTGAGACGGCCCTCCTGGATGACACCGCCCTTCTGGTAGCCCTTCTCGGGGGTGCGACGACCGAGCACGCCGTTGAGGCTGAACGTCTCGCCCGGCGCGACGTAGGTCCCGTTGAGGGTGCGCGCGGCGAGGCGGATGTTGTGCACACGTCCGCCGCCGTTGGGGTCGAAGTTCGTCGTGAAGGTCGAGATGCGACCCTTCGGAAGGGTCTTCTGTGCCTCTTCGGTCGTGAACTTCGGCTGCGCCACGGTGACCGGGACGATGGCCGTGCGCTCCTCCGACGTGAGTGCCGCGCGAATCGGCTCCGCGATCTTGGTGGAGTCGATCGCGACACCGGTCTTCGCCGGAACCACCCGCGGCTGCCCGCTCGCGAAGACGACCGTGGCGTCCTTCGCCTTGGTCGTGGCCCCCGCCTTCGCAGCAGCGCCGGACACCACGTCGATGAGCTTCTTGTCATCGAACTTCGGGGTGATCTTGCCCTTGGCGTCAGCGGGGAACGTGATGGACGGAGCGATGGCCGCGGCGCTGAGGTCGAAGGACTTGTCACCGACCTTGACGCCGATGGGACCAGACATCGCCTTGTCCGCGAACTCCGTCTTGACGCGCTTCAACTCGTCCGCGGTGACCTTGGGGCGAGTCTCGGCAATCGGGGCAACGATCGGCGCCGTGCGTGGCCACGAACTCGTGATCAGCTCGACCGTCTCGTCCACCTTGAGGGCCTGTCCCCGCACCGGCTGGGTGACCGCCACCTTGCCGTCGGCAACGGAGATCGCGCCGTCCTTGGGTGCCACCGCCAGTGCGGCACCGGCCTTGGTCACCGCGGCCCTGAGCTTCTCCTCGTCCACCTCGGTGGCCAGGCCGCGCGTCACCCCGCCCGTCAGGTGCCCGAAGACCTTGACCGGGTTGAGGCTGAAACTGGTGAGGTCCTCGATCGACGTGTCGAGATCGATGCTCAGGCCCGCCTCGGCCGGATTGATGGTGGTGGTCTTGTCATGGGCGGTGAGGGTCACCGGCGCGGCGCCGCGGTCCTTCACACCCGCTGCCAGCGCGGTGCGGGCCTCGGCTGGGGACATCCCCCCGACCTGGACGCCACCGATCGTGGTGTCGCTCGGGATGCGCCCACTCGCCCAGGCGGCAGCGCCGACGTAGGCCACGATCAGGAGCACGAAGGCAGCGACCAATGCTGCGGCGCGCTTGCGCCGCAGTTGGTTCCACAACTGGTCGAGGTCGTCGTTCATGGCGTTCCTTGAGGAGGGGTCATGGTCAGGGAAGGGCGGAGTACTGTCCGCGGAAGTGTACGAGGGCTGGCTTGGGATCGCCGGACAGCCGGGCCGACGCCACGTCCGCAATGATGACGCTGTGGTCCCCCGCCGGGTGGACGGCACGCACCGTGCACTCGAGGGTGGCAAGGGCTCCGTCGAGCAGGGCCACCCCGGACGGAGACCTCGTGTGGGATGCCCGATCCATCTGTCCTGGCAGCGGCCTCCCCGGGGTCGCGAACCAAGCGGCCACCGCTCGCTGCTCCGCGGACAGGATGCTCACCCCGAACACACCTGCCTCGAGGGCGGCGTCGTGGAATCGCGCGTCGGTCTCGACGCAGACCAACAGGAGCACCGGGTCGATCGAGACACTCGTGACCGAGTCGGCCGTGAGCGCGTGGTCCTGGCCGGACGTCGTCGTGGTGACGACCGCGACACCCTTGGCGAGCCGTCCCATCGCGTGGCGATAGATGTCGACGTCCACCGCCTCCCCCTCCCCCGGCCGCGTCATGACAGATCCTCGACCAGTCCGCGGCGATGAGTGGCATCACCGGGAGCGAGCGCGCCCGTCACGGGGTCGAGCACGGCATAGCCCTCACGTCCGGCGAGCCGGGCCGCGATGTCGTTGGACAGGGCGAACCACCCGTCCCCCACGACGACCTGCGTCTCGTGGTGGCGCAGCGCGTCCTGCTGCTGGGGCACGACGCCGGCATCGACGACGGCATGCGTGACCACGGCGTCGTCGACCACGGATGGTGCCATCTCATCGCTCGTCGACGGCACGGCATACCCGGTCTCGGTCGCCACGTGGGAGGCGAGCCAGGCACGATCCTCGATTGCCCAGCTCCTCGGCGTCACCGTCACGAAAAGGGTTGAGGCAGAGGGCTCCTCGGCAAGGACAGCGCGCACGGCGTCATGGACGCGGATGTGGTCCGGGTGACCGTAGCCCCCGTGCTCGTCGTAGGTCACGACGACGTCGGGGGCAATCGCGCGGATCGTCGAACGCATGACGTCGACAACCTCACGGAGGTCTGCACCTGCGAACGAGCGTGGGTGTGCGAACGCAGGTGAACCCACCATCCCCGAGTCCCGGTAGGACGGATCGTCGCTGCCGTCACCGGCGCCGAGGTAGTGGTGCGTGGCCCCCAGGACCCCCATGGCGCCCTTGAGCTCGCCCTTGCGGTGGGCCGCGAGCGGATCACCCTCGGCGCCCTGGAGGTGGGAGAGCTCGGCCGGGATGACCTCGCCCTCCTCACCGAGGGTGCACGTGAGGACGTGCACGTCGTCCCCGCGCCGGACATGGTGCAGGATCGCAACGCCCGTGGCGAGGGTCTCGTCGTCGGGGTGCGCGTGGACGAACAGCAGTCGGGTCACTGTTGAACCGCGATGTCCGCGAACTCGACCACTCCACCGATGGCCTCGTTGGCCGAGAGGTTGCGGACCTCACTTCCGGCGATGAAGAGGGAGCGTCGCTCGGCGAGTGCGATGTAGGCACCCTGACGTTGGAGCTTGACGTCGAGGGACGCCCACGCCTTCTCGCGCTCGGTCCGATCGGCGACCGTGGGGATGCGCCGGATCTCGGCGTTGACGTTGGTGTCGGCGAAGTAGCCGTAGTCGCGTCCGGGCCCGCTCGGGGTGATGTTGATCGAACTGTCGAACAGGGCCGGCAGGATCGTGCTCGCCGACGCCCAGGCCGGGGCCCAATTGGACCAGAAGACGTCGTAGGACGTCGCCGCGGCCGGCGCCGAGATGGTCGTGAAGTACTCGTCCTTCAGGGGGGTGAGCGTCGGGGCGAAGCCCGCCTCGGTCCACCCCGCCACGAGCGCTGCCATGGCCTTGTCGGCAACGGGGCTGGATCGGTAGGCCACCCGAATCGGGACGGGAAGGGTGAGTCCCGCCTCGCCGAGCAGCACCTTGGCGCGGCCCGCGTCGCCGCGGCCGCCTGCACCCATCGGGTCCTCGTCGTGATGGGCGGGGAGAACTTCCGGGATCAGGGAGGTGGCCGGACGCCCCGTGGTCGCTCCACCCAGGGCCGTGACGTAGGCCTCGCGGTTGGTTGCGACGGCCAGCGCGGCACGCGCCTGCGGCTTCTGCATGACCGGACTCTTGACGTTGGGCGCCAAGTAGTCGATGAGGCCCGTTCCGGCGGTCACCGATCGGTCCTTGAGCGCGTCGACGTTGACGATGTGCTGCTGCAGGGCCGGCGGCGCAGACCCGAGGGACACCGCGGCACGTGCCCTCTCGCCGTCGGCCATGATCTGCTGCGCCACGGTTTGGGTCTCGATGCCCTCTTGGTACTCGATCCGGTCCGGGAAGGCCCGACGCACCTCATCGGTGGTGGGCTTCCAGTGTTCGTTGCGCACCCACGTGCCGCCCGTCGACGCTCGCCACGGGGCCTCGAGCCGGTAGGGGCCGTTGGAGAACACGGTGAGAGCGTTCTCCGCGTCGTCCTTGTCCTTCTTGACGGGCGCGAAGGCGGGCTGGCTGACCATCTCGTTGAAGTCGCTCACCGGGGAGCTCAGGTTGAACGTGATCGTCGCGCCCTTGCACGACACCGCCTTGTCGTATGCCGCGACGCCGGGATCGTTCGCCGCCACCTTGGCGAAGGGGCCCGCATAGATCGACGCGCCGTCGGGCTTCTTGGGCACCGACAGCACCGCCAGGGCGTCGGTCGACCCGCCCGTGATGGCGGTTGTGGAGAAGGTGCGGGACACGCCGTACTTGACGTCCTCGCACGTCACCGGCGAGCCGTCCTCCCACGCCACACCCTCACGCAGCGTGAACGACCACGACGTGAGTTCCTTGTTGGGTGTGCCCGCATCCTTGGCGAGGTCGCCGATGAGGCGGGCCTGGTTCCGTGGGTCGGTGCTCGGCTGGTAGGCCGTGAGCGTCCGCAGGAAGGTGCGCCCCGCGAAGGCCGCATCGTCCCGGGCGGCGATCCGCTGGGGGTCCCAGCTCGTCACCGGCCCGAGCGACATGGCCCTGAGCGTGCCGCCCTTCTCGTCGGTCCGTTCGCGAGCCGAGACCTGGGAGGGCAGCTCCTCGTCGCCGCCGTCGCCACGCAGGAGGGCGAACCCCGCCACACCCGCGATGAGCGCGACCACCAGGCCCACGGCGAGCGCCCAGAGACCACGCCTGCGGCGCGGACGAGAACGGGATCGGCTGCTTCGGGTGTTCACGTGCTGGGACTTCCTCCGGGGACGGACGACGCCGGTGCGGCGCCTCAGTTCTTGCGGGCCCTCGCGGCCGAGCGGCCACGGACGGTCTGGTCGAGCTCGACCTTGCGGATCCGCACGGCGTCAGGCGTGACCTCGACGCACTCGTCCTCGCGGCAGAACTCGAGGGACTGCTCGAGGCTGAGCTTGCGCGGGGGGACGACCTTCTCGAAGTTGTCGGCCGAGGAGGCGCGCACGTTGGTGAGCTTCTTCTCCTTGGTGATGTTGACGTCCATGTCGTCGGCGCGGGAGTTCTCGCCGACGATCATGCCTTCGTAGACCTCGGTGGCCGGCTCGACGAAGAGCGTGCCGCGCTCCTGCAGGTTGACCATCGCGTAGGACGTGACCGGCCCGGAGCGGTCGGCGACCAGGGAGCCCGACGTGCGGGTCGTGATGGCGCCGAACCACGGCTCGTAGTCCTCGAACACGTGGTGCGCGATGCCGGCGCCGCGGGTCTCGGTGAGGAACTCGGTGCGGAAGCCGATGAGTCCGCGCGACGGCACGAGGAACTCCATGCGGACCCAGCCGGTGCCGTGGTTGGTCATCTGCTCCATGCGGCCCTTGCGCGCGGCGAGGAGCTGCGTGATGGCGCCGAGGTACTCGTCCGGGGTGTCGATCGTCAGGCGCTCGACGGGCTCGTGGAGCTTGCCGTCGACCTGCCGGGTCACCACCTGCGGCTTGCCGACGGTGAGCTCGTAGCCCTCGCGGCGCATCTGCTCGACGAGGATCGCGAGCGCGAGCTCGCCTCGACCCTGGACCTCCCAGGCGTCAGGGCGCTCGGTGGGGAGGATGCGCAGCGACACGTTGCCGATGAGCTCCTTGTCGAGGCGGTCCTTGACCATGCGCGCCGTGACCTTGGTGCCCTTGGTGGCGCCGCGGCCGACGAGCGGGCTCGTGTTCGTCCCGATGGTCATGGAGATCGCCGGCTCGTCGACCGTGATGACGGGGAGCGGAATCGGGTTCTCGGCGTCGGCGATCGTGTCACCGATCATGATCTCGGGGATGCCGGCGATCGCGATGATGTCACCCGGGCGGGCCGACTGGCCCTCCTCGAGCGGCTTGCGCTCCAGGGCCTCGGTCATGAGGAGCTCGGTGATCTTGACCTTTTCGATCGAGCCGTCGTGCTTGCACCAGGCGACCTGCTGGCCCTTCT
Source organism: Knoellia sinensis KCTC 19936 (assembly GCF_000768705.1). GTDB lineage: Bacteria > Actinomycetota > Actinomycetes > Actinomycetales > Dermatophilaceae > Knoellia > Knoellia sinensis. The sequence continues at coordinate 54,939 of NZ_AVPJ01000003.1, forward strand.
TGATCTCACCGTTGTGAACCCGCAGGAGGGCGAGACGACCGAGGAAGTTCGACGCGTCGAGGTTGGTCACGTGCGCCTGGAGGGGCGCCTCCGTGTCATAGGTCGGCGCCGGGATCGTCGAGATGATCGTCTGGAAAAGCGCCGTGAGGTCGTCCTCGGCAGGCAGTCCGCCGTCGTCGGGACGCTCGGTCGACGCCCGGCCGGCCTTGGCGGAGGCGTAGACGATCGGGAACTCGATCTGCTCCTCGGAGGCGTCGAGGTCGATGAAGAGCTCGTAGACCTCGTCGACGACCTCCTGGATGCGGGAGTCGGGGCGGTCGACCTTGTTGATGCAGAGAATGACCGGCATGTTGGCCGCCAGGGCCTTGCGCAGCACGAAGCGGGTCTGCGGCAGAGGGCCCTCGGAGGCGTCCACGAGGAGCACGACGCCGTCCACCATGGACAGACCGCGCTCGACCTCGCCGCCGAAGTCGGCGTGGCCAGGGGTGTCGATGATGTTGATCGTGAGGCCGTCGGTGAGGCCGGCCTCGACCGCGGCCTTGCCGGCGTAGTGGACCGCCGTGTTCTTCGCGAGGATCGTGATGCCCTTCTCGCGCTCGAGGTCACCGGAGTCCATGACACGCTCGCCAGTGGACTCGACAGTGGCTCGTTCTTCGAAGGCGCCGGCCTCCCAGAGCATCTTGTCGACCAGAGTGGTCTTTCCGTGGTCGACGTGCGCGACGATGGCGACGTTACGGATGTCGTCGCGAGTAGTGATGGGCATGATGCCCAGTCTCTCAGGGAAAACGTCAGGGACGAAAACGCGTGGCGACGGCGTCGACGATCGGGAGGTCCGCTGGGAGCCACTCCACGGCATACAGGTCGTCGCGTGTGAGCCAACGCACGGCGTCGTGGTCCTCGATCGGTGCCGGAACGCCCTCCGTCACCACCGCGAGCCACACGGACATCGCGTATGCCGTCCCGAGCGGCCAGCGACCACGTTCCAGCGGGCCTTCGAGCAGCTCTCCGATCTCGACCTCGACGCCGAGCTCCTCACGGATCTCGCGGTGCAGTGCCTGGACGTCGGTCTCGCCGGGGTCGACCTTGCCTCCCGCGAACTCCCACCCTCCGGCCAGGGCGGACGGCTCGGTGCGGCGAGCGGCGAGCAGCACGGTCGGGGACTCGAGGTCGTCAACGATCGCTGCGGCCACGACCTCGATGGGGTCGTTCTGCTCCGCGGGCACTGGGAACTCCTTGCCGATTCTGGGTCTCACTCCGATAAACAAATTCATTGTGCGGTTGTCGGACCAGTGAATGTCGCTAGGGTCAACCCCTGTCCGCGCAGTGAGGCACGCCACACACCCTGCCGTGTTGCCCGGTCGTTCCACCCTCCGGGGGTCACCGTGGCCTTCGAGGTTCGCACTTCCAAGCGAGGTTTTCGATGACGTTCAAGCGCAAGGCGACGCCGCTCGCCGTGCTCACGGTTGCCGCGCTGGCCCTCACGGCCTGCGCGCAGTCCGATCGTGACGACTCCGGGTCAGACACTGGCTCGGCCGCCGGCACGTCCACCTTCACCTTCGGCGCCGCCGGCGCTCCCAAGGTGATGGACCCCTTCTACGCCACCGACGGTGAGACGTTCCGCGTCACGCGTCAGATGTTCGAGGGCCTTGTCGGCATCAAGGCCGGCACCGCCGAGATCGAGCCTGAGCTCGCCGAGTCGTGGGAGCCCGACGCCTCCGGCACCAACTGGACGTTCAACCTCAAGACCGGGGTGAAGTTCCACGACGGCGAGCCGTTCAACGCCGAGGCCGTCTGCAAGAACTTCGAGCGCATGTTCGACCAGAACAAGGACGGCCAGGTCGCCGCCGAGTACTGGGCGGGCACGTTCGGCGCGTTCAAGGACAAGGCCGCGACGTCGCTCTACAAGGGCTGCGAGGCCAAGGACGAGAAGACCGTGGTCCTCTCGGTGAACCGTCCGACCTCGGGCTTCCCGACGTTCCTCTCGCTCGACGCGCTGTCGATGCAGTCGCCGAAGGCCATGGAGACCGGCAAGGCCAACGAGGTCAAGGCTCAGGGTGAGGGCTTCATCTACCCCGAGTATTCCAAGGCTGGCGTCGGCACGGGCCCCTACAAGCTCGAGAAGTACGACGAGGCCAACAAGACGGTCACGCTCGTCCGCAACGACGACTACTGGGGCGAGAAGGCCAAGAACGCCAAGGTCGTCTTCAAGATCGTCCCCGACGAGACCACCCGCCGCCAGGAGCTCGAGGCCAAGAGCATCAACGGCTACGACCTCCCGAACCCGGCCGACTGGAAGGGCCTCGAGAGCGCGGGCAACAAGGTCGAGATCCGACCGGCGTTCAACGTGTTCTACCTGGGCCTCAACCCCATCAAGAACCCGAAGCTCGCCGACGTCAAGATCCGCAAGGCCATCTACCAGGCCCTCAACCGCGAGGAGCTCGTCAAGACCCAGCTCCCCGAGGGCGCCAAGGTCGCGACGCAGATGATGCCCGACACCGTGAGCGGCTACAACAAGTCGCTCGAGGCCGTGAAGTACGACCCCGCAGCGGCCAAGGCGGCCATCGCGGCAGCCGGTGGGCTGACGCTCGAGTTCGCGTACCCGTCCGAGGTCACGCGTCCGTACATGCCGAACCCGCAGAAGCTGCACCAGGCGATGGCGGCTGACCTCGAGGCCGCTGGCATCACGGTCAAGGTCACGACGAAGCCGTGGAACGGTGGCTACCTCGACGGAGTCGACGCCAACGCGTTCGACGCCTTCCTCCTTGGTTGGACCGGCGACTACGACTCGGCGCACAACTTCATCGGCACCTTCTTCGGCAGCCTTGACGCCAACAACTTCGGTCTCACGAAGCACTCGTTCGGTGCCACCCTCGCGGGTGACCTGGCGAAGGCGGACGCGATCGTCGACGAGGCGCAGCGCACGGCGGCCTACGAGAAGATCAACCAGCAGATCCAGGAGGAGTACCTCCCGGCTCTCGCGATCAGCCACTCCCCGCCGGCGCTCGTCGTCGGTGAGGGCGTCGAGGGTGTCGTTGCCTCGCCGCTCACCGCGGAGGAGTTCAGTGGCGTGACCGTCGGCGGCAAGTGACCCCACTGGTTCACAACCGTTGACGCAGGTGGCCGTCCCGGCGAAGGATCGCCGGGGCGGCCACCGCCATGATCGAAGGAGGTTCGCGTGCTGAGGTTCATCGTCAGGCGCTTGGTACAGATGGTCGGCGTGATGGTCGTCCTGTCGTTGTTGTTGTTCCTGTGGCTGCGTGCCCTCCCCGGCGGGACCGTCTCGGCGATCCTGGGTGAGCGGGCGACTCCCGCATCGCGGGCCGCCATGGAGGAGGCCTTCGGCCTGGACCAGCCGGTCCACATCCAGTACTTCAAGTTCGTCGGTCGCGTCCTCCAGGGCGACTTCGGCCCGTCCACGAGCGTGCTCCCCGGCACGGATGCGCTGGACATCTTCCTCCAGCGCTTCCCCGCGACGATCGAGCTCAGCTTCTTTGCCATGGTCATCGCCATCGCCCTCGGCATCCCGCTCGGCTACTTCGCGGCACGCCGCCGGGCCACGTTCTTCGACAACGCGTCGGTGATCGTCTCGCTCGTGGGCGTTGCCGTTCCCGTCTTCTTCCTCGGGTTCCTCCTCAAGTACATCTTCGCGATCAAGCTCGGATGGCTCCCCGTCTCGGGGCGTCAGGACGGACAGCTCGAAGCGACTCGCGTCACCGGGTTCTTCGTCCTCGACGGGCTTCTCACGCGGGAGTTCGACGCCTCCTGGGACGCGCTCAAGCACCTCGTCCTCCCCTCGATCACGCTCGCGAGCGTCCCGTTTGCGGTGATCTTCCGGATCACCCGTGCAGCGGTTCTCGAGGTGCTCGACGAGGACTACATCCGCACCGCGGAGTCCAAGGGGCTCACCGCCAAGGTCATCCGCGGACGCCACATCCTGCGCAACGCCATGCTGCCCGTCACGACGACGATCGGTCTCCAGCTCGGGGCCCTGCTCGCCGGAGCCGTCCTCACCGAGCGAGTCTTCTCGTGGGGTGGTCTGGGCGAGGCGTTGGCGCTGTCGTTCGAGCGTCGCGACTACCCCGTGCTCCAAGTGGTCATCCTCGCCGCCGCAATGATCTATGTCATCGTCAACCTGCTGGTCGACATCATGTACGCCGTGATCGACCCCCGAGTCCGGACGAGGTGAGCGCGATGACCCCCTCCCCCATGGATCCGCGGCCGAGCTCCAAGAAGGACCGCATCGACGCGCTCGCGAGCACTGCCGGTACCGGCACCGCCGTGGCGGACGTCCACGTCAGTGCTGCCGGCAAGGTCAAGGACACCGGTGGCGTCTCGCTCATCGCGAGCGCCTGGGCCCGGCTGCGCCGCGACCCGGTGTTCCTCCTCGGTGCCGTCATCACGATCCTGTTCGTCGTCCTCGCCCTCCTGTCGCCGTGGATCGCCCCGAACGACCCCACCAAGCGGATGCCCGAACTGCTCAAGGACCTCACCCCCGGCAACATCCCGGGCGCGGCCCCGGGCTTCCCGCTCGGGTCCGACGAGTTCGGACGCGACCTCCTGTCACGACTGATCGGCGGCGCGCGCCAGACGCTCATCGTCGGTGTCTTCGCCACCCTCTTCGGCCTCGCCGGGGGGATCACCCTCGGCACCCTGGCCGGCGCCTTCGGCGGCTGGATCGACTCGCTCGTGATGCGCATCGTCGACGTCATGCTCTCGATCCCCTCGCTGCTGCTCGCCGTGTCGATCGCGGCGCTGGCACCGGAGCCGTCCCAATGGACCGTCATCATCGCCATCGCCACCGTGCAGGTGCCGATCTTCGCCCGACTCCTGCGTGGGTCGATGCTGGCCCAGCGGGCGAGCGACCACGTTCTCGCGGCGCGTGCCCTCGGCGTGACGCAGGGCGCGATCGTCTTCCGTCACATGCTGCCGAACTCGCTCGGCCCGGTCATCGTCCAGTCCACGCTCGTCCTCGCGACCTCGATCCTCGACGCAGCCGCCCTGTCGTTCCTCGGCCTCGGCAACCCGGATGACCGGCAGCCCGAGTGGGGCGCCATGCTCGGTACCGCCACGCGCTACATCCAGGACTATCCCCACCTCGCGTTCTATCCGGCGGCGTGCATCATCGTCGTCGCCCTCGGGTTCACCCTCATGGGTGAGTCCCTGCGCGAGGCCCTCGACCCCAAGAGCCGGAGGTGACCCGCTCATGACCACCACCACTCCCAGGGACACGAACCCCATGGATGCGACCCCCACGGACACGAGCAACGTCGCGGACCGCGACAAGGCGAGGCGCTGGCAACAGGGCGGCAGCGAGCCGCTCCTCAAGGTCCGCGACCTGCGCGTCACGTTCCAGCGACAGGGCCAGGAGCCCTTCGAGGCCGTGCAGGGCGTGTCCTTCGACGTCCACCCCGGCCAGACCGTCGGGCTCGTCGGGGAGTCCGGGTGCGGCAAGTCGGTGACCTCGCTCGCGATCATGGGCCTGCTCCCTGCGCGCGGCAACAAGGTCACCGGCACGGTCGACTACGAGGGCACGAACCTGCTCGACCTGTCCGACCAGCAGATGCGCGACAAGCGGGGCAAGGACATCGCGATGGTCTTCCAGGACCCGCTGTCCTCGCTCAACCCGGTCATCCCCATCGGCCTCCAGGTCACCGAGGTCCTCGAGCGGCACCGCGGCATGTCCCGCAAGGCCGCCACCCCCGTGGCCCGCGACCTGCTCGACCGGGTCGGGATCCCCGACCCGGACCGTCGGCTCAAGGACTACCCGCACCAGCTGTCCGGTGGCATGCGCCAGCGCGCTCTGATCGCGATCGCCCTCGCCTGCCAGCCACGACTCCTCATCGCCGACGAGCCGACGACTGCTCTCGACGTGACGATCCAGGCGCAGATCCTCGCGCTGCTCAAGGAACTCGTCGAGGACACAGGCACGGCGCTCGTCATGATCACGCACGACCTCGGCGTCGTCGCCGGGCTCTGCGACGAGGTCAATGTCCTCTACGGCGGTCGGATCGTCGAGCGTGGCGAACGGCACGACCTCTTCGCGCAGCCGCGTCACCCCTACACGCACGGCCTGCTCGCGTCGATCCCCCGCCTCGATGCTCCCAGGGGTCAGCGGCTCAACCCGATCCCCGGCTCGGTGTCCGACAATCTGCCCTGGACCAGCGCGTGCGCCTTCGCACCGCGCTGCTCGCAGCCGATCGAGGTCTGCACCCAGAAGATGCCCGAACTCGTCGAGCAGCACCAGCGAGCCCTGCGCTGCTTCAACCCCGTGGAGGCCAACCGATGACCGACAACACTGACGTCCTCGTCGACGCTCAGGGCGTCAAGGTCCACTTTCCGATCCGACGGGGCGTGATCTTCGACAAGACGATCGGGCATGTCTACGCCGTCGACGGCGTGGACCTGCAGATCCGGCGCGGCGAGACCTACGGCCTCGTGGGTGAATCCGGGTGCGGCAAGTCGACGCTCGGACGCGCCATCCTCAACCTCGAGCCCCCGACCGAGGGTTCGGTGACCTTCGACGGGGTGGACATCGCCGCGCTCAAGGGCGAGGCGCTGCGCAAGAAGCGCCAGGACATCCAGATGGTCTTCCAGGACCCGCTGTCGAGCCTCGACCCGCGCCAGTCGGTGGAGTCACTGCTCTTCGAGGGCATGAAGGCTCACGGTCTGGCCAAGAACGCCAAGGAAGCACGGCCGCGCCTCGTGGAACTGCTCAACGCGGTGGGCCTCCCCGAGGCGGCACTCCTGAAATACCCGCACGAGTTCTCCGGCGGCCAGCGGCAGCGCATCGGCATCGCCCGAGCCCTCTCGGTCAACCCCAAGCTCATCGTCGCCGACGAGCCCGTCTCCGCCCTGGACGTGTCGGTGCAGGCGCAGGTGGTCAACCTCCTCGAGGACCTCCAGGAGGAGTTCGGCCTGACCTACCTCGTCGTCGCCCACGACCTCGCCGTGGTCCGGCACATCAGTGATCGGATCGGTGTGATGTACCTCGGGGCGATCGCCGAGGAGGCAGCCGCCGACGACCTCTACGCCACTCCTCTCCACCCCTACACGCGGGCACTCATGTCCGCTGTCCCGGTGCCGGACCCCGTCGTCGAGGACCGGCGCGAGCAGATCCTGCTCACCGGAGACCTGCCCTCACCGTCGCGGCCTCCCGCGGGGTGCCGCTTCCACACCCGGTGCCCGTGGCGTCAGGAGACGAAGTGCGACACCGAGCGCCCGGTGCTGCGGATCCCCGAGATCCCGGGTGTTGGGGAGGGCCACCGAGTGGCATGCCACTGGACCGAACAGATCCAGTCCGGCGAGATCCAGCCGCACGAGGTGGCGCCGACGATCACCGACGCCTCGGACCTCGGCGCGGTCGACGAATCACTCATGGGTCCGGCCTCGATCTCCGAGGCTCTCTGACCCCGTATGCCGGGTGCGCACCCGTCCAGTAGGCACGCCTTGCTGGACGGGTCGCCGCCGCATTGGGAGGCTGGGGGCATGAGCCGACAGTTGACTGATGAGGAGATCGAGCGCCAGCTCGCCGAACTGACGTTGTGGACGCGCGAAGGTGACGCCATCGTCGCGGACATCGAGGCACCGGACTTCCCCTCGGCGATCCGCATCGTCGCCGAGGCGGCCGAGGTCGCCGAGGAGATGAACCACCATCCCGACATCGACATCCGCTGGCGCAAGACGCACTGGCTGCTGACGACGCACGATGCAGGCGGCCTCACCCAGCTCGACATCGAGCAGGCACACCGGATCACCGAGATCGCGAAACGCCACGGGGTCGTCGTCGATGGCTGAGGCCGCAGACCCCGCTGACCTCCTGGATCAGCACGACGAGCCACACACCGGCGGCTTCTACGAGCGGCTGAACTGGCTTCGAGCAGCGGTTCTGGGTGCCAACGACGGCATCATCTCGACGGCAGGAATCGTCATCGGTGTAGCAGCCGCGACGACCAGTCGCGCGAACATCGCGACCGCCGGATTCGCCGGACTGGCAGCCGGAGCGATGAGCATGGCCGTCGGTGAGTACGTATCCGTCAGCACCCAACGGGATGCCGAGGTAGCCCTGCTCGCGAAGGAAAAGCAGGAACTGGAGGAGGATCCCGTCGCCGAGCTCGAGGAACTCACTCAGCTCCTGGCCGACAAGGGCATCTCGGACGACCTCGCCCGGCAAGTGGCCGTCGAGCTCACTGAGAACGACCCCCTCACAGCCCATGCCGAGGTGGAGCTCGGCATCGACCCCGAGGCCCTGACGAAGCCGTGGCACGCGGCGTGGGCGTCGTTCTTCGCCTTCACGGCCGGAGCGATCCTGCCGCTCGTGGCAATCCTCCTCGTGGGAGTCACCGCCCGAGTCCCCGTGACCGTGGCCGCCGTCGTCCTCGCACTCATCGCCACCGGATGGATCAGCGCTCGCCTCGGCTCGGCTGAGATCTGGCCTGCGGTCCGTCGCAACGTCGTGGGTGGCCTGCTGGCGATGACGGTCACCTATGCGATCGGTTCCCTCGTCGGAACCCAGGTGTGATGCCGCGCTACCTCGTCATCCAGCACGAACCCGCAGCACCCGGCGGCTGGCTCGTCGAGCGCTGGTCCGAGCTCGGCAGCGCTGTCGAGACGATCCGCGGCGATCTCGGCGAGCCGATCCCGGCGCGTCTCACGCATGACGCCCTCGTGGTCCTCGGAGGGGCGATGAATGCCAACGAGGACGACCGCTACGCATGGCTCGCACCCACGAAGTCTCTGTTGCGCGCGGCGGTGGCGGACGGCATACCGACGCTTGGAGTCTGTCTCGGCCACCAGCTCCTCGCCGTCGCCCTCGGTGGCGAAGTCATCCGCAACCCGCACGGGCGCACGAGCGGACTGATTCCGTTGTCCCTCAACGCTGCTGGCGAGGCCGACCCATTGCTGAGCGGACTCTCAGGTCGCGAGGTCGTGCAATACAACGGCGACATCGTGAGTCGTCTGCCGGAGGGCGCCGAGTCGCTCGCGACCGCTCCAGACAGCTCTGTCCAGGCCGCCCGCTTCGGCCCCCGGGCGTGGGGCGTCCAGTTCCACCCGGAGACGACGCCCGAGATCTTCAAGGAATGGATGGCCAACTTCTCACCCGAGCCTCACGAGGCCGCCGACTCCCCCGCCCGCTGGCTCGCCGAGATGGAGTCCCGTCGCGACGTGGTCCGCTCCACCGGGTATGCCGTCGCCGACGCCTTCGCCCGCGCCTGACCCTCCCCAGCGGGTCGCCCGCGGGTGACCGTCGCCGCCCTCGCGTTGCACGGGACGCGCTAGCGATCCTCCAGCCTTCGCGCGCCCGTTCCGTCGTCGACGCGCCTCCCCGGTTTGGCGCGCTACGGCTTCGGACCGACGCACGTCCCGCACAACGCCACGTGCGCTCCTGCTTCCGTCAGTCGCCGGCGGTGGCGCGGAACAGGACTTCGGCGAGTTCGGACTTGGTCGCTTCCTCCAGGGAGAGCGGCGTGCCATCGGGTCCGGAGAGCGGGAGCCGCCAGTTCGGGTACTCGTCGTCGGTGCCCGGCTGGTTGATCGCGCGGCGATCGCCGACGACGTCGGACAGCGAGATCGCGCGCAGCACGCTGGGGGTGTGGCCCAACCACCGGTGCATCGCCTCGATGACCGAGGGGATGCCCGCGCCGGGCTCGAGCCAGCCGCGGCCGACGAGGGCGTCACGGACCTTGGCGATCGACTGCTCCTCGTGGGCGCGTTCCTCCTCGACCGGGCGGGTGAGCAGGTCGAGGCGTTCGCGGATGGCGACGTGCTCGAGCGAGAGGAAGCCCGCGGTCGGCGGCAGGTCGTGCGTCGTCACCGATGACAGGCAGAGTTCGCGATAGTTCTCGGGGGGCGTGGGTGCGTCGTCGGTGTTCTCGAACCACATGATGCTCGTGCCGAGGATGCCGCGCTCGAGGAGGTACTCACGAGCGATCTCGGGGACGACACCGAGGTCCTCGCCGATGACGACGGCGCCGGCGCGGTGGGCCTCGAGGCACAGGATGCCGATGAGCGCTTCGTGGTCATAGCGGACGTAGGTGCCGTCGGCGGGCGTGAGCCCCACCGGGATCCACCACAGGCGGAAGAGTCCGATGACGTGGTCGACGCGGATGCCTCCCGAGTCGCGCAGCACCGTGCGCACCATGTCGCGGAAGGGCTCGTAGCCACGCTCGGCCAGCCGCTCGGGGTGCCACGGCGGTTGCGACCAGTTCTGTCCGAGTTGGTTGAACTGGTCCGGCGGCGCGCCCACGGTGACGCCCTTGGTCAGCGCCTCGGCGAGACCCCACGAGTCGGCCCCTTCCGGATGCACGCCTACAGCAAGGTCGTGCACGATGCCGAGCGACATGCCTGCCGCCTTGGTCTCGCGTTGGAGTTCGCCCAACTGCCCTTCGAGCAGCCACTGCAGCCACATGTGGAAGTGCACCCGATCAGCCTGGGTCCGGGTGAACTCGGCGACGGCCGGGCTGGCGGGGTCGTGGTACTCGGCCGGCCACTGCGTCCAGGTCGACCCGTGGCGTTCGGCCAGCGCGCACCAGGTGGCGAAGGTCGCCAACCCCTCCCCCTCCCGCTGCCGGAAGCGGTCGAACTCTCGAGCGCGGTGGCCGTCGAGTCCGACGTCGTGGATGAGGTCGAGTGCTGCCTTCTTGGCGGTCCACGCCGCATCGCGATCGATGGTGTCGGCGCTGTTGAGGCGACGGGCGCCGGCCGCCAACTCGTCGAACTGGGCACGGGCAGCGACGCCCAGCCGGACGAGTTCGGGGATCCCCTCGAGCCGCAGGTAGATCGGGTTGATGAAGCGCCGCGTCGTGGGGAGGTAGGGCGACTCCTCCATGGGGGCCACCGGTTCGGCGGCGTGCACGGGGTTGATGAGGACGAACTCTGCTCCCAGGTCGGCAGCGGCCCACGACGCGAGGTCCCACAGGTCACCCAGGTCGCCGACGCCCCACGAGGTGACCGAGCGCACCTGGTAGAGCTGCGTCATCAGCCCCGTGGCCCCTCCGTGCCGGAGCACCTCGGGGAGTTCCACGCGTGCCGGGGTCACGACGAGCGTCGACACGTCAGTGCCGGGGGTCACGGCCGGCTGATCGAGGTGGGCGACGATCCGGTGCCAGCCCAGGGGGAGGTCGCCGGGCAGCTCGAACGTGGCTTCACCGATCTGGACCCCGTCGATGTTCCTCGGTTGAACCCACCGATCGACCTGCGGCACCTCGCGCGTGCCTCCGCCCTCGAGCTCGACGGTGAGGCTGATGCCTCCCCCGTCGGGCACGTGCGCATGGATCCACGGAGTCCAGCCCTCACGGCATACGACGGTTGCGGGCAAGGTGCGCCGCCACGGACGGTTCTCCGCCTCGGCGAGCGCGGCAGCGACGGACTCCTCCGTGCCCGCGTCGACGCCCAGCGCGCCGAGGACGGTGCGCAGGGTGGCGTCGGAGATCAGGGTGTGGGTGCCCTTCCAGTCGTGGAAGTCGGTCGCCACGCCATGAGCGTGGGCGAGGGCGACAAGGGCGTCGGACGGCGCGGCCGGGGACATGGCTCCATCCTGCACGTCGTCGCCCCCGAAGTGCGGACAGGGCGCCGCCGCTGACGCGACGACGCCCTGTCCGTGGGGCAGGTGGGTCTCAGGGGCTGGCCGTGGTCTCGTGAGGTCCCACGTCGAGCTTCTCGACGCGCGGGTCACCGGCGTCGGCGAAGTAGTCGCCCTTGATGGTCTCGTCGTGCCCGTTGCTGACCTTCATCGCGTTGAACACGAGGCTGAGGACCGCGGCAATGACGAGGTTGATGACGAACGCGGTCATGGCGATGTAGCCCATCTGCGCGATGCCGGGGATGCTCGCGAGCGAACCGCCGAAGTGGTTGCCCGTGGCCGGGTTGACGACGTTGTAGGCCGTCACCGTGCCGTAGACCATTCCGACCGCCCAGCCGACGAGCAGGGCCCAGCGGTGGAACCACCGCGTGTAGAGCCCGAACACGATCGCGGGGAATGTCTGGAGGATCCAGATGCCGCCGAGGAGCTGGAAGTTGATCGCGTTCTGCTTGTCGAGGGCCAGCACGAAGATGAGCGCGAACCCCTTGACGACGAGCGAGACCAGCTTGGAGACCTTGGCCTCCTCCTTGGGGGTGGCGTTCGGCTTGATCCACTCCTTGTAGATGTTGCGCGTGAACGTGTTGGCGGCCGCGATCGACATGATCGCCGCGGGCACCAGGGCACCGATGGCGATGGCCGCGAACGCCACGCCGGCGAACCAGCTCGGGAACATGTCCTCGAAGAGCTGCGGGATGACGAGCTGCGCGTTCGGTTCGCCGTCGAGGCCGATCGGCTGGGTCCCGGCCGCGATCGCGACCCAGCCCAGCAGGGCGAGGAGTCCGAGGACGAACGAGTACGCCGGGAGGATCGAGGCGTTGCGCCGGATCGTGTTGCGACTGTTCGACGACAGGCTGGCGGTGATCGAGTGCGGGTACATGAAGAGGGCGAGGGCCGAGCCCAGCGCCAACGTCGCATAGGCCCACATCTGCTCGCTGCCGGGGACGAACGCGCCAGGAACCTTGCCGGTCGTCGGGTTGGGCGTCGTCATCTTCTCCTCGGCCGCGCCGAAGATCGCGTCCCAGCCACCGACCTTGGACGGCAGGTAGATGACCGCGACGATGATGACGAGATAGATCAGCGTGTCCTTGACGAACGCGATGACCGCCGGCGCCCGCAGACCGCTGCTGTAGGTGTAGGCCGCGAGCAGCGCGAACGCGATGAAGAGCGGTGCGTCCTTGACCAGCCAGTTGCTGCCGCCACCCAGGCCCACGACCTCGAGGACGGCCTGGATGCCCACGAGCTGCAGGGCGATGTAGGGCATCGTCGCGAGGAAGCCCGTGACCGCGACGGCGAGCGACAGCGGTCGGCTGTCATAGCGCCCCCGCACGAAGTCAGCCGTCGTGACATAGCCGTGGCGGTGGCTCACCGACCACAGTCGCGACATGAAGATGAAGATGATTGGGTAGAGCACGATCGTGTAGGGCACGGCAAAGAAGCCGGCGACCGAGCCGAGAGCGAACATCGCCGCCGGGACGGCCACGAACGTGTATGCCGTGTAGAGGTCACCTCCCAGCAGGAACCAGGTGATCCACGTGCCGAACGAGCGCCCACCGAGGCCCCACTCGTCGAGGGACTCCATGTCCGTCGGGCGGCGCCAGCGCGTCGCCATGAAGCCCATGACCGTGACGAGGCCGAAGAGGGCGATGAGGATGATCAGGGCGGTCCAGTTGATGCCGCTCATCGCTGGTCTCCATCCGCGTCGAAGGGGTTGCCGTCGTGGAGGTCGGCGTCGGTGGTGTCACCGATCGTCGCGCCCTTCTCATGGCGGCCGCGGTGCCGGCGGGGACGACGCTGGGCGTCACCCATCGGGCGGTGCGGACGGGCCTTGAGCACGAGCCGGTAGGCCGTGTAGGTCATCGCCGAACAGAGGAAGACCCACAGGAACTGGTACCAGATGAAGAAGGGGAACCCCCAGAGCTTCGGCTCGACCCTCGCGTAGGAACTCACCCACATGAGCGCGACGATGGGGATGAGCAGCAGGACCCCGGCCACCGCGAGCATCCCCTTGTTGGCGGGTGGGACCGTGTCATGGTCCACGACCTCGTGTTCTTCCACGAGTGCACCTCTCTCGTATGCGAGCTGTCCGCGGCATTGCGCACAGCGAGTCGAGACCCTAGATGGCGATGCGGCTCACACCACACCAACTCGCCACGCGTCGACCAGCGGTAACTCCTTTGCGCCGAGCGGCAGAGGTGCGCCACCCTTGCCACCATGCGTGCACCCGAGGGCTTCGAATGGGCCGAGCGCAAGGACGGCAGCGTCGCCATCACTCACCACGGCACGGTGGCGAGCGTCCTGCGGGGTCGACGGGCGCAGGACTTCATCGAGGACGTCGAGGCCGTTGGCGACGGAGGGGACCAGGAACTGATGGCCCGGATCACCGGCAACTACAAGCACGGCAACGAGCGCACCGCGAAGAATCACCCGCGCAACCGGCGCTGACCGGCATACGGGAATTGTTCGGGAATCGCCTACCCGAGCTGGGCGCGCACCGCTCCCGGCGGGAAGGGGGCGTTGTGGACGTTGATGTAGAAGTCGCCGGGGCTCTGGATCAGTTCCTTGGCGAGGGCGCGAGTCACATCGGCGCAGCCGCTCGAGGTCCCCGACGTGGGCGGATCGAGCGGGATGACCACAGGACCCGCGAGGGTCGTCGGCGCTCGGTGCACGTGCGCCGCGGTCGCCGGGGCGATGTTCTGCACCGTCAGCGTGTAGCAGACCCTGCCCTGCCCCGGATTGATCCTGAACGACGCGGTGCCGGAACCGTCCGGGTCACCGGGGCCGGGCCGCTCAGCGGCGCCGGTCATCTCAACGGTGATGGGTCGACCACCGTCTGCGGCCAGGGCGTTCGGGAGAGCAATGAGTCCGGTGGCACCTGCGGCGGCGGCCGACAGGGCGACGATCCTGAGGCGACGGGACATGACTTCCTCCAAGGTGTGGGGTGCCCGCGGCACGGCGAGCACCTTTCACCGTAGACCCGGGCGTTTGCGCCACGCCAGACCCGCATGGGGCAGAGCGGCCTGTGGTCGACTGGGCGCCATGGAGATCCAGCGCGTCGTCCCCATCCTCACCGTCACCGATCTGGCAGCGGCGGTGCGTTGCCACTCCGAGGTCCTTGGGCTGCGCACCGTCATGGACCTCGGCTGGGTCGTCACCCTCGCCGACGACTCGGGCCACCAGCTCAGCCTCATGACCACCGATGCCTCGGCGCCGGTCAATCCGGACGTCTCCGTCTTCGTCGATGACGTGGACGCCGCCCACGACGCCGCGGAGACTGCTCGCGTGGAGATCGTGCACCCGCTCACCGACGAACCGTGGGGCGTCAGGCGGTTCTTCTATCGGGATGGGTCGGGCCGCGTCGTCAACGTCGGGTCACATCGCTGACGAACTCGGGTGTGGCACACGCACCATCGCGCCTGACGGTCAGGGCTGACGGGCCCGCATCCCCTGGCCGACGACGTCGTCGGTCTTGACGTAGGTCGAACGACTGCCGTCGAGGAGGGTCACTGCCGCGTTCATCGCGGTGACGCCGGTCCGCAGGCTGTCGGCCGCGTTGGCGATCATCGTGTTCACCGTGGTCGCGAACGTGTTGGCGTGTGGCACGTCGCCGAATGCCGCTTGGGGGACCTTGGCTCCCCGCACGCTCTGGGTGAGCGTGATGAGTCGGCTCGCCGCATCGTCGACCAGCCCGCCTGCCTCCTTGAGGGTCGGCGGGTCGACCTCGAAGTCGCCCTTCAGACCCAGCTCCGACAAAGGGGTTCGCGTCATGTAGGGGTTGGCCCACAGGTCCCGGTAGTCGTCCACCCCCCACAACTTGCCGAGGTTCCACCCACTGGGACTGTCGAACTTCTCTGCGCCGGACTCGTAGGTCACGATCAGCTCACCGTCGACCTCCACGATGCCCTGCGACATGCTCGGCAGTTCGTAGGGACCGCTCCGGTTGCCGTCGAAGTCCTGGACGTAGAGCGAGCTGTTGTCCTGGTGCCGTGTGTATGACGTGCTGAAGACGTACTCGCCATCGCGGACGAGCACACCTTGGGTCTCGTTGGGCGTCGGGACCGTGCCGACCTTCACCCACTGACCGCCGGGACCCCGCTCGTAGACGTACATCCTGTCGTTCTCGAAGTCCCCCAAGTACAGCTTGTTGCCGTGCACCGCCGAGTAGGAACCGCCGTCAACCTTCGTCGGACCGTCGTTCGACTGCGGCACGGTCTCCCCGTGCCCGGCGCTCTGGATGGCCGTCATCGAGTAGGTGTACATCGCGCCGTTGTCGAACACGTAGACGTTGTCTCCGTCCACCGAGACACCGCCCGCGTGGTTGGGGCCCGGGGAACCACCGAGTTTCACCTCACCGATCTCCCTGCCCGACGTCTCGTCGATGAGCGCCAGGTAGGAGGGCCCACCGTCCTGGTAGTAGCCCTGCACGAGGGTCCCCGTCGCCGGGTCGTAGCCGAGACCCTGCGGAATGAGCCCACGGTCATCTCCGGTGGCAGCGGTGTTGGGGATCAGCGGACCGAGCAGGCTCTGGCTGTTCTTGAGCCACTCGTCGTTCTTGCCGAGTCCCTCCTCGACCCACTTGCGGGTCTCCTCGTCCAGTGCGTCGAGGTCGAGGTCCTGGCCTGTCAGTGCGGCATCGAGCACGGAGAGCTTCTTGCCAAAGGTCTTGCCGATGTTGACGATGGCTGCGTTGAGCACGACTGCGTAGATCGCTTCGAATGCCGGAACAAGGTCCGTCTCGCGGTTGCGCCACGTCTCGATGACGGCGTCCGCTTCCGTGACGGCGCTGGCGTATGCCGTCGCGGCAGTGTCGAGGGCATGGCGCGCCTGGACGACGGCACCACGAGTGACCCCGAGCCCTTGGTCGAGTCCGCCCACTCGCGTGACGAACGACTTCGCCGCGTCACCGGACCAGACCGGGACGGCGGCGGCTTCGGTGATGTCCTCCCGCGCGGTTCTGAGTTTGCGCGCCGCCGCTTCGAGGACGTCGGCCTCGGACCGGATCCTCGCCGCGTCCCCCGAGACGACCTTCTTGTACGCGATCTCCGGATCGACCATGCGTTCCCCCTCGTGTGTCATTCCGCGCGCCGTCGTGCGTGCGCTCGTGCGAACGCCACTCTCCCACCGTTGCCCGGCGAGCGCAGTGGGGAGCACTCCCCGCGGACGGGTTCGCTTGGCGATGCGAGGGCGCCTCAGACGTTGAAGCGGAACTCCACGACGTCGCCGTCGGCCATGACGTAGTCCTTGCCCTCGAGCCGCGCCTTGCCTCCGGCCTTGACGGCGCTCATCGACCCCAGTTCGTCGAGGTCGGCGAATGAGACGACCTCGGCCTTGATGAAGCCCTTCTCGAAGTCGGTGTGGATGACACCCGCAGCCTGGGGTGCGGTCCACCCCTGGCGGATCGTCCACGCGCGCGACTCCTTGGGCCCGGCCGTGAGATAGGTCTGCAGCCCCAGCGTGTGAAAACCGGTGCGCGCCAACTGGTTCAGCCCCGACTCAGTCGCGCCGAAGCCCTCAAGCATCTCCTGCGCGTCCTCCGGCGACATGTCCATGAGGTCCATCTCGAGCTTGGCGTTGAGGAACACCGCGTCGGCGGGTGCCACGAGCGCGCGCAACTTCTCGTGCAGTTCCGTGTCGGCGAGCTGGTCCTCATCGAGGTTGAACACGTAGATGAACGGCTTCGTCGTCAGCAGTCCCAGCGCCCGCGCCTCGGCCTCGTCGAGGTCGGCCGACCCGTCCTTCATCGCGGCATACAGGGTTTTGCCCTGCTCGAGCACCTTCTGGGCAGCCAGGGCGTTCTCGAGCAGCGGCTTGGACTCCTTCTTGATCCGCGACTCCTTCTCGAGGCGCACGACGGCCTTCTCGAGGGTCTGGAGGTCGGCGAGGATCAGCTCGGTGTGGATGGTCTCGATGTCGGACTCGGGCGAGACCTTGCCATCGACGTGCACGACGTCCCCGTCCTCGAACGCGCGCACGACCTGGCAGATCGCGTCGGCCTCGCGGATGTTGGCGAGGAACTTGTTGCCCAGGCCCTCACCTTCCGAGGCGCCACGCACGATCCCGGCGATGTCGACGAACGACACGGTCGCGGGCAGGATCTTCTCGGAGGAGAAGATTTCGGCGAGCCGGGTCAGGCGCGCGTCCGGGAGCGGGACGACGCCGACGTTGGGCTCGATGGTCGCGAACGGGTAGTTCGCGGCAAGGACGTTGTTCTTGGTCAGGGCGTTGAACATCGTCGACTTGCCGACGTTGGGGAGCCCGACGATTCCGATGGTGAGTGCCACGGGGACAGGAGTCTACTGGCGTTCGCGACGTGCCTTCGCCACGCGACGGGCGAACCAGCCGACGAAGACACCGACAGCGACACCGATCCCGGTGAACAGCGCATAGGTCGCTGCAGCGTCACCGTCCCCCTGAGTGAGGGCGTAGACGAACGCGGCGGCGCTCACGAAGACCCACACGAGGATCAGCGCCCCCACGAGCATGGCCAGGAGCACACCGAAGAACTTCGTGAACGTCACAGCATGCTCCCTGGCACGTCGCTGTTCTCGAAATACGGCAGGTATGCCGTCCGCTCACCTTCGAGGATCTGCTCCAGCATCCGCGCGGTGTAGGGCGCGACGTGGGCGCCGATGTCGGCCGGCGCAACCCAGTGCACGGCCTTGAGTTCGCGCCGCGACAGGGTGAGGCCCGCGGTGAAGTCTCCCGGGACTGTGCCCAGGTCGAAGAGGAAGAGCACCGCGTCGTCCCACCCGCGCCACGGCGGCAGCCAGTTGACGGCGACCAGACCCTCGACGTTCACGGCGGCGCCGAGTTCCTCGCTGATCTCACGCACGACGCAGGCGGCAGGCGATTCCATGGGGTCGACGACTCCCCCGGGCAGGTCCCACTCGGACTTGTAGGTCAGCTCGCACAGCAGGACGTCACCAGCCTCGTTGCGCAGCAGCCCCTGGGCGATGTTGCGCTTGCGCGGCAGCTTGGCGTTGAGGATGTGGATGAACGAGCGTCGGCCAGCCTCCGTCGACATGTCGGGGCGTACTCGATCGGCCATGGCCCGAGGCTAGCCTGCGGCCCCTTGTCGGTAGCTGGTGGCACCGTGTCGCCCATGAACCCGTGGATCGCTTTGGTGGGCGGCATCGTCATCGGTGCGCTGACGGCATACGTGCTTCTCAGGCAGTCGTATGCCGTCCGTGCGGCTTCCGTGGCGACCGAGCGTGACCTGCTGCGCGAGCGCGTCGTCGACCTGGAGGCCTCCTTGGCCGAGGACCTCGAAACGGCGTCCTTGCTGGCTCCGTTGCGTGACGCCCTCGGACGGGTCGAGCGTCAGGTGGGTGTGCTCGAGCGCGATCGGGTCGAGCAGTTCGGGGCGATCCGAGCGGTCATGGGTCGCGTCGAGTCCGAGGCGCAGGAGCTCGGTCGGCAGACGCAGTCGCTGGCTGGATCCCTGAGGTCCTCGTCCGTGCGCGGATCGTGGGGTGAAGTGCAGCTGCGACGCGTCCTCGAGGCGTCGGGCATGCTCGCGCGCTGCGACTTCGAGGAGCAGGTGCGCGCACGCAGTCGGCACGACCGAGAGGTGCGCCCCGACGTCGTCGTGCGGTTGCCCGGGGACCGCGCCCTCGTCATCGATGCCAAGGCGCCCATGTCCGCGTTCCTCGACGCCCAGACCGAGGGCATCCCCGAGGACGAGCGCGCTGAACTCCTGGGCGATCACGCACGCGCCCTGCGACAGCACGTCCACGCCCTCGCCGCCAAGGACTACTGGTCGGCCTTCGACGCAACGCCCGAGATGGTCGTGTGCTTCGTGCCCAGCGACGCCATGCTGGCAGCGGCGCTGGCCGCCGACCCCGGGATGCATGAGCGAGCGATGGCGTCGCGCGTGGTGCTGGTGGGCCCCGGCGCCCTCCTCGCCCTGCTGCGCACCGTGGCGTTCGGGTGGCAGCAGGACTCACTCTCGACGAGCGCGCGCGAGCTGCTGGCTCTGGGCCAGGAGCTCTATCGCCGGCTCGCCACTCTCGGCACCCACACCGCCAAGATGGGCCGCTCGCTGCACGCCACCGTGGAGAGCTACAACCAGTTCGTGGGTGCCCTGGAGTCACGCGTGCTCGTCACCGCCCGTCGGATGCAGGACCTCGAAATCGTGACCGACGACTTGCCAGCACTCGGTCCGCTCGAGACCGGCCCTCGTGTCCTGACGGCCATCGAACTGCTCGAAGCCGTGAGCGCCGAGGACACCCGCCGCGAACTGCTGCTCGATGCACTGCCCAGGGGCGACGGCGAAGCCGAGGCGACGAGCGCGCATCGTGCTGGTTGACGGAGTGTCGCTTCCGGCGCATGCTGAATGCATGTCAACCATGCAGATCCGCGGTGTCCCCGAGAGTGTGAGTCGCACCCTCAAGGGGCGGGCGGCCGCGGCGGGTATGTCTTTGAGCGAGTACCTCCTCGCCGAGGTGACCAAGATTGCGGAGCGCCCGAGCCTCGCCGAGCTGACCGACAGGCTTGAACGACGGCCCGTCAGGGCGCTGCCCGCGGTGGCGGATGTCTTGCGACACGAGCGCCGTGACGACGCATGACCCCACCCCGCCGTTGGGTCGTCGATGCATCCGCTGCCGTCGAGTTCCTCCTGCGCACTGAGCGCGGGGCGCGTGTCGCCGAAGGCTTCCGCGCGTCGAATTTCGCTCCCATCAACGCACCGCACCTCATGGTGACCGAGGCGATCTCCACCCTCCGAGGACTCTGTCGCACCCGGCACCTCGATGTGCCAGGCGCCGAACTCGCCCTGGGCGAACTGGCCGAACTGCCCTGCACCTTCTGGGACCCTCAGCCACTCACGAACCGGGTGTGGTCCATGCGCGACAACATGTCCGCGTACGACGCCACCTATGTGGCGCTGGCTGAAGCCCTTGACGCTTCATTGGTCACGTGCGATCGACGACTGGCGTCTGCCGCGGCGGCGGTGTCCCATGTTGTCGTGAAGGTCGCCTGACGCGAGGGCAGTCGGCCACACCCTGGGAGGCACGGCCTGCTGGCTGCGCCATTCGGGACACGGGGATGACCGATTCAGTGGGTCACCTGGGCGTACTGCGGGTCAGTCGGCTCGACCCACTGCACGAGCTGGTAGATGACGCCGTTGGGGTCGGCCATCTGGAAGAAGCGCTCACCCCAGGGCTCGGTCTCGATCGGGGTCACGACCTCGACACCGTCGGCGCTCAGCCGGTCGTAGTCCGAGTCGATGTCGTTGACGGTGAAGACGACGAGCAACCCGTCTGCCCGGCCGGCGGCCGACGCGGGCTTGAACGTCTCGAGTCCGGTCCGCAGGTAGATGACGTTCGTGCCGGACTGCTCGTGGTGCAACGAGCTGAAACCGTCAGCGGACATCGCCACCGTGAAGCCGAGGTGCTTCTGGACCCAAGCGGCGGAGGCCTCGACGTCCGGAACGTTGAGCGAGATGGCAAAGCTGGTGATGAGCATGAGGTCTCCTGACTGAGTGCGTGCCTTCATTATACAAAGTACGATGTATGTTGTACAACACAAGGATGGCAGGATGATTCCCGTGACCTCGATGAGCACCACCAGCACCGGCTCTGGCGAGCCCAGCCGCACGCTGGCCCTTCTGTGGGGTGACGCGTCAGCAGCCCCTCGCCGCAAGGGCCCCGGCCGATCCGTCACGGTCGAGCAGGTCGTCGACGCGGCACTGTCGCTCGCCGACGAAGAGGGCCTGGCCGCCGTAACGATGCGCGCCGTCGCGGAGCGAGTCGGCGTGTCCGCGATGTCGGTCTACACCTACGTCCCGGGCAAGGCAGAGCTCCTCGACCTCATGGTCGACACGCTCTATCGCCGCATGCCGCGCCCGGCCTGGCGGCGATCCGGATGGCGCCCCCGCCTGACCAAGGTGGCCGAGGCGAATCGACAACTCCTCACCGTGCACCCCTGGCTCACCGAGGTCGCCGCCCTCAGCCGCCCTCCCCTGGGTCCCGGTGTCATGGACAAGTACGAGCACGAACTCGCCGCCTTCGACGACACCGGCCTGTCCGACGTCGACACCGATGCCGCACTGACCTACCTGCTCGGCTTCGTCCAATCCCATGTGCGCTCGGCTCACGATGCACAACGAGCCACCACGGACACGGCCATGAGCGACGAGCAGTGGTGGGCTTCCAACCAACCCTTGCTCGAGCGAGCCCTCGACCCGGCGCACTACCCGCGCGCCGCGCGCATTGGATCGGCGGCCGGCGAGGCCCAGGGTTCCGCGTGGAGCGCCGACGCCGCCTGGAACTTCGGGCTCTGCTGCACTCTCGATGGCCTCGCCGCCCGCATCGAGCGGAAGTGAAGGGCGAAAGCGCGGAACGGGACGGGGAAGCCCAGGGCGGGCGGACGGCATACGCAATGTCAGCGTCAACGGTCCCCCAAACGACCATTGACGCTGACGTGGCGGCGAGTCGGGCGGAACATTTCCGACTGCGCAATAGTTGAAATTTCCATGAAGGTTGATATCTGGTCCGACATTGCCTGCCCGTGGTGCTACATCGGCAAGCGCCGCTTCGAGAGCGCCCTCGAGCAGTTCCCCCACAAGGACTCCGTGGAGGTGACGTGGCACAGCTACCAGCTCGACCCCTCGCTTCCCGAGCACTATGACGGCAGCGAGATCGACTATCTCGCGACCCGCAAGGGCATGCCGCGCGACCGGGTGAAGCAGATGTTCGACCACGTCACCGAGGTGGCGGCCGGCGAAGGTTTGGCCTACGACTTCGACTCCGTGGTCGTCGCCAACAGCCTCCGCGGGCATGAGCTCATCCACTTCGCGGCCACCAAGGGGCGTCAGGACGAGGCGAAGGAGGCCCTTCTCTCGGCCCACTTCGAGCACGGCGAGGACATCGGGGACGTCGACACGCTCGTGCGCATCGGCGAGTCCATCGGGCTCGACGCCGACGAGGTCCGTTCCGCCCTCGCTGCGGGAACCCACGCCCAGGCCGTCCAGGACGACATCGCCGCGGCCGGACGCTACGGCATCTCGGGCGTGCCCTTCTTCGTCATCGACGAGAAGTACGGCGTGAGCGGCGCACAGCCCGCCGAGGCGTTCACCCAGGTGCTCGACCAGGTCTGGCGAGAGACCCACCCCCTGACGATGGTCGGTGGGGGCGCTGGAGCGCAGGGCGCGGATGACGCGACGTGCGGGCCCGACGGCTGCGCCGTGTGACGGTCGCCCAGACAACAACGAGTGACGCCCCGGGACACTGTCCCGGGGCGTCGCTCGTGTGCGTCAGTGCAGGGAGCCCGCCTCGGCGAACGCGGCGTCGTGGCGCATCTTGTCCGACATCCCGGCGGCCTTGAGGTCGCGGCGGATCTCGTTGGGCAGCGAGAACATCAGTGACTCCTCGGCCGCGACGACGGGCTTCACGTCCTCGTAGCCGCGCTCGGCGAGGTAGTCGAGCACCCCGCGCACGAGGAGCTCCGGCACGGAGGCCCCGGACGTCACGCCGACCGTCGCGACCCCGTCGAGCCAGGACTCGTCGATCTCGTCGGCGTAGTCGACGAGATGCCCCGCCTTGGAGCCGTGCTCGAGCGCGACCTCCACGAGGCGGACCGAGTTCGAGGAGTTGCGGGAGCCGACGACGATCATGAGGTCGCAGTCGGGGGCCATGTGCTTGACCGCGAGCTGGCGATTCTGGGTGGCGTAGCAAATGTCGTCGCTGGGCGGATCCTGCAACGACGGGAACTTGTCACGCAGGCGACGCACGGTCTCCATCGTCTCGTCGACCGACAGCGTGGTCTGTGAGAGCCAGACGACCTTCTCGGGGTCGCGCACCTCGACGTTGTCGACATCGTCGGGACCGTCGACGAGGGTGATGTGCTCGGGCGCCTCACCCGCGGTGCCGACGACCTCCTCGTGCCCCTCGTGGCCGATGAGCAGAATGTCGAAGTCGTCGCTCGCGAAGCGGACGGCCTCACGGTGCACCTTGGTGACGAGCGGGCAGGTCGCATCGATCGTCTTGAGGCCAAGCGCCTTGGCCTCCTCGTGAACGACAGGGGCCACGCCGTGAGCGCTGAAGATGACGGTCGCACCCTCGGGCACCTCGTCGGTCTCCTCGACGAAGATCGCGCCGCGCTTCTCGAGCGTGGTCACGACGTGCTTGTTGTGGACGATCTCCTTGCGCACATAGACCGGAGCGCCATAGAGGTCGAGCGCCTTCTCGACCGTGACGACCGCCCGGTCGACGCCGGCACAGTAGCCGCGGGGAGCCGCCAGAAGGACGCGTTTGGTGGATTGGTCATTGCTGAGCGATGCGGCGGTCACGTTGACCATGGTACGTGCGCACCTGAATGCCTCCTGTATGCCGTTCCGCGGCTGAGTCGGACCACGCACCTACGCTGTGCCCATGTCTCCTGAGGCGCTTCCCGAGCGGGCGGCCGACACCACGGCCGAGTCGCCGTGGCCGGTGCGCCTGCTGTCGATGAAGATCGCCGACTACGTCGAGAAGATGTCGGTCGTCTGGGTCGAGGGACAGGTCGTCCAGCTCAACCGACGGCCCGGCGCACGGACCGCCTACCTCACGCTGCGCGACGCGGACGTCGACATGTCCCTCTCGGTCTCGATCCATGTCAACGCGCTCGACGCCATGGCCGCGCCGGTGAGCGAGGGCCTGCGGGTCGTCGTCCAGGCCAAGCCGTCCTTCTGGACGCAGCGCGGGACGTTGACCATGGATGGTCGCCAGATCCGGCCGGTCGGCGTGGGCGGGTTGCTGGCGCGGATCGAGTACCTCAAGCGCAACCTCGCGAGCGAAGGCCTCTTCGACGCCGACCGCAAGCGGCCACTCCCCTTCCTCCCCCGGCGGATCGGCCTCATCTGCGGCAGAGCGAGCGCGGCCGAGAAGGACGTCGTCGAGAACTCACGCCGGCGCTGGCCCACGGCGCAGTTCGAGATCCGCCAGGTGGCCGTCCAAGGGGCGAGCGCAGTCACCGAGGTGAGCGAGGCACTCAGGGAACTGGACGGCATACAGGATGTCGATGTCATCGTCATCGCGCGTGGCGGCGGCAACGTCGAGGACCTGCTGCCCTTCAGCAACGAAGCCCTCTTGCGGGCGGTCGCGGCGGCACACACCCCGGTCGTGAGCGCGATCGGCCACGACGTCGACACTCCCCTGCTGGATCTCGTCGCCGACCATCGCGCGTCCACCCCGACCGATGCGGCCAAGGCGATCGTCCCCGACGCCGATCGTGAGCACCAGATCATCGACGCCGGTCGGGCGCGCTCCCGACGCGCACTCGAGGGCCGGCTCCACCATGAGCGACGTCGACTCGTCGAGCTTCGGTCACGCCCGGTGTTGGCGGACCCCGGGGCCTTCGTCCGAGTGCAACGCGAGGTCGTGTCGGCGCTGCGCACCCGGGCACACCGCCGCACCGAGGCACTCGTGCACCGGCACCAGGACGGGATCGGGCACCTGCGCGCACAGGTCAGGACACTCTCGCCACAGTCGACCCTCGACCGTGGCTACGCGATCGTGCAGCGCGTGGACGGTGCGGTCGTCCACGACCCGGCTGACCTCGAGGTCTCCGAGTTGCTCCACGTCACCGTGGCTCGCGGCGACTTCGGTGTCCGCACCGAGGGTTAGGGTCAACGCATGGCCAAGGACATCCCGCAGCCCGAGACCGCCGACGCAGACGGCGCGGCCGTCGACGCCCCGGCGACCGACGCCAACGCTGACGTCGCGGAGATGAGCTACGAGGCCGCTCGCGACGAGCTGGTCGACATCGTCGCCCGGCTCGAGGGTGGTCAGGTCGGGCTCGAGGACAGCATGGGGCTTTGGCAGCGGGGCGAGGCACTGGCCGCGCACTGTGCCCAGTGGCTCGATGAGGCCGAGGCCAAGCTCAAGGACTGATCTGGGCCGGCGTCAGCGGGTGACGGGCTCGAGGTGCTCGGCGAAGAAGGCCATCTCCTCGAACGTGGCGGTGCCCGTGAGGAGCGTGGTCAACTCGCCCGGCTCGGTGCGACGATCCACGAGGCTGTTCTGCACCTTGGCCCCACGCTCGTACTTCACCCACGTGATGCCCGCAGCCTGCATTTCGCCGACCCGTCGCGCCCGGTTGATCTGGGCCTCGACCCACGCGCGCGTCGCGTCCTGCGTCTGCTCCACTGCGACGTAGTTGCCCGAGGGCGCCTGGTAGCCCGCGTGCCAGGTCATGAGTCCGTCGGTTCCCCTGACGTAGCGAGCGCTCGTCGTCTTCCACTCCTTCGGCAGGTCGACGGCCTCGGAGATGGGCCACCCGCTGTCCTCCGCCACACTCACGGCCGGACCGTGCACGTCGACCACGGGTCCGCCGAGGTTGTTGACGCGCGGAGTCATGAAGAAGATGAGCGCCATGAGCGCGCCGATGACCACGAGTGACCGCACCATGTTGGGGACCGAGCCCATCGAGTAGCGGCTCCGGGGTGGGGAGGCCGGCAGGTCGGTCGTGCTCTCGGGCGTGGTGCTCACCCCTCCATGGTCGCTGATGACCGTGCGAATCCCCCTATCGGGTCGGCGATAGAGTCAGGCCCGCAGGATCCCGCACGCACGCTGTGCCGGGTCCACCACGGTCCAGATCGGTCCGCGGGGGTCACACCCACCGCGCCAAAGGAAGACAGGTTCCTCATGCCCGACGCCCCGTCCGCGAACGTCCCCGATCGCAACCTTGCGCTCGAGCTCGTCCGGGTCACCGAGGCCGCTGCGATGGCTGGCGGCCGCTGGGTCGGGCGAGGTGACAAGAACCGCGCCGACGGCGCCGCCGTCGAGGCGATGCGCGCACTCATCTCCACCGTCGAGATGCGCGGCACGGTCGTCATCGGGGAGGGCGAGAAGGACAACGCGCCCATGCTCTTCAACGGCGAACTGGTCGGCGACGGGACCGGCCCCGAGGTCGACGTCGCGGTCGACCCGATCGACGGCACGACGCTGACCGCCAAGGGCATGCCCAACGCGATCGCCGTCATGGCCGTGAGCGACCGTGGCTCGATGTACGACCCCAGCGCCGTCTTCTACATGGACAAGCTCGTCGCGGGTCCCGAGGTCGCCGACGTGGTCGACATCCGGCTGCCTGCCGCCGAGAACGTCCGCCGGATCGCCAAGGCCAAGAAGCAGAGCACCGAAGACGTCACCGTCGTCATGCTCGACCGTCCCCGCCACGAAAAGCTCGCCCAGGAGGTCCGCGACAGCGGCGCCCGCATCAAGCTCATCTCCGACGGCGACGTCGCCGGCGCCATCTCCGCGGCGCGCGAGACGACCGGCATCGACCTCCTGCTCGGTGTCGGTGGCACCCCCGAGGGCATCATCACCGCCTGCGCCATCAAGTGCCTCGGCGGCGTCATCCAGGGACGTCTGTGGCCCCAGGACGACGACGAGCGCCAGAAGGCGATCGACGCCGGCCACGACCTCGACAAGGTCCTCACGACCGACGACCTCGTGACCTCCGACAACTGCTTCTTCGTCGGCACCGGCATCACCGACGGCGAGCTGCTCCAGGGCGTGCGCTACTCCCGAGGTAGGGCGACGACCAACTCCATCGTCATGCGCAGCAAGTCCGGCACCGTGCGGGTCATCGAGAGCCACCACGTCCTCGACCGCACCGCCGGCCTCCCCCAGGGCACCGCCTGAGATGACCACCGCCGGACGTGTCCTCGAGCCGCAGGTGCTGGTCGTCGGTGAGACGCTCATCGACATCGTTCACACCCCTGACGGTGCGGTCGAGGAGCACGTCGGGGGGTCACCGGCGAATGTCGCCATGGGCCTCGCCCGGCTCGACCACCACACAGTCCTCGCCACGACCTTGGGCGACGACTACCAAGGGCTGCACTGTCACGAATACCTGAAGTCCCATGGCGTCACCGTCGAGAACCTCGACGCGGGCAACAACCCGACCTCGACGGCGATCGCGACCCTGGACGACGCCGCGGCAGCGGTCTACAACTTCCACCTGGCGTGGGACCCGCGTCCGGTCCCGGCGCTGGACCGCGCGGGCCACGTGCACACAGGGTCGATCGCGGCGACCCTCGCCCCGGGTGCCGACGTTGTCACCCGAACCCTCACCGAGGCACGCACCCACGCGACGACGTCGTACGACCCCAACGTCCGTCCCACGATCATGGGCGACGTCGACGAGGTCCGCACCCGCGTGGAGGAGCTCGTCGGGCTCAGCGACGTCGTCAAGGCCAGCGAGGACGACGTGTCCTGGCTGTATGCCGGCGCGTCCCTTCCCGAGGTCCTCGCGCTCTGGTCCGGGCTGGGTCCCGGGCTGACCGTCATCACCCGGGCTGGCCACGGCGTGACGTGGCACCTCACCAGCACGGGTGACACGGTCGAGGCGCCCGCCACGGCCGACGCCGTGGTCGACACCGTGGGAGCGGGCGATTCGTTCATGGCTGGCCTCATCTCCGGCCTGCTCGACGCCGGCCTGCTCGGCGCCGAGGCGCGCGATCGCCTCGCGTCGGCGGCACGCGAGGACGTGGAGGGTGCCATCAGTCGGGCACTTGCAACGAGCGCGATCACTGTGGGGCACGCTGGCGCCTACGCACCAACCCGAGAGGACATCGACGAGGACCATGGCTGACTTCGCCTTCGAACACCTGTTGCCGGGAGCCGGCGGCAATGGCTCCCCCGACACACCCTGGCGGCAGTTGACCACCGAAGGGGTCGAAGTCGTCGACGGACCCGGGGGGCGCCAGTTCCTCCAGGTCGCTCCCGAGGCGCTCCGCCTCCTCAGTGAGACGGCGATGCATGACATCGCTCACTACCTGCGACCCGCCCACCTCCAGCAGTTGCGCAACATCCTCGACGACGACGAGGCGAGCAACAACGACAAGTTCGTGGCGCTCGACCTGCTCAAGAACGCCAACATCGCCGCGGGTGGTGTCCTCCCCATGTGCCAGGACACCGGCACTGCCATCGTCATCGGCAAGCGTGGCCAGCATGTGCTCACCGAGGGTGACGACGAGCGCGCCCTCTCCGAGGGCGTCCACGACGCCTACACCCGGCTCAATCTGCGCTACAGCCAGATGGCGCCGGTCACGATGTGGGAGGAAAAGAACACCGGGACCAACCTCCCGGCCCAGGTCGAGATGTACAGCGACACCGCCCCGGGCAACGAGACGGCATACAAGTTCCTCTTCATGGCCAAGGGAGGCGGTTCGGCCAACAAGTCGTTCCTCTTCCAGGAGACGAAGGCCGTCCTCAACCCCGAGTCGATGATGCGATTCCTCGACGAGAAGCTGCGTGGTCTGGGCACGGCCGCCTGCCCGCCCTACCACCTGGCCATCGTCATCGGCGGCACGAGCGCCGAGTACGCACTCAAGACCGCCAAGTACGCGAGCGCCAAGTACCTCGACGCCCTCCCGACCAGCGGCGACGCGGCCACCGGCCACGGATTCCGCGACACGGCACTCGAGGAGCAGGTGCTCGAACTGACGCGTGAGTTCGGCATCGGCGCCCAGTTCGGCGGCAAGTACTTCTGCCACGACGTGAGGGTCATCCGCCTCCCCCGGCACGGTGCGTCGCTCCCCATCGCCATCGCCGTCTCCTGCTCCGCCGACCGACAGGTCCTCGGCAAGATCACGCCCGAGGGCGTGTTCATCGAGCAGCTCGAGACGGACCCGGCGCGATTCCTCCCGGACACCACGCACGACGCCCTCGAGGCCCACGACGACGACGCGACCGGCGCCGGTTCCACCGGCCAGGGTGCCGTGGTCGAGGTCGACCTCAACCGGCCGATGGACGAGATCCTCGCCGAGCTGACCGCCTACCCCGTCAAGACGCGACTCTCGCTCACGGGACCGCTCGTCGTGGCCCGCGACATCGCCCACGCGAAGATCAAGGAGCGCCTCGACGCCGGCGAGGAGATGCCGGACTACCTGCGCGACCACCCCGTCTACTACGCCGGTCCGGCGAAGACCCCGGAAGGTATGCCGTCCGGTTCCTTTGGCCCGACCACGGCCGGT
The DNA here is from genome assembly GCF_000768705.1 of Knoellia sinensis KCTC 19936. GTDB lineage: Bacteria > Actinomycetota > Actinomycetes > Actinomycetales > Dermatophilaceae > Knoellia > Knoellia sinensis. Next base: position 84,473 of record NZ_AVPJ01000003.1, read on the forward strand.
CGCATGGACTCCTATGTCGAGCAGTTCCAGGCGGCCGGTGGGTCCAAGGTCATGCTCGCCAAGGGCAATCGGAGCAAGCAGGTCACCGAGGCGTGCGCGTCTCACGGTGGCTTCTACCTCGGTTCAATCGGTGGACCCGCTGCACGTCTTGCCCAGGACTGCATCAAGAGTGTCGAGGTGCTCGAATACCCCGAGCTCGGCATGGAGGCGATCTGGAAGATCGAGGTCGAGGACTTCCCCGCCTTCATCGTCGTCGATGACAAGGGCAATGACTTCTTCGCCTCTGTCACCAAGCCGATGGCCATGACCATCCCGAAGAGACCAGGATTGCTGTGAACGACAACCCCACTGCCACAACCGAGTTCGACGATCTGCTCGCCGCCAACCGCACCTTCGCGCAGCAGTTCGATTTCGGCGGGTTCGACGGAATCGCCCATGCAGGTGTCGCCATCGTCACCTGCATGGACTCACGCATCGCCCCGCTCGGGATGCTCGGCCTCCAGCCCGGTGACGCCAAGATCTTCCGCAACCCCGGTGGCCGCGTCACCGCCGCTGCGCTCGAGGCGCTCGTCCTCGGCGTGCACCTGCTCAACGTTCAGCGGATCCTGGTCGTCCCGCACACCCGCTGCGCCATGACGAAGTTCTCCGAGGTGGAGCTGCGCGAGATCATCGGCGAGAAGGCCGGATCCGACGCGTCCTGGCAGGGCTTCCACGTGATCCCCGACCAGGAGGCCGCGCTCAAGGCCGACGTCATGGCCGTGCGCTCACACCCGCTCATCCCGGACACGATCTCGGTCGGCGGGTTCATCTACGACGTCGACTCTGGTCTGCTCGACCGTCGGGCTTGAGTCCTGCCGACCTCGTGAAGATCGGACACAATACGACGCGCGCTCAGTCGCTCCTTCGTCGCGAACGCACGCCTCGCACTGTGTTCGATCTTCCGCGCATTGCCGTGGGAGCCTGACCAGTGTCGTCACCGCGGGTTGTCGGGTTGAACGTGCATCCGGTCAAGAGCACGGCGATCCGGGCTGTTGAGTCGGTGTTCGTCGAACCTGCTGGGTTCGCGGGTGATCGCCGCTTCATGGTGGTCGACACCGATGGGCAGTTGGTGTCGGCACGCGAGGTGCACAGGTTGTTTGCCATCACCGCCGACGTCCCCGCGACCGACCCGACGCTCGCGGGCGGGCTCAGGCTGCGTGCCGACGGCGTGGACGACCTCCTCGTCGGGGACGCCGAGGGAGACGAGGTCCCGGTGCGGCTGCACCGGCACGACCTGACCGGGTTGCTCGTGTCGCGGAAGGCGGACGACTGGATCAGCGCAGTCGTCGGTCGGCCCGGGCTGCGGCTCGTGCGGTGCGTCGACCCCACTCGCCGGGCGCTCAACCCGGCGTTCAGCCGAGAAGGCGACCACACGGCATACGCGGATGGTTATCCGGTGACGCTCGCGAGCCTGCGCTCGCTCGCCCAGCTGAACGACTGGATCGCCGAGGGCGCGGTCGAACGCGGCGAGACGCAGCCCGACCCCATGCCCATCGAGCGGTTCCGCCCCAACGTCGTCATCGACGGCGACCTCGACGCCTTCGTCGAGGACTCGTGGGGCCGCGTCCGACTCGGCGACGTCGACTTCCGGGTCGCGAAGCCCGTGGATCGCTGCGTCATGACGACGATCGACCCCGTGACCCTGGCCACGTCCAAGGAGCCGATACGCACGCTGTCGCGCCACCGTCGCTGGGACGGCACGACATGGTTCGCGATCCAACTCATCCCCGACAACACCGGCGCGGTGCGCCTCGGGGATCGGGTCTTGGCCGACTGATCCAGGTCAGCGGAGGGAGTCGAGCGCTTCCGCGATCGGCGTCTCACCGTTGTTGAAGAGGATCGTCCTGCCCTCGAAACCCTGGTGCTCGATGACGTATGCCGCCACGCTCGCCACGTCGTCCCGAGTCACCTTCGCGCCCCTGACACCAGTGCCCTCGCCCCCGACCTCGATCCGGCCCGTGCCGGCCTCGTCGGAGAGAGTGCTCGGTCCGAGGATCGTCCAGGACAGGTCAGTCGAGCTCAGGTGGGCGTCGGCATCGGTCTTGGCCTGGGCGTAGGGGAAGAAGGCGTTGTCCTCGGGCACACCGTGATCCGGGCCGGCACCGAAGTAGGACACCATGACGTAGCGCGCCACGCCCGCTTCGAGGGCAGCCTCCATGGAGCGGATCGCCGCCTCGCGATCGACCGCCACCGTGCGCTCGGGGTTCCCGCCTCCTGCCCCCGCCGACCACACGACAACGTCGGCCCCGCGCAGTGCGTCCGACATCTCGTCGATGGACAGGAACTCGACGTCGAGGACCGCCGAGGCCGCGCCCGCGTCCCTGACGTCGCCAGCATGAGCCGCGTTGCGGATCCAGGAGGTGACCTTGTGTCCGCGCTCGGACAGCAGCCGCGCCAGGCGAAGCGCGATCTTGCCGTGCCCGCCGATGATCGTCACCGTGGCCATGATCAGACCGCCCGTCCGGTGACGGTCACGTCGATGTTGCCGGCGGTCGCCTTTGAGTAGGGGCACGCCTGGTGCGCGGCCGCGATGAGCGCCTGGGCCGTGTCCTCGTCCACGCCGGGGACGAGGGCCTCGAGCTCGACCGCAAGACCCACGCCCGTGTCCGTCTTGCCGAGGGTGACCTTCGCGGTCACCGTCGACTCGGTGGTGTCGAGGCCCTGGTGTCTCGCGATGCTGTTCAGTGCGTTGCCGAAGCAGGCCGCGAACCCGGCCGCGAACAAGCTCTCGGGGTTGGCCCGGGGGTTGGCCTTGCTCCCGGGCTTGCCGAGCGGGAGGTCGACCGCTCCGTCCTCGCTCGTGACATGGCCGGCGCGCCCGCCCTTGGCGGTCGCGGCGATCGTGTACAAGGTCTCGTTCACTGCTTCGTGGGGCATGGAGAACACCCTGCCCCACCCGCCCGGACAGGGCTAGCGTTGCGTCATGACGTTCCAGACGAGGTTTCCGGAGGGCTTCCTGTGGGGCGCAGCCACGGCGTCCTTCCAGATCGAAGGATCGACGACCGCGGACGGCCGCTCCCCCTCGATCTGGGACACGTTCTGCGAGATCGACGGCAAGGTCGCCAACAAGGACACGGGCGAGCCGGCGTGCGACCACTACCGACGGATGCCGCAGGACGTGGCGCTGATGAAGGAGTTGGGCCTCGACGCCTACCGGTTCTCAGTGGCGTGGCCCAGGGTCATACCCACGGGCACGGGCGCGATCAACCCGGCTGGGATCGACTTCTACTCCCGACTCGTGGACACGTTGCTGGACAATGGGATTCGCCCCTTCGTCACTCTCTATCACTGGGATCTCCCCCAAGTTCTCGATGACCGGGGTGGGTGGCTCAACCGCGACGTCAAGGACTGGTTCGCCGACTACGCGGCAGCCGTCGTCGGCGCCCTGGGCGATCGCGTGACCAACTGGACCACCCTCAACGAGCCCTGGTGTTCCTCGTTCCTGAGCTACTCGATCGGCCAGCACGCCCCCGGGCACACCGACCCGGTCGAGGGCCTCGTCTCCGCCCACCACCTCATGCTGGCCCACGGCACGGCGGTGCCGGTCATCCGTGAGAACTGTCCCGAGGCAGAAGTGTCGATCACCCTCAACCCGTCGCAGGTGTGGGGGCCGGACGAGCCCACGGAGGCCGACCTCGACGCCGTTCGCCGGGCCGACAACGCGTACAACGGCATCTTCTTCTCGCCCCTGTTCCACGGGACCTACCCGGACGGGATGCTCGAGGACACCTCGCACCTCACGGACCATGCCTTCATCCAGGACGGCGACCTCGAGACCATCAGTGCACCGCTCGACAACCTCGGGGTGAACAACTACTTCCCCACACGTGTGCGTCACGCCGAAGGTGCGAAGCACCTGCTCCCGGGGTGCGACGGAGTCGAGGACGTCGCCCCCCGCCCCCCGCTCACAGACATGGGTTGGGAGATCTCACCCCAGGGGCACCACGACATCATCATGCGCTCGGCCCAGGAGTCCGGCCTGCCCATCTACATCACCGAGAACGGGTCGGCCTGGCCCGATGTCGTCGAGACCGGCCCGGAAGGCAAGGCGGTCCACGACGGTGAGCGGACGGCATACCTGCATTCGCATCTGGACGCCGCGCGGCAGGCGATCGATGACGGCGCCGACGTCCGCGGCTACTTCGCCTGGTCGCTCATGGACAACTTCGAGTGGGCCTTCGGCTATGACAAGCGCTTCGGCATCGTCCACGTCGACTACGACACCCAGGAACGCACGGTCAAGGACTCGGGGAGGGAGTACGCGCGGATCATCAGTTCCCACCATTCCTGAAGGACACCTGAACGTGCCCTGAACGATGTCGGGGAGAAGGATCAGGTCACGGTTCGGGGGCTTTTCGGTGCCGTTTTCGCCGGTAGCCCGGGTGCGGTGGGTAGGGTCGGCGCCAGTCGCTCGTATGTCGACAACATCAACAGTCACCAAGGAGTACCCGTGAGCACCTCACGCACCCGCCGGGCCGGCACCTTCGCCGCCGTGGCCCTCGTCTCCGTCCTGGGCCTCGCGGCCTGTGGCTCCAACGACGGCGACGCAGAGCCCGCCGCCACCAACGCCAGCGGCGTCACCACCGTCGCCGACGGCAAGCTGACGGCCTGCACGCACCTCTCGTACAAGCCGTTCGAGCACAAGGAAGGCGCCGACGTCGTCGGCTTCGACGTCGACCTCACGGACCTCGTCGCCAAGAAGCTCGGCCTCGAGCAGGAAGTCGTCGACATCGAGTTCGCGACGATCACGTCCGGTGCCGCCTTCGCCGCCAAGAAGTGCGACATCGGCTACGGCGCGACGACGATCACGGACGAGCGCAAGAAGGCCGTCCTCTTCTCGGACCCCTACTTCGAGGCCACCCAGGCCCTCATCGTCAAGAAGGACTCCGGCATCAAGGACCTCGCCGGGCTCAAGGGCAAGAAGCTCGGTGTCCAGACCGACACCACGGGTCAGAGCTACGCCGAGGAGAACAAGGCCGCCAACGGCTACACCCCGGTGGTCTTCGAGGACCTCCCGACCCAGCTCGCCGGTGTCCTCGCCGGCCGCGTCGACGGCGCCGTGAACGACAACGGTCCCCTCCTCGACTACGTCAAGGACAACCCCACGACCGAGGTCGTCACCGAGTTCGAGACGGGCGAGCAGTACGGCCTGATGGTCAAGAAGGACGACCCGAACGCGCAGAAGATCATCGACGCCGCCAACGAGGCCCTCAAGGAAGCCAAGGCTGACGGCACCTACAACACGATCTACAAGAAGTGGTTCGGGGTCGACGCCCCGAAGTGACCCTTCCGCTACGTCGGGGGCGGCGGTACGGTTTCGACCGGCCCGCCGCCCTCGGCGTGTGCGCCCCGAGTCCACACGTCGGTCGGCAGGAGGACCCATGAGCACGACCATCACTGAAGAAGCACCCACCAAGAAGAAGCTGTCCCCGCGCAAACGCGCGCAACGCATCCGCTGGGCGCAGTACGCCCTTCTGGCGATCGTCCTGGTCGTCTTCGCGCTCACGGCGAACTGGGAGCAGATCCAGAGCGCCTTCTTCCGCACCGACATGATCAAACTGACCCTCACCGAGGGCCTGCCCAACGCGCTCAAGAACACGATCATCTACACCGCCGGTGCGTTCGTCATCGGCCTGATCCTCGGCACGATCCTCGCCCTCATGCGCCTGTCGTCGGTGGCCCCCTACCGGTGGATTGCGTCGACCTGGATCGAGTTCTTCCGGGGTTTGCCGGCCATCGTGGTCTTCATCGCCTTCAGCCTGTTGCCCCTGGCGTTCGAAGGCCTGCTCATCCCGTTCGACCCCTACGGCACCGTCTGGGTCGCCCTCGGTCTCGTCGCGTCGGCCTACATGGCCGAGACGATCCGCGCAGGCATCCAGGCCGTTCCCAAGGGCCAGATCGAAGCGGCGCGGTCCTTGGGTATGCCGTCCGGTGCCGCCACGCGCAAGATCGTCCTCCCCCAGGCGTTCCGGATCATCACCCCGCCGCTGACCAACGAGGTCATCCTCCTGGTCAAGGACTCCTCGCTCGTCTACGTCCTCGGCCTCTCGGCCAGTGGCTACGAGCTGACGAAGTACGGCCGCGACCTCTCGAGCTCGAACGTCAACCTCACGCCGCTCGTGGTCGCCGGCTTCTGCTACCTCATCATCACCCTCCCGCTGTCATATCTCGTGCGCCGGATGGAAGCCCGTCAGAAGAAGGAGCGCTGAGCATGACCGCATCCAGCACCCGCACCGGGGCCGCGATCGTCGAGGTCACGGACCTCCACAAGTCGTTCGGCAGCAACCACGTCCTCCAGGGGCTCAACGCGACCATCAAGCAGGGCGAGGTCGTCTGTGTCATCGGCCCGTCCGGCTCGGGCAAGTCGACCTTCCTGCGCTGCATCAACCTGCTCGAGGAGCCGACGAGCGGCTCCATCAAGGTCGGCGGTGACGAGGTCACGGATCCGGACTGCGACATCGACGCCATCCGCCGCAACATGGGCATGGTCTTCCAGCAGTTCAACCTCTTCCCGCACCTCTCCGTCCTCGGCAACTGCACCATGGCGCAGATGACCGTGCTCAAGCGGAGCAAGGCCGAGGCAGAGGCCAAGGCGCGCGAGAACCTCGAAAAGGTTGGGCTGTCCGAGAAGGCCGACGCCTACCCCGCTCAGCTCTCCGGTGGCCAGCAGCAGCGGGTCGCCATCGCGCGCGCCCTGTCGATGGACCCCAAGCTCATGCTCTTCGACGAGCCGACGTCAGCCCTCGACCCCGAGCTCGTCGGTGACGTCCTCTCGGTCATGCGGCGCCTGGCCAACGACGGCATGACGATGTTCGTCGTCACCCACGAGATGGCGTTCGCGCGAGAAGTCGCCGACCGCGTGATCTTCATGGACGGTGGGGTCATCGTCGAGGAGGGCGACCCGGAGCAGGTCATCGGCGACCCGCAGGAGGAGCGCACCAAGACCTTCCTGCAGCGGGTGCTCGACCCGACGCACGTCGACGCGGGAGCCGAGGACGCGGCATACGCCAAGCGCCACGTCGGCGAGGTCGCAGCCGACAACTTCGTCAAGCCCGCCGACACCCACGGCCACTACAGCGGCGGCTGACCGGCCAACCGTCGAGAGTAGACAAAGTCCCGCCCCCGGCGAACGGGGGCGGGACTTTGTCTACTCTCGAGTCGCGGTCAGGCCAGGGTGAGGCGGTCCTTGACGACCGTGACGAGGCGGTCGGCGACCTCCTGGGCCTCTTCTGCGGACGCAGCCTCGACCATGACGCGCACCACCGGCTCGGTGCCCGACTTGCGCAAGAGCACCCGTCCGGTCCCGTCGAGCTGCTGGCCTGCCTCGGCGACCGCCGCCTGGACGCCCTCGTCGGTCTCGACGCGGGCCTTGTCGACGCCCTTGACGTTGATGAGCACCTGCGGAAGTCGGGTCATGACGGTGCCGAGCTCGGCGATGGTCTTGCCGGTCGCGACCATGCGGGCCGCGAGCATGAGCCCGGTGAGCACGCCGTCGCCGGTCGTGCCGTGCTCGAGCAGGATGACGTGGCCGGACTGCTCCCCGCCCAGGGTGTGCGACGACGCGCGCATCTCCTCGAGGACGTAGCGGTCACCCACGCCCGTCTGCTTGACCTTGATGCCCTCGCGCTCCATCGCCTGGATGAGGCCGAGGTTGCTCATGACCGTGGCCACGAGGGTGTCCTCGTGGAGCGCGCCCCGCGACTTCATGTCGACGGCGAGGATGCCCATGATCTGGTCCCCGTCGATCTCGTTGCCCTCGGCGTCGACGGCCAGGCAGCGGTCGGCGTCGCCGTCGTGCGCGATGCCGATGTCGGCCCCCTTGGCGACGACGGCGTCCTTGAGGTGCTGGAGGTGGGTGGACCCGTAGCCGTCGTTGATGTTGAGCCCGTCGGGCTCGGTGCCGATCTCGATCACCTCGGCGCCGGCGAGGCGGAAGACCTCGGGCGACACCGACGAAGCCGCGCCGTGCGCGCCGTCGATGACGACGGTGAGTCCGTCGAGGTTGTTCGGGATGGACTCGAGCAGGTGCGCCACATAGCGCGCCTGCCCGGCACGGTTCTGGTGGACCCGGCCGACCTGGGCGCCCGTGGGGCGCTCCCACACGCGATCGAGCCCCGCAGCGATCTCGTCCTCGACCGCGTCGGGGAGCTTGTGCCCACCGGCGGCGAAGAACTTGATGCCGTTGTCGGGCATGGCGTTGTGCGACGCCGAGAGCATGACCCCGAAGTGGGCGTCCATGTCGGAGGTGAGGAAAGCGACGGCGGGAGTCGGCAACACGCCGACGTTGTGCACGTCGACGCCCGCAGACGCCAGACCGGCGACGACCGCCGCACCGAGGAACTCGCCCGACGCACGCGGGTCGCGCCCCACGACGGCCTTGGGCTTGCGGCCGGCCGCCCGCGCCTCGGCGCCCAGGACATGCGCCGCCGACACCGCGAGTTGCATGGCCAGCTCGGCCGTGATGTCGACGTTCGCGAGTCCTCGGACCCCGTCGGTCCCGAACAGTCGTGCCATGGGTATGCCGTGCCTTTCGTCGTGCTTTCAGCTCACCGGCCCGAAAGGGACCGACGAGACAACCTACCCCCGCAAGGGGTGCGGACGGCATACCGGCAAAGCAGTCGAGAGTAGACAAAGTCCCGCGCGCGAACTCGCGACACGGGACTTTGTCTACTGTCGACGGCTGGTGAGCCGCCGCAGCGCCAGGATCAGCGCTTGGAGTACTGAGGCGCCTTGCGGGCCTTCTTGAGACCGGCCTTCTTGCGCTCCGGGACGCGGGCGTCACGGGTGAGGAAGCCAGCCTTCTTGAGTGCGGGACGGTTCAGCTCTTCGTCAACACCGTTGAGCGAGCGAGCAACACCGAGGCGCACGGCACCGGCCTGGCCGGAGGGGCCACCGCCGTGGACGCGCACGAGCACGTCGTAGGCGCCGTCGAGCTCGAGCACCTTGAGGGGCTCGTTGACGATCTGCTGGTGGACCTTGTTGGGGAAGTAGGCCTCGAGGGTGCGGCCGTTGATCTTCCACTCACCGGTGCCGGGGACGATGCGCACGCGGGCCACGGCCTGCTTGCGACGACCGGTCGCGGCGCCGGGGGCGGACGCGGACGGGCGGCGGGCCGGCTCAGCGGCGACGTCCTCGGAGGACTCCGAGGTGTACTCGGTGATCTCCTGGTCGTCAGCGTCGGTGCCGAAGTCAGCCTCGGTCGTGTCGAGGTTGGTGTTCTCGGTCATTACTGGGCCACCTGGGTGATCTCGAAGGGCTTGGGCTGCTGGGCGGAGTGGGGGTGCTCGGAGCCGGCGTAGACCTTGAGCTTCGTGAGCTGCTGACGGCCCAGCGAGGTGCGCGGGAGCATGCCGCGGACGGCCTTCTCGATGGCCTTCTCGGGGAACTTGTCGAGCATCTCGACGTAGTTGCGGCTGCGCAGACCACCCGGGAAGCCGGAGTGGCGGTAGGCCTTCTTCTGCTCGGCCTTGGCGCCGGTGAGGGCCACCTTGTCGGCATTGATGATGATGACGAAGTCGCCCATGTCCATGTGGGGGGCGAAGGTGGCCTTGTGCTTGCCACGGAGGAGCGTCGCGGTCTGGCTCGCGAGGCGACCGAGCACGACGTCAGTGGCGTCAATGACGTGCCACTGGCGCGAGATGTCGCCCGGCTTCGGGGAGAAGGTACGCACGGTGTTACCTAACGTGTGGATGGAACGGGAAACCTGCGGTCGCGCTCGGGTCGAGTTCACGACTTCAGGGGTATGCCGTGTGCTCCCGCCAGGGTCGAACCTCGCGGTTCGCTCTCTCGGGCCACCCTGAGAAGGGCGCACGGCACAACAGTTCTCAAGTTTACGGATCCCTCCCCCCTCGCCCAAATCGACCGCGAAGGGACCCAAAACAAGGGCTGACCTGCGCAAACACCGGATTGGCAACGGCATACAGAATAGTTGTGCAAACACAGTGTGCATAGGTATTGTGCATGCATGAGTTCTGATCTACCCGAAACGAACACCAGCCTGACCGGCCTACGGCTCGACGCCAGGTCACTCAAGGTGCTCGCCCACCCCCTGCGGTCGCGGCTCCTTTCCGCGTTGCGGCGCGGCGGGCCAGCCACCGCGACCGCCCTCGCGAGTGCGCTGGGCACCAACTCGGGCGCGACGAGCTATCACTTGCGCAAACTCGAGTCCGTCGGTCTCGTCGCCGACACCGGTGAGGGCGAGGGCAAGCGGCGCCTGTGGCGAGCAGCCACCGAGAGCCACCAGTACGAGCCGAGCGACTTCGCAGGCGATGAGGACTCCGAGACGGCACTCAACTGGCTCGTGCGCGACTACACGCGCCATTTCGCCGAGCAGTTCGAGAAGTGGCTCGACGTCGAGGCCGCCTGGCCCAGCGCCTGGCGCGACGCCGCGGGGATGAGCGACTCCTATGTCATCGCGACACCCGACCAGCTCCAAGCGATGAGGACCGAGATCTACGCCGTCATCGACCGCTATCGCCGTGTGGGACAGGGCAATCCGGCCGCACGTCGGCTGGCGGTCTACAACGTGACGTATCCGCTCGACCTCGACCGTATCCCCCGCGGCGAGGACTCATGAGCACCTCACTCTCCCCCGCGGCAGCGAAGCGCGTCTTCTACCTTCTCTCGACGACGCGTTGGCTCCCCGTGGGCTTCGTCGTCGGGATCTTCGCCCTCGTCGCCCTCGAGCGCGGGCTCTCGATCGAGCAGATCACGCTCTTCATGACCGCGCAGGGCCTCATGGTCCTGCTGCTCGAACTTCCGACGAGCGGCTTCGCCGACGTCCTGGGACGCAAACCTGTGCTGCTCGCCGCCGGGGTCGTCAACATCGTCGCCGGAATCGCCTACCTGTTCGCGCAGTCGTTCTGGCAGTTCGCGCTCGCCGCCGGACTCATGGGGGTCTACCGCGCCCTTGATTCCGGTCCGCTGGAGGCGTGGTACGTCGACACCGTCCACGAACGCGACCCCGGCAGCGACGTGCACGGGGCGATGTCGATCCAGGGCGTGCTGGTGGGCGTCGGCATGGGCGGTGGCGCCCTCGTGTCGGGGGCACTGGTCGCGTGGCATCCCTTCAAGGACTCCAGTGCGCTCCTGCTGCCGATCCAGGTCTTCGTCGCGCTGTGCGTCGTCCATCTCGTCGCCACGATGGCCCTCCTGCGCGAGACGCCTCGCAGTGAGGGGCGCCTCCGAGCGCGTCTCGGCTCGTCGGTGCGCGACACCCCCGGGGCCGTCCGCGACGGCCTGAGCCTGCTGCGCTCCAACAGGGTGCTCCGCAACCTCGTCCTCGTCGAGGTGTTCTGGGTGACGGGGATGATGGCCTACGAGACGCTCATGCCGCTGCGGCTGGCCGAACTCCTCGGCTCCGAGGCTCGTGCGGGTGTCTGGATGGGGCCGGCCGCCGCCGGTGGGTGGGCCCTGTTCTCCTTCGGCTCCTGGCTGGGTGGACGCCTCGCCGATCGCCTCGGACTGGTCCGAGCCGCCATCCTCGGACGCGTCATCAACGGACTCGGGGTCGTCGCCATGGGTTTGGCACTCGGGCCCGCGGCACTCCTGATCGCCTACCTCTTCACCTACACCATGCATGGCGCCGCGAGTCCTGCCTACATGGGACTCATGCACCGCGAGGCGTCGTCGAAGAACCGCGCGACCGTCCTGTCGATGAGCTCCCTCGTGATGCAGGCCGGCGGCGCCATCGCTGGCCCAATGCTCGGCCTCCTCGCCGCGCGCACCTCGATCTCCACCGCGATGATCGTCGCCGGCGTGGTGAGCACCCTCGGCTTCGCCTGCTTCCTGCCTGCCCGCCGTCGCGAACGCTCGTCCACGGAGCGGGTCGCGAACGCAGAGGTGACTCCGACCCAGACGTGAGCGGACGGCATACGGTGAATTGACGACAACCCAAGGAGCACATCGTGCGCAAGGTCATCGTCAGCGAAATCGTCTCTCTCGACGGGCACTTCAGCGGGCCGGGCGGCAACGTCATGGTGATGCCGTTCGATGCCGGGTTCAGCGAGAACAACGCCGAACTGCTGCGCGGCGCGAGCACGCTGCTTCTCGGTGGAACGAGCTATCGGGGATTCGTGGACTACTGGCCCGGCATCAAGGACGACGCCGACCAACCGGAACTCGAGCGAGAGATCTCAACGCTCAACTCGGCGATGGAGAAGGTCGTCGTCTCCGACACCCTCACGTCCGATGAGACCGGTCCCTGGGCCGACTCGACCCGGATCGTCCCGCGCGCGGAGGCGCACGAGGTCGTGCGTGCGTTGCGCGCTGAGGAGGACGGCGGCGACATCGTCATCTTCGGGAGCCACGTGCTCTGGAACGACCTGTTGGCACACGGCCTCGTCGACGAGCTCCACCTCATGTTCGGTCCCGGGATCGTTGGCGCCGGGGGCGTCCCGGCGTTCGAGGCCGCCGGGCCAGCTCGATTCCGGCTGCTCGACACCCACCGATGGGAGGGCTCCGACCTCGTCCGCCTGCGGTACGCCGTCAACCCAGAAGCCTGACGCCGACGCGACCTCCCTCATTGACCGAGTGGCGGCCGAGGAAGAGCATGGCTCTGTGGTGCAACGGCTGGAGGCCGACTACCTCGTCGTCGGCGCTGGTGCGACGGGCATGGCGTTCACGGACGCCCTGACCGAGCACTCCGACGCCTCCGTGGTCATCATCGACCGCCGACACGGCCCCGGAGGGCACTGGCTCGACGCCTATCCCTTCGTCCGACTCCACCAGGCGTCGGCCTTCTATGGCGTGGCCTCGACCCTGCTCGGCGGCGGGCGGTTGCAGAGCGACGGCCCCGAGGCCGGGCTGGCCGAGCGCGCGAGTGCCCCGGAGGTCTGTGCGTACTACGACCGCGTGCTGCGCGAGCGGTTGCAGTCCTCCGGCCAGGTGTCGTTCATGCCGGCCTGTGACTATCGGGGCGAGGGCCGGTTCGTCTCGTTGCTGTCGGGTCGGGAGTACGTGGTCCGCGGTCGCGTGGTCAACGCTCACCACCTCTCCCCCACGATCCCCGCACGGACCGAGCCACCCTTCCGAGTGGGCGACGGAGTTCGCGTGGTGGCCGTCAACGAGTTGGCTTCCCTCGGCGAGGCCGCCTCTCAGTACGTCATCGTCGGCGCCGGGAAGACCGCAACCGACGCCTGCGTCTGGTTGCTCGGCAACGGGGTCGACCCGGACGCCATCCGCTGGGTCCGATCGCGCGACCCCTGGATGCTCAACCGTGCGAAGGTCCAGCCCGACCCGGTGATCTTCTGGGGGTTGGGAGCGGACGTCTTCGAGGCGGCTTCGCTCGCGAGTTCGCCAACCGACCTCTTCCTGCGGATGGAAGCAGCGGGCGTGATGCTTCGGATCGACCCGTCGGTCATGCCCACGATGGCCAAGACGCCCACACTCGCCCAGTGGGAACTCGACGAACTCCGCACCATCGAGGACGTCATCCGGCTCGGACACGTCCGTGGCGTCGAATCCGGACGACTCTCGCTCGAGGACGGCGACGCCGCCATCGCTCGCGACGCCGTCGTCGTGCACTGCGCTGCATCAGGACTCCAGTACTCACCTCTCGTGCCGATCTGGGGCAGTGCGGAGATCACGCTCCAGCCGATCCGAACCGGGTTCCCCTGCTTCGGCGCGGCCCTGGCCGGCTATGCGGAGGCCACCATCGACTCGGATGAGGAGAAGAACCGGCTCTGCCCGCCTTCGCCGTACTCCAACACGATGGAGGACTGGCCGCGGATGAACGTGCTCGGCACCCTCGCGTCACTCGCCTTCACCTCCGCCCCCGATCTGCGGACGTGGTCCAACGAGGTCCCGCTGAATCCCGCCGCTGTCTCAGCAGCGCGGCAGGTGTCGCCGGAGCTGTCCGCGACACAGGAACGGTTCCGACAGTTCATGGAGCCGGGGTTGGCCCGGATGCGGCAACTGGCCGGGATGGACTAGCGGCACGAAACGCCGTTCACGGACTGGTGCTCGTCACCGTGGTGCGATGCGTCGACGAGTCGTAGGCGAAGTTCGTCCTTGCCCCGTCACTCGGCACGGTCACGGTGAGGTTGCCGCCGTTCGGGACACCGCCGTCGCCGTAGTTCTCATCCCACGAGAGCCCATGGGCGACCTTGAAGGTCCACGAGCCCGCGGGGATCCTCGTCGTCGCCCAGGTGAAGACACCATCGCCGTCCTTGTCCTGCAGCCACGGGCGCATGCAGTCCGGGGACCAGTCGGCCGGGCAGCCGAGTTCGGACTGGAACGACCCCGGCGCCGTGACGATGTCGGTCTCCTCGTCCGACGTCGCCCAGTGCGTCGTCGGGTCGTAGTAGAACGACACGGTGCCGTCGGTCTCGTAGGAGATGTTGGCGCCGTCACGCACACCCCTCTCGCCGTAGTTCTCGGTCCAGGCGCGGTCGAGAGCGGCCTTGTAGGAGTACGGTCCGGCCGGCACCGTGAACGACTTCTTCCAGATCTGGTCGTCCGCGTCGAGCGTGAGCTGGGCGTTGTCGCACCACGGCTCCCAGTCCGCCGGGCAGCCCATCTCGGAGTTGTGGGTTCCGGCCACCGCGACGGCACCCGGCTGGGTCGCCGACGGGTCCCCGATCTCGCCCTCTGTCGAGCCACCGGTGGACTCGGTGACGACCGAGGCCCACGTCGAGTCGGCGGCCACGCGCCCGGCCGCGTCACGCACGACCGCGCGGTACTCGAGCACCGAGCCCACCGGCATACCGGCAACGTCGTGGAACACCCGGAAGGGTGCGTTGTCGTCGGTCCCGATCGTGCGCCACTGCGTGGTTCCCAGCGGCCGGTAGAGGAAGGTCGTCTGCGCGAAGGTGCTCGCCGCGACGTCCGCCGCGACTTCGGCACGACCGGCCACCGTGTTGGCATCACCAATCGACAGCTCGATCGTCGGAGCCGCACCGGCGGTCGAGATCGGCTTGTTGGCCCGCCACACGCTCACGGTGAGCGGTGGCACCGTGACCGACAAGGAGCCGTCGGCTGCGGGCTTCACAGCAGTGTCCGTGCCGGACACGGGAGTGAAGACCACACCCTTGCCCTTGCTCCACGTCGGGAACGACGCTGTCCGAGCCGACGTCGCGTTGTTGGCGGCCACGACGTACTCCACCTTGTTGCCCGCGTCCACCCGAGACACCGCGAAGATGCCGGCCCCGTCGGCGGCGTGGCGCAGGACCTGGGCACCGTCGGCGAGGGCCGGATGCTTGGCTCGCACCGAGGCGAGCGCCCGGATGTGCTCATACAGCGGGTGGTCGGTCGCGTAGCGGTCGCGTGACCCCTCCGGCCCGGCGAGCACGTCCTCGGTGTTGTAGATGTCGACCTGGCTGGCGAACATGTCCTCGCGCGCCAGTTGGTCGCCGCCGGTGCCGATGAAGCCCTGCTCGTCTCCGTAGTAGGTCACTGGCTGGCCGCGCGTCGCGAACATGAGCGACTCGGCGAACTTCACGCGGGCGAGGTGCTCCGCCTCGTCCCCGCTCACCTCCTTGAGGAACATCGCCGCGCGGCCCATGTCGTGGTTCCCGAGGAAGGTCGGCAGCTGGTAGGCGTTGCTGTCCGCGTCGGTGTACCAGTCGTCCTTGGCGAAGAAGTCGGCGAGGACATTGGCGGAGTTGCCCTTGGCGAAGTCGACGCCCTGCTGCTGGAAGCCGAAGTCGAGGGTGGCCTGGAGCTTGCCGCGGGTCGTGTACTCGGACATCACCGCCGGGTTGCCGTCGAACACCTCACCGAAGGCGAAGAAGTCCTCGTTGCTCTTGGCTGCGTGCCCCAGCAGATCGGGCATGAACTTCTGCCAGAACTCCATGTTGACGTGTTTGACCGTGTCGATGCGGAAGCCGTCGATGCCGAGGTCGACCCACGTCTTGTAGATCTCGCCCATGCCCTCGACGACCTCGGGGCGCTCGGTGAAGAGGTCGTCGAGCCCGATGAAGTCGCCGTAGGTCGAGGACTCGCCGGCGAACGTCGAGTCGCCGCGGTTGTGGTACATCAGCGGGTCGTTGAGCCACGCCGGCGTCTTGGCGTCCTCGTCACCCTCGTGGAAGAACGGCGTGTACGGGAACGACGTCGCCGGGTCCATCTCGGGGAACGTCTCGTTCACGTAGTCGCGGTCGTCGAAGACGGTGCCGTCGGCCATCTTGTAGGGCGCGCTCCGCTTCGACCGGTAGGTGTACTGCTGCTCCTCGTAGTCGATGACGTCGGCCGTGTGGTTGGTGATGATGTCGAAGAAGACCTTCATGCCCTTCTTGTGCGCCGCCGCGATGAGGGCCTTCATCTCCGCGTTGGTGCCGAGGTGAGGGTCGATCTGGGTGAAGTCGGTGATCCAGTAGCCGTGGTAGCCGGCGCTCTCCTCACCCGGCTTCCCCTGGACAGGCTTGTTCTTGAAGCTCGGCGTGAGCCAGATGGCCGTCGTGCCCAGTCCCTTGATGTAGTCGAGCTTGCTCATCACGCCGGCGAGGTCGCCGCCGTGGTAGAAGCCCTTGTGCGTCGGGTCGAACCCGGTCTGGAGCGGGCCCC
Organism: Knoellia sinensis KCTC 19936; assembly: GCF_000768705.1. GTDB lineage: Bacteria > Actinomycetota > Actinomycetes > Actinomycetales > Dermatophilaceae > Knoellia > Knoellia sinensis. The sequence goes on from NZ_AVPJ01000003.1 coordinate 101,015, forward strand.
CGGTCAGCCCACCGCGGTCGTTGTCGGTGCGACCGTTGGCGAACCTGTCGGCCATGAGGAAGTAGAACCGTTCGCGGGTGAGCGGCGACCTCAGCGAGTCCTTCGCGAGCGCTGCGTCGGCGGCCGTGGTGCCGCCACCCACGCCCTCCGCCGTGAGACTCACGACGTGCGAGACGTCGTCGTAGGTGAACTTCAGCGTTGCCGGACCCTCGAGGACGAGCGGGAGGTTGGCACCGTCCAGGGCACCGCCCGCGCCGTAGTTGACGTCCCACGAGTCGTTGAGGGCGACCTTGTATTCGTAGGTCCCAGCGGGGACCGTGAACGACTTCGTGTATGCCGTGGTGTCGCCGACGCGCGCCAGGTCCGTGGCGTTGCAGTCCGGCTGCCAGTCGTCGGGGCACCCGAGCTCGGACTGAAGCGATCCCACGAGGGCGACGGACACGGTCTCGGCTGCCGCGGGAACAACGGCTCCCACGAGGGGTGCGGCGATGAGAGCGGCACCAGCAGCGACGGCAGACAGACGGCGTGGACTGGGCATCGTTGCTCCTCCAAAGTCGCCGCGACACCACCGTTGGTGCCCGGGCGTAGTTCTCATGGGACCGACGGCGCAGTCACAAAGAACTGGGAGGAGGCTATCTGCGTAAACGCTTTACCTCAACCCCAAACCTCGCCTTGCGTGCCCCAGCGCGAGCCAGCGGCCGCACTGGGCCACACAAGGCAGGATGTCGGGGGTGAAGCAGTTCGTGCTGGGCGCCGCCACCACCCTCGTGGCCATCGTCGTCGCTGCCCTTGTCCTGGTGTGGTCCGTGGGCAGCCCCGGGTCTGGGTCTGACGTCCGCGTCCCGTCCGCGAGTCCTACCGCCCGCCCATCAGCTCCCACCGACCTTGGCAAGGGCGAGACGTGGCTCGGGGACGTTCGGCTCACGAGCGCCCAGGTCGTCACCGGAGACGGGGGGCTCGAGGACGTCACCGCCGTCGGCACGGGGATCACGCTCACGGAGGACGGCCTGCGCGCCACTCGTCTCGACATCGACGCGGCGCTGCCGTTCGAGACTGCTGCGTCGCAAATCGGAGACGGCGTGGAGCTGTACGCCGCCGACGACGGGCTCACCGGGCTGCGTCGCACCGTGAGCGCGCTGGGCCGCGACATTCAGGTGCGCGCCACCGGACGGGTTCGAGCCGAGGGTGGCCAGCTGGTCATCACGCCCCAAACCATCGACCTCGACGGCCCCGACTGGCTCGACAGCGCCGCGTCCGCCATCGTCCGCCAGCTCGTGACGATTCGGCACACGGTGCAAGGAGTCCCGGACGGCATGGCTCTCACTTCGGTGTCGGTCCGCCCTGACGGATTCCAGGCCCACTTGCGCGGAAATGACGTGCACATCTCCCGCTGAGTCGGGCGGAATTTCCCGAACGGTGAATCGGGCGGTCCAGACCCGCCTATAGTTCCCTCCGAGCGCGCACGACGGGGTGACGAGCAGGGAACCGTCGCTGCTCGTGTGCGGGCCCGAAAGCTTGCGAGGAGACCGTCTGATGAGCCGTGCCCGACGACGCGTGGGAGTGGTCGGAGCCGGTGCGCTGAGCCTGGCACTGGCCGCCGGAGCCACCGCCGCCTCCGCTGCGCCCTCCGCTGCACGGGCCACGACCGCCGCGGCGCCGGCCGCGACGTCCTCGGAGAACCGCTCCGCCGGCCACCTCTACGTCGCAGGTGGCCCACTCGTGGTCTCGCAGAACGCTTCCCAGGAGGTCGCGCACGCGACCGACCGCGTCGAGACGCGGATCGCCGGTCAGAGCCGCTACGCCACAGCGGCTGCCGTGGCCAGCACAGGCTGGCCGTCCGGCGCCGATGAGGTCCTGATCGCGACCGGTGAGAACTTCCCCGACGGGTTGGCCGCCTCGGCAGTCGCCGGTGGGCGCGAGGCTCCCCTGCTGCTGACCGCATCGCAGTCGCTGCCCCTCCCCACTCAGGACGAGCTCATCAGGCTCGAACCGACCACCGTCCACGTCATCGGCGGCCCGGGCGCCGTCTCCGAAGGTGTGGTTCTGCAGATCCAGGAGATCCTGCCTCAGGCCAGCGTGCTGCGCATTGCCGGTGGCAGCCGCTACGAGACGGCGGCTGCCGTCTCACGCCTGACCCCGGAGAGCTCCGACAACGCCTTCGTCGCCACCGGTGCGAACTTCCCCGACGCCCTCAGCGCCGGTCCGGCAGCAGCCCGACTCGGAGCCCCGCTGCTGCTCACGGCAGGCACCGACCTCTCGGCCCCCACCGCCGCCGAGCTGCGCCAGCGCAAGCCGGCCCGCACCTTCGTCGTGGGCGGTCCGGGCGTGGTGAGCGACCGAGTCGTGAGCCAGATCCGGCAGGCGACCGGTGGCACCGTCGAGCGGCTGTCCGGCACGAGCCGCTTCGACACCGCGGCCGCGGTGAGCAACCGCGTCTTCGCGCCCACCACCCCAGCACTCGTGCTCGCGACCGGCAAGAACTTCCCGGACGCCCTCGCGGCCGGCGCGCTTGCGGGTGCGCAGCGGAGCCCGTTGCTGCTCGATGGCGGCGGCAGCTCCGCGCCTCGTGCCACCGTCGACTCGGGGCGTCGCGTCTCTTGGTGGACACCGGAATCCGGTCGGGTGCTGCGCTACAACGTCATCGTGCACCCGGACGACGAGATGTCGTCCATCTCGGTGGCCCGGCCCGATCCCGGCCGCTACGACGTCTTCATCGTCCTGACCCGCGGCGAGACCACGATCGCGTGCAACGGCAAGCCCGTCTCGAACCCGTGGTCGCACCTCGAGTACGTCCCCCAACCGCAGCCGATCGGCACCCTGTACTCGAACAAGTGTCGCCAGCAGCGACTCGACAGCTGGGTCCAGCACCTCACGAAGTCGGGCCTGGCCGAGACTCCACGCTTCGTCCGCCGCAAGGGCGTCCCCGTGACGTTCGACGGTCGGCTCCTCCCGACACCCACGCACAAGAGTGAGAACCTGACGACCGCGACAGCCGACTACTTCGACGTGGCAGTGGGCGCCAACAGTGCACTCATCGCGTTCGACATGGGCAGCATCGCCCCTGATGAGGTCCTGTGGGCGTTGGAGAACGTTCGGCTGCAGCGCGCCGCCCTCTTCCCCACGGCCCTTGAGGGGGACGTCGTCGTGGGCGGCTACTACAACGCCACCGGCACCGGTTCGCAATACACGAACAGCGATCACCGCACCGTGCACCGAGTCGTCAGCACCACGGACCTCGGCCTGCCCGGAAGCCAGTACGCACCCGTCGGCCACTCCGCGCCGGGTCGCGCCTTCGGGGACTGGGTCGACCGCTACTGCGCGCACATGTGCCACCCCAACGCGACCAATGAATACCGAGGCCCCGTCGGTACCTTCCAGTGGTCCTACGGCTGGTTGGGCAAGGGCCAGTGGGCCAGCGGCACCATGGATGTCGGTGCAGGCTTCTCTCGCTACCAGTCCTTCGCGAAGTGGTTCTGACACAACGCAATTCCCAGTCCGGGAAGGGGTGCCCCCGCCAACCTCAGTCGTCGAGGGTCCGGGTAGCTCGCGCCTCCTCGGCCCGCGCGGCCAGATCCGCGTCGCGCGGGTAGGTGACCTCCTCGAGCGACAGTCCGTGCGCCGGCATGACCTTGACGCGCGGGTCGCGCGACCGGGCAACCAGCACCTCACGCGGGAAGTCGACTCCCTCTCGCCCCAGCCCCACGGGCACGACGGAACCCACGAGCGCGCGAACCATGCTGTGGCAGAAGGCATCCGCCACGACTGTTGCCGCCAGGGTGCCGTCGCCGAGTCGCTCCCAGCGATAGTCGAGCAGGGTCCGGACCGTTGTCGCACCGTCCCGCTTCTTGCAGAACGCCGCGAAGTCGTTCAGCCCGACGAGGTGGTGTGCGGCGCGATCCATCCCATCCACGTCCAGCGGGTCCTTGAGCACGACCGTGTCGTGCCGGCGCAGCGGGTCGAGCGATCCGGTGCGATCGCACAGCCGATAGAGATATCGCCGCTGCACAGCCGAGAACCGCGCGTCGAACCCCTCGGGCGCCCGGCGCACCTCCCGCACGACGATGTCGGACGGCAGTATGCCGGCCAGTCGGGTTCGCGCTGCCTCCTCCGGTGAGCGGGACGACCGACCGGGCAAGACGGCATACAAGGTCTCATCGACGTCGGCGTGAACGACCTGACCACGAGCATGCACTCCGGCGTCCGTCCGTCCGGCGACGGTGAGCCGCACCGGTTCCGGAGACCTGAGCAACGTGGTGAGCGCCGTGGACAACTCCCCCTCGACGGTCCGCCGACCCGGCTGTGCAGCCCAGCCGGAGAAGTCGGTCCCGTCATAGGCCAGATCGATCCGCAGCCTCACCGACGTCATGACCCGCAGCCTAGGACACCGCCGGGTCGCTCCGAAGAACGCGCTGGCGTCGGACCCAGCCGCTGTCTAGGTTCGACTCCATGCACCGTCCCAGCCTCACCGAAGCCCTTGCCCATCGTGACGCCGTCCTGCGCGCCTTCGTCGGGGCAGACGGACGACTCTCATCGATCCCGACGAAGATCGCCAAGCGGCTCGTCGTCCTCGACCTCATCGCCCAGGACTTCGGGCTGGGCGAGATCTACCCGGAGGCTGACGTCAACACCATCCTCCAGCGACGCCACCCCGACCACGCGGCGCTCCGCCGCTATCTCGTCGAAGAGGGATTCCTCGACCGCCGCGACGGGGTCTACTGGCGCGCCGGCGGGACGGTCGAACTCGACTGAGCCGACGCCTGCGCGGCAGCCTCCTCGGCCAGGGTCTCGGGGTCGGTCGGCACTCCGACGGTGATGACGGACCCGTCCGGGCGCACGACAGGTTCCGGGGTGCGGGGCACGAGGTGCGTGAGCCGTGGCCCTTGGTCCGCGAGCGCCACCCGCACGGGGTGCCCAGGCGTCAGCGCGACCTCAGCCTCACGAACGAAGACCGAAACGGCTTCACCTCCGTCGAGCGTGAAGGTGATCGAGTCCTGCTCGACTTCGACTCGAATTCGACTGTCTCGCACGCGGATCGGGAACGACAAGCGCGGCCAGCCGGACGGCATACGAGGATCGAAGTGCAGTCCCTCACCGTAGTCGCGCATTCCCGCGAAGCCGTAGACGAGTGCATTCCAGACCCCACCGGCCGAGGCGATGTGCACCCCGTCCGAGGTGTTGCCGTGGAGGTCTGCCAGGTCGACGAAGAGCCCGGACAGGAAGTAGTGCATGGCCAGCTGGTGGTGCCCCACCTCCGCCGCGATGATCGACTGGACGACAGCACTCAAGGACGAGTCGCCGGTCGTGATGGGGTCGTAGTACTCGAAGTTGCGGCGCTTCTCCTCCTGCGTGAACCGGTCACCCTGGAGCAACAGGGCGAGCACGACGTCGGCCTGCTTGAGCACCTGGAACCGATAGATCACGAGCGGGTGGTAGTTGAGGAGCAGAGGTCGCTTGTCCGGCGGTGTGTGCGAGAGGTCCCACATCTCGCGATCGAGGAAGTTCTCGTCCTGCGGGTGGATGCCGAGGTCGTCGTCGAAGGGGATCGCCATCCCCGCCGCGCAGTCCTCCCATTCCGTGATCTCCTCCTCGCGCAGTTGGAGCCGGGACGAAAGTCGGGCGTATGCCGTCGGGTCGCCCTCGCGCAGCTGCTTCACCGCCGCCGCGGCTCGCTCGAGGTTGAACCGCGCCATGACATTGGTGAACAGGTTGTTGTTGACGACGGTGGTGTATTCGTCGGGTCCGGTGACGCCGTGGATGTGGAACGTGCGCCCGCCGTCCTCGCGCCAGAACCCGAGGTCCGCCCACATGCGCGCGGTCTCGACGAGGATCTCGGCCCCGTCGCGGCTGAGGAAGTCGGAGTCCCCCGTGGCATCCCCGTAGCGCGCCACGGCGTAGGCCACGTCGGCATCGATGTGGTACTGCGCGGTCCCGGCGGCGTAGTAGGCCGAGGCCTCGAGCCCGTTGATCGTGCGCCACGGGAAGAGGGCGCCGCGCTGGGCGAGCTCCCGGGCACGTTGGCGTGCGTGGTCGAGGAGGTTGACCCGGAAGCGCAAGAGATTCTTGGCAGCCGTGGGGAAGGTGTATGAGAGGAACGGCACGACATAGATCTCGGTGTCCCAGAAGTAGTGACCCTCATAGCCGCTCCCGCTGACCCCCTTGGCGGCCACGCCGAGCTGGTCGGCGCGGGCGGCCGCCTGGGCGATCTGGAAGAGGTTCCACCGGATGGCCTGCTGGAGTTCGGGGTGACCGTCCACCCGGACATCGGCGTTGCGCCAGTACTCCCCCACCCACTCGCGCTGCTGCTCGACCTGCGCCGCGACGCCGTCGCGCCGGACGCGATCCAGGGTGCGGCGGCACCGGTCGAACAGCTCACGGGCCGGCACGCCGCGGGACGAGTGGTAGGCCACTGCCTTGGTGACACGGATCGTGCGTCCCTCTGTTGCATCGACCCGATAGACCTTCTTGCCCAGGTCCGGTTCGGTGTCGAGGAGCTCCTCGACGACGTTGTCGGTCTCGATCGCGTGGTCCGCGCCGACCGCGAGGGTCATGCCCGAGCGGGCGCACTTGTAGCCGAGGATCATGCGACGGTCGCTGTGCCAGTCTCCCTGCGGCTCAAGGACTCTGGACGTGAAGGCGCCAGCCTTGCGAGGGTCCCACCCTGCGTCCTTCTTGGCCATGGCGTCGCGGTCCTGATATTCGTCCGCGCCGTCCTGGCGGTTGAGGATTTGGCTCGAGATGACGACCGGCGCGTCGCCGGAGAGCATCGTCACCTCGATCGTCAGGATCGCCAGGTGCCGCTCAGTGAACGAGATCATCCGGCTCGTGTCGACCCGGACGACCTTGCCCGACGGCGTCCGCCACACGAGGTGACGCCGAAGGACACCGTCGCGGAAGTCAATGGATCGTTCGTACTCGACCAGGTCGGCCGTCGACAGCAGCAGCGGCTCGTCGTCGACATAGAGCTTCATGACCTTGCTGTCGGGGACGTTGACGATCGTCTGCCCGGTGTGCGCGAACCCGAACGCCTGCTCGGCGTGGTGGATGTCCCAGGTCTCGTGGAAGCCGTTGACGAACGTGCCGTGCGTAGCAGACGGTCGCCCCTCGGGCGGGTTGCCGCGCATGCCGAGGTAGCCGTTGCCGATCGCGAAGAGCGTCTCTGTCAGACCGAGGTCGTTGTCGCTCGGGAAGGTCTCGACCAGCCGCCACTCGTCCGCGGGGAAACGTTGGCGGTCCAGCGGGTCGGTCCCGTCGAAGTCGAGCCTCACGGAACCAGCTCCTGGAGGTCCTGGACGACGAGATCCGCTCCAGCTTCGGTCAGTCCGTCGGCTCCGGCGCCCCGGTCCACCCCGATCACGAGTCCGAAGTCACCGTCGCGCCCTGCGCGAACTCCCGACGTCGCGTCCTCGAGCACGACGGATCGCTCCTTGCTCACCCCCAGCTCCTGCGCCGCGTGGAGGAAGGTGTCCGGTGCCGGCTTGCCCGGCAGCCCCAGCTCCGCGGCGACCGCCCCCGACACGACCACGGGGAAGCGGTCGGCGATCCCGGCCGCCTCGAGCACCGCCGGTGCGTTCTTCGACGAGGAGACCACGGCCATCTTCGTTCCGCGCTCGGCGAGGGCATCGAGCAGAGCCAGCGACCCGGCATACGCCTCCACACCGTCCCGCTCGAGGACCGCGTTGAAGGCGTCGTTCTTGCGGTTACCCAGCCCGCTCACGGTCTCCTCCTCCGGACTGTCCGAGGGGTCTCCATCAGGAAGCTCGATCCCGCGCGACTCGAGGAACGCGCGGACGCCGTCGTAGCGCGGGCGCCCGTCGACGTGGGCGAAGTAGTCCTCGTCCGTGTAGGGCTCGTCGATGCCCTTGGATGTCAGGTAGGCGTTGAACATCTCGTCCCAGGCGCGCATGTGCACCTCGGCCGTCGGGGTCAGGACCCCGTCGAGATCGAACAGGGCAGCGTCATAGGCATTCCAGTCCATGGCGTCACCCTACGGAGGTGTCACCTTCCGTGGCGACCCAAACCGCCGTCCCGTATGCCGTCCGCCCCTGTCCGCGCGCACGTCGGCTCACCCCGAAGAGAGCACCGCGAAGGCCAGTTGTCCTTGCGTTCGGATCCCTGTTGGGACGAGAGGCCACGCCGGGTGCCGCGCATCCATGAGCGCGACCGCCGAGCGAATGCGCTGGCGATCCTTCCTCGTGAACCCGGCAGCCATGCTGAACGGATCATCGATCAGGGCACACAGCAGGGCGAGATCTCGGTAGTGCCGAGCCGGACTCGGAAGTGAAACTGCCGCCGCCTTGCCCACGATGGCTGCGGTCAGATTTGGTCGTCGGATCACTCCGCTCCGGCCCTCATGCTCGACGGCGATCTCCTCGGTTCGCTCCAGCGCCTGAGTCCCACCAGGCATTTCGAGCGTGCGACCGGGCGGCGTCGTCGTCAGATCTGCCCTCCGACCCACACCCTCAGGGGCGAGCACATCAACGACGACCCGACTCCCGTCCGACTCGTGCACGTAGCGATGCGCCAGGCCCTCTGCGCTGATTCCGTCCACGTCGAAGCCCATGTGACCGAGGGTCCCAACCAGCTCGTTCAGAGCGCGCTTGTCTGCCCTGATGTCGGCCACGATGTCGCCGTCCTGGCTGATCTGCGGCGGGACCTGACCGTGCTCGAGAGCGTGGAGCAGCACCATCTGCCCACCCACCAGTGACCACGGCACGGTGGATCGCTCAGAGAGGTCGAGCAACGCGTGCCAGAGGCGATCGACAGGCGTTGCCAGAGGCGGCAGGACGATCGTCACGCTCACAGCACTGCCTCCCGAATGAGCTGCTGCAGGGCTTCGGCCCCTGCGCTGACTTCACGCGGCTCCAGGGCGTCCAAGAGGTCTGCGGCGAGGAAGGAATCAGGCACGCCATCTCTCCCATCGAAGGGCCAGACGCCGTGCGGCACCAACAAGTCGAGATTGCCACCCACCCGCACCTCCCGGAGTGCGAGCTGAACTGCCAGTTCCTTCCACCGGGACGGATGCACGTAGAACTGGTCGACTGCACCGTCGGACAGCACAAGATCGAATCCACGCTCGACCGCCAGGCCGAGTCCGGCCCGCCGGGCAACGTCGCCATCCGCCAGTCGCCTGACAGCAGCCGGGTGGGCGTCGAAATGCAATATCTGACTGCGCCCACGGAGCGCGGCCCGAAGGCGATCTGCATCAGCCTCCTGCATCCGACGCATGGATGCCCGCACCTGGCTACGAGCTGAGGATCGCAGCCACGGCGCGTCGCCCCCAGCGGCGAGGTCGAGAAGGGCCCAGGCGCGAAGCGGCCCGAGGGGACGTCCGGCTGAGCGACGACGCTGCTCAAGCCGGGCGACGTCACTGTCTGCAATGAGCCAGACGCGACCCATGCGTTCAGCACGCAGGTCCCCGGAGTGGATCAACTGACGCACCCGCTGTTCGTTGACGCCGAGTCGTCCGGCCGCCTCGTGGACCGACATGGACATGATGAACCTCCCGTTTCGTAAATGATAGTGATATCACCATGATTTAAGCAACGGGCAGCGATCCGGTCGACATGCGGGACCGTCGGTACCGGCTCCTCTGCTCCACGGGAGGGTCACGCGGACCTGCAGTGGCGGCTTTGGCTCCTGGTCCTCAGCATGACGAGGTCAACGATCGCCGCCACTGCATGTCCGTGGGTCCACCCCCGGGGAATGCACGAGGGCCGCCCACCTCGCGATGAGGTGAGCGGCCCTTGTGCGTATGCCGTGTGGCGGCAGATCAGGCGTCGTCGCCCTCGACCTGCTGCTTGGCCTCGCCACCGGCCGGCTCGAAGCCGGCAGCCTTGGCGTCGTCGGCCGAGGCGAACCAGAACTCGGCCTCGGTGATGTCGTACCACTGCGAGCCCGGGACGTGGTACTTGCCCGAGTCCGAGTTGCCCTTGACCAGGTGACCCTCGGGAGCGGAGCCGTCCTCGTTGGAGGCGACGGCGCCCTTGGGCAGCTCGACGGCGGCCGCAGCCTCGGTGGCCGGAGCCTCCGTGGTGTCGGCCTCGACGACCTCGGTGGCCTCGGTCGCCGGAGCCTCGGCCTCAGCAGCCTTGGCCTTCTTGGCGTCCTTGGCGGCACGCTTGGTCGCGCCCTCGGCCTCCTTGACGGTGGCCTTCTTGGCGACGGGCTCGCGGACGAGCTCGATGACCGCCATGGGGGCGTTGTCGCCCTTGCGGGGACCGATCTTCGTGATGCGGGTGTAGCCACCCTGGCGCTCGGCCATGTCGGGGGCGACCTCGACGAAGAGGCGGTGCACGACGCCCTTGTCACGAACGACCGTCATGACCCGGCGACGGGCGTGCAGGTCTCCGCGCTTGGCGAACGTGATGAGGCGCTCGGCGAGGGGGCGAAGGCGCTTGGCCTTGGACTCCGTCGTCGTGATCGAGTCGTGCTCGAACAGCGAGGTCACGAGGTTGGCCAGGATGAGCCGCTCGTGAGCCGGGCCGCCTCCGAGGCGGGGACCCTTGGTGGGCGTAGGCATGTCTTTACTCCTTGATGTGGGTCAGCGTCAGAGCTGCTCGTCCTCGGCGAACGACGCGTCCTCTGCGTCGTCGGCGTCGGAGAAGCTGAACTCGTCGTCGTAGGAAGAGATCTGGCTCGGGTCGAAGCCTGCGGGGCTGTCCTTGAGCGCCAGGCCCATGCCGTGCAGCTTGGCCTTGACCTCGTCGATGGACTTCTGACCGAAGTTGCGGATGTCGAGCAGGTCCGCCTCGCTGCGACCGACGAGCTCACCCACGGAGTGGATGCCCTCGCGCTTGAGGCAGTTGTAGGAACGCACCGTGAGGTCGAGGTCCTCGATCGGAAGGGCCAGGTCAGCGGCAAGCGCGGCGTCCGTCGGCGACGGGCCCATGTCGATGCCCTCGGCCTCGACGTTGAGCTCACGGGCGAGGCCGAAGAGCTCGACGAGGGTCTTGCCGGCGGAGGCGAGCGCGTCACGCGGGGTGACGGCCTGCTTGGTCTCGACGTCGAGGACGAGGCTGTTGAAGTCGGTGCGCTGCTCGACTCGGGTCAGCTCGACCTTGTAGGTGACGTTGAGGACCGGGCTGTAGATGGAGTCGACCGGGATGCGGCCGATCTCCTGGTCACCGGACTTGTTCTGGGCGGCGGAGACGTAGCCGCGACCGCGCTCGACGGTCAGCTCCATCTCGATGCTGCCCTTGTCGTTGAGCGTCGCGATGTGCAGGTCGGGGTTGATGACCTCGACACCGGCGGGCGGAGCGATGTCCGCGGCGGTGACGGCGCCAGCACCCTGCTTGCGGAGGTACATGACCACGGGCTCGTCGTGCTCCGAGGAGACGACCAGGCCCTTGATGTTGAGGATGATCTCCGTGACGTCTTCCTTGACCCCGGGGATCGTGGAGAACTCGTGGAGCACGCCGTCGATGCGGATGCTCGTCACGGCCGCACCGGGGATGCTCGAGAGCAGGGTGCGACGGAGGCTGTTGCCGAGCGTGTAGCCGAAGCCAGGCTCCAGCGGCTCGATGACGAAACGGCTCCGGTTCTCGGAGATGACGTCCTCAGAGAGGAGTGGACGCTGTGCGATGAGCACGGTGATTTCCTTCCCACGGGCGACCGCTATATGACGCCTCGTGAAGACCGAGCCACAAGGGCTCGACAGCCCAGCTCACCTCTGTCTGTGACCTGGACAAACACTGTGGTATGCCGTGTGCGCAAGGCGCGCACACGGCATACCAAAGCTGTGAATCAGTTCTTCGAGTAGAACTCGACGATGAGCTGCTCGGTCAGGATCGAGTCGATCTGCGCGCGAACGGGCAGCGAGTGGATCAGGATCTGCAGCGAACCCGGGACGACCTGCAGCCAGGCCGGGGTCGGGCGCTCGCCGTAGGTCTCACGCGCCACCTGGATCGGGAGCTTCTCCACCGACTGCTTGCGCACGGTGATGATGTCGTACTGCTCCACGCGGTAGGACGGAACGTCCACGCGCTTGCCGTTGACCTCGAAGTGACCGTGCGTCACGAGCTGACGAGCGGCACGACGGGTGCGGGCCAGGCCCGCGCGGTAGATGACGTTGTCGAGACGGGACTCGAGGATCGTCAGGATGTTCTCACCGGTCTTGCCGGGGCGGTTCGCCGCTTCCTTGTAGTAGCGGCGGAACTGCTTCTCCATGACGCCGTAGGTGAAGCGAGCCTTCTGCTTCTCCTGCAGCTGGGTGAGGTACTCCTTCTCCTGCATCCGGCGACGGCCGTGCTGGCCGGGCGGGAAGGGACGGAGGTCGAAGTTCTTGTCGCCGCCGACGAGGTCGACCTTGAGGCGACGCGACTTCTTGGTGATGGGGCCGGTGTAACGAGCCATGTTTCTAGTTCTCTTTCCGTCTTCTCAGGCGCTCAGACGCGGCGGCGCTTGGGCGGGCGGACACCGTTGTGCGGCGAGGGCGTGACGTCCTGGATCGAGCCGACCTCGAGACCGGCAGCGGTCAGGGAGCGGATCGCGGTCTCGCGGCCGGAGCCGGGACCCTTGACGAAGACGTCGACCTTGCGCATGCCGTGGTCCATCGCGCGACGGGCAGCAGCCTCAGCGGCGGTCTGCGCGGCGAACGGGGTGGACTTGCGCGAGCCCTTGAAGCCGACCTGGCCGGCCGAGGCCCAGCTGATGACGGCACCGGTGGGGTCGGTGATCGAGATGATCGTGTTGTTGAACGTCGACTTGATGTGGGCCTGGCCCACGGCGATGTTCTTCTTCTCCTTGCGGCGCACCTTCTTGGCGCCGGCCAAACGGCCCTTGGGAGGCATTACTTACCAACCTTCTTCTTGCCGGCGACAGTGCGCTTCGGGCCCTTGCGGGTGCGCGCATTGGTCTTGGTCCGCTGACCGCGGACGGGGAGGCCGCGACGGTGGCGCAGGCCCTCGTACGAACCGATCTCGACCTTGCGGCGGATGTCGGCCTGGACCTCACGGCGGAGGTCACCCTCGACCTTGAGGTTCTCGTCGATCCAGTCACGCAGGGCGACGAGGTCGGCCTCGGTGAGGTCCTTGACGCGGGTGCTGGCGTCGACGCCGGTGGCGGCGAGAGCCTTCTGCGAGCTGGAGCGGCCCACACCGAAGATGTAGGTCAGTGCGATCTCGACGCGCTTCTCACGCGGCAGATCGACTCCTTGGAGACGTGCCATCTTGTGATGGTTCCTGTTCTGTGTTCCGGAGGTCTGGTGCAGTCGCCGGTCCGGCATTCGTGTCCGGTCCTCGGCCTCCGGGCCGAGGGTGACGTCCCTTGCTCACCTCTTCAGGTGACGACCAAGGGGGTCGGGCGCTGCGTTCTCAACATTCACTTGTGCGTGTGCTCGAAGCTGTGGCTTCGTGCAGGGTCCTCGCCGGGGCGGGGATGGGTTCTGTGATCAGCCCTGGCGCTGCTTGTGGCGCGGGTTCTCGCAGATGACCATGACCCGACCGTTGCGGCGGATCACCTTGCACTTGTCACAGATCTTCTTGACGCTCGGCTGAACCTTCATTGCCTCTGCTGTCTTGTCGATCCTCCCGACACGGCGGAAGCCGAGCGGGTCGTTCTGGGTGTTGCGGGTGCTACTGCGTGCGGGATGACCCCGGTCAGCGGTAGCGGAAGACGATGCGGCCTCGGGTCAGGTCGTAGGGGCTGAGCTCCACCACCACGCGGTCCTCGGGGAGGATCCGGATGTAGTGCTGGCGCATCTTGCCCGAGATGTGGGCGAGCACCTTGTGCCCGTTGGTGAGCTCCACGCGGAACATCGCGTTGGGGAGCGCCTCAACGATGGTGCCCTCGATCTCGATGACGCCGTCCTTCTTGGCCATACCCTCTCAATCCGTTGCTGGCCCCACCCTGGGTGCGGCCGGAGGCCACCAGTGAAACCATGGGAATGTGGCCGCGCATGCGTGAGCACACGAGACCGACGCTCCATCCTACGGGAGGGTGCGCTGAGCACGAAATCGACCGTATGCCGTCCGCCCACCTCCCACTCCCGCTCCGACTTTGTGCCCGATTGGGACGGCGAGCGCCAGCGAGTTGTCCCAATCGGGCACAAAGTCGCATCGCATCGTCAGCGCGAAAGATGCATATGCGCAGGTGCATGTGCAGGTATTCTGGATGCATGAGCGCGCTCGAACGTCGGCTCCACATCCTGTTGGACGAGGCCCGCTACGCCCGGCTCGAGGCCGAGGCCAAGGAGCGGGGTTCCTCCGTTGCGTCCGTCGTCCGGTTGGCGATCGACCACCACTTCGACGAGGAGCGCGATCAGGCCCGCCGCGCGGAGGCCGCCCGCAAGCTCCTGTCGTATCCCCCTGACGAGGGGCCGGCCGAGACGTGGGACGAGATGCTGGCCATCCAGGAAGCCGAGATCGCTCGGATGGCCGGCGACGCATGACCCCGCTCTTCCTCGACACCTCCGTGGTGCTGGACGCACTCGGGGCGGTAGGCCCGCTGCGCGACGCGAGTCGGCACGTCATGGACCACGCCCAATCCGGGCGCGTGCGACTTCACCTGGCAGCGGAGTCTGTCCAGGAAGTGCTGTTCCACCGCATGCGGAGGGTCGACCGACCCCTCGCACTGGAACAGACGGAGGTCATCCGCGCCCTCTGCGTCGTGCACCGTCTCGACGATGTCGTCATCGATCGCGCGATGGACCTGGTCGCATCCACGAGGGCGCGGGGACGCGAGGCCTTCATTGCCGCGACCGCCTTGGAGGCGGGGTTCGACACGGTCGTCACGACCGACGAGCGTTTCGTCGCCGTTCCCGGACTCCGCCCGCTACACCCGCGAGACGTCGCCACCTGAGCGCACGCACAGCCTCGCTGGCGACTAGTGCGTGGGCTCGCCGTCCTCTCGAGGCTTGGACTTCTCCCAGTAGGACGTCGCGGCGATGGGCCCGACGAGCGGTGACAGGATCAGCACGAGCCAACGCTGGTGGTGGCCTTCAATCACGTCGGCCCTCTCCAACGTGATGAGCGACATCACGGTGAACACCACCGCCAGAGCGCCCACCACACCCGCCATGAGGACACGCACCACTGGATCCTTCCCCCCGAGCGTTCAGTCCCGACACAGGCGAGACTACCGACGACCTCACGACGAGGTCACAGGGTTGGCCACGACTGCTCCACCGCCGCGCGACCAAAGTCGTAGGCCCTCCGCTCCCCCGGGTTGACGCCGACACCGAGCCGACGTTGCGAGACTGTGCGCCATGACCGTTCGCATCGCCGCCGTCGGAAACCCCGGCAACCCCGCCCATCAAGAGGCCCTCGGCCGGGCACGCTCCCTTTCACAGGGCACGGCCCCCGACCTCGAGTGGTGGCCGCTGACCTTGGCCGAGGCCGACGAGCAGCGCCTTCTGGCCTTCGACGGTGTCTGGTTCATGGCGTGGCCCGAGTCCGCTGACGCCGAGCCGGTGCGCCGCGCCGGCTGGGCCGTCCAGCACCAGGGCATCCCCGTCGTCGTTTCCCCGACCGAGCCGCCCGGGTGGTTCGTCGGGCAGGGACGGGCGCGGGCGGCATACCGAATCCGTGGTGAGGCCGAGCGGCAGCGCATCGCGGCACTCGAGGAGGGCGAGCGCGAGCCGCGGACCTATGTCCACCAGATGCGCGGGCCTCGCTACCGCTGGTGGCGCCCGCTCCTCGCGCTCGCCGTCGCCATGGTCGTCATGTTGGTCGCGGTCGTGGTGACGATCGTGCCCCTCGGTCTGTTCGGGGATGTCGATGTCGAGAACCTCGACGCCTTCGTCCTCGACCCGCTGGGGATGCTCTCCAACAACCTGCTGCTCGCATCCCTCATCCCCGCAACCCTCATCGGCCTGTGGGTCGGGTTCCGACGCAGCCCGTGGCGGGTGTTCTCGGTGGAGGGGCGCATGCGATGGGGATGGCTGGGCTGGTGCCTCCTGGTCGTGACCCCGTTGTGGCTGGTCTATCTCGCGGTGACGTGGTTCGTCTTCGAGCAGGGGGTGCTCGACCGTCCCGAGCACTGGGTCGCCCTGCTCGTCATCACCCTCCTGACCACGCCGCTCCAAGCGGCTGGTGAGGAAGTGGCGTTCCGCGGCGGCCTCGTGCAGGGCGTCGGCGCGTGGTTCCGCTCGCCGATGCTCGGTCTGATCGTGACCATGGTGCTCTCGACTGCTCTGTTCGCAGCGGCGCACGGATCGGCGGACCCGTGGATCATCATCGAGCTCGGGTCGTTCGCCGTGGCCGGGTGCTGGCTCGCCTGGCGCACCGGCGGGCTTGAGGCCGCCATCGCCCTGCACGTCGTCAACAACCTGCTCATCATGGGGTCAGGGCTGCTGCTGGGCGGGCTCGAGGAGTCGTTCGTCGACGGCGCGAGCGCGGGGTCGCCGGTGTCCGCCGGCATGAACGTCGTGGCGACGGCCACCGTGACGGCGGCGATGCTGTGGCTGGCCCGACGTCGAGGGATCGCACCCGCCGGCTGGCGCACCCCCGCCCTCGGCTGAACGTCCGACTGATTGCCCCGCGTTGCACGGCGAGCGCAGCGAGCGCGTGCAGTGTCGGGCAGTGTCGGGCAATCAGTCGGAGGAGCCCAGGAAGAGGTCGAGGATCTGGGCTGCCGCATCGACGGCGCTCAGCTCGCCGGAGCGCACCGCCGCCTCGATCTGCGCGCGCCGTTCCTTGACGGCCGGTGTCGAGCGAACGGCCTCCTCGAGGTGCGACTCGACGAGCGCCCACATCCAGTCCTGCTGCTGCTGTGCCCGCCGGGCGTCGAGCGAGCCCTCCGACTCGAGGTGCGCCCGGTGCTCCAGCACGGCCGCCCACACCTCGTCGAGTCCCGCACCGGTCTGCGCAGAGCAGGTCAGGACTGGCGGGCGTCGCACATCGGCGCCGGGGAGCATGAGCCGCATCGCGGCAGTGAGGTCCTTGGCCGCGGCCTTCGCCGGGACCTCCCCATCGCCGTCGGCCTTGTTGACGGCGATGACGTCGGCGAGCTCAAGGATGCCGCGTTTGATGCCCTGGAGCTGGTCGCCGGACCGCGCCAGGGTCAGCAGCAGGAACGTGTCGACCATCTCGGAGACGGCGATCTCGTTCTGCCCGACACCGACGGTCTCGACGATGACGACGTCGTATCCCGCCGCCTCGAGGACGAGCATCGACTCGCGCGTTGCCCGCGCCACTCCCCCGAGGTGGCGTCCACTCGGGCTCGGGCGCACGAAGGCCTGGTCGCTCGCGCTGAGCTCGGCCATACGCGTGCGGTCACCGAGGATCGACCCACCGGTGCGCCGCGAGCTCGGGTCGACGGCGACCACCGCAACCTTGTGTCCCGCCTCGATGAGGCGCAGACCCAAGGCGTTCGTGAACGTCGACTTCCCGGCTCCCGGCACACCCGAGATGCCCACCCGCACAGCCGAACCCGTGTATGCCGTGAGCTCGGTCAGCAGGACCCGTGCCCTCTCGCGGTGGTCGGGTCGGGAGGACTCGACCAGCGTGATCGCTCGGGCGATGGCGGCGCGGTTGCCCGCGCGGATGCCGTCGAAGAGCTCGTCGGTCACGCGCCACTCGTGGCGTTGGCCTGGTTGCCCGCGGCGGTCTCGGCCGTCGGCGTTGCGTCCGCCTCGCCGCCATGCAGCCGCGAGCGCAGGTCACCGATGAGGTCGATGGCCGCCGACGAGATGACCGTGCCGGGCGGATAGATCGCGTCGGCGCCGGCGGCCCGGAGGTCGTCGAAGTCCTGGGTCGGGATGACCCCGCCGACGACGATCATCAGGTCCTCACGGCCGAGGGCGTCGAGTTCCTTGCGGAGTGCGGGCACGAGCGTGAGGTGACCGGCCGCCAGCGACGAGACCCCGACGACGTGCACGTCGGACTCGACGGCCTGACGGGCGACCTCGCCCGGCGTCTGGAAGAGCGGGCCCACGTCGACGTCGAAGCCGAGGTCGGCGAAGGCGGTCGAGATGACCTTCTGGCCGCGGTCGTGACCGTCCTGGCCCATCTTGGCGACGAGGATGCGGGGGCGGCGGCCCTCGGCCTCCTCGAACTCGTCGACGAGCTGCTGAGCCTTGCGCACGTTGGCGTCGGAGCCTGCCTCGTCGGAGTACACGCCACCGATCGTACGGATCTCGGCGGTGTAGCGGCCGAAGGCCTCCTCCATCGCCTGCGACATCTCGCCGACAGTGGCCTTTGCGCGAGCAGCATCGATGGCGAGGGCCAGGAGGTTGGTCTCGAGGGAACCGTCCGAACCGGCCTTGGCGGCCTCGCTCAAACGCGCCAGAGCGGCCCGAGTCTCGGACTCGTCGCGCTCGGCGCGGAGGCGCTCGAGCTTCGCGATCTGCGAAGCCCGCACGGCCGCGTTGTCGACCTTGAGGACCTCGATCGGCTCATCCTGCTCAGGGATGTAGCGGTTGACGCCGATCACCGGCTGCTGACCCGAGTCGATCCGCGCCTGGGTGCGGGCGGCCGCCTCCTCGATGCGCATCTTGGGGATGCCGGCCTCGATGGCCTTGGCCATGCCGCCGGCTGCCTCGACCTCCTGGATGTGCGCCCAGGCGCGCTCGGCGATGTCGTGGGTGAGCCGCTCGACGTAGGCCGATCCGGCCCACGGGTCGATGGTGCGGGTCGTGCCCGACTCCTGCTGGATGACGAGCTGGGTGTTGCGGGCGATGCGCGCACTGAAGTCGGTCGGCAGCGCGATCGCCTCGTCGAGCGCGTTGGTGTGCAGGCTCTGCGTGTGGCCCTGCGTCGCGGCCATGGCCTCGATGCAGGTGCGGATGACGTTGTTGAAGACGTCCTGCGCGGTGAGCGACCAGCCACTCGTCTGGCAGTGGGTGCGCAGGCTGAGGGACTTGGCGTTCTTGGCGCCCTGCTCCTCCACCAGTCGGGCCCACAGCAGGCGGGCCGCGCGCATCTTGGCGACCTCCATGAAGAAGTTCATGCCGATGGCCCAGAAGAAGCTGAGGCGCGGCGCGAAGCGGTCCACGTCGAGGCCCACGGCCTTGCCTGCGCGGAGGTACTCGACGCCGTCGGCGAGGGTGTAGGCGAGCTCGAGGTCCTGCGTCGCCCCGGCCTCCTGCATGTGATAGCCGGAGATCGAGATCGAGTTGAAGCGCGGCATCTTCTCCGACGTGAACGCGAAGATGTCGCTGATGATCCGCATCGACGGCTCGGGCGGATAGATGTAGGTGTTGCGGACCATGAACTCCTTGAGGATGTCGTTCTGGATGGTCCCGGAGAGCTGTTCGGGCGTGACGCCCTGCTCCTCCGCAGCGACGACGAAGAGCGCGAGGATCGGGATGACCGCGCCGTTCATCGTCATCGACACCGACATCTGGTCGAGCGGGATGCCGTCGAAGAGGGTGCGCATGTCATAGATCGAGTCGATCGCGACTCCGGCCATGCCGACGTCACCCTCGACGCGCGGGTGGTCGCTGTCGTAGCCACGGTGGGTCGCGAGGTCGAACGCGACGCTCAGGCCCTTCTGACCGGCGGCGAGGTTGCGCCGATAGAACGCGTTGGACTCCTCCGCGGTGGAGAACCCGGCGTACTGGCGGATCGTCCACGGCTGGTTGACGTACATCGTCGGGTAGGGGCCGCGCAGGTAGGGCGGCGCGCCCGGGATCGTCTCGAGGAAGTCGAGGCCCTCGAGGTCGGCCTCGGTGTAGAGCGGCGCGACCTCGATCTGCTCGGGCGTCACCCAGGCCTGACCTTCGACGGTGCGGACCTCTGCGTCACCACTCGGGCGACCGTCGCCGAGATCGACCTGGCTGAAGTCGGGGATCGTGCTCATGCGGGGGCTCCCGTCTGGTCAAGGAGGGCGGAGAGGAAGGCGACCACGTCCATGTCCTTGGTGACGCCCTCGTAGCCCTTGTCGGTGGCACCGAGTGCCACCGTGCCGCCGTCGCCGTCAGGCTCGACGGCCTCGATGCCGGCGACGGTGAGGAGGTTGACCGCGTCGATGCGACGATCGGCTGCTCGGGGCACGTCGAGGGTCGGGACCGCGACGCGCGGTGCGTGACCGTGCTCTGCTGCGTAGGCCGCTGAGCGGTCGCGGAGCGCCTCGAAAACAGCCGAATCCCGGTGCGGCACAAGGGCATTGGCACCGACCGGCAACTCTGCGCGGGAGGCGCGCTCGAGCGGCTGCTCGCCTGCCAGCGGGAACATGCTCACGCCGGTGATGGGCTGGGTGCGCGTGGCGAGAGCTCCGTCGCGCTCGGTAACGGCCGTGGAGATGCGTTGTGCGACAACGCCATTCGCCAAAGCCTCGACCATTCCACCAGCCCGCTCGATCTCCTGGAATGCGGTCCACGCGGCCTGCGCCACGTCGTCGGTCAGCGCCTCGACGGCCCACGCACCGCCCGCGGGGTCGGTGACACGCGCGACGTTGGACTCCTCCGAGAGGAGGATCTGGGTGTTGCGGGCGATGCGGCGCGAGAAGGCCGTCGGCAGACCAGCCACCGTGTCGAAGGGCAGCACCGTGATGGCGTCGGCACCGCCAATGCTGGCACCGAAGGTGGCCAAGGTGCTCCGCAGGATGTTGGTCCAGGCGTCGTCACGCGTGAACATCCGACCGGCCGTCACAGCGTGCGTGAACGCACCGCGCGACTGCTCCGGGACGCCGATGCTTTCGCCGACCCGGGCCCACGTGCGGCGCAGCGCTCGCAGGGCAGCAGCAGTCAGGAACTGGTCCGCGCCCGCCGTCACGCGGAAGTCGATGTGACGGAACGCCTCCGCCGCGTCGACGCCCTCGGACTCGAGGTGGCGCAGGTAGGCCACCCCGGTCGCCAGAGCGAACGCGACCTCGTCAGGCACCGTCGCGCCAGCATCGGCGAACACGCGGGTGTCGACGGTGATGGCCCGGATTTCGCCGTTGCCATTGACGCGGCGCACGAAGTCCGCGATCGGAGCGAGGTCCGGAGTTGCGCCGGTGCGGGCTCCAGCCCCCAATGGGTCGAGCCCGAGGTTGCCGGACGCGGCAGCGGAACCGGACAGGACGGCATACAGGGCTTCGGCGGCGGCGACCTGGTCGTCCCACGAGGAGACGACGACGGGCGCGAGGTCGAGGCGGACGTCTGCGAGCGCCTCAACGACGTCGGACGCGGCGAGACCGTCGGCACCGACGTGCAGCCAGACCGAGGTCACGCCGTTCTCGAGGTCGCCCAGAACGGCTTTGCGGGTGGCTGCGGCGTCCGGGTCGTCGTGCAGTTGGCGCACGTCCCACGGCACGTCGGCGTCACGCAGCGTGCGGCCGCGAGTGAACGGCATGGCACCGGGCATGCCCAGAGGCGCGGGGTCGGCGGGGCGGGTGTAGAGCGGGTCGACGTCGAGGCCGCCCACGAGGTGGCTGCGCATCGATGCGACCGCGTCGTCGGCGCTGAGGAGCTGGTCCTCGGACCGCCCCTTGTTGACCACTGCGGCGGCGAGGTCTCGCCACTCCGCCTCCGTACGCTCCGGGAAGTGTGCCGCCAGCGTCATCGCCGCAGGCCGCTTCGGGGCCACCGTCATGCACTTGCTCCTTGTGATTCGCCGGGTCGGCCCGCACCTCACGAGGTCTGCGAACCTCTCGTCACACTACCCGCGGCGCGGAGGGTGACAGACGAGAGTTTGCGCACATCAGCGTCACTTCTCGGTGTTGTTCGACACCACTTCTTCGTATGCCGTCCGCCGCCTTTCGCTCGCTCAGTGAGCCTGCCGCGGGTCTAGCGTCATGGGTGGTTGCGAATCGCAAGCACTCATGTGAAGGAGTCCACCATGTCCATCGTTCGCGTCGCGGCGTTCAGCATCTCCCTCGACGGTTTTGGCACTGGCGAGCCACAGACCTTGGAGGAGCCCTTCGGCCACGCGGGTCAGCGGCTTCATGACTGGCTGTTCCCGCCCGAGACCGGCGGCGAGACCCGCGTGCGCTACGGCCTCGACGGGGCCCTGTCCATGGCCAGCTACGACGACGGCACCGTCGGCGCCGAGATCATGGGGCGTCGCAAGTACTGGCCCTACCCCGGCCCCTGGACGGACGAGAGCTGGAAGGGCTGGTGGGGTGACAACCCGCCGTTCCACACGCCGGTCTTCGTCATGACCCATCACCCCCACGAGTCGATCGAGATGGAGGGCGGGACGACTTTCCACTTCACCGACGGCACCCCCGCAGAGGTCCTTGCCAAGGCCCGTGAGGCTGCCGGCGACAAGGACGTCCGCATCGGTGGCGGCCCGACGATCGTCCGCGAGTTCCTCAAGGCTGGACTCGTCGACCATCTCCACCTCGTCGTCGCCCCCATCGTCCTGGGGCGCGGTGAATCCCTCTGGGAAGGGCTGGAGGGCATCGAGTCCCAGTTCGACATCTCGGCCACGAGCTCCGATCGGCCCGGCTTCGTCCACCAGTTCTGGCAGCGCAGGGTCGCGTGATGGGACGCCTCCGCTACGGCATGATCACCTCGCTCGACGGCTACGCCCGCGATGCGTCGGGGTCCTTCGAATGGGCGACGCCGGACGACGACCTCCACGCCTTCGTCAACGACCACGAGCGCGGAGTGCGCACCTACGTCTACGGCCGTGGCCTCTGGGAGACGATGCGCTATTGGCAGGACCCACCGGCCGGGGACCTGACTGCGCCGGAGCACCGCGAGTTCGCTGCCCTGTGGCAGGAGATCGACAAGATCATCGTGTCGTCGACCCTGTCTCCGCCGACGGAACCCCGCGCCGAGCTCTGGCCGACGCTCGACCTCGACCGGCTCGCAACGCTGGTGCGGGAGAGCCCGACTGACGTGAGCATCGGCGGGCCGACCCTGGCCGCAGCGGCACTGGAGGCGGGACTCGTCGACGAGATCACGGCATACGTCATGCCCCACATCGCCGGCGGCGGCCTCCCCTGGTTGCCATCCGGTCTCACGACCGGACTCTCCCTGCGCGAGCAGCGGGCCTTCCGGGGAGGCGCCGTCGCACTCATCTACGACGTTTCGAAAGGCTGACCCGGAGCCCGGACTCCCGTCAGTCGCGCCAGCCCAGCGCGGGGGCCACGTGGGTGAGGATGCTCTCCAGAAGGTGGGCGTTGTAGTCGACACCGAGGGTGTTGGGGATCGTCAGCAGCAGCGTGTCGGCGGCGGCGATGGCCTCGTCCTCGGCGAGCTGGCGCACCAACTCGTCCGGTTCGGCGGCATACGACTTCCCGAACCGCGCAAGCGAGCCATCGATCATGCCGACCTGGTCACTGCTGCGCCGGTCCGCACCGAAATAGGCGTGGTCCTGCGCCGTCACCAGCGGGAAGATGCTGCGGCTCACCGACGTCCGTGGGGTGCGGTCGTGGCCGGCCTCACGCCACGCGTCGTGGAACATCTGGATCTGCTCGGCCTGCAGCTGGTGGAAGGGCACCCCGGTGTCCTCGGTGAGCAGCGTCGAACTCATGAGGTTCATGCCCTGCTCCGCGGTCCAGACGGCCGTCGCGCGCGTGCCGGCACCCCACCAGATGCGGTCCCGAAGACCGTCCGAGTGTGGCTCGAGGCGCAGCAGGCCGGGCGGGTTGGGGAACATCGGGCGGGGGCTGGGCTCGGCGAACCCCTCGCCCTCCAAGAGGGTGAGGAACTGCGCCGTATGCCGTCGCGCCATGTCCGCGTCCGACTCGCCTTCGCGAGGTTCGTGACCGAAATGGCGGTAGCCCTCGATGACCTGCTCGGGCGATCCTCGGCTGATGCCCAACTGGAGGCGCCCCTGCGCGATGAGGTCGGCGGCCCCGGCGTCCTCGGCCATGTAGTGGGGGTTCTCGTAGCGCATGTCGATGACGCCTGTGCCGAGCTCGATCCGGCTCGTCCTCGCTCCGGCGGCGGCGAGCAGCGGGAAGGGCGATGCGAGCTGTTGGGCAAAGTGGTGCACCCGGAAGTACGCCCCGTCTGCCCCCACCTCCTCGGCCGCCACCGCCAGCTCGATCGACTGGAGCAACACGTCGGAGGCTGATCGGACAGCCGACTGCGGGTGGGGGTTCCAGTGGCCGAACGACAGGAATCCGATGTGCTTCATACCTGCATTCAACACCGCAGGTCGACGCCCATTCCTTGCATCGAACTCCGACCTCCGGATCCTGCCTGCGGGTCAGTCGAGTGGAGCGTAGGTCGCGCCGAGCTCGCGCAACATGGCCTCGCCACCGTCGATGGCGGTGAGAACCCAGAGACCCTGCGAGGTCGCCGCCACGGTGTTCTCCCAGTGGGCCGCGCGGGAGCCGTCGTTCGTCACGACCGTCCAGTCGTCCTCGAGGACGCGGTTGGCCTCGTCGCCCAGGGTCACCATCGGCTCGATCGCGATGGTCGTGGCGTCGACGACCTTGGGGCCCTTGCCGCTCACGCGGTAGTTCGGCACCTGCGGGTCCATGTGCATCGACGTGCCGATGCCGTGCCCGACGTAGTCCTCGACGATGCCGTACTCCCGACCGCGCCGCTCCCCCGCCGCGGTGATGCTGTCCTCGACAGCCGCGCCCACGGCATACAGGCTTTCGCCCACGGCGAGGGCGGCGATGCCCGCCCACATCGAGGCCTCGGTGTCATCGATGAGTTCGAGGTCCTCCGGTCGACCCGCCTCACGACCGCCGACGATGAGCGAGATCGCCGCGTCACCGTGCCAGCCCTCGACGATGGCGCCGCAGTCGATGGAGAGGAGGTCACCCTCCTGCAGGACACGGGATCCGGGGATGCCATGGACGACCTCCTCGTTGACCGACGTGCAGAGCGTGCCGGTGAAGCCGTGATAGCCCAGGAAGCTCGGGATACCGCCGCCGTCGCGGATGTGGGCCTCGGCGAGCGCGTCGAGTTCCTTGGTCGTCATGCCGGGCTTCACCGAAGCGCGCATGAGCTCGAGCGTCTGGCCGACGAGCAACCCGGCGGCGCGCATGAGCAGCACCTGGTCGTGGGTCTTGGCCTCGATGCGCTCACGTCCGAACAATCCCATGGGGGGCAACCTACCGGCGGCGACGCCCCTCCCCCAATCCGTCGACAGTAGACAAAGTCCCGCCTCGCGTATCGCGAGGCGGGACTTTGTCTACTCTCGACTGCTTGGGTCGGAGTTGAGGGGTGTTGGGTCAGGACTGGGCGGGGACCTCGTCGAGGTCGAGCACCTTGCTGTGCAGACCATCGAGCAGGCTCTTGAGTTCGTCAGTCGCACGGCCGGCGGCGACAACGTCACCCTCGACGGTGAGCTGCTCGGGGAAGCTCAGCCCGAGGTCGCCGACGACGTCCGCCTTGACGTGGCCGAGCACCTTGGCCAGGTCGGCGCGGGCGTCACCGGCTCCGCTCCAGCCGTAGCCCACGATGCCGATCGGCTTGCGGTCCCACTCGGCGAAGAGGTAGTCGACAGCGTTCTTGATCGGAGCCGGGAAGCTGCGGTTGTACTGCGGCGTCACGACGACGATGGCGTCGGACTCGAAGATCGCGCTCGCCCAGGCCTGAGTGTGCGGCTTGGCGTAGTTGCCGTTCATCGGCATGTCCTCCTCGTCGAAGAACGGGAGGTTGATTTCGGCGAGGTCGAGGACCTTGACCTGCCACTGCTCGGGGTTCGCCTGCTGACTCACCCACTCGGTGACCTTGTGGCCAATGCGGCCCGGACGCGTGCTGGAAACGACGATGCTGAGGTTGTTCACAATTCAACTAACGGGACCGCTCGCCAGTCCATTCCCGGATCCCGACGATGTGGCTCAGTGCACACAAGGCAGCCAGGCGTCCACCCCTCCAGCACGTGTCGAGAGTAGGCAAACTCCCGGGTCGCAGGCGTCCGAGCGGGACTTTGGCTACTCTCGACTGGCTGGTTCAGGCGATCATCAGGTCGCGCGGATCGAGATCCAGCGCGCGGGCGACGAACTCGAGGGTGTCGATGCGCCGCGGTGCTCGGAACACGTCGTCGGCGAAAAGTTCGCGGACGGTGTGATCCAGGGATTCGAGCAGCCGCCGTTTGGCCTCATCGGCGCTGCGTGCCTTGATATCGGCGTGCACGCTCCCCTGGTATTCCGCGGCAACCCGCTTCGCGCGCCAGAGAAGGTCCGCCTCGGCCACGTACTCCCCTGCCTCGTCCAGCACGATTCCGTTGACCTCGGGTTCGGGGAAACCTGCTCGAACGAACATCAGTCGAGACCTCGACTCCATGGGCGACTTCACGCGGGGCCGGATGAGGGTCAGCGCTTCGGTGAGCATGACCTTGCCCCGGGGTCGCACGCGTCGCCCGAGCGCGGCGTGCAAGGCCCGCACGCCGGGTGACGTCCTCGAACCGGCCCGGATCGTGACCTCCGAGCGGGCGTCGAGCCGGGCCACGATGGCGTCGCCCATCACGACGAAGTCATCCACCGTCAGCCGACCGCGTCCCAACTCCCCCAGATCGCACCACGTGTCAGCCAGCCCGATCAGGCTCAGTCCTCCCACTTCCTCGACCTCACGGATCTCCAGCCCACGATGTCCCCGGCACCCTTCCCGCGCCACCTGCCCACCACGTGTGGGGGCCATGACGTCGAGGGGGCCGTGACGGCCTTCGTCCTCGAGGAAGTGAGGGAGGGGTAGATCGCGCAGGACCGCACAGGTGACGTGCGAGAACGCGCGGGCGGACGGCATACCCATGGCGAAAGCGGCGGCTCGCTCCTCCACGGTGACCGGCGCGCGCAAGGAATGGGCGCCGTGCGTCGGATGGACGAGATCACCGCGATGGAGGCGCATGCGCGGCAGCCCGAGTTCGCGAGCGCGGGCCGTGGAGAACGGCCCGCCGGCGAGCTCCTCGGGAAGCGGCTGCGGTCGCATGAACCGAGCATGGCCGAGATCCGGAAACCCTCCGCGCGGTCATCCACAGGCCCGGTCGAGAGTAGTCAAAGTCCCGCCTCCCGGAGCGGGAGGCGGGACTTTGACTACTCTCGACTGCTTGGGTCGGAGGGGGTTCAGCTCAGGGCGGTGACGATTCGTTCGGTGACCTCGTCCATCGCGCCCAGACCGTCGACCTCAACGAGGAGTCCACGCTCGCCATAGACCTCGACGAGCGGGGCCGTCTCGCGGCGGTAGATCGCCTGGCGCTCGCGGATGACGTCCTCAGTGTCGTCGACGCGGCCCTCGATCTCGGCCCGCTTGAGCAGACGCTCGACCACCGCGTCCTCGTCGACCGTCAGCGCGAGCACCTTGTCGAGTCCGAGATCGCTCTTGGCGAGCATCGCGTCGAGCGCGGCAACCTGACCGGTGGTGCGGGGGTAGCCGTCGAGGAGGAAGCCCTCGGCTGCGTCGTCCTGGGCCAGACGGTCCTCGACGATCGCATTGGTGATGTCGTCGGAGACGTAGCCACCAGAGGCCGTGATCTCCTGGACCTGCTTGCCGAGCTCGGTGCCGTTCTTGATGTTGGCGCGGAAGATGTCGCCGGTGGAGATGGCGGGGATGCCGAAGTGCTCGGCGATGCGGGCAGCCTGCGTGCCCTTACCGGCCCCGGGGGGACCAAGGATGATCAGACGCATGTCAGCGGAGGAACCCTTCGTAATTGCGTGTTTCGAGCTGAGCCTGGATCTGCTTCACCGTCTCGAGGCCGACGCCGACGATGATGAGGATCGAGGTGCCGCCGAAGGGGAAGTTCTGGTTGGCCCCGACGAGGACAAGCGCGACCAGCGGGATGAGCGAGACAAGCGCGAGGTAGATCGCCCCAGGGACCGTGATGCGGGTGAGGACGTACTGGAGGTGCGCGACGGTGGGTGCACCAGCCCGGATTCCGGGGATGAAGCCGCCGTACTTCTTCATGTTGCCGGCGACCTCCTCCGGGTTGAACGTGATCGACACGTAGAAGAACGTGAAGAAGAGGATGAGGACGGTGTAGGTGAGGGCGTACTCCCACGTGTCACCGGCGGCGAAGTTGGCGTCGATCCACTCCACCCAGCCGGGGCTCGTCCCGTCGGCCCGGCGGTTGAACTGCGCGAGCAAGGTCGGGAGCGCCAGCAGCGAGCTGGCGAAGATCACCGGGATGACACCGGCCATGTTGACCTTGAGCGGGATGTAGGTCGACGTGCCGCCGTACTCCTTGCGGCCGACCACGCGCTTGGCGTACTGGACCGGGATGCGCCGCTGGCTCTGCTCGACGAACACCACGAGGGCGATGATGAAGAAGCCCATGAGGATGACGCCGAGGAAGATGTCCCAGCGACCCTCACGCTGCTGGATCGCCCAGAGCGCACCGGGGAAGGTGGCGGCGATCGAGGTGAAGATGAGGATGGACATGCCGTTGCCGATGCCCTTGTCGGTCACGAGCTCACCCATCCACATGACCACGCCGGTGCCGGCCGTCATGGTGAGGACCATGATCAGGATCGTGACCGTCGAGTCGTCCGTGAGGATGTTGGTGCACGCCGGGTTCGCGAAGAGCTGCGAGGGGTTCTGCGCGAAGGTGATGAACGTGGCCGACTGGAGGACCGCGAGTCCGATCGTCAGATAACGCGTGTACTGCGTCATCTTCGCCTGGCCGGCCTGCCCCTCCTTCTTGAGGGTCTCGAACTTGGGGATGACGACCGTCAGCAGCTGGACGATGATGCTCGCCGTGATGTACGGCATGATCCCGAGCGCGAAGATCGACAGCTGGAGCAGTGCCCCACCGCTGAAGAGGTTCGCCAGTCCAAGCAGGTCGTTGGCGTCACCCGCACCCTCCTGGCACGCCTGGATGAGCGAGTAGCTCACGCCGGGCGTCGGCACGTGGGCGCCGAGCCGGTAGATCGCGATGACCGCGAGGGTGAACAGGATCTTCCTGCGCAGGTCGGGCGTCTTGAACGCGCGGCCGAAAGCGGTGAGCACAGGTCCTCCAGGTGGGCGGCCAGAGCCGCGTCAAAGTGTGGTGATCGTGGTGATCGACGAACAAAGATACCCCGCGACGAGCCACGGTCGACGACCATGGTCGGTGCAAGGGGTCAAACGACGGATGCCGCAAGGCGAGTTCCCGGAGTGCCTCCGGGAACCGCGCCCTGCGGCATACGCACTGTGGTGAAGCTCAGGCCTGCGTGGCCGAGCCGCCTGCGGCCTCGATCTTCTCCTTGGCGGAGGACGAGAACGCGTTGGCGGTCACGTTGACCGCGACGGTGATCTCGCCGGTGCCGAGCACCTTGACGAGCTGGCCACCGCGGACCGCACCCTTGGACACGAGGTCCTCGATCGTCACGTCGCCACCCTCGGGGAAGAGGGAGGAGAGCTTGTCGAGGTTCACGACCTGGTACTCGGTCTTGAACGGGTTCTTGAAGCCGCGCAGCTTCGGGAGACGCATGTGGAGGGGGGTCGAGCCACCCTCGAAGCGCTCCGGAACCTGGTAGCGAGCCTTCGTACCCTTGGTACCGCGACCAGCGGTCTTACCCTTGGAGCCCTCACCACGACCGACACGGGTCTTGGCGGTCTTGGCACCGGGGGCAGGACGCAGGTGGTGGACCTTGAGCGCCGAAGCCTGGGTTTCGGTGGCCTTCTTGGAGTCAGCCATGATCAGTCAACCTCCTCGACGGCAACGAGGTGCGTCACCGTCTTGACCATCCCGCGGATCTCGGGACGGTCCTCCTTGACGACGACGTCGCCAATGCGCTTGAGACCGAGGCTGCGCAGCGTGTCACGCTGGTTCTGCTTGCCGCCGATCTCCGAACGGGTCTGGGTCACCTTGAGGCGAGCCATCACGCACCTGCCTTCGCGGCGTCGCGAGCCTCGGCGATACCAGCAGCCTGGGCGCGAAGCATCGCAGCCGGGGCAACCTGGTCCACCGGGAGGCCACGACGGGCCGCCACGGACTCCGGACGCTCAAGCTCCTTGAGGGCCTGAACCGTCGCGTGGACGATGTTGATCGCGTTGTCCGAGCCGAGGCTCTTGGACAGCACGTCGTGGATGCCTGCGCACTCGAGCACCGCACGGACCGGGCCACCGGCGATGACACCGGTACCGGGGCTGGCGGGGCGGAGCATGACGACGCCGGCAGCGGCCTCACCCTGGACGGGGTGCGGGATCGTGCCCTGGATGCGCGGGACCTTGAAGAACTCCTTCTTGGCCTCCTCGACACCCTTGGCGATCGCGGCAGGAACTTCCTTCGCCTTGCCGTAGCCGACGCCCACGGTGCCGTCACCGTCACCGACGACGACGAGCGCGGTGAAGCTGAAGCGACGACCACCCTTGACGACCTTGGAGACGCGGTTGATGGTCACAACCCGCTCAAGGTACTGACTCTTCTCGGCCTCGCGGCCGCCACCACGGCGGTCGTCGCCACGGCCACCGCGACGGTCGCCGCCACGGTTGTCACTGCGGTTGTCGCCGGTGGACGACGCGGGACCGGTGCCTCGACGCTGGGGTCCTGGCATCAGATGTTCCTCATTTCAACACTGGACTGGGAGAGCATGTGGGTCACAGCGACAGCCCACCCTCGCGGGCGCCATCGGCGATGGCCGCAACGCGACCGTGGTACTTGTTGCCACCACGGTCGAAGACAACAGCCTCGACACCGGCCGCCTTGGCACGCTCGGCGACGAGCTCGCCGACCTTCTTGGCCTTGGCGGTCTTGTCGCCGTCGAACGAACGGAGGTCAGCCTCCATCGTCGACGCCGAAGCGACGGTCTTGCCGGCCACGTCGTCGACAACCTGGACGAAGACGTGACGCGACGAGCGCGAGACGACGAGACGGGGCCGTGCTGCCGTTCCCGAGACGTGCTTGCGGACGCGGATGTGGCGACGGCCGCGTGCAGCGACCTTGCCCTTGGCGCGCTTGATGATCATTGCCATGGCTTACTTACCAGCCTTTCCGACCTTGCGGCGGATGTGCTCGCCGGCGTAGCGCACGCCCTTGCCCTTGTAGGGGTCGGGCTTGCGGAGCTTGCGAATGTTGGCGGCAACCTCACCGACGAGCTGCTTGTCGATGCCCTCGACCTGGAACCGCGTGGGGTTCTCGACGGTGAAGGTGATGCCCTTCGGTGCGTCGATGGTGATCGAGTGCGAGTAGCCGAGCGCGAACTCGAGCGAGCCGCCCTTGTTCTGCACGCGGTAACCCGTGCCGTGGATCTCGAGCTTCTTGACGTAGCCCTCGGTGACACCGAGAACCATGTTGTTGATGAGCGAGCGGGTCAGGCCGTGGAGCGAACGCGACTCGCGCTCGTCGTTGGGCCGGGACACCTGGACCTCGCCGTCGGTCTTCTCGACCGTGATGGGCTGCGCCACCGTGTGTGCGAGTTCGCCCTTGGGACCCTTGACCTTGACGGTCTGGCCCTCGACGCTGACCTCGACACCCGCGGGGATGGCAACCGGAAGACGTCCGATGCGCGACATGTCAGATCCCCTTACCAGATGTAGGCGAGGACTTCCCCACCCACACCCTTGTTGGCGGCCTGCCGGTCGGTCAGAAGACCGGAGGAGGTCGAGATGATGGCGACGCCGAGTCCACCGAGCACCTTGGGAAGGTTGGTCGACTTGGCGTACACGCGCAGTCCGGGCTTGGACACGCGGCGCACACCCGCGATGGAACGCTCGCGGTTGGGGCCGTACTTGAGGTTGACGGTCAAGGTCTTGCCGACCTCGGCGTCCTCGACGGTCCAGCCGGCGATGTAACCCTCGGCCTCGAGGATCTCCGCGATGTGCGACTTGAGCTTGCTGAACGGCATGGAGACCGTGTCCTTGTGCGCCGAGTTGGCGTTCCGGACGCGGGTCAGCATGTCCGCAATCGGGTCAGTCATTGTCATTGGGCTTCTCCGCCCTCTCTCACCGTGGTTTCATCCGGGGCTGTTGCTCCGGCTGACCTTCGATGTAGATGGTCTTGGGGTATGCCGCGTGAGCGGCGGGGTGAGGTAGGCGCTGGACTGTGCCCAGCGGCATACCTCGTGGTCTTGTTCAGTTCTGGAAGGTCACCAGGACGACTTGGTCACGCCGGGGAGCTCACCGCGGTGGGCCATCTCCCGGAGGCAGATCCGGCACAGGCCGAACTTGCGGTAGACCGAGTGGGGACGGCCGCAGCGCTGGCAGCGCGTGTAGCCGCGCACCTTGAACTTCGGCTTCTTGTTCGCCTTGTTGACAAGAGCGGTCTTGGCCATGTCACTTCTCCTTGAACGGGAAGCCGAGCGCCTTGAGCAGCGCGCGTCCCTCGTCGTCGTTCGTCGCGGTGGTGACGATGGTGATGTCCATGCCCCGGACGCGGTCGATCTTGTCCTGGTCGATCTCGTGGAACATCGACTGCTCCGTGAGGCCGAACGTGTAGTTGCCGCGGCCGTCGAACTGGGTCGGGCTCATGCCACGGAAGTCGCGGATGCGGGGAAGCGCGACCGAGATGAGTCGGTCGAGGAACTCCCACATGCGGTCGCCGCGCAGCGTGGTGTGCGTGCCGATCGGCATGCCCTCACGCAGCTTGAACTGGGCGATGGACTTGCGCGCCTTGGTAACGACCGGCTTCTGACCGGTGATCGCCGTGAGGTCGCGAACCGCGCCCTCGATGAGCTTGCTGTCCTTCGCCGCGTCGCCGACACCCATGTTGACGACGACCTTGACGACGCCGGGAACCTGCATGACGTTGGCGTAGCCGAACTGCTCGTGCAGGTTGGCCTTGATCTCGTCGGTGTAGCGCTCCTTCAGGCGGGGGCGCACAGCGGTGGTCTCAGTCATCTGGCTCACAGGTCCTTGCCCGAGCGCACGCCAACGCGGGTGCGGGTCGCCTTCTGGCGGCCGTCGCGCTCAACGGTCTCGACGCGGGTCTTGGTACGGGTCGGCTTCTTGTCCTCGGGGTCGACGACCTGCACGTTGCTCACGTGGATCGGCGCCTCCTGGACGATGAGGCCACCGGTCTGGCTGCCACGGGCAGTCTGGCCGGCCTTGGTGTGACGGGTGACGCGGTTGACACCCTCGACGAGGACGCGGCTCTTCTCGCGGTCGACGGAGATGACCTTGCCGGTCGTGCCCTTGTCCTTGCCGGCGAGCACCTGGACGGTGTCGCCCTTCTTGATGCGGAACTTCGACATGGTCAGAGCACCTCCGGGGCCAGCGAGATGATCTTCATGAACTTCTTGTCGCGCAGCTCACGACCCACCGGGCCGAAGATGCGGGTACCACGGGGGTCACCGTCGGTCTTGAGGATCACTGCGGCGTTCTCATCGAACTTGATGTAGGAACCGTCGGCGCGACGGCGCTCCTTCTTGGTGCGGACGATGACCGCCTTGACGACGTCGCCCTTCTTGACGTTGCCGCCGGGGATGGCGTCCTTCACCGTGGCGACGATCGTGTCGCCAATACCGGCATACCGGCGACCCGAGCCACCGAGAACACGGATGCACAAGATCTCCTTGGCACCAGTGTTGTCGGCGACGCGCACTCGCGACTCCTGCTGGATCACTTATCTGTCTCCTATACGTCGTGCTGGTTCTCTGCTTGGCCGCGGGGCGGCAGAGCCTGGCCGAACTTCGGGGGGCGCGGGGGGCCGAAGCCCCCCGCAAAGTTTTACTTGGCCTTCTCGAGGATCTCGACCACGCGCCAGCGCTTGGTCGCCGAGAGGGGGCGGGTCTCCATGATGAGGACGCGGTCACCGATGCCGGCAACGTTCTCCTCGTCGTGCGCCTTGACCTTGCTGGAGCGACGCAGCACCTTGCCGTAGAGCGCGTGCTTCACGCGGTCCTCGACCTCGACAACGACGGTCTTGTCCATCTTGTCGCTGACGACGTAGCCCTGGCGGGTCTTGCGGTAGTTGCGTGCCTCGGCAGCCACGGTCTCGTCCTTCACGTTCTCACTCACTTGCTCTCCTCCGACTCGGCCGACTCGGCGGGAGCGGAACCAATGCCAAGCTCGCGCTCACGCATCTCGGTGTAGATCCGGGCGATGTCCTTGCGGACGGCGCGGAGACGACCGTGGTTGTCGAGCTGTCCCGTTGCGGACTGGAACCGCAGGTTGAACAGCTCTTCCTTGGCCTTGCGCAGCTCGTCGACGAGACGGTCGTCGTCGAATCCACGCAGCTCCTTGGAGATCAGGTCCTTGGAACCGACTGCCATCAGAAGTCACCACCCTCACGCTGGACGAAGCGGCACTTCATCGGCAGCTTGTGCATGGCCAGGCGCATGGCTTCGCGCGCGACCTCTTCGGACACACCGGAGATCTCGAACATGATGCGTCCGGGCTTGACGTTGGCGATCCACCACTCGGGCGAACCCTTACCGGAACCCATGCGGGTCTCAGCCGGCTTCTTGGTCAGCGGGCGGTCGGGGTAGATGTTGATCCACACCTTTCCTCCACGCTTCATGTAGCGAGTCATCGCAATACGAGCGGACTCGATCTGGCGGTTGGTGACGTATGCCGGCTCGAGAGCCTGGAGGCCGTAGTCACCGAACGCGATGGTCGTCCCACCCTTGGCAGCGCCGGAACGACCCGGGTGGTGCTGCTTGCGGTGCTTGACGCGACGGGGAATCAACATCAGTTGGACGCTCCCTCAGTGCTCTCCGCCGGGGCGGCGGCGGGGGCCTCGGTGGCCTGGCCTGCGTCCTGGCGGTCGCCGCGACGAGCGCGGGCAGGACGGTCGGCACCATCGCGACGCGGGCCGCGGCCCTGGCGCGGCGCGGTGGCCTGCTGGGCAGCGAGCTCACGCGCGGTGAGGTCACCCTTGTAGATCCAGACCTTCACGCCGATGCGGCCGAAGGTGGTGCGGGCCTCGTAGAAGCCCACGTCGATGTTCGCGCGAAGCGTGTGCAGCGGCACGCGACCCTCGCGGTAGAACTCGGTGCGCGACATCTCGGCGCCGCCGAGACGGCCGGAGACCTGGACGCGGATGCCCCTGGCACCGGCGCGGGTCGCCGACTGCATGCTCTTGCGCATGGCGCGACGGAACGAGACGCGAGCAGAGAGCTGCTCGGCGACGCCCTGGGCGACGAGCTGAGCATCGGTCTCGGGGTTCTTGACCTCGAGGATGTTCAGCTGGACCTGCTTGCCCGTGAGCTTCTCGAGCTCGCCGCGGATGCGGTCGGCCTCGGCGCCACGGCGACCGATGACGATGCCGGGACGTGCCGTGTGGATGTCCACGCGGACGCGGTCACGGGTGCGCTCGATCTCGACCTTGGAGATGCCGGCGCGCTCCATGCCCTCGGACATGAGCTTGCGGATGGCGACGTCTTCCTTGACGTAGTCGCGGTAGCGCTGACCCTCCTTGGTGGAGTCAGCGAACCAGCGGCTGCGGTGCTCGGACGTGATACCCAGACGGAAGCCGTGCGGGTTGACCTTCTGACCCATTAGCGGTTGCCTCCCTTGCTGGGCTTGGGCGCGACGACCACGGTGATGTGGCTCGTGCGCTTGTTGATACGCGAGGCGCGACCCTGCGCACGCGGACGGAAACGCTTCATCGTGGCGCCCTCGTCGACGAAGGCGGACGTGATGACGAGCTCGCGCTCGTCGAAACGCTCGGCGGTCTTGTCGGCCTTGACCCGCGCGTTGGCGATGGCGCTCTCGAGCACCTTCAGGATCGGGTCGGACGCACCCTGCGGGGCGAAGCGCAGCGTGGCGATGGCCTCGCTGGCGTTCTTGCCGCGGATGAGGTCGATGACGCGACGCGCCTTCTGCGGGGTCACCCGGACGTGGCGGGCCTGGGCCCGGGCCTCCAGGGTGATCTCGGTGGTGGTGTTGGTGGCCATCAGCGGCGCCGGCCCTTCTTGTCGTCCTTCACGTGACCCTTGAAGGTGCGCGTGGGTGCGAACTCGCCGAGCTTGTGGCCGACCATCGACTCGGTGACGAACACCGGGACGTGCTTGCGGCCGTCGTGGACGGCGAGGGTGTGGCCGAGCATGTCCGGGCTGATGACCGAACGGCGCGACCAGGTCTTGATGACGTTCTTGGTGCCCGCTTCGTTCTGGACGTCCACCTTCTTCTGAAGGTGGTCGTCGATGAAGGGGCCCTTCTTCAAGCTACGAGGCATGTGTCAATGGCTCCTATGTCAGCGCTTCTTGCCGGTGCGGCGTCGGCGGACGATCATCTTGTCGCTCGGCTTGCCGGGGCGACGGGTGCGGCCCTCCGGCTTGCCCCAGGGGCTCACCGGGTGACGGCCACCGGAGGTGCGGCCTTCGCCACCACCGTGCGGGTGGTCGACCGGGTTCATGACGACACCACGGACGGTCGGGCGCTTGCCCTTCCAGCGCATGCGGCCGGCCTTGCCCCAGTTGATGTTGGACTGCTCGGCGTTGCCGACCT
Organism: Knoellia sinensis KCTC 19936; assembly: GCF_000768705.1. Lineage (GTDB taxonomy): Bacteria > Actinomycetota > Actinomycetes > Actinomycetales > Dermatophilaceae > Knoellia > Knoellia sinensis. The sequence continues at coordinate 137,091 of NZ_AVPJ01000003.1, forward strand.
CGCCGATCGTCGCGCGGCAGCGCGCGTCGACGTTGCGGATCTCACCGGACGGCATACGCAGCTGGGCGTAGGGACCGTCCTTGGCGACGAGCTGGACCCGGACGCCGGCCGAACGCGCGATCTTCGCGCCGCCACCGGGGCGGAGCTCGACGGCGTGGATGACCGTACCCGTCGGGATGTTGCGCAGCGGCAGGCTGTTGCCGGGCTTGATGTCAGCGCCGGGGCCGTTCTCGATGTTGGCGCCCTGCTCCAGACCCTTGGGGGCCAGGATGTAGCGCTTCTCGCCGTCGGCGTAGTGCAGCAGCGCGATGCGGGCGGTGCGGTTGGGGTCGTACTCGATGTGAGCGACCTTGGCCGGGATGCCGTCCTTGTCGTGGCGACGGAAGTCGATGAGGCGGTAGGCGCGCTTGTGGCCACCACCGATGTGACGCGTCGTGATGCGGCCGTTGTTGTTGCGACCACCGCTCTTGGTGAGCGGGCGGACCAGCGACTTCTCAGGCGTGGTGCGCGTGATCTCGACGAAGTCGGCGACGCTTGAGCCGCGACGGCCAGGCGTCGTCGGCTTGTACTTGCGGATACCCATGTCGTGTTTCCTTAAGTTCCTCAGTCGTCTCTCAGGCGCCGGCGCTGCCGAAGATGTCGATCGTGCCCTCGCGGAGGGTGACGATCGCGCGCTTGGTGTCCTTGCGCTTGCCCAGGCCAAAGCGCGTACGACGCGTCTTGCCCTTGCGGTTCAGCGTGTGGACCGAGTCGACCTTGACGCCGAAGATGTTCTCCACGGCGATCTTGATCTCGGTCTTGTTGGCACGCGGGTCCACGATGAACGTGTACTTGCCCTCGTCGAGGAGTCCGTAGGACTTCTCGGAGACGACCGGTGCGATCAGGATGTCGCGGGGGTCCTTACCCGTGATTGCGGAGCTCACTTCTCCTCCTCGGAGATCTGCTGGGCGGCCTCGCCACCGGCGGGGACAAACCCGGCGGCCTTGGCGGCGTCCGCGCTGCGGAACCAGACCTCGGCCTCAGTGGCGTCGTACCAGCGCGAACCGGGCACGTGGTACTTCATCGAGTCCTTGTTGCCCTTGACGTCGAAGCCCTCGGGAGCGGAACCGTCCTCGAGCTTGGCGTGGCTGTCGGGGCCGAAGCCCTCAGCGGCGTCCTCGGCCGGAGCCTCGGTGACCTCGGCCTCGGCCTCGGCCTCGGCCTCGACGACCTTGGCCGGCTTCTCAGCCTTGGCCGGCTTCTCAGCCTTGTCGGCCTTCGGCGCCTTCGCGGCCTTGGCCGGCTTCTCGGCGGCGGCCTCGACAACCTCGACCTTGACGTCGGCGGCCTGGGTCTTGGCGACCGGACCGGCAACGAACGTGTCGAGCGCGGCCTGGGTGAAGACCACGTCGTCGGCGCAGAGGACGTCGTAGGTGTTGAGCTGGTCGACCGCGATGACGTGGACGTGGTCCAGGTTGCGAACCGACTTCATCGACACGACGTCGCTGCGGTCGAGCACGACCAGGAGGTTCGCGCGCTCGGTCAGACCCGAGAGCAGCGAAACGGCTTCCTTGGTCGAGGGGGCGTCACCCTGGACGAGCGAGGCCACGACGTGGATACGGCCGTGACGCGCCCGGTCGGAGAGGGCACCGCGCAGGGCGGCAGCCTTCATCTTCTTGGGGGTGCGCTGCGAGTAGTCACGCGGCGTGGGGCCGTGGACGACGCCACCGCCGGTCCAGTGCGGCGCGCGGGTCGAGCCCGCACGGGCGCGGCCGGTGCCTTTCTGGCGGTGCGGCTTGCGTCCACCACCGCGGACCTCGCCGCGGGACTTGGTCGAGTGCGTGCCCTGGCGCGCGGCGGCGAGCTGGGCGACGACGACCTGGTGGATGAGCGGGACGTTGGTCTGCACGTCGAAGATCTCGGCGGGCAGGTCGGCCTTGACGATCTGTGCGGTCATCGAGGTCACGCTCCCTTCACGGCGTTGCGAACGAGCACAACCGCACCGCGGGGACCGGGGACGGCGCCCTTGACGAGCAGCAGGCCCTTCTCGGCGTCCACGGCGTGGATCGTGAGGTTCTGGGTGGTCTGGCGCACGCCACCCATGCGGCCGGCCATGCGCATGCCCTTGAAGACACGACCCGGGGTGGCGCAGCCACCGATGGAGCCCGGCTTGCGGTGGTTCTTGTGTGCACCGTGGGAGGACGAGACGCCGTGGAAGCCGTGACGCTTCATGACACCGGCGAAGCCCTTGCCCTTGGTGGTGCCGGAGACGTCGACGGCCTGACCGGCCTCGAACGTCTCGGCGGTGAGCTCCTGACCCAGCGAGTACTCGGCAGCGTCCGCGGTGCGGAGCTCGACGAGGTGACGGCGCGGCGTGACGCCGGCCTTCTCGAAGTGGCCGGTGAGCGGCTTGGTCACCTTGCGCGGGTCGATCGCACCGAAGGCGATCTGCACGGCGCTGTAGCCATCGGTCTCGGCGTTGCGCACCTGCGTGACGACGCAGGGGCCGGCCTCGATGACGGTGACGGGGACGAGCCGGTTGTCGGCGTCCCACACCTGGGTCATGCCGAGCTTCTTGCCCAGCACACCCTTCACGGTCTTGGTAGCAATGTCAGTCATCAGTCAACCCTCAGAGCTTGATCTCGATGTTGACGTCAGCCGGCAGATCGAGTCGCATCAACGAGTCGACAGCCTTGGGCGTCGGGTCGATGATGTCGATGAGGCGCTTGTGGGTGCGCATCTCGAAGTGCTCGCGGCTGTCCTTGTACTTGTGCGGCGAACGGATGACCACGAAGACGTTCTTCTCCGTGGGCAGCGGCACAGGGCCGACCACCGTCGCGCCGGCACGGGTCACCGTGTCGACGATCTTCCGCGCCGAGTTGTCGATGACCTCGTGGTCATACGACTTCAAGCGGATGCGGATCTTCTGTCCCGCCATCTTGGCTTCCGTCTCTCTCTCGCCGTCTTCTTACTTCTGTCATGTGCCGGTCCCGGCTCCGACCCCCGAGGTCGGGCGTGTCGCGCCCGCTCCGCGGCCCGATGGCATACGCATTCCTGCGTCGTACCGTCGGATGGTTCGAAACTTCCGGTGAACCGGGTTTGCCTTGGGCCTGCCGTGTGTCGCCCCGGCGCCTGGCCGGTTCGGTGTGTTGTCACGAGCAGTGGCGGCCGCGCATCTCTCGAGAGGTCGAGGGGACGCACATCCGCACCAAGCAACCCGCCAAGTGTGCCAGAGCGGAGGGCGACCTACCAAATCGAGGTGGCGAGGCACGGCATACCGGCACAGATGGCGCGTCGCCGTGGCGAGTTTCCTGCCCAAAGCCGTGACGTATGCCGTCCGCTCACCTTCGCGCTTCCCCGCCCTTCGGCGGTCCTCCCGTTCGAATCGTGGCGTCTCCTGACCGAACCTGTCGTGGACCGGTCAGTCCGTTCCGCCGTCAGGCGAAGGCCGACGTGCCTGCGACAGGGCCCACTCGTCCCAGACGGTCAGTTGGTCACTCGGTTGGACCGCCGCCGCACCCGGCAACCGCTCGAGAACCCGGTCCACCAACGCATCTGGCCCGCCGACGAACGTTGCGACCAGGTCCGTGTCACCTCCCACGAGCCACTCGCGTGAGGTCGGCCAGAAGAGGTCGGGAGACAGGCCCCACCGCTGGTGGGGCACGTCCAGAACGTCCAGATCGTCGATGGTGGCCTCGAACAGCAGGTAGCCACGGTGAGGCAGCTGAAGTCGAGGCAGTTCCTCCACCTCTGGGGGAAGGCCGCAGGCACTGGCGACTGCTCGCCGGTGGCAAGATCGAAGGTCACGGCGCCCACGCCGAAGAGCCCGCCGTACCCCTCCCACAGGCCCGCCACGCACGGACCCGCATCGTCGCCGATGGCACCTCGCAGAGCCGAAGACAGCTGCCGCGGGAGATCTTCATCAGGCACGTCCCCAGGCTCGAGCGCGACGTGAGGAATGACGGCATACGCATCGAAGGTCTCGCCGACGACCGCGCCCACGGTCCCCCACGTGCCGAGCAAGGGCGCGATCCACTCCCCCTCGCGCGCGGACGCGGGCATGAGGTCACCCCAGGAACGGATCGGCATAGAGGCAGGATGCCGCACCTCGCCCCTGCGACGAGGCTGTGCACGGCTGGCACCAGCCGCGGCATGCGGAAGGGCCCCGCCTGCCGAAGCAGACGGGGCCCTTCTCGAGTGCGTCAGTGACGCAGTCGGTCAGTCAGATCACTTGGTGATCTTGGTGACGCGACCGGCGCCGACGGTCCGGCCACCCTCACGGATGGCGAACTTGAGGCCCTCTTCCATGGCGATCGGCTGGATGAGCTCGACCGACATCTCGGTGTTGTCACCGGGCATGACCATCTCGGTGCCCTCGGGCAGCGTGACGACGCCGGTGACGTCCGTGGTGCGGAAGTAGAACTGCGGGCGGTAGTTGTCGTAGAACGGCGTGTGACGGCCGCCCTCGTCCTTGGAGAGGATGACAACGTTGGCCTCGAAGTTCGTGTGCGGGGTGATCGAGCCCGGCTTGACGATGACCTGGCCACGCTCCACCTCCTCGCGCTTGATGCCACGGATGAGGAGGCCGACGTTCTCGCCAGCGCGACCCTCGTCGAGGAGCTTGCGGAACATCTCGATGCCGGTGACCGTGGTCTTGGTCGCGGGACCCTCGTGGATACCGACGATCTCGACGTCCTCGTTCACGTTGAGGACACCGCGCTCGATACGACCGGTGACAACGGTGCCACGACCGGTGATCGTGAAGACGTCCTCGACGGGCATGAGGAACGGCTTGTCGATGTCGCGCTCGGGCTCCGGGATCGACTCGTCGACCGCGTCCATGAGCTCGATGACCGTGTTGCCCCACTCGGCGTCGCCCTCGAGCGCCTTGAGCGCCGAGACCTTCACCACGGGGACGTCGTCGCCGGGGAACTCGTAGGTCGAGAGGAGCTCACGAACCTCCATCTCGACGAGCTCGAGGAGCTCCTCGTCCTCGACCATGTCGGCCTTGTTGAGCGCCACGACGATGTAGGGGACACCAACCTGGCGGGCCAGGATGATGTGCTCCTTCGTCTGCGGCATGGGGCCGTCGGTGGCGGCGACGACGAGAATCGCACCGTCCATCTGGGCCGCACCCGTGATCATGTTCTTCACGTAGTCCGCGTGACCGGGGCAGTCAACGTGCGCGTAGTGACGCTTCTCGGTCTGGTACTCGATGTGCGCGATGGAGATGGTGATACCGCGCTGCTTCTCCTCGGGCGCCTTGTCGATGTCGTCGAACGCGAACTGCGGGTTCAGGTCCGGGTACTTGTCGTGCAGGACCTTGGAGATCGCAGCCGTCAGCGTCGTCTTACCGTGGTCGATGTGACCAATGGTGCCGATGTTGACGTGCGGCTTGGTCCGCTCGAACTTTGCCTTCGCCACTTGATGTCCTCCTCAGGACTCTTCTTGGTGAAACGCTTCACGACCTGGCAGGACGTGGCGTCGTACTTGGGGTGTGGTTGGTCTGGAACTGTGGCTTGCGCCGTGTGCCAGACCCGGACCAGCGACCAGTCTAGCGGTCACTCGCCTCGGGTCTTGGCGATGATCTCTTCGGCCACGGACTTGGGAACCTCGGCGTAGGAGTCGAACTCCATCGAGTAGTTCGCCCGGCCCTGCGTCTTCGACCGGAGGTCGCCGACGTAACCGAACATCTCCGACAGCGGGACAAGGCCCTTGACGACCTTGGCACCGCTGATGTCCTCCATGGCCTGGATGTGGCCACGGCGCGAGTTGATGTCGCCGATGACGTCGCCCATGTACTCCTCGGGCGTACGCACCTCAACGGCCATCATCGGCTCGAGGAGCACGGGGTCGGCCTTGCGGACGGCCTCCTTGAGTGCCATCGAGCCAGCGATCTTGAACGCCATCTCCGAGGAGTCGACGTCGTGGTAGGCACCATCGAGCAGCGAGGCCTTGATGCCCACGAGCGGGTAGCCGGCGAGCACGCCGTACTGCATCGCGTCCTGGATACCGGCGTCGACCGACGGGATGTACTCGCGCGGGACGCGACCACCGGTGACCTTGTTGTCGAACTCGTAGAGCTCGCCACCCTCGGTGGTGTCGAGGGGCTCGAGGCTGATCTGCACCTTGGCGAACTGACCGGATCCACCGGTCTGCTTCTTGTGGGTGTAGTCGTGCTTCTCGACCGTGCGACGGATGGTCTCGCGGTAGGCGACCTGCGGCTTGCCGACGTTGGCCTCGACCTTGAACTCGCGCTTCATGCGGTCGACGAGGATGTCGAGGTGGAGCTCGCCCATGCCGGCGATGATCGTCTGGCCCGTGTCCTCGTCGAGGTGGACCTGGAAGGTCGGGTCCTCGGCCGAGAGCTTCTGGATGGCCGTGGAGAGCTTCTCCTGGTCACCCTTGGTCTTGGGCTCGATCGCGACCTGGATGACCGGGTCGGGGAACGACATCGACTCGAGGACGATCTGGTTGTCCGGGTCGCTCAGGGTGTCACCGGTGGTGGTGTCCTTGAGGCCGATCGCGGCGTAGATGTGACCCGCGAGGGCCTCCTCGACCGGGTTCTCCTTGTTGGCGTGCATCTGGAAGAGCTTGCCGACGCGCTCCTTGCGGCCCTTGGTCGTGTTGACGACCGGCGAGCCGGCGGCGATGCGACCGGAGTAGACGCGGATGAAGGTGAGCGTGCCGAAGAACGGGTGCGCGGCAACCTTGAACGCGAGGGCGGAGAAGGGCTCGTCCTTGGACGGCTTGCGGGTCATCTCGACCGTCTCGTCGCCGGCCTTGTGTCCCACCATGGCGGGAACGTCGAGCGGCGAGGGGAGGTAGTCGACGACCGCGTCGAGCATCGGCTGAACGCCACGGTTCTTGAACGCCGAGCCACAGAGGATCGGGTAGAGCTCCGAGGTGACGGTCAGCTGGCGGATGCCGGCCTTGATCTCGGCGACCGTGAGCTCCTCGCCGCTGAGGTACTTCTCCATGAGCTCGTCGTCGGACTCGGCGACACGCTCGATGAGGTGGTGGCGGTACTCCTCGGCCTTGGCCTGGAGGTCCGCGGGGATCTCCTGGACTTCGTACTTGGCGCCCATGGTCACGTCACCCTTGGCGTCGCCGGGCCACACGAGGGCGCGCATCTCGACGAGGTCGATGACGCCGATGAAGTCGTTCTCGGCACCGATGGGGAGCTGGATGACGAGCGGCTCCGCACCGAGGCGGTCCTTGATCGTCTGCACGGTGAAGTAGAAGTCCGCGCCGAGCTTGTCCATCTTGTTGACGAACGCGATGCGGGGGACGTCGTACTTGTCGGCCTGACGCCACACGGTCTCGGACTGGGGCTCGACGCCCTCCTTGCCGTCGAACACGGCAACGGCACCGTCGAGGACGCGCAGCGAGCGCTCAACCTCAACGGTGAAGTCGACGTGACCGGGGGTGTCGATGATGTTGACCTGGTTGTTGTTCCAGAAAGAGGTCACGGCGGCAGACGTGATCGTGATGCCGCGCTCCTTCTCCTGCTCCATCCAGTCGGTCGTGGAGGCGCCGTCGTGCGTCTCACCGATCTTGTGGTTGACGCCGGTGTAGAAGAGGATGCGCTCCGTCGTCGTCGTCTTGCCGGCGTCGATGTGCGCCATGATGCCGATGTTGCGGACCTTCGTCAGGTCCGTCAGGACGTCGAGTGCCACTCGGTTTCTCTCATCTCGCTCGTTGCGGAAGTTCTGCGGTGTGCAGCCCTGCAGTGGTGCAGTCCTGCGGTGGTGCTGTCATGCGGTGTGCGGTCTGAGGACCGCGGTTCGGTATGCCGGGTGCGCAAGGCGCGCACCCGGCATACCGGGAAATCACCAGCGGTAGTGCGCGAAGGCCCGGTTGGACTCGGCCATCTTGTGCGTGTCCTCGCGACGCTTGACAGCGGCGCCGAGGCCGTTGGAGGCGTCGAGGATCTCGTTCATGAGGCGCTCGGTCATCGTCTTCTCACGACGCTGACGCGAGTAGCCCACGAGCCAGCGCAGCGACAGCGTCACGGCGCGGTTGGGCTTGACCTCGATCGGGACCTGGTAGGTCGCACCGCCGACGCGGCGGGACTTGACCTCGAGGGTCGGCTTGATGTTGTCGAGCGCACGCTTGAGCGTGAGCACGGGGTCCGTGCCCGTCTTCTCGCGGCAGCCCTCGAGGGCGCCATAGACGATCGTCTCGGCGATGGACTTCTTGCCATCGAGGAGGATCTTGTTGACGAGCTGGGTCACGAGCGGGCTCTGGTAGACCGGGTCGATGACGAGGGGGCGCTTCGGAGCGGGGCCCTTACGAGGCATTACTTCTTCTCCTTCTTGGCGCCGTAGCGGCTGCGAGCCTGCTTGCGGTTCTTGACACCCTGGGTGTCGAGCGAGCCACGGATGATCTTGTAGCGGACGCCGGGAAGGTCCTTCACACGGCCACCACGGACGAGCACGATGGAGTGCTCCTGGAGGTTGTGGCCCTCACCGGGGATGTAGGCCGTGACCTCGATGCCGGAGGTGAGCTTGACGCGCGCGACCTTGCGGAGCGCGGAGTTCGGCTTCTTGGGGGTGGTGGTGTACACGCGCGTGCACACACCGCGGCGCTGCGGCGAGCCCTTGAGGGCAGGAGTGGAGACCTTGGAGGTCTTGTCCTGCCGGCCCTTGCGCACCAGCTGGTTGATGGTAGGCAACCTGGTTCCTTTGTCTGGTCGTTGTCACAGCGGATGCTGCAACTCCTTGAGGTGTCCGGCGCTCGACCCCCGCGGTCGGGTGTGTCGCACCGGTTGCTCGTCCCTGCACTCCCCTTTTACAGGCCTCATCGACGGTGTCGAATCAGTCGTGGTGTGGGGCGCCCGGCACGAGGTGGGCGGCCTGGCGCTCTCGCGCTCGGCACGTGTGTTCTGGTCCTAGCCAGACACGGTTCTCAACGATACCGGTATGCCGTGAGCGCACCAAATCGCGCCGACCTCACCTCCCAGCGCACCTGCGGACGACGCCGCCACCGTTCGGGGGCTGCGTGACGATTCGCCACCCCCAGGAAGCCCGACAGGTCACAGACCACCCGACAGACGGGCCCTGGTGACGTGGATCAATCGTCGAGGCGCTCGAACGCGGGTGCGTAGCGGAACGGCCCCGCCTGTTCGGGCCGCCACGCACGCAGGGTCTTGATCTGGAAGTACTTCGACTCCCACGAGCCGGGCGAGCCCACGCCCAGGGCGGCAGCCTCGACGAAGCCGAAGTAGCCGTAGTAGTCCGGGTCGCCCAGCAGGACGACGGCGGCATCGCCTCGCTGCTCCGCGGATGCGATGACCGATGCCATGAGGGCGGCTCCAATCCCCTGCCGTTGCAAGGTGGGGCGCACCGAGATCGGGCCCAGCCCCACCGAGGGCTCCTCCCCCATGGTCGCCAGGGAGCACATCACGTGGCCCACGACCTCACCGTCGAGTTCGGCAACGAACGTGAGCTCGTCGATGACGTCGCCGTCGCCCCGGAGCTCGTCGACGAGACCGGACTCGACCGAGCGTGCCGCGCCGTCGACCCGAGGGAACGCGTCGTCATGCAGGGCCGCGATCGCCGCGAAGTCTTCGGGGCGCTCACGCCGGATGATCATGTCGTCACGCATGCGCCCACCCTCTCACCCCCACTCGCAACGTCAGTGTCAACGGTCGTTCTAGCAGCCATTGACGCTGACGTTGCGAGGGAACTCGGGGACAGACGAAGGGCGGGTATGCCGTGTGGTGACCACACGGCATACCCGCCCTTGTCGTTCAGAGGCTCAGCTCAGAGCATCAGAGCCGGTCGAGACCGAGCTCGGTGTCGTCGAGCCGGACGGCCTCGCCCGAACCCGGGCCGAAGGCCGGGTAGGCGAACTCGTCGTAGTTCGGCATCGAGTACATCGCGGCCTTGGCCTCCTCGGTCGGCTCCACATTGATGTTGCGGTAGCGCGACAGCCCGGTCCCGGCAGGGATGAGCTTTCCGAGGATGACGTTCTCCTTGAGGCCGAGCAGCGAGTCGGACTTGCCCTCCATCGCGGCCTCGGTGAGGACGCGGGTGGTCTCCTGGAAGGAGGCCGCGGACAGCCAGGACTCGGTCGCGAGCGACGCCTTGGTGATACCCATGAGCTCGGGACGACCCGAGGCAGGGGTGCCACCCTCGGCGACGACGCGACGGTTCTCGTCCTCGAAGCGGCCACGCTCGGCGAGCATGCCCGGCAGGAGGTCGGCGTTGCCGGCCTCGATGATCGTGATCCGGCGGAGCATCTGCCGGACGATGACCTCGATGTGCTTGTCGTGGATCGACACACCCTGCTGGCGGTAGACGTGCTGGACCTCGTCGACCAGGTGGATCTGGACGGCGCGCGGGCCGAGGATGCGAAGGACCTGCTTGGGGTCGATCGAACCGACGGTCAGCTGGGTACCGACCTCGACGCTCTGGCCATCGGAGACGAGCAGACGCGCACGCTTGGTCACCGGGTAGGCGTGCTCCTCGGAGCCGTCGTCCGGCGTGAGCAGGATGCGACGAGCCTTGTCGGTCTCCTCGATCGTGATCCGGCCACTGGCCTCGGCGATCGGGGCGACACCCTTGGGGGTGCGAGCCTCGAAGAGCTCGACGACACGGGGCAGACCCTGCGTGATGTCGTCACCGGCCACACCACCGGTGTGGAAGGTACGCATCGTCAGCTGGGTACCGGGCTCACCGATCGACTGGGCCGCGATGATGCCGACGGCCTCGCCGATGTCGACGAGCTTGCCCGTGGCGAGCGAACGGCCGTAGCAGAGCGCACACGTGCCCACCTTGCTGTCGCAGGTGAGGACCGAGCGGACCTTGACGCTGTCGACGCCGGCGGCGAAGAGCGCGCCGATGACGAGGTCACCGAGGTCGATGCCGGCCTCTGCGAGCGTCTCGCCGTCCTTGACGACATCCTCGGCGAGCGTGCGGGCGTAGACCGAGGTCTCGACGTCGTCGTGGACCGTGCGGTTGCCCGTGCGCTCGTCGGTCGCGGCGATCGGCATGGGCAGGCCACGCTCGGTGCCACAGTCGTCCTCGCGGATGATGACGTCCTGCGACACGTCGACGAGACGACGCGTGAGGTATCCCGAGTCGGCCGTACGGAGAGCGGTGTCGGCCAGACCCTTGCGCGAACCGTGCGTCGAGATGAAGAACTCGAGCACGGACAGACCCTCGCGGAAGTTCGCGCGGATCGGTCGCGGGATGATGTCACCCTTCGGGTTGGACACGAGGCCACGCATACCGGCGATCTGGCGCAGCTGCATCCAGTTGCCTCGGGCACCGGAGGAGACCATGCGGAAGATGGTGTTGGTGGCCGGAATGTTGGCCTCCATCTCCTTGGCGACCTCGTTGGTGGCCTGAGTCCAGATCTCGATGAGCTCCTGGCGACGCTCGTCGTCGGTGATGAGACCGCGTTCGTACTGCGTCTGGACCTTGGTGGCCTTGGTCTCGTAGCCCTCGAGGATCTCGAGCTTGCGCGGCGGGGTCACGACATCGGAGATGGCGACCGTGGTGCCGGACCGGGTGGCCCAGTGGAAGCCGTACTCCTTGAGCGCGTCGAGCGAGGCCGCAACCTGCACCTTGCTGTAGCGCTCGGCGAGGTCGTTGACGATCGTCGAGAGACGCTTCTTGTCGACCTGGTCGTTGACGTAGGGGTAGTCCTCGGGGAGCGTCTCGTTGAAGAGCGCGCGACCCAGGGTCGTCTCCGGCAGCCAGGTCTCGATGAAGCCCTCGGCGTCGGCCTCGACACCCTCGGCCAACTCGGTCCCCGGGCTGGGGACGACGTGGCGCAGGCGGATCTTGACGGGCGTGCCCAGCTTGATCTCACCGGCGTCGAACGCCATGCGCGCCTCGGACACGGTCGAGAAGACCCGACCCTCGCCCTCGGAGCCCTCGACGTCGGACGTGAGGTGGTAGAGACCGATGATCATGTCCTGGGTGGGCATGGTCACGGGGCGGCCGTCGGCCGGCTTGAGGATGTTGTTGCTCGACAGCATGAGGATGCGGGCCTCGGCCTGCGCCTCCGCGGAGAGCGGCACGTGCACGGCCATCTGGTCACCGTCGAAGTCCGCGTTGAAGGCGGTGCAGACGAGCGGGTGGATCTGGATGGCCTTGCCCTCGACAAGCTGGGGCTCGAAGGCCTGGATGCCGAGGCGGTGCAGGGTGGGTGCGCGGTTGAGCAGCACGGGGTGCTCGGTGATGACCTCTTCGAGGACGTCCCACACGACGGAACGGTGACGCTCGACCATGCGCTTGGCCGACTTGATGTTCTGCGCGTGGTCGAGGTCGACGAGGCGCTTCATCACGAACGGCTTGAAGAGCTCGAGCGCCATCTGCTTGGGCAGACCGCACTGGTGCAGCTTGAGCTGCGGGCCGACGACGATGACCGAACGGCCGGAGTAGTCGACGCGCTTGCCGAGGAGGTTCTGACGGAACCGACCCTGCTTGCCCTTGAGCATGTCGGACAGCGACTTGAGCGGACGGTTGCCGGGGCCCGTGACCGGGCGACCACGACGGCCGTTGTCGAAGAGGCTGTCGACGGCCTCCTGCAGCATCCGCTTCTCGTTGTTGACGATGATCTCGGGCGCACCGAGGTCGAGCAGTCGCTTGAGGCGGTTGTTGCGGTTGATGACGCGACGGTAGAGGTCGTTGAGGTCCGACGTCGCGAAGCGGCCACCGTCGAGCTGCACCATCGGGCGCAGGTCCGGCGGGATGACCGGGACGGCGTCGAGAACCATGCCGGCCGGCTTGTTCGTCGTCGTCATGAAGGCGGAGACGACCTTGAGGCGCTTGAGCGCACGGGTCTTCTTCTGGCCCTTGCCGGTGGCGATGATCTCGCGCAGGAGCTCGGCCTCGGCCTCGAGGTCGAACGACTCCAGACGCTTCTGGATCGCCGCGGCACCCATGCCACCCTCGAAGTACAGACCGAAGCGGTCACGCATCTCGCGGTAGAGGATCTCGTCACCCTCGAGGTCCTGGACCTTGAGGTTCTTGAACCGGTCCCACACCTGCGCGAGACGCTCGACCTGAGCGTCGGCACGCTTGCGGATCTGGTTCATCTCACGCTCGGCGGAGTCACGGACCTTGCGCTTGGCGTCGGACTTGGCGCCCTCGGCCTCGAGCGCGGCGATGTCCTGCTCGAGCTTCTTGGCGCGCGTGTCCACGTCGGCGTCGCGACGGTTCTCGAGCTCCTTCTTCTCGACCTCGATCTGCGCCTCGAGCGAGGGCAGGTCAGCGTGACGCTGGTCCTCGTCGACGCTCGTGATCATGTAGGCGGCGAAGTAGATGACCTTCTCGAGGTCCTTCGGCGCGAGGTCGAGCAGGTAGCCCAGGCGCGACGGGACGCCCTTGAAGTACCAGATGTGGGTGACCGGGGCAGCCAGCTCGATGTGGCCCATCCGCTCACGGCGGACGGCCGCACGGGTCACCTCGACGCCACAGCGCTCACAGATGATGCCCTTGAAGCGGACGCGCTTGTACTTGCCACAGGCGCACTCCCAGTCCCGGGTCGGGCCGAAGATCTTCTCGCAGAAGAGGCCGTCCTTCTCGGGCTTGAGGGTGCGGTAGTTGATGGTCTCGGGCTTCTTCACCTCGCCGTGGCTCCACTCACGGATGGAGTCAGCGGTGGCGAGGCCAATGCGCAGTTCGTCGAAGAAGTTGACGTCGAGCACGTGGTTCCTTCTCTCGTGTCTCTTGCTAAATCAGAATGTGGGTCAGAAAAAGCTGGCGTATGCCGTGCGCTCACCGAGCGCTGCGTGCGTCAGGTGAGCGCACGGCATACGGATCAGACCTCTTCGACCGAACTGGGCTCGCGGCGCGACAGGTCGATGCCGAGCTCTTCCGCAGCGCGGAAGACGTCGTCCTCGGCCTCACGCATCTCGATCGCCTGGCCATCGCTGGACAGGACCTCGACGTTGAGGCAGAGGCTCTGCATCTCCTTGATGAGCACCTTGAAGGACTCGGGGATGCCGGGCTCGGGGATGTTGTCGCCCTTGACGATGGCCTCGTAGACCTTGACACGACCGTTGACGTCGTCCGACTTGATCGTGAGCAGCTCCTGCAGTGCGTAGGCCGCACCGTAGGCCTCGAGCGCCCAGACCTCCATCTCACCGAAGCGCTGGCCACCGAACTGGGCCTTACCGCCGAGCGGCTGCTGGGTGATCATCGAGTACGGACCCGTGCTGCGCGCGTGGATCTTGTCGTCCACGAGGTGGTGCAGCTTGAGGATGTACATGTAGCCGACCGACACGTGCTCGGGGTACGGCTCACCGGAGCGGCCGTCGAAGAGCTGGGTCTTGCCGGAGCTGTCGATGAGGCGGACACCGTCACGCGTCTTGCGCGTGCTGTCGAGGAGACCGACGATCTCGTTCTCGCGCACACCGTCGAAGACGGGGGACGCGACACGGGTGCCGGGCTCGGCGGCGCGAGCGTCGGCGGGGATGAGGTCGGCCCACTCGGGGTTGCCCTCGATCTCCCAACCGCGGCTCGCGGCCCAACCCAGGTGCAGCTCGAGGATCTGGCCGATGTTCATTCGACCGGGGACACCGAGCGGGTTGAGCACGACGTCGACCGGCGTGCCGTCCTCGAGGAACGGCATGTCCTCGACGGGCAGGATCTTGGAGATGACGCCCTTGTTGCCGTGGCGGCCGGCGAGCTTGTCACCATCGGTGATCTTGCGCTTGTTGGCCACGTAGACACGCACGAGCTGGTTGACGCCCGGGGGCAGCTCGTCGCCGTCGTCCTTGTCGAAGACCTTGACCGCGATGACCGTGCCGGTCTCACCGTGAGGGACCTTGAGCGAGGTGTCGCGCACCTCGCGGGCCTTCTCACCGAAGATGGCGCGGAGCAGGCGCTCCTCCGGGGTCAGCTCGGTCTCACCCTTGGGCGTGACCTTGCCGACGAGGAGGTCGCCGTCGCGGACCTCGGCACCGATGCGGATGATCCCGCGCTCGTCGAGGTCGGCGAGGACCTCGTCGGAGACGTTGGGGATGTCGCGGGTGATCTCCTCCGGGCCGAGCTTGGTGTCGCGGGCGTCGACCTCGTGCTCCTCGATGTGAATCGAGGAGAGGACGTCGTCCTGCACCAGACGCTGGCTGAGGATGATCGCGTCCTCGTAGTTGTGGCCTTCCCACGGCATGAACGCCACGAGGAGGTTGCGGCCGAGAGCCATCTCGCCACCGTCGGTCGCGGGACCGTCGGCGATGAGGCCACCCTTCTCGAGTCGGTCACCCTCGGCCACGACCACGCGCTGGTTGTAGCTGTTGCCCTGGTTGGAGCGGGTGAACTTGTCGATGCGGTAGGTCCGCGACGTGCCGTCGTCGGCGGCGACCGTCACGAGGTCAGCGGAGACCTCCGTGACGACACCGGCCTTCTCGGCCACGACGACGTCACCGGAGTCGACCGCGGCGCGGAACTCCATACCGGTGCCGACGAGCGGAGCCTCGGACTTCACGAGCGGCACGGCCTGACGCTGCATGTTGGAACCCATGAGCGCACGGTTGGCGTCGTCGTGCTCGAGGAACGGGATGAGCGCGGTTGCGGCCGAGACCATCTGGCGCGCGGAGACGTCGATGTAGTCGACCTCGTCGGCCGGGACGTACTCGACCTCGCCACCCTTGACGCGCACGAGGACGCGCTCGTGGGCGAAGCGCTCACCGGCTGCGTCGAGCGTCGCGTTCGCCTGGGCGATGACGTGCTCGTCCTCCTCATCCGCCGAGAGGTAGTGCACCTCGTCGGTGATGCGGCCCTTGACGACCTTGCGGTAGGGCGTCTCGATGAAGCCGAAGGCGTTGATGCGACCGTAGGACGCGAGCGAGCCGATCAGACCGATGTTGGGACCTTCAGGGGTCTCGATCGGGCACATGCGGCCGTAGTGCGACGGGTGGACGTCACGGACCTCCATGCCGGCGCGGTCACGGGAGAGACCACCCGGGCCGAGCGCGGACAGACGACGCTTGTGCGTCAGCCCGGACAGCGGGTTGTTCTGGTCCATGAACTGCGACAGCTGCGAGGTGCCGAAGAACTCCTTGATCGACGCCACCACCGGGCGGATGTTGATCAGGGTCTGCGGCGTGATCGCCTCGACGTCCTGGGTCGTCATGCGCTCGCGGACGACGCGCTCCATCCGGGACAGGCCGGTGCGGACCTGGTTCTGGATGAGCTCGCCGACGTTGCGCAGGCGACGGTTGCCGAAGTGGTCGATGTCGTCGGTCTCGACGCGGATGTCGATGGCCTCGCCCTTGCGGCTGCCGGGCAGGGTCTCGTCACCGTTGTGCAGCGCCACGATGTACTTGATCGTCGCGACGATGTCGTCGATCGCGAGGGTCGAGTTCGTGAGCTCGCCGTCGAGGCCGAGCTTCTTGTTGATCTTGTAGCGACCCACCTTGGCGAGGTCGTAGCGCTTGCCGTTGAAGTAGAGGTTGTCGAGCAGGTTCTGCGCGGCCTCACGGGTCGGCGGTTCGCCCGGACGGAGCTTGCGGTAGATGTCGAGCAGCGCGTCGTCCTGGCCCTCGGTGTTGTCCTTGTCGAGGGTGAGCTCGATGGACTCGTAGCCGGCGAACTCCTCGCGGATCTGGGCCTCGGTCATGCCGAGGGCCTTGAGGAGGACGGTGACGGACTGCTTGCGCTTGCGGTCGACGCGGACGCCGACCATGTCGCGCTTGTCGATCTCGAACTCGAGCCAGGCGCCACGGCTCGGGATGATCTTGGCGGTGTAGATGTCCTTGTCGGACGTCTTGTCGGCCGTGCGCTCGAAGTAGACACCCGGGCTGCGGACGAGCTGGGAGACGACGACGCGCTCGGTGCCGTTGATGATGAAGGTGCCGCGCTCGGTCATGAGCGGGAAGTCGCCCATGAAGACCGTCTGGCTCTTGATCTCACCAGTGGTGTTGTTCATGAACTCCGCGGTGACGAACAGGGGCGCGGAGTAGGTCTGGTCGCGCTCCTTGCAGTCCTCGATGGAGTACTTGACATCTTCGAAGCGGTGGTCGCGGAACGACAGCGACATGGAGCCACTGAAGTCCTCGATGGGGGAGATCTCCTCGAAGATCTCCTCGAGTCCCGAACGCTCGGGGACGTCGTCGCGGCCGGCTTCGAGCGCCTCAGCGACGCGCTCCTGCCACCGCTCGTTGCCGAGGAGCCAGTCGAAGCTCTCGGTCTGCAGGGCGAGGAGGTCAGGGACCTCCAGGGGCTCACGGATCTTGCCGAACGAGAGACGGCCCGAAGCCGTCATTGCGGTGGTCACGGTCTTGGACGCGGTGCGCGAGGCAGCCAAGGATGGTCCTTCCACTGGCCATGTGTCTTTACGGTGGTCGCACGGCTCACGGCTCCCGACGGCTCGGCGTCGATCGGCACAGTGCGGGAGCCGGGTTGCGGCGGGGGCACAGCGGAGATCGCTCGACGAGAGCAGAAGGAGGTCATGGGCAGGGCAAAGCAACAGTCTAGACAAAAAGGGCGCAACAGTCCAGCCCTGTCAATCTCGCCGCTGGGCGGGACTCGGGTCAGGTCAGCCGTCGTGCGCGAGAAGCACACGGTGTGACCCGCAAAGAATGACTCCCCCACGGGCGCACGTCAAGCGTTGCACCCGGCATACGCGCAGGTTTCTGCCGAGTCGAGCCCCACTTTCCCGCCCCATGAGGGAAGGTGCGGGGCCCGGAGGCCGAAGAAGCCTCCGGACCCCGAAGGTGCTCTCATGGGGAGCAAAAGTTCCTTCGCACCAGGGTGCCGCATGCGGAACGGGCGGGACGGATCCGTGGATCCGTCCCGCCCGTTCGCGGAGTGGTTGAGCCTCTAGGAGGCTCGGCTCACTTGAGCTCGACCGTGGCGCCTGCGCCCTCGAGCTGCTCCTTGGCCTTCTCGGCCGCAGCCTTGTCGACCTTCTCGAGGACGGGCTTCGGGGCGCCGTCGACGAGGTCCTTGGCCTCCTTGAGACCGAGGGAGGTCAGCGCGCGGACCTCCTTGATGACGGCGATCTTCTTGTCGCCGGCCGCGGCGAGGATGACGTCGAACTCGTCCTGCTCCTCGGCAGCGGCAGCGTCGCCGCCACCGGCGGCGGCAGCGACACCGGCAACCGCGACGGGCGCGGCGGCGGTGACGTTGAAGGTGTCCTCGAACTGCTTGACGAACTCGGAGAGCTCGATGAGGGTCATCTCCTTGAAGGCCTCAAGGAGCTCGTCGGTGCTGAGCTTGGCCATGATGGCGCCTTTCTACTGTGTGTATGCCGTGAGTGGCGGTGGTGTTTTCCTGGACTCAACCGGATGGCTGGGTCTCAGGCGTCGTCGCCACCCGTGGCGACGTCTTCGGTGGCCTCGGCCGGTGCGGCCTCGGCGGGGGTCTCCTCAACAGCGGTCTCGGCCGCGGGAGCGGCGACAGCCGGACCCTCGGTCTCGACCTTGGCGCGCAGCGCGTCGACGACCCGAGCGGTCTGCGACAGCGGCGCGGCGAAGAGGTAGACAGCCTGGCTGAGCGACGCGTTCATGGCGCCGGCCAGCTTGGCAAGAAGCACCTCGCGGGACTCGAGGTCCGCGAGCTTCGTGATCTCCGCGGCCGAGAGGGCCTTGCCCTCGAGCAGGCCGCTCTTGATCACGAGGAGGGGGTTTGCCTTGGCGAAGTCACGCAGACCCTTGGCAGCCTCGACCGGGTCACCCTCAACGAAGGCGATGGCCGACGGTCCCACGAGCTGGCCGTCGAAGGCCGTGACTCCGGCCTCCTTGGCGGCAAGCTCGGTCAGCGTGTTCTTGACCACGGCGTAGGTCGCGTTGCCACGAAGGGCGCCACGAAGCTCGGTGATCTGAGCCACCGAGAGCCCGCGGTACTCCGTGAGAACAGCGGCGTTGGAGCTACGGAACTTCTCCGCGAGCTCGGCGATCGCCGCGGACTTGTCTGCACGAGACATTCGGGCCTCCTTCCGTCGGTACGACCTCCGGCGAAGACCCGCGTGAAACAGATCGAGCCCCGGCGCAGGGCGCGGGGCTCAGGCAATGCGATCTCACACGTCGCACTGATCGAAACTCGGGCCTGCGCTGGTTGCCCGCTCTCGCGGAACCTTCGGTCTGGTGCGGGTGCACCGGACAACCGGCGGTCTTTGGTCGAGGGCAACCTTAGGTGAGCGGACGGCATACGACCAAATCGGCCACCCTCTGATCGACTTCGTGCCCCGTTGGGACAACTCGCCGAAGCTCGTCGTCCCAACGGGGCACGAAGCCGATGTCTCAGCTGGCGCCGGAGGGGAAGCTCATCGGCCCGACCTGGTCGGCGGGCGGCTCGGTGATGTCGACCTTCTTGCCCCAGTCGCTGTAGGCCACCTTGATCTCCTGGCCACCGGCCATGGTCGAGATGGTGACGGGGCGGTCCTCCTTGTCGAGGACGTAGGTGATCGTGAACTTCGTCTGCGCGGGTGCGCTGGCCGAGGGGCTTGGACTCGGCGAGGCGGTGGCGCCCAGGGCCTTCGCGGCCTCGACCTCGAACTCGTAGGTCGTGTTGTCGCCGTCCTTGGACTTCACCTTCGCCTCGGTGCCCTTGAGGTTGCCGGCCATCTTGGCCGGGTCGCTCACGCCGCCCTCGGCCATGTTCTTGAACATCTGGCTGATCGGGTCGGAGGCCTTCGGGTCGATCTTGACCCACGGCTTGGCCTGCCCGGGAAGACCCTTGAGGTAGACGAAGTCACCGATGGCGATGATCTCCATGGCCTGGCCCTGGACCGGGACGTTGGTGTGCTGCTCGAGCTTGCCGTCGACGTAGCGGAAGTCGCCCTTGGCGCTCTCCCCGCCGGTCTCCATGGCCATCGTGCCGCTTCCGGCCTTCTGCATGGCAGTGGCCATCCGCTTGGCGAGGTCCCCGGCGTCGATCGTGTCGCCGGAGGCGGCCTTCTCGGAGGTGCTGGTGGACGTGTCCTTGTCGCCGGATCCGGTGTCGGACGAGCCGCACGCACCGAGTGCGAGCAGGCCGGCGAGGGCAAGTGCAGCACCACTGGAGCGGCGCAGGGTGATCTTCATGGTTCCTCCACGTTGGGTCCCTCGAGGGTAACCGCGTTCCCGCGACGGCCGTTCACGCCGCCGGGACGTGGACCCGCCCGGCTCGCCGGCCGGGGCCGGGAGCCGAGGGGATCAGTAGGCCTTGAGCGAGGAGATGAGCCACCGGTTGCCGACGCGCTCCATCGTCGCGATGACACGGTTCTGGTCGATCGAGGGTTCCTTCTGCGCATCGCTGGTGCGGGCCTGGTTGACGAACGCTTGGATGGTCACGCTGTCGTCGGTCTGCGACATCACCCCGACCTCGTAGGCGCGGGCCTTGACCACGGTGTTGTCCTTCTGGGCGAGCGGGACGATGGTCTTGGTCATCGTCTCGCCGAACTCCTTCTTGAAGCCGCCGGTGAGGAGCGCCTGGCTCGCGGGGAGCTGCTCGGTCATCGTTGCGTGGTTGTAGCTGAGGACCTGCTCCAGCGAAGAACGCGCTGTCGCACTGGCCGCGGAGGCTTCGCGGTTGCGGGCCTCCGGGTCCTCGCGGGTCACCATCAGGACCGTCGCCAGCAGGGCGAGCGCCACGGCAAGCGCGATCCCGGGGACGAGGAGCGCCCTGCGACCTGCCCCTCTGTCCACCTCCCCTACCGGGCCGTCAGTGCTGTGATCGCGACCCTTCCGGCCCGGTAGGTCGGATGCTTCGGCGTCGGCCGGCTCAACGACCGGGGCTTCCTCCCCGGCTACGGCACGGTCGTCCTCTGCACCTACCGGGCCGTCAGTGCTGTGATCGCGACCCTTCCCGCCCGGTAGGTCGGGGGTCTGGTCAGGGGAATGTTCGCGTGAGGGGCGCCGGCGCTCGCCAGCGACGCGGGGGCGACGATTAGCCGACGAACTCAAGGCGCTCCACCTTCCACTGCTCGCCCACTCGGCGGAGGCCGAGCTTGGTGCGATAGGTCTTCTTCTCCCCTTGTGGCACAACGGTATTGGTCGTCGGCGCGATGATTCCGACGATCACGGTCGCCGAGTCACGGTCACCGTCGACAAGGGCGGCCTCGGACCGCTCGACGCTGCTCACCGACTTGTTCTCGACGATGACCTTCTTGAGGTCTTCGAGCTGCTGGGAGTAGCTCGTGAGGAACTCACCCGTCGCGCCCGCCTTGACTCGACCGGTGTCCTGGTCGACCTTGCGGTAGTCGATCGTCGCGAAGTTCACGGCGAGCTGGCGCCCCGCGGCCAGGGCCTCGGTCTGGGCCTGCTCGGTCTGCCGGGTGTCCCACCAGGCTCGGCCGCGTGTGGCCGCGAGGGCGACCGTGGCGACGAGTGCGAGCACCGTGAAGGCCCACATCATCCGGACGGTTGTCGTACGGCTCATCGAGCTGCCTCCTGCATCATCCACGACCATGAATCTGCGCCCGCTGCACCGCCGGTGGGCGCGAGGGGTGCGGAGATCTGCGGGCTGCCCTCGGCGAACGCGTCGTTCCCGAGCGGGAGCAACTGACCACCCATGGCGAGCGGGTGCGAGGACGCAACACCACTCCGGGGTCGGGGTGCGTTCTGTGCGCCACGCACGTTGGACGCCGACCCACGGGGCAGGGTGCACCCAGCCGAGGCGTTGACCGGCGGAAGGTTCTGGGTCTGGTTGGGGTCGATCTTCTTGGTCCCTTCATAGCCACGGGTGCAGGCGGCTGGCTGCATCCCGGTCTGGAGCCCGAAGTGGGCGGTGCCGTCACCCGGGACGACGGTGAAGCTGCCGGCCACGGCCTCCGGATAGGTCACGAACATCTGCTCGATGCCGTCGATCCGCGAGGTGGTCACCTGACCCACGGTGATGAGGTTGGCGATGAGCACGCCGAGGTTGGCCTCGTTGTCCTTGATGAGGGTCTCGAGCTCCTTCGACGCCACCACGCCTCGATCGAGGATGAGCCGGAGGTCCGCGTCGGACTTCTGCAGCGTCTCCGACAGGTTGGCGAAGTCGGTGGCGAAGTTCTTGATCTCCGGCGCCGTCTCCCGCTGGGTGTCGAGGACGGTCTTGCTCTGCTGGAGCAGACGCACGGTCTCGGGCAGCGCGTCGATGGCGGCCTGGGTGAGCAGGTCCCCGTTG
This sequence comes from Knoellia sinensis KCTC 19936, assembly GCF_000768705.1. GTDB lineage: Bacteria > Actinomycetota > Actinomycetes > Actinomycetales > Dermatophilaceae > Knoellia > Knoellia sinensis. Next base: position 159,122 of record NZ_AVPJ01000003.1, read on the forward strand.
TCGATGAGTCGTCCCAGATCAGGGCCGGAGCCTTCGAATCCGGTCCCGAGTTCGTCGATCACGGTGCGCAGGTCCTCTTGGTCCACCGACTTCACCGTCTTGTCGACGTGCAGCAGGAGTTCGTCGACTCGGATCGGGTATGCCGTGTCCTTGCGTGGGATGACATCTCCCGTTGCGAGGACGGGGCCTCCGAAGGACCGGGGCTGGAGGTCGAGGTACTGCTCGCCGACCGCCGAGCGGTTCTCGACGACGGCCTTGGTGTCCTTGGGGACTTCGGCGCCGCGGTCGAGCTGGGCCTGCACGAGGACGCCGTCCTTCTCGAGCTCGAGGCCTGTCACCCTGCCGACCTTGACGCCACGGTAGGTGACCTCGGAGCCGACGAAGATGCCTCCGGACTGGGCGAAGCTCGCGGAGAACTCCGCTCCTCCGCCGAGCAACCGCTGGGTGAGGCCCACGTAGTTCGCCGACAGGATCGAGACACCGACGATGGTGATGAGCAGGAAGGCAGCAAGCTGCGCCTTGGTCAGGGTGCGGATCATGCGGCACCGCCTCCGTAGAGCGTGGTCCACGATCGGTCGGCACCGGCCGAGCCACCGGTGCACAGCGGCGGACACAGCGGGTTGCGCGGTGGCGTCGTGCCCGTCGGCCGGGGAGTGCTCGTCGGAACGTTCGGGACGGGAACGGGGGCTGACGGCATCGGGACCGGTGGCACGGGCAGAGTCGGCCCCTTCGGCAGCGTGAGTCCGGGGATGGGGCTGCCGGGAACCCCGTTCTCGAGGAGCTTGAACTCGCGCAGGTCGAGGTCTGCAGTGACTCCGAGGTTGACGTAGTCACCCTTGATCGCCTCGAGCGTCTTGTCGGGGAAGGGGTACGTCAGCAGCAGCTGGAGCGACTGCGGGAGGGCATCGCCGGCCTTGTTGAGCTGCGTGAGGATCGGCGCCAGCGCCTTGAGGTTGGCCAGCGTGTCCTCCTTGGACCCCTGAATGACCGTGGTGCCGACGGCCCCGAGGCGACTCAGCGCCTGAAGCATCTGGGTCAGCTGGACGCGCTGGTCGGCGAGGACCTTGAGCCCCTTGGGGATCTCCTGAAGCGTTGTGGCGATGAGTTCCTTCTGCTCGGCGAGGCGGGCGGCCAGTTTGTCGACCATCTCGATCGCGCGCACGATCTCGGCCTTCTGGTCCTCAAGTCCCCCGATGAAGGTGTTGAGCTCGCCGATGAGGTGCTTGATCTCGTGGGTGTTGCCCCGCAGCGCGTTGTTGAGCTCGCGCTCGATGACACCGAGCTGTGCGATGCCGCCGCCGTTGAGCAGCAACGACATCGCCGAGAGGACCTCTTCGACCTCGGGGTTGCGGTTGGTGCGCTCGAGCGGAATCAGGTCACCCTCGGAGAGGGTTCCCTCGGCCTTGCCGCGCACCGGCCCGGACAGCGCGATGTATTTCTCACCGAGCAGCGAGGACTGCTTGAGCTCGGCGGTGGCGTTGTCCGGCAGCTTGCTCGACTCGGGGATCGAGAGCGTGACTCGGGCAGTCCACCCGTTGAGCTCGATCTTCTCGACCTGGCCGACGGCCACCTCGTTGATCTTCACCGCGGACTTGGGCACCAGGTCGAGGACGTCGGCGAAATCGACCTTGACGGTCATCGACGGACCTTCGCCCTTGGCCCCTCCGGGAAGGGGTAGGTCGAATGCACCCTGGCACGAGGACAGAACCAGTGCGCTGGCCACGGCGATGGTGACGGCGCGAGCCGAGCGGACGGCATACGTCATGGCTTGTCCTCCTTGGGAAGGAGGCCGCCGAGCGTGGCGTCGGCACCTCGAATGGTGACGTCCACGGTCTCGGCCGTCGGCTTCTCCGGCGATGCCGCGGCAGCGCTGGGGGCCAGGGTCGCTGCGACCCCGGGGACGGTGAACGCGGCAGGAAGTGCGGACAGGCCGGGCAGGTTGAGCACTCCGGGCACCGGAAGACCGCCCTTGGGGATGGTTCGCTGCAGGAGAGTGCAGAGGTTGGGGTTCGCGTTCCCCGTGCCAGTCGGCCCCGTGAGCAGTGAGCACAGGATCAGGGCCGGGTCGTCGAGGCCCTCGATGTTGCTGCGGGTGTCGAGCGTGCCCGACGCCGGGTTGTAGGCGAGTTGCAGGTTCGAGAGGGCCCCTGGAGCGTTGTCGAGCGTCTTGGCCAGGGCGTCGCGCTTGGACGCCACCGCAGTGGTGAGGCCCGTGAGCTGCTCGACGTCCTTGGTGAGCACGGTGCGGTTGTCCTTGACGAAGCTCGAGATCTCGTTGAGCGCCACGGCGAGGTTCTTGAGCGCCGCCTCGAGGTCGTCACGTTCGCCGTCGAGCTGGTCCGAGACCTTGGACAGGTCGGTGTTGAGTCGCCGGACCTGTTCGTCGTTCTTGGCGAGCATCCCGGTGAAGGTCTCGAGGTTCTTGACCGTGGCGAACAGGTCACCACGACCTTCCGCGAACGTCTGGACCGCCTGTGAGAGACCGCGATTCATGTCGTTGAGGTTCTGGCCGTTGCCCTTGAGGTTGCGGGCACTCGTGTCGAGCATCCGGGTGAGAGCACCCTCCTTGTTGGCTCCCTCGGGGCCCAGGGCGACCATCAACTCGTCGAGGGTCTGCGAGATCCGGTCCAGCTCCACGGGAACGGCGGTGCGCTCTCGGGGAATGGTCGCTCCGTCCTTCATGACCGCGCCGCTCGTGTAGGCCGGGAGCAGCTGCACGTAGCGGTCACTCACCAGCGAGGGTGCGACAACGGCCGCCTTCGCGTCGGCGGGCACCTTGACGTCCTCGTCGACCTCGAAGGTGACCCGGACCGTCTCGCCTCGCGGCTCGACCTCGGTGACCTGGCCGACGTGGACTCCGAGGACCCGAACGTCCGATCCGGGGAAGAGGCCCACCGCGCGCGAGAAGTCGCCGGTCACGGTGACCTTGTCGCCTCGGGGCCACCAGACGAACGCGGCCGCCACGAGGCCCACGACGACGAGGGCCGCGATGACCTTGGGCAGGATGCTCGGCTTCTGTCCGTGCTTCATCGGCTCACCGTCCCGACGGGAACCGTGAGGTTCTGGATGTAGGTGTCGAACCACTGACCCGTACCCAGTGCACTCGCGAAGACCCGCGTGAACGGGACCATGGCGTCGATGGTCTTGGTGAGGTCGGCTTCGTGTTTGCGCAGCGTCTCGAGGACCTTGTTGAGTTCCGCGAGCGCGGGCCCCAGCGCTGCACGGTTGTCGCGCACGAGCCCGGTGATCTGCACGGCCATCGCGCTCGTGTTGGTGAACAGCGTGTGGATGGCTTCGCGGCGCTCATAGAGCTCGGCCAGGAGCAGGTCGGCGTCGACGATGATCTTCTCGATGACCTTGTTCTGGTCCGCCAACGTGCCCGACACCGAGTTGCTCGCCTTGAGCAGCGCCTTGAGTTCGGTGTCCCGGCTGGCGATGGTGCGTGAGAGTCGGGTCAGTCCGTCGAGCGCGAGCCTGACGTTCTCGGGGGTGCCGGAGAACTCGGTCGCGAGGGTGTCGAGGGAGTCCGCCAACTGCTCGGTGTCGATGCTCTCGGTGGTCTCGGTGAGGTCGGAGAACGCATCGATGATGTCGTAGCTCGACACCGTGCGCGATGTCGGGATCGTCGCGCCCTCCGGCATCTGGCCCCGGCCCTTGGGCTCGAGTGAGACGTACTTCTGGCCGAGCAGGGTCTTCATCCGGATCGAGGCGCCTGACTCCGGGCCGAAGGACACGTCCTCGGTGATGCGGAAGTCGACGTCGACCTTGTTGCCCGCAAGGCGCACGTCGGTGACCTTGCCGACTCGGACGCCGGCGATGCGGACGTCGTCCCCCACTCGGAGTCCGCCTGCTTCGGTGAACGACGCGACATAGGAGTCACCACCGCCGATGATGGGGAGCTTCGAGGCGTTGAACGCGGCGAAGAGGACGAGACCGATGGCGATGAGGCCCGCGATCCCGATCGGCAATGGGTCTCGCGAACGGAACGGCGTGTTCATCGGCACCTCGCAGCAGCGACGTTGTAGCCCAGCCCACCCGGGGTCGGTCCGGTGGGCAGGAGCAGGTTCTCGACGTCGAACCGGCAGAGATAGAAGTTGAACCAGGACCCGTAGGTCGTCGTCCGCGTGATCGTGGCGATCTTCTCCGGCGACCCGGTGATGAACTTCTCGTACAGAGCCGTGTTGGCGGGCTCGTTGAGGTTCTTGGCCAACGCACCGAGCTGGGCGATGTCGGTCTTGAGGTCCGGTCGGCCGGCGGCCAGCAACTGCGCGGTCTCGTCGGCCACGGAGTTGATGTTGGTGAGCGACTCGCCGATGGCCTTGCGGTCAGCCGCCAGCCCGGAGACGAAGCGCTGCAACTGGATGAGCAGCTCGCCGAGTGCGCTGTCGTGCCGCTCGACGGTGGTGAGCACGGTCGTGAGGTTGGTGATGACGCGGCCGATGACCTCGTCTCGATCCGCCAACGTCCCGGTGAGCGAGGCGGTCTGGCCGAGCAGCGTGTTGATGTTGCCGCCCTCACCCTGGAGCACCGAGATGATCTGCGCCGAGAGCTCGTTGACGTCCTTCGGGGACAGGGCCGCGAACAGCGGCTTGAACCCGTTGAAGAGGACGGTGAGATCGAGCGCGGGGTGGGTGCGTTCCAGGGGGATGGTGTCACCGTCCTTGAGCGCAGTGGCCTCCCCCGGTCCCTGCGTCAGGGCGATGTAGCGCTCGCCGACGAGGTTGCGGTACTTGATCGTCGCGACCGTTCCACGAGTCAGAGTGCTGCTGGAGAGGACGTCGAACGTGACGTCCGCATGGGTGCGATCACCCGCGACCTTGATGTCCTTGACCGTGCCGACACGCACGCCGGCGATGCGGACCTCGTGGCCCTTGGCCAGTCCCGTGACGTCGGTGAACACCGCCTTGAACGCGTTGCGATCGCCGGGCTGGATGTTGGCGATCGTTGCCGCGAGGGTGCCCGTGGCGAGAATCGTCACGAGGGCGAAGATCAGGAACTTCACCAGACTCGGGGTCGTCTTCACTGGTTCACCACCATTCCCCGCAGCATCGGCCCGGCGAGCAGAGTTGCCAGCGAGGCATCCTCCCCCTGCTTCACACCGACCAGCGCGCCCACGACCTTCTGCTCCTCGATCGTCCCGGCAACGCCTGCGTCCACCGCGGGGATCCGAGCAGCCCCGGGCGCGAGGAACGCCTGCGGCAACGTCGACATGGATGCCCCAGTCGTGGCCCCATCGGTGCCGTCATCGAACTTGGTCGCGCCGGCCGGATTGGCCTGGCTCCCCCTCGTGTTGTTGGGCAGGCCATGGCAGTTGGGTGCGCGCTTCTCGCCCCACGCCGGCTCCTCGCCCGGGTGGTACGGCTCCCGCTGTGGCGCCATCTCGAGGGTGATGTGGAAGACACCGTCGCGCACGATGCCCTCCGCGCGAGGGAGGAACCTGACGAGGCCCTGCGTGAAGCACGGATAGATCGGCGAGTGCTTCGCCAGCACCTGGAGGGTAGGCCGCTGGACCCGACCCACCTGGATGATCCGGTTCTGGTTCGTCTCCAGGAACCCCGCGGTCGTGTTGGCGAAGCCGGCCGTGCCGGCGAGGAAGCCCGAGAGCTCCTTCTGCTTCTCGACAATGGTGGCATTGGTCGTGAGCAGCGCCTTCGCCGCGCGGAGCAGCTCGGGTGCCGCCACGGCATACGTGCTTGCCAGATCGGCCAAACCGGAGATGTCGGCCTGGATCGTCGGCATGTGCGGGTTGAGCTGGGTGAAGTACTCGTCGACGAGGACGAGGTTCTTGCCGAGCTTCGTCCCCCGCCCGTCGAGCGCCGTCGCGAGAGCGTTGAGGGTGGCTGCGAGCTTCGCCGGCTCGATCGAGCGCAGCAGCGGCAGGAGGTCCTCGAAGACCTGCTCCAGTTCGATGGCCACCGTCGTGCGGTCCTGGGGGATCACGTCACCCGCGCGGATCGCCCGCCCGGGCTCCCCCGCGGGTGCCACCAGGTCGACATAGCGCTCACCGAAGAGGGTCTTGGGCAACAGGCGGGCGCTCACCTTGGCCGGGATGAGGGGGACCATCTCCGGCTTGAGGGCCAGGTGCAGCGTCGCCCCTGCAGGCGTGGAGTCGATGCTGCGCACCTCCCCGACGATCAGTCCGCGGATCTTGACGTCCGATGCGGCCTGCATCTGGCTGCCGATGCGGTCGGTGTTGAGGGTCACCTCCACGACGTCCGTGAACACCTTCTTGAAGGATGCAATGGAGAGGCTGAGGAGGAGGGCGATGACGAGTAGGAACGCCACGCCATAGGTGCGGTGACCGAGTCGTCCGAGAGTGGAATTGGCCATGGCTAACCCGCGATCCTCACGGTGGTTGTCGCGCCCCACACCGCGAGCGAGAAGAAGAAGTCGACGACGTTCACGGCGACGATCGAGGTCCGCACGGCCTTGCCGACGGCCACGCCCACACCTGCGGGACCACCGCTGGCGTTGTAGCCGTAGTAGCAGTGGATCAGGATGATGATCACGGCGAAGACGAGCACCTTGAGGAACGAATAGAGGATGTCTATCGGCGGTAAGAACAGATGGAAGTAGTGGTCATAGGTGCCCTTGGACTGCCCGAAGTAGTCGGTGACGATGAAGCGCGTCGCGGCATAGGACGACAGCAGACCAATGACATAGAGCGGGATGACGGCGATGAAGCCCGCGATCATTCGCGTCGTCACGAGGAACGGCAGTGACGGAATGCCCATGACCTCGAGGGCGTCGACCTCCTCCGAGATCCGCATCGCGCCGAGTTGGGCGGTGAAGCCACAACCCACCGTGGCAGCGAGGGCGAGTCCGGCGACGAGGGGCGCGATCTCACGGGTGTTGAGGTAGGCCGCGAGGAAGCCGGCGAAGGCACCGGTGCCGAGTTGGTTCAGGGACGAGTAGCCCTGGAGGCCGACCTGGCTTCCGGTGAAGAACGCCATGAAGGTGAGCACGCCGACCGTGCCACCGATGACGCTCAGGGCGCCCGTGCCGAGGGAGACCTCGGCGAGAAGCCGCAAGATCTCCTTCTTGTAGCGGCGGATCGTGCGCGGGCTCCAGGACAGGGAGCGCACGTAGAAGTGCATCTGGTCGCTCAGGCCGTCGAGCGTCTTGCCCGGGAGCGCGGCGAGGTCCTTGGTACGGGTCATCGTTGATCCACCCCTCAGACCTTCTGCGGAACGATTTGGAAGTAGATGGCCGAGACGACGAAGTTGATGACGAAGAGCAGCATGAAGGTGATGACGACCGCTTGGTTCACGGCGTCACCCACGCCCTTCGGGCCTCCGCCGGCCGTCAGACCCTTGTAGGACGCGACGATGGCCGCCACGGCCCCGAACAGGAGGGCTTTGATCTCCGACGTCCACAGGTCGGCCAGCTGGGCCAACGCCGTGAACGACGCGAGATAGGCACCAGGGGTGCCGCCCTGGATGATGACGTTGAAGAAGTAGCCACCGGCGACGCCCACGACGGACACGAGCCCGTTGAGCAGCACCGCGACGAGCATGCAGGCCAGCACCCGGGGCACGACCAGGCGCTGGATCGGACTGATCCCGAGCACCTCCATCGCGTCGATCTCATCGCGGATCTTGCGTGAGCCGAGGTCGGCACAGATCGCCGAACCACCGGCACCGGCCACCAGCAGGGCGGTGACGATCGGGGACGCCTCGCGAACGACGGCGAGAACGCTCGCCGCGCCGGTGAACGACTGCGCGCCGAGCTGGCGGGTCAGCGTGCCGAGCTGCAGCGCGATGACCGCGCCGAACGGGATGGAAACCAGCGCCGTTGGGACGATGGTCACGGACGCGATGAACCAGCACTGCTGGATGAACTCCTTGGTCTGGAACGGCCGCTTCGGCAGCGCCACCAGGATGTCGAGCGTCATCGCGAAGAGCGCGCCGGCCTGCTTGACGGGGCCGGTGATGACGTTCATGTCGCCGCACCCAGCGCCGTGGACACCTCGACCGACTGTGAGACGCCGGGCACCCCGGCATTGCCCGACAGGAAGGACCCGGGCGGTGGCGTGACGCCGTGGGCGCGGCACCACTCCCCCGCCGGCTTCGCCGCCCGACGGGGCCTGCCGTCGCTCGTGCCGAGTTGGAGCGGGATCGGGGGAAGCGGCGGCAGCTCCTGACCGGACTCGGCAGCAAGCTCGTCGGCGTCCTTCTCCTCGGACATCCCGATCGGGCCGATCGTCTGGGCGTTGAGGAACTGACGCACCACCGGCTCCTCCGAGCTGAGCAGCATCTCGCGCGGCCCGAACATCGCGAGGTGCTTGTGATAGAGCAGGCCGATGTTGTCCGGCACCGTCCGGGTCGAGTTGATGTCGTGCGTGACGATGAGGAAGGTCGCGTCGATCTGCGCGTTGAGGTCGATGAAGAGCTGGTTGATGTAGGACGTGCGCACAGGGTCCAGACCCGAATCCGGCTCGTCGATGAGGAGGATCTCGGGGTCGAGCACGAGGGCCCGCGCCAGGCCCGCACGCTTGCGCATGCCACCCGAGATCTCACCCGGGAGCTTGTCCTCGGCGCCGGACAGGCCGACGAGGTCCATCTTCTCGAGGACGATGCGGCGCACCTCGGACTCCGACTTCTTCGTGTGCTCCCGCAGCGGGAAGGCCACGTTGTCGTAGAGGTTCATCGAGCCGAAGAGTGCGCCGTCCTGGAACAGGACACCGAAGAGCTTGCGCACCTCGTAGAGGTCGTGCTCCTTGAGCGTCACGAGGTCGTCGCCATTGATGACGATCGAGCCCGCGTCGGGCTTGAGCAGACCAACCAAGGTCTTGAGGAAGACCGACTTGCCCGTGCCTGACGGGCCGAGCATCACGGAGATCTCCCCCGCGGGGAGGGTCAGGGTGACGTCGTTCCAGATCTTTTGCGAGCCAAAGGACTTCGTCAGTCCGGTGACCTCGATGGCGACACCCATGCAGCACTCACTCTCCAGCCCGTTGCGAAGCCGGGGACGCCGCCAGGGCAGGGGACCCGAGGCGGCGGTGCAACTGGGCTCCGGCGAAGTTACCCCGGGTTACTTCCGGGGGCAACCGCTGGGAGGCGAGACGAAGGACACGTCACACCGAGCCAAGCACGACAAGGGCCCTCACCCGAACGGACGAGGGCCTTCCTGACTCGAAATGGTCACATGCAGTCGGCGAATGTGGGCCACGCCCGGCGGCCAGTGGAGCCACGACCCTGGCTGCACACGACAACGGCCCCCGTTCCGGAGAACGGGGGCCGTTGTGCGAGGGGAGAGGATCAGGCGTCAGCCTGAGCGTCGTCCTCGAGGAGGTTGCGGGTCTTGGTGAAGTCCAGCGGGACACCCGGGCCCATCGTCGTCGACATCGTGGCCTTGCTGATGTAGCGGCCCTTCGACGACGCCGGCTTGAGACGGAGGATCTCCTCCAGAGCCGCGGCGTAGTTCTCGACCAGGGCCTTCTCGTCGAAGGAGGCCTTGCCGATGATGAAGTGGAGGTTCGAGTGCTTGTCGACGCGGAACTCGATCTTGCCGCCCTTGATGTCGGAGACGGCCTTGGCCGTGTCCATCGTGACCGTGCCGGTCTTCGGGTTCGGCATGAGGCCGCGGGGGCCGAGGACCTTTCCGAGGCGACCAACCTTGCCCATGAGGTCAGGCGTGGCAACGATCGCGTCGAAGTCGAGCCAGCCGCCGGCGACCTTCTCGAGGAGGTCGTCGGAGCCGACGAAGTCCGCACCGGCAGCGCGGGCGGCCTCGGCCTTGTCGCCGTTGGCGAACACGAGGACGCGGGCCGTCTTGCCCGTGCCGTGGGGCAGGTTCACGGTGCCGCGGACCATCTGGTCGGCCTTGCGGGGGTCGACGCCGAGTCGCATCGCGACCTCGACGGTCTCGTCGTACTTGGCCTTGGCGCCGGCCTTCGCGAGGCGGACGGCCTCGAGGGGGCTGTAGACCTTGTCGGCCGCGATCTTCTCGGCGGACGCGCGGTAGCTCTTGCTGCGCTTCATTTCTGCTCCTGGTGATTCAGGGGTGGAGTTGTGGTCCGGGCCTGCGCTGGCCCTCCCACGCGCTTCGCTCAGGTGAGAGAAGCTTTTCGGTATGCCGTCCGCTCAGCCGAGCGGACGGCATACCGAACGTTGTTGGTGACCGAAGGTCACTTGAGGTCGGTCGTGATGCCCATCTGGCGCGCGGTGCCGGCGATGATCTTCATCGCGGCCTCGACGTCGTTGGCGTTGAGGTCGGGCATCTTCTGCTCGGCGATCTCGCGGACCTGGTCGACCGTGAGGTTGGCGACCTTGGTCTTGTGCGGCTCGCCGGAGCCCTTCTGGACGCCCGCGGCCTTCTTGATCAGCTCGGACGCCGGCGGCGTCTTGGTGATGAAGGTGAAGGAGCGGTCTTCGAAGACGGTGATGACGACGGGGATGATGTTGCCCCGCTGGTGCTCGGTCGCAGCGTTGTACGCCTTGACGAACTCCATGATGTTGACGCCGTGCTGACCGAGGGCGGGACCGACGGGCGGAGCCGGGGTGGCCGCACCGGCCTGGATCTGCAGGTTGATGTAACCCGCGACCTTCTTCTTGGGAGGCATGCTCTGTGTTTCCTAACTTGGTGGTGGGCCTACGCCGTGGGCGATGACCCGGTTGCAGCGCCGACGAGCGTCAGATCTTGGCGACCTGGCTGAACGACAGCTCGACCGGGGTCTCCCGGCCGAAGATGGAGACGAGAACCTTGAGCTTCTGGCTCTCGGCGTTGATCTCGGAGATCGTCGCCGGAAGGGTCTCGAAGGGGCCGTCCATGACGGTGACCGACTCGCCGACCTCGAAGTCGACGACGGGAGCAGCCGAGGCAGCATCGCCGGCGGCGGGCGTCGTGCCGGGCGCGGCGGCGGCGGCCGCGGCGATCTCGAGGTCAGCAGGCTTGATCATGGTGTAGACCTCGTCGAGGCTCAGCGGCACCGGCTGGTGCGCGTTGCCGACGAAGCCCGTGACACCGGGCGTGTGGCGCACGGCGCCCCACGACTCGTCGGTGAGGTCCATGCGGACGAGGACGTATCCGGGCATCCGGACCCGGCGGACCAGCTTGCGCTGACCGCTCTTGATCTCGGTGACCTCCTCCATGGGGACCTCGATCTCGAAGATGTAGTCCTCCATGTTGAGGGACTGGATCCGAGTCTCGAGGTTGGTCTTCACGCGGTTCTCGTAGCCCGCGTAGGAGTGGATGACGTACCAGTCACCGAACTTGGAGGCGAGGTCGTCCTTGAACGCCTGGATCGGATCGACGTCGGTGGGGACGACGTCGCCGTCCTCGTCGGACTGGGTCGTCGCGGCGGCGAGAACACCCTCGCTGGGGGCCTCGTCCTCGTCGTCCTCGTCACCGGCGTCGTGCTCGGCGGCCGCGTCGTCGGCGGCTGCGTCGTCGGCGGCCTCGTCGGACGTGGAGTCCGCGGCCTCATCCGCCTCGGCGGTCTCGCCAGACTCAGTGGCCTCGCTGGTCTCTTCGGTCTCAACCTCCGCGTCGAGCACCTCGATCTCGGGGTCGCCAGAGGCTGACTCGGCGACGGAGTTGCCGTTGGACGTCCACTGGTCGGACACGTGCAGACCTACTTCCTGTGCAGCGTTTGTTTCAACGTGGTGCGGGGGCGACCTCGATGGAGGCAGCTGTCGTTCAGTCGCCGCCGTTGCCGAAGACGAGAGCGACGAGCTTCTGGAACCCGAAGTCCAGGCCGGAGACGAGCGCCATCATCACGGAGACGAACACGATGACCACGATCGTGTAGTTCCACAGCTCGGAGCGCGTGGGACGAACCACCTTGCGGAGCTCGGCCAGGATCTCGCTGATGAACACAGCCAAGGACCGGAAGAGCCGCGAAACGGGGTTGCCGCTCTTGCCGGCCGACTTGTTCGTCTGCCGCGAGCGGCGGGACTCGCCCACTTCCGTCACGATTCCTCTTCTCCGAAATGATCTGAACTTGCAGGGCAGGAGGGACTCGAACCCCCAACCGCCGGTTTTGGAGACCGGTGCTCTACCAATTGAGCCACTGCCCTAGGAACGCACCCGTTGGGTGGGAGGTTCCGCGGCGACCACAGGCATGACGAATCATGGTGCGTTCACCGAGGGAACAGCATACGTGACGCCCCGGCCCGACGCGAAACCGCGACGGGCAGGGCGCCGGCCGGCGCCTCAGCGCGTCAGCCCGGCTCGCCCGCCTCTGCCTCCACACGCTGCAGCCAGTCGCGGAAGAGGGACTCCGTCAGTCCACGCAGTTCGAACTGCGCGTTGTGCCCGGCCCGGTCGAGCACCGCGAAAGTCGCTCGCGGGTAGTGCTCGATGAGCTCCCACTGGTCGCGATACCCGACCGACGAGTCCTGGCGCCCGAGCAGCCACAACGTCGGACGGTCGAAGGTGCGCCCCTCCTCGGGAAGGTGGCCCAGATCCCATCGTTCGGCAATGCGCGCCATTCCCTGCTCGTCCGCGAGCGCGAGGCCAGGTGCCACGTCAGCGGCGAACGCGGCATACGTCTCTGGGGTCTGGATGACCGCGTTGTCCTCGAACTCGCGGCGGCTCTGCGCGTCGAGGGTGTCCAAGAAGACCTCGTCCCGCTCGAGCACGACTCCGGGCGCCCTGGAGCGGGAAGCACGCTCCACCACCGGTCCCACGGGGCACACGAGCGCGAGGCCGCGCACCTGCCCGGGGCGGCGACGCACGATTTCACGAGCGACGTAGCCGCCGTACGACTCCCCGACGAGGAGGAAGGTCGCGTCGCCCAGCCGCTCGTCGAGCATGGCCTCGACGCGGTCCACGACGTCCGCGCTCGAAGCCGCGTCACCAACGGGTGAGCGGCCCATCGCCGGAAGGTCCGGGTAGATGCGGCGGTAGCCGGACACCTGCGCAAACAGGGGCTCGAGGAAGCCGGTCATGATCCGGTGGTCCGGAGTCCAGCCATGGATTGCGACGACGGGGATGCCCTGAGCGGGGCCGCGCTCGACGACGTGAAGGGCCGGTGTTGACATGGGTCGATCCTCACATCGGGGATCGGGAGCCCAGAGGCCGGTGGCTACACGTGCCTCATGACCTGTCGCTGGCACCCCACAGGAGGGCCGCGAGACCCACACCGGCGACGACCAACCAGAACACGGTCGTCGACGCCTGCGTGCCCGACAGGTCGAAGGCCTCCACCCGCCACGGGAGTGGGACCACTCCGAGGCCCATGACGCTCAGCACCAGACCCGCTGTGACGCCGCCTGCCGGCTCGAGTTGTCCCCGCCGAACGAGCACCGCGGACAGCCCCACTCCGGCGAGGACCAGGCTGCACCCCACCAGCGCCTGGGCCCACCAGAGCGGGACTGCCACGGTCGGTTGGGAACGCCACACCACGGCATACGCCATCCAGACGGTCACCAGGACGAGGCCGAGAGTGGCGCGCACAGCCGTCCGCCGCGCATGACCGGTCGGCGTCGCGGCGACCACGATGGCCGCCGGCTGGTCCATCGCGAAGCACGCTGCGCCGGCCAGCAGCGCCGCGCCCAGCCAGCCCGGAAGGGCCCCGGGCCCGCGCGGCCACAGCGTGAGGTCGAGCGCGAGGAGGAGGGCTGCCGCGCCAGCCGCGACCGACAACGGCCCCCATGCCACCGCCCTCAACTCGGCCCGCGCTGCGTCGAGCGGGATCACGAGAGGGTCCAACGCGGATCCCACGGACCGTAGTGGCCCACCTGGCCGGTCAGGACCGTGAGGGCCAAGGCCAGGATGGTGAGGCCCCCCACGATCAGAGCTGCCCTGACGAGGGTTCGGCGCAGCTCACCCGTTGAGCCGTGCGCGCAGGCCGCGATCGCGGCGAGCAGGCACAGACCGACGAGGTAGGCGAAACGCCAGTAGTGGTTCCCGCCCTGGGTCCACGAGACGCCCTCGGTGTTGTAGGCCACCAAGGTGAAGGGTGCCGTGTGGTGGAGCAACCGCTCCCACACGGAGGTGTCCCGCACCACGCCGCTGAGGACCGACCACAGGATCAGACCGACGGCCGTGATGGCGCCGGCGGTCGGCCACCGCCACCAACGAGCCACGGCCACGCCGAGGAGGGGGCCACCGAGAGCAGCAAGGACACCCTGCAGGACGATCGCGGCCAGTTCGCCGCTGGTGAACTCGCCCCAACTCATGCTCTGAACCGGCGGGTCGACCATCCAGCGGGTGAACTCGAAAACACCTGCGAGCAGGGCGATCCCCGCGGGAACGAGACAGGCGAGGCACAAGGCCAGGCTGCGCTGGAAGGCGCTGGCCGGGGCGGCGAGCACCACGTCACCGGCGCGCGATGCCCCCTTGGTGACGCGGTTCATCGCGATGAGCCCTCCCAATCCGAGCATGAACGCCGGAAGTACCGGCCAGTCGAGGTTGGACTCGGTCCCGCCCCCCTCGGTGATGACGTAATCGGCGTTCGCGTACTCGTTGACGGAGCCCATCACCGCGGTGAGCACGAACAGGAGGACGGCGATGATGAACACCGGCTGCCGGAGCAGTCGACCGACCTCGATGCGCGTGAGGGTGCGCACCACGCCCTGCGCGCCCGCGGCCGGTTGCGGAACGGCGTCCAAGACGGGGGCGGATGCAGCAGACATCACGCCACCTCCATGTCGACGCTGTCGCGCTCTCCGCCGCGCAGCAGCAGATAGGCGTCCTCGAGCGTCGGCTCGGCGAGTTCGACACCCTGGGGTGCGTCCATGGCCACGTGGCGGAACCGACCCGTGCCAGTGCGCCAGGAACTGAGCGCATTCGGCGACTCGACATCGGCCAGCCAGACCCGACCGGCAGCCTGCGCCACCAGGTCTCGGACCGACCCGTCGTAGCGGATCCGCCCCGAGTCGAGCACGATGACCCGCTCGCACAGCGCCGCCACGTCCTCCGTCTGGTGCGTCGCGAGCAGAATCGTGGACCGCTGACCGGCCGAGGACAGCACCCCGCGCAGCGAGGCCCGCTGCTCCGGGTCGAGGCCGTTCGTGGGTTCGTCGAGGATGAGCAACTCAGGAGAGCCGATGAGCGACTGCGCCAGAGCGACTCGGCGGCGCTGCCCTCCCGAGAGACGCCGCATCTTCTTGCCCGCCAGATCAGCCATCCCCACCAGATCGAGGACGCGCCTGACCTCGGCGTGACGGCCGGGGCGGTCGCTCCACTCCTTGAGCGCGGCGACGTAGTCGACGAACTCGAACGCCGTGAAGCCCCTCGGATACCCCACCTCCTGCGGGAGGTATCCGAGCCGGCGACGGATCTCGATCCGATCGTCGGACGAGTCGGGGTCGAGGCCCAGGATGCGGCACCGCCCCTCGGTCGGGGGCAGGACGGTGGCGAGGAGCCGCAACAACGTGGTCTTGCCAGCACCGTTGGGGCCGAGGAGCCCGGTGACTCCGGGTTCGAGGGCCACGTCGACTCGGTCAAGGGCAATGCCCTTCCCATGGCGCCGGGTGACTCCTGTGAACGTGACGGTGGTACTCATGCCGTTCCTCCCATCTGGGACAAGCGATCCGACCGGAGTGCGACGACGACTGCCGCCGCGAGAGCGATGAGGACATAGATGGGGAGCACGCCCCCGGCCAGGAGGTCGATGGTGGCCTGACCCCCCGATGCGCGACGCCCCTGCGCGACGACCGTTCCGCTGACGACGATCCACGCGATGGCCACCCCAGCAGCCGCGCGCGCCACCGGCCACCATGTGGCAAGTGCGAGGGTCAGGGCGACACCCGCGAGCGACGGCACCAACCACGCGACCGCCTGCCACGCAGGACCCGGCAGCAACGCGCCGGCGAGGGCAGACAAAGGCAGTGCGGTCGCGATCACGGCCACGGACCTGAGCAGGACGAGTCGGAGCGGTGAGAACGGGCTCGCGACGACGATCTCCCAGCTCGGGTCAGCGTCCTGGCCGAACGCCGTCGACACTGCGAGGACGGGCACCAACGGTGCGGTCCAGAGGAAGAGCAGGGTCGCGCCTTCCCCGCCCGCTGCCGCAGCCAGGATCGCGAAGACCAGGCACAGCAGGATGCCGAGCAACCATGCGCCGCGCGCCGTCGGCGCCGATCGCACGAGGACGGCATCACGGTCGGTCAGGCCCAGCCGAATGAGGACGCGCTCGGCAAGCGACGTCGACGGCGCCGACACTTCGGTCGCGATGCGGTCCCAGACGCCCCTCAGGGGCTCGGGGTCGGTCAGCGTGGCCACGACTTCACGGCACTCCGCACACCGCACGAGATGCTGCTCGATCGACGCAGCGACGGTGGGCGTGCCCCTGCCTTCCATGTATGCCGTGAGCAGCTCTTCGTTCGCGTGCCACGTCCGCTGGTCCTGGCTCATGGAGTTCCTCCCGCGAGGTCGGCTCGTAGCTGCGCCTTGGCGCGGTGCAAGCGTGTCTTGACGGTGTTCTGGGGGATGCCCAGGAGGCTGGCGGCCTCACGGCTGGTGAGCCCGTCGAGGACTGTTGCTTCGACGACTGCGCGCATCTCGGGACTCAGCCGGTCCAGTGCTCCGCCGAGGTCGCCGTACTCGATGCCGAGGAGGACGCGTTCCTCGGCACTCTCTGTGACCCCCGACTCGGCCACGTCGTCGAAACCGCCCTGTCGCACTGCGCTCGGCGAGCGGAGCCGGGACACGAGTCGACGAATCGCGATCCCCCACAGCCACGCAGCCACCTCTCCGTCTCCACGCCAGGACCCGCTCGAGCGCCAGACCGCGGTGAAGCAGTCCTGGAGCGCGTCGGCCACGACGTCCGGGTCGCTGCACCGCCGGTGGAGCCGTGCGGAGAGCCAGGGGGCGTGCCGGTCGTACAACAGGCGCAGCGAGTCGAGGTCCCCCGACTGGAGGGCCCGGATCAGCTCCGCATCCGCGGGCCCGTCACCGTGCGCCATACAAAGACTGTCGCAGTGTCCGACACCAAGGGTTCCCTTCTCCGGAACTTTCCTTCGTGGACGACGCCACGAGTCTCGGAGGGTGGGGAGCCCTGTCCAGCCGATCCGAGGTCTGGGACGATGGCGCGGTGACCGAGCAGACCACCGTTGCCCCCCTGTCGTCCCTCTCCCCCGCTGAACTCGAGGCGTTCCTCGCAAGCCAGCGCACGGCATACACGGATCTTCAGAATCGCGGACTCAAGCTCGACCTGACGCGCGGGAAGCCGTCGGCCGAGCAGCTCGACCTCTGCAACGAGCTCCTCAGCCTGCCCAAGGGCCACAAGGACGCGAGCGGAACCGACGTCCGCAACTACGGCGGGCTCTCAGGTCTCCCAGAACTGCGTGCCATGTTTGCCGACCTCCTGTGGGTCGAGCCCGAGCAGGTCATCGCCGGCGGCAACTCCAGCCTGACGATGATGCACGACTGCCTCGTCCAGCTGCTGCTCCACGGCGGACCCGACTCCCCGCGGCCGTGGTCGCAGGAGGAGACGGTGAAGTTCGTCTGCCCCGTACCGGGCTACGACCGGCACTTCACGATGCTGGCGTCCTACGGCATCGAGATGGTCCCCGTCGCGATGCATGAGGACGGGCCCGACATGGCGGCCGTGCGCGAGCTCGTCAAGGACCCCTCGGTCAAGGGCATCTGGGTCGTCCCGACCTATGCGAACCCGTCCGGCGCGGTGTGCTCGCAGGAGGTCGCCAGCGAGCTGGCGTCGATGGAGACGGCGGCACCGGACTTCCGCATCTTCTGGGACAACGCCTACGCCTTCCACCACCTCACCGAGGACGAGGCCAAGAGCGCCGACATCATCACCCTGGCATCGGGGTCGGGGCACCCCAACCGCCCGCTGATGTTCGCGTCCACGTCCAAGATCACCTTCGCCGGTGCAGGCGTGGCGTTCTTCGCGGCGTCGAAGGCCAACGTCGACTGGTACCTCGGTCACCAGCAGTTCGCCTCGATCGGGCCCGACAAGGTCAACCAGCTGCGCCACATCCAGTTCTTCGGTTCGGCCGACGGCGTGCGCGAGCACATGGCACGGCACCGCGCGATCCTCGCTCCGAAGTTCGCTGCGGTCGACGATGCCCTGACGTCCGCCCTGTCCGGGCGCGACGTCGCGACGTGGTCAAAGCCGTCGGGTGGCTACTTCGTCAACCTCGACGTGCTGGACGGGACGGCATCGCGTGTGGTCGAGCTCGCCAAGGGCGCGGGCATCGCGTTGACGCCGGCCGGTGCGTCGTACCCCCACGGCAACGACCCGGACGACCGCAACATCCGCCTGGCGCCGTCGTTCCCCGTCCTCGACGAGGTCGAGACGGCCATGGCGGGGGTCGCGACATGCGTGCTCCTTGCTGCTGCCGAGAAGCTGTCCGGCACGCAGGGCTGACCTGACGGGTCGGTCCGTGCAAGGCTGGGGCATGAGCGATCAGTCCGAGCACTCCGGAACCGAGAACTTCGACACCGAACTGGGCTCGATGAGCCTGGATGACGCCGTGGATGCTGGCGACGGTCAGCCAGACCTCCTCGACTCGAGCGAGGGCGACAGCCTGCCCGTGAGCCCACCGGACCGCCAGCCGCGCGCCACCGAGTGGGGCACGACCGCGTCCGAGCAGGCGCAGGAGGAGACGATCGACCAGCGCATCGCGCAGGAGGAGCCGGATCCGGCCTCGGCCTACGGCGCGCCCGACAACGAGTCCGGGCTGGACGACGGCCCACGGGTCGGCGGTGACGACGAGGACGCGATCTCCGCGGACGACGACTTCCTCGGGGAGCCGAGCGAGGACCTCGATGGTGGTTCCCTGACCACCCCGGACGAGGGCGTCCGTCCTGATGACGAGGGTGCCCTCGTGGGCGACGAAGGCACCGGATCCGGCGGGGCCGAGACGGCCGAGGAGTCGGCCATGCGCGTCGTCGAGGAGTGAGCGAGCGCGACACCGCAGCGCTGCCCAAGGCGCACCTGCACCTGCACTTCACCGGCTCGATGCGCGTCGAGACCGTCCGCGAGATGGCGCGCGCCCACGGGCTCCGGCTGCCGTCCGCCCTGGAGGCCGACTGGCCGGTGACGTTCGAGACCCGCGACGAACGTGGCTGGTTCCGGTTCCAGAGCCTCTATGACGCCGCCCGACACTGCGTGCGAGGAGAGGCCGACATGCGTCGAATCGTGCGGGAGGCCGCACTCGACGATGGCGCCGAGGGGTCGCGCTGGCTGGAGCTGCAGGTCGACCCCACGTCCTATGCACCCTTCGTGGGTGGCATCACCCCGGCGATCGAGATCGTGCTCGACGAAGCCGCTGAGATATCCCGCGAGGCAGGGGCGGCGCAGGTGGGCATCATCGTCGCGGCTTCGCGGATGCGCCACGAACTGGAGGCGCGCACCTTGGCGCGGCTGGCGGTGCGGTATGCCGGTGAAGGAGCGGGTGCCGTCGTCGGCTTCGGTCTGAGCAACGATGAGCGGCGCGGGGAGACGGAGGCCTTCGCGCCCGCCTTCGCGATCGCGCGCCGGGCCGGGCTGGCCTTGGTGCCGCACGCCGGTGAACTGCTGGGACCGGACGCGGTGGACCGGACACTCACGTCCTTGGTCCCGGACCGGTTGGGCCACGGGGTGCGGTCGGTGGAGGACCCGCGGACCCTGGACCGGCTGGTCGCCGATGGGGTGGCACTCGAGGTCTGCCCCGGGAGCAACATCTCCCTCGGCGTCTACGACGAGATCGAGGAGGTCCCGTTGCGGCGCTTGGTCGACGCGGGTGCGACCGTGGCGCTGGGGGCGGATGACCCGCTGATCTTCGGATCGCGTTTGCAGGCGCAGTACGAAGTGGCGCGCTTGCTCGAGTTCTCCGACGCCGAGCTGGCCGAGCTCGCGCGTGGCTCGCTGCGCGCGTCGCGTGCGCCGGCAGAGGTGCGCGACACGGCATACGCGGACATCGACGCCTGGTTGGGCGAAGAGGCGACCGTCGGCTGAGAGGCACGCGGCGGACGCGCGATCGGTCGGCGGACGCGGTCGGGCGGACGGGCGGGCGCGGTCGGGCGGACGGGCGGGCGGACGGGCGGGCGGACGGGCGGGCGGACGGACTCGAATCCATGTCGGCCCAGGACGTGTCTTTGCTCCCGCTGGCGATGCAAAGACACGTTCGTTGCTCTGGAGTCCGGACGCAATCGCACGTTGCCCGTCCGAGCCGCAGCGAATGGGGGTGTCTTTGCTCCAGCACGGCGGGGCAAGGAGGGCTGTGCGTTGTCCACAGGAGCCGGCGGGGGCGAGGGGTCGTCCACAGATGTGTCCAGTGCTCTGGTGCGACGCCGGACGGATGGCCGAGCGTCGGTGCATGACACCGGAACAGAGAGCAGAACAGGATCTGGCCGACCATGCGGCCGCAGCCAGGGAGTTGACGGTCGCGGGCGCGGTCGGTCTGGCGTTGCGTGACCACCGACGGCGGCTCGGGCTGTCGCAACGGGCCTACGCAGCGGTGCGACATCGCGCACCCAGCCTCATCGCCCGCCTCGAGACGGCTGCGGGGCGCTTCCGGCTCGATGATGTCGTCGAGGCGCTGGCGGGGACGGGATTCGCACTGGCGGTGGTCCGGCTCGCGGAGACCGAGGGCGCGGTCAGTTCAGCGACGATCGTCGACCCCATGGACTGGCCGCTCACCGAGCTCATCGCACGAGTCCGCGACGGCAGCAGGCGATTCCCCGCCCACCACGAGACCCGCTCGGTCATCAATCCGCCCGCATGGTGGTGGCATCGGGAGTTCTTCGTCGGGAAGGGGCCGGAACCGCGGTGGTATGCGCCGCGGACGGCATCCCCGCAGTCGACGTCTGGGCCCTCTCCGGACCAGGACGCGAGAGACGAGGCAGCCTGAGCCGACGGGCAACCCGAGTTTCCGTCAGCCCTCTTGCGTCACCTCATGAGGCAAAGACACTCCGCCGCATGGAGGATGCAGAGGGCCGGCCACCCGGCAACGGGCGCGACGTCAGAGTTCGTGGCCGACGAACACCGGCTCGTTGACCAACGTCACCCCGAAGCGGTCGTGCACCCCGTCGCGCACCTGGCGGGCCAACGCAGCCACATCGGAAGCAGCCGCCGAGCCACGGTTCGTCACGGCCAACGTGTGCTTCGTGGAGAGCGCCGCCGGTCCCGGCATCCCGAAGCCCTTGCCGAAGCCGGCCTTGTCGATGAGCCACGCAGCGCTCGTCTTGACGTCCCCGCTGGCATCCGCGAACCGCGGAGGGGTCGGTCCGTCCTCGCCGAGTTCGGCGCGCACCCGCTCGGTCAACGCCTCGAAGCGCACCGACGACATGATCGGGTTGGTGAAGAACGAACCACAGCTCCACGTGTCGTGATCGCTGGCGTCGAGCACCATTCCGCGACGACGCCGTTGCTCGAGCACGCCCTCGCGCGCCTGAGCGAGTGGCACCCGCTTCCCCACCTCGACGCCCAACCCCGACGCGAGATCGGCATAGGCAATGGGCTGCGAGAGCTCACTCAGAGCGAACTGGAACGTCACGTCGAGGACCACGAAGTCCGAACCGGCCTTGAAGATCGAGTGGCGATAGGTGAAGGCGCACTCCGCGGCCGTGAACGTCCGCACGTCCTGCGATCGGCGGTCGAAGACGCGCACGCGCGCGATGGTCTGCGCGACCTCCTGGCCATAGGCGCCGACGTTCTGCACCGGCGTCGCACCCGCAGATCCCGGTATGCCGGAGAGCGCCTCGATTCCCGACCAGCCTTCGTCGACCGCCCGGCTCACGACGTCGTCCCACACCTCGCCGGCGGCGACCCGGACCATCACACCGCCGCACGCATCGTCGGACTCCACCTCGATGCCGGACGTCGCGACCTTGAGCACCGTTCCGGCGAAGCCGCTGTCGGCGATGACGAGGTTGGACCCGCCACCGAGCACGAGCAGCGGCTCCTCGGCGTCGTCGACCTCGCGAACGGTGTCGACGATCTCGTCGATGGTCTCGGCGACGACGAGGCGCTGGGCGGGACCGCCGACTCGCATCGTCGTGTGCTCCGCCAAGGGTGCGTCGTGGAACTCCTGCATCAGTCGAGCTGGACGATCGCCGTGCACCGACCGAGGACCTTGTCGCCGCCTGCGGTGGCCGTGAGGTCGACGGTCGCACGGCGCGATTCCGGGTCCACACTCTTGACGACCCCGTCGATGACGACGTCGGCTCCGGTGGTCGGCACGACGACCGGCTTGGTGAACCGGGTGCCGAACTCGATGACGCGTCCAGCGCCGCCCACCCACTCGGACACGACCGAGCCTGCCGCACCCAGCGTCCACATGCCGTGCGCGATGACATCGGGCAGGCCGACGGACTTCGCGAACTCCTCGTCCTGGTGGATGGGGTTCTGGTCGCCCGACGCATGCGCGTAGGCCACGAGCGTCTCCCGGGAGACGGGAACCGTCACCGGTGCGATCACGTCGCCGGCCTCGGTCTCTGCTGCGGTGCGGACAGTCACTGGTCCTCCCCTCCCCGAACGACGATGGTGCTGGTCGAGGTGCACACCGGCTCCCCGTCCGCCGTCAGCTCCGTGCGGGTCGTGATCATCGCGTGCCCACCCGCCATGCGGATCGAGTCGATCGTCAGCTCACCCATGAGTGCGTCGCCTGCGGTGATCGGCCGGTGGTGGACGAACCGCTGCTCGCCGTGCACGACCCGGCCGTAGTCGATGCCCGCTTCGGGGTCCTGGACGTAGGCGCGGTCGCACTGCTGCGCGATCGTCACGGCGAACGTCGGCGGCGCGATGACATCCGCATACCCCGCCGCGCGCGCCACCTCGGCGTCGCGGTGCAGGGGGTCATCCGAGCCCACCGCGTCGGCGAAGGCGGCAATCTGATCGGCGCTCACGGCATACGGGCCGCTCGGCGGATAGGACCGACCCTGGAAGTCTGCGTTCACGGGCATGCGCACACTCTTTCAGATTGCGGAACGACGAACAGACCCGGGAACGACGAAGCCGCCCGGCACCGTGAGGTGGGGCGGCTTCGTCGAAACGAGGCGTGCGAAGCGCTGGGGTCAGCGGGTCTCGCGGTGCTCGGTGTGCTTCTTGCAGCGGGGGCAGAACTTCGCCAGCTCGAGCCGGTCGGGGTCGTTCCGACGGTTCTTCTTGGTGATGTAGTTGCGCTCCTTGCACTCCGTGCACGCCATGGTGATCTTGGGGCGGACGTCAGTGGCCTTGGCCATCGGGGCAACCTGCTCTCGGGAAAGTCGATCTGAAGTGGTCAGTCGCGCCAGCTCGCGAAGAGATTCGCGCGACGCCAGCACAACAGAGTACGCGACTTCGGGTATTCCCCGAAATCGCGCTGAGTAGCGGGAGCGGGGCTCGATCCCGCGACCTCACGATTATGAGTCGTGCGCTCTAACCAGCTGAGCTACCCCGCCTTGGGGGCCGTAGGTCATCGCTCACGCGATGGCCTGGACCAGAGCCCCCTGTCGGAATCGAACCGACGACCTTTTCCTTACCATGGAAACGCTCTGCCGACTGAGCTAAGGGGGCGTTTCAGGCACCGGGTCAGACCCGGGCTGAGTGCGTCGGGAATGCTACACGGACTCTGGCGCGAGGACGAAATCCGACCCCTCACGGTCCCGAACCACGCGGTTTCGCAGCGCCGCTCACGCCTCTGAGGTCTGCAGGTCGATGACCGTGAGCCCCGCAGTCTGGGCCGGGCCGTCCATGGCCGCGAGCGCTTCACCTGCCTGCTCCAACGTCACGACGGCGCCGACGAGTCGCTCGGGTCGCAGCGTGCCGTCCGCGATGAGCTCCAGCATGGCGGGGTACTCATGTGCGGCCATTCCGTGGGACCCGAAGATCTCCAACTCCTGCGCGACGACCTGGTCCATCGGCAGGGGTGCGGAGGCCGCTTCACCGAGGAGCAGCCCGATCTGGACGTGCCGGCCGCGCCGTCGCAGCGATGCGACCGAGGCCGCCGCGGTCACGGGGCTACCGAGCGCATCCACCGACACGTGGGCACCCCCACCCGTGAGTTCCTGCACGGCGGCCGCCGGGTCAGCACTGGACCCGGCATCCACGACATGTTCGGCACCCAACTCGCGCGCCCGTTCCAGGGCCGCTGCGGCAACGTCAACTGCGACGACGCGGGCGCCGAGCGCCCTGCCGATCATCACCGCTGACAGGCCCACGCCGCCACAACCATGGACGGCGAGCCAGTCGCCCGGACGCAACCGGCCATGGGCCGTGAGCGCCCGGAACGCGGTGGCGAACGGGCAGCCGAGCGACGCCGCTGTCACGAAGTCGATCGAGTCCGGCAGCGCCACGAGATTGACGTCGGCCGCGCGAATGGCCACTCGCTCTGCGAAGGACCCCGGGTCGGTGAACCCGGGCTGGGTCTGGTCGGGACACACCTGCGCCTCTCCTGCCAGACAGAACTCGCACACACCGCAGCCGCACACGAACGGCACCGTGACCCGATCCCCACGGTGCCAGCGCGTGACGTCGGCGCCGACCTCGACCACCGTCCCGGCAAACTCGTGGCCCGGGATGTTCGGGAGCGGGACGGGGTCATGGCCCTTCCACGCATGCCAGTCCGAGCGGCACACCCCGGTTGCACCGACCGCGACGATCGCGCCGTCCGGCGGGCAGTGGGGTTCGGGCACGTCTGTCACGGCCGGGAATTCGCCGATGGCGGAGTAGACGACGGCTTTCATGCCCACAGTCTGATCTCGTGGCAGTCTGGCGACATGACCGACTCCCAGGATGCGCGCCCGGAGACAGAGCTGGCCGACACGACCGAGGCGGACGAACGAGTTCTGGCGTTCTGGGAACGTGCCCGGCCACACGCGATCCGCGGTGTCGTCCCGGCCTACATGGGACCGTCACCGCTGGAGTCGGTGACACCGCCCGCGTGGTCGTTCGGAGCGACCCCGGAGCACGCCGACGAGCTGCTCGATCTCGTGCTCGCCGGGACCAAGACCGCCACGTCCGGAGCCCTGTGGGACTACGAAGCCGAGGACGAGCCCCTGCCCGAGGTGGGGACCCTGAGCATCGTCCTCGATGCTTCCGGGACACCCCGTGCACTCCTCGAGACGACCGACGTGCAGGTCGTGCCCTTCGACGAGGTGGACGAGGAGTTCGCCCGCCTCGAGGGTGAGGGCGACCTGTCCCTGGCCCACTGGCGTCGAGTGCACGAGGAGTTCTTCACCGAGGTGGCCGACCACGACCGCGGCTTCGCCCAGGACATGCCCGTGGTCTGCGAGCAGTTCCGCGTGGTCTACACGGACTGAGCGCGCCGAGCTGGTTGGCTCAGTAGCCCTGCCAGTTGCCCTGTCGCTCAAGGATGGTCGGCTCGAGCAGCGTCGAGGGCGAGAGCGGCATGGCGGCGCGGTCCTTCGGGAAGGTCTGGGCCGCCTCGAGAGTGTCCGCATCGAGGAACCGCGTGGTGGGTGCGTCCGCCGGCATCCGCAGCTCCGGGGCCGGTCCGTGCGTCGCGAGGAAGAATCCCCAGTCACCGAACGACGGAACGTCCACGTGGTATGCCGTGGGGCTCAGTCCCGCTGCCCGCAGCGACGCCGCTGTGGTCCAGTACGCCTCGGGCGCGAAGTAGGGCGACCCCGCCTGGACGACGACGCGACCGCCGGGGGCGAGTGCCCGCCGGACGAGCCCGTAGGTCTCGACCGAGTACAGCTTCGCGGTCGCCACGTCGTCGGCGTCGGGCATGTCGGCGATGACGACATCGAACTCTTGCTGGTTCGCGCGGAGCCACGCGAAGGCGTCGGCGTGGACCACGTGCAGGCGCGGGTCGGCGAACGCGTCGTCGTTGAGAGTGCGCAGGGTCGGGTCCTGACGGGCGAGTCGGACGACGGCCGGGTCGAGGTCGACCAGCGTCACGGACGCCACATCGTCGTAGCCCAGGAGTTCACGGGCAGCCAGGCCGTCTCCGCCGCCGAGCACGAGGGCCCTCTGCCGCCGCCCGGACATCGCCGGGTGCACGAGTGCCTCGTGATAGCGGTATTCGTCCACCGAGGAGAACTGCAGGTCGCCGTTCAGGAACAGCCGGGTGTCCTTGCCCTTCATGCTGCGCGTCACGACGATCTCCTGGTACGCGCTGCGCTCCGAGTGCAC
Source organism: Knoellia sinensis KCTC 19936 (assembly GCF_000768705.1). Lineage (GTDB taxonomy): Bacteria > Actinomycetota > Actinomycetes > Actinomycetales > Dermatophilaceae > Knoellia > Knoellia sinensis. The sequence continues at coordinate 185,097 of NZ_AVPJ01000003.1, forward strand.
GACCGGGTCTCGGAAGATGCGCTGCCGAGCCGTCGCCTCGAACGTCGACGCCAGACCGGCGAGGGCGAGCAGGGTCGCAAGGGTCAGGACCAGTGCGCCGGCCACAAGCACGCGGGCCCGCCGACCTATGGACGTCCGAAAGAGGCCCAAGGTGACCGCGGCGCCGGCGGCTGCGTTGACCGCCCCGACCACGAGAGTGCCCTCGAGCAACCCGAGCCATGGCAGCAGGACGAAGGGGAAGGCCATTCCGCCCACGAGCGCCCCGACGTAGTCCGCCGCGAAGAGGTCGGCCACCGCCGACGAGGCTTCCTGACGTCGGATCCGCTGGAGCAGGGTCATGAGCAGCGGAATCTCGGCACCGATGAGGAGGCCGATCGCGAGCGCAAGAACGACGAGCATCGGCTGGTAGAGCGACCACCACGCGAACGCGGCATAGAGGACCAGGACGCTGGTGCCACCGACCAGGGCAAGCACGATCTCGACGGCGGCGAAAGCGACCGCAGCATGCCGGGTCAGCGGCTTGGCAGCCAGGGATCCGATGCCCATCGCGAAGACCATGAGCGCCAGGACGACCGACGCCTGCGTGATGGTGTTGCCGAGCAGGTAGGACCCGAGCGCAACGAGCGCCAACTCGTAGACGAGGCCACAGGCGGCGCAGACGAACACCGCCGCGAGCACCAGTGAGCGCCGCAGCCGTGCGCGACCGCTGAGCCGACCGCCCGCGGGGCCGCCAGGGGCTTCCGGGGCGTCGTCGTTGTGCGCGTCGGCGCGGTCGTTGACGAGGTTGGCGCTCACGGCAAGGACTCGTCAGCTGATCGCGGCGGCGACGATCAGCGCGACCGAGATGTGTGAGCTCGCGCCCACGATCGCCGCAGGGTGCCGTTCGTGGTCGGTGACCAGGTCGCCGAGTCGGCCGGGCGTGAACGCGTCGATGACGAGGAAGCAGACAGCCATGAGCGCGAGGCCGATCAGCCCGTAGACACCCGTCGAGATGAGGCCTTCGGCGAGCCCGTCATAGCTGGATCGGATTGCAGTCACGACGATGATGGCGACCGCGAGCATGTTCGACGCGAGCAGGACGGCTGCGTTGTTGTTGCGCTTGTCCCAGATGAGCTCGCGCAGGCTGCCGGGCGTCAGGGCGTCCACCACGCCATACCCGGCGGCCATCAGCAGCAGGCCGATCGCGCCGAATGCAGCGATCGCTCCGGCGTCGTACAGCAGATCTCCAGCGTCCATCATGTGCGTGCCTCTCAGGTGTGTCGTGCGGTGTCGAAGGGTTGACGAAAAGGTGTGGGGAGCGGCGAACTACTTGCCGAAGCCGGAGCCGCCACCGCGAATCCGGCTGCCGCCGGAGCCGTAGTAGCTCCTGCTGCCGTCGCGGTCGCAGGCCTCACGCGCCTGCGCGTCGGACGGCGTGACGCCCGTGAGGGTGCGTTGGTGCTCTTTGTAGCCCTGCATGCATTCCTCGTCGTCGCCACACCCCGTGAGCAGGGTCGCCGTGGTGAGGGCGACGAGCAGGGTGGTCAGCGGGCGTCTCATGAGGACTCCTCCGGGTGAGTGGGGTGGTTGGGGTGCGCCTCGTGGCCGACGGGTCGGACACGAGTGCGGGTCTGCACGACTTGGCCGTGCTGGGGGTAGACGTGCCAGGTGGTCCATCGAGCCCCGCCGTCGGGTGTCGGCTCGGCGTGCAGTGCGGTGACTGCGTGGTGGTCGCCGGGGAAGCACGCTGTGAGCGCGCCGGGGCGGCCCCGGAGGCCTTCCATGAGGGCGTCGACGCGGGCGCGCAGGGGCCCTGCCGCGAGTTCCTCCACTTGCGTCGTCAACTCGTACACCCACGGCGCGCCGGCAACCTGGGTACGCACCCCTGGCCTGGGCAGGGGCTCCCCCCGGCCGGGCACGTACGCCACCGTTTCGATCAGGGCGGGCATTCCGGGTCCGTCGAGCACCACTTGGTGAGAGGCACCGAGAATGCGCATTTCCAGCGGTAGGCCGACGGGACGGCGGGTCGCGACGGCCGGCAGTTCGCCGTGTGCGAGGGACCAGCGCAGGTCCTCGGCGCGGGTGTCGAGGTAGGGCAGGTCAAGATCGTGGTGCATCGTCGCCCTCCCGGAAGGCCCTGACCGCCGCGGCCGGCAGAGCGCGACCCGTGCTGACGTCCCACGGGAGCGTCCCGAACCGCTCGAACGACAGACGGTCGTCCTTGTGGCGGTAGTCCGCGTACTCACACCGCCCGGATGGCCCGTAGGGCGTACGCCCCTCGGTCAGGTACTCGGCCTCCCCCTTCTCGCGCCGCGTCCAGCGCCGCCCATCGACCCGCATCCAGCGGCCGTCCGGCTGCGTCACCTGCACGGTGAGGTCCGGGCGCGGAGTCCACAGCCTGACGGTGAGCTGACCCTCGTCGTCCTCGACCGACAGCCACTGACCGCCGAGTCCGGCGCCCTGGAGCAGGTGCTCGGACCACACGAAGCCGTCCTGCCTGAGCCATACGGAGCCGACGACAGTGGCCGAGGTCTCGGCCACGTGGACGACGAAACCGGGCTCGAGGTCGACGAGGGGCACAGTGGTGCGCATGGTTCCTTCGCTGGTCGGTGGGGAGGGCCAGGGGTCAGACCCCTCCACCAGCAGGTGGCGCCTCCCCCGGCCCGGAATACTAGACGGGAACCGTCACCGACCCGCGAGGTTGTCCCCAACCACCGCTCGGGAACGTCACAGGACGCAGGGAAGCTTCGCTGCGTTGTGTGAAGTGTGCGATCACAGGTCGGCCAGCGCGGTCCAGGCTTCCACGAGCGATGGCCCGTACCACGTGATCAAGCGTCCGTTGACCAAGCGAGTTGCGGTGCGGGAGAACGCTTCTGGCCCGTCACCCTCCGTGAAGACATACGGCTCGTCGGGCAGCAGCACGAGGTCAACGCCGGCGCCATCCAGCCGCTCGACGTCGACGTGGGGGTAGCGCCCCTCCTCCCCCGCCGTATCGACGCCGAGACCCAGTCGCGCCAGGAGGTCGGCGGTGAAGGTCGGGCGCCCGACGACCATCCACGGATCGCGCCAGATCGGCACGACGACGCGAGCGCGCGCCTCGGGCACCGGTCCGGCCCAGAGTCGCTCGGCCTCGACCAGCCAGCGGGGCTCGTCCCAGCCGGCAACCTCCACCAGGAGCCGCCTCATCGATGCGAGCGCCTGCGGCACCGTCTCGATGTCGGTGACCCACACCGGTATGCCGTCCGCGCGCAGCCGTCGTACGTCGAGTTCGCGGTTCTCCTCCTTGTTGGCGATCACGAGATCGGGCCGGAGCGCGGCGATGGCAGATCGGTCGGGGTTCTTGGTCCCCCGCACGCGGGTCACGTCGAGGTCCGCCGGGCGAGTACACCAGTCCGTCGCCCCGACCAGCACCTCGGGTGCAGTCTCAGCCACAGCCTCGGTGAGGGAGGGCACGAGGGAGACGACACGGCATACGGGATCGTCTGGAAGGACGACCTCGTGACCGAGGTCGTCGCGCAGTGTCCGAGTCACGCGCCCTCCTCGAGGTGCGCGCGGAGCGCTGCGCCGATGGCGCGCAGCGCATCCATGACGGCATCGCGACCGTGTCCCGGTGGGTTCTCGGTCCAGTTGGCGATGATCGCGTATGCCGTGGCGCGGCTGCCGCTGTCGACGATCCCCACGTCCGCGCGGACGCCGAGGTTCGTGCCGGTCTTGTTGGTGATGATCGGCCCGGCGTACTCCTCGGCGTGGGACAGCGGGTCCTGCTGCCAGGCCGACGCCACCATCGAGAGGTCCACGCCCGGCGCGAGCCAGCGGAGGACCTGCTCGCCGGTGGAGCCGGGGGTGGCGCGCTCGGCCCAGAGCCGACTCAGGACGGCGATGTGGTCGGAAGCGCATCCGAGGCTGAGGTGCGGTGGGTCCTCGGGACCTCGAAGGCCACGGACGACGTCGACGAGGTCTGAGCCGCCGGGTGCCCACTCGGCGGCCCGGGCGCGGATCGCGTCGAGCCCCAGGAGGTCGATGAGGACATTGGTCGCCCAGTTGTCACTCGTCGCGCCGACGAGGGCGGCGACATCGGCGAGTGGGAGGACATCAGTGGCAAGGTGCTGCCACAGACCGGAGTCAGCGACGGGCGGGACGTCGCGGCGGTCGAGGGGCTGGGCTGCCGTCAGGGAGCCGTCACGGAGTCGTTCGGCGAGCTCGATGAGCGCGAAGACCTTGCCGACACTCGCTGTCGACAACAACCGATCAAGATTGTGGTGCGCGAGAACCTCGCCGCCACCGAGGTCGACGATCGCAAGGGACCAGTCGACCTCGGGCGGCAGAGCGAGGTTCAGACGCACGGCGGTGGGCAGGCCTGGGTCAGCGCGGGGCCATGCGGAGAGCGCCGTCCATGCGGATCGTCTCTCCGTTGAGGTAGTCGTGGTCGATGATCGACAGCGCGAGCTTGGCGTACTCCTCCGGACGTGCGAGGCGCTGCGGGAAGGGCACCCCGGCGGCGAGTGCGGCGCGGAACTCTTCGGCCACCGTCGCGAGCATCGGGGTTTCGACGATGCCGGGGGCGATGGTGCAGACCCGGATGCCGTACTGCGCGAGGTCACGAGCTGCCGGGAGCGTCAGGCCCACGATGCCTCCCTTGGAGGAGCTGTAGGCAGCTTGGCCGACCTGGCCGTCGTAGGCCGCGATGCTCGCGGTGTTGATGACGACGCCGCGCTGGCCGTTCTCGTCGGCGTCGGTGGTCGCGATGGCTTCGGCGGCGATGGCCATGACGGTGAACGAGCCGATGAGGTTGATCTCGATGATCTTGCGATAGAGCGCGAGGTCGTGGACGCCCTTCTTGCCGAGGATGCGGGCGCTGGGGCCGATGCCGGCGCAGTTGACGACGATGCGCAGCGGGGCCGCGGCGTCGGCGTTCGCCTGCGTGACGGCGGCACGCACCTGCTCCTCGTCGGTGACATCGGTCGCGACGTAGGTGACGCCGTCCACCTGCGGAGCCTGCTCGATGCTCTGGGCCAGGTCGAGGGCGTGGACGTGGGCACCCTTGGCGGCGAGGGCGGCGGCCGTCGCGGCACCCAGGCCGGAGGCGCCGCCGGTGACGATGGCGGAGGTCTTGTCGATCTGCATGGGCGTCATCCTGTCACTGCCCGACCGCGCGCTGGTCTGGAGTTCCGCGACACTGTCCAGTCCGTGATCACGCCGCTCCTGCTGCCCTTCGGAGGCGCGGTTCAGGCGTGCAGTACCACTTTTCGGGCCCCAGCGCGTAACCTTGTGGTGCGTCCCGTCGTTCGGCGTGGGCGCTCAGCGACATGGGGCGCGGGATTTCGATCCCGGCGCGCGTCCGCCTTTCGAGCCGGTATGCCGTTCTCTCGGCTCGGCGGTGCGTCGCCCCGACACGGTGGCTCGGTGCCCCTCTGCGCGCCTTCCGTGTCCGAGAAGAAGAAGGTTCTCGCTTGGCTCAGCGATCCCGACGTGGTGGCACGACCCACACGCCGTCACGCGACCGACGCCGTTCGCAACCCCGCGATGGCGAGGGGATCATCCCTGTCCTCGCGAAGGCTGTCCGGCAGGTCGAGGCCGCAGCGCAACGCGGGAAGATCCGCCCAAGCCAGCGGACGGCATACCAGGTCGTGGCCTTGCTGGTGCGGGAGGAACGCGCACGGATCAAGGCCGACGCGACCATCTCGGAAGCGGAGCGCACCAACGGCCTGACGCGCCTCGATGGCATCGCGACGATCCTCGCGAAGACGGCTGCCCGTGACACGTCCCTGCTGGCGCTCCTGGCGGACGGCGCTGTGGTCTCGCCCATGGCGGCGAGCCTGAGGAACGACATGCTCCAGGCGGCCGGGCGCGAGGTCGAAGCCGAGCCGGAGGAGGTCATCGAGGCCGAACCTGCCGAGAGCGCGGCCGCGGCGTCGCGACGCGTCGTGCCGCAGACCGTCATCCAGCGCCAACTGGCGAACCCGTTCCTCGCGCCGGACTTCTCCGCAGCGCGCGCCCCCCGGCCCAAGACCAACCGCCTCGTGGGCTGGGAGTTGTTGTCGCCGCTGTTCCGGTCGTTCGAGTACGGCGGCGAGTCGGCCTCCATGCCGCTCCCCGAGCCGTCGGAGATCGTCCACGGCATCAAGGACCTCGAGCTCATGCACCACCAGGGGCAAGTGGTCGCGGCCGCCGCTGAGGGGCATCGCACCTTCCTCCTCGCCGACGAGCCCGGGCTCGGCAAGACGGCGCAGGCGCTGCTCGCGGCCGATGCCGCACACGCGTTCCCGCTGCTCGTTGTCGTGCCCAACGTCGTCAAGGCGAATTGGGCCCACGAGGCCGAACTGTGGACCCCGCGGCGCACTGCGACGGTCGTCCACGGCGACGGCGAGACGATCGACGGGTTCGCCGACATCGTCATCGTGAACTACGAGATCCTCGACCGGCACGTGGAGTGGCTCGGAGCGCACGGCTTCCGCGGCATGGTCGTGGACGAGGCGCACTTCATCAAGAACAAGTCGTCGCAGCGCTCGCGCAACGTCCTGTCGCTGTCGGCACGGATTCGCGAGCGGCACCACAACGCGCTGTTCATGGCGCTGACGGGTACGCCGTTGATCAACGACATCGAGGACTTCCGGGCGATCTGGCAGTTCCTCGGGTGGATCGACGACGAGAAGCCGCGCCCGGAGCTCATGGCCGCGTTGGAGGAGACGGGGCTCGTGCCGTCGTCGCCGGGGTTCTATGCGGCAGCGCGGACGGCGGTCATCAACATGGGGATCGTGCGGCGCCGCAAGGTTGATGTTGCTGCGGACATTCCTGCTCGTCGTGTTGCCGACCTGCCGGTGGAGTTGGATGACGCCGTCGGGCGTTCGATCCGCGCTGCAGAGGCGGAGCTGGCGGCTCGGCTGGTGGAGCGCTATCGCTACACGATGTCGACGCGTTCAGAGTCGGGTGTGGGTGGCGGCGAACTCGTCAGCGGGATCGACCTGGAGCTGGTCCGCCGCGTGGCGGCCGCCGAGCTCAAGAACACCGGCACGGGATCCGACAAGGGCGACAACGTCTTCACCCTCATGCGCAAGATCGGGCAGGCCAAGGCCGGTCTGGCTGCGGACTACGCGGCCCAGCTGTCGCGCAACGTCGGCAAGGTCGTCTTCTTCGCCAAGCACCTCGACGTCATGGACGTGGCCGAGGAGACGTTCGCCAAGCGCGGGATCGGCTACTCGTCGATCCGCGGTGACCAGACGCCCAAGGTGCGCAAGGAGAACATCGCCGCGTTCCTGGAGGATCCCGCGGTCGAGATCATCGTGTGTTCGTTGACGGCGGCCGGTGTGGGCCTGAACCTGCAGGTCGCGTCCAACGTCGTCCTGGCCGAACTGTCCTGGACATCGGCCGAGCAGACCCAGGCGATCGACCGCGTGCACCGCATCGGTCAGACCGAGCCGGTCACCGCGTGGCGGATCATCGCGGCCCAGACGATCGACTCGCAGTTGGCGCAGCTGATCGACGACAAGGCCGGACTCGCGGCTCGTGCTCTGGACGGGTCCGACGAGGAAGTGGGCTCGTCGGCGGACGTCCAGCTCGAGGCTCTCGTCGCGCTCCTGACCGACGCCCTCAAACAGGCCGACGCCGGGGTTGCTACAGACTCAATGTCCGTCGACTGAGCCTGGCGGATCGACTGGCGCCACGACCTCGATGTGAGCACCGAGTTCTCGAAGCACTTCGACGAGCCGGCCGCCGTAGAGATTCGGGCGGCCGCTCTCGAGCTCGTAGATATATCGGCGGCTGATGCCCAAGGTCTCGGCGAAGAGAGAGGCGCGAATATCCACCCGTTGCCCACTTGAGTCCCAAGCGCGGGTCGCCACCGACGGCGCGAGAGCGCATACTTCAAGCAATGGCCACTTCAGCTGCACACCCGCGCCCTCGTCACTCCAACAGCCCGTTCGCACCTCGACCCGAGCCCGAAGTCGAGCTGTTCGAGACGAACGACCGCGTCTGCCACGACTCCTACGGGCTCGGACGCGTCGTGAGCGTCGACCTCGGCGGGGCGACGGTCGACTTCACCAGCAGGACGGTTCGGATCGAAACGCCGTTCCGCAGGATGACCAAGCTCTAGCTCGGTTTCTGCGCGGCCCTACCCGCCGACTATCAGCTGAGCCGATCGACGCCCTCTGCCGTGCTCAGCGGGTTTGGGCAACGAGCGAGCTGATCGTCCGGCGGTAGGTCCGTGACCGACGGGGTAGCTCAGACGTTGCGGCGGTACTGGCCTCCGACCTCGAAGAAGGCGTCCGTCACCTGCTGGAGGGTGCACACCCGCGCCGCGTCCATGAGGACGGCGAACACGTTGTCGCCGTTCATCGCGGCCTCACGCAGGCGCTGGAGCTGGACCTCGGCCTCGTCGCGGTGCTCGTCCCGGTAGGCGCGGACGCGCTCGAGTTGGGACTCCTTCTCGGACTCCGACGCGCGTGCCAGTTCGATGTGCTGCGGTGTCCCGTCCTCGGCGTCAGCCTTGCGGAACGTGTTGACACCGATGATCGGCAGCGACCCGTCGTGCTTGCGGTGCTCATAGAGCATCGACTCGTCCTGGATCTTGCCGCGCTGGTATCCGGTCTCCATCGCACCCAGCACGCCGCCACGCTCCGAGATCCGGTCGAATTCGGCCAGCACAGCAGCCTCGACCATGTCGGTGAGCTCGTCGATGATGAACGACCCCTGGAGCGGGTTCTCGTTCATCGCCAGGCCCCACTCGCGGTTGATGATCATCTGGATCGCCAGCGCCCGACGCACGGAGTCGGGGCTCGGCGTCGTCACGGCCTCGTCGAAGGCGTTGGTGTGCAGCGAGTTCGCGTTGTCATAGATCGCGATGAGCGCCTGCAGCGTCGTGCGGATGTCGTTGAAGTCCATCTCCTGCGCGTGCAGCGACCGACCCGACGTCTGGACGTGGTACTTCAGCTTCTGCGACCGCTCGTTCGCGCCATACTTCTCGCGCATCGCCACCGCCCAGATCCGCCGAGCGACTCGACCGATGACGGAGTACTCCGGGTCCATGCCGTTGGAGAAGAAGAACGACAGGTTCGGCGCGAAGTCGTTGATGTCCATGCCGCGCGCGAGGTACGCCTCGACATAGGTGAACCCGTTGGCGAGGGTGAACGCGAGCTGACTGATGGGGTTCGCCCCGGCCTCGGCGATGTGATAGCCCGAGATCGACACCGAATAGAAGTTGCGCACCTGCTGCTCGATGAACCACTCCTGGATGTCGGCCATCATCCGAAGCGAGAACTCTGTCGAGAACAGGCAGGTGTTCTGCCCTTGGTCCTCCTTGAGAATGTCCGCCTGGACCGTGCCGCGCACCGACGACAGAGCAGACGCCCGTATGCCGTCCGCTTCCTCTGCGTTCGGCTCCCGTCCGTTCTCGGTCGCGAACTTCTCGAGCTCCCGGTCGATCACGGTGTTGAGGAAGAACGCGAGGATCGTCGGCGCCGGGCCGTTGATCGTCATCGAGACACTCGTCGACGGCGACGTGAGGTCGAAGCCGTCGTAGAGCGCCTTCATGTCGTCGAGCGTCGCGATCGAGACACCGGACGTGCCGACCTTGCCGTAGATGTCAGGACGCGGGTCGGGGTCACGGCCATAGAGCGTCACCGAGTCGAACGCGGTCGACAGGCGCGTCGCCGGCTGCCCCTCGGAGAGCAACTTGAAGCGGCGGTTGGTGCGGAACGGGTCGCCCTCACCGGCGAACATCCGCGCCGGGTCCTCGTTGTCGCGCTTGAACGGGAAGACACCGGCCGTGAAGGGGAAGTAGCCAGGAAGGTTCTCGCGACGAAGGAACGACACAAGGTCGCCGTTGTCCGCGAACTTCGGCACGGCGACGCGGCGAACCTTGTTGCCGGACAGCGATTCCTTCACGAGTGACGTGTGGAGTTCCTTGTCGCGGATACGCACGACCTGCTCGTCACCGGAGTAGGCCTCGACGGTCGCCGGCCATTTCTCGATGGCCTCACCGACCGCCGTCGGGAGCTCCTTGCGGGCCTCCCCGAGCAACTGGTCGACCGCGTGGTCCTCATGACCGGCGGCCGCCAACTCGTCATCCACGAACTCGAGCCGCTGCACGCGACGGGCCTGGACGGCATACGCCTCGGTTTGCTGGTGATAGCCGCGGACGGTGTCGGTGATCTCCGAGAGATAGCGCACGCGCGCGGCCGGGACGATCTGGCGCAGCACCGACGAGTGGCGCACGTCGACATGCGGCAGCGCACCCTCGGCGAGCTCAAGACCCTTCTCGGACAACAGGTTTCGCAGCTCCTGGTAGAGCGCGGTGACGCCGTCGTCGTTGAACGTCGCGGCCGAAGTGCCGAAGACCGGCATGTCCTCGGGCTTCTTGCCGAAGGCGCCGCGGTTGCGGACGAGCTGGCGCCCGACGTCGCGCAGCGCGTCCATGGCGCCGCGGCGCTCAAACTTGTTGATCGCGACGATGTCGGCGAAGTCGAGCATGTCGATCTTCTCGAGCTGGGACTGGGCGCCGAACTCTGGCGTCATGACATACATCGACACGTCGGCGAACGGCACGATCGCCGCGTCACCCTGACCGATCCCCGGCGTCTCGATGACGATGAGGTCGTATGCCGCGGCCTTGAGGATCGTGATGACGTCCTCGAGCGCTTCGGGCACCTCGCGACCACCGCGGGTCGCCAGGGAGCGGAAGAAGATGCAGTCCCCGTCCAGGGCATTCATCCGAATGCGGTCGCCCAGCAGCGCGCCACCCCCCTTGCGTCGGGTCGGGTCCACCGCGACGACGGCGACGCGCAGCTTGTCCTGCTGGTCGACGCGAAGGCGACGGACCAGTTCGTCGGTGAGGCTCGACTTGCCGGAGCCACCGGTGCCGGTGATGCCGACGACGGGCACGTGGCGGCTGGCTGCGGCCTTCTCGAGTTCGGCACGGAGGTCGGCGCTGAGCGCGGCGCGCTCGGCGCCGGTGATGGCGCGCGCAACGGCGGCGCGCTCCCCCGACAGGACGGCGGCAGCGTCAGCCGGCCCAGCGGCATACAGGTCGGTGTCGCACGCCTCGATGACGGTGTTGATCATCCCGACGAGGCCCATGCGCTGGCCGTCCTCGGGGCTGAAGATCGTCACGCCAGCCTCGCGCAGTCGGGCGATCTCGTCGGCGACGATGACGCCGCCGCCACCCCCGACGACCTTGACGTGACCGGCGCCGGCTTCGCGGAGGAGCTCGACGAGGTACTCGAAGTACTCGACGTGGCCACCCTGGTAGGACGAGACGGCGACACCCTGGACGTCCTCCTCGATCGCCGCGTCGACGACCTCCTGGACGGAGCGGTTGTGCCCAAGGTGGATGACCTCGGCGCCCTGGCTCTGCATGATGCGCCGCATGATGTTGATCGACGCGTCGTGGCCGTCGAAGAGGCTCGACGCGGTGACGATGCGAACCGGGTTCTGGGGCACGTGGAGCTCGGGCGACGTCTGTGTCATACCGAAATAGTAGGACGTCCTACTAAATCTGGGAAGTCACGCCGGTGCCGGCCATCACCGCTTCTTCTTGATCTCGGTGAACTCTTTGGGCATGTAGGGGAGCATGTCCGCCTCGTGCCGGGCGCGCGCGAAGTGGTCCCCTGCCCCCGTCGCCCCGCGACGGTGCAGGTAGATGACCAAAAGGGCGATGACAGCGAGGAAGGTGATGAAGAACCACACCGTCAGGCGCCTCCGCCGTAGCCACCGGAGCCGTCGCCCCGGTGTGCCTGCCCGCCGAGCGTCCCGGCCGTGGTGTCCGTGGAGCCGTTCTGGGACATGCCCGAGGAGCCGCGGCGGTTCAGGATGAAGGCCAGGACTGCGATCACTGCAATGAGGATGATGAGGAACTTCATGAACTGCCTCCCCTGCCGCTGGCGGATCCAGCTGATCGCATCACCCTACCTGCCCACCTGCGTGAAATCGCGGGTCGAGGTCAGCGCACGACTGCAGATGCGTACGGGTCTGGCGCAGTCGCATCCACCAGCCATTCGGTGGCCGCGCGGACGAAGTCGTCGCCGACTCGCGACAGCGGGACGTCGGCGATGAGACGCCGCCACGACTCGGCCCGGTGCAGGCACGAGAGACGGTCGGCTGCGGGCAGGAGAGCATGCAGCGCCGCTCGGTCGGCGAGGTCGGTCCACGGCTCGACGAACACTTCAGCCACACGAGCAAGATTGGGGTCGTCGGCTGCGAGGTTCCCGCGATTGCGAAGGATCCACATCGGGATGCGGGCGACCGTGAGCGGGTGCGTCCAGAGTGCGTCGCCCAGGTCGATGAACGCCGCTCCGTCGCCCAGTCGGAAGGCGTTGCCGAGGTGGAGGTCGTTGTGTTGGAGCGATTCCGGCAGTCCGCTCTCCGCGAGCACCGCGGCGGCCTCGGCCACGTGATCGAGGCCAGCTCGTATGCCGTCCGCCTCCAGTGCGCTCGGGCGCCGCGGGTCCTCACCCGGCAGGTCGAGAAGCTCGGCCAGAAGCCGCTCCACCCATGACACGACGTCATCGGGGTCCTTCGGGAACCGGCTCAGGCCAGTCGCCAACAGCGCGCCCTCGTGTGCGGCGAGCACCCGCTGCGCTTCGGCGTACTGCTTCGCGACCGCGATCCAGTCTGCGGCTGGCGGCATCTCGTCGTCCCACAACGGCATACCGAGGTCGGCCGTTGCCAGCCATCCTCGGGACGGTTCGGCGGCGACGATGGGGGCAACCATTCCGGGCAGGATGTCTTCCACAACGGAGGCGAGCGCAGCCTCGAACGCCTGCGATGGCGCGTTCTCCTTGACCCAGACCTTGCCCTGGTCGGTCTCGATGCTCAGCACGGTCGACCAGAACCGGACGCGTTCCTGGACAAGGGGACCAGTGACCGCGCGGCCGGTCTGCTCGATCGCCGGTCGCAGCCACGCGTCGAGCTCTGCGTGCCAGGCGTCGCTGCTCCACTGCTCCATGAGGTCAGTCACGCGAGGTCGCCACCCATTGGATCGCCTCGGCGTAGCCCGCCACACCGCGCCCGATGACCTGGTGGTCGGTGACATCGGTGAGGTAGCTGTGGTGTCGGAACTCCTCGCGCGCGTGGATGTCACTGATGTGCACCTCGACCCGCGGCACGGTCACTGCCGAGACCGCGTCGCGCAGCGCGACCGAGGTGTGGGTGTAGCCGGCTGCGTTGATGACGAGACCGGCGATGCCTCGACGGCCCTCCTGAACCCAGTCGATGAGCACGCCCTCGTGGTTGCTCTGCCGGAACTCGAGAGTCAGACCAGCTGCCTCGCATGCCACCCGGCACAGCGCCTCGACGTCGGCGAGGGTGTCGCTTCCGTAGATCTCGGGCTCTCGCTCCCCCAGCAGGTTGAGATTGGGGCCGTTGATGACGAGCACCGTGGTCGGCTCCAGTCGGCGAGATTCCATACGCCGAGTATGCCGTCCGCCCACCTCCCGCTCCCCCACGTCGACTTATTGCCCGAATGGGACACGCGGCGGAGGCCTTCGGCCGACAACGCGTGTCCCATTCGGGCAATAAGTCGGGTTGTTGGGTCAGCGGGAGTCAGTCGAAGACCTCGGAGCCGGAACCAGTGGGGACGAAGCCGTCGCCGAACTGGCTGCAGAACGACGAATCGACGGTGAGGTCCTTGCTCTCGGCGGCGTCGAAGGCTCGTGCCCGTCCGAAGTTCCACGACAGCAGGTCGTCGTCGCGGTCCCGGCTCTTCTCCATGTTCCAGGTGACGACACAGGCAGCCTGCTTCTCGTCGAGGCCCGCGATCTTGGCCGGGGTCGAGTCGACGCCCAGCCCGGCGAGGTAGAAGGTGTCGAGTTTGCCGGTCTCGTGGAAGCGCTCGATATTGCGGGATGCCACCCAGCCGTCGGGGTTCATCAACCCGAAGCCGAGGAAGAACAATGCACCGGACAGCAGCGCGGCCCGAGGCAGCCACGTGCCCTTGAGTCGCACGATCGCCACCATCATGAGGACGATGAGCAGTCCCAGCCAGAGTTCGAACCCGTCGACGAAGACCCGCATGACCGTGTAGCCGTAGGCCTCCTGGTAGAGGCTCATCCGATACAGCGCCGACGCCACCACGGCGAGCGTGAGCACGCAGAGCGTCAGGAGCGTGCCGCGCAGCCACAGCCGGTCGGAGCCCGACTCCTGTGCTGCCTTCCGAGTCGCGATGCCGACCACGACGAGAGTGAGGAAGGTTGCTGTGGTCAACTGGCCGAACCCTTGGTGAACGTACTCGGCATAGGTCAGACCCGTTGTCTCACGCAGGTATTCGTGACCACCCCACATCGCCGTGGCCTGCGCAATGAGGAACAGCGCGAAGAGCGCGATGACAACACCGAGCGGCACGAGCCATTCCCAGCGGTGCCGCACCGGAGCACCTCGCGGGACGTCCAGGTCGGCGATGCGCGGCGGGTTGAGCGCGAGGTAGGCACCGGCCAGCGCGACACCCGCCACGAACACGAAGACGAAGATCCGCGCGATGATCGAGTCCCAGCGCAGGTCGGGGATGAGCGACTGCGCCCACGAGCCGAAGATCGCGTCACCGGAGGCGAAGAGACCTCCGAAGAGGACCAGCCCCAAGGCTGCGATGGCGGCCGTGCGCAGGACGGGCCAGAGGAGCGGCATCCGACTCGTCGCCGTGAGCGTCCGCCCCAGGAGCGGCAACCCGCGCAAGCCGGCCAGGACCCACGACATCGCCGAGAGCGGGATGCTCACGAACGACCTGGCGTGCGTCACCGTGGCAGCGAGGAGTAGCGCCGCGAGCATCACCGACAGGATGGCGATCCACTCGGTCGCGCGCAGCACCGTCATGGCCGTCAACCCGACACCGACGGCAACGCACGCGATCGTCCACGGACTCCGCTTCTGGCTCGCCGGCTTGAGGATGATGAGCGCAGCCAACAACGCCACCAATCCGGCTGCGAGGCCAATTCGCCTGTCCGGCAACGTGATCGACGCCAGTAGACCAAGCCCCAGCGCACCCAGGAGCAATGCCGGTTGCGGGCCGAATCCGCTCTCGGGCCAGAACTTCCCGAACAGCTGGTCCGTGAACGGCAGCACGGCTGGGTGTGCTGCGGGTGTCGAGGGCGACTGAGCCGCGACGGCCGCACCCGGGGTGGGTTGCGGTTGGGCGGGCGGGGGGGCGGGTGTGGCAGTCATCGTGACCTCCGTGGTCGGCTGGGGGGGCGGCGCGCTCGCCGCTCGCGCGTGGGATCGCGTATGCCGTGGGAGCACCGCGCGCAGTCGCGCACCGTGTCCGCCGGCTGGAGTGGGAACGACGTGGATGGAGCCTCCGTGGAGCTCGCAGACCCAGGACGCGATGGCGAGGCCAAGGCCCGTCCCCCCACCGGAGTCGTCACCGGTCCCGAAGCGGCTGAGCACCGTGGCGGCCTTCTCGGCGGGAATCCCGGGGCCTTCGTCGAGGACCTCGAGCGACCACTGCTCGTCTTCGAGCGCCGTGGCCACGACCTGGATCTCGCCGCCGGGCGGGCTGTGCCGAGCCGCGTTGTCGAGGAGGTTCGCGACCAACTGCGCGAGGCGAGCGGGGTCGGCGGTGACGCGCAGGGCTTCGGGGAACACACGGCATACGTGATGGACGTTGCGGGAGCCGAGCTCGGCTTCGGCGACCGCGCGACGCAACACGTCCGCAACCGCGACCTCCTCGAGGCGCAGGGGGAGCACGCCGGCGTCGATCCGGGAGAGGTCGAGCAGGTCACCGACAAGGTCACTCAAGCGTTCGGACTGGGTGAGTGCCCCACGCAGAGCGGCGTCGTCGGGCTGGACGACCCCGTCGACGAGGTTCTCGAGCAGGGCCCGCTGCGCGGTGAGAGGCGTCCGAAGCTCGTGCGAGACCGTCGCGATGAGCTGCCGCCGCTGGTGGTCGGCGTCGGCGAGGTCGGACGCCATCGCGTTGAAGGCGCGCGACAGTTGGCCGACCTCGTCGGTGGACGCGGTGGAAACACGCTGGCCGTAGTCCCCCGAAGCCATGCGACTGGCCGCGTGGGTCATCTCGCGCAGGGGTGCGGTCATGCCCCGGGCCAACCACTGCGTCACGAGCAGCGCGGCGGCGACGGTGACCGGGAGGGTGAGCCAGAGGGGCATCCCCGCTCGGGCGCCGATCGTCGCGAACAGCGCTGCGACGACGACGGTCGCGCCGACGAGGAGCCCGAGCTTGACCTTGATCGAGCCGACCTTCTCGAGAGGCTCCTCGGTGATCACGGAGACTCCAGGGCGTAGCCGACGCCGTGCACGGTGCGAACGCGCGCCGCACCGATCTTGGCGCGCAGGGACTTCACGTGACTGTCGAGGGTTCGGGTGCCGGAGGCGTCGGACCACCCCCACACCTCGGCCATGAGCTGCTCGCGCGAACGGACCGTGCCGGGCGTTGCGGCCAGCGCGGTCAACAGGTCGAATTCGAGTGGGGTGAGATGAACCTCGGCTCCGTCGACAGTGACTCGTCGGGCCGGGCCGTCGATCTGGAGCGCCCCGAGGGCAGTCGTCCGGGCTGGCGTGGCTGCGAGTTCGGCCGCGCGCTCGACGCGACGGAGCAGCGCGTGGGTGCGCGCGACGACCTCACGCATCCGGAACGGCTTGGTGACGTAGTCGTCGGCACCCACGCCGAGGCCCACGAGGATGTCGGTCTCGTCGTCACGAGCGGTGAGCATGAGCACGGGTACGGGGCGCACGGCCTGGATGCGGCGGCAGACCTCGAGCCCGTCGAACCCCGGGAGCATGACGTCGAGCACGACGAGATCCGGATTGTGCGTGTTGAACGCCTCGACCGCGCCGGGGCCGTCGTGGGCCTGGTGGACCTGATAGCCCTCCGCACGCAGTCGATCGGTGACGGCTTGATTGATGGTCGGCTCGTCCTCTACGACGAGCACTGTCGCACCCGACCCGTTCGCGCCCACACCCGTTTCGCTCATGACACCGACAGTAGGAGCCTGCCCGTGCGGCGCGTGGGCACGACCTGTGCAGATCTCGTGAAGATGGCACCGCGGGTCAGGGGACGCGGCACCGAATGGGGCGGACGGCATACACAGGGATGTATCTGGCGGGTAGCCAAGGCCTCCTTCCCTTCAGCGACCGCGATACGCGCCTGCCGGGGGGCGACTCATGAGGCGATCGCACAACCAGGAGGGAATCATCATGAAGTCAGCAGCACGGGCGCGTCGTCGCGCCTGTCTCACGAGCGGCGCCGCTCTCGCGGTAGCCGCTCTCGTTGCGCCTGCCGCGATGGCGGGAACCCAGTCGGGGAACCTCCCCAACGGCGCCGAGATCACCGTGGGCGTCACGTCCCCGGTGGACGGCGACTCCTTCATCGTGCCTGCGGGTGACACGACCGTCGACGTGCCCCTGTCGGGGACGGCGAGCATCGCCACGGGCGCGCCCAACACGAGTTGGATCTATGTCGTCGACATCTCCGGTAGCACCGTCAACCTGATGTGCGATTCGACCCGGACCATCCTTGCGTGCGAGCAGGTGGCCGTGAAGGGACTCAACGACCTCGTGGTCACCGATGGCTCGGCGCTCGAGAGTGCTGTCGTGGCGTTTGGGACCTCCGCTGAACCGGCGGACATGGACCCCGCCGCCGGAGAGCAGCGCTTCACGCCGCCCTCGGGATCCAACGTCGACACCGTGATCGACTCGCTCACGCCGGGCACCATCGGTCAGTTCACCGCGAAGAACGTCGGCACGAGCACGAACTTCGCCGCGGCACTGGCAGCGGCCGACACCGCAGTCCAGGCAGCGACTGGCACCCAGGTCAACGTCGTGTTCCTGTCCGACGGCATCTCCGAGGCAGGGTCGCTGGCCGCGTTCAACACCGCTCTGAACTCCGTCGCTGCAGGCGCAACCATCTATCCGTTCGCGGTTGGTGCCGCAGCCTCCTGCACCGTCGGCACCCTGGGCAACCTCCAGGCCATGGCGACCGCCAGTGGGACCACGTGTGAGCACGTGACCAACCCCGCGAACCTGCCGGACGTCATCAAGAACGTGACCGCGACGTCGCTCACCGGGCTCACCGTGACGCTCGACGGCAACCCCGTCGCGGCCACCACGAGCACCGCCCTCCCCACTGCGGGGCCGGCGGACATCACGTGGACGGCACCGGGCAACGACCTGGCACCGGGCACCCACGAGGTGTGCGCGACGGCGTCCGGGCTCGGCCCGGCAAGTGACGACACCGCCACGGGGTCGGTCACGCGTTGCGAGTCCTTCTCGGTCTTCGGCTTCGCACTCACGCCGCCGACGGCGACCAATGAGTTGGGCTCGGACGACACCCACACGGTGACGGCGACGGTCACCGGACCGGCCTCTGATCTGGGTGGTCACAAGGTCGACTTCTCGATCTCGGCCGGTCCGAACGCCGGTGACTCCGGGACCTGTGCCCCGGCGTCCTGCGAGACCAACGCCTCGGGTGTCGTGACCTTCACCTACACGGTTCCGGTGGAGCCGGACTCGCTCGGCACCGACACGATCACCGCCGTCGGCCACATCGACGGACACGACGCCACTCGCACGGCGTCCAAGCTGTGGCAGGACACCACGCCGCCGGTCGCCCAGTGCGTCCCGTCGACGAACCCGGGCGGCAACGAGCCGCAGGCACCGGGCAACGGCGGCCAGGGTCAGAACCAGGACGGCTTCTATCGTCTCGTCGCCACCGATGACGTGTGGCCTGCCTCTGACCTCGACCTCTTCGTCAAGGACGACGGCAGCTCCACGACCTGGGGTCCCTTCGCCGTCGACACCGACATCAAGTACGTCGAGGCCAACGGTGCGAACCCCAGTCAGAAGCCCGGCAGCGGCGCTGTCGAGTGGAACCTCAAGGGCAAGGGTGACGCCGAGGTCTACGCCATCGACGGGTCGGGGAACCGCTCCGCGTCGGTGAAGTGCCTCGTGCCGAACGCCCCGCAGTGATCCCACCGCAAGGCTGAATCACTCACTCGCACACCGCTCCTCGGCTCAGGCCGGGGAGCGGTGTCGCGTCCGGAACACAGTGGGGGTGAGCCCGGTGCCCTGGGAGAAGTGGTGACGCAGAAGTGCTGCGCTACCGAAGCCGACGTCGCCGGCGATCTGCTCGATCGACAGGTCCGTCTCCTCGAGGAGTTCGCGAGCCCTCAGCACCCGCTGATCGGTCACCCATTGGTGAGGTGTCGTGCCGGTCTCGGCGACGAACCTCCGCGCGAACGTGCGCGATGACATCGCTGCCCGTCGGGCCAGTTGGGGCACCGTGTGCGTCTCATCGAGGTGCTCCACGAGCCACTCGAGCGTCGGCCCCAGACTCTCGCATTCGGTGATGGGAACGGGACGATCGATGAATTGGCGCTGGCCACCGTCTCGGTGGGGTGAGACGACCATCCGGCGGGCGATGCGGTTCGCCACCGCGGCCCCGTGCTCGGCGCGCACGAGGTGCAGGCAAGCGTCGATCCCGGCCGCGGTGCCCGCGCTCGTGATCACGGTGCCGTCGTGCGCATAGAGCACGTCCGGGTTGACCTTGGCCAGCGGGTACGCCGCGGCGAGCGCATCGGAGTGCAGCCAGTGCGTCGTGCACTCACGCCCATCCAGGACACCGGCGGCACCGAGGGTGAAGGCACCCGAACAGACCGACAGGACATACGCCCCGCGATCGACAGCGTCCCTCACCACCTGCTTCACGGCCTCGGACGGTGCGTATGCCGTGGGGCTGGCCGGGATGGCGACGAGGTCTGCGTCGCTGGTCGCCTCCAACCCGTGGGGCGCGGTCAGGACGACACCGGAGTCGGTACTCAACGGCATACCCGGCCTCTCGGAGCAGACCCGGAAGTCGATCGGCGGCACACCCTCAGCGGTCCGGTCGATGCCGAACACCTCGTTGAGGACACCGAACTCGAAGAGCGCGACGGGATCCTGGAGGACGACGGCGACGGAACGGAGGGCCATCTCTGCAGCATGACACTGTGGCAGCATTTTGTGCAAGAGGGGCAGTTCTGCCACTCGTGGCAGGATGTGGTCGGGCATCAAACTTATGCCATGAGCACATACATCGCAGACCTGGCCCCCATCGTCTTCTCCCTCGTCCTCGTCGCGCTGTTCGTCTGGGCGCTCGAGCGCAGCAACCGTCGCCACCCCACCGCCCCGTGGGCCGACGAATGGCGCCACCACGTCGACCAGGACGCCGACCACCGGCGCAGCGAGCACGACTGGGACGCGTACTACCACCGCACGGCCTGACCGCCCGCGCTCGTCAACTCGGCTCGGGAGCCGGGTTACCCCTCCAGAGCCGGGTTGACGAGGCTCGGGAGCGGCAGCCCGGCTCCCGAGCCGACTGTGCGCGAGGTGGGACTCGTCAGTCAGTTGCGGTCGCGACCGAAGGCGTATCCGATGAGGACACCGATGAGGCCGGCGACGGCATACGGGCCCCACTGCTTGACCGCCGAGGGCATCGCCACGGCACCGAGGTCGATGGCGTCGTCAACGGGTCTGGCCCGCGGCCGACCGCGTGGGTCGGGCCCAGACGACATCGCTGCCGCCGGCCAGGCGTCAGGGTCAGCGCCCGCCGGCGCAGGAACGTCACTGGCTCCGGCAGCGGCGGCACTCTCCTCCTGCGGGGCATTGAACTGGTCCTCGATGCACTCGACGAACTGGCGGAGCAACTTGTCCGACACGTCCTGCATCACCCCGCGACCGAACTGCGCGGGCTTGCCGGTGATGGCGAGATCCGTGGCGACATCGACGCGCGTCTGGTCGCCCTCGGACGTCAACTGCATCGTCACCGTTGCGCCGGCGGTGCCGTTGCCGCGCTTGTCCTTGCCCTTCGCGTCGATGACCGCTCGATGGGCTTCGGGGTCGCGCTCGAGGAAGGTCCCGGAGCCGGCGTAGACAAGAGCAATGGGTCCGAGCTTGACCTTGACCGTCCCGGAGAAGCCGTCGTCGGTGACGTCGGTGACCGTTGCGCCCGGGAAGCAGCCACCGACCCGCTCCAGGTCCAGCAGGCCCTCCCACACCGCGTCGATGCCGGCCGGAACGGTGAAGGTGTGCGTCAGCTCCACGACGGCCTCAGCCCCCAGCGGCGGCGAGGACCGCGCGCCGAGTGAGCACCGGCGCCAGGGCCCGGCGATAGTCGGCGCTGCCGTTGAGATCGCTCGGCGGATCGGTGCCCTCGGCGGCCGCGGCGCAGGCCTCACGGATTGCCTCGTCCGAGGCCGACGCACCCACGAGAGCCGCCTCGACAGCCGTCGCACGCAGTGGCGTGGAGCCCATGTTGGTCAGCCCGATGGCGGCCTCCGCGATCGTGCCGCCGTCCACCCGGACCGTGGCCGCGACGGCGACGATCGACCACTGGTGGGCGACTCGGACGAACTTCTCGTAGTGGCCGCCCCAACCGGTGTGCTTCGGGATGCGGATCGCGGTCAGCAGTTCCCCCTCGGCAACGGCCGTCTCGAAGAGGTCTTGGAAGAAGTCGGACGCTGCAACGGTGCGCTCTCCCCCACTTCCGGTGATGACGAACTCCGTGCCCAGGGCGAGGGCCGGCGCGCCGACATCGCCCGCCGGGTCGGCGTGCACGAGTGCTCCGCCAACCGTGCCGCGGTGCCGGATCTGGGGATCGGCGACCTCCTTGAGGGCGGCGTGCAGAACAGCCGCGTGCTCGCTCACAGCGGCGGATGCGAGGGCGTCGGCATAGGTCGTCATGGCGCCGATGACGAGGTGGTCACCGTCCTCACGGACCCCGCGCAACTCCTCGATGCGGCCCAGATCGACGACCTTCTCGGGTGCGTTGAGCCGCATCCGGAGGATCGGCAGGAGACTCTGCCCACCGGCCAGCACCTTGGCGTCGTCGCCGGCCTCGGCGAGGGCCGTGAGTGCCTCTGCCACCGACGTCGGAGCGACGTAGTCAAACGATGCGGGGATCATCGGTCCGCTCCTTCGGCCGAGGAGCCGGGATCATCCTGATTGGCTGCGCCGGACTCGAAGTGCGGCTGGGCGTTGTCGGTGGTGGACCCTGCCGTGTCCGACCCGGCCGTCTGGATCGCGCTCCACACCCGCTCCGGCGTGCACGGCATGACGATGTCGTTGACTCCCATGGGGCGCAGGGCATCCACGATGGCGTTGACGACTGCCGGGGTCGAGGCGATCGTGCCCGCCTCCCCAACCCCCTTGGTGCCAAGGGTGTTCGTCGTGGACGGCGTCGTGGTGTGGTCGGTGACGTACGAGATGGTGTCGGCCGCCGTGGGCAAGGTGTAGTCGACGAACGACCCGGTCACGAGCGTGCCGTTCTCGTCGAACACTGCTTCCTCCCAGAGTGCCTGGGCCACGCCCTGGACGATGCCGCCATGTTCTTGCCCGGCCACGATGAGCGGGTTGATGACGGTGCCGATGTCGTCGACCGCGACATAGGCACGCATCGTGCTCGCGCCGGTCTCGGTGTCGACCTCCATGGCGCACAGGTGGGTGCCATGCGGGAACGAGAACGTGTTCGCGTCGAACGTCGCCTCGGAGTCGATGATCGGTTCGATGTCCTCCGGGAAGACGTGCGAGGTCCACGTCGCCATCGCGATCTCTCCGAGAGTCAGGCCCTTGTCCGTGCCCTTGACCCCGAACCGACCTGCCATGAATTCGAGGTCGTCGGCGTTGGCCTCGAGCAGGTGTGCCGCAATGGGTTTGGCCTTCTCGATGACCTTGTCTGCGGCGCGCACGAGGGCCTCGCCCCCGAGGACGAGGGACCGAGAGCCGTAGGTGTCCAGACCTCTGGGCGCAACGAGTGTGTCGCCATGGAGCACCTCGACGTCCTCGAAGGCCACACCGAGGCGATCAGCGACGATCTGGCTCCACGCCGTCTCGTGCCCCTGACCGTGGGCCGACGCGCCGGTCACGACCTCGACCTTGCCCGTCGCGAGCATCCTGATGGCGGCGTGCTCCCAGCCGCCCGCGCCGTAGTTGAGGGCGCCAAGAATTCGTGAGGGCGCGAGTCCGCACATCTCGGTGAAGGTCGACACGCCAATGCCGAGCTGCACCGGATCCTTGCGATCGCGGCGTTCCTGCTGCTCCCGCCGCAACCCGTCGTAGCCGAACAGTTCCTTGGCACGTGCTGTCGCCGCTTCGTAGTTGCCCGAGTCGTAGGTCATGCCCGCGACGGAGGTGAACGGGAACTCCTCGTGGGTGATCCAGTTCTTCTCCCGGATCTCGAGCGGATCAACGCCGACCTCGGCGGCGAGTTCGTCCATGATTCGTTCGATCCCGAAGGTCGCCTCGGGGCGCCCGGCTCCGCGATAGGCGTCCACCCAGGTCTTGTTCGTGTAGACCGTCTGACAGTTGAACTGGTAGGCGGGGAACTTGTAGATCGCGTTGAACATCCACGCCCCGAGGACGGGCACACCTCCACCGAGGATCGCCGCGTAGGCCCCGAGGTCCGCGAGCAACTCGACCTTGAGCCCCGTGACCGCGCCATCCTTCGTCGCAGCGAGGGTGAGCTTCTGCCACTGGTCGCGACCGTGGTGGCAGGAGACCATCGTCTCGGACCGCGTCTCGGTGTACTTGCACGGCTTGCCCAGGCGTCGGGCCGCGGCAAGCGTGATGAACTCCTCCGGAGTGGTCTGGAGCTTGCCGCCGAAGCCACCCCCGACGTCGGGAGCGATGACCCGGATCTTCGCCTCGGAGATGCCCGTGGTCGCTGCAATGAGGAACCGGAGGATGTGCGGGATCTGGGTCGCGGTCCAGATGGTGATCTGCTCCCCTGTGGGGTCGACCACGGTGGATCGAGGCTCCATGAACGCCGGGATGAGCCGCTGGTTGCGGTATTCGCGTTCGATGACGATGCCGCTCTCGCGCGCTGTCGCGATCGCCTCGTCGACGTTGCCACCGGTCCCGGCCTCGGCTGAGTCGAGCTTCCAGAAGTCGGACTTGTTGGTGCCGAGGTCCGGGTGGACCAGAACCGTGTCCTTCATCGCTTCCCGGGCGTCGAAGACCGCTGGCAGCTCGTCATAATCCACGTCGACGAGTTCCGCGGCATCACGCGCCTCCGCCGCCGAACGCGCCACCACGCACGCGACGATCTCGCCGGTGCAGGCGACCCGGTCCACGGCCATGGGCAAGTGGCCGGGCGTCTTCTGCTCGGCCGACAGCGGCCAGGCGTTGGCGATCGCGCCCTGCGTGTCCTTGATGTCGGCGCCGGTGATGACGGCGACGACACCAGAGGCTGCCTTCGCCTCCTCGACGTCGATGTTGCTGATCGTCGCGTGCGCGACCGGACTGCGCACCATCGCCAGGTGCAGCATCCCCGGGAGGACGATGTTGTCGGTCCACTTCGTGCGACCCGTGATGAGCCGTTGGTCCTCCTTGCGCCGCCTGTCCCGCCCGATCTCGGGCGCGGCCCCGGCCGGGCGATCGTCGACGGCGGTCATGACCGCGCTCCCGAGGTCTCGCCCTGACCGGCAACCTGTTGCACGGCGCGGACGATGTTGTGGTAGCCCGTGCACCGACAGAGGTTGCCCTCGAGCCCCACCCGGATCTCCTCTTCGGAGGGGTCCGGGTTGTCGTTCAGGACATCGATGGCCTGCATGATCATGCCGGGTGTGCAGTAGCCGCACTGGAGTGCGTGGCACTCGTGGAACGCCTGCTGCATGGGGTGCAGTTCACCGTTCTGCGACAGGCCCTCGATGGTCGTCACCTCGTGACCATCAGCCTGGACGGCAAGAACGTTGCAGGACTTGACGCTACGACCGTCGAGATGGACGGTGCACGCGCCACAGTTGCTCGTATCGCAGCCGATCACGGTCCCTGTCTTCCCCACCACCTCCCGCAGGTAGTGGACGAGGAGCATGCGTGGCTCCACCTCGTCGCTGTAGGACGTGCCGTCGACCGTGACCGTGATCCGAGTCATCGTTGACTCTCCTCGCCGGGGGGATGCGGATGTGACTGATCTTTCACTGATCGGAGGACCGCGACAAGGGTTCGCCGAGATTCACAGCCGCAGACCCATGGCCTCACGAGTGGATGGGGCCGTCCCTCTCCACGAGTCGGTCGCCGCGACCACCCCAACGCAGGGCGATGATCTCCGCGGCAATCGACACAGCAGTCTCCTGCGGGGTCCGACCGCCGAGATCGAGCCCGATCGGGGACGACAGGCGGACCAGCTCGTCGTCTGTCAGACCAGCCTCCCGCAGCCGCTCCAGTCGCTCGTCGTGAGTGCGACGGGAGCCCATCGCTCCGATATAGGCCACCTCGGGCAGCCGCAGCGCCACCTCGAGCAACGGAACGTCGAACTTCGGGTCATGGGTGAGGACGCACAGGACCGTCCGGCCATCGATGCGACCGGCGTCAGCCTCGGCAGTCAGATAGGTGTGCGGCCACGAGACGACCACTTCGTCAGCCGCCGGCAACCTGACTGCGGTCGCGAACACCGGCCGCGCATCGCACACCGTCACGGCATACCCGAGGAAGTGGCCCACCTCCGCGACCGCCGCCGCGAAGTCGATGGCGCCGAAGACGATCATCCGCGGCTTGGGCGCATACGACGCGACGAAGACGCGCATCCCCTCACCGCGACGTTCGCCGTCGGGTCCGTAGGTCAGCGTCTCGGTCGTGCCCGACGCCAGCGCACCGCGAGTGTCATCGGTGACTGCTGCGTCCGCCCGCTCGCTGCCGAGTTCCCCCGTGGCCGAGTCGGGTCGCACGACGAGCCGGCGCCCCACCCAGGCCGGGTCGGGGTGCGCGACGACGGTCGCCACGGCCACCGGGCGCCCCGCGGCGATGTCGTCGGCGACTCCACCGAGTTCGGGGAAGGAGGCACGGTCCACCTTCTCGACGAAGACGTCGAGTTCGCCGCCGCACGTCAAACCGACCGTGTATGCCGTGTCGTCCGAGATGCCGTAGTGCACGAGTTCCGGTGTTGCCGAGTTGAGCACCTCCTGACCGAGGTCGAAGACGGCACCCTCGACGCACCCACCCGACACCGACCCGACCGCGGTGCCATCAGACCCGACGAGCATCGATGCCCCTGCAGGGCGTGGTGATGAGCGGAAAGTGTCAACCACGGTGGCCATCGCCACCGGCTCGTCGGCGTCCCACCAGGCGCGCAGTTCGCTCAACACGTCACGCATGCTCGACAACCTCCATCAGCTCGGCGAACGCAGCCATCGAGTGGCCGGCCACAAAGGAGTCAACGTACGGAAGGGCCGCGACGATCCCGACTTGCACAGGCTCGTAGGCGTCGTGGCCACGATGCGGGTTGGCCCAGACGACATGATGCGCGAGCCCGTGCAGGCGGCGCATCTGCACGGCGAGACCCGCCGGGTCCTCCCGCTCCCACCCGTCGCTGACGAGCACGACGACTGCTCCTCGAGCCATGCCGCGCCGCCCCCAGCGATCGAGGAACGCCTTGAGTCCGTGGGCCAGTCGCGTGCCACCCGACCAGTCGGGAATCGTTCGACCCGCAGCGACCAGGGCCCGGTCCGGGTCAGGGTGCTGCAGGCCGGCCGTCACGTGGGTGAGCCGTGTCCCGAGGGTGAAGACCTCGACGTGACCAGTGCTGCGCACCCACACGTGCCCCAACCGCAGCAACGAATCGGCGTAGGCGCTCATGGATCCGGAGACGTCGATCAGCAGGACGACCCGACGGGGACGCTCCGCGCGCCGACGCCACTTGATCGGTCCGGGCTCACCGTGCCGGCGCAGCATCTCGCGCAGGGTCGCACGGGCGTCCACGCGTCCTTTGGCAGCGGCCGCGAGGCGATGCGTTCGCCGTCGCGGTGGTCGCGGGCGGAGATCGGCGAACATCCGCGCGAGCGTCGCCCGCTCAATCGCCGAAAGTGACGCGATATCCCTGTGCCGCAGCACTTCCATGGCACTCGCCCGCGCTCGGACCTCGTCGAGACTCTCGTCGTCGCCACCCTCCTGCGACGACTCCGCGTCACCGAGGTCGGCCATCGCTTCGGGCGGTCGCGATGGTCGGCGGCGCACTGCTGCCGGTCGTTCGGCACCGAACCACGCGGCATACACGAGGTCGTATCTCTCGAGATCGGAAGGTGAGCCGCAGAGCGTGGCCCGCCCAGCGGCATACACGCCGGCCTGATCCTCGAGGCCGACGGTCGCGGCGGCGAGCAGGAAGGTGCGTTCCCGGTCGGCTGTGACCGGCACGCCCGCTGCTCGGAGAGCGCGCGCGAACCCGAGGAGGATCTCCTCGGGAGGACGGACCCGGATCACCGCGGACTCACCGCGCGAGGATGCGATCGAGAGCGGCGCGGACGCGTTCGAAGTCCTCGCGATACTTCACCGCGACGCCGAGAGATGCCGCAGCCGAGGCAGTGTCGAGGTCGCGCACGCCCAACTCGTGAAGGGCGCGCGCCCAGTCCAGGGTCTCGGCGACGCCGGGCGGCTTGAGCAACTCGGTGTCGACGCGGATGGCGTGGATGGTGCGGACCGCCTGCTCCGCGAGAGCGTGCGGAACCTCGGGCGCACGGGATCGAACAATTGCGAGTTCGCGCTCGAGAGAAGGGTGTTCGAGCCAGTGATAGAGGCAGCGCCGCTTGAGGGCGTCATGCACCTCGCGCGTGCGGTTGGAGGTGAGCACGACCAGCGGGGGCGTCTCCGCCCGAACCGTGCCGAGCTCCGGGATGCTCACCTGCCACGTGGACAGGACCTCGAGAAGGAACGCCTCGAACTCGTCGTCAGCACGATCGATCTCGTCGACGAGCAGGACAGCCGGTGCCTCTCGCAGGGCCCGGAGAATGGGGCGAGCGACGAGGAAGCGTTCATCGAACAGACCAGACTCGATCTCCTCGAGGGACGCGGCGCCCTCGACCGCCTCCACTGCGCGCAGGTGGAGAATCTGGCGCGGGAAGTCCCAGTCATAGAGCGCCTGGGACGCGTCGATGCCCTCGTGGCACTGCAGCCGGATGAGGGGCACCCCGCCGGCTTCGGCCAACGCCTCCGCCAACGAGGTCTTGCCTGTGCCCGGTTCCCCTTCGAGGAGCAATGGCCGGTGCAGCCGGGTCGCGAGCCACGCGACCGTGGCCAAGGCCTCGTCAGCGAGGTAGCCGGTGCCGTCGAGGGCCGCGCTCAGATCCGCTGCCGAGGAGAACTCCATCGGCTCATCATGTCCTGCGCACGGTCACACGTCACAGGGACGGTCGATGTCGCGCCCGGTCGCGAGGTCCCCGCACTCCACCAAGTGCGGCCGGTGACGGTCGAGGTAGTCGCGTGCGCCATGGTCGCCCGTGGCGTGCATTCTCACTGGCGCCCAGTGGTCACGGCCGATGAGGACCGGGTGACCGGCCCGACCGTCGTAGGCCGCGCGGGCCAGCACTCCGTCGAGGTCCCCGTCGACGGCGCCCAAGAGGCGCTCATGCACCTCGACACCGACATCGGGAAGGTCGACCAGCATCAGCAGCACAGCGCGAGCATCGGTGTCCTGCAACACATCCAGCCCCGCCCGAAGAGACGCGCCCATCCCCTCATCCCAATTGGGCGCCTCAACGACGTGACCGCCCGCGCGTTCGGCGCGGGCGGTCACGTTCGGTGCAGCGGAGCCGACGACGACATGCACGTCAGCGACCCCAGCAACTTGGAGGCGTTCGACAGCCATCTCGACAAGAGAGGGTCCCGTCGGGGACAGCCGAAGCAGCGCCTTGGGTCCTCCCATACGCCGCCCGGCTCCCGCCGCGAGAACGAGTCCTACGACCCGCGCATCCGCCATTGGGCCACTGTGCCAGTTGAAAGGGCCTCAGCGTGTCCCAACAGCCCACAGAGTCGTCGTACCTGACACTTCGTTGCCGACCGCGATCGCGCTGGGCACGCCCCCGTTCTCTCCCGCAACGTCAGTGGGAACGGTCGCTAGAGGTGCCGTTGACGCTGACGCTACGGGGTAGCTCTCCCGCAACGTCAGTGGGAACGGTCGCTAGAGGTGCCGTTGACGCTGACGTTGCGGAGGGGGCGGGGCCAGCGATCGTGCCGAGACCGTGCTCAGGCGTGGCGGCTTCGGAAGGCGCGCACGCCAAGGTCAGCGCCGACGATGACCGGCCAGAAGAACCACCCGAAGAGGGCGACGTGCAGTGGAACCTGCGCCGCGTCACTGCCCATGACCAACAAGGGGATCGTGACGAACTCGGCCCCCGCGATGACGAGCCCGAGCAGGGCCACCGGGCGGCTGAGGAAGCGGTCCCTCAGAGCGATGAGGGACACGAGTCCCACCATCGAGCAGGTGACAACGAGGGTCAACGTCCCCAACATGTCGGCGACGAGCCCGACGTTGAACAGCGTCTGGACCGCAGAGTCGCTGAGGGCCGTGATCGGCTGGAGAACCCACGCCGAATAGACGCTGGCGAAGAACAGCATCTGCACCGCCGCGAGCGCCCCCGCGAGAGTGACGAAGCGAGCAGCGAGGTTCCGTGACCGGACCGATCCGACGAGTTCGGCGAGCACCCCCACGAGCGTGAGGAGGGCGATGACACCGATCAGGCCGCTCAGGGCATTCACGGTCAAGGTTCCGGTGTTCACGGCGGCGTAGTTGCGGATCTCCGCCACGGTGGCGTTGCCTGTGACGGGCCCCTCAGGTGTCGTGGCGCCGAACGCGGCCACGAGCCAGGCGAGGCCGGCGAGCGCGCCCGTGCGATGGAGCGATCGCCTCCTGGCGATCCCTGTGCCCGGTGTGGCTTCGGTAGCGCTGACTGAGGTTGCGGTGCTCATGGGAGGTCCTTTCCTGGGGGTTCTGGGTCTGCCCTTTCAGCGTCGGGCGGCTCCCGTCCCCCGCACGAGTGACGATCGCCCTCGTGCCGCCCGTCCCTGCGCCCGCTCGGCAAAGGACGGATGTCCCTGTCAGGCGGGACCCCGAGTCGCTAGCGTCGATGCATTGCAGCGTCCACGCGCGACGGGCATCGAGGAGGTGAGCGTGTCGACCCCCACCGATCCTCGGCGCACCGCCGGAACCCTCGTCGCAGCAGGGGTCGGCGCCACCGTCGCGGTCAGCGCCGCTCTGGCCGGACGCCTGTCCGGCACGACGCCCCTCTCGGCAACCGACACGGTGTGGTTCCTCAGCTTCATGGCCTTCCCGCTCGTGGGCGCGTTCCTCGTGCGGCGCCGTCCCGAACTCGCCATCGGCTGGGTCTATCTCGGCGTGGGCGTCGCGCAGGCGGCGGCGGGCGCCTTCCAACTCGTCAGCGGGCACGTGCTCGCCCGTGGTGAGACGTCGGGCGCGGCATGGACCCATCTGCTCGCCAACGCCGCGTTCGGGACGGCGTGGATGCTCGCGACCACGGTGGCGCTGTTGGTCTTCCCCTTGGGTGATCGGGCGCCACGAGGCCGACGCACCTTGGTCGCCGCGGCACTCGTGGGCTTCATCGTGACGATTGTCGGCTACGCCCTGGCGATCGGCCCCTTGGACGGGGACACCACCCTCGAGAGTCCGCTCGCGATCCCGGCCCTCGGGCCGTGGCCGCGGCGCATCTCGGACACCGCCGTCCTCGCCATGCTCCTGGTGACCGTGGCCGCCCTGGTTCGTCTCGTCGTGGCTTGGCGACGTGCGGTGGAGCCGACCCGCACGCGCCTCATGTGGCTCGCCTTCGGCGCTCTCGTTGCTCTCCTCGCGGCAGCGGTCGGGAGTCTTCTGCTGCCCTTCGGGCCGAGTTGGGTGGGCACGATCACCGAGGCCGTGGTGGTCGCGGCATTGCCCATCGCGACCGGCATCGCGCTATTGCGTGGCGGACTTTTCGACGTCGCGGTGGTTCTCGACCGGACGATCGTGTATGCCGTCCTCACCGGTCTCGTGCTCGCCACCTATTTCGCCTCGCTCGCCATCGCGACCAACCTCCTCGGCGAGGAGGCCGGGCGCGGGGCCTCACTGCTCGCGAGCGCGGCGGTGGCAGTGTTCCTCGGTCCGGTGAAGGGGTGGCTGCACCGCCGGGTCGAGCGTCTCCTCTATGGCGACTGGGCCCAGCCCTATCGGGTCCTCGCAAACCTCGCCGAGAAGCTCGAACGGAGCACCGCCGTCGACGACCTCATCGCGACCGTGACCGACACGATCAAGCACACGCTGCGCCTCCCCTTCGTCGAGGTTGCCCTCGGCGCACCGCGAGCGGCGCTCCCGCCAGGAGTCGTGAGCCTTCCCCTCGTGACGCATGGCCGCCAGGAGGGACAGCTGCTGGTCGGACGCCGGAGCGGGCAGGCCGCCTTCGACCCGCGCGAGCTGCAGTTGCTCGAGGACCTTGCCCGGCAAGTGGCGCGAGAGGTGCGGGTCGCCCGCCTCGCGACCGACCTCCAGGAGTCACGCGAGCGCCTCGTCCGGGCACGTGAGGACGAGCGCCTTCGAGTGCGGCGCGACCTTCATGACGGCATAGGACCGACTCTTGCAGCGGCGAGCCTCCAGGTGGATGCCCTCCGGGAGCTGTGGCAACCCGAGGAGCCGCGCGCTCAGGAACTCCTCGACCGGGTCAAGGACGAGATCGCCCAGTCGGTCCAGGACGTCCGGCATGTCGTCGAGGGGCTTCGGCCGCCGGCACTCGATGATCTCGGGCTGTCCGGCGTGGTCCGGGAACACGCTCGCACCCTCGCCGCAGCGGGGCTGGTCGTCGACGTCGACTGTCCTGACACCCTGTCCGTGCCCGGAGCAGCAGCCGAGGTGGCGGCCTACCGCATCGTCACCGAATCGCTCACGAACGTTGTCCGGCATTCGGGCGCCACGCGGTGCCGCGTCACGCTCGACGTGAAGCAGGGATGGCTGATCCTCGAGGTCGTCGACAACGGGGCGAGCCGGGTGGACACCCGTTCCGGCACGGGCGTCGGACTCGAGTCGATGCGCGAGCGAGCCGCCGAACTCGGCGGAAGCCTCACGGTCGCATCCCGTCCCGGAGGCGGCACTGTCGTCTCGGGGCGCATCCCTGTCGGAGGTGCCTGATGGCCGTGCGCGTCCTCATCGTCGATGACCATCCGATCTTCCGCGACGGCCTGCGAGCCGCACTGGAGGGCGAACCCACGATCGAGGTCGTGGGCGACGCCGAGGACGGGGACCAGGCCTTGGTGCGGATTCGCGAACTGCGCCCCGACGTCGCCCTGATGGACCTCAACATGCCCGGCCGGTCCGGGATCGAGGTGACCCGAGCGCTCGCCTCGACCCACCCTGACGTCAGAGTCCTCGTCCTCACGATGCAGGCGGACGACGAATCGGTCTTCGCCGCGGTGAGGGCGGGTGCCGCGGGGTACCTCCTCAAGGGCGCCGGCCGGCAGGACGTCATCCGGGCGATCGTGGGAGTTTCGGAGGGCGAAGCGATCTTCGGCCCGGCCGTGGCGGCACGCATCCTCGACCACTTCGCGGGTCGGACCCCCGCCACGCCCTTCCCCGAGTTGACCGACCGCGAGCGCGAGATCCTCGACCTCGTCGCCGCGGGCCTCGGAAACCAGGCCATTGGAGCGCGAATGCACCTTGCGCCCAAGACCATTCGCAACAATGTCTCGACGATCCTTCAGAAGTTGCACGCCGCCGACCGCGGCGAGGCGATCGCGAAGGCACGCGGACAAGGACTGGGACACACATGACGATCACGACGAAGGCCGCGGTGCTGCGGCATGCCACAGACTCACATCCGTTCGCCGAGTCGTCCCCCTTGCGCGTTGAGGAGGTCACCCTCGACGGCCCCGGTCCGGGCGAGGTGCTCGTTCGGATCACCGCCGCCGGCCTGTGCCACTCGGACTTGTCCGTGGTCAATGGTGACCGGCCGCGCCCGCTGCCGATGGTGCTCGGCCACGAGGCTGCCGGGGTCGTCGAGGAGGTCGGCGCCGGCGTCACGGAGGTCGCGGTCGGCGATCGCGTCGTCTGCTCCTACGTCCCTTCGTGCGGCACCTGTGCCGAGTGCGCCGGTGGGCACCCTGTGCGGTGCGCGGACGCCCAGGCAGCGAACCGGGAGGCGCGTCTCGTCAGCGGTCGGCGACCGTTCCGCGACGCGACCGGTGCCGAACTGCACCATCACCTTGGCGTCTCCGCGTTCTCAGAGCTCACCGTGCTCTCCCCCCGCTCCCTCGTCCCCGTCCCGGACGAGGTCCCGCTCGACGTCGCCGCCGTCTTCGGATGCGCGGTGCTCACCGGTGCCGGCGCCGTCCTCAACACCGCGCAGGTCCGCCCGGGCGAGCCCGTGGCCGTCATCGGACTCGGCGGGGTGGGGATCTCGGCGGTCATGGCCGCAGCCTTGGCGGGCGCCCACCCCGTCATCGCCGTCGACACCGTCGAGTCCAAGCTCGCCTCCGCCAAGGAGGTCGGCGCCACCCACGGTGTCCTCGCCGGCCAGAGCGCCGCCGACGAGATCCGCGACCTCACCGGCGGTGGCGTTGCCGCGGCGATCGAAGCCGCAGGGCACCCAGCGGCCCTTGCCACGGCATACGCCGCGACGAAGGTGGGCGGACGAGTCGTCGTCGCCGGACTCCCCCACCCCAAACACACCATCGACGTCCCGATCGCCGCGCTCGTCGGGGAGGAGAAGGCCATCCTCGGGTCCTACATGGGGTCGTCCGTTCCCCGGCGCGACCTCCCGCGACTCTTCGATCTGTATGCCGCTGGGTTGCTTCGCGCGGACGCGCTCGTCACCGCGAACCACGTGCCTCTGGACGACATCAATACCGCCCTCGACCGTCTCCACGACGGCACCGAGGTCCGCCAGATCATCACGCCAAACGGGTGAGCCTGGGGCGCTGCCAGCACTCTGTCAGTAGTCGATCGGCCAGTCGCCGGTGAGGACGGCAAAGAGGACGAAGGCGACCCACGCGGCGATGACGGCGAGCCCGCTCGCGACGACGAAGGCTGCTGCGGGACTGGTCGTTCGCTCGCGAGCGGCGACACCGAGGGTGAGCACAGCCGCCCCGAGAATGAGCTGGTGAGCAGAGTACGGAACGGCGAGGCCCAAGAAGGCGACGAGTGCCAGCACCACGCTGGCCCGAACGACATTCGGACCTCGAAGCGCACGCCGCACCACGAGGGCGAAGACGAGCAACCCGAGCACGATGCCCTCGACCACGGCGGCGACGGCGTTCTCGAGGAACATCTGCCAACCGGGCCACTCGTTGACGACGAGGTTGCCCAACAGAGCCCTGGTGACCACGGTGACCGTGACCGCGGCGAGGCCGACGGATCGTGCGGACGGACTCCGCGAAACGACGGTGCTCGGGTCGGCCGAGAGAGTGTGCGACATGACGGGCGGCCTTTCTGGGAGGACTTCGACCCCCGCCACGCTCCTCTGCTCGGCGGTCGCCGTCGTCACGACTCGGAGCGAATCGGCGTCGTCCGCTCGAGCGACCGATCCACCGCGGTGGTGTCATTCCTGTGAGTGACGTCGCGGCACGGTCGCCGTGAGTACCGTTGTCATGTGCGGCTGTACGACGAGCTGAAGCGGCACGGCGACGTGGTCGTCGCCGTCGGTCTCGCCGCAGTGATGGTTGCCGAGTTCTCGGCGCTCGGCGGCGACGCGGGGAAGCCGGTCGCACTCGTCCTCGGACTCCTTGCCGGCCTGTCGTTGGCGCTGCGGCGGCGCTCTGCGTTCCTGGGCTTCCTGACGACCATGACCCTTCTGGGCGCACTTCTGTGGCTCGTCGGCCACCAGGTGACGGAGTCGATGGCCGTCCTGGCCGTCTTGTTCATTTCCCTCTACTCCGTGGGTGCGCACACGACGGGTCGCCTCGTCTGGGTATCGGCGGGACTGGTGCTGGTCGGCATCGTGCTGTTCGTCGCCAGCGATGGCGACCGGCTGAAGTACGTCGATGTGCTGTTCGGCGGCGCCATCGTGGGTGGTCCGTTCGCGGCGGGAGTGGCCATGCGGTTGCGCCGCGATCGCGAGTCCGAACTGTCGGCCCAGAAGGTCGACCTCGAACGGGAGCGAGACGCGGTCACGAAGCAAGCCGTGACCGAGGAGCGGGCCCGGATCGCCCGTGAACTGCACGACGTCGTGGCGCACGCCATCTCGGTCACCGTCCTCCAGGCACGTGGAGGTCGACGGATGCTGGACGAGGACCTCGACGAGTCGCGTCGTGCGTTCGACGCCATCGAGCACACCAACGCCCAGGCGCTGGCAGACATGCGTCGGCTGCTTCAGCTCCTGCGTGACACCGACACTCGTGCCGACAGCGAGCCACAGCCCTCCCTGTCCCGTGTCACGGACCTCACCGAGACGATGCGCACCTCGGGAGTGACAGTCGCCCTGGAGGTGACGGGAGACCCGTCCGCACTCCCCCCGGGACTGGACGCCACGGCATACCGGATTGTCCAGGAAGCGCTCACGAACGTGGCCAAGCACGCGAATGAGGCACAGGCCTGGGTCTCCTTGACCTACGGCGCCGAGGAACTCTGGCTGACCGTCCGCGACAACGGAACTCACTCGGGAGTCACGGGCGCTCGAACCACTGCGGGCCATGGCCTCGTGGGAATCCGCGAACGCGTCGCGGTCGCTGGCGGCGAGGTCGAGGTCGGGCCCCAACCCGAGGGCGGGTTCCTCGTGCGGGCCCGCATTCCCTACGCGGTCACGTCGTGATCCGGGTCCTCCTGGCCGATGACCAGCACCTGGTGCGGGCCGGCTTCCGGATGATCCTCCGCGCCGAACCGGACATCGACGTGGTCGCCGAGGCCGGCGATGGGGCCGCCGCGATTCGGCTCGCTGAGGAGTTCGGCCCCGATGTCGTCCTGATGGACGTCAGGATGCCCGTCCTCGACGGGATCGCGGCGACGGAGACGATCACTGCGGGACCGTCGGGCACGCGAGTCATCGTGCTGACGACGTTCGACCTCGATGGGGTGGTCTACGACGCCTTGCGTGCCGGGGCCAGTGGCTTCCTCCTCAAGGACGCCTCAGAGGACAGGCTGATCACCGCGATCCGGGTCGTGGCCGACGGCGGATCCCTCTTCGCGCCGAGTGTGACGCGGCGACTCGTCTCCGAGTTCGCTGCCAGAGCTCCGAAGCCCGCGCCCCTCGGGATGGCATCGCTGACGGAACGCGAGGTCGAGGTGGTGCGCCTGATCGCGCGTGGTCACAGCAACCAGGAGGTCGCATCCAGCCTGTTCGTCACGGAGAACACCGTGAAGACCCACGTGGCGCGAATCCTCGCCAAGCTCGACCTGCGTGATCGCACTCAGGTCGTCGTCATGGCCTACGAATCCGGGCTCGTCCGCCCGGGCTGAGTTCGCCCGACTGTCGACTTCGAGCGCCCATTGGGTCCAGCTCAGGCGCGTCCATGGGCCGCGCGTGAGCGGCGGCTGAGGCTGTCGATGATGACGGCGAGGAGGAGCACCGCACCAGTCACCATGAACTTGACGTTCGATTCCACTGCCAAGAGGTCGAGGCCGTTGGAGATCGACTGAATCACGAGGATCCCCAAGAGAGCTGAGTAGGCCGAGCCGCGCCCACCGAACAGGCTCGTCCCGCCGATGACCGCAGCGGCAATGGCATTGAGGTTCGTGTCCGCACCGCCGCTGCTCTGATTGGCCGACGCCAGACGCGAAGCGGCGAAAATGCCGCCGAGCGCGGCGAAGGTGGAACACAGGGTGAAGACCGACAGGTAGACGCGCTTGACGTTGATGCCTGCTCGGCGAGCAGCCTCGACGTTGCCACCGATGGCGAGGACCGAGCGCCCCCAGGTGGTTCGGCGAATCGCGAGATCCATGATGACGACCAGCACCAGGAACGTCAGGAACATCACCGAGACCCCACGGTCCCGGGTGAGCACGGCCACGGCGATCACAAGAATCGCGGCGAGACCACCGGCGCGCAAGGCGAGCCGGCTGATGGGGGTCGTCGACAACCCGGCCGCGGAGCGACGCGCGTTGCGTCGCAGCGTGCTAAGGGCATAGAGAGCCGGAGCGAGGAGGGCGAGCGAATAGGCCAGCCACGGAGGCAGGAACTGCTGGGACGCGAAGCGCACGAGGGTCGACTCGAACGGGAGGTTGATCGTGCCTTGGTTGCCGAGCACCCTCAGCTGGAGGCCGAGAAGCGCCAACAGGCCGGCAAGGGTGATGACGAAGCTCGGCACCCCGAAGCGATTGAACAATGTCCCGTAGAGCAGGCCGACCAGAGCGGCGACGCCAAGTGCGGCGAGGATCGCGAGGGCCACTGGTACGCCGTTGTTGACGAACATCACCGCGAGCACGGCTGCGGACAAGCCAGACATCGACCCGACCGACAGATCGATCTCTCCAAGGAGGAGGACGAGAACCACTCCGATCGCGATCGTCCCCACCGCCACCATCTGGAGGCTGAGGTTGACGAGGTTGCGACTTGAGAGGAACGCGGGATTCAAGGCGTAGAAGACACCCCAGATCAGGACCAGACCAACGACCACTGGCAGCGACCCGAGGTCGCCTGAGCGCAAGCGACTCCAGAAGGCCGATGCCCAGCCGGTCAGGCCTTGACTGGCGATCAGCCGCTCGTCCTGCAGGTCCGCAGGAAGGCTCGACTGGTCGGGCGTGGGGCCGTTGTTCGTCGAAGTCTGCGTCTCGGGGGTGCTCACGGCTGATCCTCCTGGTGGGCCTTGCGTGCGGCTCGCGCAGAAACGGCGTTTGTCGTCGCCCCCGTGATGGCGGCGATGATCTCCTGGTTGGTCGTCTCGGCAACCCGGAAAACGCCGTTGTTGCGGCCGAGCCGTAGGACGACGACGCGGTCGGCGACGGCCATGACGTCCGACATGTTGTGGCTGATGAGGATGACACCGAGCCCGTTCTCGCGAAGCCTTTCGACGAGGTTGAGCACCTCCGCCGTCTGGGCCACGCCGAGGGCTGCCGTGGGCTCGTCGAGCATCACGACCTTCGGCTTTCCCAAGAGCGAGCGGGCGATGGCCACGGTCTGCCTCTGGCCACCCGAGAGACTCGCGACCGCTATGCGGACGCTGGGAATCTTGGCGGACAGCTCACGAAGGAGTCGCCATGACTCCTTCTCCATGGTCACCTCGTCCAGAGCCCCCTTGTGCAGCAGCTCGCTGCCGAGAAAGAGGTTGCCGACGACGTCGAGGTTGTCGCACAGGGCAAGGTCCTGGAACACCGTCGCGATGCCGAGCTCCTGCGCCTCGGCCGGCGAGCCGATCGAGACGGGGGACCCGGCGAAGTTCACCTGCCCTTCGTCCGGGGTATAGACCCCGGCGATCGTCTTCACGAGGGTCGACTTGCCGGCACCGTTGTCGCCCACGAGGGCCACGACCTCACCGGCGTCGACACTGAACTCGATGTCCTTGAGGGCCTGAACGGCCCCGAACCGCTTGGACACACCAGTCATCGACAGCACCGGGGCTGCCGTTGTGGTCGTGGTCATGCTCGGCCTCACTCCTTCGTGGGGGCATGTCGTGCGAAGTGCCGGGTGGTCGGTGCCTGACCGACCACCCGGCGCTCGCGCTCACAGGGCTGGATCAGCTGATGCCCAGCTCGGTGCACTTGGCTGCGTACTCGGCAGTGCAGATGTCGGCCACGTCATAGAACTTGTCGGCGACAATGGTGTCCTTGATGTTCGCCTTGGTCACGACGACCGGGTCGAGCAGGGTCGCGGGGACACCCTCCTTGTCGGCGGAGGCGGTCGGCTTCTGCTTGTTCGCCAAGG
Organism: Knoellia sinensis KCTC 19936; assembly: GCF_000768705.1. Lineage (GTDB taxonomy): Bacteria > Actinomycetota > Actinomycetes > Actinomycetales > Dermatophilaceae > Knoellia > Knoellia sinensis. Next base: position 223,580 of record NZ_AVPJ01000003.1, read on the forward strand.
CGATGGCGTTCTTCGCGGCGTCCTCGGCCTGCGGCTTGATGGCCTTGTAGATCGTCAGCGCTTGGTCGCCCGAGATGATCCGCTGGATCGCAGCGAGTTCAGCGTCCTGACCGGTGACGGGAGGGAGTGGGTTGACGCCGCCACCCTTGAGGGCTGCGATCGCGCCACCGGCAGTGCCGTCATTTGCGGCATAGACGCCGACGAGGTTGGCCTGCACCGCGCCGATCTGGCTCTCCATCCACTCCTGGGCGTTGTCCGGGCTCCAGTCCGGGGTGTCGAACTCGGCCTTGACGGTGTAGCCACTCGAGTCGAGCACGCTGTGGGCGCCGGCCTTGAAGTCCGCGGCATTGGCGTCGGTGGGAGAGCCGTTGATCATGACGATGTCGCCGGAGGTCTTGCCTGCGGCCTTCAGCGCCTCGACGAGCCCGGTGCCCTGGAGCTCTCCGACCTTCTTGTTGTCGAAGGAGACGTAGTAGTCGGAGCCGGCGATGAACCGGTCGTACGCGATCACAGGAACACCCTGAGCCTTGGCGTTCTGCACGATCGTCACCGCGGACTTGCCGTCGACAGCACTCATGACCAGAACCTCGGCACCCTGGGTGATCGCGGCCTCGGCCTGCTGCTGCTGCTTGGCGGCGTCCTGGTTCGCGTTGCTGTAGATGACCTCGCAGTCCGCGCAGTCCGCCTTGACGGCAGCCTCGAACAGCGGCTTGTCGAACGCCTCGTACCGGGCGGTCTTGTTCTCGGGCAGAAGCAGCGCGATCTTCTTGGCGCTGTCACCGGAGCCTCCGGTGGCGCCGGACGAGCCGGCGTCAGAGCCGTTGTCGCCGCAGGCGGCGAGTCCCGTGACGGTGAGACCGAGAGCGAGCGCGGCCCCGACGATGCGGATCGGTCGAGTCTTCATGCGATTCTCCTGAGGCTTGTCCGCAACCTCTCTGGTGCGGTCATTGGGATTCAACTCCGCCTCGACGGTTGTCGTCAAGGCTTGAATGCAAGCAATTGAGACAACGAAATGGTTACGGCTGCCCCACGAGGAGAGCCGCGCGGTCCGCGTCTTCGCGCACCTGGTCGGCCAGGGCGAGCGCGCCCACGGCGTCTGCCACGTCAGGATCCAGCACGCCGACGCGCACATCGACGGTTGCCGCTGCGCTGGGAATCGCGCAGCGCTCGATGGCCTCTCTCATCGGCTGAAGGACGATCTCGCCGAGTCTGGAGACCTGACCGCCGAGGACGACGACCTCCGGGTTGAGCAGATTCACCACACCTGCAACGGCCACTCCGACGTGCCGGCCGGAGTCCTCGAGAACGCGGCGGCAACCCGCGTCGCCGTCGAGCGCCCGAGAGATGACGTCCCTGAGCGTGAGCGACCCGTGCGTCGCGCGCAGCGCGGTCAGCACGGCCTGCGCGCCGACAAACGTGTCGAGACAACCGCGATTGCCGCACCTGCACACCGGGCCGTTCTCGTCGATCGTCACGTGCCCGATCTCTCCGGCGGTGCCCGCGCTGCCTCGGAAGACCTCGCCCCCCAGGATCAGCCCAGCCCCCACTCCGTAGGACGCTTTGATGAAGACACCGGTCGAAACACCCTGCAGCGCACCGAATTTCGCCTCCCCGAGAGCAGCGAGGTTGGCAGTGTTGTCGAGGAGCACCTGAGTGCCCAAGGCCTCCTGCATCACCGCCCGGACGTCGACGCCACGCCAACCGGGGAGGATGCCGTTGGAGCCAACGAGACCTGTCACGGTGTCGATGGGGGCTGGAAGTCCGACCCCCACCGCCCGCACGTCGCTGGGCATGTGCCCGCTGTGCGCGATGAGCTCGTGGATGAGTCGGGCGCCTCGATCGATGCCTTCGTCGGCGGCATGGTCGGCAGGCAAAGGCATCCGCTTCTGGGCAACGATCTCCTTGCCGCCGGTTCCGATGACCACGCGCACGTCACGGTCTCCGAACACCACCGCACCGATGAGGCCCGTTGATGCGGCCAACGACACCCGCACGGCGCGTCGCCCATTGCGGATGCTGGGCGAGAGGATGACGGCGCCCGCCGAGTCAAGCTCTTTGACCACATTCGACACCGTGGCGGCCGACAGCCCAGTCACTCCCGCGATCTCGACCTGGGTCAGCGCGCCATGCTCGCGCACGGTGTCGAGGACGCGCAGGCGGTTCATCTCACGCAGAGACGCCTGGGAACCCGGTGCGGGCATTGAGTTCACCGAGTCAACATAAGGGTTCGGCTCGGGTTTCGGAAGTAGGAACCCTCCCACACCCTGAGGTAGCAGGACATGGCACCTCCGCCGTGGCAGCCACGTGAGCCGAGCAGTGCGCTGCATTCCTTCCTTGAGTTCAGGTCTTGGCAGCTATCCCGCCGACCCCTCGCCCACTGTCAGCGTGTTGTGCGGCCTTCGCGGTCGTCGAGCACGAGCTCGCGGAGTGGTCATTCCGGCTTCTCGAACGCTCGTCGAGCAGCGTGGCCGCCGAGCTGACATGGTCCCCGGACGATGAGGGCCCCTGAGCGAGCGCGATGCCGGGCTGGTCGAACTGAACGTGAACGCACGGTGAGGTGCATGACGAAGGCCCCTGACCGGCATACCGATCAAGGGCCTTCGTGCACGTGGTGGCAGGTGAAGGATTCGAACCTTCGAAGCTTTCGCGACGGATTTACAGTCCGCTCCCATTGGCCGCTCGGGCAACCTGCCGTGCGCGTGGAAGGATAGCAAGCCAACCACCCAACAACGAAACCGTGCCCTCGGACGGCCCACGCGGCCGTCCGGCACACGACCGAGGAGGACCCGTGGCGGACAGCTCCATGGACATCGTCAGCAACTACGACAAGCAGGAGATCGCCAACGCCGTCAACGCTGCAGCCAAGGAGGTCGCCAACCGCTACGACTTCAAGAACGTCGGCGCCAAGGTGGAACTCTCCGGCGAGTCGATCTCCATGCAGGCCAATTCCGAGGAGCGCTGCCTCGCCGTGCTCGACGTCGTCCAGACCTGGCTCGTCAAGCGCAAGGTGTCGCTCAAGCACCTCGACGTGCCCGAGGCCGGACCGCGCCTGTCGGGCAAGGAATACAAGCTCGACGTCCCGCTCAAGCAGGGCATCTCGCAGGAGAACGCCAAGAAGATCAACAAGCTCATCCGCGACGAGGGCCCCAAGGGCGTGAAGTCCCAGATCCAGGGCGACGAGCTGCGCGTGTCGAGCAAGTCCCGCGACGACCTGCAGGCCGTGCAGCGGATGCTCAGCGGCGCCGACCTCGACGTGGCGCTGCAGTACACCAACTACCGCTGACCCGCCCCAACTTTCGCTCCCCATGAGGGGACGTCCGGGGTCCGGAGGGTTCATTTTCCTCCGGACCCCACACCTTTCCTCCGGTCGCCAAACGGAAGACGAAACGACGCGGCGGCGGGAACATGAGGCATGACCGCCACTGATCGCGAGGAGTTCCTCAGGTGGTTCAGGACGACCCTGGACGAGGCTGAGCGTGCACTGCACAACGGCGCCCCTGAGCCACGCCGCGCACTGTGGTCGCGCGCTGAGCCGGTGAGCGTCCTCGGCGCATGGAGGAATGCCATCGGGCAGCAGGAGGTCAACGACCTCTTCACCTACCTGGGGGCGAGCTTCAGCGATTGCGCCTCCTGGACCACGGAGCTGCTGGCCTGCGACGTTGTGGGCGACATGGCGTTCACGGCCGCCCTAGAGCACACCAGCGTCTCCGTGGACGGCCAGCCGCGGATCTACACCCTGCGGGCGACGCAGGTCTATCGCAGGGAAGACGGCCAATGGCGGGTCGCCCATCGCCACGGCGACACCGTCGTCGAGCAGCTGGATTCAGGCCCAGCGGGCGCGTGACGCAAGCGCCTCTTCGAGCTTGCTCAACTCGTCGCCCATCGCGCGCCGCACACCGGCCGTGATGTCCGGGCGGGCGATCGCCTCGTGCACCACCTCAACGGTCTCCGGCTCGACGATCAGCGACGGAAACGCCAGCGTCGCAACGCGATCCAGTGCGTCGGCGCCGACCCACTCGGCCAGGTGCGGGATGTCGGAGACATAGCGCGCGGCATACGGACGAAGGTCGTCGACGGAGCCGCTCGACCAGAAGCCGGTGGCCAGCGCGTTGAGTTCGTAGTTGCTGCGCTCACGGTTCGTCGTGATCTCGCCCCACGCCCATTCCTTGTCCCGTATGCCGGGTCGCGCGGCGCGCGTGGTGAGCGCGGCCAACCGCCCCGAGAGAGTCGTGTCGTCGGCGCTGACACGGTCGATGAGGTCGTCGGGGGCGAGGTCGAGCCGGGCCATCCTCTGGAGCACGAGCCACCGGAAGTCGGAGTCGCCCTCGAGTCCGACCGGCAGGGACGCACCGGACACCCAGCCTGTGAGCCGGTCGTCGTCGTCAGTCGTCCCAGCGAGCACGCGCGCTGCGACGAGTGCCCGGTCCGAACCCGGCTCCGCGCCCTGGAGCGCCATGAGCGCTGCGCCGGCAATCCGGCCCCGGGCCTCGGCAACGCCGTCGGGCACGATGAACTGCGGCACGATCCGCTCCGTGAAGGCGAGCGCCACGCGGGCCATGAGCGCGTCGTGCGGCTCCCCATGCCACGTGGCAGTGAGGATGTCGAGGGCAACGCGCGGGTCGAGGTTCCCGCGGTAGACACCGGTCAGCACCGATCCCCACACGACCGACCGGGCCACGGGGTCGCCGATCGCCGGGAGCTCGTGAGGCAGGCCAGCAAGCGTCGCCTCGTCGAGGTCGATCTGGGCCCAGGTGAGGTCACTGGCGTTGGGCACGACCACGATCGCACCTCCGAGGCCGTCGACACTGACCTCGGGCTCGTCCAGGGTGACAGGAATCCGGAACACCTCGGCTCCGTCAGTGAATCCCGCGACGTCGAGTGCGTGGGTGCGATCAGCCGGGTAGTTCTCCGGCGTCGTGCGCGTCATGGCGCCGTCCCGATCGAGCGCGATGACGTCGACCCCCGCGGTCTCGAGCCAGGCCTGACTCCACATGTCGAGCGACGAGCCGTGCGCCTCCTCCATCGCAGCGAGGAACTCGGACAGCTCACCGTTGCCGTGCTCGTGCGAACGCAGGTATGCCGTGACGCCGGCGTTGAACGCCTCCTCACCCATGTGCGCCACCAGTTGACGCAGGACGGACGCGCCCTTCGCGTAGGAAATGCCGTCGAAGTTCTCCAGCGCGCTCTGCGCATCGGGAGCGGGCGACCCGGCAACAGGATGGGTCGACGGCGCGCGCTCAGCGGCGTAGCCCCACTGCTTGCGCGAGATCCCGAACTCGACCCAGGCGTCCGTGAACTCAGTCGCGGCGCTCGTGCAGGTGTAGGCCATGAACTCGGCGAAGGACTCGTTGAGCCAGAGGTCGTCCCACCAGCGCATCGTCACGAGGTCGCCGAACCACACGTGCGCCATCTCGTGGGCGATGGTGTTGCTGCGCTGGAGTACCTGCTCGCGCGTCGCCGCGCCCCGGAAGAGCATCGTGTCGCGGAAGGTCACGCACCCCGGGTTCTCCATGGCGCCAGCGTTGAACTCCGGGACGAAGACCTGGTCGTAGTCGCCGAACGGATAGCGCACCCCGAAGGTCCGGTGGTAGTGGTCGAAGGACTGCTTCGTCACCTCGAGCATCTGCGGTGCGTGACGCTCGAGAACCTCCTGAAGTGAGCGTCGCGCGTGAATGCCGAGCGGAATGCCGTCGTGCTCGTCACGGACGGACACGTAGGGGCCGGCACACACGGTGACGAAGTACGTTGCGAGCGGCAGGGTTTCGCTGAGCTGCCACACGTTGTCGTCACCGCGGGTGGCACGCCCATTGCCGAGGACGACCCACGACTCGGGAGCGCGGACGGTCACGACATAGGGCGCCTTGAGGTCGGGCTGGTCGAAGCAGGCGAAGACCTTCGGCGCAGCGTCGAGGAAGAGGTGTCCGTAGACGTAGTCCTCGCCGTCGGCCGGGTCGGTGCTCCGGTGCAGACCCTGCCCGTCGCGCGAGTAGTCCATGGTCGTGACGACCTCGACGACGTTGTCCGCAGCGAGTCCCGTGAGCGGCAGGCGCCCGTCGACGATCGCGCCGGGATCAACGTGTATGCCGTTCAGCTCGATCCGCTCGCAGCTCACCGCGCGCACGTCCAAGAAGGTCGACTCACCGGGAGCCCTGCAGGAGAAGCGGATTCGCGTCGTCGACCCGAAGAGCTCCCCTCCTCTATCGAGGTCGAGGTCCACCTCCATGCGGTCGACGGAGATGAGGTGCGCCCGCTGCCGGGCTTCGTCGCGAGTCAGGGATGGCACGCCGCGATCGTGTCACACCGCGGCGGCCGCCTCTTCGCGATTGCCTCAGTTGCGTGGCAGAACCGTGAGAACCCGTTCGACGTGCTCCTGGAACTCCTGCATGTAGCTCGCGAGGACCTCCTTGGACTCGGCATCGGTGACCTCACCCGTCGGAAGGTAGATCTCGGGGTCGAACTGGATGTAGGCCTCGGGAGCCGTCATCTGGCGCGCATTCACGAAGCTGAGGCAGAGCCGGAGGGTCTGCTGCCCGACCGCAGTGCCGATGTTGCCAGGCGAGGTGCCGATGACACCCGCCGGGACGTGGTCGAAGGAGTTCTGCCCCCAGGGACGTGATGCCCAGTCGATGGCGTTCTTGAGGGCACCCGGGATCGAGCGGTTGTATTCAGGGGTGATGAAGAGCAGGGCATCGGATGAGGCAATGGCGTCCTTGAGGGCCGTCGCCGATGCGGGGTAGTCGTTGTCGAGGTCACGGTTGTAGAGCGGCAGGTCGCCGATGGGGATCTCGGTGAACTCGAGACCGTCGGGAGCCACCGCGATGAGGCAGGTGCTCAGGATCCGATTGATGGAGTCCTTGGACAGGCTTCCGACGATGTATCCGACCTTGCGCGCCACGCTGACCTCCGGGTGATCGAACGACGGTCCGGGTTCGGACCACGAGCACCAGCGTGGCACCGCCTCGTTCACTCCACCAGAGGAGAGAGACGGAGTCCATGCGCGACCGCTGCTGCAATGACGGGGAAGTCGTCGGGTGACGCGGCAATATCCGCGTCACCCGACGACTTCCGGGTCGTGCTCGGGCGTCAGTTGGGGCGGTAGCCCGTCGCCATGCCCTGGAGTCGCGCGATGCGGTCTGCCATCGGCGGGTGGGTCGCCATGAGACGCGAGATGTCCTGCGCGCGGAAGGGGTTGGCGATCATCATGTGGCTCGCGTTCACGAGGTCCTTCGTCGGAGCCAGCGGCGCCTGTGACACCCCAGCCTCGAGCTTGGCCAGGGCGGACGCCAGCGCCAGCGGGTCGCCGGTGAGGTTCGCCCCGTCCTCGTCGGCGTCGTACTCACGGGTCCGCGAGATCGCGAGCTGGATGAACATCGCAGCGATAGGTGCAAGGAACGCCATCGCGAGACCCGCGATCATGCCGCCTGGGTTGTTGCTGTCGCGGTTGCCACCGCCGAACATCGCGCCGAACGAGAGCACCTGCCCGATGGTGCTGATGACGCCGGCGATCGCAGCCGCGACGGATCCGGTGAGGATGTCGCGGTTGTAGACGTGCATGAGCTCGTGTCCGAGCACGCCGCGCAGCTCACGCTCGTCGAGGAGCCGCAGGATGCCCTGGGTGCAGCAGACGGCCGCGTGCTGCGGGTTGCGGCCCGTCGCGAACGCGTTGGGCGCCTCGGTCGGGGAGATGTAGAGCGCGGGCATCGGCTGACCGGCCTTGGTCGAGAGTTCGCGGACGATGCGATACATCGCCGGCGCCTCGGCCTCGCTCACGGGGAACGCGTGCATCGCCTTGATGGCGAGCTTGTCGCTGTTCCAGTACGAGTAGAACGTCGTCGCGAGGCCGATGAAGCCGAACACCCAGATGAGGATGGGCATGTTGAACGCGTTCGCCGCGATCCAGCCGAGCCCGAGCAGAAGCGCCCAGATGAGTCCGAAGAGGCCAGCGGTCTTCAGGCCGTTGAAATGGTTGTGCATGTCATCTCCAACGCGTGAGTGAGCACGGATCGTTCCGACAGGGCGCGGGGGCGCTGGTCAGGAGACTAGCCCGAGGAGGACCTGCGGGAGCACGCTCGTGACGACGAGGACGGCCGTGCCGGCCACCGCGACCGCCACACTTGCCCGGCGACGCCCGGGTCGCTTCGGCGCCGACGCGTCCGGATCACCGAACATCACCGCGAACCACCGCACATAGACGGCGATGCCGAGCACTGCCGCGACCACGGCCACGACCGCCACCGGCCACAGCCCCGCGTCGACGACCGGTCGGATCGTCATGACCTTGGCAACCAGTCCGATGATGCCCGGCGGCAGTCCGGCCAGGACGAGGAGTGCGACAGCGAGCGTCCCTCCCGCGATCGGGTCGCGTCGCAGAAGACCCTTGTATGCCGTGAGCTCCCGTCCGTCTTCGACGTGCTGTCCGTGGATGGCTCGGACCGCAGCGAACGCGACGAGGCTGGCGACGGCATACACGAGGACGTAGATCGCGGCAGCCTGACGGCCGGCGACGGACAACGCGGTGAGCGGCAGGAGGACCCAGCCCGCCTGGGCGATCGTCGACCACGCGAGGAGGCGGACGACCTCGGTCTGGCGCAGGGCCATGACGGTGCCGGTGAGCATCGACGCGACGGTGACGATCACGAGGGCGGCGACGACGGTGTGGGGACCGGGCGACAGGTCGAGGACGGACTCATAGGGCGCGAGGACGACGAGCAGCGCGCCGACTGCCGCGATCTTCGAGGCGGACGCGAGGAGTGCCGAGATGGGCAGCGGACCTGACGTGAGGGTCGTCGGCGTCCAGGCATGGAACGGCACGGCCGAGATCTTGAACGCCAGCCCGGCGATGAGCACGACGGTCGCGAGGCTCGCGAGGACGCGCTGCTCGGGCACGGCCCATGCGGTGGCCAAGGACGGGCCGGTGAGCGTCGGGTCTCCGGTGGCAGTGACCCAGAGGGCGGCACCGAGGACGAGGAGGCCGAACGACACCAGTGAGGTTGTGAGGAGGGTGAGGGCGCCGTGAGCAGCAGCACGTCGGTCGCGCCAGGCGACGAGCGCGATCACCGGCAGAGTGGCGAGCTCGAGCGCGATGAGCCAGGTGCCGAGGTCGGTGGCCGCGACGACGGCCACGGCGCCGCTCGCCGACGCGAGCAACATGACGACGTCGACGACACCGGCCTTGCGCCACGACATGAGCGCGAGCACACCGAGCGTGGCGAGGAGTGCCGCGATCTGCAGGGTGCTCGCGAGGGGGCTGCCGTCCCACATGCACCGCCCGTCCGGGGCCGGCGTGCACAGGGTGAGGCGAGGGTCGCCGGCGTCGAGACCGGGCACGGCGGCGACCGCGCCACCCAGGAGGCCCAGCGCACCGATGACCGGCGCGGCCAGTGAGGCACGAGGAACCACCGCGTCGACGACGAGCACGAGCAGCATCGCGGCCACGGGAATGAGGGCGGGGAGGAGCAGGGCCCACGAGATCTGCAGGGTCATCGGGCTCCTCCGACGAGGGTGGCCACGGCGTCGGCGGTGACGTCCAGGACGAGGAAGGGTCCGACGCCGATGGCGACGACCGCGACCGCAAGGGTGGCGATCACGGCGAGTTCGATCCCACGGGTGTCTGCAGCCTGATCGACAGCGTCGGCCGTCACCTCGTCGCCGACCCAGACGATGCGCGCCACTCGGAGCGCATAAGCGGCGGCGAGCGCGGCACCCACGGCCGCGATGACGGCGCACGTGCGCAGGATCCCGGTGTGGTGCACCGGGTTCCATGCCGCCACGAGGGCGAGGAACTCACCCCAGAAGCCAGCGAGCCCGGGCAGGCCGAGACCAGCCGCGAGTCCGAGGACGAGGGCGAAGCCGAGACGCGGGGACACCTCGCGCAGAGCCGGTCGCACGACGGCCAGGTCGACCGAGCCCCACCGCTGCTTGAGCCCACCGACGATGACGAAGAGGAGCGCCGAGATCACCCCGTGGGCGATGTTGCCGAGGAGGGCCGCCTGGAGCCCGATCTCGGACCCGGAAGTGAGCGCGAGGACGACGAAGCCCATGTGCGCGACCGACGAGAAGGCGATGAGTCGCTTGAGGTCGCGTTCGACGAGGCAGATGAGACCACCCCAGATGACGCCGATGGCGCCGGCGATCGCGAGGACCGGTGCGATGCGCCCGAAGCCGTCGGGAACGGTGGCGACGGGCAGCCGCACGAGTCCGTAGGTGCCCAGCTTCAGGAGCACGGCGGCCAGCAGCACTGACCCAGCCGTGGGGGCCGTGGTGTGGGCTGCCGGAAGCCACGTGTGCAGGGGGAACACTGGCACCTTGACGGCGAGGCCGATCGTGAGCAGCAGGGCAATGAGGACCTGCTCGCCGGAACCGAGGCCGGCGGCCGCCCGCGGGAGGGCACCGAGGTCTGCCGTCCCGGCACGGGCCACGAGGAGCAGGATCCCGACCAGCATGAGGGTCGAGCCGATGGCGGTGTAGAGGATGAACCGGGCCGAGGCGTCCGCCCGCTTCGCGGCGCTGTGCGGGTCGCCGTAGCGGCCGATGAGCACCCACATCGGCACGAGGACGACCTCGAACGCGATGAAGAAGAGGACTGCATCACGTGCGGCAAAGGCCGCGAGCGCTCCGGTGATGACGAGGAGCAACGAGCCGAGATAGGTCGCGGCACTCCCGGCACCGGGCGACTCCCACGGCCGCTCGACCCACGCGTGGCCGACGACGAGGATTCCGATCACGGCCGTGAGGACGATGAGCGGTGCGCTGATCCCGTCGATCTCGAAGTGCCAGCGCACGCCGAGGTCGGTGATCCAGGCGCGGTCGATGACGGGCCGCATCACGCTCGCGACGACTGCGGCGCCTCCCCCGATGGCAGCGGCCACGAGGGCGACGACCCGAGCGGTCGCCGGCGCGAGCGCACGACCACCGGTGACGAGCCAGAGTCCGACGGCTCCGGGGGCGAGAAGCATGAGGATCAACGCCATGTGAGCACCGCCGTCCCGGCCGCGACGATGAGTCCGAGGGCGACGAGTCCGACTCCTGCGGACGGCGCCTCACGTCGGTGGCCTCGGTCGGTGAGCCAGCCCGCGATGCCCGCCGAGGCCGCAGCTCCACGCACGTAGCCGTCGACGACCTCACGGTCGAGGAACTCCACGATCCGCGCGAGCCAGAGGACCGGTCCGGCGACAAGACGCCGGTATGCCGTGTCGAACCCGAATCCGTTGTCAGCCAGGGTGCGCTGGCGCACAGTGCGGACGAACGCGTTGCGCGGGTCGCCGTAGCCACGGGCGAGCCAGACCACTCCCGCGCCGATGCCGATGAGGAGCGCGGTGAGGAGCATCCACCACATCGACGCCCGGTGGAGGTTGAAGAGGCCGGTGAGCATGACCAGCCCGCCGACGACGGTGAGCACAGTGAGAAGGGCGAGGGAGGCGAGGACGGGGGCGGACGGCATACCGGAGTGGTCGTGCTGCTCCTCAAGAACGGCCGTCTCGTCGAGCTCGTGAGCCGCCGTCTCGTCCCCGACCGCGTGTGACCGCGTGGACACGGATCGTTCTCCGTCGGGGGCCGCGACGACCAGGTAGGCCCGGGTGGCGTAGGCCGCGGTGAGGACCACGGTCACGAGCAGGGCCGCCAGCACGACGACGCCTGGCCCGCCCGAGCCGATCGCGCCTTCGTAGGCCGTGACGATGACGTGCTCCTTCGAGAGCCCGCCCACCACGAACGGAGCCCCGGCCAGTGCGAGGAGGCCGAACAGCCAGGCGACCAGCGCGAGCTGGTGCACGTGGCCGGACCCACGCAGGGCCATGGCGAGGGTCGAGCCAGCGACGACCGAGAGCCACCCGATCGTCAGGAAGAGGAGGGACTTGAAGATCGCGTGCGACCAGAGGTGGAACAGGCCCGGGTCAGGACCGATCGCCTCCGTGGCCGTCGCCAGGGCGGAGAGCATGATCGCCACCTGGCTCACCGTCGACCACGCGAGCAGGCGCTTGAGGTCGGATTGTCCGAGGGCGAGCGCGGCCGCCCCCACCATCGTCATGGCCACGGCGATGCCGAGCAGCCAGCGGGCACCGTCAGCCAGGACGAGGACCGGGAAGAGCTGCGCCAGGACGACCGTGCCCGCAGCAACCATGGTGGCTGCGTGGATCAGCGCAGAGGCCGGGGTGGGGCCCTCCATCGCGTCGGGCAGCCAGTCCTGGAAGGGGAACTGCGCCGACTTGCCGAGGACGCCGATCACGACGAGGGCGAGCAGGACGGAGCGCGTCCAGGGCTCGGGAACAGCGCCGCCCTCACCTGTCCAGTGGGAGACGACCGCATCGAGCCCGGTCGAGCCCGCGCCGGCGCTCAGGCCCACGATGCCGAGGACGAAGCCGATGTCGGCGACGCGTGTGACGATGAAGGACTTGTAGGCCGCGCGGCGAGCGCTCTCCTTGCGGGACCAGTGGCCGATGAGCAGGTAGGAGCACCAGCCCATGACCTCCCAGCCGATGAGGGTGAGCACGAGGTCGCGGGCGTGGACGACGAGCATCATCGCGGCCGTGAAGAGCGACACGGTCGCGGCGAACTGGGCGAGCCGGTCGTCGTCGTCGAGATACCACTGGGTGAAGACCAGCACGACCGCCGCGACGAGGGCGACGATCGCGGCGACCGCGGCCGTCGTGGGACCAGAGCCGAGTGCGAGCGGCATCTCGAGGTCGCCGACGTGGAAGGTGTCGGACGGTTGCGCCGTGCGTTGGTTCCGGGTCGGAGCGACCGCCATCCCGATGATCCCCACGACGACCGACACGATGGCTGCGCCCGACGCGACCCGAGCCGCGAGGTGAGGCGTGCGCCGCAGGCCCAGGGTCAGCAGGGCCGCGAGCACGGGAATGAGGACGAGGAGGGAGGACACCCAGAGCGCGCTCACACCTGCTCACCTCCTCCTGCCCCGACCTCCGCCTTGGAGTGCGGTTCATCGAGATCGATCGAGCTGCGGTGCCGGAAGGCGGCGAGGATGACCGCGAGCGCCACGACGACCTCGGCTGCGGCGATCGTGATGACGAACAGCGGGAGGACGCTCGACGCCTCCCAGCGTGAGGGGCTCGTGGCACCGGATGCGACGAGGAGGACGAGGGACCCCGAGAGGATCAGCTCGACGCCGATCAGGAGCAGGACGGCGTTGCGGCGGACGGTGACGCCCATGACGCCGAGGCCGACGAGAAGTGCGGCGAGGATGTAGGGACCCGCGAGGTGGATCACTCCCCCGACACCTCCTCGGCGCGGCGACCGCGGGACACTGCGAGCGCGGCGATGAGCGCGGCGAGCAGGAGCACGGACAGTGCCTCGAACGGCCACACCCACGTCCCGAAGATCTCGGTCGCGACGGCCTGGTTCGAGATCTCACGCCGCTCGACGGCGCCGCCGGCCAGGGGCAGGAGCGCTGCGAGCAACAGCGCCGTGGTCGCAGCGCCCGCCGCTCCGGCCAGCATGCGTCGCCACCACGGCACGTCGTGGACGAGGTCCGGCCCGATCGGCGCGCGCGTCAGCATGAGCGCAAAGAGCACGAGCACGACGATCGCGCCCACATAGACGAGCACGAGCACCAGCGCCACGAGCTCATGTCCCAGCACGAGCAGACATCCGGCGACGCCGAGCAGGGCAACGACGAGCCACAGTGCGGCATGCACCACGTGGCGGGTCGTCACGGCCAGCAGCCCACCCACGACGGCCAGTGCCCCACACGCCGCAAAAGCCAGGTCGAGTCCCGTCATGCGTCCGGTCCTGCAGCAGGGCGTGGCTCGCGTGGCTCCCGCGGCTCCCGCGCTGCCCTCGTCGGGCGAGCGGGCTTGTTGGCGGCCGTCACCTCGGCCGGCTCGGCGGAGCGCTCGTCGAGCGCGGGCGGCGGCGGGACGGTCTCCATCCACCCGCCGAGCCGCTCCTTGTCGTGGAGGAGGTCGCGGATGTCGGTCTCGGCGTACTCGAACTGCGGACTCCAGAACAGCGCGTCGAAGGGGCAGACCTCGATGCAGATCCCGCAATACATGCACAGCGAGAAGTCGATGGAGAAGTTGTCGAGGACGTTGCGCTGGCGGTCACGACCACCCTCGGTCGTCGCCGGGATCGTCTCCTTGTGCGAGTCGATGTAGATGCACCAGTCAGGGCACTCACGCGCGCAGAGCATGCAGCTCGTGCAGTTCTCCTCGAGCAGCGCGATGACGCCCCGGCTGCGCGGGGGAAGGTCAGGCGCGACATCGGGGTATTCGTGCGTGTGCGCCTTCTTCGTGGCTGTCTTGGCCGTGGTCGCCAAACCCTTGAGTATGCCGGGCAGCAGGCCCTTCGTGCTGGCCTTGCTGCCGCTCGGGCTGGGCTTCTGCTGGCCGCCCTTCGCGTTGCTCTTCGCGCCACTCATTGCGTCATCACCACGCCAATTCCGGTGAGCGCCAACTGGATCAGCGCCATGGGTAGGAGTCGGAGCCAAGCGAGCCGTTGCAGCTGGTCCTCACGCATGCGGGGCCAGGCCACCCGGAACCAGATGACGAGAATCGCGACGCCGAAGCCCTTGAGCAGGGTCCACAGCCACCCCAGTTGCTCGTCGAAGGGCCCTCGCCACCCGCCGAGGTAGAGCACGGCGAAGAGGAGGGAGAAGACCACGATTCCGGCGTACTCGGCGAGGAGGAAGAAGGCGAACCGGAGTCCGGTGTATTCGGTCCACGGCCCCATGACGAGCTCGGCGTCGGCGATCGGCATGTCGAACGGCGGGCGTTGCAGCTCGGCGAGGGCCGCGACGAGGAAGACGATCGCGCCGGGCAGCTGCCAGATCAGCCACCAAGGCGTCCAGGCCTCGACCACGCCAGACAGGCTCAGCGTTCCGGCGGCCAAACAGGCCGACGCCACCGCGAGCACCAGCGGCAGTTCGTAGGACACGAGCTGGGCGGCAGAACGCAGCGCTCCCAGCAACGCGTACTTGTTGGCGCTCGCCCAGCCCGCCATGAGCGTGCCGAGCGCCCCGACGCTCGTCGAGGCAAGGACGAGCACGGCGCTGCCCGGAACGTCGACGGCAGCCACGCCGGACTGCAGCGGCAGGGCCGCCATCGCCAGGAGATAGGGCACGAGCGCCACGAACGGGGCGACCCTGAAGATCCAGCGGTCAGCCGCGCGTGGAGTGATGTCCTCCTTCTGCGCGAACTTCACCCCGTCCGCCACGAGCTGGGCCCACCCATGGAAGCCACCGGCATACATCGGTCCGAGACGGCCCTGCATGTGTGCCATGAGTTTGTGCTCGGTCTGGCCGACGAGCAGGGGAAACACGAGGAAGGCGGCCAGCACGGCCACCGACCTCACCACCACTTCGAGCACGCTCATCGTGACGCAGCCTAGACGGCGCCGACTCCGCACGGTGCCTGCCGCCCACCGGTGGCATTTTCCGTAATTCGCAGGACAGCGGGAAGTTCTGCGCGGGACGATGTATCTGGGGCCAAGCCGGAGACCTCTTTCATTTCGCAGGGACATTCCCCTGCGAACTTCCCGGCGCGGCCGCCGGTGCCTCTCTGGCACCCCTCGGTCGGGCCCTGTTCAGAGAGGCTCCACCATGCGGACTGTCTACCGCGTCCTCGCCGGCCTGGTGGCCGTCGAGGTCATGCTTCAAGCGGCGTTCGTCGTCTATGGCGACGCCGGACTGGGGATCTACGTCGAAGAGGGCGGCGTCATCGACAAGGCGGGGATGGAGGCGGCGTTCGAGTCCGGCGAGGCTCCGTTCCCCGAGTTCATCGGCCTGATGCTCCACGGCATGAACGGGATGATGGTCATCCCGATCATCGCCCTCCTGCTCCTGATCTCGTCGTTCTTCTCCAAGGTTCCCGGGGGCAGCAAGTGGGCCGGCATCGTGCTCGGCCTCGTCGTTCTCCAAGTGACGCTCGGGATCCTGGGGCACAGCTTCCCGATCCTCGGGGCGCTGCACGGGATCAACGCGCTGCTCCTCTTCTCGGCAGCGGTCTGGACGTTCTACCGTTCGCGCCGACTGTCCGGTGAGGCTTCAGCGACGCCGGACGTCCCGCTCGACCGTGTCGCTGTCTGAGGAGACGGCGGCCACTCGGGGTCGCGGCAGAGGGCGAGTGGCACTGCTGCTCGCCCTGGCCGCGACCCTGGCCATCACCCTGCCGCTCGGCTGGATGTGGAACGCGAGCCGGATGCCCGACACCTATTCGGTCATGGACATGGGGGTCCACGACCCAGGACTCACCGTCGCTGCCGCAGGTCACGTGTCGGGCGGGCCGGGCGCCCACCAGAGCGGGCCCCCCGTCGGGTCGGCCGGAAACGGCGCACCGATCTCGGTCAGGGACCTCACGGAGAAGGAGGGTGGGACGCCGGACGTCAGGGTGCGGCTCGTGGCCGCGGAGGGGTCGGTCACGATCGGACCCGGCGTCTCGGTGCCCGGCTACACGCTCAACGGCACGTCGCCGGGGCCGACGATCAGCGCCACTCAGGGGGACCTCGTGGAGGTGACGCTGGTCAACGAATCGGTGCCCGGCGGGACGACGCTGCACTGGCACGGCCTCGACGTGCCCAATGCCGAAGACGGGGTCGCAGGCGTGACCCAGGATGCCGTGGGTGTCGGCCAGTCGCACACCTACCGCTTCGTCCTGCGCCAGGTCGGCACCTACTGGTACCACTCCCACCAGGTCTCCCACGAGCAGGTGCGCAAGGGCCTCCTCGGGGCGATCGTCGTGGCGCCCAAAGCTGCGACGGCGGCCACCACCGCGGCGGATCTGACGTTGCTGTCGCACACCTACGGCGGCAAGCGCACGCTCAACGGGAAGGTTGGTGAACAGCGCCTCGACGCGGCGGCCGGGGACCGGGTCCGGGTGCGTGTCATCAACACCGATCCCGGCGTCGCGCCCGCGTGGGTGAGCGGGACGGCATACAGGCTCGTCGCCATCGACGGAACGGACGTCAACGAGCCCACACCCATCGAGGGGAAGTCGATCATCGTCCCGGCGGGAGGGCGCGCCGACCTCGAGCTCGAGGTCCCCGCGTCGGGTGCGGCGCGGGTGCAGCTGAGCGGGGTGTCGCTCGTCATCGGGCCGACGGGATCAACCGCACCCACGACCCGAGCGCCGGGACAGTCCGTCGACTTCCTGACCTACGGAACGCCGACTCCGCTCGCCTTCGACCCGGACACGGCCGATCGTCGGTTCGTCTACTCCATGGGCCGCCGGCCGGGCTTCGTCAAGGGACGCCCGGGGATCTGGTGGTCGATCAACGGCAAGCTCTATCCCAACGTCCCGATGTATACCGTCTCCGAGGGCGACGTCGTCCGGATGAAGATCAGCAACCACAGCAACGAGACCCACCCGATGCACCTGCACGGGCATCACGTGGTCGTGCTCGCTCGGGACGGGAAGCCGGCCACGGGCAGTCCCTGGTGGACCGATTCTCTTGAGGTACCGGTGGGACGCACGTTCGACGTCGCGTTCGTCGCGGACAACCCCGGCATCTGGTCCGACCACTGCCACAACCTGCCCCACGCCCAGGAGGGTCTCATCGCGCACGTCATGTACGAAGGGGTGACGACGCCCTATCGCGTGGGCGGCTCGTCCACGCACAACGAACCCGACTGAACCCGGCTCCGCCCACTCACTGCCCGTCCCGAACTCACCCAATTGGACGGTTGGGCACACAACCCGCCCGTATGCCGTCCGCCCACCGCCCGTCCCGAACTCACCGAATTCCTCGGTTCGGGACAGAACACCAACGCGTCAGGTGCGAGGTGGATTCGAGTCGAGGCGAAGGCGGGAACGTTCGAGCCGCTCGTTCATGAGGGCGAACAGGGAGTCGTAGTCCGTCTTCAGCCCCGTCGAGGCGATCGTCACGGGCGTCCCCATCATCGACAGGTTGACCCGGGCATACCGCCGCGACACCGCACTGAGCCGCGCCACGTAGTCCTCAGGATTGCGCAGCCCGACCACCAACACGTTGGCGCCCTGATGGCTCCACGTCCCCAACTCCGTGACGTCGGCCCACAGGACGCGCCCGACCGCCCCGGCTGAGGACTGATCGGTGAACCCTTCGTCGTCCACAACCAGGCCCGGTCCGCTCCGGAAGAGCGCGTGCAGGATGTATGCCCCAAAGACGCCGAAGGTCACGAGCCCAAGAATGCCGATGACGGGACTCTCCGCTCGCCAGATCGCCACCGAGCCCACCACGAAGAGCACGCAGCCACCGAGGGCCAGCAACGTCTTGACCCGACTCCGCTCGATCACCACCGACTCGGCCCCACCCAGCGTCACGAGCGCGGACCCCACTCGGGACCGGGAACTCCGGGCGCCTGGACCCGACGCCGCGATGGCGACTTGGACGAGTCGTGCCCCTCGCCGGGCTCCTTGCCTCCGGGCCACTGCTTGGAAGCCCGTGCTGCCAGGACGAAGGACTTGCGCAGGGGCGTGCCCTCGAAACCCTCCGGGAGGAGCAAGGGTCGCAGCCCTCCTTCCGACCCGTCGTCGAAGCCGGAGAACTCCACCCCGAACATCTCGTGCGTCTCACGCTCGTGCCAGGCGGCACCGGCATACACATCGGTGACGGACGCGAGCGCGACGCCGTCGGGGACGCGTGTCGTGAGCCGCATGGCGCGCAGCCCTTCGAGCGCCTCGCCCACGACAGGGTCGATGCGGGGCAGCGCCAACGCGCGCAGGACGACGTCGTAGCCCGGGTTGGCCTCGTCATAGGTCCGGTCGACCGCGCTGAGCCAGTCGAAGAACGTGAACCCGGTCGCGTGGGCCGCCGAGACGGCCTCGTGCCACTCGCCGGGCGCGACGTCGTGCAGCTCATCGGTGCTCACCCGCGCAGCGTATCCGCAGTGTCCGCTAACGTCGCTGGATGACCGCACCGGACACCCCAGGGCCAGCCACGGGCTGGCCGTGGGCCGAGCACTTCGACGCTGCCATGCCCTACTTCGGGACCGCGACGGCAGGGCTCCCCCCGCGGGAGACCAGCGAGGCCATGACGGCCGTACTCGACCAGTGGCGCACCGGGCGCATCGACGGGCCGGGATTCGACCCAGCCGTGACGCGCGCCCGGGAGTCCTACGCCCGTCTCGTCGGGGTGGACGCCGGGGCGGTCGCCATCGGACATCAGGTCTCACCCTTGGTCGGGCTGATCGCGAGCAGCGTCCCGGACGGCGCGGAAGTGTTGGTGCCCGAGGGGGAATTCACGAGTGTCACGTTCCCCTTCGCGGCACACGAGGCGCGTGGGGTGCGGATCGTTGAGGCACCGTTGTCGAACCTGGCCGAGCATGTGACCGAGCGGACGGCGATCGTGGCCGTCGCTGCAGTGCAATCCGCAGACGGTGCCGTCGTCGACCTCGACGCCATCGAGGCATCGGCCCGCGCCCACGGAGTCGATGTCCTCGTCGACCTCACCCAGGCGGCGGGGTGGCTCGAGGTCGATGCGAGTCGCTTCGCCTACACGGTGTGTGGCACCTACAAGTGGCTGCTGTCACCGCGCGGGACGGCCTTCCTCACGGTGCGACCTGATCGCTGGGAGACGTTGGTGCCCGAGCACGCCAATTGGTATGCCGGCGAGTCGCCATGGGAGTCGATCTACGGCTTGCCGTTGCGGCTGGCCAGGGATGCGCGGCGCTTCGACGTGTCGCCCGGGTGGTTCTCCTGGGTGGGGACGGCGGCGTCGTTGGACTTCCTCGAGCGCGTCGGTGTCGCGGAGTTGCAGCAGCATGCGCGCGCCGTTGAAGCCGCGTTCGCGCACGCGGCGGGGTTGCCACCGGGGACCAGCGCCATCCGGTCGCTCGAGGCCGACGACGCCGTGGCCGGGCTCATGGCCGAGGCCGGAGCCGTGGCCAGCGTTCGGGCGGGCCGACTGCGACTGTCGTTCCACGTGAACAACACGATTCAAGAGGCCGAGCAGCTCGGCCGACTCCTCGCCGGTCACGTCGCCGACTGACTGCAACCTGCCTTGTGTGCCCCAGCGCTCGCCATGGGCAGTGCTGGGGCACACAAGGCGAGGGTCAGCGAGCCTGGCGGGCCGACCAGACGCGGTCGGCGGCGTCGATGCTCGCCCGGGACGACAGGTCGACGCCGGCTCGGGCAGCCGCCGCCTTGACCTCCGGGGTGGAAAGGTCAGGAGCGCGGAACTCCTTCGGCGTGATCGAGGCGTCCTGGACGGCATACGTCCGCTGTTGTGCCGCAAGCCGCTCGGCGCTTGCCCTCGCCTTCTTCGCCGTGGCGGCCGTGAGCTTGAACGCGCTGCCGGTGAGCGGCGGGCTCACCGTCGGCGCGTAGCCACCGCTCTGGCCGGCCACGTTGGGGTGATAGCTCTCGTCGATCGGGCTGGACAGCCCGTTGATCCACTCGGGTGAGTCGCAGACGGCGTGGCCGAGGAAGCGCGACGTCGGGTTGGCAAACGTGAAGCCCTTCGCGCCCGCTGCCGCCGACGTCTTGCTGTTGAGCAGGTCTGCCGTCTGGTTGAGCCGCGTCTGCTCACTCGGCGAGAACCAGGTGAAGGCGTTGCAGTCCTCACCCATGAAGACGCGCGGGTATCCGACGACGACGACCTTGGCATTCGGCGCCTTGGAGCGGATCGACGTGTAGAGCGTCGAGAGCTGACCCGACAGAACGTTGTTGATGTAGTTCTGCGCTCCGTCGATCGCGCCGTTGCAGTTGCTCGCCCAACCCGGCATCGCGCATTCGGTGAGGACGTCGGCGAACCCTGCGTCGTTGCCGCCGATGGAGATGCTCACGTGCGTCGTCGACGCCGACAGCGCACTGAGCTGGGTGTTCGTGACGTCGGGGATCTTGGCCCCGGAGCAGGCCCGGAAGTTGAGCGTGAGTCCCTTCGCGGCTGCGATGAGCGACGGGTAGGCGTGGGTGGACCGCTTGCACGCCGTCCCGTCGTTGATGTAGCTGCGGGTTCCGGTGCCCGAGGAGTACGAGTCACCGAGGGCCACATAGGACGTCGCTGCCTGTGCGGGTGCTGCGCTGATCACAAGGCTCGTCGCGGCGGCTGCGGCCGCGAGAAGCCCCAAGGAACGGACTGTCGCCATTGACATCTCCATTGCTGGCAGGGGTAGGTGAGGGGAAACCTA
Source organism: Knoellia sinensis KCTC 19936 (assembly GCF_000768705.1). Classification (GTDB taxonomy): domain Bacteria; phylum Actinomycetota; class Actinomycetes; order Actinomycetales; family Dermatophilaceae; genus Knoellia; species Knoellia sinensis. The sequence goes on from NZ_AVPJ01000003.1 coordinate 244,638, forward strand.
GGGCCACCGAGACGCTCGCACGTGACTTTCGTCACGGGATTTTGCCAAGTCCTTACCAACGGGTATGCCGTCCGCCCCCGTTCACGAGCTCGGTCGCCTTTTCGGCACCGCCCGTGCGAACCAGCCGGGGTCAGCGGCGACGGTGACGGGACCTGCGCGTCTCGCCCCGGCCCTCGGTCTCGGCCCCGGCCCGGGGTGCGGAGTCCCGTGGGGGTGCGGAGTCACGTGGGGGTACGGACTCACGCGAAGGTGCCGATTCGCGTGAGGGCGTCGCCGGCTTGCGGCGCGAGCGACTGCGTCTGGAGTCACCCTGGCGCGCCTGCTCGCGTCGTTCGCGGGCTCGCGGGTCGGTCAGCCCGTCGTCGAGCGCGACCTGCGCCAGCACGAGGACGAGGCCGGAGCCGATGAGCACGAGGCCAAAACGTTGATGGCCGAGTCCGAGGAGGCCCGCCCCGACCACGGCCACTGCGGCACCCGCGGCGAGCGCCCTCGGCACCTTGGGGATACGGCGGCGCGCCTTGGGCGCGACGAACATCCCCCAGAGGGCGGCCACGAGCACGACCGCGAGGACGCCGACGACCACCCCACCGAAGCCACCACCAACCAAGCCGGACGCCAGGAGGTAGACGCCGACCATGAAGGCGAACTCGATGACGAACGCGAGGAGGCCGAAGACGATGAGCATCAGGACGGCCTCTCGACCCGTCCGCGCGTCACCTCGCCCGCTGCCGCAGTGCGGTGTGCCGTGTAGCGGGGTGCGGAATCGGTGGGGCCGTGACCCCCGCCGAGTCGCTCGGCAATGGCGCGTCCGGTCAGGCGCTCACCCGCGATCTGCTCCTGCAGCCGGATGATCCCGTGGAGCAGCGCCTCGGGCCGCGGGGGGCAACCGGGCACGTAGACGTCGACGGGGATGAGCTGGTCGACACCCTTGGTCACGGAGTACGAATCCCAGTACGGCCCACCGGAATTGGAGCAGGCGCCGAACGAGATGACGTACTTCGGCTCGGGCATCTGGTCATAGAGGCGGCGGATCGCCGGCGCCATCTTGTCCGTCACCGTGCCGGACACGACCATGAGGTCCGCCTGGCGCGGCCCGGGCGCGAAGGGGATGACACCCAGCCGGATGAAGTCATGGCGCCCCATCGACGCGGCGATGAACTCGATCGCGCAGCAGGCCAGACCGAAGTTGAAGACCCACAGCGAGTAGCGGCGGCCCCAGTTGAGGACGACCCGGATGGGCTTGGGGGCGTGCTCGGCGACCGGTCCGACGCGCGGCATCGGCAGCATCACGGGCTGGTCTGCGGTCACGTGCTCACCTTAGGTGAGCGGCCGGCATACGGGCAGGGTGGTGTGCCCAACCGTCCAATTGGGTGAGTTCGGTACGCAACCCTCCAATGGGGAGCGTTCGCTGCGCGCCGTCAGGTCCAGCGCAGGAGGCCACGGCGGGCCGCGTGGAGCAGCCCGATGACGATGATGCCGATGAAGATCGCGATCTCGACGAGCGAGGCCATCCCCAGATTCGAGTCGCGCAGGACGTAGGCCCACGGGAAGAGATAGACGGCATCGACGGCGAAGACGACATAGAGGAAGGCGTAGGCGAGGTAGCGCACCTGGCTCTGCGCCCATCCCTCGCCGACCGGGTCGACGCCGGACTCGTAGGTCGTGAGCTTGGCGGGCGTGGCTGCCCGGGGGGCCAGGAGATGACGGGCCCCCGACGCGGCGATGACGAGCAGCAGGCCGGTCGCCAGCACTGCCGCTGCAACCACGTATCCGGTCATGGGCCGAAGCCTAATGGCGCCACGCGGGGCGAAGGGCTCCCGCCGGGTCGAGATAGTAGGAAACGCCGGTGGAGCCTGCCCGCACTCGGCGTTTCCTACCATCTCGACCTTTCTCGGGTCCGCCACGGCTCTCATCTCACCGTGGACACGTCCAAAGTGTTGCCTTACCTGAGTCGTACGATGGGTGGAACGCCGGGTATCACACATTCGGGCCCGACGGACGTCTCTCGAGTCAGGTGTTCATGTCCAGCAAGACCGTGCAGAAACTCGATCGTGTCGTCATCCGTTTCGCGGGGGACTCCGGCGACGGCATGCAACTCACCGGAGACCGGTTCACCTCGGAGACCGCAGCGATGGGCAACGACCTGTCGACGCTGCCCAACTTCCCGGCCGAGATCCGCGCACCCCAGGGCACGCTGCCCGGAGTGTCGAGCTTCCAGCTCCACTTCGCCGACCATGAGGTCCTCACGCCCGGTGACGCCCCAGACGTCCTCGTCGCGATGAACCCGGCCGCCCTCATGGCCAATCTCGCCGACGTGCCCCGCGGCGCGACGATCATCATCAACACCGACGAGTTCACCAAGCGCGCGCTGGCCAAGGTCGGCTACGCCGAGAACCCGGTCGATGACGGCACGCTCGAGTCCTTCCACGTCCACCCCGTGCCACTCACGTCGATCACCGTCGAGGCGCTCGCCGCCTTTGACGGCCTGACCCGCAAGGAGAAGGAGCGCGCCAAGAACATGTTCGCGCTCGGGCTCCTGTCGTGGATGTACACGCGGCCCACCGCCGGCACCGAGGCGTTCCTCGCCAAGAAGTTCGGCGCCCACCCCGAGATCCTCGAGGCCAACCTCACCGCCCTCAAGGCGGGCTGGAACTACGGCGAGACGACCGAGGACTTCGCGTCGAGCTACGAGATCGCCCCGGCCGTGATGCCCCCGGGCACCTATCGCAACATCACGGGCAACACGGCCCTGGCGCACGGTCTCGTCGCCGCTGCCCACCAGGCCAAGTTGCCGCTCGTGCTCGGGTCCTACCCGATCACCCCGGCCTCCGACATCCTCCACGCTCTCTCCGCACTCAAGCGCCACAACATCACGACGATGCAGGCCGAGGACGAGATCGCCGGCATCGGCATCGCTCTCGGCGCGAGCTTCGGCGGCGCCATCGGTGTGACGACGACGTCCGGTCCGGGTGTCGCGCTGAAGTCCGAGATGATCGGCCTCGCCGTCTCGCTCGAACTGCCGCTGATCATCGTCGACGTCCAGCGGGGCGGGCCCTCGACCGGCCTGCCGACCAAGACCGAGCAGTCCGACCTCCTCCAGGCGATGTTCGGCCGCAACGGTGAGTCGCCCGTCCCGATCATCGCGCCGTCGACCCCCGCCGACTGCTTCGACGCAGCCTTCGAAGCGGTCCGGATCGCGACGGCATACCGGACTCCTGTCTTCCTGCTCAGTGACGGCTACCTCGCCAACGGTTCCGAGCCATGGGCCGTGCCGGAGGTCGCCGACCTCCCCGACCTGCAGGTCGAGTTCGCGAGCGAGCCCAACGGTGTCGACGACAAGGGTGAGCCGGTCTTCCACCCGTTCCTGCGCGACCCCGAGACGCTCGCCCGCCCGTGGGCCATTCCGGGCACGCCCGGCCTCGAGCACCGCATCGGCGGCATCGAGAAGGCCGACGTCACCGGCAACATCTCCTACGATCCCGACAACCACGACAAGATGACGCGCCTGCGCGCCGCCAAGGTCGCCGGCATCGCGGGCATTCCCGACCTCGCGGTCGAGGACCCGTCGGGTGACGCGCGCGTGCTCATCCTCGGGTGGGGTTCAACCCAGGGACCGATCGCCGCTGCTGTCAGGGCTGTTCGCAACGCCGGCCACTCCGTCGCCAGCGCGCACCTGCGCAACCTCAACCCCTTCCCCGCCAACCTCGGCGAGGTCCTGCGGTCCTACGACCGCGTCGTCGTCCCCGAGATGAACCTTGGCCAGCTGTCGATGCTGCTGCGCGCCGAGTTCCTCGTCGACGTCCGCCCCCACACCTCCGTGCGAGGCCTGCCGTTCTCCACGGTCGATCTCGCCGACGTCATCCTCACCCACCTCGAGGAGCTCAAGTGACCGCCATCGACAACAGCCGCGACGCCCTGAACGCGACGGCTGGTGGAGTCGCCGCGAGCAACGGCGCACCGACGCGCCCGAGCGGACTGGCCGGCATACCTCTGCTTGCTCCGGACGCGGCGAAGCAGACCAAGAAGGAGTTCACCTCCGACCAGGAGGTGCGCTGGTGCCCGGGCTGCGGGGACTACGCGATCCTCGCGGCGGTGCAGTCGTTCCTGCCCGAGCTGGGACTCAAGCGCGAGAACATCACGTTCGTCTCCGGCATTGGTTGCTCGAGCCGCTTCCCCTACTACCTCGACACCTATGGCATGCACTCGATCCACGGGCGTGCACCGTCGATCGCGACCGGCCTCGCCACGTCGCGGCCGGACCAGAACGTGTGGGTCGTGACGGGTGACGGTGACGCGCTGTCGATCGGTGGCAACCACCTCATCCACGCGCTGCGCCGCAACGTCAACATGACGATCCTGCTGTTCAACAACGAGATCTACGGCCTGACCAAGGGTCAGTACTCCCCCACCTCGCGCGTCGGCCAGGTGACGAAGTCGACGCCGATGGGGTCGGTCGACCAGCCGTTCAACCCGGTGTCGTTGGCGCTCGGTGCGGAGGCGACCTTCGTCGCGCGCACCACGGACACTGATCGCAAGCACCTCACGGGCATCCTGCAGGCCGCCGCAGAGCACCGGGGGACCTCGCTCGTCGAGATCTATCAGAACTGCCCGATCTTCAACGACGGCGCGTTCGACCTCATCAAGGACCGCACTCAGCAGGAGGCGCGGCTCGTGCACCTCCTCGACGGCGAGCCGGTGCAGGTCGGCCCAGAGGACGACCGCAAGACCTTGGTCCGTATGCCGGGTGGTGGCCTCGAGTTCGTCCCTGCGGCTTCCGCAGAGGGCGCGGATGTCGTCGTGCACGACGCGGGTGCCGACGACCCGAGTCAGGCGTTCGCGTTGTCACGGCTCGACTCCCCCGAGATGACGCACGTGCCGATGGGCATCTTCCGATCGGTGTCGCGTCCGACCTATGACGACGGGGTGCGCGCGCAGGTCGAGGCTGCGGTCACCACTGCTGGCGGTCCGGCGACGGACGACGACCTGGCCGCGCTGCTCCGTGGGCGTGACACCTGGACGGTGGCGTGACGTTGGCGTCGAGATGACGCCATTGGACGGCGACCACGAAGTCAGGCGCGGGACTGCCTTTGGCTTTGCGGCCTATGGCATCTGGGGCCTGTTCCCGCTCTATTTCCACGCCCTCAAGCCGTCGGGTGCGTTCGAGATCCTCGCGCACCGGATCCTGTGGACGCTGGCGTTCTGTGCCCTGGTCCTCATGGTGCGCCGGGACTGGGCGTGGCTGCGGACTGTGGTGGCTCGCCCGCGGCTGCTCGGCGGGCTGACGCTCGCAGCGCTGCTCATCGCGGTCAACTGGGTCATCTATGTGTTGGCCGTCATCACGGGGCGGACGTATGCCGCTGCGCTGGGCTACTTCCTGAACCCCATCGTGACGGTGGGGCTCGGGGTGGTGGTGCTGCGCGAGCGGCTGCGACCGCTTCAGTGGGCTGCGGTGGCGGTCGCTGCTGTCGCGGCCGTGTATCTCACCGTTGCCGGCGGCGAGTTCCCGTGGATCGCACTGTCGTTGGCGTTCTCGTTCGCGTTCTACGGGTTGGTCAAGAAGAAGGTCGGCGCGACGCTCGACGCGATGCACTCGCTGACTGTCGAGACGCTGGTGCTCGCACCCGTGGCCGTCGGGGTGCTGGTGTGGTTGGGCTCGCAGGGCTCCCTCACCTTCGGCGGCGAGGGCCCGTGGCACACGGGACTGCTCGTGGCCGCTGGCGTGGTGACGGCGATCCCGTTGCTGTTCTTTGCTGCAGCCGCCCGGCGGGTCCCGCTGGTGACGATCGGTCTCATCCAGTTCATCACGCCGATGCTGCAGCTGGTCATCGGAGTCGTGCTGCTCAGGGAAAACGTGTCGGGCGCCCTGTGGGTCGGGTTCGGGATCGTCTGGGTGGCGTTGGTGCTGCTGTCCATCGACTCACTCCGCCAGGCTCACCGGACACGCCGCGCCCGCCGCGTGGCCGAGCGTGACCCCGCCTTCGCCACGACCGAGCCCTGCCCCTGATGTCAGGCCGTGGCAGCGATCAGACGGTTCCGGTGACGTAGAAGACCCGGCACTGGCCGCTCGCGGTTTCGGTCACCGCCAGCTCGCGGTAGCGAGAGTCATCGGACAACTCCTGGCTGAGGAAGGGCGTGTCACCGTCGACCGCCCAGTCGCGCTCGCCTGCCAGCCCCCACATCAGGGCGGCCGGCGACAGTTCCGTAGAACCGAGCTTTTCCGTCACGCCTGCAGACCTGAGGAAATCCGGAATGTCCTGACACCCCGTGACAAAGGTCAGGTCGAGGGAGACCTCACGGTTGGCGTCAGCCGAGTACCGAACGTCTGACGCGTCGGCCGGGAGGGCAACGTGATTCAGCCGTAGCGCCTCGTCGAGGGTGATGCCGGTTTGGGAGTCGGGGTACGCCCGTGGATCCGCCGCCCCCGGGACCCCGCACGACACGAGGAGACCCACCAACGCCATCAGGAGCATCGAGGTCATCAGTGTCGAACCCTTGAACCAGCGTTCAGTCACGAGCGGCCTTGGTTCGCCATGGGTCGAGGCAGGCGACGCCCAGCGGTGTGAAGTGCTTGACGTTGCGGGTCACGACAGTCATCTCGGCTGCCTCAGCGATCGCGGCGATGAGCGCGTCGTCGAAGGGTGCGTGTTCGGGAACCCGGTAGGCGGCGAGGAGCCGCGCAGCCGCTAGGTCGAACGACAGCACGCGGTCGGCGAACGCCGGCAGGACGTTGCCCTCGAACCAACGGCGCAGCACCGCCCCCTGCACCGCGTCGGACCGCTCCTTCGCGACGACTCCTCGTTCGATCTCGGCGATGGTCGTCGCGGCGACGAACTGGTCCGCGATCGGCACAGACACCGCCCAGGCCTCGACGGCCGGGTGCCTCCCGCGGATACGTAGGGCTGACACCACGTTGGTGTCGAGGACATAACTCACAGGTCAGCGCTGCGCGCGTTGAGCCCCAGTCGCTCAGGCTCGAACTCGATCTCCACACCCAGGTCGGTGCTCAGGAGATCCACGATCGTCGGCTCGTCACCCTCAAGGGCGCGGGCCAGCAGTTCGCGAGCTTCGGCCTCCACCGAGCGGTGGTGCCGCTTGGCGCGCGCCTTGATTGCCGCCTTGGTCCCGGCGGGCAGATTGCGGATGAGGATCTGTTCCACGACAACCCCTCCTCCTGATATCAGGACAATGATATCAAGAGGCATTGATTCTGTCCCTGGCCCTCCGCGCTACGTGCGGTGCAGACCCTTCTGGACCACTCGTGTGGTCGATGCCGGGGACGCCGCAAGTTTGTCAACCGGCCGGACAGGCCTGGGCTGAAGGTCGCCCCCGCAGTTCGGGCACCCACCACCCAAGCACGAGTCGACGCAGGAAGTGCACCACGTGCACTCGAAGGTGCAGATCATCGCGTCCGGTGACTCCGGCGCAAGGTCGACATCACAGCACTCGCAGTTCGGACGAATCTCCAGCACGGCGTCAAGGTATCGGCCGGCCCCGCGTGCTTCGCGACGGCGTGGCTCACCGAGGAACCGCTGACAGGATCACGATGCTGCGTAGCGCTGGCGCACAGCCTCACCGCTCGTGCCGATGGCCTCACCGAGTTCACGCCATGAGACGTGAGCTGCGCGCGCTTGCTGAATGGCTTCGGCCAACTCCTTCTCGGCGGCTGCCCGCCGGAACGCGGCGAGCTTGACTGCCATGAGCGGCGAAAGCGGCGCGTCAAGGTCTCCCGCTTTGGGTTGGTAGTTCTCGAAGACATCCGCCAGCTGGTCAGCGTGCTCGATGAGATCCTTCAGCGAACGTCGCATGGGATCACCTCAGGTACTTGGTTCGGGCAGGGCGCAGGGCGTGCACGACGGCGAGTTCTCCACCCCACCAGGCGACGACACCGACCTCAACGGGCGCTCCGGTCGCGTCCGGCCCGATGAACATCACCAGGTCGTCGGACTGACTCACGTGGTGGGTGGCGAATCGGAGCGCGTGGAGCATGTCGGCCTCCGAAGCTCCGTGACGATGGGCTGATTCCAAGATGATGGGCTCGTCGTTGACCACGCCCACTCACCTTCTTTCGCAAAGTTACTTGCGACAAGATTCCTTGTCAACGGCACGCCGACACGACGTCAAGCGGCCCGTCGTTGCTCACGAACGGAGGACGCCTATCCCATCGCAGAGCACCGACAGAAGGTGGCCACGCCGCCCTCTCGCTCCGGCGCAACGACCTCAGTCACATCACGCGCGCGTCACTCGACGTCACTCCGGGTGAACGTGACCGAGTCGTCGCCACCTCCGACGAGATCCCAATCCGGTCCCGATCGCCTCAGCTGCATGAGGAACCCCGCCCCGTCGAGGTCCGGGGAATCCGCAGAGTCGAGCGTGAAGAACAGGCCCTCGTCACCGACGCGCTCCCAGGTTCCACGGCCGTCCAACTCGGACGCGTCTCCGGCCCCAACCAGGCCCCTGGGGAAGTCAACGATCTCGAACGAGCCACTCTCCACGATCGTCACCGATGCTCGGTCGTTCGACTGCCACACACCCGGGAGGTCCGCATCGTTTGGCGTTCCCGAGCAGCCAACCAGCACGAGCAGAAGTCCGACGCCCATGATGCGGAGAGCCGCCGCGAGAAGACCCATGGTTCAGGCGCCCAGCACGTGGGTGAGGTGGTCGTTGGCGAAGCGGCGGTCGGGGTCGACCCGGTCCCGGACTCGCAGCACGTCCCCGAACCTCGGATACAGCCGCGCGAAGTCCTCCGCGCCCAACGTGTGCAGCTTCCCCCAGTGCGGCCGCCCATCGTGCTCGCGCACGATCGACTCGAACGCCGCAAAGATCCCTCCGTCGTCCATCCGGTGGTACTGCTGCACCGCGACATAGGCACTTTCCCGCTCGTATGCCGTCGACAGCCACACGTCGTCGGCTCCGAGTGAGCGGATCTCGGCCGGGAACGGGTAGGCCGTGCCGTGCTTGTCGATCCACGCGCGCAGCTCGCCGATGACGGCGGGCAGGGAGGCGAGCGGGACGGCATACTCGCTCTCCTTGAAGCGAACCTTCCGCGAACTGCAGAAGACCTTCCACGAGACGTCCGTGTGGTCCTTGTTGCCGATCGCCCGGCCGCTGATCTCGTTGATGACGGGGGCCAGACGGGGTGCCGCGGCAGCAAGACGATTGACCGCCTCCAACGTCCTGTTGCCGAGGAGTTCGTCGTCAAGCCACGCCTGCCAGCGTGGTTGCGACTCCCCTGCGTCAGACGAATCGACCCGCGAATTCCGCTTCAGGAGAACGCGATCCGAGTGCTTGAACCACAGGACGTCAACATGGTCGTGTTCAGCGACCATCTGCTCATAGTTGGCGAGGACGTCCGACAACCGCGCCTGCGTCTCCAGCGCACGCAGCCGGAACGCCGGCACGCACTGCAGTTCCACCTCGGTCACGACGCCGAACGCTCCCAGCCCCACCCGTGCCGCTTCGAACAGCTCGACATCGTGCGCATCATCAACGGACACAACCGATCCATCAGCCAACACGAGAGTCAGCCCCACCACGGCCGAGGCGATGCCCTGATGCCGCACCCCCGTCCCGTGCGTCCCTGTCGCGATGGCACCCGCGATCGTCTGGCGGTCGATGTCACCGAGATTGGGCAGGGCCAACCCCAGCCCCTCGAGGATGGGGTTGAGCACGTGCAGCGGGGTGCCGCCGGCGACTCGAACCCGACCGAGCGCTCGGTCGACGTCGAGGATGCCGCTGAGGTGAGTCAGCCGCACATGCGTCCCGTCGGTGGCGCACAACGGCGTGAACGAGTGCCCCGACCCCACGACCCTGACCTTCTCGCCGCGCGCAGCCGCGCTCACCACAACGTCGGCCACCTCGTCCGAGCAGCGCGGCTCCACTACGCGCGCCGGCGACGCCGAAGCAGTGCCGGCCCAGTTGGTCCACGTCGGCGTCCGTTCGCGCCCCGTCGTGGTCGTCATCCGAAGTTCTGCCCTTCTCCGCGATAGCTCGGGACGGTCTCGACGAGACGGCCCTGCTGGACGAGGTGCACGTGGTCGAACCGCTCGAGCAACTCCCCAGCCTTGGCGCCGCGCATCCACACACGGTCGCCGAGGCGCAGCCGATCCGCGGCTCTGCCCCGCAGGGGAGTCTGCACCTCGCCGGCCCCTTCCGTACGCAGCAGTGACAGGGCTCGCCCGATCGGGCTGGGAAGCCGGGACCACCCCGGCTCGCCGCTCGCGACATAACCGCCGCCGTATGCCGTGACGATCCCCTTCCCGGGCCGCCTCACCACCGGGAGCGCAAAGACCATTGCCGGCCGTGGCGTGAAGTCGTCGTAGGCGTCGAAGAGCGCCGGGCCGTAGAGGCCCGAGCCCGCAGCGAACTCCGTCAGGGTGTCGGCCGCAGCGAGACGGGAGAGGCTGCCAGTGCCGCCGCCGTTGACGAACTCGAGGTCTGTGAGCGCGCGGACCGCCTCGACCAAGGGCGCCCGTCGCTCGGCGAGATCGCTCAGGGACCTCTTCTTGAGGGCCGCGAGATGAGGGCCCCGATCGGGCAGCCCGGCGACCTGGGCGTCATAGAACATGACGCCCACGACGCGCAGTCCGACGTCCAGAGCCGCCCGCGTCACGGCGAGCGCGTCGGCGGGCGTCCGCAGGGGCGACCGCCGCACCCCGAGGTGCAACCGCCCCACCCGCAGCGAGCTGTCGACGTCGAGCGCGACACGCACCCCACTCCGGACGCCCACGACATCGGCCAGGAAGCGCACCTGCTCGACACTGTCGATCGTCAACGTGATCTCGTCACGCAGCTGCTCGTCCTCGGCGACGACGCGGATCCACTCGACGTCCACGCTCGGGTAGGCCACGAAGACGTCCGTGAAGCCCTGGCGAGCGAGCCACACGGCCTCGGGGACGGCATACGCCATGATCCCGGCGAAGCCGGGTCGGTCGAGGACTCGACGCAGCAGCGAGCGGCAGCGCACCGACTTGCTCGCGACCCGAATCGGTCGGCCTGCCGCCCGCCGCACGAGGTCATCGGCGTTGACGTCGAACGCGTCAAGATCGACGGTCACCAGGGGCGCCGGCAACCCGGCGGTCGCGGTCTCGAGCGCGTCGATGTCGACGAACGGTTCGGGTCTGCGACTCATGCGCTCCTGCTCTCGCGGCCGCGGAAGGTGCGGCGATAGGCGTGCGGTGACACCCCCAGCGTCGCAGCAGTGTGCTTGCGAAGTGACGCCCCGGTCCCGAATCCGGCCCGTGTCGCAATGACATCGACGGTGAGATCGGTTGTCTCGAGCAGGTGCTGGGCGTGACGCACGCGTTGCTGCGTCACCCACGAAGCGGGCGTCAGGCCGGTCTCGTCGCGGAAGCGACGGGCGAACGTTCGCTCCGACATCCGAGCCCGCCTGGCCAGCACGGGGACCGAGAGGTCCTTGTCCAAGTGGCCCAGGGCCCACGCCCGGACCGTGGAGGTCGAGGCGTCGTCCACCACCGGGACCGGTCGTTCGATGAACTGTGCCTGCCCACCGTCACGCCACGGCGGGACGACGCAGTAGCGCGCCACGTCGTTGGCCACGACCGCCCCGTGGTCCCGCCGGAGCAGGTGCAGGCAGAGGTCGACGCCAGCGGACAACCCCGCCGACGTGAGCACATCGCCGTCGTCCGTGAAGAGGACGTCCTCATCGAGGTCGACCTGCGGATAGAGCGAGCGGAACGTCTCGGTGTGCTGCCAGTGAGTCGTTGCGCGACGGCCGTCGAGGAACCCGGCGGCAGCCAACACATAGGCACCGGTGCAGATCGACACAATGCGCGCGTCCTTGCGGCTGCGCCCCAGAGCGATCGCCAGTTCATCCGACACGACCCCGTCGAAGCGCGGACCGGGCACGCGAGTGCCCGGCACGATCACCGTGTCGGCCTCCGCAAGAAGAGCCGAATCACCGTGTGGCACAACGGCATACCCCGTCGTTGTTTGAACGGGACCACCGTCGAGGGACGCCATTCGCACGTCATAGAGGTGACGCCCCTCGGAGTCCTGGGCAGAGCCGAGGACGGCACTCGGAATCGTCGCGTCGTATCCCACGAGCGGTTCGAGGAGCAGGACGACGACACGATGCGGTCGGGGCTTTCGGCGAGAGGAGGACATGGCGGAATCTTTGCACATTGTGGCATTTCTGCCACTAGCCCACTCGGGTCATCGCACGCGAAGATCTCAGGGTGACCGACGACCTCACCGCGACCCGCGACACCTTCATCGGCGATCCTCCCCGCCGACCCATCCATCGTGCGTGGATCGTCGCTGCCGTGACCTTGGGGGCTCTCGTTGCAGCGGCGGCGTTCCGCTCCTCGACCGGCGTGCTTCTCGAGCCGGTGGAGCAGGAGTTCGGCTGGTCCCGCGCGACGACGTCCGGCGCCGTGAGCCTCAACCTCGTGCTCTACGGCCTGACGGCTCCGTTCGCCGCAGCCCTCATGGAGCGTTGGGGCGTGCGCCGGATCGTCACCATCGCCCTGATCGCAGTGGGCCTCGCGAGCGCCGCCACGATGTTCATGACCTCGGCGTGGCAACTGTGGCTGCTGTGGGGCTTCGTCATCGGCATCGGGACCGGCTCGATGGCGCTCGTCTTCGGTGCGATCGTCGCGAACCGGTGGTTCGTCTCGCACCGCGGCCTGGTGATGGGCGTCTTCGCTGCCGCAAACGCCACCGGCCAGCTGATCTTCCTCCCCGCCATCGCCTGGGCAGCGACCCAGCACGGGTGGCGCTCCGCGGCACTCATCGTGGCCGCGCTGGCGCTGCTGATCGCCGTCCTCACGGGGCTGTTCCTCGTCGACCGCCCGGCGGACCGCGGTTTGCTGCCCTTCGGGGCAGCCGAGGGGTATGCCGTGGAGTCGACTTCCGTCACCCGCGATGGTGACGCTCCCACCCAGTCCCCCGCCCGATTGCCCGTGTCGGTGCTGGCGCGGGTGTCGAGGACTTGGACGTTCTGGGCGCTGATGCTGACCTTCTGGGTGTGCGGATGGTCGACGAACGGCCTCATGCAGACCCACTTCATCCCGGCCGCGCACGACCACGGGATGGGGACCCAGACTGCTGCCGGCCTGCTCGCCCTCGTCGGGATCTTCGACATCGCCGGGACCATCGCGTCAGGCTGGCTCACCGACCGGGTCGATTCCCGGATCCTGCTCGCGATCTACTACGGCGGGCGCGGGCTGTCGCTGCTGGCGATCGACGCCGTCCTCGGGCCGAATGTCCAGCCGGGCCTGTGGGTGTTCATCGTCTTCTATGGCCTGGACTGGGTGGCGACCGTGCCGCCGACGGTGGCGTTGTGTCGACAGCACTTCGGTATCGAGGACTCGGGCATCGTCTTCGGCTGGGTCTTCGCGGCGCACATGGTTGGTGCCGGCGTCGGGGCGTCGATCGCCGGCTGGGTGCGGACGGAGTCGGGCAGCTACAGCTCGGCGTGGCTGCTGGCGGCGGTGCTGTGCTTCGCGAGCGTCGTCATCGCCCTCTCCATCCCCAAGCGCGCCAAGGTCCTCTCCCCACAGACCCACTGATTGCCCACCGCTGCAGCCTTGGCCGTGCGCACCGGGGCAATCAGTCGGGGTGACCCGAGAGCCGGATTCGGACCTGACCAAACGGCATACCGGCTCTGTGCTCGGTGGGACGATGGGTGGATGAGGCCGACCGTGGCCGATCGGCTTCGCGCAGGCGGTAGCCGTGTCATCGGACGGGACGACGAGATTCGCCTCGCCCGGGAGTTTCTTCGCGCTGACGGCACCGCGAGCGCCCTCCACGTCCACGGTCCGGGGGGCGTGGGCAAGACGTGCTTCCTCCGCGAGGTGGAGCGTGTGGCCTACGAGGCCGACCGACCAACGGTCTGGCTCGACTGCGCGGATCTCGACGGCGGGCAGGACGGGCTGCTCGACGCCCTCGGCACCGACGACCCGACGACGCTGCGGGACACCCTCCCCACCGGTTCCGTCGTCTTCATCGACCGCTTCGAGGTCGTGCGCACGCTTGAGCCCTGGTTCTGGAGCGACGTCGTGCCTTCCCTGCCGACGGACACCCGCGTCATCATCGCCTCGCGACACCGTCCCCGTGAGATCGACGTTCGGCTGCGGGTCGCCGGTGTCGTCGACGTCCTTCCCCTGCGCAACCTTGACCGGATGGCTGCCGCCGATCTCCTGCACTCTCGCGGGGTGCCGGGCTTTGTCGACGTCGAACCCATCGTCACTTCGACGTACGGGCATCCGCTGGCCCTCGTCATCGCGGCCGACGCCTACGTGAGCGCCCTGCATGACGGCGATGGCACCCCGACCCCACCCGACGCGGATCCGTCGGGGACGATCCCAGAACTCACCCTTCCCACCGGTGACGCGGCTGATGTCCACCTCGACCCAGCCGGCCAGCTGCTCCGGGCCTTCGTCGACGACGTGGAGGACCCTCTCCACCGGCACGCCCTCAACGCGGCCGCCCACGCCCGGCGCGTCGACCGGAGCCTGCTTCGCCGGGTGCTCCAGGTCGACTCGGTCACGGCCGACGACGTGTTGCAGTGGTTGCGTGATCGCCCCTACGCGGAGCTCCACCCCGACGGGCTCGCCCTGCACGACATCGTCAGGGACGCCCTCGACTTTGACCTCCGATGGCGCGACCCGGAGGCCTATCGCAGTCTCCATGCCGCATTGCGCAAGGCCATCGGGAGTCGGTTCCAGCACGGTGACGACGTGATGCGGCAACGCGCAGCGACCGACCTCGTCTACCTCAGCCGTCCTCATCCCGCAGCCCGACTGGCCATGGACTTCTCGTCGCTCGGTCACTCCAGCATGCGTCCGGTGCGCCCTGACGAACACGACGCCGTGCTCGCGATGGTCACCGCCGTCGAAGGACCGGCCCGTGCCGCCGGACGCCGCGCGTGGCTCGCGGCGCAGCCGGGGAGCCACTTCGCCATCGACGACGACGAGGGCACCCTCATCGGCTGCGCCGCGTTGATCCGCCTCGACCTCGCATCCGAGTCCGAGCGACAGGCCGACCCTGTGACCGCGGCCGCGTGGTCCACCATCAAGGCGTTGCGGCCGCCGGAGCCGGGCGAGCGGGTCCTCTACGAGATCGCCGTGAGTGCCGACCGGAGCCACCAGGGCACGGTCATCGACGTCATGTCCATCGAGTCCCTCAAGGAGTGGAGCACGCCGGGCCTGGGTTGGGTGGTCACCGCCACGACCCGGATCGACGAATGGAGCACGGTCCTCGCGTTCGTGGGGATGTCCGAGATCGCCACGCAACCCCTTGCCGACGGTCGGACCGCGAGCATCTGGGCACGCGACTTCGGCCGGAGCCCGTTTGCGGTCTGGAGCGCCGAGATGGCGATCCGGGAGACCGACGAGTCCGGTGCTGTCGGCCCGTTTGCCGCCCCCATCGCGTGGTCACGTTCCGACTTCGACACCCACGTGCGCCAAGCATTGCGTGACCTCGACACCCCACATTCGCTGGTCAGCAACCCCCTGACCCATTCCTCACTCGTACCCCGCGAGACCGCCGATCCCGACCGCCCGGCGGCTCTGCGCGAGGCGATCATCGACGCGGTTGCGGTGGTCGAGGACGACCCCGCGACAGAGCGTGCTGCGCGCGCAGTGGACCGGACCTTCGTGCGCCGCGCACCCACCCATGAGGCCGCTGCTGAAGTTCTCGGTATGCCGTTCAGCACGTATCGCCGTCACCTCACCAAGGGCATCGATCGGGTCATTGAGGTCCTGTGGGGGTGGGAGATCCACGGCGACCGCCAGGTCACGCGAGCCCGGGTGGAGTGAGCACAGGTCGTGGAGCGCAGGGAGTCGGCCTGAGCACGTGAGCACCAGATGGTCTGTCCAGTGAGCACCCGACAGGAGGACTGTCTGAGGCGAACCGCGACGAGAGGACCTGCCATGTTCGCCACCCCCGCGTTCCCGACGCACGACCCAGATCACGGTGCACCGATTCACCCGCGGCACCTGGGCACCGTGCTCGTCCTTGGCGGGAGCATCGCTGGGCTTCTCGCCGCCGCTGCGGTGGCGCCGTTCGCGGATCGAGTCGTCGTCGTCGAACGCGACCCGCTCCCCGATCAGCCCGGTCCCCGCCCCGGCACACCTCAGGCCCAGCAGAGCCACGCCCTGCTCGCCTCTGGATGTGCCGCCATCGACGAACTCCTGCCGGGCGCGAGCCATGACCTCGTCGTGCTGGGAGCACACAAGGGCGACAGCGCCGCGGAGGTCCACACCTTCGCCGGCGGCGGGCGCCTGACCGCCACCGTGGCTGGCGCTGACAGCCTCGCAGTCTCGCGGCTGATGCTCGAGGCCTACCTGCGATCTCGTGTCCGCGAACTCGCCGTGGTCACCCTTCTCGACAACACGGACGTTCGCGGGCTGCGCGGCGAGCTCACGATGGGACGACCCCGGGTGTCCGGCGCGCACATTCACGATCCCGGTGATCAGGAGGGCGAGGACGAATCCCTCGACGCCGACCTGGTCGTGGACGCCACGGGAAGCCCGGGACGGGCCGCCGCATGGTTCGCGCGCGAGGGTTGGGATGTCCCGGAGCACGAAGCCTTCGCCGTGGGTGTCCGCTGCGCAACCACACACCTTGCCCGCTCATCCGGCGATGTCGGGGGCCGCACAGGCGTGCTGTCCCTGGCGACGCGGCAGACCCCACGCCAAGGCCTCGCACTCGCCCAGGAGGACGGGGCCTGGACCCTCACCCTGACCAGCTACGAGGACCGCCCGCCACCCGCCGATCCAGAGGGGTTCCGCGCCTTCGGACACTCCGTCGATGCCCCCGAGATCGGAGAGCTCCTCGACACACATGAGGTCTTGGAGCCGCCGCGGCCGTATCGCCTCCCGCACAGCACCCGACGTCGGATCGAGCGAACGACACTGCCGTCCGGGTACGCCGTCATCGGGGATGCCCTCTGCAGCCTCGACCCCAACTTCCGTCAGGGCATGAGCGTCGCGGCACTCCAGGCCGTCGCCCTGCACGACGAGCTCGCCCAGTCGGGGGCTCGAGACAAGCGGGTGGACGCCTACCATCGCCGCGCCGTAGCCATCGTCGACCAGGCATGGGACATGGTCGTGACAGCCGTCCATGGCATCCGCGGCACAGGTGAGGGCCGGAGCGAGAAGGCGTTCGTCAGCTACGTCGCCGCGGTCCAACACGGTGCCAGATCGGACCCCGAACTCGCGCGGGCGTTCCTGCGCGTCGTCAACATGCTCGACCCTCCGCAGGCCCTCATGCGCCCGGGCATCGTCGTGCGGGTGGCGGGCGCGGCGGCCCATCTCCCACCCACGCACCTGCCGTCGGTCCATCTCCCGGTCCACCTGCCCAAGGTTCCCCTGCCGGAGGTTCACCTCCCATCGCCCCCTCTCCCAGAAATCCTCATGCCCGTGCAGATCGCGGCACGGAGGACGAAGGCGAGGCGAGCGGCCCGCAAGGGTGGGCGGACGGCATACAAGATCAAGGATCAGGGGTCGGTGTCATGACAGATCTCGTCACGCCCGCGCCGCGCTCCCCAGAGAAGGCTCCGGCCTACTACCCGGCACCGGTGAGGGTGGTCTTCGGGATCGCCGAAAGATGGGCGCCCGCGGTCGGCGCGCGTCTCGCGCACAGCGTGGCGGGCAATCCGCCTCGACCGCCCGAACGGGTGCGGGCACGACGGCCGGAGGGTTTCACGCCGGGTCGTGCCGTCAGCGTCTCGGTCGAAGGTGGTCGCGTCGCCGCGTGGGAGTGGGGTGCCGGAGACCGCACGGTCTACCTGACACACGGCGCGCTCGGATGGGGCCACCAGTTCGCATGGTTCGTCGGACCACTCGCCGAACGAGGCTTCCGTGTGGTCACCTTCGACTGGTTGGGTCACGGTGAGTCGGCCCGCGTCCCGCGGCGGATGGGCGGGTTCGAGGCCGCCACGAAATGGACCCAGCTTCTCGACGCTCTGGGACCGGCATATGCCGTCGTCGCTCACTCGGTCGGTGCGCTGCCGACCTACCACGCGCTCGGGCACGGACTCAGCGTGGATAAGTGCGTCCTCCTCGCCCCACGCGCCACCATCAACACCGCAGTCGAGGGGATGACCCGTCAGATCGGCGCCGGTCCCAAGGTCCTCGCGCGGCTCCTGTCGGCCATCGGCAAAGAGCGCAACGTGTCCCTGGGTGACTTCGATGGTCCGGCCCAGGCCCATGAGTGGATCGACATCGATGCGCTCATCGTTCACGGACGTCACGACGCCGAGGTTCCTGTCCACGAAGGAGTCGCAGTCGCGCACGCGTGGCACGGCAGCCACCTCTCGATCATTGAGCGTGAACTCGGCCACCGCTCCATCCTGCGCGACCCCGAGGTCATCGCGTCCGTCGTCGAGTTCCTGGAGGACGACTGAGTGCGATGGCCATGGACCCACTGATGGCCCCGCACCGCACCGGCCTCACGTGTTGGCCGTCTCGCTTGTCTCGCCTGATGGTCAGCCTGTCCCTGTTGCTGTTGTCGGGGTTTGCTTGTCCTCATGTCCATCCCTGTGCACGCTGGACCGGGCAACGGCTCGGAGCACCTGAGAGCGGTGCTGCGAGCTCCCGTCTACGAAGCTGCGGTGGTGAGCCCGCTCGAGCCCATGGAGTCACTCTCGGCACGCCTCGACAACACCGTCTCGGTGAAGCGAGAGGACCGGCAGCCCATCCACTCCTTCAAGATCCGGGGTGCCTACACGCGGATGCGGGCGCTCGGAGACGAGGAACGCGCGCGCGGGGTCATCACGGCGTCGGCCGGCAACCACGCCCAGGGCGTCGCCCTCTCGGCGTCCCTCCTCGGCGTTCACGCCGTCGTCGTCATGCCCGTGACCACGGCTCCCATCAAGGTCGGCGCGGTCCGCGGCCACGGAGCCGAGGTTCTCCTCGTCGGGGACACCTTCGACACCGCCAAGGCAGAGGCTCTGCGACTGGCCGACGAACGGGGTCTGACCTACGTCGCCCCCTTCGACGATCCCCTCGTCATCGCCGGGCAGGGCACGATCGGCCTCGAGCTGATCCAGCAGGACGCCCACCTCGACCGGGTCTTTGTGCCCGTCGGGGGCGGTGGTCTCGCCGCCGGAGTCGCCGTTCTCATCAAGAACCTCATGCCGGCCATCAAGGTCATCGGTGTCGAGCCGGCCGACGCGGCGTGCCTCACCGCCGCTCTGGGTGCCGGCGAGCCCATGGAGCTGCCGGAGGTCAGCCGCTTCGCCGAGGGGGTCGCCGTCAAGCGGATCGGAGACCTCACGTTCGACCTCTGTCGGCGCTACCTCGACGACGTGATCACCGTTGATTCCGACGAGATCTGCGCGGCTGTCAAGGACATCTTCGAGGACGTCCGCGCTGTCGCCGAGCCGGCAGGTGCCGTGGCGCTCGCAGGACTGAAGAAGTACGCGGAAGCACACGGCATACAGGGAGAAAGGTTGGCGCACATCCTCTCCGGTGCCAACGTCCCCTTCGACACGCTGCGCTACATCAGCGAGCGGGCCGAGATCGGCGAGCACCGTGAGGCGCTGTTCGGTGTGACGATCCCCGACCGCGCTGGCGCCTTCCTCGCGTTCGTCGACGTCCTGGCCGGCCGCTCGGTCACGGAGTTCAACTACCGCAGTGACGGCTCCGATCGGGCCCGCATCTTCGTCGGTGTCCAGCTCACCGGCGGTGCGGCCGAGGGGCGCGAGATCCACGAGAACCTCACCGCCGCGGGCTACGAGTCCGTTGACCTGTCGACCGACGACACCGCCAAGACGCACGTGCGCTACATGATCGGCGGCCGCTCCCCCGGCGTCGACGAGGAGGTCTACAGCTTCGAGTTTCCCGAGCACCCGGGGGCACTGAGCCGGTTCCTCACCGAACTCGGGACACGCTGGAACATCACGATGTTCCACTACCGCAGCCACGGAACCGACTACGGGCGCGTGCTGTGCGCGTTCGAGGGCGTGGCCGGCGACGAGGACTTCGCGGCCCACGTGACGACGCTCGGCTACCCCTGCCAGGACGTGTCAGCGTCCCCGGCTCTGGAGTACTTCCTCCTCCGCTGACGCCCACCATCGTCGTGGTGTCCAGTCAGGCGCGCGCCAGAGCCCGGGCCTGACTGGACACTGGGCGCAAGGGCGTTCAGAGCAGGTCGAGCGCGTGCGCGACCGCGGCCGGCGGACTCGCCAGCACCGGCGTCACCACCTCGGCAAGGAGGTCGAGAGCACCCATCATGCTGGCCTGAGCCAACACGACGACATCGGCCCTCATCGCCATGGAACGCGCCGACGCGGCAACGACAGCGAGGTATGCCGCGTGGTCACCTGCCTCGAAATGCGCCCATGCGCCCTCGGCCACCTCCACGACGACGTCGATCTCACGGTCCGCGGCAGCAGCCTCCTCACGGAGGAGTTCCACGGTCGGCTGGACGGTGGACTCGAGCGCCGCGACGACACCAACGCGGGAGCCCTGAGCAACCGCGCGTCTGGCCATCGGTCGGTCGACACGCAGCACTGAACCCGAGAACACCTGTGGCCCCACGGATTCCGCGACCCCACCGATCGTCGAACACGTGCAGACGATGACCTCCGCGCCCCCGTCGGCCAAGTTCTTCACCTGTCGGGCGACGAGCTCGGCTACATCCTGCGGGTCACCCGCCCGAGCCGTCGCCAACGCGCCCTCGTCGACGAGATGGAGCGCCTTCACCGCCGCGTCGGCACCGCGGGTGAGACGGTCGAAGGTCGGGACGTGGACCGGAGAGGTGTGCAGGTAGCCGATCGTGCCCATCGATCGGTCAGGAGGCGCGGTGCGTGACCGAGGTGGCGAGTGCGAGGAGGGCTGTCTTTGCCTCGCTGTCCGGGAGCTCGACGAGAGCAGCCTGGGCTTCCTCGCCGACGGCGCGGGTCTCCTGGCGGGCCCGGTCAAGCGCAGGGTGGGCGCGCAACAGTTCCAGCGCCTCGCCGAGTTCGGCGTCCCCCGAGAGATCCGAGTTCAAGAGTTCATGGAGGCGGGCGTCGTCCGGTGACGTCGAGGCAAGGGCGTGCAGCACCGCCAACGTCCGCTTGCCCTCGCGCAGGTCGATGCCCGGCGTCTTGCCGAGTTCCTCGGCCGAGGACTCGATGTCGATGAGGTCGTCGGCGAGCTGGAAGGCCATGCCGAGTCGCTCGCCATAAACCCGCATCGTCTCGACGACCTCGGTCGAGCAACCCGAGAACATCGCGCCGTAGCGAGCCGCCGTCGCGATGAGGACTCCGGTCTTGTCCTGAAGCACGCGGAGGTAGTAGGCCCCCGCGTCCTCGCCCTCCGGCGCCTGTCGGTCGTCGCGGATCTGGCCCGTGCAGAGTCGGATGAAGGTCTCGGCTTGGATGCGGACGGCCTCCGGGCCCAGCTCGGAGACCAGCGCGGACGCGTGGCCGAAGAGCAAGTCACCCACGAGGATGGCCGTGGAGTTGTCGTATGCCGTGTTGGCCGTCGGTGTGCCTCGCCGCAGTTCTGCCTCGTCCATGACGTCGTCGTGATACAGCGACGCGAGGTGGGTCAGTTCAACGGCCGCGGCCGCCGTGATGACGTCGTCGTTGATGCCGTCACCGAGTTCGGCCGCCAGGATCGTGAGCATCGGCCTGAAGCGCTTGCCACCGGCACGCAGCAGGTGGACGTTGGCCTCGGCGATGAACGGGTCCTCGTGGTCGATGCGCTCCTCGATGAGGGCCTCGACCCGAGCGAGTCCGTCCGTGAGGCGTTCCTGCAACCCTGCCGACACCTCCGGGAGGGCGAGGGTCACAGGAGGAACTTCGAGACGTCTTCGGCCAGCTGGAGGACCGGGCCCGGGACCACGCCGAGGATGACGGTGCCGACAGCCCCGACGGTGATGGCGATGGTCGAGGCGATCGACGGGGTCAGCGCGACGACGTCGTCACCGGTGGGCTCGGTGAAGTACATGAGCACGATGAGCCGGAAGTAGACGAAGGCCGTGACTGCCGAGGCGAGCACACCGACGACGACCATGAGGATGCCCGCGAGCCCACCGTGTGCCACCGCCGGAGCGAACGCCGCGAACTTCGCCGTGAAGCCCGACGTCAGCGGGATGCCGGCAAAGGCGAGGAGCAGGAGCACGAAGATGCCCGCGATGACCGGGTGCTTGCGACCCAGACCCGCCCACTGCGACAGGTGCGTCGCCTCGGAGCCGCCGGAGCGCACGAGCGCGATGATCGCGAACGCGGCGATGGTCGCGAGTCCGTAGGCGACGAGATAGAACAAGACGCCCGACACGCCTGTGCTGTCGAAGGCCAGGACGCCGACGAGGATGAAGCCCGCATGGGCGATCGACGAGTAGGCGAGCAGTCGCTTCATGTCGGTCTGCGTCACGGACAGGACGGCGCCGACCACCATCGTCAGCACAGCAATGGCGGCAACACCGAGGCGCCACTCGAGACGCGAGGCCTCGACGCCGACGTAGGCCAGGCGCAGGATCGCACCGAAGGCGGCCACCTTGGTCGCCGCAGCCATGAAGCCCGTGACCGGGGTCGGCGCGCCTTGGTAGGCGTCCGGGGTCCACGAGTGGAACGGCACCGCGCCGACCTTGAAGAGCAGACCAATGAGCGCGAGGACGACACCGGGGAGGAGCAGGCCCTCATAGGCGCTGTTCCCGGCCCGGATCGCGGCCGCGATGGCCCCGAGGTCGGAGGAACCGGCGTACCCATAGAGCAGTGCGGCACCGAAGAGGAAGAACGCCGACGAGAACGCCCCGAGCAGGAAGTACTTGAGCGAGGCCTCCTGCGAGAGGAGACGTCGGCGTCGGGCCAAACCGGTCAGCACGTAGAGCGGCAGCGACAGCACCTCGAGCGCGACGAACATCGTGATGAGGTCGTTCGAGGCGACGAACATGAGCATGCCGAACACCGCGAAGAGCGTCAGCGGGAACGCCTCGGACGTCGCGAAGCCGGCCCGCTCGGCAGCGGCCTCGGCCGGCGAACCCGGAGTCGCCGCACCCATCGGGGTGAAGGCATCGGCCGACCGACCGCCGAAGCGCTCGGACATCGTCAGCACCCCGAGGATCGCGAAGATCAGGAGCGTGCCCTGGAGGAACAGCGCCGGTCCGTCGATGGCGAGGGATCCGCCGAGGGTCACCGCATGGTGGTTCACGGAGATCAGGACGAGCACGACGAACGCCGCGATCAGGCCGACGAGCGTGAGCCCGACCTGGATCGTGTGGCGCGCGAGCCGTGGTGCGAACGCCTCGACGAGGACGCCCACGAGGGCGGTGCCCACGACGATGAGCATCGGCGCGACGGCGGCGTAGTCGACCTTGACGGCCTCGAAGGCCATGGGGGCGATCGACGGCATGAGGGCGGCGGTCACTGGGCACTCCCGGTGGCGTGGGTCGGCGCCGGATCTGTGGCACCGACGAGCTGGAGCGTCTGCTCCACGGCGGGGTTGACGAGGTCGAGAACGGGCTTCGGATAGAACCCGAGCAGGATGAACGACGCGATGATCGGCGCGATGACGAGCTTCTCGCGCAGGCCGAGGTCACGCGGCTCACTGCCCTCGACGAAGGTCGGTCGAGGTCCGGTGAAGACCCGCTGGTAGGTCAGCAGGATGTAGAGCGCGGCGAGCACGATGCCGACCGTCGCGATGGCGGCAGCCCACTTGTAGCGCTGGAACGTGCCGGCGAGGACGAGGAACTCCGACACATAGGACGACAGCCCCGGCAGGGCCAACGACGACAGGCCCGCCACGAGGAACGACCCGGCCAGGACCGGCGTCACCCGCTGCCAGCCGCCATAGTCCGCGATCCGTTGCGAGCCGTGGCGCGCGATGAGGAACCCGGCGAGCAGGAAGAGCCCGGCCGTCGCGAACCCGTGGTTGACCATGTAGAGCGCGGACCCGGCACCGGCCGTCGACGTCATCGCGAAGATGCCCATGACGATGAAGCCGAAGTGGCTGATCGACGTGAACGCGATGAGGCGCATGATGTCGCGCGACCCGATGGCGAGCAGCGCGCCGTAGATCACCGAGATGACCGCCAGCGTGATGACGACCGGCGTCGCCCACTTCGACGCCTCCGGGAAGAACCCGAGGCAGAAGCGCAGCATGCCGAAGGTGCCGACCTTGTCGAGGACGCCGACGAGGAGCACGGCCGTGGCCGGGCGCGACTCGGCGGCCGCATCCGGCAGCCACGTGTGGACCGGCCACATCGGCGCCTTGATGGCGAACGCGATGAAGAAGCCGAGGAACATCCAGCGCTGCGCCGCGGTGGAGCCACCGACCTGGCCCTCGAGGGACTCGTAGAGGAAGCCCTGTTCTCCGCCGGGTCCGTAGAAGTAGAGCGCGATGACGGCGACGAGCATGATGAGCCCGCCGACGAGCGAGAAGAGGATGAACTTCACGGCGGCGTACTGGCGCCGCGGCCCGCCGAAGAGTCCGATCAGGAAGTAGACCGGGATGAGCATGGCCTCGAAGAAGACGTAGAAGAGGAACACGTCACGGGCCGCGAACACACCCACCATGAAGGTGAGCAGCACGAGCATGAGCGCGAAGTAGGTCTTCTCCCGCTGCGGGTCGGCGTCCTCACCCAAGTCGTTCCACGCTGCGAGGAGGCAGATCGGCGTGAGGATCGTGGCCATGACGATGAGCGACAGGGCGATGCCGTCGACGCCGAGGGCGTAGGACACCCCGAACTGCGGGATCCACGAGTGCGTCTCGGTGAGCTGGTAGCGGTCGCCGCCGTTGTCGAACCGGGCCCACGCGACGAGGGCCAGCGCGAGGGTCAGGAGCGAGGTCGCCAGGGCGATCGGCTTGGCCAGTCGCGACGACGTGGCGGGCAGGAGCCAGACCACCGCCGCGCCGACGAGCGGCACGACCAGCATGAGCGTGAGCAAGGGCAGGCCGGACATCAGTTCATCACCCACAGTGCTCCGAGGACGGCGACGACACCGGTGAGCATCGTCAGTGCATACGACCGGGCGTAGCCGGTCTGGAGGCGGCGCAGTCGCGAGGACAGCCCGCCGATGGACGCGGCGATCGAGCCGGCGACCCCATCGACACCCTTGCCGTCGGTGAAGACGAGCGCGCGGGTGAGGTGGATCCCGGGTCGCATGAAGAGACCCTCGTTGATGGCGTCCTGGTAGAGATCGGCTCGGGCGGCCTGCGTGACCAAGGACCCGCGCGGTGCCGTCACCGGGACTGCGTCACGCACATACAACATCCACGCGTAGAACGCACCGCCGGCGACCAGCAGCAGCGTGAGCCCGATGATGACGGGGACCGCGAGCACCGGGTGCTCGTCACCGTGTCCGCCGACGAGCGGCTCGAGCCAGTGCGTGAACGTGTCGCCGAAGGACAGGACGAGGCCGAGGAGACCCGACCCGACCGCAAGGACGATCATCGGCACGGTCATGGTCAGCGGGGACTCGTGCGGGTGCACGCCGCGCTCTGCGTCCTCGTGCTCATCGACCCAGCGCTCCTTGCCGTGGAACGTCATGAAGAAGAGGCGGGACATGTAGAACGCGGTGATTCCGGCGCCGAGCATCGCGATGCCACCGAAGACCCACGGCCGCCAGCCCTCGCCGATGAACGCGGACTCGATGATCCCGTCCTTGGACCAGTAGCCCGAGAACGGCGGGACACCGAGGATGGCGAGCCAGCCGAGGCCGAACGTGATCCACGTGATCTTCATGTACTTCGACAGTCCGCCGAAGCCACGCATGTCAACGCGGTCCTTCATGCCGTGCATGACCGAGCCGGCGCCCAAGAACATCCCGGCCTTGAAGAAGCCGTGGGTGATGAGGTGGAAGATCGCGAACGCGTAGCCGACCGGGCCGAGGCCTGCGGCGAGCATCATGTAGCCGATCTGGCTCATGGTCGAGGCCGCGAGGGCCTTCTTGATGTCGTCCTTGGCGCAACCGACGATCGCCCCGTAGAGGAGCGTGATCGCACCGACGATGGCGACGGCGAGCTGCGCATTGGGAGCGGCGTTGAAGATCGCGTGCGACCGGACGATGAGGTAGACGCCGGCGGTGACCATGGTCGCCGCGTGGATGAGCGCAGACACCGGCGTCGGGCCGGCCATGGCGTCACCGAGCCAGGACTGGAGCGGGAACTGCGCCGACTTGGCGCAGGCACCGATGAGGAGCAGCAGCCCCAGCGCGGTCATCGCCGTCGAGCCCGCCTCGGGCGCAGCCGCGTGGACGGTGGCGAAGTCGACCGACCCGAAGGTGAAGAACATGAACATGATCGCGATCGACATGCCGACGTCACCGACGCGGTTGACGAAGAACGCCTTGTTGGCCGCGGTCGCGTAGGCCGGGTTGTGGTTCCAGAAGCCGATGAGGAGATAGGACGCGAGACCCACGCCCTCCCAGCCGACGAACAGCAGGAGGTAGGAGTCGGCGAGCACCAGCAGCAGCATCGACGCGACGAAGAGGTTGAGGTACGCGAAGAACTTCCGGCGATCGACGTCGTGCTCCATGTAGCCGATGGAGTAGACGTGGATGAGCGAGCCGACGAACGTGATGAGCAGGACGAACGCGACCGACAGCTGGTCGATCAGCAGCCCCGTCTCGAGCTGGAACTGGCCGGCCGGCACCCAGTTCCATCCGCCCACGTGCGCAGGGCGCTCTTCGGCGCCCCGCCCGATCATGGCAATCCAGATGACGAAGCCGAGGACGAAGCTTCCCCACGACAGTGCGGTCGCGAGCAGGTGGCCCCACGCGTCCGTGGCCTTGCCTCCGAGAAGGAGGATCGCTGCACCCAGGAGCGGGAGCAGGACGAGAAGCCACGCGTATGCCGTGATGCCGGTGGCCGCGGCCACCTCACCTTCCGCGGCGAGCAGTGCGTATGTGTTCACGAGTGCGGCCCCTTAGAGCTTCAACAGGTTGGCATCGTCGACCGAGGCCGAGCGGCGGGCACGGAAGATCGCCATGATGATGGCGAGACCGACGACGACCTCGGCCGCGGCGACCACCATGACGAACAGGGCGATGACCTGCCCGTCGAGGTTGCCGTGCATGCGGGCGAAGGTGACGAACGCGAGGTTGGCGGCGTTGAGCATCAGCTCGACGCCCATGAAGACGACGATCGCGTTGCGCCGGGTCAGGACGGTGGCACCACCGATGACGAAGAGCAGCGTCGCGAGGTAGATGTAGTTGATCAGGCTCACGACTGACCCTCCTGGTCGGTCTCGGCCTCGGTGGCCTGGTCGCGGCGAGTGCTCTCGTCGGTGCGGGCAGCACCGTCCGTGCGGGCGGCTGCACCGTCACCATCGTTGAGAGCGTCGGGTGACCACGCGGCGCTGCCGACCTCGCGCTCGATCTCCTGCTCGGCCTCAACCCACGGGGTGGCCGAACCGACCTGGCCGCGGGCGGTGAGGACACGAGAGACGGACAGTTCGCTCGGGGAACCGTCGGGCAGGAGTGCCGGCGTGTCGACGGCGTTGTGGCGGGCGTAGACGCCGGGCACCGGGAGGCCAGCGAGGTTCTCGCCGGAGCGGATCCTGCGCTCGCTCCAGGTGCGCTGGTCGGGCTTGCTGCCGATGCGCTCACGGTGCGCCAGCACCATCGCGGCAAGGGCGGCGGTGATGAGCAGCGCCGACGTCGTCTCGAAGACCCACACGTAGCGGCCGAAGATCAGTTCAGCGACACCGGAGACGTTGCCGGTCTCCGCGTTGACCGCCTTGAGCCTGTCCGCGGGGGCATCGCCGATCGTGATCCGTCCGAGCGCCGCGGCGAGGAAGACGCCGAGGCCCAGCGAGAGCACGACGGTCGCGGCGCGCTGCCCCTTGAGGGTCTCGATGATGCTGTCCGAGGAGTCGACGCCGACGAGCATGACGACGAAGAGGAAGAGCATCATCACGGCGCCGGTGTAGACGAAGATCTGGATGACGCCGAGGAAGTCCGCGTCCTGGGCGAGGTAGAACACGCCGAGGATGATCATCGTCAGGGCCATGCCGAGGGCTGCGTGAACGGCCTTGCGGGCGAAGATGAGCGCGAGTGCGCCGGCGATGGCGATCGGTGCGCAGATCCAGAAGAGGACTGCTTCTCCGGTCCCGGTCATGCCTTGGCCTCCTGCTCATCCGTGACGTGGTGCGCCTCGACCCATTCCTTCTGGGTGGGCGTCGCGCCCGAGACCTTGCCGAGGTAGTAGTCGCGCTCCTCCATCCCGTGCACCATCGGGTGCGGGGCAGCGACCATGCCGCCCTGGAGCGGAGCGAGCAGCTGCTCCTTGGTGAAGATGAGGTCGGCGCGGTTGTTGTCGGCCAGTTCGTACTCGTTGGTCATCGTCAGCGCGCGCGTCGGGCAGGCCTCGATGCACAGCCCACAGAAGATGCAGCGCAGGTAGTTGATCTGGTAGACGCGGCCGTAGCGCTCACCGGGGCTGAAGCGCTGCCCGGCTGCGTCGTCATTGTTGGCACCTTCGACGAGGATCGCGTCGGCCGGGCAGGCCCAGGCACAGAGCTCGCAGCCGACGCACTTCTCGAGACCGTCGGGGTGACGGTTGAGCTGGTGCCGGCCGTGGAATCGCTGGGCGGTGGGGCGCTTCTCCTCGGGGTACTCGGTCGTGGCGACCTTGCGGAACATCGTCGCGAAGGTCACCCCGAACCCACCCACGGGAGCGAAGAGGTCGGAGAAGAATCCGCCCTTCTGAGACTTTTCAGCCACGAGTGGCCTCCTTGTCGGATGAAGCGGTGTCGGAGCCGGCCTCGCGGACGGGGTCGGCCTCGGGAAGTGCGGGTGCGCCGACGCGAGCGGTCTCGCGCAGTGTCTGGCCCGGCAGCGGCGGGACGACGAACCCTCCCGCATACGGGTCGATCTCTTCCGGCGGAGCCGCCGCCGCTGCAGCTTCCCTGGCCAGAGCGCGGTTGTCCCACCACCAGCCGAAGATCAGCGCGGCGACGGCCACGAGCGCCACGATGGCGAGCGACGACACCGGGAACCGGCGGCCCGCGATCTCGAGCGCAGCGTCACCGAACCAGCCGTTCTGCGCGCCACGGAAGAACGCGACCAGCACGACCCAGCCGAGCGTGGCCGGGATGAGGAACTTCCAGCCGAAGCGCATGAACTGGTCGTAGCGCGTGCGAGGCAGCGAACCACGCAGCCAGACGAAGACGAACATGAACATCCAGAGCTTGATGGTGAACCAGAGCAGGCCCCACCAGCCCTCGTTGAACATGCCGTCGTTGATGGCGGCAATGCCGGGAGGTGCCTGCCATCCGCCGAGGAACATCGTCGTGGCGAGCGCGGCGACGGTGAACATGTTGATGTATTCACCGAGGAAGAACATGGCGAAGCGCATCGAGCCGTACTCGGTGTGGAAGCCACCGGTGAGCTCACCCTCACCCTCGGCGAGGTCGAACGGCAAACGGTTGGTCTCGCCGACCATCGTGATGACGTAGACGAAGAAGCTGAAGAACGCCGGGATGATGTACCAGACGTTGGACTGCGCGCCGACGATCTGCGAGGTCGACATCGAGCCGCTGTAGAGGAAGACGGCGACGAGCGACAGTCCCATCGCGATCTCGTAGGAGATCATCTGCGCCGACGAGCGGAGTCCACCCATGAGCGGGTAGGGCGAGCCCGAGGACCAGCCGGCGAGCACGACGCCATAGATGCCGATTCCCGCGATGGCGAGCACGAACAACACCGCGATCGACGAGTCGGCGAGCTGGAGAGGCGTGCGATGCCCGAACATGCTCACCTCACCGGCGAGCGGGATGATCGCAAACCCGATGAAGCACATCGTCGCCGTGATGAGCGGCGCCAGGGTGAAGACGAACTTGTCCGCCTTGGCGGGCGTGTTGTCCTCCTTGAGCATCGACTTCATGCCATCGGCCAGGGTCTGGAGCAGACCGAACGGGCCGTTGCGGTTGGGGCCCGGTCGCTGCTGCATGCGGCCGATCACGCGGCGCTCGAACCAGATGACGAGCAGCGTCGAGAGCAGCAGGTAGACGAAGATCAGCAGCGCCTTGACGAGCGAGAGCCACCACGGGGTGTCGGAGAAGTCCGCCCTCGGGTTGTCCTTGCCTTCGGCAGGAAGCGCCTGTATGCCGGCCAGTGCAGTGTCCGCGAACGTCGCCGTCGCGTGTTGCAGAGTCAGAAGAGTGCTCATCAGGAATCCACCTTGGTGACGGAGACGCGGATGCCCGGGGCGTCGCCGAGGGTGCTCCGCAGGTCACACCCGTCGGAGTTCGTCGGGAGCCAGACGACATGGTCGGCCATCTGGACGATCGCCACGGGGACGGTGACGGTGACGTTGCCGGCCACGACGTTGACGACGTCGCCGGCAGCGACGCCGAGCGACTCCGCGGTCGCGGCCGAGACCTTTGCCGCGGCCTTGGGCGCGGTTCCGGCCAGGAACGGCTCGCCGTCCTGGAGGGAGCCCTGGTCGAGCAGGTGGCGCCAGGTCGCGAGGACCAGGTGACCGTCCTCGGCGCTCGGCACCTCGCCGGCCTCCACGGTGGGAGCCGAGACGCGCTCGCCCGTGTCCGGGCCAAGACGCTCCATCTCCGCGCGGACCTCGGCGACCGTCCGGCAGCCCAGGAACTCGCCCATCTCGTCGGCGAGCATGTCCAGGGCGCGGTGGTCACTGACGTAGCCGGTCTCGAGGGCACGCTCGAAGGTGCGGACGCGTCCCTCCCAGTCGACGAAGGTTCCGGCCTTCTCGGCGTGGACCGCCACGGGCAGGACGACGTCGGCCACGGCAGTCACGGCGGACTCACGAACCTCGAGCGACACGACGAAGGGTGCATCGAAGGCGGCAGCGGCGCTGGCACGACCGAAGTCGAGTGGATCGACGCCACCCACGACGAGTGCTCCGATGTCACCGGTGCGGGCTGCTTCGAGGATCGCCGCACCGTCACGCCCGGCAACGTCCGGAAGACCGATGACGCCCCAGGCCGAGGCGACCTCGGCGCGAGCCGTGGCATCGGCGACCGAGCGTCCTCCCGGGAGGAGGCCAGGCAGCGCTCCGGCTTCCAGCGCACCGCGTTCACCCGCACGACGCGGGATCCAGGCGAGGCGTGCACCGGTGGTCTCGGCGAGTCGAGCGGCCGCACTGAGCGCGCCGGGAACGGTCGCGAGGCGCTCGCCGACGAGGATGATCGCCCCTTCAGCGCGCAGTGCCTCGGCGGCGTCCCGCACGGTGTCGGGGCCTTCGCCCGCCGCACCGCTGGCGGAGCCGAGCGCGAGCGCGTCGAGCACCTCGGGCTCGGTCCCCGGAGCGGTGGGGATGAGGTGACCGGAGACCTTGGCGAGCCCGCGAGTCGCGACGGGCGACACGGCATACACGGCCGTCTTGTTCTTGCGCGACGCCTTGCGAAGACGAAGGAAGACGATCGGGCTCTCGTCCTCGGGCTCGAAGCCCGCGAGGACAACGGTCTTGGCCTTCTCGAGGTCGTCGTAGGTGACTGATCCACCCTGGGGGCCGGTGCCGACGACGTGCGATGCGAGGAACTCGGCCTCCTCGGCCGAGTGCGGGCGCGAGCGGAAGTCGATGTCGTTGGTGCCGAGCACGGCGCGCGCGAACTTGCCGTAGGCGTAGGCGTCCTCGGCGCTGACCCGGCCACCGACGAGCACACCGACACCGTGGGCGCCGCGGAGGCCCCTGGCGGCGAACTCGAGAGCCTCGCGCCACGAGACGACCCGGAGGTCGCCGTTGTCGCGAATCATCGGGAGCTCGAGTCGATCCGGCGTCGTGGCGTACTGGAAGGCCCAGCGGCCCTTGTCGCAGTTCCACTCCTCGTTGACCGCCGGGTCGTTGGCCGCCATGCGGCGCAGGACCGAGCCACGACGGTGGTCGGTGCGCGTCGCACAGCCTGCGGCGCAGTGCTCGCAGACGCTCGGGGTGGAGACGAGGTCGAACGGACGGGCACGGAAGCGGTAGGCCGCGCCGGTGAGCGCACCGACCGGGCAGATCTGGACCGTGTTGCCCGAGAAGTAGGACTCGAAGGGCTTCTCCTCGTAGATGCCGACCTGCTGGAGGGCGCCGCGCTCGACGAGGGCGATGAACGGGTCACCCGCGACCTGCTCGGAGAAGCGCGTGCAACGCGCACAGAGGACGCAGCGCTCGCGGTCGAGGAGGACCTGGCTCGAGATGTTGATGGGCTTCGGGTAGGTCCGCTTGATGTCGTCGAAGCGGCTCACCGGGCGGCCGTTGCTCATCGCCTGGTTCTGCAGGGGGCACTCGCCACCCTTGTCGCAGACCGGGCAGTCGAGCGGGTGGTTGATGAGGAGCAGCTCCATGACACCCTGCTGCGCCTTGTCCGCCACCGGCGAGCTGTGCTGGGTCTTGACCTCCATGCCGGGCGAGACCGCCATGGTGCACGAGGCCTGGGGCTTCGGCATGGGGCGGAGCTGGCCGTCGGGGCCGGGCGTCGCGACCTCGACGAGGCACTGGCGGCAGGCGCCGACCGGCTCGAGGAGCGGGTGGTCGCAGAAGCGCGGGATCTCGATCCCCGCCTCTTCGGCGGCGCGGATGACGAGGGTGTTCTTGGGAACGGACACGTCGATGCCGTCGATGGTGAGATCCACCATCTCGACGGCGGGCTTCTCGTCCACCGTCTTGGTCTTGTCGTTCGAGGTCACAGTCATGCGGTCACTCGGTCCTTGTGGAAGAGCGTGGACTCTTTCCGGTCGAAGGGGCAGTGGCCCTGCGTGAGGTGCGCGATGTATTCGTCGCGGAAGTACTGGATCGAGCTCGTGATCGGGCTCGTCGCTCCATCGCCGAGCGCACAGAAGCTGCGGCCCAGGATGTTGTCGCAGATGTCGAGGAGCTTGTCGAGGTCCTCCTCGGACCCCTGCCCGTGCTCGAGCCGACCGAGGATCTGCTTGAGCCACCACGTGCCCTCACGGCACGGGGTGCACTTGCCGCAGGACTCGTGCTTGTAGAAGTCGGTCCAGCGGTCGACGGCGCGCACGACACAGGTCGTCTCGTCGAAGATCTGCAGGGCGCGGGTGCCGAGCATGGACCCCGCCGCCGCGACGGACTCGAAGTCCAGCGGGGTGTCGAGGTGCTCGGCCGTGAAGAGCGGCGTCGACGAGCCACCGGGCGTCCAGAACTTCAGCGCCTTGTTCTCGTCGCGCATGCCACCGGCCATGTCGAGCAGCTCGCGCAGCGTGATACCGAGGGGTGCTTCGTACTGGCCGGGGTTCTTGACGTGACCCGACAGGCTGAAGATGCCGAAGCCCTGGGACTTCTCGGTGCCCATGTCACCGAACCAGTCTGAGCCGTGGAGCAGGATCGGCGGGACCGACGCAATGGACTCGACGTTGTTGACGACCGTCGGGCGCGCGTAGAGACCGGCAACAGCAGGGAACGGCGGCTTGAGGCGCGGTTGGCCGCGGCGGCCTTCGAGGCTGTCGAGGAGCGCGGTCTCCTCACCACAGATGTAGGCGCCGGCGCCGGCGTGCACGGTGACGTCGAGGTCGAAGCCCGACCCGTGGATGTTCTTGCCCAGGTGACCGGCGGCGTAGGCCTCCTCGACCGCACGCAGCAGTCGGCGGTAGACGTGGACGACCTCACCGCGGAGGTAGATGAAGGCGTGGTTGCAGCCGATCGCGAAGGACGTGATCGCCACGCCCTCGATGAGGAACTGCGGCGCCGCCATCATGAGCGGGATGTCCTTGCACGTGCCCGGCTCCGACTCGTCGGCGTTGACCACGAGGTAGCGGGGGCCACCGTCCGGCGGGGGCAGGAAGCCCCACTTCATGCCCGTGGGGAAGCCGGCGCCGCCACGGCCACGCAGGCCGGAGTCCTTGGTCATCTGGACCAGATCAGCCGGGGCCATACCGAGCGCCTTCTTGAGCGCCTGGTAGCCCTCGTTGCGCTCGTAGGTCTCGAGCGTCCAGCTCTGCGGGTCGTCCCAGAACTTCGTGAGGATCGGCGTCAGCGTGGTGCTCATGCTTCGTCGCCCTTCTTCTTGCGGTCGAGCGCATTGGTGAAGCCGGCCGCCGCGGCCGACTCCTCGTCACGGAACCACACTTCGGCCTTGGTGCGGCCGTACCACGGCGACTTCGGCGTGTGGAAGAGCATCGAGTTGGCGTTGCCCTTGATGTCCCAGCCGTCGGGACCCGAGCCGTCGGGTCCGGCTTCCACCGTGCCGGCGCCGAAGGAGGACGTCGAGAAGCCGGCCGGCGCAGCACCGTCGGTCTGCACGACGGGTCCAGTGGACGTGGGCGACGCGGGTGTCCCGGTCGGCGCCGCGTCACCCGAGGGCTCTGCCTCCGCAGTGGAGGAGCCGTCGTCAAAGAGCGTCACGGGGGTGGGCTCCGCGGGCGCGCTCGAGGCGGCCTTGTCGTCAGCCTTGCCCTCGGCCGCCTTGTCGTCAGCCTTGCCATCGGCCTTGTCGTCAGCCTTGTCCCGGGCCCCGGCTTCCGCAGGTGCCTTGTCGTCGGCCTTACCCGCAGCCTTGTCGTCGGCCTTGGTGGGGGTCGTCTCGGTCGCTGCGGCAGAGCCGGGCTTGCTGGCGGACGAGTGCTCGTCGCCGGTCTTGGGCTCACCGGCCTTGGGCTCACCGGCCTTGGGCTCACCGGCCTTGGGCTCACCGGCCTTGGGCTCGGACTCACCCTTCGCGGGCGCGGCCGGGCTTGCGTCCGCACCGTTGGTCGCCCCGGCAGCCGCATCCGCGGACGCAGCGCCAGCGGGAGCCTCCCAACCGTTCTCCTTGGCGACCTCGAGGCCGCGGACCGACGCCGGTCCCGCCCCGACGCCCTCGTCCGCAAGACCGTCCGGGAA
Organism: Knoellia sinensis KCTC 19936; assembly: GCF_000768705.1. Classification (GTDB taxonomy): domain Bacteria; phylum Actinomycetota; class Actinomycetes; order Actinomycetales; family Dermatophilaceae; genus Knoellia; species Knoellia sinensis. Next base: position 279,329 of record NZ_AVPJ01000003.1, read on the forward strand.
GCCCGCGAGGACGCGCGACATCTGCTTGAACGTGCACACGCTGTTGGGGCCACGGGTCGGCTTGACCGGGGCACCCGAGCGCAGGTCGTCGACGAGCTGGTTCGTGGACTCCGGCGTCTGGTTGTCGAAGAACTCCCAGTTGGCCATGACGACGGGTGCGTAGTCGCACGCCGCATTGCACTCGATGCGCTCGAGGGTGACCTTGCCGTCGGCCGTGGTCTCGTCGTGACCGATGCCCAGGTGCTGGGAGACCGACTCCCAGATCTCGTCGCCACCCATGACGGCGCACAGCGTGTTGGTGCAGACCCCGACGGTGTATTCGCCGTTGGGGTGGCGCTTGTATTGCGTGTAGAACGTCGCCACACCCGAGACCTCGGCGCGGCTCAGCTCCAGGACCTCGGCGCAGAAGTCGATGCCGCGACCGGTGACGTAGCCGTCGACCGACTGCACGAGGTGCAGCAGGGGCAGGAGCGCCGAGCGTTTCTGCGGGTAGCGCGAGATGACCTCGGTCGCGTCCGCATGCATCGACGCAAGGACGTCAGCGGCATACGGCTCCTTGGACTCGGCCGGCACCGTGAGGTGACCGGCCGCTGTCTGCAATCCGTAGTGCTCCATCAGCGGTCCACGCCTCCCATCACCGGGTCGATGGACGCGACGGCAACGATGACGTCGGCCACCTGACCCCCCTCGGACAAGGCCGCAACGGCCTGCAGGTTGTTGAAGCTCGGGTCGCGGAAGTGCGCCCGGTAGGGGCGCGTGCCACCGTCGGAGACGACGTGGCAGCCGAGCTCACCCTTGGGCGACTCGACCGCGACGTAGGCCTGACCGGCCGGGACCCGGAAGCCCTCGGTGACGAGCTTGAAGTGGTGGATCAGGGACTCCATCGAGGTGCCCATGATCTCGCGGATGTGGTCGAGGCTGTTGCCCTGGCCGTCGCTGCCGACCGACAGCTGCGCCGGCCACGCGATCTTCTTGTCCTCGATCATGACCGGGCCGTTGACCTTCTTGAGCCGCTCGACGCACTGCTCGACGATCCGGAGCGACTGATACATCTCGTCGAGACGGATCCGGATGCGGTCGTACGCGTCGGCGTTGGTGCGCGTCACGACCTCGAAGTCATAGGTCTCGTAGCCGCAGTAGGGCTGGCTCTTGCGCAGGTCGTGCGGGAGGCCGGTCGAGCGGAGCATCGGCCCAGTGATCCCCAGAGCCATGCAGCCTGCGAGGTCGAGGTAGCCGACGTTGACGGTGCGGCCCTTGAGGATCGGGTTCTCGTTGAGGAGCAGCTCGAGCTCACGCAGTCCCTTGCGCAGCTCACCGACAGTGCTGGAGACGAGGTCGAGGCACCCGTGCGGGAGATCCTGCGCCACACCGCCGGGGCGGATGTAGGCGTTGTTCATGCGCAGGCCGGTGACGGCCTCGAAGATCCGCAGGATGCGCTCGCGCTCCCGGAAGCCCACGGTCATGACGGTCGTCGCGCCGAGCTCCATGCCACCGGTGCCGAGGCACACGAGGTGGGAGTTGATCCGGGTCAGCTCCATCATGAGGACGCGGATGATGCTCGCGCGCTCCGGGATCTGGTCCTCGATGCCGAGGAGTCGCTCGATGCCCAGGCAGTAGGTCGCCTCCTGGAACATCGGCGTGAGGTAGTCCATGCGCGTGCAGAAGGTCACGCCCTGCACCCAGTTGCGGAACTCCATGTTCTTCTCGATGCCGGTGTGCAGGTAGCCGATGCCCGCGCGGGCCTCGGTCACCGTCTCACCGTCGAGCTCGAGGATGAGGCGGAGCACGCCGTGCGTCGACGGGTGCTGCGGCCCCATGTTGACGACGATGCGCTCCTCGTGGAGGGCGGTCGCCTCGTCGACGAGGTCGCCCCAGTCGCCGCCGGAGGCGTTGAAGACGCGAGCGCCTTCCTCGCGGTCGGCGTCCGTCGTCGCGTACGGATCGGCCTGACCGTCGCCGAGTGCCGAGTGCAGGCCGGGGCTCTGCTGGTCCGCCGGGATGTCCTCGTAGACCGTGTCGGCTGCGTTCTTTTGAGTGGCCATCAGTTGTACGACCTCCGCTCGTCGGGCGGGGGTACGACCCCACCCTTGTATTCCACGGGGATGCCACCCAGCGGATAGTCCTTGCGCTGGGGGTGCCCCGGCCAGTCGTCCGGCATGAGGATCCGGGTCAGCGCCGGGTGACCCTCGAAGACGATGCCGAACATGTCCCAGGTCTCGCGCTCGTGCCAGTCGGCGCCGGGCCACGTCTCGACGACCGACGGGATGGTCGGGTCGGATTCGGGGGCGCTCACCTCGAGCCGCACGCGGCGGTTGTGGGTGATCGACAGCAGGTGGTAGACCGCGTGCAGTTCACGCCCGGCCTCGTTGGGGAAGTGCACGCCCGAGACGCCGGTGCACATCTCGAACCGCAGGGCCGGGTCGTCGCGCAGGGCGCGGGCGACGGTCGGCAGGGCCTCGCGGGCGACGTGGAGGGTCAGCTCACCGCGGTCGACGACGACCCGCTCGATCGCAGCATCAAAGGCACTGGATGCCGTGCCGTCAGAGTTCAGAGCGGTCTCGAGGGTGCCCGTCAGCTCGTCGAAGTAGCTGCCATAGGGCTTCTCGGCGGCGCCGGGGAAGAGGATCGGGGTGCGCAGGCCGCCGTAGCCGGTCGTGTCGCCGCCCTTGGTGGGGCCGAACATGCCGCGACGCTCGCCGATCTGGACGGGCGACGTGTCACCTGCGGCGTTGGCCGCGGCGAGGTCGAGGTCCGTGGCGTGCAGGTTGCCGGAATCCACGGTCGGTTCCGGTGGGGTGGCCTTCGGCTCCTCGGGCGCCTTCTCGGCAGACTTCTCAGTGGGCTTGTCGCTCATGCGAGGAGGTTCTTCCCGGGCGTGGCGGTGAGGGCGCCGTGGTCGTGGGTCGGCGGCATGAGATGCGTCGGGGTGGCGCGGAGTGCGGCCTCCTCGGCAGCGCGAGCCGCGGCGACACGGTTGACGCCCAGCTTCGAGTTCTGGATCTGGTCGTGCAGCTCGATGATCGCGTTGAGCAGCATCTCGGGCCTCGGCGGACAGCCCGGGAGATAGATGTCGACCGGGATGATGTGGTCAACGCCCTGGACGATCGCGTAGTTGTTGAACATGCCGCCGGAGCTGGCGCAGACGCCCATCGAGATGACCCACTTGGGGTTGGGCATCTGGTCGTAGACCTGACGGACGACCGGCGCCATCTTGTTGGACACGCGCCCGGCGACGATCATCAGGTCCGCCTGACGGGGGGTCGCCGAGAAGCGCTCCATGCCGAAGCGGGCAATGTCGTAGTCCGGCGTACCCACGGCCATCATCTCGATGGCGCAGCAGGCCAGGCCGAACGTCGCCGGCCAGATCGAGGCCTTGCGCATGTAGCCGACGACGTTTTCGAGCGTCGTCAGGACGAAGCCAGCAGGCAGCTTCTCCTCGAGTCCCATCAGAGACCCCTTCCAGTCAGTTCAGTCAAAGCACACGGCTCAGTCAAAGCACACGGCTCAGGCAGAGCACAGGGCACGGAGATCATCAGTCCCACTCGAGTCCCCCGCGCTTCCACACATAGGCGTAGGCGACGAACACGGTGAGGATGAACAGCACCATCTCGACAAGCGCGAAGAGGCCGAGCTGGTCGAAGGCGACGGCGAACGGGTAGAGGAACACCGACTCGATGTCGAAGATGATGAAGAGCATCGCCGTGAGGAAGTACTTGATCGGCACGCGACCACCGCCGTGGGCGCGCGGCGTCGGCTGGATGCCGCACTCGTAGGGCTCGGACTTCGCGCGGTTGTAGCGCTTGGGTCCGACGACGAGGCTCGTACCCACCGACAGCGCTGCGAAGCCGAAGCCGAGCGCGAGGAGGAAGAGGATCGGGACGTAGGGGTTGCTCATCGCTGATCAACTCCCCTTTCGTTGCCAGGGTGTGCGGCGGCGCTGGTCACGCGCCCCATCGTAGAGGTCGTGACGCAGGTCTCAAGAGCGGCACGGTTCGGCGTGGTGAGGCGCCGGAGGACAAGCTTCATGAGGGCCTCCCGCGGGAGCGCCCACGTCGTGACGGCTCGCGTCACCGACGGACGTTCGAGGAGGCTGGTTGCGGTGCGTGCGAACCGGCGGTGAGAGCCCAGCGCGTCACGCACAACCGTGTCGTATGCCGTGAGCTCACCTTCGCGTTCCGCTGCGGTCCCGAGTGCGAGGGCTCGGTCCACCGCGGCCGCCGCGAGGCGCGCGGAGATGAGGGCCGACGCGACGCCTTCACCGGTCCAGGGGTTCGCGAGACCCGCCGCGTCGCCGAGGCGAAGCACACCGTTCTCGTGCCGTGGAGTGAGGTGTGACCCCGTGGCCAACCGGCCACCCTCGATCGGGCCGGTCATCGTCGCCGCGCTGAGTTCCCAGTTGCCGGGAAGCGCCCGGAGCCACTGCTCGAGGACGAAGGCGCACTTCTCGGTCGTGGCACTCGTGTCGCTGGCCAGGGCACCGACCCCAACCGTGACGTGGCCGTCGCCGCGACCCACGATCCAGCCGTGACCGGGGAGGGTCGCGCCGTCGGCGTCCGCGAGGCGGAGCCAGGACTCCACGTGGTCGTCGGTGCCGCGCGGGCTCGCGAAGTCCGCCGTCACCGCGACCGCACCCTCCGACTTTGTGCCCGACTGGGACACCCCCTCCCCCGACTTTGTGCCCCACTGGGACAGGCCCAGACCGGACGCGTCGATGACGACACCTGCCTCAATGCGGCTGTCGCGGCCATTTGCCCCGCGTAGCGACACCCCGCTGACGCGACCCGACTCGTCGGTCGCGAAGCCCGTGACCTCGGAACCGAAGCTGATGTGCACGCCGCGACTCACGGCATACGCGGAAAGGGTCTGGGCCAGAGCGGAACGCGAGCGGACGAGGCCGTGGACTGGTCGCCCGTCGACGTCGGGCCAGGCCAGCGCGAGGCGCATGCCGCCACCGACGAAGCGGACTCCCGTCGTGCGGTGCCAGGTGTCGGTCTCCGAGGCGGGGAGGCCCAGGGTCGCGAGCTCGGAGACTGCCGTCGGCGTGAGGGCCTCTGCCGAGTCGGAACCGGAGTGGTCGGCCGCGCGTTCAAGGACGAGGACGTCGTGTCCGGCTGCGCTCAGGTGTGCCGCAGCAGCGGAACCGGCCGGGCCGGCTCCGATGACGACGACGTCTGCACGCGCAGTGGCGAGGGTCACGAACACACCTTGCTTGTGAAAGTCTTCACGAATACCCGGCCTACTCTATGCAGCCGATTTCGCGCCTCTCACTAAGGCGAACCTAAGTCGCGAGTCGGGGATCCGTCAGCCGAGCTTCGTGGCCCGGTGCAGGGCGACGATCCCGCCCGACAGGTTGCGCCAGGCCACGTCGTTCCAACCCGCCTCGGCCACGCGGAGGGCAAGGGCGCGCTGGTCGGGCCAGGCCTGGATCGACTCGGCGAGGTAGACGTAGGACTCCGGGTTGGAGCTCACCTTGCGGGCGACGCGGGGCAGCGCCTCCATGAGGTACTCGCTGTAGACCTTGCGGAACGCCCCGTTGACCGGCTGGCTGAACTCGCAGATCACGAGGCGCCCACCGGGCTTGGTCACTCGGGCGAACTCGCGCAGGGCCGCGTCGACGTCGGCGACGTTGCGCAGCCCGAACGACATGGTCACGGCGTCGAACGAGTTGTCGACGAACGGCAGTTGCATCGCGTCCGCCGCCGTGAAGCCGAGGTCGTCGCGGCGCTTCTTGCCCACCCGCAGCATCCCGAGCGAGAAGTCGGCCGGCACGACGTGTACGCCCTTGTCGGCGAACGGCTCGCTCGACGTGCCCGTCCCGGCGGCGATGTCGAGGACCCGCTCCCCCGGCTTGGCGTCGACGGCCTTGAGGACGGCGCGGCGCCAGAGGCGGTCCTGGCCGAGGGACAACACGTCGTTGGTGACGTCGTACCTCTCGGCGACGTCGTCGAACATGGCAGCGACGTCACGGGGCTGCTTGTCGAGGGAGGCGCGGCTCATGTCGCCATCCTCTCACCGCGCCTGGGCGGTTCAGTGCGGGCCACCGGTCGTCTCGGGGTTACGCTCAGCGTGATGACGTCCCTGCCCACGTCCGAGTCGGACATCGCACACCTCGCGCCCCTCGTCACCCGCACCGTCGCGCTGTCCCCGGAGGACGGCACGGCCCTGCTGGGCCTGCTGCCCGCGACGAGCCCGCGCGACGCACTGTCATGGGTTCGACGAGGCGAGGGCCTGGTCGGCTGGGGCCGTGCCGCCTCGGTGACAACCCATGGGGCTGCCCGCTTCGAGGAACTCGAGTCCTGGTGGCGCGACGTGTCCTCGTCCGCGGTCGTGCGCGACGAGGTCGACCTGCCCGGCACCGGCCCGGTCGCCTTCGGCGCCATCTCGTATGCCGCTGACTCGCCTTCCGGCGCGACTCTCGTCGTGCCTTCGGTCGTCGTCGGGCGTCGAGGTGACCAGTGGTGGGTGACGACGACCTCTCCTGACGCCCTGCCCGGGAGTGCGGACCCTGTCGCTCATGACGACGTCGCGTCACCGGGCGAGGTGGCCTTCGCCGACGGTTCGCTGTCACCGACGGAGTGGGCCGGTGCTGTCGCCGAGGCGGTGTCGCGGATCCAGGCGGGCGCCTTGGACAAGGTGGTGCTCGCGCGCGACCTCGACGTGCAGACGTCGGCACCGATCGACGTGCGGTGGCTGCTGGGGCGTCTCGCCGAGAACTACGAGTCGACGTGGGTCTTCGCCGTTGACGGTCTGGTCGGCGCGACGCCGGAGATGCTGGTGCGCCGCGAGAAGGGCCTCGTCACCTCGCGCGTGTTGGCGGGGACGATCCAACGCACTGGGGACGACGAGCACGACCTCGCTCTGGCCGGTTCCCTGGCCCGCTCGTCGAAGGACCTCGAGGAGCACGAGTACGCGGTGCGCTCCGTGGCCGACGCGCTTGCCCCGCACTGCTCCTCGATGAACGTGCCCGAGGCCCCCTTCGTCCTGCACCTGTCCAACGTCATGCACCTTGCGACGGACGTGGCCGGGGTGCTCACCGACGAGACGTCGTCACTGGCGCTCGCAGCCTCGCTGCACCCGAGCGCCGCGGTGTGCGGGACGCCGACTCCGGTGGCCGATGCGCTCATCTCCGAACTCGAGCACATGGACCGTGGCCGCTATGCCGGACCGGTCGGGTGGATGGACGCCCGCGGCGACGGCGAGTGGGGAATTGCCTTGCGTTCAGGGTCGATTCACCATGACGACGCGCAGCGCATGACGCTCTATGCCGGGTGCGGCATCGTCGCAGGCTCGGTCCCCGAGGCCGAAGTGGCCGAGTCCGACGCCAAGCTCATCCCCATGCGCGACGCCCTCACCGCGCGTCCCTAACTCACCCAATAGGACGGTTCGGCACACACCCTCCCGTCCCGAACTCACCGAATTCCTCGGTTCGGAACACACCCTCCCGTATGCCGTCCGCCCGCCTCCCGTGCGTTTCCCACCCAATTCCACGCTTCCCAACAGGCGCGCGAGGCACACTTCACCGCGTGAAGAGACTGTGGGAACGACGCTGGGTTCGCGCCTTGACCGTGCCGGTCGTGCTGGGACTGCTGGGCGTGCTCGGCCCCTGGCTCTGGGTGTCGATCGCTTCGGCTGACCGGGTGCACGAGGTCGCTGAGGCTCCCGAGGCACCAGTCGCTCTCGTGCTCGGGGCGGGCATCAGCCCAAGCGGTGAGCCGACGCCCTACCTCAAGGCGCGACTCGACGCCGCCAAGGAGCTCCACGACGCGGGCAAGGTCCGCGTCCTCCTCGTCTCTGGCGACAACCGCACCCACGCCTACGACGAGCCCACGGCGATGCGCGACTACCTCGTGGCGGCCGGTGTGCCTACAGAGGCGGTGGTCATGGACTTCGCCGGCCGCGACACCTACGACTCGTGCCAGCGCGCCCATCGCATCTTCGGCGTGGACGACGTGACGGTGGTCTCGCAGCGCTATCACGTGGGCCGCGCGGTGGCCCTGTGTCGGGCAGCGGGAATGGCCACCCAGGGTGTGGGCGACACGACGGTCCAGGGCCGCTTCCCGCGTGACTGGCAGGTCGGCGTGGTTCGCGAGAAGGTCGCCAACATCAAGGCCGTCGTTGACGTCGTCAGCGGCCGCGACCCGGTGCTCGGGCAGCAGGAGCCGGGCGTCCGCGACGCCCTCGCCAGTTCCTGACGTCGGAGCCGGGCACAGTGCGCGGCAAACGCACCTCCCAGCCGGGTCCCTGAGCACGACGTCGTATGCCGTCCGCCCCTTTGCCGCCCACCGTGCCCGGTCGCTACCCCTAGGAATCCCCTCGGCGCGACGAACACCTACCGCGTCCGCTACCGGATCAGCCGACGGTCAGGCCGACGGCGTCACGTGCGGCCTTGACACGGCGCGCCGTCGACCCTGCGCCTCCGACCTCCGGCACAGGACGCGACCTCACGGTGACGACGTCCTCGGCCCTGTAGGTCCAGTTGCGCACCCAACCCCTGCGCACCACCTTGTCGCCGTCGATGAGCAATCCGACGAAGGGCGCACGTGCCAGCAGGCCCGCGTTCGCGGCGGACCACACCCAGAACATCCAGTCCGGGTCGGACGACGCATCCATCTCCGGATCGAGGAAGCCCATGACCCCGGCGATCAGGAAGCTCGCGAGGATGCCGACCACCAGGGCCAGGTAGCCGGTCCCTCGCAGCAGCAGGCGACCGCTCGGAGCCACCCCGTCCATCAGGTGAAGGGAGGGCGGTGGTCCATCGCAATGGAGCGTCGTCCGGCCCAACGCCACACGCGCGCAGCACGGTCGCGGTCATCGTCGGTCACAAAGTTGCCCATCCAGCGCAACGCCAGGGTCATCGCGAAGTCAGAGCGCATCCCGATCGGGCCGAGAGCAGGCAGCACGCGCGGCACGGTGGCGATGCCGGCAAGTCGACGGGCGACCGAGAACGCCTCCCCGTAGTGCTCCTTGAGCAGCGCCGGCCACGACACCGACAGGTCGGTGTCGAGCAGGTCGACCACGAGTCGCCCGGTCTCGAGTCCGTAGTCGATGCCCTCGCCATTGAGCGGGTTGATGCACGCGGCCGCGTCGCCGATGAGTGCCCAGTTGGCCCCAGCGACACCACTGACGGCCCCACCCATCGGCAGGAGGGCACTCGTAGCCATCCGTGCCTCACCGCGCAGCCCGAAGTCGTGACGGACCTCCTCGACGTAGCGGGCCATGAGCGGCTTGACCGCCACCTCGGCCGGGCGCTTCGTCGTCGCCAGCGTCCCGGCGCCCACGTTCACCTGTCCCCCGCCGAGCGGGAAGATCCAGCCATAGCCAGACAGGATCTCGCCCTCCTCGCCGCGCAACTCGAGGTGCGAGCTGATCCACGGGTCATCCGAGCGGTCGGAGTCGACGTAGCACCGTCCAGCCACCGCATAGACGGTGTCCTTGTGCCACTCGCGCCCGAGAACCTTGCCCAGTCCCGAGCGCACACCGTCGGCCACCACGAGGCGCTCGCACTCGATCTCGAACGTCTCACCATCACGCTGGAAGGTCACCCCTCGAACTCGGCCGCCCTCGACGCGCGCATCCACGGCCTTGGCTCCCTCGACCCCGACGGCGCCTGACTTGAGCGCCACCGTGCGGAGGTGGTCGTCGAGTTCGGTCCGCGCCACTGCGGAGCCCCAGCTGGGCAGCGACCCGCCGGGCCAGGGCAGTTCGAGCACCTGCCCGAAGCCGTGCGCCCGCAGCCCCTGGTTGACCGTGTGCCCGCGCACCCACTCCTCGAGGCCCAGGCGCTGGAGTTCGGCGATCGCGCGCGGAGTCAGCCCGTCGCCGCAGGTCTTGTCGCGCGGGAAGATGGCCGCATCGGCCAGGACCACGTCGCGCCCGCCTCGTGCCGCCCAGGCCGCTGCTGCAGAGCCGGCCGGGCCGGCCCCAACGACGAGGACATCAGTACGCGCGGGGGTCGTGGTCACTGGCCCATTCTCGCAAGGGGTCCGCTCAGCCCGAAATCGCCAGTGCAGCGCGCGCGACTTCGCGGAGCCGCTCGTGCGCGCCCCGGTGCGATTCGGCGTCGACCGGCACCTCGACGACGGTGATCCCGGCCGGCTTCGCGGACAACGCTTCGGCTGCCGCTTCACGCGTCTCGGCAAGAACGTGGCGTATGCCGTGTGCTCGGCACAGTGCCCCGAAGTCCGTTCCGGTCGGGGTGCCGAAAATGCGGGTGAAGTCGTCGGCCCGCTCGGGGGCCCCGTGCTCAAGGGTCCGGAAGATGCCTCCGCCCCCGTCGTTGGTGACGAGGATCGTGAGGTCCGGGTGCGGCTCGTCAGGGCCGACGGCGAGGGCGTTGGAGTCGTGGAGGAAGGTCAGGTCTCCCACCCAGGCGTAGCTGGGCGCATCTGTCGTCAGGGCCAGTCCGATGGCCGTGGACAGGCAGCCGTCGATGCCGGCCAGGCCTCGGTTGGCCGCGACCGTCAAGGGGGCCGACCGGGGGGTCAAGCCGAGGTCGAGGTCGCGCACGGGGTTCGACGACCCGACGAAGAGCTGGGCGCCATCGGGCAGGGACTCCCCCACCACCGAGGCGACCGCGAGCCCGGTCCCCCATGGCGCTGCATCCTTCTGAACTGCCTCTGCCACAAGCGATCCGGCATCCCGCCAAGACGTGGCCCACGACTCGTCGACGACGACGTCACCCGTCGCGCGACCGATCAACTCGGTCAGCTCACCCACGCGTGAAACCACGTGACTGGGATCTGCCCAGTCAGGACCCGCCGGATGGACGTGGACCTCGACGCCCTCCGCGCGCAGCAGGCCGCCGACCGCGCGAGAAAGGGTGACCCGACCGGCAACGACGATTCGGTCTGGCAGGTGGGCTCCAACCCATTCACGGTCTGTGAGGAGCAGAGGCCCATGCGGGATGACCAAGGATCTGTCGTGGTCGCCCACGGGCTCCGCGATGACAGGGAAGCCCTGGGCTCGAGCCCACGCGACAACCTGGCTCGAGCGAACGGACGAGAAGGTGAGGTCACCGACGACGACCAGGGTCCGCGGCACATCGGCGATCGATTCCGCGCCGCTGAACCATCCATCCCCTGGCACCTGCACCCACGGCGCCCCGTCAGCCCGCCCCTCATGAACCCCGGATCCATCCCGACTTTGTGCCCCAACGGGACGCGTCGAGCGGGCCGAAGGCCCCGCGGACGTGCCCCGTTGGGGCACAAAGTCGGGGGTGAGGGGGTCGCGGAAGCCGACGTTGAGGTGGACCGGACCACCGGCACCGGCGAGCGACCCGCCCATCAGGTCGCCGAGGGCGGCGGAGAGTGCGCGGCATACGGAAGTGCGGTGGAAGGCACCCACCGACTCGACGGACTCCGGCGCGGGCAGGTCCACCGACCACCGCACGGCTCCGCCGAAAATGCCCGGCTGCACCGTGGTCTGGTTGGCCCCGGTCCCGCGCAACTCCGCTGGACGATCCGCTGACAGCACGATGAGAGGCACGCCAGTGTGGTGCGCCTCGAGCACCGCGGGATGCAGGTTCGCCACCGCAGTGCCCGACGTCGTGATCACGGGGACCGGCGTGCCAGAACCCTTCGCCAGGCCCAGCGCCAGGAACCCGGCCGTCCGCTCATCGACCCGCACGTGGAGGCGGAGGCGACCTTCCCGCTCGGCCTGTTGCACGGCATACGCCAAAGGAGCCGAACGCGAACCCGGAGCGAGGACGACCTCGCGAACGCCACCGCGGATCAACTCGTCCACGAGGACGTGAGCGAGCGCGGTGGACGGATTCATCAGCTACCCGACGCGGGAGGTCCAACGAAGAGTGCGGCCCCCGTCAGCCCGGCCACCGCGACCACGCCGACGACCGCCGCGAGCGCGGGGTTGCGGGTCAGCCACGCGAGCAGCCGCTCGGGCAGCGAAGACGGAGACTCCCCACCGACGGCGAAGCGCCAGGGGCCTTCGAGCTGCCCGGCGGACTCGGCACTGCGGTCGAACAGGATCGTCGCGAACGGCGGCACCGCGCTGACGAGCGACATCAGGCCAGTGCGCAGCGACCACTTCTGGTTGACCCACGTCGCGATGGCGACGAGGCCGTAGGCAATGAAGACGACTCCGTGGAGCATCCCGAAGATCCGGACACCGAGTTCGGTCGTCTCGGTGACGTACTTGAGGAACATGCCGAAGAGCAGAAGGGCCCACGTGATCGCCTCGGCGACGGCCACGCGGCGGAAGAGCAGTTTGGGAGTCACGAGTCGCGATTCTGCCACCGTCGCTCCGACCGGAACTCACGCACCACGGGCGTCGACCCCGCTGCAGGGGTGAGCGCGACCCCGAGCCCCGCCGTCCATGTCCGCAGCGCGACGTCGCCGGAGCGCTCGGCTCGACCGGCTGTCTCGCCGTAGGCCACGAGGCCATGGGCGCCCGCGCTCCCGGGCGCTGCCGCCTTCACCGTCGTCCAGTTGCGGCGGTGTGGTGGAGGTGCCACGTCGAGCATCGGCACCGCGTCCGTTGCGTGCTGCAGAGAGAGAACCGACGTGGAGTCGGGGATGGGGAAGGCGTCGATCGGCGATCCTGCCGTGAGCACGTGCGTGACCCGATGATTGCGCGCGAACTCGGGATCGGACGCCAGGGCGGCAGCCACGATCCCACCCTGGCTGTGACCGACGATGACGACGCGGTCGCGCGGTCCGGCGCGACCGGCCTGAGCCAGCGACAGCGCCTTCGCCGCAGCGATCTTGGACGCACTGGTCGCCCGCAGCATCAACGACACGTTCGCCGGCCAGTCCATGGGAATCTCACCACCCCGCGCCCACCCATCCACGCCTTCGCTGTGCGTCCCCGGCACTTGCAGCACCCAGGTCGTCGTCCCGTCAGCAGCAGGAACCTCGATGACGCGCACCCGCCCATCGGCACCCAGCGATTCCACCCCGGCGAGCAGGGAGGTGGTGGAGGTCGGATCGGGAACCCGCGCCAACGGCTCGGCACGCGCCACACGGACATCCCAGCCGGTGCCCTCGTCGAGCAACCCGAACGCCTGCCCGGTGACCTCCGTGACGAGCCACGCAGTCGTCATCGCTTGCGCGTGAAGTCCGGCCACCAGACCGCCCACCGTCTCCTCGGCCCACGCGTAGGAGCGGGCGGCACTCGACAGCGTGTCAGCGAGTTCACGCATCCGCTCCACGACGCCGCGGCTGTCGGAGATCGTTCCCCGCAACTCTCGTCGCGCCTGGCTGACGAGTGGCAGGAGATCGAGCGGTGCGCCCAGGATGCCTGGCCCCTGAGCCCATTCGGCTCCCAGACCCTGGGTCGCACGGCTGGCGATGATGACCTGGGCATCCTGGGGCGTCGACTCCGAGATGGCGTCTGCTCCCATGCGCATCCCTGCGGCCGCACGCTGGAGGTCCTCCACGGCCACCTCAACGCCACCCTCGCCGCCCGTGACGACGAGGTCGCTCATGCCGCGCGCTCCGCCTCGGATGCCACCCGGTCGAGCAGGTCAGCGACCGCGTCCTCACGCTCTGCGAGCTCTCGCAGCTCTCGAACGCGTCGGGAGATGAGCCGCCTGAACTCCTCCGCTGACGACGACCGCCAACTCAGCTCCGACACCCCCACCAGCAGTCTCAACTCGGCTCGGGTCGCCTCGGCAGCCAGCCGCCACCGCCCGGCCCTGACTCTCAGTTCCTCTGCGCCATTCATGCGAACATCCCACTCGCACAGCGCTATTCACGTCCACCCGCACCAGACGATCTGTGGACGGCAGGCCTCATCAGGGACACCTGTGGACAACGCCGGCGCCCTCAAGCCCTCCAGGTCGGCCTGTCAGGAGTGGCCGGGATCGAGCCCCAAGGAGGCGAGCGCCTTCCGAGCGATGTCGTAGGGGTCACCCTCGGTGGACACGGTCACACCGTGCTCGTCGGCACCGAGCGGCTCCAGCGCCGAGACGTCGTCCTTCAGATGCTGAGCCCCCTCGGCCCCGACCCGGTTTCGCAGCGTCGCCCGGTTCGCCGTCACGTGGCAGAAGCGCACGTGCGGCCGCCCCTTCCGAAGGGCGTCCCGATCCCTGCGCCGCAGCGCCGGACAGCAGAGGACGGCATCACGGCCGGTCGACTCGTATCCGTCGATCCACGACCCGACGACCTTGAGCCAGTTGTCCATACCCGCGTCGTCGAGCGTCCCCGCCCGATAGGCCTCGCGGTCGGCCGGCTCGAAGAAGGCCTCGCCCTCGATGAAGTCCCACGATGTCTCCGCCGCGATGGCCCGCCCGACCGAGGTCTTCCCAGAGCCGGAGACACCCATCACGACAATCACGTCACTGGTGTCCATGCTTCGAGGCTACGCCCGCTGGGTTGTGAGGGCGAGTGCCAAAGGAGTCACCACTGACGCCTCTGGCACTCACGGCGGGTCCGACGGCCGGGACCACACGGCATACGCTGAATTCATGGCGCGTCACCACGACCTCATCATCATCGGCACAGGGTCGGGCAACTCGCTCATCACGCCCGAACTCGAGGGGCTCGACATCGCGATCGTCGAGGAGGGCACCTTCGGCGGCACCTGCCTCAACGTCGGCTGCATCCCGACGAAGATGCTCGTCCTGCCCGCCGACCGTGTCGTGGACGCGCACGAGGCCGAAAGGCTCGGCGTCACCATCGGCGGCGACGTGACCGTCGACTGGCCTGCGATTCGCGACCGTATCTTCACCGACCGCATCGACCTCATCGCAGCTGGCGGCGAGGACTACCGACGTGGTCAGAACTTCGTGACCGTGTATGCCGTCCGCGCCCGTTTCGTCGGTCCGCGTCGGCTGGCGCTGGAGTCGGGTGAGGCGATCACCGCGGACCGCATCGTCGTCGCGGCCGGATCGCGTGCCGACCTGCTCGACGTCGACGGTCTCGACCAGGCGGACCCGGCGCGCGGCGTCCACACGAGTGACACCGTCATGCGCATGGACGAGTTGCCTCGCCGGATGGCCATCGTGGGCGGCGGGTTCGTGGCGTGCGAGTTCGCCCACGTCTTCAGCGCTCTCGGCGTCGAGGTGACCCAGATCCAGCGGTCGGGCGCGCTGCTGCGAAGCGAGGAGGCCGAGATCTCGCAGCGCTACACGGAGTTGGCGCACGGCCGTCACGACCTCCGGCTCGACACACAGGTCGAGTCGGCCACCCGCGACTCCGCGACCGGCGCGTGGACGCTCGCGCTCAAGGGTCGTGATGGCGCCACGGACGTCGAGGTGGACACCGTGCTCGTGGCCGTGGGCCGCACGCCCAACGGGCCCCGGCTCGAGGTCGAGGCCGGCGGCATCGAGGTGGACGAGGACAGGGTGGTCATCGTGGACGCGCAGCAGCGCACGACTGCCGAGGGCGTCTGGGCCCTGGGCGACGTCGCGAACCCCTGGCAGCTCAAGCACGTCGCCAACCACGAGGCCCGGGTCGTCGCCCACAACCTCGCAGTCGACACGGGGCGCCACGCGGACGCCGATGCCAAGCCGGTCGAGGCCGACCACCGCTACGTCCCGCACGCGGTGTTCGGTCATCCGCAGGTCGCCGCGTTCGGACCGACCCGGGCCGAGCTCGACGCGGCGGGGACCGACCACGTGAGCTACACGCAGTCGTTCGGCGACACGGCATACGGATGGGCGTTGGAGGACACGACCGGCATCCTGACGATCCACGCGGACCCGGCCACCGGGCTCATTCTCGCTGCGCACTGCATGGGCCCGCACGCCTCCACGCTGATCCAGCCGCTCATCCAGGCGGCGTCCTTCGGGCAGAAGGCTCGTGACGTCGCACGTGGTCAGTACTGGATTCACCCCGCACTCGCCGAGGTGGTCGAGAACGCCCTCCTCGGCCTCGACCTCACCGACTGACCCTCCGGTCAGGGCGTGGGGCTGCGGGCGTCGTATCGCAGGAACCCGGGTGTGACCCG
Source organism: Knoellia sinensis KCTC 19936 (assembly GCF_000768705.1). GTDB lineage: Bacteria > Actinomycetota > Actinomycetes > Actinomycetales > Dermatophilaceae > Knoellia > Knoellia sinensis. The sequence goes on from NZ_AVPJ01000003.1 coordinate 295,235, forward strand.
CGCGAGCACGAACATCGCTGCGACACAGGCCAACCCGCCAACGACAGCCATCATGCCCTCACCGATTCCCTCGGCAACGAACCCGCCGAGGAACTCACCCAACCGCGGTCCGCCCGCCACGACGACGATGAACACGCCCTGAAGGCGTCCGCGCAGGTGGTCCGGTGTCGCCGACTGCAGGATCGTCGTCCGGAACACCGCACTCACCGAGTCGGCCCCACCGGCGATCGCCATCGCGGCGAGCCCCACCCAGAGCGCCTGCTCGCGCGTGAGCACCTCCCCCGCTGCGAGCATCGCGGCACCGAGTCCGGCGATCGCGGCACCCCACCCGACGATCGAGATGAGGATCGCGCGGCCCTGGTGGATCACCGTGCCCAGCCGACCGGAGAAGAACATCGCCCCGATCCCACCTACCGCGGCCGCCGCGGTGAGCGCGCCGACCGTGGTCGCGCCCCCGCCGAAGATCACGGCACCTGCCGCCGGGAAGAGCACGCGCGGCTGGGCCAGCACCATCGCGCAGATGTCGGCGATGAACGTCATGCGCACATTGGGGCGCGTCGCGAGGAACGCGAAGCCGTCGAGAACCGACCGTATGCCGGGTGCTCGCCTCGACGGCTCGCTCTCACCTTGGTCGCCGGATTCCGGTGGAAGAGAGGGCAATCGGGCCAATCCCCACAGCGCCGCCGTCGTGATGAGGGCGTCGACGGTGTAGGCCGTCCTGAAGCCACCCCAGTCGACGAGGACGCCGGCGAGCAACGGGCCGATGGTCATCGACGCGTTCATCGCGAACACCGACAGGGCGTTGGCCGCCGGCAACTGGTCGCGTCGCAGGATGCGCGGATAGATGGACGTGCGTGCCGGGCTGGCCACCGCGAAGGCGGCGTTCCACGCTGCGACGAGGACATAGAGCACCCACACCTGGGTGTTCCCCACCCACGCCTGGAGGGCGCAGAGCACCGAGACGACGAACGCCACTGACTGCGCAATGAGTCCGACGATGCGCCGGTCGAAGTGGTCGACCAAGGTCCCGCCATAGAGCCCCATCACGACCAGGGGGATCAGCGCACACAGCCCCACGATGCCCACTGACGCCGTCGACCGCGTCAGGTCGTAGACCTGCAGGCCGATGGCGACCACCGCGAGCTGGGATCCGACGTTCGAGAGGGTGAAGCCGGCATACAGGCGTCGATAGTCCGCATTGCTCCGCAACGGTTCGAGGTCGAGGAGCAGCGGCACCCTGTGACCTTATGGTGAGCGGCGGGTGAGGCAGTACACACGCCCCACGGGGTCACGCATGACCGTCCATTCGTCGGGATTCGGCTCACCGACGAAGGTGGCGCCCGCGGCTTCGTGGGTGACGCGGCTTGCGCCGCGGTCGTGGCACGCGAAGTCGACGTGCGCCCCCACCTCGCCCGTCACGGTGTCGAGTCGTTGGAGGAGCAGACCGATGGGTATGCCGTCCGGCCGAGCGAGTCGCTCGAACTCTCGTCCCGCAGGGCGACGGTTCCAGCCCGTCAGCTTCTCCCAGAAGGAGCACTCCTGGTCGAAGAGCGTGGAGGGGATGTCGAGGCAGACCTGATCGAGGAGGTCGGGTTCGCCGATGCGGATCTGGGTGGTCGGCGACCCAGCGTGTGCCCACGACGTGATGCAGAACGTGAAGCCGCCCGGTGAACGCATGACGATCACGGTCCCGTCGGGGTAGCGATGCACGACTGTCGCACCGAGCCGTGCCGCTTCGGCGGCGCCAGCGCCGACGTCATCCACGTCCAGGTCGAGGTGCACCCCGCCACCGCTGAAGACGCGCTGGACCTTGACCCACGGGTCGCCACCTTCGGGGATCAGCGTCGCGAACTCTTCCCGCTCGCCGCGCCTGGTCGAGATTCGGGTCCGAGTGACGTTCTGCCAGAAGGCTTCCGATGCGTCAGCATCACCCTCGACCGTGTCGAGGAACGCCCATATCCACTTGATGCCGATCATGCTTCTTTCCAGCAGGACGCGACTCGCTCGCGCCACCACTGGATGCGGTCGGGCGAGGCGGCAAATCGGTCGAGGAGCGCGGGGTCGGGCGTGACACGGCGCACGGGGAGCGCACCACCGACTGGCACGAGCGAGTCGGTCGTGACGTCCCCCTCGAGCAAGGCAACCGTGCCGAGACCGCAGGCGTGGTCGAGCTGCGGAAGTGCCGCTGCGAGGGCGACGCACGCCGCCATTCCCACGCTCGTGTCAAGCGCCGACGAGACCACGGCAGGGAGCCCACACTGCTCGACGACGTCGAGCGCTCGTCGGACTCCCCCGAGGGGTGCGGCCTTGATGACGATGAGGTCGGCCGCGTCGAGGTCGCGCACCCGCATCGGGTCCTCGGCCTTGCGGATCGACTCGTCCGCCGCCACAGGGACGTCGATCCCGTTGCGTGCCAAGGCGATTCGCAGATCGCGCAACTCCTCGACCGTGGCGCACGGCTGCTCCGCGTACTCGATGTCATATGCCGCGAGTCGCCCAAGAACGTCCGTCGCCGTGTCGACGTCCCACGCCCCGTTGGCGTCGACCCGGACCCGAGCGGAAGGTCCCATCGCGTCGCGAACCGCAGCGACACGGCATACGTCATCGTCTGTCGTCTGTCCGCGTTCGGCGACCTTGACCTTGGCGGTCGTCGCACCCGAGAAGCGTTGCAGGACACCGGAGACGGCGTGGGGGTCAACAGCCGGCACGGTGGCGTTGACGGGGACTGACTCGCGAACGGGCTCGGGCCATCCCTCCCACGCGGCCTCGACCGCCGCGGCGAGCCAGCGGCTGGCCTCGGGCGGGGCGTATTCGAGGAAGGCGCCGAACTCCCCCCAGCCTGTCGGCCCTTGGACGAGCGCAACCTCGCGCTCGGTCACGCCACGGAACTTCACCCGCATCGGGATCGAGACGACCCGCAGGCTGTCGAGGAGGTCGGTCAGACTGGGTGTGCTCATCGGTCGCGCGACGAGAGGACGCAGAACTCGTTGCCCTCCGGATCGGCGAGCACGGTCCAGGTGACGTCCGCCGGTTGTCCGACATCGACGCGAGTCGCACCTCGTTCGAGCAGGGAGGCAATCTCCGCGTCGCGGTCCTGGGTGGTGTGGGGGGCGAGATCGATGTGCAGGCGGTTCTTGATCGTCTTGGCCTCCTCGACGCGGACGAAGACCAGCTCCTGCGGTTGGCGGCGCCACTCCTCGAGCGTGTCGATGGGGTCCTCGGTCGCCTCTGGTGGCGAGACGACGACCTCCTCGTCGTCCTCGTAGCCGATCTTCCAGCCCAACGTCTCCGCCCACCAGCGTGCTTGGGCTGCGTTGTCGTGGCAGTCGATGACGGTCGTGTACCAAAGCAGGGCCATACGCCCGAACCTACTCGGGCGCCTGGACGGCGGAGCCGAGGGTTTGGGCCGTTCGCGTCATGCCGCACGAGACGCTCCGACGGCATCATGGAGGGATGCAGACCATGATCAGCATCGACTCAGCCCTCCTCAAGCAGGCACGTGGCTATGCCAAGCGGACCGGGCTCACCTGGAACGACTTCGCCGAGCAGGCGCTGCGTTCGCACTTGGAGACCGTCGATCCCGACGGCAAGGTCGAGACAGGCGCTGGCGAGGAACCGGGCGAGAAGACCCGCTTCGTCGTGGTTCCCGACGAACTGATCGAGGCCGAGGGCGACGCTGACTACATCTGGACGCGCTGACAGACGGCTACCCATCGGTGGCAACAGGCTGCTCAGGAGTCATCGCGCGAAGGTGAAGTGCTGCGTCACGCGTTGAAACAATCGCCTCTCGGAACGAGCCGACCAGGTAGTTGCCGGATCCCAGCACCAAGACGTCCAGCTGCAGCCGATCCCACCCTCGGAGGAGCGGCGTCTGGGGCGCAACCGCGCGGGCCACGGCTTGAACCTTGTCGTGGGGAGCCGATCGGAGGTTGAAGAGAGTTCGCAGCAGCGTTGTGGGAACGATGCGCCCCTGACCCACGAGGTCGTTGGCCTTCGCCGCAGCGGTCAGCGTCGCGCACGCCATCGCCTCGTCAGGCAGGCTGCCACGCAGGAGCGCGGGTTGTGCTGCCACCGCTGTCGCCAGGAGGCGCCGCGAAGCGGTCAACACCTCCGTGCCGAAGAGGAGCTCCGAGACCCGCGTCAGTTCGTGGTCGATGCGAGCCACACGTTCACGGAGTTCTGGCGGGACTCGGCTGAGGTCGATTTCCTCGTGGGGCAGGGCGTGGGCGTCGAGCGCAGTCAGGCGGTCCTCACCACCGACGAGGAGGGAGAGCCAACTCAGGATCTGCTCGTGCTTGGCCGGCGTGGGAGGAGGCGGCGGCGTGGGCGGCACCACGGGGCGTCCCCGACCGAGCTCCCTCGCGGTGTGCTCGAAGCCGCTCCCCTCGACCGGCCGCTTGCGGACGTTGACGACCTCGTTGTCGATGACAACGAGGTGAAGCAGGTCTCCGAGATTGCTGTTGCCCGGACCGCCGTAGTGGCGGTCATCCGGCTCGCCATAGGGGTAGTCGTCGAAGCCAGGCTCGCCCCTGCCTGCACCCCAATGCGGCTCGGGGTTTGGGTCCCGGTCGAAGCTCAGGATGTTGTCGTTCATGCGTTCCAGCCTCCGGTTCGAGTCGGACGGCCACCATGCCGCCCCGGGTTCGAACGGTGCCAGAAGACCGCGAGACGCCCGGCGAGTTATCCACAGGCCATTGCATCATGATGCGCGACCATGATGCACTGATGCCATGCGCACGACAGTGACCATCGCCGACGACGTCCTCAGGGAAGCTCGCCTCGAGGCGGCGCGCACCAACCAGAGCGTGAGCAGCGTTCTCGAGGCGGCGTTGCGAGAACATCTGGTGCGCACCCAGTCGGCGGCGCGGGTGGACTTTGTCCTCCCCACCTTCGGCGGCGGCGGTCTGCTCATCGACATCCTCGACAAGGAGGCGTTGGCCGAGGCCCTCGGAGACAACGAGCCCATCGCATGATCGTTTTCGACGTCAATGTCTTCGTCTACGCCATCGACAATGTGTCAACGCACCATGCGGAAGCGCGAGACGTCCTCCAGAGCAGCCTCGGTGGCTCGGAGACCGTCGCGATCCTGGAACCGACCCTGGTCAGCATGGCCCGGATCGTCACCCATCACAGGCTCATGGCGACCCCGTTGAGCCCTGAGGACGCGCTGGAGTTCTGCGAGGCCGTCCGCGGTGCACCGGCGGCGCTCCCATCTCCCCCGACTCCGAGGGCATGGGGCTACTTCCACGACCTGGTGACTCGGCTCGGCATGAGGGGTTCCGACCTCAGCGACGTGTGGCTGGCCGCACAGGCTCAAGCTCTGGGCGCGCGCTTCGTGACCTTCGACCGCGGCTTCAGGCGCTTCGCCGAGCTGGACGTCAGGATCCTCGGCACGCGACCGGCAGGCCCGGCGTTAGGCTCCGACGCGTGAGTGCGATCAGTGGCGTGAGTGAGACGTTCGACCCGGCTGCGTGGGACGAGGTGGAGGGCTTCGACTTCACCGACATCACCTACCACCGGGCCAAGGGCCTCGGCGCCGTGCGCATCGCATTCGACCGGCCCGACGTGCTCAATGCCTTCCGGCCGCACACCGTCGACGAGCTCTACCGCGCGCTCGACCACGCGCGGCGCACCCCCGACGTCGGCGTCGTCCTCGTCACCGGCAACGGACCTTCCCCGCGTGAGGGGTCATCCAAGGAGACGCAGGGCTGGGCGTTCTGCACCGGCGGCGACCAGCGCATCCGCGGTCGCTCGGGCTACCAGTACGCCGACGGCCTCACCGCCGACACGGTCGATGAGCGCCGGGTCAAGGCCGAGGGCGGACGCCTCCACATCCTCGAGGTGCAGCGCCTCATCCGCACGATGCCCAAGGTCGTCATCTGCCTCGTCAACGGCTGGGCTGCCGGCGGTGGCCACTCGCTGCACGTCGTCTGCGACATGACGATGGCCTCGCGTGAGCACGCCCGCTTCAAGCAGACCGACGCGGACGTGGGCTCGTTCGACGGCGGCTACGGCAGCGCGTACCTCGCCAAGATGGTCGGCCAGAAGTTCGCCCGCGAGATCTTCTTCCTCGGGCGCACCTACTCCGCTGACGACATGCACCGCATGGGCGCAGTCAACATCGTCAGCGACCACGCCGAGCTCGAGTCCGACGCCCTCCAGGTCGCTCGCGAGATCATGGCGAAGTCGCCACAGGCGCAGCGCATGCTCAAGTTCTCGTTCAACCTGCTCGACGACGGGCTCATGGGCCAGCAGGTCTTCGCTGGTGAGGCGACGCGCCTCGCCTACATGACCGATGAGGCCGTCGAGGGTCGCGACCAGTTCCTCGAGAAGCGCGACCCCGACTGGTCCCCCTTCCCCTGGTACTTCTGACGGAGAATCTCGTATGCCGTCCGCTCACCTTCCCGAGACCGACCTCCGCCGGGTGGAGCAGTTCTGCCGAGCGATGTGGCCCGAGAAGTTCGTCGATCAAGTGCAGGCGGAGTACCACGTCCGCGGTCGCACGGTCACGCTGTGTGAGCGGCGAGCCCGTGAGACGGGACTGGCGACTGGGTCCAGGAGACGTTCGCCCAGTTGCGTTTCCGCCCGGACGCGGGCGACTGGACCCTCCATTGGTCCGACCGCAATTCACGCTGGCACGAGTACCACGAGGGCAACATTTTCATCGGCACCACGGCCCAACTCCTCGCCGAGATCGACGAGGACCCCACCAGCATCTTCATAGGCTGAGAGAACTCAGCCTTCATCGCCCTCGACCACGTCGAGAAGCAACTTGTCCGCGATGTCCACCTGGAACCAGTGGCGCGGGTTACGTACGCACTGGGCGGCAGACTCGCGCTCATCCACGACCCTCCTGCCGTTCTCGCCGGTGTGCCACGCAGTCGCCATATTGAAGAACTTCAAGCGACCTCCGCACCGCACGCAGGTTCCCTTGAGGCGCAGGAGCGCCAACTGCCCGTGACCCCGTCGGTTCGTGACACCGGCAAGCACTGGGAGAAACGGCACCTTCGAAAAGTGCATCAGCCGATGCTTGGCAAGCCGCCTGAGCGACCACAGGACGGTGCTGAGCATGAGAAGAAGGGCGAGCAGGGCCAACGCACCGAACGCTTGGAGGACTACGGTGGCGCTGACCGCATCGCCCAGACCGTCCGGTCTGGCTCGCCAGAGACGGCGGACGCCCTCGGCGCCGACAAGCAGGCTCCCGATGCTCATGAGACTCGCAACCACCGAGAGCAACTGGTCCGTCGCGGGGAGGAGTCGCGCCTTGCGGACGGTGTAGGTCTGCGCCTCCTCGGCCGGTCCCCCGATCGTCGTCGGCCCGTTGAAGATTCCGCCGATGAAGCCGTCGACCTGGATCGTCTGATTGATGTCACGCATTGCCCCTGCTCCCCTGCTCTCGTTCGAGTGATGCCATACAGGTTGCCTGAGGGCACTGACAGTCCGGCGAGTCCCTGTGGACAACGGAACATGCCGAAGCCTCTCAACGCCTAGCGTCGACCCGTGAGCACATCCCAAGATCAACCCCGGGAACGGCTGATGTCTCTGGGTGCGGTGGCGCTCTCGGATGCCGAGCTTGTGGCGATTCACCTCGGGACGGGTAGGCAGGGCGAGAGTGTGTTGGGGCTGGCGCGCACGCTCCTCGTGGAATGGGGCGGCGTGGGAGGTCTCGCGCGCGCGGACGTCGACGAACTCGCCCGAACGCCCGGCGTCGGCCCGGCGAAAGCCTGTCGGCTCGTCGCAGCATTCGCCTTGGCCGGACGGGTCACGCCGCCCGAGGGAGTCGTAGTGCGCACGTCGGCCGACATTGCTGACCTAGCCATCCCGCGGATCGGTCTCGCCCGGACCGAGCAGGTCCTGGCAATTCTGCTCGATGGTTCTCATCGCGTATGCCGCGTGCTCACGGTCGCGGCCGGGGGTGCTACGTCCAGCGTGGTTCCGGTCCGTGAGGTGTTGTCACTGGCACTCCGTCACGATTCGGTGGCGATCGCCCTTGCTCACAACCACCCGAGCGGCTCGGTCAGCCCGAGCCTTGAGGATGTGGCCGTGACCGATCGCCTGAGACGGGCAGCGGGTGAGGTGGGAGTCCGGTTCCTCGACCATGTCGTGGTTGCCGGCGACCAATGGCGCAGCATCACCGCAGCGAGCTGAACACCTCGTTCCGCGCCGCCGGGAGTAATGCAGACCCGAGAACGTCACGTCGGCTTCGAATCGACGTCAAGGAAGAGTGCACGCGGGCGACCCTCGCGACCTGCTCCTGGACTTCGGGGGTGGGCACCGGGATCTGAATCCGCGAGAAGGTTGCCAGGCTCAGTGTTCGATTTCGATCAGCCGACCCTGGGGATGCTTCCTGGAGTTGATGCAGGCCCTCTCCGCTGACCAGGAAGAGCCTCACCCACTCGAGTAGAACGTCCGTCCCCAGCAGGCGGTACTGGAGGAACCGGTTGCTGGCGATTCTCGAACTGTCCTCGGCCTTCGTGGTCGTGACGGCGCCTTCCCATGCCTTGATGTTGCTCACCAGGAGGCGATCCGGAACAAGGTGGAAGTACCGGAGCTTCGAGAGACCCTCTCGGGTCGTCGCTGGGTACCGAATCATGCCGCGCCCGAACCCCCGCACGCCCACGGGCAAGTAACTGGCTCCGTCCTCATGATCAAACCAAGGACGATCGATTTCCAGTAGGTCAGCGGCGGCCCGTCGCGGTGCCTTGGCCGCGCTCGCAACTGCTCCCTCGACGAGGTCTGCGACTCGGCGTGCTGACTTGGCGTCAACCTCACTTCGCGCACGACTCGCCGACTCCACACGTTCGAGGTGGGTGGCGATGCGACACTGCTCCACGATCGGCGGCAGCGGCACCTCGATCGCCTCGAAATTCTTGATGGACAACGTTCGGTTCCGATCGGCCGAGCCTGGGGAAGCGGCGCCCAACCTCGCGATGCCCTCTTCCGACAGGAGCCAAGATGCGACAAAGCGCAGGTCAACATTGTGGTCTCGGGTCGCATAGGTAAGGAAGCGATTGGAGGCGATCCTGCCGGACTCATCGTTGGGCGTGACCGCCACCGCTCCTTCCCATCCCTTGATATTGCTGACCACAAGTCGATCGCGCTCAAGCTCGAAGAAGCGCAGTTTGCCCAGATCTGCACCCAACACAGGGTCGTACTGAAACAGGCCCCGGCCGAAGCCCCTGACGCCGATTGGTGTGTACGTGGCGGCGAGGTCAACCTCAACGGGTTGGCGCTGAAGTTCGAGGATCTCCCCTATACGCGCCTTGCGAACCTTCACGCGGAGAAGTCCTTGATCTCGCGCTGGAGTTCCTCAAGCAGCGCCAGCAGCTCGTGCTCGGTGTCGACGAGCTCTGCAACCAACTCAGCCGGAGGTCGATGCGTCAGGTCGTCGGGCCGGTGCGGGTTGCGCAGATCGAGGTTGTAGCCGCTCTCGACGACGTCAGCGACAGCGACCTTCCACGCCTGATCGGTCTCGACGCGCCCCTCACGCGAACTGCCGCCCCACCAGGCCTCGCATGGCCCGAACTCCTCGTGCGTCATCGGCTTGGTCTTGGTGTAGTTCTTCCGTCCCTCCGGGAGCGGGTGCTCGTAGAACCAGATGTGGTCGGCCTGCTTGCCCTTCTCGAAGAAGAGGACGTTGCTGGGGATCAGCGTGTACGGCGCGAAGACCCCGTTGGGCAGTCGCAGCACCGTGTGCAGGTTGAACTTCGACAGCAGGTCGGCCTTGATCCGACCCCCGATGCCCTGGTCGAAGAGCACCGAGTTGGGGACGACGATCCCGCACCTTCCGTTGCGCTTCTCGAGCCGCGCCATGACCGCTTGGAGGAAGAGCCACACGGTTTCCGCCGTGCGCATCCCGGACGGGAAGTTGTCCTGGACACCCTTCTCCTCTTCACCACCGAAGGGTGGGTTGGTGAGGATCACGTCCACCCCGTCGCGACGCATATCGGCAACGGTGCTCGTCAGCGCATTCGTCTGCACGGCCTTGGCGTCGTCGACCCCATGCAGGAGGAAGTTCATCTCGGCCAGAAGGAACGGCATCGACTTCTTCTCGACGCCGCGGATCGAACCCTTGACCTTCTCCCGCTGCTTGGCTGTGGCCGCCTGAGCCAGCATGTGTTCGAAGGCCTCGACGAGGAACCCACCAGTGCCCATCGCTGGATCCATGACGACCTCGCCGACCTGCGGGTCGACCCGGTCAGTGATGAACCGCACTAACGGACGCGGGGTGTAGAACTCGCCAGAGTCGCCGGCGGCGTCCCGCATCTCCTTGAGCATCGACTCGTAGAGGTGGGCCATCGTGTGCAGGTCGTCCGCGTTCGCGAAGTCGACCCTGCTCAACTGGTCGACGAGGTCCTTGAGGAGGTGGCCGCTCATCATCCGGTTCTCGACGTTCTTGAAGATCGCGGCCAAGGTGTCACGCTGGTCGCCGGCACGGCCCGACCCGCGCAGCTCCTTGAGATGCGGGAGCAACTGGTCGTTGACGAAGTCCCTGAGAGGTTCGCCAGTCAGATGATTCTGGCCTTCGGCCCATTGGGACCAGCGGTAGCGCCCCTCGATCGCGGGACGGTACGCGCCGTCGAGCAGAGCGCGCTCTTGTTCCACTTCATCGAACGCCCTGAGAAAGAGCAGCCATGCGAGCTGGGGCAGCCGGTCGAGCTCACCGTTGAGTCCAGCGTCCTTGCGCATGATGTTGCGCGACTCCTTGATGACGCCCTGGAGGCGCGCGCGTGTCGTCGGGGGCTGAGCTGCCTTCTTCGCGCGAGGTGGGGTCACGAGGTGGTCCGTTCTGTCAGCGCTGCAGCGTGAACCGCCGCGACGAGGTCGTATGCCGCATCGGTCGCGCCGGCGGTGAGGTCAAGATCTGCCGCAAAGGCGGCATACGGCTGTGTCCAGTCACCAGGGGGCAAGGGCAGCGGCGATCCGGGAGGGGAACCGTCGCGTTCCTGTGACACGATCCTGATTCGCTCGCCGAGCCGCGATCCGTCGGTCAGCAGCCCCGCCTCGATGAGCAGGACGAGGTCCACGAGATCCTTGACCCGGGAGGACGGCCGGTCGTGGGCATAGATGCGTGAGTACGCGTGGAACTTCTCGGCCGCATGCTGGTAGACGTCCACCGCCTCGACGGTGACTGGTTCAAGCCCCGGAATCGCCACCGGTGCGGGAATGACCATGCGCTCGGTCGCCCCGCGCACCTCGTCGAGCTGCCCGATGAGGTCAACCTTGACACGCTCGAACTCCGCCCCCTCCAAGAACGCCAGCACGTCGACGCGCCATGCCTGAGCGGGAGCGTCCTCACCGCGCAAGAGCACCGCCTTGCCCACGCGGAACGAGAAGCCGTCCTCGATCTCTCCCTGTTCGAGGAGTTCATCAAAGTCGTCGCGCAGCGTGGCTTGGTCGCGAGTCAACGCGATTCTGCCCACGAGATCGATGTCCTTCGTGGCACGAGCGCTGGTCGCGAGGCGCACCTCGAGGCAATACCCACCCTTGAGCACGAGACCCGCAGGCCCGAGGCGTGCGAGGAGTCGTTGGAACACCAGGGCTCGGCGGAGTCGGTTCGCATCGACGCCGCGATCAGAGGCAGCGAGTCGGATCCGATCGCCGAAGGACCGGTGACGAGCGTTGCCCTGGGTCACTTGGCCTCCACCCTGGCGAGGGCGCGCTCAAGCCTAAGAGCAGCCCGATCCGACGAACTCGTTGCTCGTCGGAGGAGACGACGACGTGTCGTGAGCGCACGCTCGAGCGCATCGGCAACCGCGGCGTCGACGAGCTCCTGCGAGACATCGCCTTGCGACACATCGAGGATCGTGCGCTCGGGCGTGGTGACGCGCCACGCCCCTCGAGATTCGATGTCGGCGCTCGTCAGCTCACCGACATGAGCCACCACGGCGTCGTCCACTGCGCGAAAGCCCGATGGCACCGTCAGGTGGATTCGGGACGGATTCGCGTCCGACAGTTCGTGGACCACCAGCGCCGAGTCATGCGACACCACCCCACGATTCCCGCTCCACAGGGTCCACCGGGCAAACGAGTCGTCCGGACTGCTCGGCCAGCCGGGCAGGCGGAAGAGCCCCCGATCCACGCGAACCCAGTTGCCGTGATCCGCGTGATACTTCTGTGCCTGGTAGCTGTAGCCGAGGTCTAGCGCCTGTGCCGCGGTGAAATAGCCCGCTTGCGTGAAGGCGATCTCGTGGAGCTGGCGACGCAGATCCTGACTCGGCCCGGGCATGATCGAACTTTAGCAGGCTCTCTAACCTCAATGAAACCTTTAGTTTTACGGGATTCAGTTCCGTCAAGATACAGATTTGTCAGAGTAGATCCACTCCTGAACCTCGTTGATGACAGAGCCCAGCGTGACACCTCCACCCAGCGTGCTCACGATGTCACGGGGCGAACCCAGGTCGGAGATCGGTGGCAGGCGCACCACCTCCGGCGAGGTGATCTCGTCAACGCCATGGACGGCATACCGATCAAGAAGTGCGTTCAGCACGGCTCGCGCTGTCTCGGACCGTGCCTCCATGTCGACGTGGTGGGCCTCGCGAGCACGCCGCACTCTCTCGGCACGGGTCCGCGCAGGCACGTTCCAGGCCACCTGCATGAGGACGTCCAGCGGATCGACCCCATCCTCTCCCGTGGGGCTGAGGTCGGAGAGGTCGATGTCGGCCGCCTTGAGCTCAGCGAGCACCTCTTGCCGAGAAGGCTGTCGCGCCCAGCGGTCCGCCAAAGCGTGTGGACCGCTGGCCAGCTGGCGCACCCGCCCGGCCACATACTCGCCGTACTCCGTGAGGACCAGCTTGCCCGTGGACGTGTCGGGGACCTGGACGGCCTCGGCAACCACAAAGAAGTGCCCATCGTCCACCGTGAGCTTCTCGGGCCTCTGGTGTCCTGCCCCATCCGGAGGGGACACCTCGTCCTCGCCTACGGGATCCGTCACCGTGAATGGCGGCGCAGGGTCGGCGACGGTCGACGGCGACGGGTCGGTCGGATCGCCCCCGGTGTCCTCGTCTTCAGCGCCCGGGTCATCGTCCTCGGTGTTGTCAACGACCCACGAAGGGAAGCCGTCGAAGTCCGGATCGGCGAAGTGGCTGGTCGCACCGACAAAGTCGACGATCTCGAAGGACGCCTTGCCCTTGTCCGGGTACAGGCGAGTTCCACGCCCGATGATCTGCTTGAACTCGACCGCCGACCCCACCGGTCGGAACAGCACGACGTACTTGAGGTCCTCGATGTCAACACCGGTCGACAGCAGCCGTGATGTCGTTGCGACGACGGGCGAAGTCCGTTCGGGATCCGAGAAGGCCTCGAGAAGGCGGACCTTCTCACCCTCCGCGCCGACGATGCGCACCACCCACTCCGGATCCGCCGCCACGAGAGTGGGATTCGCGTTGACCATGGCTCGGCGCATGTCGTCGGCGTGCTGCTGATCGACGCAGAAGATGATCATCCTTGCGGTCGGGTCCCGTCTCAGAATCCTCGACAGGAACGACGCGACCAGGTCCGTCCGCATCAGCAGGCGAACGACTCGCTCGAAGTCTCGAGTGGAGTAGCGCCCCTCGGGAATCTCCCGACCGAAGCGGTCGAGCTGTCCCGGATCCGGTTCCCACCCTTCGGTGTCCGGGCTGAGCAAGACTCGCCGCACTCGATAGGGCGCGAGGAAGCCGTCCTCGATCCCCTGGCGCAGGGAATAGGTGAAGACCGGTTCACCGAAATATCTGAAGGTGTCGACGGTGTCGCCCTGCTTTGGCGTTGCGGTCAGCCCGACCTGAACGGCAGAGTCGAAGTGCTCAAGGATCTGACGCCACGACGAGTTCTCGGCTGCGCTACCGCGGTGGCATTCATCAACGATGACAACGTCGAAGAAGTCCGACGGGTAGTCCCGGAAGAGCTTCCCCTCATCGTCACCACCGGCCAGGGCTTGATAGGTCGCGAAGTAGATCTCCCGGGAACGGTTGGCACCACCCGCGACCCGCCACAGCGGATCGGCTCCGAACGCCACCGTGAAGTCCTTGCGCCTCGGCTGTTCAACGAGAGCATCGCGATCGGCGAGGTAGAGCACCCTGTGGTTGCGCCCGGGGTTGACGATCCGCGCGTGGGCGCGCAACTTCTGGACCAACTGCATCGCCGTGAACGTCTTGCCCGTGCCAGTCGCCATGAGCAGCAGAATGCGACGCTCGCCCCGCGCGATCGCGGACAGCACGCGATGAACCGCCACCGTCTGGTACCACCGGGGTTCAATGACGTCGCCAGATGCCGTGCGCTTGATCCGGTTGAACGGCTGCTGCAGCAGTTCCGCTCCATCCTTGTCGAGACCATGGGCACTCGCGTACCGGCTCCAGGCCTCGGCGGGCGTCATGAACGAGTCAACGACGCGCTCCGTGCCTGCCAGAAGATCGCGCTCGATGATCTCCTTCCCGTTGCTCGCGTAGGCAATCGGGACGTCGAGTTGCTCTGCGTAGCGCACCGCCTGCTGCACTCCATCCGCGGCGGATCGGTAGGCCCGCTTGGCTTCCACGACCGCAACTGGGAGGCCAGACACGACCTCGAGGACGTAGTCGACGCGACCTGCTCCGAGCTCCCGCTCAACACCGCTGCCCGACACCACTCGCATAGCCGTCACGGGGTACTCCGGCCGAATGAGTTCGTCCGCCCATCCCACCTTCGCGAGCGCAGGCAGGATCACATCACGGCACGTGTCCCTCTCCGGCGGCCCCTGCAGCATGCCGCAAACCTACTGTCCATGGCAGACGCTCGCTCGGCGATCAGCCGGAGCCGCCGATGTCGACCTCGTAGGCCTCATAGATCAGGTCCGCCCCACGCTGACGGTGTCGAATGATCCGCCCGACCAGGGCCGTCGCTGCTTCCCGGTGTGCCGCAACGGCTTCCGCGCTCTCAAGCCCCGCCTCGCGCTCTCCCAACAACCGCTGCACGACCTCGACGAAATCCAGGTGCTCGTCCATCTGGACCTTTGCGACCGACGCCAGCCGGGGAGCCCGCGCGACCGCGTCGGCATACAACCCACCCGGAGCTTCGGTCAGCGAACGGTGGTCCCGAAGGTCGTGCTCCAACTCGGTCAACGCCGCCCGCACCCGCCGCCGCCACAACGCCCCCAACCCCACGGGTAGCGCGAGGGCCGCGTCGAGTGCCGCCATCGACTCACCCAGCTCGGCACGGTGAGCCCGCAACTTGTCCAGGTATGCCGCGAACTCGGGGTCCATCCGCCCATCATCCTCACGATCGCGCGCGCTGCCTAGAGTTGCCGCATGAGGATCGAACCGCTCGCCGTGCCGACGGGCCCGCGCGTTCTCGAGATCCTCCCGCGTCTCGCGCTCGCCCTCGAGGGTGGTCACCCCATTGCCCCGTATGCCGTGGGCTCCCCTCCCCCGGACCTCATACCTCACGACGTGCTTGAGTCCACCGACGTCCCCGAAGACCTCGCCGTCGTTGTCGGGACATCGGGTTCGACGGGCACGCCGAAGCGGGCGATGCTCACGGCGGGCAACCTCAGGAGCAGCATCGACGCCACCCATTCACGCCTCGGCGGTCCTGGTCAGTGGCTCCTCACGATGCCTGCCCACCACATCGCCGGGCTCCAAGTGCTGCTCCGGTCCCTTGTCGCGGGCACCACGCCGCACGTCATGGACACCAGTGACGGCTTCACACCTGCGGCGTTCACCAGCGCGGTCGACGAGATGTGGACCGCGCCGAGTCGGGCCGGTGGAGCGGGAGGTGAGCGGACGGCATACGTCTCCGTCGTTCCGACCCAACTCGTTCGGCTGCTCGGCGACCCCGACGCGACCGAACGCCTCGGGCGCTTCACCGGCGTCCTCATTGGCGGTGCCGCCACGCACCCCGACCTCCTCAGCCGCGCGGCCGATGCCGGCGTCACGGCCGTCACGACCTACGGGATGAGCGAGACCGCTGGCGGGTGCGTCTACTCCGGCAGCCCCCTCGACGGCACGAGCGTGTCGTTCGACAGCGACGGCCGAATCCACCTGAGCGGTCCGACCATCGCCCACGGCTACCTCGGCGACCCCGACCGCACCCGCGCGGCGTTCCCCGAGCCAGAGGTGTTCCGGACCGACGACATCGGGCACCTTGACGAGGACGGGCTCCTCCACGTCGACGGACGCATTGACGACCTCATCAACACCGGCGGGCTCAAGGTCGCCCCGCGCCTCGTGGAGGAAGCCGTCACGCGTCTCGAGGGCATCGCCGAGGCGGTCGCCGTCGGCATCCCCGACCCGGAGTGGGGCGAGGCCGTCGCAGTCGCCCTCGTCCGGACTGCATCGCGCCCCAACCACCCACTCACGGTGAGCGACCTGCGCCGCCAGTTGGACGGCATACTCGCGAAACACGCCCTTCCCCGAGCGCTCCTGGAGGTCGAGGCGATCCCCAGCCGCGGGCCCGGGAAGCCGGACCGTGTCGCGGTGAAAGCGCTCTTCACGACCGTGGGAGAATAGGCACGTGCTCCGTTTCCTGCCCGTGCTCATCGCTGTTGCGTTGTCGATCTACTGCGTCGTCGACTGCATCCAGAGCGACGAGCACCGCGTCCGGGGCCTGCCCAAGCTCGTGTGGGTCTTCGTCATCCTGCTGTTCCCGTTCGCCGGGTCAGTCGCGTGGCTCTTCGCCGGCCGCCCCAAGGCTAGCCCGCCGCCGCCACGCCGCCCGATGCCGCGCGGCCCCGATGACGACCCCGACTTCCTCAAAGGACTCTAGGCACCAACGCCCATGGCCACGTACCAAGAGTGGGTCGCCGGTGCGCGCCCACGCACCCTCTTCGCTGCCATCGCCCCCGTCGTCATCGGGACCGCCGCAGCCACACAGCACTCCGACCCCGACTACGCGATCGCGGTGTTGGCCGCTGTCGTCGCGCTGGCGCTGCAGGTCGGGGTGAACTACGCCAACGACTACTCCGACGGCATCCGCGGGACTGATGACTCACGCGTCGGGCCCGTCCGTCTCGTGGGGCAGCAACTGGCCGATCCCAAGAACGTCAAGGCCGCTGCGTTCCTGTCCTTCGGCTTCGGCGCCATCGCCGGTCTGGCTCTCGTGGCGCTGGCCGAGGCGTGGATCCTGCTGCCCATCGGCCTCGCGTCGATCTGGGCAGGGTGGAAGTACACCGGGGGCGACAACCCCTACGGCTACCGCGGCCTCGGTGAGGTCTTCGTCTTCGTCTTCTTCGGGCTCGTGGCGACCCTCGGCACGCTCTATGCACAGACCGGCGCCGTGACGTGGTTCGGGCTCGCCGCCGCAGTCGGCGTCGGCGCGATCGCGTCCGCGATTCTCGTCGTCAACAACCTGCGCGACATTCCCACCGACACGACCTCGGGCAAGCAGACGCTGGCCGTGCGCCTCGGCGACCGCGGCACCCGCTACCTGTGGCTCGGCCTCATCGTCGTCAGCGTGCTCGCCGTGGGTGTCATGGCAATCTGGGAGGTCTGGGCGCTCGTGGGCCTGCTCTCCGTGGCCGCCATCTGGCGTGCCATCCAACTCGTCATGAACGGCGGGGAGGGACGTCGGCTCGTCCCGGTGCTGGGTGCGACGGGGAAGTACGAGCTCGTCTATGCCGTGACCGTCCTGGTCGGCGTCCTCATCGCCCGCGCCCTCGCCTGAACCCGATTCGGTCACGTCGGACTGTCGAGGTAGTAGGAAACGCCGTCCCCAGGTCGACGGGTACGGCGTTTCTTACTACCTCGACTGCAGCTCAGACGAGCTCAGCGGAAGTCGGAGTCGCTCTCCGGCGCGTCGCCCGAGGCGTTGCCCGGGCCAGAAGCAGCGCGCCCGCCCGGCCGGTCGATCTCGGCGTCCTCGGCGGCCTCGTCGCTGCGTCCGGCGGCCTCACGCTTGCGCTCGATCCGCTCGTCGACCCGGCCCGCGATCGCAGCTGAGGCCTGCTGGCGGAACGGCTTGAGCACGATGGCCGAGATGATCAGCGACGCGACAGCGGCGATGACCACTGCGAGCAACTGCTCCTCACGGTCACGCAGACCGAGCAGCCACGTCGCGGCCAGGCAGCCGACGAAGATCAGCGTGCGCAGGATGAGATAACGAACCATCGCCATGTCGAAGAGTCCCTCAGAGTCCCGAGTAGGAGTGCTGGCCGACGAAGTACACGTTCACGACGGCGTAGTTGATGATGATGCAGGCGAAGCCGGCCACCGCGATCCAGGTCGCCGACTGCCGCCGCCACCCACGGGTCACCCGCGCGTGAAGATACGCCGCGTAGACGACCCAGATGATGAAGGTCCAGACCTCCTTGGGGTCCCAGTTCCAGTAGGAACCCCAGGCCTGACGGGCCCAGATGGCGCCGGCGATGAGGGTGAACGTCCACAGGGGGAAGGAGATGATGTGCAGCCCGTAGGTCAGCCGCTCGAGAACGCGCCCCTCGGGCAGCGCCCGCAGCACCCGCCACACACCCCGCTCCGACCCGAATCGGTCCTGGGCGAGGTAGAGCAGCGCCACGACGAACCCGACGGCGAAGAGCCCCACGGAGATCGTGGCCACCGTGACGTGGATGACGAGCCAGATGCTCTTCAGTGACGGCATGAGTTCGGCCGCCTCGGTGTACCAGACCGTGTTGGCGAGCCCGAGCAGGATCAGAACCGGCGCGACCACGAAGACGCCGAGCCAGCGCAGGTCACGGCGCAGGCCCCACAGCACGAACACGAGCATCGTGAACAGGGCGGAGGCGACGCCGAACTCGAACATGTTGCCCAGCGGCCACCGCTCCACGGACAACCCGCGCAACGCCGCCGACACCGCGAGCAGCACCGTGCCGAGGATCGCGAAGGTCTGGGCGACGCCGCCGGCCTTGCGGGCACGCAGGGGCACTTCCGGTTCCACCGTCCCGGGCACTTCGGCAGACAGCGAAGAGGCCGCCTCCCCCAGCGACGAGCCACCGCCAGCGGCGACCAGTGCGCGGTCGGCCACGTCTGCGGACTCGGCCACATCGTCACGGGCGGGGAGCCACCCGGCCAAGTAGCCGGCATACCCGAGCATGGACAGCGTGAGGACCGCCATCGCGGAGTAGAGGCTCAGGTTGGCGTAGGTCGCCAGGGTCTCGTGGGTCACGTGCGTCGTTCCTTCAGTCGCGTGAGGACGTCATCGAGCTCATCGCCCATGCCCTCGTCGTCGTCCTTGGCCAGGCCGCCGATGCTCACTACGGTACGGCCCTCCTCCGCCGCGGGCGCAACCCGCACGAAGACCCGGCGCCGGCGGATGGTCAAGGACAGGATCAGCCCGAGCAGCGCCACCAACGACGACACGAGCGTGAGCTCCTTGCCGGGGTCGCTGCGGATCGAGATTCCGGCGAAGCGGTCGACCCCGTCGAAGGTGATCGACCCCTGCCCGCCGGGGAGGGTGTAGGTCTGGCCGGGCGTGAGCCAGATGCGGAGGAGATCGCTCCCCTCCTTGTTCTTGAGCTGGGTCATCTCGGAGGTGTTGAGCGAGTAGACCGACTGCGGACGCCCGCCCGGGAAGAGGTCGCCCTCGAACGCCGACAGTGCGAGCGCAGGCTCAAGCATGTCTGGGAAGACCGAGCGTGGACCCTGGTCGTCGAGCACGGCCGTCGGCAGGAAGAGCCCTGCGAACCCGAGTTGCTTGCCCACCGGACCCGCCCCGGCGACCTTGATGGCACCGACCGACGTATAGAAGTTGTCCTGTGCGAGGAACGGCGTCGACTCGGAATAGGTGACCTTGCCGTTGGCGTCCTTGACGGTGATGTGCGGCGCGTAGCCGTTGCCGAGGAGGAAGGCCGTGCCGCCGCCGGTCTCGAGCGGTCCGTTGACGCGGATGACCTTCTTCTCCGGTTCCGCGCCGGGTTCCTTCGTGAAATCGACGTATGCCGTGAAGTCCCGTGGCGATCCGAACTGGCCTTTGCCCTTGACGTCGGTCTCGAACTGGGCGTCGAAGTCGGTGAGCGTCATCGAGAACGGCTCGAACTCGGAGACATCGACGAGGGGGCCCGGGCTGATCGTGTCGTAGCGCGCCACTGTGTTGGCGAAGGTCTGCCCGACGGGAATGATCACGTCGCCCTTCCAGCCGAGCAGGTGCCCCCACGCCATGCCGACGATGACGCCGATCAGGGCGAGGTGGAAGGCGAGGTTGCCGGTCTCCTTGAGGTAGCCCTTCTCGGCCGACACGGTCGTCGCGTCGTGGGAGTGGGTCCGGAAGCGGCCGCTCTTGAGTGCGCCGCGGACCCGCTCCAGCACCTCGTCAGGGGTGCCGTCGACCTCGACGGAGTCGTGGGCGGCCAGTCGCTCCAACCGTTTCGGCGCACGAGGAGGCTGCGCCCGCATCGCCCTCCAGTGGACCTTGGACCGTGGGAGGACACAACCGACGAGCGAGACGAAGAGCAGGATGTAGATGGCCGCGAACCAGGGCGAGGCATAGACCTCGAAGAAACCGAGACGGTCGAGGATCGGGCCGGCCGTCTCGTGTCGGGCGATCCAATCGGTCGTGCGGACGGCGTCGATGGAACGCTGCGGGAAGATCGATCCGGGCAACGCGGCAATCGCGAGGAGCAGCAACAGGAAGAGCGCCGTCCGCATGGACGTGAGCTGGCGCCACGCGAAGCGCAGCAGGCCCAGCGGCCCCAGCGTCGGCTGGGTGACGTCGTCGCGCTCGTTGCGGGGGTCCTTGGGCTGGGTCGACAGGCTCATCAGATCGGCACCACGAACCCGTTGATGAACTCGACCTGCAGCCAGCGGGTGAGCGACTCCCACACGCCGGTGACAAGGAGCAGACCCACCACGATGAGGAGCCCTCCGCCCAGGAACTGGATCACGCGGTGGTGCCTGCGGACCCAGGCCGAGACGCGACCGAACCGCTCGATCCCGGCGGCGGCGAGGATGAACGGCAGCCCAAGACCGAGGGCATAGGCCGTCGCGAGGGTCACGGCGCGACCGGTGCTGGGGTCGGTCACCGACGCCGAGAGGGTGAGCACGGCCGCGAGCGTCGGTCCCGTGCAGGGCGCCCACCCGAGGCCGAAGACGGCGCCCAGAAGCGGCGCCCCCAGCAAGCCGGCTCGGGGGCGCCAGGACGGCGCCAACTGACGCTGGGACCCGAGTCCGAGGAAGAGCAGCCCCATGAGGATGACGATGACGCCGCCCACGCGCATGAGCGTCTCGCGGTGCACGGCCAGGCTCCGGCCCAGCGTGCCGATGAAGATCGACAGCAGGATGAACACCACGGCGAACCCGAGCACGAACAGCACCGCACCCAGCACCATGCGACCGCGTGAACGCTGCTCCAGCGCCGTGTCGCTCAGGCCGGTGACGTAGCCGAGGAAGCCCGGCACGAGCGGCAGCACGCACGGCGACGCGAAGGACACGAGCCCGGCGAGCGCCGCCACGAGGACGGCAAGCGGCAGGGCTCCGGAAGCGATCTGGTCTGACATGAGTGTGGGTTCGACGCGCCGATCAGGACTTCAGCACGTCGTCGATGAGGCCCTGCAACGTCGCCGCGGTGACGACACCGCTCGCACGGGCCGCGACCCGGCCCTCACGGTCGAGGACGAGGGTGGACGGCGGCGACGTCGGGGCCTGCCGACCGAAGGCGAGGATGAGCACACCCGACTCGTCGGTGAGGCTGGGGTACGTCATCTTCTGGGTCTCGACGAACGCCCGACCCCGCTCGGGCGACTCCCGGAAGTCGATCCCCATGAACTGGACCGGCTTCTTGGCGGCCTGCACATCGGTCCAGACCTTCTCGAGGTCCGGGATCTCCTCGATGCACGGCGGGCACCACGAGCCCCAGAGGTTGACGACGACGACGTCCTTGCCTCGGGCCGACTCGCTCGACCACGTCTCACCGTCGAGGGTCGTGCCCTCCAGGGTGACCGGGTCCAGTCGCTTGTCTGCCGGGATCTGCTCGATCGCCCCGTTGCCGGCGATGTAGCCCTTCTGGTCGCCCTTCTTGGCCTGCTCCGCAATGGAGTTGGGATCCGAGGAACACGCTCCGAGCGCGACGAGAGCAGCGACAGAGGTGAGGGCAAGGGCACTGCGGCGCGACACGGCATACCGAGTGGTTCGACGGGTCATGCACCGGCTCCGGACTGGGCCATCGGCAGCAAGGCAGCCGCCGGCTCGCTGTAGGCGAGCGACTCGAGCTCGTCCCCGCGATAGGTGAGCGAGGTCAGGGAGGCAAGTGAGCACTCGCGCTTGCGCGGGTCGTGCACGAAGCGGCGCCCCTCGATGGCCAGACGCAGCATCCAGATCGGCGCCTGGTGCGACACGATGACGGCCTCGTGACCACGAGCCTTCTCACGGGCGTCGTCGACGGCCGCCTGCATCCGCTCGGCGAGCTGCACGTAGGGCTCACCCCACGACGGGCGCATCGGGTTGATCATGAGCTTCCACATCTTGGGGTCGCGGAAGATGCCCTTGCCGCCGGCGACAGCACGTCCCTCGAAGGCGTTCTCGGCCTCGAGCGCCCGCGGGTCGAGGTCGATCTCGAGGTCGTGCGCCGCCGCGATGGGCGCCGCAGTCTCACGGGCCCGCTCGAGCGGGCTGGAGATGACGTGGGTGATGTCGTGGTCGGCGAGGTGGTTCGCGACAAGATCCGCCATCTCGCGGCCGAGTTCCGAGAGGTGGAACTCGGGCAGGCGCCCATAGAGGATGCGGTCGGGATTGTGGACCTCACCGTGCCGCACGAGGTGCACGACCGTGCGCACGGCGGTCGGGTCGGGCGGCGTCATGGTCCCGATTGTCGCAAACGAACCTGAGCGCCCGCTCAACCGGCTTGCGCTGCGGACCTGGCGGCTGCGGGGAGAGCGTCGACAACCTGACCGATCGCCTCATCGTCGTGGGCGCCACTGACGAACCAGGCCTCGAACGCGCTCGGCGGCAGGTGCACTCCCGACTCGAGCATGGAATGGAAGAAGCGACCGTATGCCGTGGTGTCCTGATCGCGTGCCTCGTCATAGTTCGTGACGGCGGCCTCCCGGAAGAAGATCGAGAACATCGAACCGGCCCACTGGACCGTGTGGGCCACGCCCTCGGCGGTCAGCGCCGAGCTGGCGGCGTCGGCGATGGTGCGCGCGGTCGCCTCGAGTCGCGGGTAGAGGTCGTCGGTGCAGCCCTTGAGCGTGGCCAGCCCCGCGGCGGTGGCGACCGGGTTCCCGCTGAGGGTGCCGGCCTGGTAGACGGGGCCGAGGGGCGCGAGGTGGCCCATGATCTCGGCGCTGGCACCGAAGGCGGCCGCCGGGAAGCCGCCACCCATGACCTTGCCGAAGGTGAAGATGTCAGGTGCCCCGACGGCATACGGGCCCTCGAGACCGAACCACCCCGCCGAGCTGCAGCGGAAGCCGGTCATGACCTCGTCCGAGATGAGCAGCGCGCCGTGCTCGTGGGTGATGCGACGCATGGCCTCGGTGAAGCCGGGCGCCGGCGGGACGACGCCCATGTTGCCGGCGGCGGCCTCGGTGATGACTGCCGCGATTTCGCTGCCGCGAGCCGCGAAGGTGGCCTCGAGGGCCGCGACGTCGTTGTAGGGCAGGACGATCGTGTCGGCCGTCATCTCGGACGGCACGCCGGCGGAGTCGGGCAGGGCCAGGGTCGCGACGCCAGAGCCGGCCGCGGCAAGGAGGGCGTCGACGTGGCCGTGGTAGCACCCGGCGAACTTCACGATCACCGCGCGACCCGTGACACCTCGCGCGAGGCGCACTGCGCTCATGGTGGCCTCGGTGCCGGACGAGACGAGACGGACCTGCTCGACCGGCTCGATCCGCCGGACGATCTCCTCGGCGAGCAGCACCTCGTTCTCGCTCGGCGTGCCGAAGGAGAAGCCCTTGGCTGCCGCAGTCCGAACGGCCTCGAGCACGTCGGGGTGGGCGTGGCCCAGGATCATCGGCCCCCACGAGCAGAGCAGGTCGACGTAGCGACGACCATCAACGTCGGTGAGCCACGGCCCCTCCGCCGACGCGATGAACCGCGGGGTCCCGCCCACCGCACGGAACGCGCGCACCGGCGAGTTCACACCGCCGGGGATGATCCGGGTGGCTCGTTCGAGAAGGGCTGCGGACGCGGGGGCGTCAGAGGCGGCTGGTGCAGCGGGCGAGGGGCTGGACGTCATGCGCCCATTGTCACGCCTGGGCATGACCCGTCAGAGCGGCCCCCTGCTCCTCACCCTGGATGGGGTCGGTCTCAGCGGACCTCGTCGTCCGGCCGGGTGCCGGGGACGAGGTGCTCTCGCACCACGGCGAACATGTCATAGAGCGCCGAGACCTGCTCTGTGCTGAGGAGATCGATGAAGTGGGTGCGCACGGATTCGACGTGGGTCGGAGCCGCGCTCTCGATCGTCCGGCGACCCTCGGCCGTGAGCGACAGGGCCACGCCGCGACCGTCCTCGGGCGTCGGCTCGCGCCGCACCCAGCCACGGTCCTCGAGACGCTTGGCGGTGTGGGTGACCCGGCTACGACTCTGGACGACGAGGTCGGCGAGCACCGACATGCGCGCACGGTCGCCCTCCTGCTCGGAGAGCATCGAGAGCAGTTCGTACTCGGGGAGGCTGAGGCCGGAGCCAGTCAGATCCCGGTCCAGTGCGACCTGGAGCTCGCGATGTGCGCGCAGGTAGGCCCGCCAGGCAAGTTGCTCGTCATGGGACAGCCAGCGCGTCGCTGGGGTGTCTGCGTTGGCCACGGCAGGAACACTAGCGAACGCCGGATGAACACCTGAGGCTGCCCCCAGCCTGTGAGTGTGACGCGGATCACGGCCCACGAGGAAAGAAGTTGAAATATCTACTAATAGTCTGTGGTTGAACGATCTGAAAGGCACGACCCCCACCCTCACAAGGAGTTCGCAGACATGAGCACCACCGCCATCCAGACCCAGCTTCCCGCCGGCACCTGGGCGATCGACTCTTCGCACACCGAGGTCGGCTTCGTGGCCCGCCACCTCATGGTGAGCAAGGTCCGCGGCTACTTCAAGGACGTCACCGGCACCGTCGAGATCGCCGAGGACATCACGAAGTCCGTCGTCGACGTGACGGCCCAGACGGCCTCCGTCGAGACTGGCAGCGCCGACCGTGACGGTCACCTCAAGAGCGCCGACTTCTTCGACGTCGAGCAGTTCCCGACGATGACCTTCAAGTCCACCTCCTTCGACGGCGAGAAGCTCACCGGCGACCTCACCATCAAGGACGTCACCAAGCCCGTCACGTTCGACGTCGACTTCGGCGGCGTCGGCCAGGACCCGTGGGGCAACACCAAGGCCGGCTTCGAGGCCACCGCCACGGTCAACCGCAAGGACTGGGACCTCAACTGGAACGCCGCGCTCGAGGGCGGCGGCGTGCTCGTCTCCGACAAGATCACGCTCAACATCGACGTGCAGCTCGCCAAGCAGGCCTGAGCCAGCACCCCCTGAACGGCGCCCGCGCGCTGACCCTCCCCCTCCGGTCAGTCGCGCGGGCGCTCTTGTTTTGCTCAACTGATTGCCCGTCTGGGACAACGGTGAGGCGCTCTGCGCCGATGACGACGTCCCAGACGGGCAATCAGATGAGGTTCGCGACGTCGAGGGCGCTGTAGGTCAGGATGATCTGCGCACCCGCCCGCTTGATGTGCAGCAGGGACTCGAGCACGGCGCGGTCGCCGTCGATCCAGCCGCGCTCGGCAGCCGCCTTGATCTGGGAGTACTCCCCCGAGATCTGGTAGGCCGCAACCGGCACCGTGGACACCTCGGCGGCCATCGCGATGATGTCGAGGTGGGTCTGGGCCGGCTTGACCATGACGATGTCGGCGCCCTCGGCGAGATCGAGCTCGAGCTCCCGGACCGCTTCGGTCGCGTTCGCAGGATCCTGCTGGTATGCCGCTCGGTCGCCTTCCAGGGACGACTCCACCGCCTCCCGGAACGGGCCGTAGAGCGCTGAGGTGTACTTGACGGCATACGCGAGAAGGATCGTGTCGGTGAAGCCGGCCTCGTCGAGCGCCTGGCGCACATATCCGACCTGACCGTCCATCATCCCGCTCAGCCCGAGGACGTGGGCGCCGGCGCGAGCCTGCGCGAGCCCCATCGAGGCGTAGCGATCGAGGGTGGCGTCGTTGTCCACCCGGCCTGCCGCGTCGAGCACGCCACAGTGACCGTGGTCGGTGAACTCGTCGAGGCACAGGTCGGCCATGACGACGAGGTCGTCACCCACCGCATCGCGCACCGCCCGCAGAGCCACGTTGAGGACGCCGTCCTCGGCATCCGCACCCGAGCCCGTAGCGTCCTTGGCGTCGTCCTCGGGCACCCCGAAGATCATCATTCCGCCAAGGCCTGCCTCGACGCAGCGATGCGCCTCGGCCACGAGGGAGTCCATCGTGTGCTGGACGACGCCGGGCATGGCCTCGATCGGCTGCGGTTCGTCAATGCCCTCCCGCACGAAGACGGGCAGGACGAGATCGGCGGGGTGCAGGCGCGTCTGCGCGACGAGGCGACGAACGGCCGCGGTCTGACGGAGGCGGCGCGGTCGCACCGGAAGGGCGGGGCTCACGCGCTCGCCTCCCGTCACTTGGCGCGACGACGAGCGGCGGGCCGCTTCTGGCTCGGCCGCACAGCGGTCGTGCCGGCCTCCGCCGCAGCGAGCGCCAGTGCGCGACCGTGGTCGGCGAGGGCATCGACGAGGTGGTCCGCCGAGGGCTCCGGCGCCAGGACGTCGACCCGCAGGCCACACTCCTCCGCGGTCTTCGCCGTGGCCGGGCCGATGCAGGCGATGACCGTCGACGGGTGCGGCTTGCCGGCGATGCCGACGAGGTTGCGCACCGTGGAGCTCGACGTGAAGACCACGGCGTCGAAGTTGCCGCTCTTGATCGAGTCGCGAATCTCTGCCGCCGGAGGAGCTGCCCGGACGGTCCGGTAGGCCGTGACGTCGTCGACCTCCCAGCCCATCTCCTGGAGCCCCGCGACGAGCGTCTCGGTCGCGATGTCCGCGCGCGGCAGGAAGACCCGGTTGATCGGGTCGAGCAGGTCGTCGAAGGGCGGCCACTCGTCGAGGAGCCCCTGGGCCGACTGCTCGCCCTCTGGGACGAGGTCGGGGTTGATGCCCCAGGCCCGCAGCGCGTCGGCGGTCACGCCACCGACAGCGGCAATCTTGAGTCCCGCGAACGAGCGGGCGTCGAGACCGAACTCCTCGAACTTCTCGCGGATCGCCTTGACCGCGTTGACCGAGGTGAAGCCGACCCACTCGTAGCGGCCGGTGACCAGGCCCTTGATCGCGCGCTCGATCTGCTGCGGCGTGCGCGGCGGCTCGACCGAGATCGTCGGAACGGTCAGCGCCTCCGCGCCAAAGCGCTCGAGACGCCGGACCATGGAGCCCGACTGGTCCTTGGTCCGCGGGACGAGGACGTTCCAGCCGAAGAGCGGCTTGGTCTCGAACCACGACAGGGTGTCGCGGAGGTTCACGTTGTCGCCCACGACGGCGAGCGCCGGGAACTGCATCGACTTGGCCGCCTTGGCGACCTCGCCGAGGGTCGTGGTGACAGTGACCTGCTGGACCGTGGTGCCGCGCTCGGTGATGGCCACCGGCGTCTCGTCGGGGCGTCCGGCTTCGCGCAGCGCCTCGAGGGTGCCCACCAACGTCTCGGGCTGGCCCAGGACGACGACGGTGACCGACTTGTCCGTGGCCACGGCGAGGTCCTTGAGCTTCTCGCCGGCGGTGATCACGTGGATTCCGCGCGAATGGGTCGTCGTGAGCGGCACACCGGCATAGGTCGGCACGGCACTCACCGAGCTCACGCCCGGGACGACCTCGAACTGGATCCCGGCCTTGACGCAGGCCGCCGCCTCCTCGGCGAGTCCGTTGAAGGTGGCCGGGTCGCCATCCATGAGACGCACGACGAGGCCGCGCGGGTGGGCCTTGGCTGCCTTGACGACGAGCTTGGCGCGCGACGCGTGCGTCAGCGGGGTGCCGTGCTCGCCGTGACCGGCGTCGATGACGTCGACGTCTGCGCGCGCGTGACGCTCGACGACGCCCTCGCGGGCGACCTGGTCGATGACGACGGCGTCGGCCTCTTGGAGGTACTCGAGCGCACGCACAGTCATGAGCCCGGCATCACCGGGTCCGGCGCCGACAAAGGCGACCCGGGCGGGGGTGCGTGCGGTCGTGGTGGGTCGGCTCGAGCGGGTGGTGCTCACTGGTCACGCTCCGTGGCGTTCGGTGTGGACGGTGGAGATGGTGTGGACGTTCTGGGTGGTGCTGACGTTCTCGGTGGTGCTGACGTTCTCGGTCGTGCGCAGGGGCGCGAGGTCGGCCGCGCCGTCCTCGAGCAGGGTTCGGGCCAGCGCGCGGCCCAGGCTGTCGGCGTCGGCCGGGCTGCCCGTGACGGAGCGGCGGAGGTCGCCGGCACCGTCGGGGCTGCCCACGACCGCACGCAGGGAGAGTTCGTCACCCGCGTCACCGAGCACGATCTCGGCGAGGGCTCCAACGGGCGCCGAGCAGCCCGCCTCGAGCTCGGCGAGGACCGCGCGCTCGGCGAGGACGCAGGCACGGGTGTCCGCGTCCTCGAGAGCCATGACAGCGTCACGCGTGGCCGCGTCGTCGACGCGGACCTCCACGGCGAGTGCGCCCTGACCAGGGGCCGGAAGCATCTGGATCGGGTCGATGACCTCGGTGACGACGGCGGTGCGTCCCAGTCGCGACAACCCGGCATAGGCCAGGATCACCGCGTCGAGGTCTCCGCTCGTGACCTTGCCGAGTCGGGTGTCGACATTGCCGCGCAGTCCGCGGACGTCGAGACCCAGGCCGAGCGCCTCGAGCTGAGCGCGCCGACGCGGCGAGCCTGTCCCGACGGTGGAGCCGGCGGGCAGTTCACCCAACGTGAGCCCGTCGCGCGCCACGAGAGCGTCGCGGGGGTCCTCACGCACGGGGATGGCGGCGACGACGAGGTCGTCCTCGGGCGTCGTCGGCAGGTCCTTGAGCGAGTGCACGGCCAGGTCGACAGTTCCCTCGCGCAGCGCGTCGCGCAGTGCCGAGACGAACACGCCGGTGCCACCGAGCGAAGCCAGCGGCGTCGACTGGTCCCGATCGCCCTCAGTGGTGATCTCGACGAGTTCGACGTCGTGGCCCAGGGCGCGCAACTGATCGGCCACCCACGACGACTGGGTCGTCGCGAGCGCCGAGCGGCGCGTGCCGAGTCGGAGGGTCATGAGCCGACCTCCTCGTCGTCGATCGAGGGCAGCGCCGGTGGGGTCGACACGACCGACACCTCCCGCGGGTCGAGGTCGAACAGCTCACTGAGCGCCTTGGCGTAGCTGCCACCCTGGCCAGACTGCGCCATCTCCTTGACGCGCACGGTCGGTGCGTGAAGGAGCTTCTCGACGATGCGGTGAACGGCGCGCTCGACCTCGGCGCGGTCGTGGTCCGTGAGGTCGGGGGTGCGGCGGCCGAGGCGGCGCATCTCGTCATCGACCACGTCCTGGGCACGTGAACGCAGCGCAGCCACGGTTGGTGCCACTGCCTCTGCGGACCGCTCGGTGAGGTATGCGGCGACCTCAGCCGTGACGATGTCGCGGGCTTCACTCACCTGGGGGACCTCACCGGCGTGGCTGAGCAGTTCGCCCAACTCACCGAGCCCGACCCGCGTGGCTGTGTCAAGGTCTCCGACCGCGAGGTCGATGTCGTGGGGCAGGGCGAGGTCGATGTAGACCTGTGGGCGCCCGTCACGGGACTGTGCGGCGGCAGCAGCGTCGCTGGCGGTGACGACGACACCGGTGGCCCCGGTGCTGGAGATGATGATGTCGGCGTCCGAGAGCGCCTCGCTGCGCTCTCCCCATGGTCGGGACGTCCCGCCCACTCGCTCGGCCAGGCGTTCCGCGCGCGTCGCGCCGCGGTTGATGACGGTCACGGAGGCGACGCCGACCTGGCTCGCCGTCGAGGCGGCAAGCGCGCCCATGCCGCCAGCACCGATGACAAGAACCTCAGCGTCGTGGATCGAGCCGAGGACCTCCTGCGCAGCGGCGAGCCCGGCACCGACCAGGGAACGGCTCACGTCGTCGATGGCCGTCTCGGTGTGCACGCGCTTTCCGACCCGAAGCGCCTGCTGCAGAAGGGCGTTGAGCGCCGGACCGACATGGCCACGACGCTGGGCACGCGACAGCGAGTCGCGCAGCTGACCGAGGATCTGGGCCTCACCGACGGCCATGGAGTCGAGTCCGGAGGCCACCGAGAACGCGTGCGCGATGCCCCGGTCCTCGTAGTGGACGTAGAGGTGCGGCTGCAGGTCGGCGAGCGGGACCCCGGTCGCTGCCGCGAGGGCTTCGGACACGTCGGTCAGGGCGCCGTGGAAGGTCAGGCCCTCGGCATAGACCTCGGTGCGGTTGCAGGTCGAGACGACGACCGACTCGACGACGTGCTCGGAGCCGACGATGGCGCTCTCGAGGCGACCGCGAGCCCCAGAGTCGAGGGAGGCTGCCTCGAGCAACTCGAGTGGCGCACCGTGGTGAGAGAGTCCGAGGACGAGCAGGCTCACAGCGCAACCCCCTCGACGTCGTCGCTGGCCGCGAGGTCCAGCTCGCCGGTGCGACGCTGCTCGTGGAACGCGAGGATCTGCAGCTCGGTCGCCATGTCGACCTTGCGGACCATGACGTCGGCCGGGACGTCCAGGACGCAGGGCGCGAAGTTGAGGATCGAGCGGACGCCCGCACGCACGAGGTGGTCGGCGACGTCCTGCGCCGAGTCTGCGGGAGTCGCGATGACACCGATCGCGAGATGGTCCTCGCGGACAAGAGCTCCGAGGTCAGCCATCGGCCGGATGGGTAGGTCGCCCACCGCATTGCCCACGACCGACTCATCTCGGTCGAGCAGCGCGATGACGTTGAAGCCACGCGTCTCGAATCCGCTGTAGGACGCGAGCGCGCGACCGAGGTTGCCCATCCCAACAATGGCCACGGGCCAGTTCTGGGTCAGGCCGAGCGCCGTCGAGATCTCGTAGGCGAGCCGGTCGACCTCGTAGCCGACACCCCGCACGCCGTAGGAGCCGAGGTGAGAGAGGTCCTTGCGGAGCTTCGCCGAGCTCACGCCTGCCGCCGCCGCGAGCTCCTCGGAGCTGACGCTGCTGATGCCCCGCTCAGCGAGGCTCGTGAGGGCCTGAAGGTACCCCGGAAGTCGCGCCACTGATGCGTCGGGGATCCCCCGTCGGGCTGCGACATCGGCGGACACGTGGCCTTCGACTCCTCTTCACAGAAGGTGTGATGCGCCAGTCAGACTACGCATTTGTGAAGCCATGCACAAAGTCGCGGATGGGACCCCGAGACAAGGCCCACATCACGGTCTGGTAAAAGCGCGCTGCGAAACCGCTTCCGCTCCGTGCCGAGACCCCCTTGTATGCCGTCCGCTCCCGTTCCGTCTGCGCTGCGCGCCGGATATGCCATTCGCCGCAGGTCCATCCGCACTCCGCGCGCTGAGCGCGCTCCATGCTCCCGCCAGGCCCAGCCAGCGGCGAACGGCACACCCGTCGCTCCGCCAGGTCGCCTTCCAGCGGCGAACGGCACACCCATCGCTCCGCTCGGTCACCTTCCGCGCGGAGTCCTACGGGCGCGGGTTTGCCAGGGCTGCTCTCAGGCGGGCTTCGTTGACTCGCCAGAAGTCGTGCTGGCGGCCGTCGACGAAGGTCACGGGGATCTCCTCGGCGTACTTGGCCATGAGGTCGGGGTGGTCGAGGATCGACACCTCCTCGAAGGACTCGCCCAGGTCTGCGGTGACGGCCGCAATGATCGCGCGGGCGTCGTCGCAGAGGTGACAGCCGGGTTTGCCGATGAGGAGGACGCGCGGTTCGGGGGCGGGCTGTGGGACTGGGGCGGACGGCATACGGGATCGCCTGTCAGAAGAAGACCGAGCGGCGCTGCATGAGCAGCGAGTAGAGCGTCTGCTGGATCGTCTCGCGCACCTGGTCGGTGAGGTCGAAGACGAGCATGGGGTCGTCGGCGGCGGCTGCTCCGTGGGAGGCGGTCTCGATCGGCGCGCCGAACTCGATGATCCACTTGGAGGGCAGCGGGATGAGACCGAGCGGGCCCAGCAGGGGGAAGGTCGGCGTGATCGGGGCATAGGGCAGACCGAAGAGGCGCGCAATCGTCGACATGTTGCCGATGATCGGGGCGATCTCCTCGGCACCGACGACCGACGTCGGGATGATCGGCACGCCCGCCTTGAGCGCGGCCGCGACGAACCCACCGCGACCGAATCGCTGCAGCTTGTAGCGCTCCTTGAACGGCTTGCCCACCCCCTTGAAACCCTCGGGGAAGACCCCCACGAGCTCGCCCTTCTGGAAGAGCCGGTCGACGTCGTGGGTCGTGGCGAGGGTCGACCCACCTCGACGTGCGAACGCGCCGAGGACCGGTGTCTGGAAGACGAGGTCTGCGCCCAGGGCTCGCATGACCCGGTGCTTCGGGTGCTCGTCGTGGACGGCCTGGGCCACCATGAGCGAGTCGATCGCGACGGTGCCGGAGTGGTTGCTCACGATGAGCGCGCCACCCTCGTCGGGGATGTTCTCGAGGCCGCGGACCTCGACCCGGAACCACTTGCGATAGATCGGGCGAAGCATCGGGAAGACGACGTTCTCGGCGAAATGCTCGTCGTAGCCGAACTCGTCGACCGAGTAGTCGCCCTCGATCCGTCGGCGCACGTAGGCAAGGACCGCGGCGATCTTGTGCTCGACGTCCTCCGGCGAGATGCCGGCGCCCTGCGCGGCGATGCGCATCGCCGCGATCGAGGCGCTGAGCAACTCCTCGATGCCCGGCACCGGCAGGGACATGTCGGTCTGCGTTGCCGTCGGGTCGGGGGACGGCGTGCGTGGCGTCGGCTCCGGTGGGGCGGCCACACGGAGATGGCGCCGCGCGGCCTCGTCCGCCGCGCGCTTCGCTCGCGGACTCTGAGGACGTATGCCGGCCTGCGCACTCGCCTTGGACGAGGCCTTCGCGCGGGCGGTGGGCCGCGGACGATGGGCGGCGCGCTTCGTGCCGGGGACCGGTGCGGGCACGTCCGCCCGCGGGGTTGCCCTGGTCGCGGACTTCGGGGCGGACTTCGGCGCGGACTTGCGCGCGGACTGCGACGCTGCCGACGCGGCGTTCCGGGCGGCGGGTCGCTCGGCGGCCTTCTTCGACGTCGCGGGCATGGTCGCCTCGGGCGCTGCCGCAGTCGACAGCAGCGGGGTGGAGCGGCGCCGGGCGCGCTCCCCCGAGGCGCGAGCGGCGCCGGCGGCCAGCGTGGACGGCTTCGCGGACTTCCGGGTCGTGGCCTTCTTCGCGACGCTCTTCGCGGCCGACGACCGTTTGGACGCGACCGGTGCCTTCTTCCTGGGGGTCGGGTTCGGGGTGTTGGACTTGGTGGTCGCCATCAGTGCTTCCCTCGCGTGGGACGGCCGAGAACCTGCTGGGCTGCCCCGACGACGCCGCCGAGGACACCGCTGACCGCGTCGAACGAGGGCACGACCGGCGTGACGGTGCGGGCGTAGTCCTCGAAGGCCGCCCGCGTCGAGAACGACGGGTTGAATCCGAACGACTCGCGCATCGCCGTGGTGTCCATCCCGCGCCCGTAGGCCATGAACGACATCTGGTCAGGGCTGAAGTCGAGCAGGCCGAACTTCTTGCCGAGGCTCCCGATCGGACCGGCCGCGGCCATGGGGACCATGACGAAGGGGCGGCGCACGATCGCTGCGGCCTGGAGTGCCGTGAGGACGCCGTCGCCCGCGAGGTTGACGACACCGGTCGCCGACCCGGTGACGCCACGGACGAGGGCCGCGATGGCGTCGTCCTCGTGGAAGAACTGGAGCCGGGCGTCGTAGCCGAGCGGGATCGGAATGACGGGCAGGTTGAAGTAGTCCGTGATCGACGTGCGGATCCGCGGGCCGATGATGTTGGCGAACCGGAGCATGAGGATGTCGGTGTCGGGTCGTCGCCGGGCGAAGCCGCGGACGTAGCCCTCGACCTCGATCGAGTCCTTGCCGAACCCCGAGGACGGAAGCCGCTTGGCCGACATCTCCTCGGTGAACATCGCCGGGTCCCGAGGCGTCGAGCCATAGACGGCTGCTGTGGACTTCACGACGAGTCGCTTCACCGTCGCCGCCTTCTGGCACGCGGCGAGCAGCTGCATCGTGCCGATGACGTTGATCTCCTTCTGGGGGGTCCGGCCCCCGGCGAAGGTCGGCGTGGCGATGACGTTGGCGTGGACCACGGTGTCAACGTCGCCCTGCGCGATGACCTTGCCGATCATCGGGTTGCGGATGTCGGCGCGGATGAACTCCGCTCCACCGAGGTCGCGCGGCGGTGGGATGACATCCACCCCGATGACCCGCTCGACCGACGGGTCGGCCACCAGCCGACGCGCGAGCACGCCCCCGACGTATCGCGACACCCCCGTCACGAGTACCACTTTGCCCACAGGCACTGCCTCTCGTTGCGTCCGTCGTCGTGCGTCTGCCGTCGTGCTCGACCCTACTTCCCGTCGGCGGGTGACGGGAGGGGTTGTCACGCCTGTCGTGGGAGAGACCAGTCACGTGCCCCTCGGCGGGAGAGCGGCCGGTGGGCGGACGGCATACCCAGGTCTGAAAGAAGAACGACCCCCGCCGGAGGGCGGAGGTCGTTGCGTCGCGTCAGGGACGCGTCACTTCTTGTTGCGGCGCTGGTGGCGGGTCTTGCGAAGCAACTTGCGGTGCTTCTTCTTCGCCATGCGCTTGCGACGCTTCTTGATCACTGAACCCATGAGCAGTCCTTGCTGATTGGAGAAATTCCGAATGACGGTGGACCAGCAGCTGCTGGTCGGCCTGCGCGGCCGACCGGGCGCGCGTGTGTCGGGGGCCAACCCTACCGGCGGGCGGGCCGTCGCCCAAACGCGGCCCGTGGCGTCCGGACACTGACGAGGGCCGGACCTCTCGGCCCGGCCCTCGTCAGTGTTGTCGCGCTTCGGTCACGCAGTGCCCATGTAGGACTCCCGGAGGTACTTCTGCACCTCGTCCTCGGGGACCCTGAAGGAGCGACCGACTCGCACGGCCGGAAGCTCGCCCCCGTGCACCATGCGATAGACGGTCATCTTCGACACGCGCATGATCGAGGCAACCTCGGCAACGGTGAGAAACCGCACTTCGGCAAGACGTTCCTGGGACATCGCCACCTCGACTTCTGCACACGCGCATTGCCGGTTTCAACACCGACTGTCATCTACGGGCGTGCAAGAAGCAACCATAGGGGCTGGTGTGACGATTGGGGAAGCCACCGGAGCGGATTTTTCCGCAAGTCCAGCCGACACGCGGCTGCGGGGTGAGAATTCCGGCGCGCATCGGTCGGTGGTGGAGCACCCGAGGACGCCCTCAGTCGAACCACGGATCGAGGCCGTGCAGGGGGAACACGGCCTGACGAGTCGCGAGGATCGCGTCGTCCGGGGACCGGTCCGGATTGTGTCCTGCACCCCACGGGCGAACCCAGATCGGTAGTTCAGAGTCCGGCAGATCACCCATCGTCGAGGGTGCCTCACGGCCGAAGAGATCGCGCACATGCGCCCGCCACTCCTCGGGGACTGCGGTGGTCGGCGGCAACGGCGAGTGCGCGGCGATGGCCGTGAGGTGCGTCCACGAGCGGGGGACGACGTCGACCAGTTCGTAGCCACCACCACCCAGAGCCACCCACTTGCCGTCGGCGTGGTCGTGAGCCAGTCGGTGCAGGCTGTCGTGCGCGCGCCGCTGACCGTCGAGGGTGATGGCGAAATGCGCGAGGGGATCGAGTCGGTGACTGTCGCAACCATGCTGGCTGACGATCACGTCGGGGTCGAACGCGGCCACGACCTGCGGGACGACCGAATCGATGGCACGCAGCCACCCCGCGTCCGCGGTGCCCGGCGGGAGGGCGACGTTCACCGCCGTGCCACGGGCGTCGGGCCCGCCGATGTCCCCGGGCCACCCCGTGCCGGGGAAGAGCGCCCGCCCCGACTCGTGCACCGAGACCGTGAGGACGCGGGGGTCGTTCCAGAAGATCCGCTCGACGCCGTCGCCATGGTGGACGTCGATGTCGACATAGGCGACCCGCTCCGCGCCGTTGTCGAGGAGGCGCTGGATTCCGGCCGCGATGTCGTTGTAGATACAGAAGCCCGACGCGTGCGTCGCCATGGCGTGATGCAGCCCGCCGCAGAAGTTCACGCCGTGGTCGATCTCGCCGCTCCACACCGCATCACACAGGTCGACCGTGCCCTGGACGATCCGAGCGCTGGCGTCGTGCATGCCCTCGAAGGCCGGATCGTCGTCGGTGCCGAGGCCGCGGCGAACGTCGGCACTGTCAGGATCCGCCGATGCCGCCCGGACTGCTGCGATGTAGGCCGGATCGTGGATGGTGGCGAGCAACTCGTCGCTCGCCACCTCCGGGCTGACGAGCTCGACGTGGTCGAGGACACCCAGCGCCCGCGCCAGCCGCGCCGTCAGATCGAGCCGCACCGGCCCCATCGGATGTGTCGGGCCGAAGTTGTATGCCGTGAAGCCGTCGTCCCAGACAAGGCGCGTGCGGTGAGCCATGCGAGGCACGGTACCCGCCGTGCCCGGTCCGGGCGTTAGCCTCGACCCGACAGCATCATCGTGGAACCCCTCGTCCAGGAGGACGCCGTGGCAGGCAAGAACAGCGATCTCGACGTCCTCGTCATCGGGCTCGGGCGATTCGGCGGCGCCGCCGCCCTGGAACTTCGTCGTCTGGGGCACCGGGTCACCGCGATCGAGAAGGACGGGATGCTCGCCGAGAGATTCCTCGGCCGGATCAACTCGATCATCCACGCGGACGCGAGCGATGCCTCCGTGATCCGTGACGCCAAGGCCTCCCGCTACAAGGTTGCGGTCGTGGGCGTTGGCTCCTCACTCGAGGCCTCGGTGCTCGCCTCCGCCAACCTCGTCGACGCGGGCATCCCGGACATCTGGGCCAAGGCGATGTCGCCGGAGCACGCGCGCATCCTTGACCGGATCGGGGTGCAGCACATCGTTCGTCCGGAGGCGGACACCGGTCGCCGCGTCGCGCACCTCGTCGGTGGCAAGCTCCAGGACTACATCGAGTTCGACGACGGGTTCGCCATCGTCAAGATGCGCCCACCGACCGAGGCCGTCGGGTTCACGTTGGAGCAGAGCGCGATTCGCAGCAAGTACGGAGTGACGATCGTCGGGGTGAAGTCCCCGGGCGAGGACTTCACGTATGCCGTCCCCTCCACCAAGGTCTCGGCGCACGACACCCTCATCGTCAGCGGCCCCACCGAGTTGTTGGAGCGCCTCGCCGCCCGCCCCTGACCCCCCTTCGCCAGACGTCGGACCTGCGGGCGATTACAGTCCGGCAGCATGCAGCAGACCGAGGTCGACGGCGTTCCCACCTTCTGGGAGCAGGGGCCGGAACCATTCAGCGCCACTCTGATCTTCTTCGCTGGAGTCCGTCACGAGACTTTCCGTACTCGCGGGGTGGCTCACCTCGTCGAGCACCTCGTCATGTCGACCCTCCCCCGCGACCACCTCGACAAGAACGCTTCCGTCGACGTCGACACGATGCGCTTCTACGCGACCGGCCCACGTGACGAGGTGGTCGCCTTCCTTCACGGTGTATGCCGCGCGCTCGCCTCCCTGCCGCTGGATCGCCTTGATCGTGAGCTCAAGGTTCTCGCGGCCGAAGACGGCCAAGCCTGCGAGCCGCACCTCGGCTGGGCCTTCGCCAACCGTTCGGGACCCGTCGGGCCCGGTCTGCTCGGTGAGCTCGAACGCCAGGGGCGCGCGCCGAAGGCCGAGCACGTCACCGAGTTCGTCGACACCCACTGCGTTGGCGCCAACGCGGCGCTCCTGCTGTCGGGTCCAGTACCCGATGGACTGCGCCTCGACCTGCCCACGGGAACCCGCGCTTCGGACAAGGTATGGCGGCCCACACCCCTCGAGACTCCGGCGGTCATCGCCGGCCAGATCCCAGTCGTGACCCTGTCCTACGTCACACCGCGCCTCTTCGAAGGACACATCCTGCTTCACATACTCATCCAACGCGTCGAGGACGAGGTTCGCCACAGCCTGGGTCTGGCCTATGAGGTCAGTGATGACGGCGGCGGGGTCACCCCCGACCTCGGCCTCGTGAGCATCGCGACCGACGGCGCGGAGGAGGACAGCGGCGAGATCGTTCACGCTGTGTGGTCCGCCCTGACGCACCTTGCGACGCACGGGCCGAGCAAGGAGGAACTCGCGCACGAGAGGGCGCGACTCGAGGCACTTCTCGCGGACCCGCGGGCGACGATGGCCGTCCTCGAGATCGAGGTCATCCGTTTCCTGCGCCAGGCCCCCGTTCAGAGCCGCGAGGAGCTGCGCGAGGCCTACGCCGCTGTCACCGTGGAACAGGTGCGCGAGTGGGCCCGCATGGCCGTGGACAGCGCGCTCATCGGAGTGCCGGAACTGCCCGAGAAGCCGCTGCCCGGCGTCGTGGACCGATCCGAATGGGAGTTCCCGAGCCGGGCGCCCCTGGGCGGCCAGGTCTTCAAGCGACGACTCACCGCAGTGCTGCCACCGCGTGATCTCGCCGTGCAGGCGGGCGACGAGGGCATCACCGTGACAGCGGCTGGGACGACGACCGGGGGCACTTGGCCGGAGGTCGTCGGGGTCGGTCGCGCGCCCGGCTTCCGCTTCCTCCACTTCGCGGACGGGACAGCGGGCCCGATCTGGGCAAAGCACGTCAAAGACGGCGACCGTCTCCTCGCCCTCATCGACGAGCGCACGAGCCAAGTGGTGTGGGAGACGACGGTCGACGCCGCACTCGACATCGAATAGCCCCCGGAAGGCGAGGGCCCTCAGAAGTCGGTGGGCACCGATCCGCGGTCGCCGCCGAGAGCGAGCACCATGGCGACCTCGTCCTCGTCGTCCCCGTTCTGGACGCGCATCGGCCGACGCTTGCCCGTGGGGCGGAACCCGAATCCGCTGGCGAACGCCACGGCGCGGCCGTTGTCACTGCCCACCCAGTAGGCGAGCTGTGTCTGGCCCTGGTCGCGGGCGAGGGTGGCGCCGGCTCGCACGAGCTCGGTCGCCACGCCACTTCCACGGGCCTCTGGGGTGACCCACAGGCCGAACAACTCGGATGTCTTCGGGTTGTGGGCGGACGAACGCCCCACGCTGACGATGCCGAGCGGGCTCCCGTCGCGTTCGGCGATGAGGCGCGCGGAGCGGCTCATCCGGGTCCGCCAGAAGGCTTCGTCGTAGGCCTCTTCCTCCTCGACGGTGGCCACGAAGGCCTCGGGAGATTCCCGAAGCGCGGTCAGCCGGGTGTCGCGGTACTGCTGCCAGTCCTCTTCGCCCAGCGGGCGCACGCTGATCTCGCTCATGCCTCCACTCTTCCCGACAGCACTGACGACGGGCAACCCGGGGTCTGGCCTCAGCGCAGCTCGAGGGCGTACCCGAGTTCGCAGATCCCGCCGTAGAGCGGGTTGTCCCACGTGGTTCCGGTCGGGGCGAATCCGTGGCGTTCGTAGAGGCGTTGGGCCGGCTCGTTCTCCTTGGCCACCTCGAGATGGACGCGCGCGTAGCCGTCCTCCCGGGCGGCGTCGAGCGCGGTGGCGACGAGGAGGTCGCCGACGCCGCGTCCCCTCACGGACGCCGAGACCCACATGCCGATGAGGTAGATCTCCTCGGGCGGCTGCTCGTCGTCGTGGTAGATCGCCACCGTGCCGACGGGCCGGTCGCCGGCGAACGCGAGCCACACGTTCATGGTCGTGAGCCGAGCGCGCCAGGACTCGTCCGAGTAGGCCGCGCTCACGGCATACGTGTTCGCAAAAGCCCGAGGGGTGTCGAGGAGCGCGGCCAGACGAACGTCACGGTAGGTGCGGAGGTTGTCCTCGGTGACGGGCACGACACGGACAGGTTCGGCCATCTCGAGGGTGCCCATCACGCCGGCCGGCTCAGCCACCGGAGAGTTCCCGCGAGCGAACGGCCGCAGCCTCCATGGCGCTGATGAACGCGGCGCGAACCTTGTGGTCGTCGAGCTCACGCAGGGCAGCGGCCGTCGTGCCACCGGGTGATGTGACCTGCTCGCGCAGCACCGTGGGGTGCTGGCCCGTCTCGCGCAGCATCGTCGCGGCGCCGAAGAGCGTCTGGGTCACGAGTTCGGTCGCGGTCGAGCGAGGCATTCCCAGGACGACGCCGGCCTCGATCATGGCCTCGACGACATAGAAGATGTATGCCGGCCCGCTGCCGGAGATCGCCGTGACGGCGTCGAGCATCTTCTCGGGCACCTCGGTGACCTTGCCCGTGGCCGCGAGGAGCTCTGTGGCGTGCAGGAGCTGCTCGGGGACACAGTGTTTGCCGCCGCTCACTGCAGCCATGCCCTGGTCGACGAGCGCGGGCGTGTTGGGCATGACCCGCACGACCGAGCGCCCCTCGGGGAGGTGGCTCTCGATGAAGTCGGTGGTGATGCCGGCGGCGAGGCTCACCACGAGATTGCCCTCGGCAACGTGCGGGCTGATCTCCTCGATGAGCCCAGCCATGTCCTGCGGCTTCACGACGAGGACGAGTGTGTCGGCGGCTTCGGCGGCCTCGACGTTGGAGAGGACGCGCACGCCGTACTTGTCGGTGAGCTCGGCCGCGCGTTCAGGCCGTCGCTCGGTGATGACGAGCTCGTCGGCCGGGCGGCCGGCTCGCAGGAGACCCGAGAGCAGGGTCTCGCCCATGACGCCAGCACCGAAGATCGCAACCGTTCCCATGGCGCGAGACTAAGCCCTCGATACCTCTCGCTTCACACACGTTTCACGAGCGGGTATGCCGTCCGCCTGCCTCCCGGTGCGCCGCGTCAGCCCTTGGACGCGAGACTGCGCAGGAAGAACGCGAGGTTCGCGGGGCGCTCGGCCATGCGTCGCATGAGGTAGCCGTACCACTCCTCACCGAAGGGGATGTAGACGCGCATCTGGTGGCCACGATCGGCAATGCGCGTCTGCTCCTCCGGGCGGATGCCGTAGAGCATCTGGAACTCGTAGGAGTCGGGCTCGCGACCGTGCCTGCTCGCGAGCGCCCGGGCGATGTCGATGAGTCGCGGGTCGTGGCTGGCGATCATCGGGTAGCCCTCGCCCGCCATGAGGATCTTGAGGCACCGCACGTAGGAGAGGTCGACATCCTCGGCGTCCTGGTAGGCGACCGAGGCCGGCTCCTTGTAGGCGCCCTTGCAGAGGCGGACGCGGCTGCCTGCCGTGGCGAGATCCTTGCAGTCGGCCTCGGTGCGGTGGAGGTAGGACTGGAGGACGGCTCCCGTCTCGGGGAAGTCCTTGCGCAGCTCAGCAAGGATCGACAGGGTCGAGTCCGTCGTCGTGTGGTCCTCCATGTCGAGGGTGACCGTGGTGTCGGCCTCGTGGGCGATCTCGCAGATGCGGCGGGCGTTGTCGAGGGCGATCTTCTCGCCGTCCTTGGGAAGGGCCTGACCGACGGCACTGAGCTTGACGCTGACCTCGGCGGCGCCGAACCGGGTGAGGTCACGCGCCTTGAGGGCGCGGAGCAGGCCGACGTAGGTGTCGACCGTGTGCGCTGCCTGCCCGGCGTCGAGGGTGTCCTCGCCCAGGTAGTCGATCGTCACCTGGCGGTTGGTCGCACGCAGTTCTGCGGCGGCCTGCACGGCGTGGGCGACGTCCGTGCCGGGGACATAGCGCTGGACGACGTGGCGGCTCACCGGCGCCTTCTCGATCGTGCTGCGCACGAGCGAGGAGTCGGACAGGTGCAGGAGGCTGGAGCGAAGGAGGTCTGAGGCATCCACGAGCGTCAGGCTAGCCGCTCCGCAGAACGACCCAGAACGCGTATGCCGTCCGCCCACCTCCGCGCCCTCCCCTCGACCTTGTGCCCCATTGGGACATGGCGAGGGCAGCGAGGCGTGTCCCAATGGGGCACAAGGTCGAGGTTGGGTCAGGGGGTGCGGCGCCGGAGGGTCAGACTTCCGAGGGCGAGGGAGAGGACGATCGCCCCCACGATGACGGCAATGTCGGTCGTCACCTCGCCGACCGGCTCGGGAACCGCAGCGATCGTGCGCATCGCGTCCACGGCATACGACAAGGGCATGAAGTCGGAGAGCGTCGAGAGGATCGACGGCAGCGCATCGCGGGGGACGAGGAGCCCGCACAGCAGGAACTGCGGCAGGACGAAGGCCGGCATGAACTGCACCGCCTGGAACTCTGTGGCCGCGAACCCACTCACGAGCAGCCCCAGCGCCGTGCCGAGCAGCGCGTCGCACACGGCGACAACGACCAGCAGCCACTTCGGCCCGGCGATGTCGAGACCGCACACCCAGATGGCGAATCCCGTTGCAATGAGGGCCTGCAGGACCGCCATGATCCCGAACGCGAGGGCATAGCCGAGCATGAAGTCGCCCTTGCCCAAGGGTGTCGTGAGGAGGCGTTCAAGGGTGCCCGAGGTGCGTTCGCGCAGGGTGGCGACGCTCGTGACGATGAACATCACGACGAAGGGGAAGACGCCAAGCAGAGCGGCCCCGATGCGGTCGAAGACAGGAGTGCCGTCGAAGATCCAGGCAAGCAGCCCCAGGAGCACGCACGGCACGACAAGCATCATCGCGATGGTGCGGTGGTCGGCACGGAGCTGACGGAGGATCCGGGTCGTCGTGGCGAGCGTGATCCGCGGATTCATCGCGCTTCCCGGGGGTTCGCCGCAGCCTCGTCGACGAGGGCGAGGAACGCCTGTTCCGCATCAGGAGCCCCGGTTCGCCGGAGCAGCTCCGGCAGTGTGGAGTCGCTCAGGATCTCGCCGTCGCGAAGGAGGAGCAGCCGGTCGCAGCGGGTGGCCTCGTCCATGACGTGACTCGAGACGAACAACGTGCGGCCCTGCTCGTGCGCGAGTCGCTTGAAGAGGTTCCAGAGGTCGCGCCGCAGCACCGGGTCGAGGCCGACGGTCGGCTCGTCGAGGACGAGGAGTTCAGGGTCTCCGACCAGGGCAGCGGCGAGCGAGACGCGCGACCGCTCGCCACCCGAGAGGGTGCCGACCGACGAGTCGGCGTGGCTCCGGAGGTCGACGGCATCGATGGCCCGGTCCACGGAGTCCTTGGGCGCGCCGAGCACCTTGGCGAAGTAGGCGAGGTTGTGCCGCACCGACAGGTCGGCATAGACGCTCGGCGACTGGGTGACGTAGCCGACGCGGTGACGGAGAGCGGACGATCCGGCCGGTTCACCGAGGACCGTGACCTCCCCGGACTCGACCTGTTGGACACCGACGATGGCGCGCATGAGCGTCGACTTGCCACCGCCACTCGGTCCGAGGAGGCCGACCACCTGACCGGTGGGCACCGTGACGCTGAGGTCGGGGAGGACGACACGCTCACCTCGCACCACGTGCAGGTGCTCGACGACGACAGCCGCACCAGACCCGGGAGTCGATCCGCCCGACTGGCGGCCGCCCTGGTCATTGTTCATCACACGATGAATTTAGACCCGAGAGTCGCCTCGGGGGGAGGGCCAGCACCTCGACGAGCAGTCGGACCAGCCGTCGAGGAGTTGGACGAGCTTGGCCGAAGCCACCCTCGCGATCCCTCGCAGGGACGCTCCTCCATGGCCACGTTGCGCGGGCTCATCGCTCGGCGCCCTCGTCGAGGGCTGCCGCGAGGTGGAGGCGACAGAAGGCCAGGGCCTCGGCGAGGGCCAGCTCACGCTGCTCCACCGACAGCCGCCGCGTCGACACCTCCACGACGATGGACCCGTCAAAACCGTTGTGCACCAATGCATCCAGCACCTCGGCACATGGCTGCGAACCGCGACCGGGGATGAGGTGCTCGTCCTTCATCGACCCCAACCCGTCCGCGAGGTGCAGGTGCCTGAGCCGCGGACCGAGCGCAGCGATCATGGCGAGCGCGTCGGACCCGGCCGTCGCGGTGTGCGACAGGTCGAGCGTCACATGGTCGTACGCCTGCGACACCGGGTCCCAGTGCGGCAGGTACGCCTCGACCTCACGGCCACCGACCCGCCACGGATACATGTTCTCGACGGCCAGCGTGATGCCCGAATCGTGCTCCCGCGTGGCGATCCCGTCGGCGAAGTCCCGGGCGTACTCCTTCTGCCAACGGAACGGAGGGTGCAGCACCACGGTCTCGGCACCGACCTCGTGGGCGAGCTCGAGGGAGCGGTCGATCTTGCCCCAGGGGTCGACCCCGAAGATCCGCTGACTGATCAGAAGCGTCGGTGCGTGGATGGACACGATGCGTATGCCGTGCAGCTCCGACAGTGCCCGAAGCGCACCTGCCTCCTGGGTCACCGGATCGGTC
This sequence comes from Knoellia sinensis KCTC 19936, assembly GCF_000768705.1. Classification (GTDB taxonomy): domain Bacteria; phylum Actinomycetota; class Actinomycetes; order Actinomycetales; family Dermatophilaceae; genus Knoellia; species Knoellia sinensis. The sequence goes on from NZ_AVPJ01000003.1 coordinate 339,418, forward strand.
CAGACCATCACCTCGACACCGTCGTAGCCCAGCCGGGCAGCGTGCTGGAACGCGGCGGCGCAGTTCTCCGGATAGACCGAGGCCGTGGACAGGGCGACCGGGATGTCCGGAATCGTCACGGCGTCGTCGGCCTCCATCAGTGCATGCCGTCGAGCCTGCGCAGGATGATTCCCTCGCGCAGGGCCCATGGGCAGATCTCCAGCCGATCCACGCCCAGCAGATCCATCGTGGCCGAGGCCACGATGCCGCCGGCGAGCAGCTGGTGGGCCCGAGACTCGGACACACCGGGAAGCGCACTGCGCTGTGCCGCAGACATGTTCGCGATCTCGGGCAGGATCGCGTCGAGAGAGGCGCGCTCGAGGAAGCGTGCGGCATACATGCCTTCGGAACTCGGCACGGCCCCGGTGATGCGCGCGAGGGACCGCATCGTCTTGGAGGTTCCGACGACCCGGTCGCGGGAGCCGGCCTTGGCCAGCGGCCGCAGTTCGCGCGCGATCGTCGCACGCACGTGTTTGCGTGCCTCCCGGACCGCAGCGACTCCGGGCGGGTCACCTGCGAGGTGGTCGCGGGTCACGCGACCGGCCCCCAGCGGCAGGGAGATCGCGATGTCGGGGTCCTCGTCCATGCCCTGCGCGATCTCGAGGGAGCCGCCGCCGATGTCGGCGACGAGCAACGTGCCGGCGGACCAGCCGAACCAGCGTCGCGCCGCGAGGAAGGTCAGCCGCGCCTCGTCCTCACCGGAGAGCACGTCGAGGACGACTCCCGTGCGGTCCTTGACGGCGGCGAGCACGTCGTCCCCGTTGGGCGCCTCGCGGATCGCACTGGTGACGAACCCCATGAGGTCCTCGACGCCCTGGTCCTCGGCCACGGTGAGGCACTCGGCCACGAACTCGACGAGCTGCTCCTGGCCGGCGTCGTCGATCCGGCCGTCGTCCGTGACGTGCTCGGAGAGCCGGAGTTCGCGTTTGTGTGAGCTGGCGGGCAGGGGCTGGGCTCCGACGTGGGCGTCCACCACGAGCAGGTGCACGGTGTTGGAACCCACGTCGATGACACCCAGCCGCATGGGGTCCACGGTAGTCGGCCAGTGCGGCATAGGGTGACCCGGTGGCCGAGACTCCGCTCGACATCCCCCGCACGTGGGTCGAGTTCACCGACCCCGCCGACGCCGCCCAGCGGTTCCGGTGCGATCTCACGTGGTTGACGTCGCGCTGGACCTGCATCTTCGGTTCGGGATGTGCGGGCATCTATGCCGAGAGGCCCGACGACGGCTGCTGCACCCTGGGCGCTCATTTCTCGGATGACGACGACCTCGCGCGCGTTGCTGCCGTTGTCGAGGAGTTGGGCGAGGACGAGTGGCAGCTGCGACCCGACCGCAAGAACCCCGCCAAGATCTCCCACTGGACCGAGCTCGAGGATGACGCCCGCAAGACCAAGGTCGTCGACGGTGCCTGCATCTTCCTCAACCGGCCCGGCTTCCCTGCGGGCGCGGGCTGCGCCTTGCACCAGCACGCTGTCCTCACCGGGCAGCCGCCGCACACCCAGAAGCCCGACGTCTGCTGGCAGCTGCCGATCCGCAGGACGTTCCGCACCGTCAAACTCCCTGACGACACGAAGTACCTCGAGGTGTCCATCGGCGAGTACGACCGGCGCGGGTGGGGACCGGGCGGACACGACCTCGACTGGTACTGCTCGGGTAACCCCGAAGCGCACGTCGGCGCGGAGCCGGTCTATCGCAGCAACCGCGCCGAGTTGGTCGAGCTCATGGGTCAGGGCGCCTACGACGAGCTGGTCGTGCGCTGCGAGGCCCATCTCGCCGCGGTCAGGGCGCTGCGCACGCCTGCATCACGACGGTTGTTGCCGCTGTTCGTGCACCCCGCCACGGTCGAGGCCAACAACCCCACCCTGCGCAAGGGCCACTGACTGTGGATTCAACGTCCCGAACTCACCGAATTCCTCGGTTCGGGACAATGAGGATTCAACGTCCCGAACTCACCCAATTGGACGGTTACGCACGCACCGTCCGCACCCAACCGTCCAAGTGGATGAGCTAGGGACGGAGGTCGAGGGCGAGGTCGAGGATCGGGCTCGAGTGCGTGAGCCCGCCGACGCTGAGGTAGTCGACGCCGGTCGCCGCATAGTCGGCTGCCACGTCGAGCGTGAGCCCACCCGTCGCCTCGAGTTCGACGCTCTCCCCCGTCGCGCGCACTGCCTCGACCGTCGAGCGCAACAAGTCGGTGGACATGTTGTCGCACAACAGGAATCGCGCACCGGCAGTCACCGACTCCAGCGCCTCCTCCGTCGTGGTCACCTCCACCTGGACCGGCACCTCTGGGAACGCTTCGCGAACAGCGGCGTATGCCGCCGCGAGACTTCCCGCTGCCAGCTTGTGGTTGTCCTTGATCATGGCGACGTCGTGGAGACCCATGCGCTTGTTGGTGCCCCCACCCGCGCGCACCGCGAACTTCTCCAGGGCCCGTAGCCCCGGCGTCGTCTTCCGGGTGTCGAGGACCATCGCACCCGAGCCGTCGAGGACATCGGCCCACCGACGTGTGTGCGTCGCGATGCCGGACAGTCGGCTGATGATGTTGAGCAGGGTCCGCTCGGCGATCAGCGTGACCTGCGTCGACCCGGACAGCTCGGCGACGACGTCCCCGCGCGCCACCCTCGTCCCGTCGGCGATCACCGACGTCACCGACACCGGCTCGGCACCCAGCCGCTCGGCCACCTCGGCCAGCGTCAGGGCGATGACCTCGACACCCGCGACGACGCCGTCCTCGCGCGCCACGACGGCGGCACGCGTCTGCTGCGAAGCCGGGATCGTCGCCATCGTCGTGACGTCGACACCCTCGGTGCCGCCGAGGTCCTCGTCGAGGGCGCCAGTGACGACACGGCGAGCGTCGTCAACGGGAAAGGCAAGGTCCGCGACGGAACCTCCCGCGTCCCCAACCGAGGAATTCGGTGGGTTCGGAACCGCACCTTCAGTGTCCCCAACCGAGGAATTCGGTGAGTTCGGAACCGCACCTTCAGTGTCCCCAACCGAGGAATTCGGTGAGTTCGGAACCGCACCTTCAGTGTCCCCAACCGAGGAATTCGGTGAGTTCGGAACCGCACCTTCAGTGTCCCCAACCGAGGAATTCGGTGAGTTCGGAACCGCACCTTCAGTGTCCCCAACCGAGGAATTCGGTGAGTTCGGAACCGCACCTTCAGTGTCCCCAACCGAGGAATTCGGTGAGTTCGGAACCGCACCTTCAGTGTCCCCAACCGAGGAATTCGGTGAGTTCGGGACGGAGGAAGGGGAAGGGGAAGGGGAAGGCGAGCTCACGGCATACTCCGCTCGGTCAGGGTGAGGGAACGGTCAGGTGCGACGACGACGCTCTGGCGGGCAAGCCACCGCGCGTCGTCGCGCTCGGGGAAATCGCTGCGGACATGCCCGCCGCGCGTCTCTTCGCGGCGTGCGGCGAGGGCGGTGAGGACCTGGCCGAGGTGGAGCAGGTTCGTCGTCTCCCACGTCTTCGGGCCGGGCGCGGCCTTCGAGGGTGGCAGGGCCGCGAGCTCCCCGAGCACGACGGCTGTGGCCGCCGTCGACTCGGCCGAACGCACCGGCCCGGACCCCGAAGTCATCGCCCGCTGCACCGTGAGTCGCTGGGAGTGGTCGAGCAGTGCATGGTCACCGCGGGCGTCCCCACCCGCTCGGTCGGGCCGCTCCGGCACCTCTGGCTCCGCCAGCTCACCCGCTGCGATCCGCGCCGGGATGTCATCGGCGATGCGGTGGGCAAAGACCAGACCCTCCAGCAGGCTGTTGGAGGCCAGTCGGTTCGCGCCGTGGACACCGGTGCAGGAGCACTCACCACAGGCATAGAGACCCGGGAGCGACGAGCGGCCGTGGAGGTCGGTCTCGATGCCGCCGGACGCGTAGTGCTGAGCCGGCGCGACCGGCAGCAGGTCCGTCGCCGGGTCGAAGCCCAGGGAGCGGCAGGAGGCGACGATCGACGGGAACCGCTCCTCGAGGAACGCCGCCCCCAGGTGGCGCGCATCGAGATAGACGTGGTCGACCCCCTGATCGCGCATCGTGTCGAGGATGGCGCGCGCCACGACGTCCCGGGGGGCGAGGTCGGCGAGCTCATGACGCCCCTCCATGATGCGATGCCCTGCGGCGTCCACGAGGAACGCACCCTCGCCACGCACGGCCTCGGAGATCAGTGGCTGCTGCCCGGTCGACCCCTCCCCCAGGAAGAGGACGGTCGGGTGGAACTGGATGAACTCGAGGTCGGTGACGCGGGCACCGGCACGCAGTGCCGCGGCCATGCCGTCACCAGTGGCCACGGGAGGGTTCGTCGTCGACGTGTAGATCTGGCCCAGCCCGCCGGTCGCGAGGACCACGGCCCGTGCGTAGGCCGCGCCGACACCGTCGAGCTGGCCCTCACCGATGACGTGGAGTGTCACGCCGTTGACCCGCCCGGCTCCGTCGTCGAGCAGGTCCACGACGAGGGCATGCTCGACGACCTCGATGCCCGGGTCGTCGCGCACGCGATCGAGGGCGGCGATGAGGGCACGTGAGATCTCGCGACCTGTCGCGTCGCCGCCGGCGTGGGCGATGCGGTCGCGGTGGTGTCCGCCTTCGCGCGTCAGCTTGATCTCGCCGTCGGCGTCCCGGTCGAACTCGGCGCCGAGGGCCACGAGCTGTCGCACCCGCTGCGGCCCCTCGGTGACGAGCGCCTCGACAGCCTCGCGGTCACACAAACCGACTCCGGCCACCAACGTGTCCTCGAGATGTTCCTCAGGCGAGTCCTCGGGATGGAGCGCCGCGGCGATGCCGCCCTGCGCCCACGCCGTCGACCCCTCGTCGAGCACGGTCTTGGTCACCAGGAGCACCCGGTCGACGCGCTCGCGCAGGCGCAGCGCACAGGTGAGCCCGGCAATTCCGGACCCGACGACGATGACGTCAGCCGACGCCGCCCAGCCGGGTACGGGAGCGCTCAGCGACCGAGGGATCCGCGGTTCGCCGGGTCGCGCCCCGCGAGCTGCAGGTTCGCTCAATGGTGGGGACGCTTCGTGACGGCCGACGTCTTGAGGCCATAGCCGTCCGGAACGTCGCCGCCGTCATCGCCGATCTCGACGATCTTGTTGTCCTTGTCGACGAAGACGACGTGCGGGTCGTGCTTGCGGGCGTCCTCGTCGGACATCGATGCGTAGGCGATGATGATGACGGTGTCGCCGGGGCTGATCAGCCGGGCCGCCGCACCATTGATGCAGAGGATGCCGGAGCCGCGCTCGCCCTCGATCGCATAGGTCGTGAGGCGGTTGCCGTTGTCCACGTCGACGACGTCGACCTGTTGGCCCGGCAGGAGGTCGGCCGCCTCCATGAGGTCCATGTCGATCGTCAGCGATCCGACGTAGTGCAGGTCGGCCTGGGTGACGGTCGCGCGATGGATCTTGCTGTGCAGCATGTAGCGGTACATCTATCGGTCTCCTGGGGGACGGTGCCTTTTACGAGGCCGGGCGGGCGGGAATGCTGCCGTTGTCGGGCTGCGAGAACACGTCGAGTCTGCCACCGCCGGGTCCGACGAGGATCGGGGTGTTGTCGATGAGCCGGGTCGTGCCCACCCGCGCGGCGACGGCGAGGAGGGCTTCGCCGCGGTACCACTCCGGCACGTCCTGCAGGGTGCTGGGGTGGACGAGGACGAGGTAGTCGACCAACGCGAGAGGCTCCTCCACGAGAATCTCGCGTGCCGCTCGGCGGATGGCGGACGGCCCGTATGCCGCCTGGTCGGCTCCCGCAGTGAGCGCTCGGCTCAGGCAGAGGGCGACTTCGCGGTCGGACTCGGTGAGGTAGGTGTTGCGGCTGCTCAGGGCCAGGCCATCGTGCTCACGCACCGTCGGCACGGACACGACGTCGACGGGGAAGTCGATGTCACGCACCATGCGCCGGATGAGGAGGAGCTGTTGGGCATCCTTCTGACCGAAGAGGGCACGGCGCGCGCCGGTGAGGTGGAGCAACTTCGCGACGACGGTGAGCATGCCGTCGAAGTGACCGGGGCGTGACTTCCCCTCGAGGACGTCGCCGAGCGGACCTGCCGAGATCCGCACGCCGGGGTCTCCGTCGGGGTAGACGACGTCAGGCGTCGGGGCGAACACGATGTCCACACCTGCCGCGGTGGCGATCCGCATGTCGTCGTCGAAGGTCCGCGGATAGCGCGAGAGGTCTTCCTTCGGCCCGAACTGCAGCGGGTTGAGGAAGATCGTGAGAATGACGTGATCGGCCATCCCACGGGCATCCCGCAGGAGCTCGGCATGCCCCTCGTGGAGGGCCCCCATCGTCATGACGACGGCCACATCGGTGCTGGGAAGGGCTGCCCGCGCCGCGCGCAGTTCGTCGCGGGTGCTGGCGACGACCGGTGTGGTGGTGCTGGGCTGGGCGACGTCGGCTTCGGTCACGAGGTGGGCTCCTGGTCGGCGAGGGTGTCGAGCAAGGGCTCGGCGGCCGACGGCTGGAGCCGCCCGCTCTCGAGCGCACGCACCGCGGTGGCCCGGGCCATGGCGACGTAGGTCGCCCTGATCTCGGGTGAGATCCGCTCGAGCTCGCGAAGGTGCGTGCCAACGGTACTCACATCGCCGCGCGCGACCGGCCCGGTGAGCGCGGCATCACCCAACCGAAGGGCGTTGTCGAGGGCCGCGCGGACGAGGGGGCCGAGGACCGTGCGGGGCTGCTCGACCCCGGCCGCCCCCAATACCTCCATGGCCTCGGCGATGAGCGTGACGAGGTGGTTCGAGCCGTGGGCGAGGGCTGCGTGATAGGCCGCGCGGTCCTTCTCGGCGATCCACACCGGTTCGCCACCCATCTCGACGACGAGCGCCTCGGCCATCGGCCGGAGAGCGTCAGGACAGGTCACCCCGAACGCGCACTCCTCGAGACGTCCGAGGTCCAGCACGGTGCCCGTGAACGTCATCGCCGGGTGGAGGGCCACCGGCAGGATGTGGGCGTCGAGTGCCGGACGCAGGACACCCGCGCCATGTCGCCCGCTCGTGTGGACGACGATCTGGCCCGCCTGCCACGTCTCGGTGGCGGCCAGTCCCGACACCAACTCGGGCAGGGCGTCGTCGGGGACGGCGAGCAGCACGAGGTCCGCCCCGTCGATGACCTCGGGGATGTCGCGCAGCGGAACTCCCGGAAGGAGCGCGTCGGCACGCTCACGACTGTCCGCGCTCACGGCATACGCGGCCTTGATGTGGTGACCGGCGCGAGCGAGCGCGGCGCCCAACACAGCACCCACGCGACCGGCGCCAATGACTCCAATCGACAGCCGCGCGGGGTGCTCTCCTGAACTCACCCGGCCAACCTAACGCCTGCGGTCGAGCGGGACACTTCAGCGCGTTTTGGCCACCTGCGCGACGAACGCCGACGAGCGCTCCGTGAGGCCCTCGATGCGGCGCATGATGAACAGCTCCCGGTCGTCGGGGTCCTTGGAGCCGAGTTCGGAGAAGGTCGGCTTGCGGCGAACGTTCTGCGAGCACACGTAGTCGGTGCAGATCAGCGTCCCGATCGTGTCGCCCTTGCGACCCGCGGCACCGCCCCGCTTCGCCACCTGCATCGTGACGTCCTCGGTCTCGAGCGGGTCCTCGCACCAGGCGCAGATCGCCCGTCGCCGCCGCCCGGCCAGGGCAGTCGACGGTGGCGCGGCACGCAGGATGACGCCGCGAGGGACGCCGTCGACCTCGACGACGACGTAGCCGAGCGGTCGTTTCGAGTCCCGCCAGCCGAGGTACTCCCTCTGCTCCCAGTCGATGCTGGCCAGGTCGGGGAGGCTCGCCTGCGCCACCTCGCGCTTGGACGCGTTGACGAAGCTGTTGCGGATGTCGCTGTCGGTCAGGGGCTTCACGTGGATCGAGTGTGCCTGCCTGCCCACCCACAAAGCGAATGACTTTGCTGTCATAGGTTGCGGGAGTGATCCCTCGACCGTGGCAGGACGCGTGGCGGGACGCGCTCTATGGACCGGACGGCTTCTATCGCCGCGCGGAGGGGCCCGCCGGGCATTTCACCACCTCCGCCCACGGCCCGTTGGGAGCCGTCCTCGCCGAGGTCGTCGGGCGTCTTGCCGACGAAGTCGACGTATGCCGTGTCGTCGACTTCGCGTCCGGGCGCGGGGAGTTGTTGCGTCACCTTCACGAGCAGCGCCCCGATCTGGAACTCCTCGGCGTGGACGTCGTCGAGCGCCCCGGCGACCTCCCGGAGGCCATCGACTGGCTGCGCTCCCCCGGTGGCCCGAGCCTCCCTGACGAACTGCGCGACCTCGACGCCGTCGTCCTCGCCCACGAGTGGCTTGACGTCGTGCCGTGCACCATCGCCGAGGTCGACCCCCTCGGCACGCTGCGCGAAGTCCTGGTCGACGACACCGGCGCCGAGTCGCCGGGCAGGGAACTCACCGGCGACGAGCGCGCGTGGGCCGACCAGTGGTGGCCAACGGTCGCTCCCGGGGAGCGTGTCGAGATCGGCCTCAGCCGCGACGACGCGTGGCGAGATCTCCTGTCGCGCAACGCTTCTGGCCTGACCATCGCCGTGGACTATGGCCACGCGAAGGCGAACCGACCCACGCGAGGCACGCTCACGGCATACCAACAGGGCACGGTGACCGAAGCGATCCCGGACGGACAGCGGGACCTCACCGCGCACGTCGCCACCGACTCGCTCGGCGCGGATGAGGTGATCACCCAGCGCGATCTCTTCCACCGGCTGGGCCTGACCGCCGCAATGCCGGATCGCGCGACCGCCTCCCACGACCCCCTGGGCTACGTGCAGGCGCTCGCTCGCGCCTCAACGATCGCCGCCCTCACCGACCCGCATGGACTCGGCGGGTTCCACTGGGCGACGACGCGGCATACTCGGGGCCATGCCTGAGCCGACGGTCACACCGCAGCAGACCACCACGGTCGCCGTGGGTGCCGGTGGGCTCGCGACCGCCGACATGGTCCTCAACATCGGGCCGCAGCACCCGGCGACACACGGCGTCCTGCGCCTGCGCCTCACCCTCGACGGCGAGCGCATCGTGCACGCCGAGCCGATCATCGGCTACATGCATCGCGGCGCGGAGAAGCTCTTCGAGGTCCGCGACTACCGCCAGATCATCGTCCTCGCGAACCGCCACGACTGGCTGAGCGCGTTCGGCAACGAGCTCGGTGTCGTCCTCGCCGTGGAGGAGATGCTCGGCATGGAGGTGCCGGAGCGCGCGACGTGGCTGCGGACGATGCTGGCCGAGCTCAACCGGGTCCTGTCGCACCTGATGTTCCTCGGGTCCTATCCGCTCGAACTCGGCGCGATCACACCGGTCTTCTACGCGTTCCGCGAGCGCGAGGAACTCCAGGCGGTCATGGAGGAGGCGTCCGGGGGTCGGATGCACTACATGTTCAACCGCGTCGGCGGCCTCAAGGAGGACGTTCCCGCAGGCTGGCTGGGGCGCGTCGACCACGCCGTCCAGGCCGTGCGCGGGCGCCTCCCGGACCTCGAGTCGATGATCGTCGGCAACGAGATCCTCAACGCGCGCACCCGCGGGGTGGGTGTCCTCGACACGGCGACCGCTGCGGCCTACGGCGTCTCAGGTCCGATCGCGCGCGCCTCGGGACTCGACGTGGACCTCAGGCGTGACGCGCCCTATCTCGCGTATGCCGGCCTGTTCGGTCCCGATGGACCCGGCCGGGTCGTGACCCGCACCGAGGGCGACTGCCTCGCCCGCCTCGAGGTGCTCCTGGAGCAGGTGCATGTCAGCCTCGACCTCGTCGAGCACTGCCTGTCCGTGCTGGCGACCCTCGAGGCCGGCCCGGTGAACCAACGGCTCCCCAAGGTGCTCAAGGTCCCCGAGGGCGAGACCTATGTCGCGACCGAGAACCCGCTCGGCTTCAACGGCTACTTCCTCGTGTCCCGCGGTGACAAGACGCCGTGGCGCCTCAAGCTGCGCTCGGCGTCGTTCAACAACGTGCAGGTGTTGACCGAACTGCTGCCCGGGACACTGGTTTCCGACATGGTGGCCATCCTGGGTTCGACGTTCTTCGTCGTCGGCGACGTCGACAAGTAGGCCAGCCAGAACTCCTGCCTGAGCCGCGCAACCTTTCCGGTTGATGCCTCGTAGTGATGGATGAGCGCGCGACGGAGCGCGCACCCATTCGCACTTTGGTGCATCACCCAGGGGAGAACACGATGACTCGCACGGCACGCACCACCGCCCTCTTCGCCGCCTTCGGCCTCACCGCGGTCGCCCTCGGGGGAACGGCCGCCACTCCGGCTCAGGCCGCGTCGGGAAGTGTCGGCTACACCTGCTCGATCACCTCCTTCCACGGCGAGAACGTCGGCCAGAGTGAGGGCTACGCGATGAGCGCGCGGTTCGACTCCGCCATCGAGGACGGGGTGAAGGTTCCGGTCGGCACCTCCGTGCGACTCAGCCAGGTCCCCAGCCAGTTCGTCCTGTCGGCACCGTTGGTCAAGGCCATGCGCGACCGGGGCGTCGCCGAGGGCATGACCGACGCAAGGATGGACAGCTACTTCATGCAGGGTTTGGAGAAGGCCCCGATCACCTACACGGAGATGGCCTTCGACTTCAGGGGCGGGGCAGCCACGGTTCTGGGACCTGGCAAGGCCGCGGCCTACGCGGTCAGGACGGTCGGCCCTCACACGCTTGCCGCCGGCAAGATCCACATGGACCTGTCGCACCGCGACGGCTTCGCCCTGGGGACGATCACGTGCCAGCTGGCCGAGGGGCAGGAGCCGGCGATCGACGCGGTCTTCGGAGTCAAGGCGGCCGGTGCCGCCACGCCAGCGCCGACGACCGCACCCTCGCGCCCATCCGTCGTCCAGACCGATGCCGGTCACCTTCCCGACGACTCCGGTATGCCGGTGAGTCCGGGAGTCGGCGCACTCGCCTTCGCGGCAGCCCTGGTGGGGGCGACGCTCGGACGTGGGCTGCTTGGCCGGTGACCGATGTGTCCTGCATCATTCGATCCCGGAAAACCCTTCCCCTTACTACTCATCGGTAGCTAGGGTGAACGCAACCCACCCACTTCTTGGAAAGTTGACCCATGTCTGTCATGACGTTCAGCCGTGTCGGTGTTGCCGCGGCCGCCATGTCCGGTCTTGCCCTCCTGGCTGCTGCCCCGGCCCACGCCGAGACCGGCACCCTGTCCTACGTGTGCGACTACGTCGGCATCAAGATCCCGATCACCGCCTCGTTCGACAGCGCGATCGAGGACGGCGCGACCCTTCCCACGGGTGACGTCGACGTCAACCCCCTCACGGGCAAGGTCAACATCGCAGAGGCGCAGGTGGGTCTCATCAAGTTCCTCGGCGCGACGTCGATCGCGGGCACGGGCGTCCTCGACTCGGGTGTGGCCGAGACGGGCCAGCCCGTTCCCGTGGACTTCTCCTTCCCTGCCACCACCGTTCCCGCCTCGGGCGGCATGACCATCCCGGTCACCGGCAGCGCCGAGGACGCCATCGACGCTTCCGAAGAGGGCGCCTACGGCTTCTTCGCCGGCGACGCCGACCTGGAGCTGACCACCAACTCCGGCCAGAAGCTCGCGCTCTCGTGCACGCTCGCCGAGGACACCACCGAGGAAGCCGCTCTCATCGACGGGTTCGATGCCGAGAAGCCGAAGCCGAGCCCCACGCCGACCCCGACGACCTCCACGCCTGCGCCGACCACGCCGGCCCCGACCACGTCGCCCAGCCCGGTCCGCCCTGAGATCGTCCAGACCGACGCGGCGCAGCCCACTTCGCCCACCTGGCTCCCGTTCGCGGGGCTCGGTGCCGGCGCCGTCCTCCTGGGTGGTGGCCTCGTGGTCACCCGTCGCAGTGCAGCGCGCCACTGATCCTCGGCGTCTGATCGCGGCCGCGGTGGCCATGGTCGCCGC
>NZ_AVPJ01000020.1 GCF_000768705.1 Knoellia sinensis KCTC 19936
CATCTGTTGCGTATGTCCTGAGACTCGACACTGTCACCCCGACCATGTGACCGAGGGCCTGTTGGATCGACGGAGTCGACCACAGGCCCTCAGTCATGTGTGGGTTCAGTACGTCACGTCGCAGACGACGCGCGTGCCCGCACCTCCCTGGGCACTGGACTGCCCGACCACCCGGTCCTTCACCTCGACCTCGCACTTGATCCAGGCACCGTCGCGGCTGGTCGTCGCGGAGACGACCACCCTGCCACCCTTCGACGGACCGTCCCCGCTCCACGAGCGACCCACGCTGGTGTCCGTGTGGGACGTGCCATCGTCACCGGTGTAGGTCACGGACTCGATCGTGGCATTCGAGGTCACGGAGTAGGTGACGCCACTGGAGGATTTCGTCGGGGCCTTCTCCTTCGAGGACCCCCCGCCCTCGGCCTTGGCGCGGGCCTCCACTCGGGCCTTCGCGCTGCTGCGCTCAGCGCTGTTCTCACAGCTGGACTCGGCACCCGTCGTCACGAGGATGACGGCCACGGACGCCGCGACGGAGAGAGCCCTCCGCCTCGGCGTGACTTCTGGTCGACCCATCGTCCTTCACCCCTCCGGGTGCGATTGCGCCTGGCACTCCCCAGCCCGGCGTCGAACCATCCACACCAGAGTGGTCCCGCGCGTTCACGGGTGTCAAGGTCCGGCCCCTGCGGCGCATCGCTGCAGCGAAGCCCCGCGACCGCCCGGGTTTACTGCGGATAGCATTCACGGCGTGAACGGAGGGGCGGGGGTCGCGCTGGTCGCGGTGTCCGTCTTCGCCTGGGCAATGTACGCGGACTGGAAGTACGCCACCAACGACCGCCTCGCGCGGTGGCTCCTGCCCATCGTGCGCCGATGGGGGCGCCGCTACGGCTTGGCAGCGTTCCTGCTGTCCCTCGCCGGTCTGGCGTTGTTTGGCGTGGCCGAGGTTGCGGGCTACTTCATCGCTCGTGCCATGGGTGACCCGCGATGGTCCCTCCTCGCCGTCCTGCCAGCGATGTTGGCCTACGCACCGGTCACCTTCGCGATGGCACCGATTGACACACTCGGCTTCCAGCAGTGGCGGGAGTCCCTGCGCAAAGCGGGCGCCGGGGACTCGGAGCAGCGCTGGATCGCGCGACTGGGCGGCCTCCCCGCACTCTTGGGGCTGTCCGTGATGATCAGCGCACTGTTCCCCATCTTCCTCTGAGGGAGAGGGGCTGCACTCAGATCCGTGGGGTCAGTTCCCCGTCCGTCTGTTCAGGAACCGCCTGGGCCGTGACCGTTGCCGGAGCGATGGCGGCATCCTCGGGCAGCCCGTCGTGCCAGTAGTCGAACGTCTGGGTCACCCAGAAGACCGCGAAGGCCAGGAGCAGCACGACCTCGACCCACAGGACCCACTCGTCCGGGGTTCCGCCCCCGAGGAACTGATCGACGACCACGAGGACAGCCGCGACGGCGAAGGTCACGGCCATGACGCCGGCAACGGCCCCATAGACGGCTCGGTAGGACTTCGCCTCGCGGCTCGGCTCGTGACCGGGCACGCCGTCGCGACGTTGGGTTGCCCGGCGGGCGTTGTCATAGGCGACAGCGGTGATGAGCGCGAAGAGCACCACCGCGGCCACGAAGTGAGCCAGGTCGAGGAAGGACTCGCGGCCCAAGGTGAACCATCCGAGGAAGGCCGCCCACGTGACGACGGCCGAGAGGAACCCGAGCTTGGTGCTGCGTGAACTCTGGCGCCTCCTCCAGATGATGGACCCGCCGAGGCCGAGTCCGAGCAGACCCAGCCCGAGCAGCCCCCAGACGTTGTTGACGACCGCCGGCACAAATTCCGGTGGCACGGAGCACCGTCCGTCCGGGTCACAGGGCGCTCCCCCGGCGCCGCGCGGTGTCGGCACGAACGCGACCACCGGCGCGAGCATCCCCGCGATGTTGAGTGCGGGGTCCTCGAAGGGTTTCCGCCCGACGATCGCCGCGAGACTGATCCCGATCGCCACGAGGGCACCGACGAAGACGCTGCGCGCCGGCGTGTAGAAGTAGGCGCTGATCGATCCGAGGCGCTGGTTGGCCGGAACGCCAGTGAGCCGCTCGATCCAGACGCACGCGAGCAGGAGCAGCACGAGCCCGACGAGGCTCAGGCGCAGGTAGCGGTAGGTCCGCACGGCCGCGCTGGCGCGCACACCCTGCGGCGTGATCGCGGACGGCTGGGCCGGGGCGGGACTGGCGATGGTGGACATGGCGGGCTCCCTTCGGACGTGGTCACCCAAGAGGAGCCCTCACGCCTCGCTCAGATACCGCACACCGCGCGCGTATGCCGTCCGCCCACCTCCCGCTTCCCCCGCAACGTCAGCGTCAACGGCTCCTAGAGCAACCGTTCACGCTGACGTTGCGTGCCCGATGGACGTTCGGAGTTCGGTGAACCAGTCGACGGTGGTGTCGAACGCCTTGCCTCCGGCGATGCGCGGGAACTCGACGGGGCGCATCTCGCCGTCATGCTCCTCGTCCTCGCCGATGACGCCGGACTCCCCCCGGAGCGCGGCGTCCACGGCGAGCTCGGTGCAGCGTCGGATGAGGGCGAGGTCCTCCTCGTTGGCAGCGGCCGACCGCGAGAAGTAGCCGGACTTCTGGACCATGACCTTCTCCGCACCGAGGCGTTCGGCGAACTGCTTGCCGAACCACGCGCCCGGATTGACCTTGTCGAGCTGGACGTGGCCGAACGGATCGACCGGCACCTCCTGACCGGCGGCCTCCATCTCGGCCACGACCTCGCTCACGCCCGCGCCCTCGGAGAGGAAGATGTTGACGCACCCGAGCTCGTCCATGACTGCCTTGAGCCGTGCCGACTCGGCCGCGAGGTCGATCGGTGACTCGGGCACGAAGACGGCGTGCACGTCCCAGCGGCGCGAGTCGAGACCGAGGTCGGGAAGCCACTGCTGCTGCGCCACCCACGCGTGGTGACGACGCGCGGTCTCAGCGGTGAGCCAACCACAATGCCGCCCCATGACCTCGTGAATGATGAGCATCCGCGGGTTGGAGGAGTGCTCGGCAAGGACGTTGCGCGCGAAGATCGCCCCCTGCTCCGCCGCCGTCCAGGCACCGAGTGACTGGCGGATCGGCACGACGTCGTTGTCGATCGTCTTGGGCAGACCGACAACGGTGAGCGGATAGTCGTGGTCCGCAAGGTAGGCCGCGAGGTCGGCCGCCGTCGTGTTCGTGTCGTCGCCACCGATCGTGTGCAGGACGTCGACGCCATCGGCCGTGAGCTGCTCGGCGGCGACGTGCAGAGGGTTCTGGCCCTCCCTGACGAGGCCCCGCCTGACGCAGTCCTCGACATTGGTCAGCTTGACCCGGCTGTTGCCGATCGGGGAGCCACCGAACCCATGGAGCAGGCCCGCGCCCTCACGCACTGCGGGTGTCACCTCCACCGAGCGGCCGGTGAGCAGGCCGGCATACCCGTTCAGGTAGGCGATGATGCGCACGTCGGGTGCCACTGCGGTGTAGCGCTCGATGAGTCCGCCGACGGCGGACGACAGGCAGGGCGCGAGGCCACCTGCGGTGAGCAGGGCGACGGTCTGGACTGGCATGACGTCAGTCAACCAGTGTGACGACCGCCACAGCAGCCCCAGCCCGAGGTACGGACGCCTCAGGCGGAGACAGTCGGCGTCACTCGCAGGGACGGAAGACGACTGCCGGTGGGTCCTTGCGCACGGCCTGCGGCTTGGGGAGCTCGGCGACTGGAGTCACGGTCTCGAACTTGTTGCCGATGATGACGTCGATCGTCATGTTGTCGCGCGACACCTCCTTGAGCACCGAACCCTTGATGTGCCGGGCGACGAGTGCCGCTGCGAGGTCGGCATCAGGTCCGTGGCGGATGACCGCGACGTCATCGGGGAGGAACGAACGGTCCGGGTCGTTGCCCTGCTTGCCCGGCTTGAAGCCACGCGCCGCGAGTTCGTTGAGAGCCGTCTTGGCCAAGCCGGAGCGCCACGTCGTGTTGTAGACGTTGACGGTGAAGGACTTCTGGCTCGGCGGCTTCGGCGGCGGTGCCGGGAGCATTCCGGTGAACTCGCCGCCGATCACGAACGAGACCGAGGTGCCGGCGCGTCCGTCGTACTCGAGCTCGGCGCCCGCGATCGTCTGGGCGAGGAGCAGGGCCTGATCGAGCCCCTCCTTGCCGTGGAAGATCTTGGCCGGCGCCTTGACATAGAGGGTCCGGGGGGCGCCGGACATGTCGACGACGTTGAAACCCCGACGCGTGAGGTTGCGACCCACGCTGTGAGCAGCCCCGTCGAGGCCGGCCGCATTGAGGACGGTCACCTTGAACGACCCGGCGGCCGGTGCGAGGACCTTGACGGGCTGGCAGGCCGGCGGGGGGGGCTCGTTCTTCATGAGACCGGTGCCGTATGCCGTGGCGATGCTGGCCGTGCCCAGGATGACGGCCGGGATGGTGATGAACGCGGCGAAGCGGCGGAACTGGTAGCGGCGCCAGATCTGGTCGTCGGAGAGGTGCTCCTGCGCGCGTGCCCGCTCCAGGAGCTCCTTGTGCACGGTCTCCCGGGTCTTGCCGACCCCGCGACTGGCGAGGTGATGGGCGGCCTTGGCCGTGCGGGCAGGGAGAGGCGCCTTCTCGGACTCGGACTTCCGATCCCTGAACACGACCACTCCTCACACACGTCGACCCAGCACAGCCCCAGAGCCGCTGGACAAATTTCACCACGAGTCACATCAGTCACACGAGTAACACGCCGGAATCGTCACCGGACCGAGACTCGCCGTCGAGATCGTCACCCCACAACCGACTGACGGACTCGCCAGCGAGGGCAGGGTCACATCAGAATATGGACGAGACCTAACCAAAAGGTCACGATCGGGTCACTCCGGCGTATCGCGCGTGCCCTCGGCTCGGGAACGTCACACATCGCAGGGAAGTTTTGCCGCGCGGGTGAAGATCGCCACAGCCCCCCAGCCCCGTGAGGTCAGAGTGCCGCGGCGACGAGCTCGGCAGTCTGGAGCATGTTGAGCGCAGCGCCCTTGCGCAGGTTGTCACCGCACACGAAGAGGTCGAGCGTTCGAGGAAAGTCGATGGCCTGACGCATCCGACCGACGAAGCGCGGGTCCGCCCCGACGATGTCGACCGGCGTGGGGAACTCGCCCTGCTCCGGGTCGTCCATGACCACCACCGCTGGCGCCTCGACGAGCGCCTGACGTGCCTTGTCGACGGTGATCGACTTCGCGAACGTCGCGTGCACCGACACCGAGTGGGTCGACACCACGGGCACCCGGACGCAGGTCGCCGACACCCGCAGGTCCGGCATGCCCAGGATCTTGCGAGTCTCCTGGCGGATCTTCGACTCCTCCGAGCTCCACCCGTCACCGACGTGCGACCCGGCGAACGGCAGGACGTTCAACGCGAGTGGGCCACCGAACATGCTCGGTCCCAGCTCGTGCTCGATGGCTCGGCGGACATCGCCGGGTCGCATGCCCAGCTCGCGGTTGCCCCCAACGAGGGCGATCTCGTCGTGCAGCCGAGACATGCCCGCGCGGCCGAGACCCGAGGCGGCCTGGAAGCTCGTGACGACGAGTTCGGTCAGCTGCCACTGCGCGTGCAGGACGGCAAGCACGTCGATCATCGTCATGACTGTGGCGCCGGGGTTGGCGATGATGCCCTTGGGCCGGTCGTGGACGGCCTCCGGGTTGATCTCGGGGACCACCAGAGGGACGTTCGGGTCGCGACGGAACGTCGGGCTGTTGTCGATGACCACGGCACCGCGCTCGACGGCGACCCCGGCCCAGTTGGCCGAGATCTCCGGGGGGATGTCGACCACGGCGACGTCGATGCCGTCGAAGAACTCGGGGGTCAGGGCCTCGACGGTGAGATCCTCGCCGGCCACACGGCATACGGAACCAACGTCCTCGGCGCCCGCGGCGAGGCGCACATCGCCCCAGAGGTGACGACGGACGGGAAGCACGTCG
Organism: Knoellia sinensis KCTC 19936; assembly: GCF_000768705.1. Classification (GTDB taxonomy): domain Bacteria; phylum Actinomycetota; class Actinomycetes; order Actinomycetales; family Dermatophilaceae; genus Knoellia; species Knoellia sinensis. The sequence continues at coordinate 5,965 of NZ_AVPJ01000020.1, forward strand.
CGCACGACAGTGCCGACCGCTCCAGTCGCGCCGACGATGGCAAGTGTGGGAGCGGCAGTGGTCACGAGGGTCATCAGATCAGCGCCACCTGAATGTCACCTGTCAGCGGCCTGTACCCGCGTAGACGACCGCCTCGCCTTCCTCGGAGTCGAGCCCGAAGGCCGTGTGGACCGCGCGCACCGCCTCGTCGAGGAGCTCGGTGCGGGTGACGACGGAGATCCGGATCTCCGAGGTCGAGATCATCTCGATGTTGACTCCGGCGTCGGCGAGCGCTTGGAAGAACGTGGCCGAGACCCCCGGGTTGGAGCGCATCCCGGCGCCGACGAGCGACAGCTTGCCGATCTGGTCGTCGTACTGAAGCCCGGCGAACCCGACCTCGTCCTGCACCGCCTGGAGCGCCTCCATCGCGCCCTGGCCGTCCGTCTTGGGCAGCGTGAAGGAGATATCCGTCAGGCCCGTCTCGGTGGCGGAGACGTTCTGGACGATCATGTCGATGTTGCTCTCGGCGTCGGCGACGGCGTGGAAGATGCGGGCGGCCTTGCCCTTCTGGTCGGGCACACCGACGACCGTGATCTTGGCTTCGCTGCGGTCGTGTGCGACTCCGGCGATGATCGGGGCTTCCACGGCTTCTCCTTCAGGACCTGCGGGGCCGGACTGGTCGGTGACGATCGTGCCCTCTTTTGGCGTGAAAGAGGAGCGAACGTGGATGGGAATGTCATAGCGACGCGCATATTCGACGCTGCGCAGGTGCAGGACCTTGGAGCCGCTGGCGGCGAGCTCGAGCATCTCCTCGGCGGAGATCCGGTCGAGTTTGCGGGCCTTGGGCACGACGCGGGGGTCGGCCGTGAAGACCCCATCGACGTCGGTGTAGATCTCGCACACGCTCGCCTTGAGCGCGGCCGCGAGCGCCACGGCGGTCGTGTCCGTGCCACCGCGACCGAGGGTGGTGATCTCCTTGGTCGTCTGACTCACGCCCTGGAACCCGGCGACGATGACGACGTGCCCGTTGTCGAGGGCCTCGGTGATGCGGCCCGGCGTGACGTCGATGATCTTGGCCTTGCCGTGCGCCTCGTCGGTGATGACGCCGGCCTGGCTGCCGGTGAACGAGCGGGCGCTGATGCCGAGGTCGTGCATGGCCATCGCGACGAGTGCCATGCTGATCCGCTCACCCGCGGTCATGAGCATGTCCAGTTCACGCGGCGGCGGGACCGGGCTGACGTCCTGTGCGAGGTCGAGCAGCTCGTCGGTGGAGTCACCCATGGCCGACACGGCCACGACGACGTCGTTGCCGGCCTTGCGCGTCTCGGCGATGCGGCGCGCGACGCGCTTGATGCTCTCGGCGTCGGCGAGCGAGGAGCCGCCGTACTTCTGGACGACGATGGGCACGTGGCACTCCCATGCGGGTGGTCGCGGGCGAACGCGGGCGGGTGATGGTCGCCAGCGAGTCTAACGACGCGCGGTGGTCACCGATCCTGCGCCCGTATGCCGGTCTGCTGCCTCCGATGGTCAGCTCGCCTCTGCGCCCTGAGCCTCTCGATCACGTCGCCGAGCCGGCCACCTCGGGTTCGGTGAGGTTGGCCCCCAACCCCTCCAGAACGTTGGACAGCTCGGCGCGCGAGTAGTCGCGGTGCTCAGTCGTGCGATCCGGCCGACGCACGGACACCCCATCGAGGCTGAGCGTGGTGACGTTCGACCCGCCGTCAGCGTCCCGCCCGAACCGCGTGCACATGAGCGTCGACCGGAAGTGCGTGCGCGGGTGGGTACTCGTCCAGAGATGGCCCATCTCGACGTCGACGGGCTGCACTGGGAGGTCGTCCATCGTGTGCATGTATTCCCAGTCGTCGTGGACCCAGCGGTCCAGCGCCCACGACCGGCCCTCGCTGACCCGGCGCACCCGATGCCGCCATCCCGAGTGCGTGGCTTCGGCGCCGTCGACCAACGGGATCGGGCCGAGCGGCGGGCGACCGATGCCGGGGTCGACCATCAGCGGGCTGCCGTCGAGGTCCACGACCAGGACGAAATGAGTCCGTGGACTCGTCGCGACCGCGCCGACGCGCGCGAGGTGACGGGTCACGGCATACCCAAGTCGTTCGAGAACGGCACCGAAGAGGGTGGCGTGCTCGAAGCAGTAGCCGCCCCGCCCGCGACCGACGAATTTCTGCTGCACCGCCTCGAGCGCGACTCCGGGGTGGGTCTCGAGCAGCACGTCGAGGTTGTCGAACGGGAAGGTCTCGGCGTGAGCAGTCTGGAGCCGCTCGAGGGCCGCGAGGCTGGGCGGCTCTGCGGTGACGCCGGTGCGCACGAGGTAGGCATCGAGGTCGAGCCGGTCGACGGTCCACGGATCGCTCATGGACCGATCACACCACCTCAGGTGCACCTGAGATCCAATCGTGAGTCGAATGCGAATCCCGTATGCCGTCCGCCGCCTACCGTGGGCGCCATGAGTTCTGCGGAGGGTCCGGTCTCGGGCGGTGGGATCGTCGTCGACAGAGTGCATCGGGCCTTCGGCGACGTCGTAGCCGTCGACGACATCTCGTTGGTGGCGAGGCCCGGTGAGGTGACCGCCCTCATCGGCCCCAACGGCGCCGGCAAGACCACGCTCATGCTCATGCTCGCGACGTTGCTCGTGCCGGACGACGGGTCGATCACCGTCGACGGCTTCTCACCGGTCGACGACCCACGAGAGGTGCGGAAGCGGATCGGCTGGATGCCGGACGGCTTCGGAACGTGGGACGCGCTCACGGTGAGGGAGGTGCTGCACACGATCGGGGCGGCATACGACATGCCTGTGGGTGAGACGCGGGCGCGGACCGAGGAAGTCCTCGCGCAGGTGCACCTCGCCGACCTGGCGGACCGTCGGGCGCGAGTGCTGTCGCGGGGGCAGAAGCAACGGCTGGGGATGGCCCGGGCACTGCTGCACCGACCGACGACGCTCATCCTCGACGAGCCCGCCTCGGGTCTGGACCCGCGCAGCCGGATCGAGCTGCGTGACCTGCTGCGTGGGCTCGCGGCAGCGGGAACGACGGTGCTGGTGTCGAGCCATATCCTCACCGAGCTGCAGGAGATGGCCGACCGTGCGGTCATCGTGTCGCGCGGCCGGACCATCGAGACCCAGACCGTCGACGGAGCCGCACCGGTGGCCCGGACGTGGCGGGTCACTGCCCTCGATCGCGCCCGCCTCGTGACTGCCCTCGGTGAGGCCGGCGCCGACTGGCACGACGCGGGGACTGCAGTGGACGTGACGCTGGCAGGCGACCGGGAGGCAGCCGAGCTCCTCGCACGGCTCGCTGGGAGCGGAGCCGGTGTCACGGCATACGCACCGCTTCATGGGGAGATGGAAGCCGCCTACCTGGCCGCGACGGAGGACCGACAGTGAGCGCCACAAGGCTGTGGACCGTCGCCCGCCTCGAACTGGTCCAACGGCAGCGCACGTCACGCTGGCCGATCGTGTTCGGGGCGTGGTTCGTCATCATCGGGCTCGTGACACTGGCGTCGTGGCGGGCCGTGCGCGAGGCGGACTTCTCCTCCGGGCCCTCGCTCTATGACGTGACGACGTTCTTCGTGCTCATGCTCGGGATGCTGGTCGTGCCATCGCTGACGGCGACCACCGTCAACGGGGACCGCGAGCACGGCGTCCTGGCGACCCTCCAGACGACGCTGGTGACCTCGTGGGAACTCGTGCTCGGCAAGCTGCTCGCGTCGTGGATCGTGTCGCTGTGCTTCCTCGCGACGGCGCTGCCATTCCTTGCATGGGCGTGGATCGAGGGCGGGCTGTCCGTCGGGCGAATCCTGTTGTCGCTGTTGGTGTTGGTCGTGGTGATGGCCGTGGTCGCCGCCGTCGGGCTGATGTTCTCGACGCTGACTGCGCGACCCGTGTCCTCGGCGGTGCTGACGTATCTCAGCTTGGCCTCGCTGGTGTTCGGGACCCTCATCGCGTTCCTGCTCTCGGCGGTGCTGTTGACCGACCAGGTGACGGTGCGGGTCAACGGGATCCCGGAGAGCTACTGGGCGGCTCAGGTCGAACCTCCCACCGGTGCGGAACCTCCCGTCGAGGGCCGGATGATGCAGCCGACCCAGGCCGACTGCGAGGTGTTCACGCGGACGTCGGAGGTCTCACGCACCGACCGCCTGTGGCCGTTGCTGGCCATGAACCCGTTCGTCGTCGTGGCCGATGCGGCGCCGTCACGCCACGCTGACACCGGGACGTTCACGGGCGGATTCACGCCGATGCGCTGGATCAGTGACGGTGCGCGCGACGCCAAGGCTGGGCCGGCGGTTGGCGAGGTGCAGGACGAGTGCTCGTACCTCCCCGCGTCCGGCTCGGCGCCCCTGGACGGGGAGTCGGCCGACGACCTGTCCCTCGCCGCAGAGGAAGCACGCAACGCGGCGGCATTGGAACGCCGCGACGCGAACCCGGTGTGGCCGTGGGGGCTGGCGTTCCTCGTCGGGTTGGGGCTGGTCTCGGTCGTCGTCGCCGAGCAGCGGGTCCGGACGCCGGTGCGACGCCTGCCGAGCGGCACCCGCATCGCCTGACCCGACTTTGTGCCCCATTGGGACATGTTCGACCGGCCGAAGGCCGTCCGACACGTGTCCCAATGGGGCACAAAGTCGGAAGGCGTCAGGGGTGGAGGGCGTCGAACTCTGCCTCGGACACCGCGTCCGGGTCGGCATCGAGGCGGACGTGGGCCAGAAGCGCCTGGAGGACGCGGAGTGCGCTCGCGGCGCGCTCACCCCAGTCGGACAGGTAGCTGAACTGCCACCACCAGAGGGCCTCGAGGATCCGGCCCTCCTCGTGGTGGCGCAGGCCGTGGGCCAGGGCGGACGCGACGACGGTGAGGTCGTTGGCGAGAGAGCCCGTGGTCAGTTGGGGCTCCGTCACGGGGTCGACGACATCCGCGTACTCATCCAGACCCTCGAGGAGGTTGGTGAGATTCTCGCGCAACGGATCCATCTCGACGTCCGGGCCCGGATCCACCTCGAACCGGTCCTCGGGGACGATGTCCTCGATCGCACCGAGTCGGGCACCCATGACGAGCACCTGGGAGAGTGCGAGGAGGCCGAGCGGGAGGGCCGCTGCCGGGTTGGCGCCAGAAGCGATGTCGGCCACGGTCGAGAGGTAGGTGCGCGCCTCGTCGGCGGAGTCGGCGGCCAGGGCGCGCAGATCCGAGAGCTGGTCGGTCGGGGCTGCCGCGGTGTCGGTGGAGGCGGGCTTCTCGTCAGGCATCGAGCAATCTCCGTCCTTCGAAGGCGCGACCGAGGGTGACCTCGTCGGCGTACTCGAGGTCGCCGCCGACGGGCAGGCCGGAGGCGAGGCGGGTGACCTTGATGTCCATGCCCTTGAGGAAGCGGGCGAGATAGCTCGCAGTCGCCTCCCCCTCGAGGTTGGGGTCGGTCGCGATGATGACCTCGGTGACCTCACTGCTCGCGAGCCGCGTCATGAGCTCACGGAAGGTCAGGTCGTCGGGGCCGATGCCGTCGATGGGGCTGATCGCGCCGCCGAGCACGTGGTAGCGACCCCGGAACTCACGGGTCCGCTCGATGGCGACGACGTCCTTGGGCTCCTCGACGACACAGATGCTGCTCGCGTCACGTCGGGGGTCGGCGCAGATGCGGCACTGTTCGGCCTCGGCGATGTTGTGGCAGGTGACGCAGAAGCGCACCTTGGCCTTGACCTGGGTCAGTGCGTCGGTGAGTCGCTGCACGTCGACGGCGTCGGACTGGAGCAGGTGGAAGGCGATGCGCTGCGCGCTCTTGGGCCCGACGCCCGGGAGTCGTCCGAGTTCGTCGATGAGGTCCTGCACTGCGCCTTCGTACACACCTTGAGCCTAGGCCACAGGGCCGTCAGGGTCTCCCCACCGCGCCCCGCGCCGGGATCCAATGCCCAAGCAGTCGAGGTAGTACGAAACACCGAGGGCGGTCCACGTGCACCGGAGTTTCGTACTACCTCGACCACCACTGGGCCTCCTGCATGGGTTCAGTGGTGCCGACCCACCTCGGCGTGCCAGTAGGCGGCGTTCTCGCTGCCGATCTTGAGGATCGAGTCGGGCCGGTGGCGTGCAGGCCACAACTCGAGCAAATAGAAGTCGACTACGCCCTCCGCAAACTCTCCGACGCCTCCGGCATCCCGCCCACGCGCAGACACCCGTAGCCGGTAGGTGCCGGGCGGAATAGTCAGGGTCCCGCTGCTCTCGCCTGCCCACGACGACCACTTCGCGCTGGCGTTGTCCGGAATGGTCACGGAGACCTCGACAACGTCCTCCCACGTCGGGTCAGCACCGTCCGGCGAGTCATCGTGGAGGGTGATGGTCACTGCCGATCCCCCTGATCGACGCGCGAGGTTCAGGTAGGCACCTTCAGGGTCAGCCACTCCCACCAGGCCATTGACCTGACCTTCGAAGAATCGGTCGACGTCTCCGTCGAATCCGAGACCTTCAGCCCAGATCAGGTCGAACTGGCCATAGTCGGTCTGGATGATGTCGTCGAGCAGTGTCCTGTGCACCGGCGTAGTCTGCCCGACGCATCCAGCGCCGGGGATCTACAGGGCACCACGCCCACGGGAGGGTTGGTGTGGGATCCGGAGGGAAAAGAAGCCTCCGGATGGAACAGGTTCCCTCATGGGGAGCAAAAGTTGGGGCGGGCGGGTGGGTGCGGGTCAGTCGTCGGGGTCGTCGGAGGCCGGGCGCTCGTTGTAGGCGTCGACCCGTTCCTGCCCGGTCAGCGTCGCGATCGAGTCCATGACGTCGTCGGTGAGCTGGCGGCGGGCACGGCCGGCGGGCAGACCGGCATACGTCGAGGGCTGGATCGGTGACCCGAACGCGATGGTGACGTCAGCCATCCGCAGCCCACGCGCCCCCACGGGCTGGACCTTGTCGGTGCCGATGAGCCCGACCGGGACGACCGGCACGCCCGCCGTGAGTGACAGGAACGCGACGCCGGTCCGACCGCGATAGAGCCGACCGTCGCGCGAGCGCGTGCCCTCGGGATAGATGCCGAACGCCTTCCCCGCGCGCAGCACCTCGAGTGCGAGGTCGAGGGAGTCCTTGGCCGCACCTGAACTGTCGCGGTCCACGGGGATCGCGTCTCCCGACTCCATGAAGCCGCGGACAAACCGACCTCGGATGCCCGTGCCCGTGAAGTACTCCTTCTTGGCGAGGAAGGACACCTTGCGGGGAGCGGCGACCGGGATCGCGAACGAGTCGATGAAGGACAGGTGGTTGCTCGCGAGCAGGACGCCTCCGGTCTTCGGAACGTGCTCCTTGCCGACGATCGTGGGCCGCCAGATGGCGTGCGCGAGCGACATCATCGCGGTGCGACCGACCCAGTAGTAGGTGCTCACACGCCCTCTTCGTGGATGACCGTGCCGCCCAGGACTCGCTCCACGACGGGCACGCCGACCTCACCGAGGCCTTCGATGTCCTCGTCGTCGTCGCTGATCGCCGAGTCGTCGGCGACCGGGGGTTCGTCGGGGTCGGGCTCGGCCGCGACCGTCTCCTTGGCGCGAGCGAACGGGCTGACCGGCGCGGCATCCGATGGCGCGCCCGCGGTCGCCCAGGCGGGGGCAGCCGCAGAGTCGTTGCCACCACTCCCCCAGTCCGGTTGCGTCGTGGGCGGCTGACTCGGCACGTATGCCGCTTGCTCGCCTCCGCGGTCCGCCTCGGCTGCCGCTGCGGCGCCGTTGGCCTCAGCCCGTGCCTGCGGTGACTGCTGCGCCTGCGCGGGAGGCCCGGCTTCGGGTGCACGCGCCGGCTCCGGCGGACGGTTCGGATCGATGGTCGGCACGCCGCTCGTGTCGCCGATCGACGATCCGTCGGCCGGCACGCCCTCGACCTGGGCGTCGATCCCGAGGACGTCGATCAACGCCTGCTGGACATAGGTCGCGTGCGGTCCGCGGCGGAACGTGTTGGTCAGACCGGTCGTCGAGATGCCGAGGAGCAACCGCTCCCCGTTGTAGTCGAGGACCTGCGCGTGCTCCGACACGAACGTCCAGGTCGTCCGGCGCAGCTCGAAGACCTTGGCGAGGATGTCGGGCCAGGAGCGTCGGATGGCCGCGGTGTCGAGCCCGCCGGTGCTGCGCGGGGCCGGTGCCTCCGGTGGCGGGGATGCCTGCTGCTGCGTCGGCGACACCTCGGAGACGCGTCGGGCCACCTGCGACTGCGGAGCCTGCTCTTGCACCGCCGGGCCGGGCTGCTGGGGCGACGCGTCCGCCTCGGTTGGCGGCGCAGGTGACTGCGGCTCGATGAACTCGGGCTCGTCGGGCCCCTGCGGCTCCTGGGGCTCCTGCGGCTCCTCGTCCCGGGGCGCCGGGGCAGGAGTGGGCGCAGGAGCTGACACCGCAGCAGGAGGCGCCGCAGGGGCGGCCGGCCGCACGGGAGCGGGACCCGCACCGCTCGGGACTCCGCCGACGTCGAGGCGACGTTCGAGACGATCGAGGCGGGCGGCATACCCCGTCTCTCCGGCGGCAGCCGGCAGGAGAAGCCGCGCGGCAATGAGTTCGAGCTGAAGCCGTGGCGCAGTGGCACCGGTCATCTCGGAGAGTCCGGCGTTGACGACGTCGGCAGCACGCGACAAGGCACCACCACCGAATGCCGCGGCCTGCTGGCGCATCCGCTCGAGCTGGTCCGGCGGCAGTGCCCGCAGGACGGCCGAGGCGCCGTCGGGCACGGCCGCCACGACGATGAGGTCACGCAGCCGCTCGAGGAGGTCCTCGATGAAGCGCCGCGGATCCAGACCCGTCTCGATGACGCGCTCGATCGCCGAGAACGCCCCCGCACCATCGCCCGCCGCGAAGGCGTCGATCGCCGCGTCGAGCAGCTCGCCGTCGGTGAAGCCGAGCAGCGCGGCCGCCGACTCATAGGTCAGTCCCTCGTCACCCGACCCGGCGATGAGCTGGTCGAGCACGGACAGCGAGTCACGCACCGACCCACCACCGGCACGCACGACGAACGACAGCACGCCCGGCGCGACCGCAACGCCCTCGGCGGCACAGAGCCGCTCCATGTATTCGGTGAGTTGCCCCGGCGGCACCAGCCGGAAGGGGTAGTGATGCGTGCGCGAGCGGATCGTCCCGATGACCTTCTCGGGCTCGGTCGTCGCGAAGACGAACTTCACGTGCTCCGGCGGCTCCTCGACGATCTTGAGCAGCGCATTGAAGCCCTGCGGCGTCACCATGTGCGCCTCGTCGATGATGTAGATCTTGTAGCGGCTCTGCGCCGGCCCATAACTCGCACGTTCGCGCAGGTCACGGGCGTCGTCGACACCTCCGTGGCTGGCGGCGTCGATCTCGATGACGTCGACCGTGCCGGGACCACCACGCGCCAGGGCCACGCACGAGTCGCAGGTGCCGCACGGGGTCGCCGTCGGGCCCTGCTCACAGTTGAGGCAGCGGGCGAGGATGCGGGCGCTCGTCGTCTTGCCACAGCCGCGCGGCCCGCTGAAGAGGTAGGCGTGGTTGACGCGGCCGGTGCGCAGCGCCTGCATGAGCGGCTCGGTCACGTGCTCCTGCCCGATGACGTCGGCGAACGTCTCGGGGCGGTAGCGGCGATAGAGGGCGGTGCTCACGGGGTCCAACGTAGTCGGCGGGAAGGACAGCCGGTATGCCGCGTGGTCACCACCCGGCATACTCTCGCTTGCGTCAGCGTGGACGGTCGTCAGAGCGACCGTTGCCACGGACGCAGGGCACTGAAGGGGTGTGACTCGCGTGGAGGTCAGGGCCGACGACGTCTCCAAGGTGATCGGTCCGGCGACCCTGCTCGCGCCGGTCTCCGTGTCCGCGCCGAGCGGATCCTGCCTCGTGCTCCGGGGCCCCAACGGCTCGGGGAAGACGACCCTGCTCCGCATCCTCATCGGCACCCTCCCCGCGACCACCGGCACCGCCCAGGTGGGTGATCGCCCCGCCGACGAACGCGACCCCGTCGTTCGCGCGGCCGTGGCGGCCCTCGTCGGTGCGCCTGCCACCTATCGCGACCTCACCCTGCGCGACCACCTGGTCCTCCTCGACGCGACGTGGGGCGGCGACTCGGACACGTGCGACGAGCGGGTTGCCGCGGCACTGGAGGAGCTCGGCATCGGGCACTTGGGCGAGCGCTTCCCCCATGAGCTGTCGTCCGGCCAGACCCAGCTGTTCCGCCTGTGCCTGACCCTCTTCCGCCCCAGTGAGGTCCTCGTGCTCGACGAACCCGAGCAGCGCCTCGACACCACGAAGCGCGCACTGGTGGCCGACCTGGTCGCCGCGCGACGGGATGCCGGCACGACGATCGTCCTCGCCTGCCACGACCCGGTCATCACCGAACGCCTCACCGGTCGGCCCGCGGACCGGGTCGTCGATCTCGTCGCCGCCGACAGTGCCACGGAGCGGGCAAGCGGCGATGACTGACGCGATGACCGCTCGCTTCGCAGAACGGCTCGGGTCGGCGCGCCCGGTCGCCGCCGCGGCCGTCGTCACCTCTCGCCCCGAGGGTGGATTCGACACCGAACTCGCCCATGTCGGCCCCGGCGCCGACGGTGATTACGAGATCGGCTCCATCAGCAAGGGGATCACGGGGCTGCTCTATGCCGACGCCATGGACCGCGGCGAAGTGGCGCCCGACGCGACCCTCGCCGATCACCTGCCCCTCGCCGGGACCGCGGTCGGTGGCGTGACGCTCGCGTCGATCGCCACCCACGAGTCCGGACTTCCCCGTGTGGCCTCCGGCCTCGAGACCTGGCGCCGAACCTGGGAGTTCATGCGGCACGGCACGAACCCCTATCGCGAGGACCTCGACCAACTCGTCGAGCAGGCCCGATCGGTGAGGCTCCGCGCGCCCAGGCACCGCTACTCGAACCTCGGATTCGAACTCCTCGGTCACGCCGTGGCCGAGGCGGTGGGAGTTCCGTATGCCGTCCTTGTCCGTTCCCGGATCGCCGAACCTCTCGGGCTGGATCCCTTCTACGTCCCGATGTCCGAGGCAGACCTGCTGCGCACCGCCGTCCGCGGGCGTAGCCGTCGTGGTGGCAACCGACCACCGTGGGTGAGCGAGGCGATCGGCCCAGCGGGCGGCATACGGGCATCCGTCGAAGCAATGGCGGGTCTGACGCGGGCGCTGCTCGACGGTTCGGCGCCGGGCGTGCGCGCGCTCGATCCGGCTGTGCGAGTAGGGCGTTCGTCTCACATCGGCATCGCCTGGCACACGATGAAGGTGCGCGACCGCGACGTCACGTGGCACAACGGAGGCACCGGCGGCTTCCGCTCATGGATAGGCGTGGACCGGGCTGCGGGCCGGGGCGTGGTCGTCCTCTGCGCCTCGGCCGCACTGGTGGACGGCATCGGACTCGCACTGCTCGTCCCTCGCCGATGAGCCTCGAGGCGGCGCTCGACGACGGACGCGACCGACTCGAGGACGCCACCCACGTCCTCCACGGGCCGCAGGGCAACCAGGCCCGCAAGGAGGTCGCGTATGCCGCGTACGTCACCCTGATCGTCGTGGGGCTCTATGGCTTCCCGGTACTTCGCGCCCTCGTCATCGCGGGCGACCGGGCGGGCATGGCTGCCGCCCTCAAGTCACCCTGGGCAGTCGCCCTCGCCATCGGGCTGATCGCCGCGGTTCTGGCGATGGCCCGCGAGGCCGGACGAGTGCGCGGTCCGGTCGTCGCCCCCGTTCCCTGGGTGGACCATGTGGTCACGTCTTCGATCGACCGCTGGGACGCTCTCCGACCGTGGTTCGGATACGCCCTGTTCACAACGCTTTTCGCCGGAGGACTGTCAGGACTGCTCGTCGGCGCCTCCCTGTGGGGCGCGGGTGTCGCCGCCTCGTGGGTCCTGCCGGTCGCCGTTTTGGTCGCCTTGGTGATCGGCCTCGGCGCTGGCACCGCGTGGCTCCTCGGCCAGTCCCGCCTCTCCCCACCCCTTCCACGGCGCTCGGCCGGTGCGTGGTGGCGGCAGGAGGTCAGGCGTCTGGGACTCCAGGACCTGCGAACGCAGGCGGCACGCTCCGGGCGGATCGTCGGCGGGGTGCAGGCCGGCGACCTTCGCGCGGTGCGGCTCGAAGCTGCCCGACCCGTCACCCGCGGCCGGACCCTGCGGCTGCGTCACCGCGGTCCGGTGGGCACTCTCGTCGCGAGAGACGTTCTGGGACTACGTCGTTCGTCCGGTGCGGCCGTCGTCGGCATCGTCGCGAGCGCCGCTGCAGCGGTGGCCCTCGGTGGTGCTCTGGGAAGCCCTTCCGTGCCACCACTCGTCGCGTTCGTCGGAGGGCTGGTGAGCTACCTCGGGATGGGCGCCCTGTCCGAAGGACTGCGCCTCGAGGCCGACACCATGGGGACGCCTGCCCTCTTCGGGGCACCCCCGGTGCGTGCCGCGGCAGCGCACCTCGTGGTTCCCGGAACCCTCCACCTCTTGGTCACGACCACCGCAGGGGCGGTCACGGGTCTCGCGGCCGGCGCCACTCTCGCGGCCGTTCTGCCGTGGTGCGTCATATCGACGCTGTTCGCGCTGGGCGGGAGTCTTCTCGCGGCATACCGCGGACGACCCCCGACGTCGCCGTTCAATCCCGTGCCGAACGCCCAGACCATCGTGCTCTGGTATTCCGCACCCCTGGTCCTGTGCACCCTGCTCATCGGCGGAACGGTCTGGGGCGCAACGCAATGGCCCGCCTCTGGCCCGTTCGTCATCGTCACCTGGGTTGCCGCAGTGTGGATCGTGTATGCCGGTCTGAACCGCGCCCAGCGGGAGTCACTTGCTCACCGCGACGTCTAGTGCCCCTGGCCCCTCGTTCGACCGGGCCGAGCAGCCGACCTCTGCTCGGCAACGTCGAACGTCTTGCGAATGGCGCCCGGATCGGAATGACCGAGCAGGACACCGGTGTGACTCAGTGGTGGTGACCCTTCACCGTGATCGTCGTCTGCATCCACGGGTGGATCGCACACTCGAAGAGATGCGTCCCCACCGGGAGTGGCGCGAGGACCTGAGACGTCTTCGCGTCGATGCCGGTGTTGATGAACATCTCCTCGGTGCAGGGCATGACTGGGTCACCCACGAAGCCTGCCAACTCGTTCACGTCCAGTGCGCACCCCGGCCCGAACCTGTCGACCGGGGTGAAGGTGTGGAACTCACCGCCACGGTTGACGAGCCTGAGCTTCGTGCCCGTATCGACGTCCGTGTCGTCCGGGTTGAACCTCCACGCACCGTGGAAGCCACGGTCCTGGAGGCGCTCGACCAAGTCCTCGAACGTGGTGTCACCGTCGCCGATGCACGCGCCCGGGAAGAGCGCCGCGTTGAACGTGACCGGGTCACAGTCATCCCGGATGTCGATGCGTTCGGTGTCACCGCCACCGCGAGCATCGGCACTGCCGATACCCACAGCGACTCCGAACATGGTCAACGCCGCCACTGCGGCGCTTCTGGCCACTTTCATGGTCAACCTCCTCAGGACGGGTGGTTGGATTCCCGCCCCTATCGAGGTTAGGGCTGGACGAAGTCGGGCCTCTGTAGCGAAAACGGGCTGTCCTGCGACCCGTCAGAGTGCCATTCGGACCCGCCCCTCGACGCACCGGTCACTGAACCTCGCGGACCTCGATCCGGGTGGACAGCGCCTTCGAGATCGTCAGGAAGTGCTGCGGCACCGTCGTCGCTCCCCCGGGTTCGATCGGTCCATTCAGCCTATGTGGGACCCATGGCTGCCGCAGGACGCTCGAAGCCGACGATGCTCCAGATCAGCCCGCGGTGCTGCATCACCTGACGCAGCCCCGTCGACTCCACGGCCGCCACCATGGTCACGGGGTCGTGGAGATAGCCGCGGAACTCCTGACGCCGCACCCTGCGCCCCACGTTCTCGAGAACCTGCAGGGCGCGGTTGAGCGCGGTATAGGTCGGGTGGCTGAACACGAGGAGTGACTCGGCCCGCTCCCCCGCAGCCGTGAGGAGCGCCGAGACGTCCCGGTAGCAGCACACGACCCGATTGAGGACGACCACGTCCGCGGCCTCGACGGTGTCGGGAGTCCGGGCGATGTCGACCGCCAGCGTCTGCACCCGATCCGCCAGGCCGAACCGTTCCACCAGGGCACGTGACTCCGCCTCGTAGTTGGCCGACAGCTCGAGGTTCGTCGCTGACGCCGCACCGCGACGCAGCAACTCCACGTGCAGGTCGCCGATGCCGCCGCCGATCTCAAGGACCGTCGCGTCACGGATGCCGCGCGACTCCAGGAACGCCACCATCCGAGCCGCCAGCTTCGACAGGCCGCGCCGCTCATAGCGCCGCGACATCGACCTCGAGAATCCCGTCGAGAACACCTCGTCGTAGCCGCGCGGCTCAGGGCAGCAGTCCATCACTCACCTCCGATGTTCCACTGTCCCGCGTCGTCACCCGGCTGTCACGACCCCGTGCTCATAGGCGAACACGACCGCCTGCGCCCGATCCCGCAGCCCCAACTTGGTCAGCACCCGCGACACGTGCGTCTTGACCGTCTGCTCGGCCACGAAGAGACGCGTCGCGATCTCGGTGTTGGAGAGCCCGCGCGCGATGAGTTCGAGCACCTCGAGCTCGCGCGGGGTGAGCTCCTGCAAGCGAGGCGACTCACGCGGCACTCCCGACCGTGACTTGGTCACCTCGGCGATGAGCCGCTTGGTCACCGACGGCGCCAACAGCGAATCCCCCTGTGCCACAACGCGAACAGCCCGAGCCAGCTCGTCCGCTGGTGCGTCCTTGAGCATGAATCCGCTCGCCCCGATGCGCAGAGCCTCATAGACGTAGTCGTCCACGTCGAAGGTCGTCAGCATCAGCACGTGCGGCCGGTCCGGGCTCGGCGACCCAAGAATGGTGGCGGCCGCGTCGAGTCCGTTGACCTCCGGCATACGGACGTCCATCAGGACCACGTCGGGACGCAAGCGGGCCACCTCACGGACCGCCTCCGCACCATCGGCCGCCTCCCCGACGACCTGGAGGTCGGGCTGCGCGTTGAGCAGCGCCCCGAGCCCCTGCCGCACCATCGCCTGGTCGTCGACGATGACCACCGTGATCATGTCGATCAACCTAGCCCGGCGACCTGCGGCCGATCCGTGAGGGGGACGGTCGCGACCACGACGAACCCGTCGCCGACCGGCTGTGCCTCGAACGTTCCACCGACCGCTTGCACGCGTTCCGACATGCCTCGTATGCCGGTGCCGCCGTTCCCGTCCCGGCCGCCGGTCACGCCGTCCTCCCCGTCGCGTCCGGGGATGTGGTCGCCATCGCGACCCATGTTGCGGACGCCAGCGAGAGCCGACGGTGCGGGAGCGGAGTTCCGGATCATGAGGCGGGCCCACCCCGAGTCCTCCTCCAGGGTCAACTCGACGGCCGCGCCGGGGGCGTGCCGGGCGGCGTTGGCGAGTGACTCCTGCGCCACGCGATAGAGCACCAGCGCCGTCCCGGGCGGGACGTGGCCGGCGGCAAGACGCACACGGGACGTGAGCGGCATACCGGCTGCCTTGGAGGACTTGACCAACGACGGAAGCTGCGCGAGATCGGGTTGGGGCGCGGTCTCGACGGGGCCGTTCTCGTCGCGCAGCACGCCCAGCACGGAGCGCACCTCAGTGAGCGCCTGGCGCGCCGCGCCCTCGATCGCCGCGAACTCCCCGGCGACCTCCGGATCCGACAAGCCATGCCGCACGGGTGCACTCTGCGCCTGCACCACGATCATCGACATGTGGTGGGCCACGACGTCGTGGAGCTCGCGTGCGATGCGACTCCGCTCCTCGACGACGGCGCGCCGGGCGCGCTCGGTCTCGACCTCGTCCTGCTGGACGGCAATCTGACGACGGGAGATGACGAGCCACCGGACCAGCACGGCCACCGCCATGATGAGCGCCTGGCCGACCGCCCACCCCTCGAGGTCGCCGGGGAGGAGCAGATAGAGCAGCGTCCCGGTCACGGCGATGACGATCGGGATCTCCACCCATCGACCCCACAGCCCCACGGCGACGATCGTGGCGAGCAGCACGAGGAACTGCACGACGGGCCACGGCATCGGGGAGTCGAAGAAGGCTGGCACCGCAGCCCACCAGAGGACTGAGACCGCAGCCGCGATCGCCCACGCAACGAGGGGCTTCCGGCGGAGGAGCACGATCGGTATCGCCTCACACACGGCCAGCACCGGCATGAGCGAGGACGGCACGTCATGCGTCAGCTGCATCGTCGACCAGCCGATGACGAACATGAGCAACGCGAGCAGGCCGAGCATCGCATCGGCGTGCCCGCCGATCCACTGGAGCCCTCGCCAGAGGGGTTGCCCCAGCGGACGCACCACGCGGAGCAGTCCGCGTCCGATGGGTCCCGTGACTCTGCCTCCGACCATGCCTCCACAGTAGGCAGCGAGCGCGACCCGGTCGTCATACGACGGGGTGAACCCGCTGTCACTCCCTCGTATCACTCGCTCTCGGCGTAGCCCCCGCGTCGTGCCCGACAACCGCTCGGGAGGGCGACGACCGCGAGTGCTCGCGGATCCGAGTCTGGCCGCATGTTCACCAGCCAGCACGCCCTCCGCACTGTCGTCGTCGTCGGCCTCACCGGCGCGGCCGGCCTCTCCCTCGCTCCCGCCGCATCGTCCCGGCCCGTCCCCAGTGGTGCCGCCGAGCGGGCGATCGCTGCGCTCGTCTCCGACGAGCCGGCCATCGCGGCGGCCTCGATGCCGCCGGACTTCGGGGCGCGGTTCGGCTACCGCCCGGCCGTGTCCGGCGAGCTCCTCGGGGACCCTTCCGGCGGCTGCTCCTCACCGGTCCCATTGCCGGACGAGTTCGAGAACGCGTGCCGGCAGCACGACCTGGGCTACGACCTGCTCCGGTATGCCGGCCGGTCCGGTCACGCCCTCGCTCCCGACGCGCGTCGCTCCGTCGACACCCGCCTCGGGGTCGAACTGGAGGACTCATGCGGCGGGCGGGACTCCTCATGGCGTCGCGCCGAATGCCTCGCCTGGGCCGAGGTTGCCACCGGGTTCGTGCGGATCAACAGTGCCCGCCAGGGCTTCTCACCTCCCGAGTCGGAGACACCGCTCAGCATCGCTCCGGGCGTCGCGCTCGGGGTCGCCGCTCTCGGGGCCGTCGGCCTGGCGCTACCTCGACTTCGTGCCCGAATGGGACGAGCGAGCGCAGCGAGTTGGTCCCATTCGGGCACGAAGTCGAGCAGCACGTTCACCGGCGGTGCGCGATGAGGGGGCTTCTCTCGCGGCTCAGCGTGCCGCGGGCGTCGGCGGCGTTGGCCACCCCCATTGCGTTGGGCGCGGCGATGTTCCCGTCCTTCCTGCCGCACCTGCCCGTCGCTCTGGGCGTAATGACCGGGATGGCCTGGCTCATCACCCACGCCGTCGTCCGCCGCCTCGTCCGCCGCCTCGCCGGCCGGGACCGCCACCTCACCGGACCGACCCACGTCCTGGCGGTGGTGCTGGGAGGTGCGCTCACGGCATACGTGCTCGGTTGGACTCTCGTTGCGCAGAACGGAATGCGGGCGCGCATCGGGATGGATCCGGTGTCGCTCGCCGACGTGGGCATCGCAGCGGGGACCGCAGTGGCCCTCGTCGGCGTCGTCCGTGGCCTCGGCTGGCTGTGGCGTCACCGGTCGCGTGTGTCGCGGCGCGGAGTGGCGCTCATCGCCGGTCTGACCCTGGTGACGTTCGCACCCGCGAGCGCGCAGGCCGCCTCGGACAGCGATCAGGTGCTGTTGACGCCCTCCCCCGTCGGTGCCGTACGCGCGTATGCCGGCCTGTCCGATTCCGAGGACGACGCGACTCGCGCTCGCATCGCCGTCGACCGGCTCGCGGCTGCGGGTGGCCTGACGCGGGAGCACCTGCTCGTGGCGATCCCGACCGGCTCTGGCTGGGTCAACCCGGAGTTCGTGCGGGGCGTGGAGGAGCGGTTCGGGGCGGAGGTGGCGACGGTGTCGATGCAGTACGACGACCGGCCGAGCTGGATGGCCTACCTCTTCGACCGGGACGGTGCGGTGAGTGGTGCGCGGGCGCTGCTCGCCGAGGTGACAGCCTCGGTGTCAGCGATGCCAGCGGCGCAGCGACCGCAGGTCCACGTCGTGGGCGAGAGTCTGGGCGCTACCGCGGGGCAGTCGGCCATGCTCGCGCCCGGGGCGGGCGGTGACGCCGCGCGAGCCACGGTGTGCTCGACGTTCTGGTTGGGGACGCCAGGAGGCGGCCGGACCGGGCTGCCTCAGGAGACGGTCGCCGCGAACCCGGACGACCCGATCGTGCATGCCTCTCCGGCGATGGCCTGGCGACCGGCGACCGAGTCCCGGGCGTGGCTGCCGGTGGTTTCGGCGGTGCATGCCGGGGCTGATGTGCTGGGTTCACTGGCGGTGCCGTTCGGGTCGGGACACCGCTACGGCGCCGATCAGGCCCTCCGCCTGCAGACCTGCGACGGAAGTGGCGGCTGAGGTGCGGTTGAGCGTGCGATTCAGCCGGCGATTGAAGGCTGCAGGCTGGGTCGACGTACCCTCGGATCCATGCGTATCGATGTCTGGATCGACTTGGTCTGCCCCTTCTGCCACATCGGCAGGCGACGCCTCGAGCTCGCCCTGGAGCAGTTCGCGGCCGTCACCCCCGACGGCGAGGAGCCGCGTGAGGTCGACGTGATCTGGCACAGCTATCAGCTCGACCGCTCGGCGCCTGCGGTCGAGGACGGCGTCGTGATCGACAAGATCGCAGCCAAGTACGGGAAGACCCGTGAGGAGATGGTGGCCCAGCACGAGGCCATGGCGGCCGAGGCCGCAGAGGTCGGGCTCGACTTCCAGTGGGAGCAACTCAGGGGCGGCAACAGCTTCGACGCCCACCGGGTCATCCACCTCGCCCGGGCCCGCGAGCTCGAGACGCCGGTGACCGAGCGACTCATGCGGGGGTGGTACTCCGAGGGTGCGGCGCTCGGCGACCGCGACACCCTTGTCGGGCTCGCCGTCGAGGGCGGCCTCGACAAGGACGACGTGCGCGGGATGCTCGACTCCGACGACTTCGGCTACGACGTGCGCGCCGACGAAGCGACCGCCAACCAGATCGGGATCACGGCAGTGCCGACGTTCGTGCTCGACCAGAAGTTCGCCGTGACCGGCGCCCAGCCCGTCGACGGTCTCGTGCGGGCGCTCGAACTGACGTGGGCCGACCGGGGCAATGCACCCGAGGCTCGCGGCGGCGGCTGCGGTGGGTGCGAGGGCGGCTGCGCCTGCGGCGCCTGAGAACCCCCCACCAAGACGAAGACACCCCGCGTACCTGGAAGAGCTCACCTGCCCTTGCTGCATTCCTGCCCTGGGGGAGTTCAGTGAGGTACCACCACGCGGGGTGCCGGGTTCAAGTCTAACCCGGGGCACTGCGGCACCTCCAACTCGGTGACGCTGGGAGGTCCGGTCGCACTGGTGCCTGCTCGGCGCTGTGCACTGCTGCACTCCAGCGCAGCAGAGCACAGCCTGAACTGGGAGGACCTGAGGGGCTGCCCCAGGACGGATCAGAGCCGAGGGCCGTCTCAGGCCAGATGCACGTATGCCGGGTGGCGCGGCACCGTTCCCGTCTCGCCGAGGAGCGTGGCCAGGTGCAGGGCGCCGTCGAGAGCTCCCCCCACCGCTGGGGAGAGCTCGAACCCGGCCGCCTTGATGGCTGCCTCGAGCGCGTCCCGCACAGGCGCTGCTGCCAGCAACCCGCCCGTCGCCACCAGCGACGGCGCGTCGATGCCGCGCGCGGCCGACAGCAACGACTCGGCGAGCGACTCCCCCGCTGCCGCGCAGATCCGTTGCGCCACAGGGTCTCCGGCCGCCGCAGCTTCCGTGACGCGGGGAGCGAAGGAGCCGAGGAGTGCTGGTGCGTCCTTGCCCGTCATGACCCGACGCGGCCAGTGCGAGGTCGACCGGAAGGCGTATTCCCCCTCGACGAGCAACCGCTCGGACCCGCCCGGCAGACCGTCGTGGAAGCGCAACCCGGCGCGCAACCCCTCAAGGCCCACCCAGGCACCCGAGCCACGATCTCCCAGCACGTGGCCCCATCCGTCCACGAGCCGCCAGACGGACCCGTCGCCGGACCCGAAGTCCGACCCGAACGCCACCGCGCCCGTCCCTGCCGACACCACCGCGCCGGGACGCACGCTCCCCAACGCGCCCACGAGGGAGGCCACCGCGTCGCTCACGACGACGGTTCGCCGAGCCCCCAGCGCCGACGCGACGAGCTCGAGGACCTCGACCGGGTCCGACAGGAACACCAGCCCCCGCTGGGACCAGCACGCCGCCTCGACGTCGCCGAGACCGACGCCGCCGCGCGCCAGCAGTTTCGCGGCGTCGGTCGCGAGCGCTGCCACGTCGACGCCTCCCGAGCCGATGCGCGCGCCAGGTGCGGTGACCACGGAACTGGTCTGGCCGGCATACGACCACTGCAGGCGTAGTCCGGAACCGCCCACGTCCACGCCGACAATCGCGCTCACAGGCGCGAGCCGATCACTTCGTGGTGCCTGCGGTCAACCCCGCCAGAGCCGTGGCGACCGAATTGCCGTGCGCGTCGAGCGCCGCGACGGCCTTCTCGACCGGCACCGCCGCGAGCAGTGCGACCAGCGCGGGCTTGAGTTCGCCGCCGGTCCGGTCGAGGACCGCGCGGGCGTCCACCTCGCTCACTCCGGTGGCCTCCTGCAGGATGCGGACCACCCGGCCGCGAAGCTTGGCGTTGGTCGCGACGACGTCGACCATGAGGTTGGAATAGGTGTGCCCGAGGCGGATCATCACCGCCGTCGAGAAGCCGTTGAGGATCATCTTCTGGGCGGTGCCGGCCTTGAGACGGGTCGACCCGGTGAGCACCTCCGGTCCGGTGTCGGCTGCGAGCAGATGATCCGCGTATGCCGTGAGCTCGGCTCCCGGGTTCGCCGTCACGAGCGCTGTCCGCGCTCCGCGAGCCCGGGCTTCGGCGAGGGCTCCCGCGATGTAGGGCGTGCGGCCGGAGGCGGTGAGCCCGATGGCCACGTCGAGCGCGGTGAGGTCGCTCGCGTCGCCGCGACCGAGGTCCACGTCGTCCTCGACGTTCTCCACGGCGCCCACCAGGGCAGCGGCCCCACCGGCGTGATGGGCGACGAAGAGTCCGTCGGGGGCGTTGAACGTGGGCAACAGCTCGGCGGCGTCGAGGACGGAGAGCCGGCCCGACGTCCCTGCGCCGAAGTAGTGCACATGGCCCCCGGCTCGGATCGACTCGACGGCGTGATCGACGAGGGAGGCGAGTTCGGGCAGGACCTGCGCGACGGCGCCGGCCACCGTGCGATCAGCGTCGTTCAGGAGGGTGAGGACCTCGAGGGTCGACGCGGTGTCGATGCCGGTCGTCGCGGGGTTGCGTTCCTCGGTGGGTGCAGTCACACGAACGTCGCTGGCCATGTGGTGAGTTTCCCACACTCCACCCGCCAAGGCGGTGAATCACTGACACGCAGCGCCCCACAACCTCCCGTCTTTGTGCCCCATTGGGACACATTCGTCCGGCCGAAGGCCGACCTCTTGTGTCCCAATGGGGCACAAAGACGAACTCGTCAGCTGACGTGGTGGCCCTCGACGGCCTTGCGGCTGTCGGCCACGGCCCGACGGGCCCGGGCGAGGTCGCGCTGGGCGACGGCGATGTAGAGGCAGTCGACCACCGTGAGTGCAGCGATTCGACTGGCCGTGGCCCCCGAACGCAGGGAGGTCTCCCGGGCGGCCGTGGTGAGCACGATGTCGGCTCCCTTCGCGAGCGCCGAGAGCGGGAAGTTCGTCACCGCGATCGTCGTGGCGCCCCGTCGACGTGCCACTGCGAGCGCCTCGATCGTCTCGCTCGTCGCACCCGAGTGGGATATGCCGATCGCGACGTCCTTCTTGGACAGGAGCGTGGCGCTCGTGAGCGCGATGTGCGGATCGTTCCAGGCGAAGGACACGATGCCGATGCGGTGCAGTTTCTGCTGCAGGTCGGCACCCACGATGGCACTGGCGACGACGCCATAGATGTCGACCCGACTCGCGCCTGCCACCGCGTCGGCAGCCGCCTTGAGGGCATCACGGTCGAGCTGTTGCAATGTCTCCTCAACCGCACTGGAGTCGACCGCCGCCACCTTGGCAACGATGTCGTCGATGGTGTCCGTCGCGCTGATGTCACTGATCGCCATGCGCTGTTCACGGGGCATCGCCGACTCCGCCGCCAGGGCGAGGCGCAACTGCGGGTAGCCCTTGAGCCCGAGCCGCTTGCAGAAGCGCAGGACCGTCGTCTCGGAGGTCTTCGCCGCCTGGGCGAGTTCGGTGATCGTCATGTCGGACGCGTGCCGGGCGTCGGCGAGCACCTCGGTGGCGACGCGCTCCTCTGCCGGCGTCAGCGTCGGTCGGATCCCGCGCAGGCGGACGAGGAGCGGGGCGTCGGCCACACCGGGCGCGAGATCGGAGGAGGACATGGGCCAAAACTACGGCCTCTGGGTCATCGACCAGACGGAAGCGGCGAATGTGTCTGGCCCCGACGCCCCGCAGCGACGTGCTGCGCTTGGGTCCCGGGCCATGCGGTCACGAGGTCTGCCGCTGGAACGGTGTGGCCCGAGGCCAGAGGGATGGAGCCTCGACCCCGAGCGCGTCCGGCCCCGTTCCGCCTGCCTCGCCCATGGTCCGGCACAGCCGCGCCACCTCGACCCCCATCGGGTGCTCCCCGCGGGCGGCCGCGCGGATACCTTCGGGGATCTGGTCAGCCGGGTCGCCCTTGAGAAGGTAGCCCCAGGCCCCCGCCTCCGCGGAGTCGCGGATCAACGAGGGTGAGCACGACGCGCTCAGCATCACGACTTTGACGGCGGGATGCTCCGCCAGGAGCGCACGAGTCGCGGAGATGCCGTCGACCCCCTTCAGGTCGGCTCCGTGCAGGTCGACATCCATCACCACGACATCCGGGCGCAACTCTCCGGCCATCCTCACGGCCTCTTCTGCGTCACCCGTGGCACCGACGACGTCCAGGTCCCGCTCGATGGAGAGCAGTCGGGCCAAGGCCTCGCGGATCAAGGGGTGGTCGTCGACGAGCATGATCCTGATGACCACGGGGGCCTCCCGGGACTGGTGGGGTGGTGCGTCCTGTCGAGTCTCGCGCAGAAACCTTGGCCTGAGGTCTGGGAAGGCTGGGTGGTTGTCCGGTGGTCATCTGGGGCATCGAGCATGGGTTCGGCGTGGTCAGGTCCCCGCTGCCGCCACCGGGAAGCGGACGACCAACACGGTGCCACCCTCGTCGCGGGGACGAATGTCGAGTCGACCGCCGACGTCCTGGACGGTGTCATTGAGCAGTCGCAGGCCCAGGTGCCCTTCGGGGCTGTGTCCCGGCAGCTCGCCCGGGCCGCGCCCGTCATCCGCGACGCTCACGACGACCTCGGCACCCTCGGCCGCGAGGTCGACCAGCACCACCTTTGCCTCTGCGTGCTTGACGACGTTGCGAACTCCCTCGCGGATGATGCGGTAGGCCAGTCGGGCACTGGGGAGGGGCAGGTCGAGGTCTTCCTGGACGCGGACCTCGGCCCGCAGTCCAGCATCGTGGGCAGCGGTGCGCACCACCTGCTGCACCGCTTCGCCCAGCCGCTCGCCGTGGAGGTCCGGAGGGTAGATGTCGGTCATCAGCGACCGCAGGGCCTGCACGTTTCGCTGCACCAGATCAGTGGCCACCTGCAGCAGGGAGCGGGCCGTGTCGACGTCGCCGCCGGGCTCGAGATGGCGGGCTGCGACCGGAAGGGTGTAGCCCAGCCCGGAAAGTTCCTGCACCACCCCGTGGTGCAGGTCCTCGGCGACTCGACGTCGCTCCAGCTCCGAGGCCTGCAGGGCGTGCCGCATCATGACCCCCCGCTCGGACAGCGCCCACTCCACGCGCCTGCCCAGGGAGAGCGCCAAGGGCAGGACGGCGAGCAGCACGAGGGCCACCGAGCCCAGGATCAGCGGCAGGACACCCCGCAGGATGGCGTTGGCGTCATCTTCCATGGGCTCCGTCGGCAGATAGATCTCCACGACGATCGGTTGACCGTCAGAGCCGAAGGCGCCGACATAGACCTCCAGCGCCCTCCCCTGCTCGTCCGAGTTCTGCACGCCGGTCAGGTCCGTGAGTTCCGCGCGTGCCTCGCGGGTCCCGAAGAGGGCGACGACCTCCTCGGAGAGGTCGACGGTGCGACCGATGAGCTCGGGGTGCTCGGACCAGAGGATGCGACCGCTCTCGTCCCAGATCCTGAGGTGCTGGACGGAGCCGTCACGCATCCGGCTGGTCATCACCTCGGTCAGTTGTGCGACGCCAGCGGGAGTGCCCGTGCGGACCTCGGCATCGATCAGAGGCGCCGCCAGCCTGTTCGTGAACTGGACAGCCTGGGTCCGGGCGTTGTCCAGCGACCTGGCGCGGGCGAGCTGGTCCGCGGCAACGAAGGCGAGTGCGGTGACGACGAGCCCCGAGAGCAGGCTGAGGAGAGCGAACCGCACCAGGGCGGGGCGCACGACCGACCCTGCGACTCGAGGGCCGTCTCGCGGGAACCTGGCGCGGTCAATGACGCGGCGGAGCATCAAGGAGTCCAAACGCGCCTGCGGCCACGACCGCCTCGAGTTGGGAGTGGGCCCCCAGCTTCGCCAGCAGCGCCTTCACGTAGCCGCGGCACGTGTGCACCGAGATCCCCAGCTCCCGGGCGATGTCGGAGACATGCCGACCCTCGGCCAAGAGTCGAAGGACGTGGGTCTCACGCGCGGTCAGGCTGGGGACGGGAGACGTGCGTCGAGCAGGATCCTGCTCGGCCATCAAGGTCCGGAGCAACCGGGGGTGCACATAGAACGAGCCCCGGGTGGCGTGTCGGAGCCCACCGAGGAGATCTGGCAGAGAACCGTCCTTGGGCAGAAGCGCGCAGGCACCCACGACGGCAGCGCGACGCATGACGGACGCATCCGCGTTTGCTGTCAGGACGACGACCAGCAGCCCGGGGTGCGAGGCCGTCAGTTCTTCGGTCAGGTCCAGACCGTTCTCACCACCGAGATCGACGTCCATCAGGACGACATCGGGAGCCTCGAGCGCAACCAGTCTCCGGGCCTCGGCCGACGTGTGTGCACTGCCGGCACAGACGAGGTCGTGCTCTCCGCCCAGTGCGAGGCACACGAGATCGGTGAACGTGCGATGGTCGTCAACCACCAGAACTCGAACTGGCGACGCCGACCTGCTCTCCATTCGTGCCCCTGCGTGCTCTGCCCCGTGGAAGCGGCGCCAACCGACGAGTGGGTGCGCCGAGAGTGTGTCGTGGAGAGTCCCTCGCCAACTGCGCTCAGGCTACCAGCGCCCGTTGTCCCGGGTCGATGACTTGGGTCCATTCGGAGGCTGCCGCGGTGAGCTGTTCGGACAGCCGCCCCCAGCCGGGATCGCCACGTGGAGCGTCCACGTGCGGGAGCGACGCGACCGCCTGCTGCAGCAGGCGCAGCAGCATTCCCACCTCTTCCCGGGCGGTGAGGCCCGAGTTGGCCTGCGACTGGTCGTGGAGCACGTCGAGATAGAGGTCGGTTGTTTCCTGGGACGGGTCGACTCCCAGCTGGTCCGCCAGCAGGTCGCGCAGTTCGAAGTAGTCGCGCAGCGCCTCGGCACCACGGCCGGTGGAACGCAGCGCCTGCATGTGAGTCCGCCAGCCCTCTTCGGTGAGGCGGTCGTGGGCGATGGCCGACTGGGCGTGTCTGGCGGCAGCGTCCACCCTGCCGAGGGCCAGGGCATGGGACGCGGCGAGGTTGGCGGCGCCCACCAGTTCGGGCAGGAAGCGTTCACGCTCCGCGATCGCCCAGCTGGCGTAGTTCTCGTCCGCCAGCAGGTCGCCAGTCACCAGGTCGAGCGCCCCCTCGAGCCAGCTGAGAGCCTCCGCCTTGTCGGCGTCCTGCGCACCGGCCGCCCGGACCAACGCCCGGAAGGACGTCAGGTCGACGCCACAGGTGTCCGGGTCGAGGCGATAGCCCTGTCGCACCGTGACCACGCCGCCGCCCCGGCTGCCGGCCTCACGGAGGCTGCGACGCAGCACGCACACGTAGCTCTCCAGGGTTCCGAGATAGCTCCTTGGCGGCTGACCGTCCCAGAGCAGCTCGGCCAATCGCTCCTTGGACACCGCGGCTCCGTCGGCGATCGCCAGGATCTGGAGGATCTGACGTGGCTTGACGCCGCCCAGCCGATCGGCCCCCAGGTCGCCCTCTTGGGTGGCGACTCTCATCTGTCCGAAAATGGTGATCTGCATGTCCCCTGCACCTCACTGGTCCTGCTCCCTCTCCGGAGCAGGACCAGTGTGTGTGTCACTGGCAGGGCCTCGGCAGCCCTGCCTCGGGGGGTCTGGACCCCCAAGATTGGGGGTCCAGACCTCGGATCGGACTACCGCCGTCGGAACGTGGCTCCGGTGATGCTGCCTCCGACGGCACTGACGACGCTGGTGGTCGTCGTACCCGCGGTGGGCACCACGGAACCGGCGCCTCGGAAGCTCCACGCGCCCGTCGCATCGACCGTCGCGAAGCCCAACACCTGCCCCGTCAGGTCGCGGCCGAGGACGACTGCCACCCTCTGGCCGGCGACGATGTTGGACGTTCCCGCCACGCGCCACTCACGGCCCGCGCGGAACTCGTTGGTCGTGATCGTCAGGGTTTCCTGGGCCGGCGACACCGTGATCTCGTCGGTCGACTGCTGGCCGCCCTGGCCCGTGATCGTCAGCCGCACCACGACGGGTTCGTTCGTGGTCGCGTATGACGGGTTCGGCCCGGTCGTGCTGGTGGGCAGGGCCATCCGTGGGAACACGAACGACGGGGTCGCCGTGGTGGCGCCAGCCAGCGTCACCGAGGGGCCGCTGACCTGGGACCACGCGTAGTCGTCGACGAGGGTGCTTCCGGCTCCGTCGAGCCGGACCGTCGCGCCGCGCGGGACCGTCTGGTCCTCACCCGCATCGGCCGTCGGCGCCGGCGGCGGCTCCGAGGGATCGGGCACCACCACGTTGGCGGTCACGACCACCGGCGCGCTGGTCCCGGCCGGCCCGGTCACCACGAGCTCGAAGGCGAGAGGCCCTGCGACGGGCGGCGCGTTGAACGTCGCCACCGCCTCGGCTGAGCCGGTCAGCGTCACGCGGTTCTCGTCGGTCACGGGCACCTCGGTGCCTCCGGCCGAGGCCGGAACCTGCCGCCAGGCGTAGGAGGTGATGGTGCCGGTGGAACCGGTCCCCGTCAGCGTCACCCGTTGTGCGGGAGCCGCATCGACCGGGCTCGCGAAGCCGGCCGCGATGGGTGCGTCGGCCTGCATGCCCGCACCGGTGGCGGTGACCGGAGCCGTCGCAGAGCCGCCCTTGTCGGAGGTCACCTTCACCGTCGCGGTCGGCGCCACGGTGGTGATGGTCGCCGTCCCGTCGACCAGGGATGTCCCCATGACTGTGAGCCGACCCGGGGTGGTGTCCTGGTCACTCGAGGACGCCGAGACGGTGAGGGCGTCGGTGTCGGCGTCATAGGTCGCCCGGGTGATGGTCACGACGTCCGTGAGGGCGGCCTGCTTCACCGCCACCGGCTTGTCGCCGAGGTTCGCGACGGTGACTGACTTGCCGTCGGCCGCTTGGTCGATGGCGACGCGTCCGTAGTAGACGCCACGGTCACCCTCCAGGCCCGTGGCGATGAAGCCCAGCCCATTGTCACGCACCTCGATCGACTGACCAGCGTCGGACGTCGCATAGATGTCGACGAAGCCCTTGCCGTCCGCGCCCACGGCGTACGTGGCTGCCTGGACGTCGACACCCGCGTTGGTCGCGTGTCGACCCTGGACGCTGAACAGGTCCGTGCGTGCCAGCTCGGCCCAGGTGCCATCGTCGTTGCGCCGCTCCACGGACACGTAGTTCGTGCCGTACGGACTGCCAACCACCCGGTGCTCAACGCTGGGGTCACCCACATATCCGGCGGGCGCAGCGGGCGCCACCTCGGGGTCCCACTTGAGGAAGGGTCCGATGCGGCTGGTCAACGCCTGACCGAAGAGTCCAGGAGTGGTCCCGATGTCCTCGGTGAAGTTGATGCCTTCGCCCGCGGCGTCGAACTGGTCCACGCCGTAGGGGTGGGTCACGCGGTATGTCCCGTCAGCGATGACCCTGTCCCTGATGCGGACCCGGCCGAAGACCATCTGGTCGCCGTCGACGACCACTTCGTTCGCCCACGCGCCCTCGAGGTCCATGCTGACCGTCATGTTGACGCCGGTGCCCGTGACCGTCGAGCTGGCGAGCTGGTAGAAGATCTCGCCGGGGAAGTTGTCGGGGAAGGACACCGGCGCGTCGGGGTTGGGGACCTCGTCGGGCAGTGCCGAGCACAGCGGGTCGTCCAGGGTGGTGCAGGGTTCCAGTCGGATGCCGTTGCTGTCGCGATACCAGGTGGGGAAGCCGTGTTCGGAGGAGGTCGGACCGACCTCGACCAGACGACCAGTTCGGACCTTGAGGGTTCCGTCCGGCTCGGTCGGCGCGATGGGCACACCCTGGGCGCTCGTGGCCAGGGACACGACGAACAGGGCCGCGATCACTGCGGCGAAGGTGCGGTTGCGAGGGCGCCGGTGAACACCGGCCCCTCGCACTGTGGGTAGTGCCATGGTTCCCAACTCCTCATTGGCGGCCGAAGCCTCGGTGTGCGGTCGTTGTGCAGCATCCGAGGAGCGCCTTGGGCTTTCCTTGTCGACCTCGAGGATGTCCCGGCCCAAGGAGAGCCCAAGGCCTGTCGCGCAGCCTGTGCTCGTCGGGCAGTGGAATCGGCCGCACGACAGCCGATCCCGATGTGCAAGGGCGCAGGACTGCCCAAGCGAGGAAGGGAAGAGCAATGACGGAACTGACGCGTCGCGAGATGTTGAAGCTCGGTGGGTTCGGCGCCGGCGTGACTGCACTCGGACTGACGGTGCCCCTGGGCGAGACGGCCAGCACCTCGGACTGGATCAGCACCTCGGCGAAGCCGGCGCGATTCGCGCGGCGGCTCCCGATCCCGGTGCCGGTCACTCCGACCCCCATGACCGACGAGCACGGCGACTACCTGCTCTACGAGATCACGGAGCAGTCGACGTCAACGCAGCTGTTGGACCCGGGAGCGCCCCTCACCCAGGTGTTCGGATACGCCGCCGCCGGAGCAGCGCCGACGGTGCCCGGCCCGCTCATCAAGGTCGACCAGAACACGCGCGTGCGGCTGCGGGTGTCCAACGACCTGCCCCCGATCCACCCGACCTTCGGCTACGAAGTGGCCACCTCGGTCCACCTGCACGGGTCGGCGTCGCTCCCGCAGTACGACGGGTACGCGGACGACCTCACCGGCCCCGGTCAGGCCAAGGACTACTGGTATCCGAACCATCAGGGCCCACGGACGATGTGGTACCACGACCACGGTGCACACCAGACCGCGACCAACGTCTACAGCGGTCTCGTCGCGCAGTACCACGTGCAGAACCCGTGGGAGAAGGAGAACCTCCCGCAGGGCAAGTACGACGTCCCGCTCACGATCGGCGACGCGATGTTCGCCAAGAACGGGTCGCTGGCCTACATGGACCGCGATCACAACGGGCTCTACGGCGACGTGATCACCGTGAACGGTGTGCCCTGGCCCTTCTTCGAGGTGGAGCGTCGCTTCTACCGGTTCCGGATCCTGATGGCCACGCTGTCGCGCTCCATGAACCTGCGCTTCGTCAACACCCGCACCGGCGCCACCCTGCCCGCCTTTGTCGTGGCCACGGACGGTGGACTGACGACGCCACAACCCATCACGAGCTGGCGGCACGGCGGCGCCGAGCGCTACGAGATCATGGTCGACTTCGCGGGCTGTCGGATCGGCGACCGGGTCGAGCTGCGCAACTCGAGCAACAAGAACAACCGCGACTTCATCCACACCGGCAAGGTGCTGCAGCTACGGGTGACCTCCGAGCCGACCGACACCCGATGGAACTCCGTGCCGACGCCGCCGAGCAGCGAGTTGCACGAGGTGATGTCGGCACCACGATCGGCCGCCCTCCGGACCCGCGACATCGACCTCGAGCACGACGACGAGACCAACGTGTTCATGATCAACGGCATGACGTGGGAGGAGGTGCGTGATGCCGGCTGGAACGTGTTCACCGACGAGAGTGGCTCCCCACCTCGCCCCGGCGACTACGAGATCTGGCGGATTGAGAACAACTCCGGCGGCTGGTTCCACCCGATGCACATCCACCTGGTGGATTTCCGGATCCTCAGTCGTCGAGGAGGCTCCGGCCGGGTCCAGCCATGGGAGAAAGGCCCCAAGGATGTCGTCTACGTCGGTGAGGGTGAGGAGATCGAGGTGCTCGTGCACTACGCCATGCCCCCCGCCCAGTACCCGGACGGTCGCTCGACCGGACAGGCCGGCGCGAACGGCCACCTGGGTGGCCGCTACATGATCCACTGCCACAATCTCGCGCACGAGGACCACGACATGATGGGCCAGTTCGTCGTGGCCGCAGCCGACGGCACGGTCGACCTGTCCTCCGGTGCCCCCAACCACCCGGTCTACGCAGCGCCACCACAGTGACCTCGCGATGAAGGTGCACAAGCCCCTTCGGATGTCCCCGCGTGTGGGCACGGCCCTGGCGATCCTCATGCTGGTCGTCGGCGTCTCCCTGGTCCGGGCCTTCGTGGCCGTGCCCGTGCGGGTCGCGTCGGCCAGCATGGAGCCCACCCTCGGCACGGGCGACGTCGTCCTGGTGTCGCGGACGACGCCGCGGATCGACGACGTGCAGCGATGGGACCTCGTCGTCTTCGACGACCCCTCGAAGCATCGCCGGACCATCAAGCGGGTGATCGGGCTCCCGGGCGAGGCGATCGTGGTGCTCGACGGCGTGCTCCACATCGATGGCGAACCGGTCAAGGAGTCATGGGTCGACCCGGCAACGGTGGACGGCTCCTTCACTCGAACCTTCCACGTCCCCGACGACGAGGTCTTCCTGCTGGGGGACAACCGGGGCAACTCCGTCGACTCCCGCGACTTCGGTTCTCTCCCCGCAGCCGCCCTCGAGGGCCGGGTGGTGGTGAAACTCCTGCCCCTCTGGTGACCAGCCGCCGCGCGGAGGCGGCGCGGACGAGCCGCCCCTACTGTCTCCGGCTCATCGACCAGCCCGAGGCCGCGAACGCGTCCGTCGTGGAGTCGCTGTCGACAATGACGCCGCCGCGACCGACGACGCGGATTCGGCTCGCGCCAACGCCGCGACCGAGCGTGTTCGCGTCCGTCGTGTAGCGCCACCGCAGGTGACGGGTGGCCGCCGGCAGTTCCGCCCGGACCAACGCCCACCGACGCTCGCCCGGAGTCCCACTCACCGACCCGTCGTCAGCGCCTTCGCGGGTGTCTCCGGGATGCCGGATGTCGAGTGGCACCAGCGTCCACACGACCCCGTCGGGCGATGTCTCGACGCGCAGGACATCGGTCGCCTCCGTCTCGGCCACGAGGTCGAACCCCAGGCGAGCACCCGCACCGGGAACGGCCAAGGGCACCGCCAGGATCGCGTTGCTCGCGTGCCGCGCCTCGGTCTCCCATGCGACGTGGCTTCCTCGCGGCGTGATCGGCAGCGCACGCCCCAAGCCGCCTGCCCAATCGCGCCTCGCGGGATTGTTGCTCCCCCACGATCGCGACGGGTGCACCCGGTTGGTGAGCAGGGTGGCGAACGAGCGGGACTGGAAGTCGATGACCAGCGAGGTCCCCGTGTAGCCCGTGTGACCCGCCGTCCGGGGGCCGCTCAGCGCGTCCATGTACCAGGTCTGGTTGAGCTCGAAGCCGAGTCCGTGGTCGTCGCCGGGGAAGTCCTCGGTGAAGTTCGTGATGAGCAGGGCGACGCTCTTGCGGTCGAGAACCCGTGCTCCGCGATAGGTCCCGCCATTGAGGAGCGCCTGCGCCAATACGGCCAGGTCGTCGGCCGTCGAGAACACTCCGGCATGGCCCGCAACACCGTCGAGCGACCACGCGTTCTCGTCGTGGACCTCTCCCCGCACCATGCCACGGGCCGGCACCGCCTGGTACTCCGTCGCAGCGGTCCGCTCCCGCGCCGCCGGGTTGTAGCCGGTATCGATCATCCCCAACGGCTCGGTGAGCCGGGAGCTGACGACCTCGTCGAGCGACTGGCCCCGCAGCCGCTCGACGAGGACGCCAAGTGCGATGAGGTTGAGGTCGCTGTAGCGATAGACCGTCCCCTCCTGGTTGGTGAGCGGCTGGTTCATGACCGCCGCGATCCGGGACTCCTTGTCGGGGTAGCGACTGTAGAGCGGCAGCCAGGCCGTGAACCCACTCGTGTGCGTGAGCAGGTGCCGGATCGTCACCCCCGACTTGCCCGCCGACGCGAACTCCGGGAGGTAGTCCGCGACCGCCGCCTCCAGCTGAACTCGCCCCTCCTCGATCAGCTGGACGACGGCGATCGACGTGAAGAGCTTCGACACCGAAGCGAGGTCGAAGATCGTGTCGCGACGCATGGGAACCCGATCGGCCTCGGGAAGCTCCTCGGTCGCGGTCCGGTAGCGGACGGCATACCCGCCCGTCTGGGTGGCGACCACGACGCCGTCGTGAGCCATGAGACCGACGTGACCGGCATACATGGGGCGGCCTCCCGCCGGCCCGTCCTGGTGCGCGAGCAGCTGCCCCTTGGCAGCCTCGATGGGTGCGGGGTCGAGCCCCACCGACGCGGGCGTGCCCTCGCGCAGGACCGTCGACGGCGGCGCGAACCCGGTGAACGGCTTGTCGAAGTCATCCGCCCGAGCAGCGAGCGCAGGCACGAACAGCGTTGTCCCAGCTGCGATTCCGCCACCCAGGACCACACGACGCGACAGCGTCATCGCGCCGGCCCGCCATAGATGAGGTAGGGCCGACGCGCCGCATCGAACGCCGCCAGTTCATCGCGCCACGCACCCACGACGGTGTCGGCGTCGGCGCCGTCGGTGATCTGCTCACGCAGTCGGGTCGAGCCGGTGAGCTTGTCGATCCAGTAGGGACGCTGCGTGTCCCACGAGTCCCGTCGCCACGCGAAGTCGCTGAAGAGCCCCTTGACCGCGACGAGCATCTCGACACCCACCCGGATCGGGTCGATCGCCGACCGGTCCTCGATGTGCACCTGCACGCCGCCGCAGACCTTGCCGACGTGCTTGGAGAACGTCGGCGTGAAGTAGGCCTCGCGGATCCCCACGCCGGGGAGGTCACGCCCGCGCAGGCGGTCGGCCCACTTGTGGTCGATGTAGGGCGCACCGACCAGCTCGAAGGGCCGCGTCGTCCCGCGCCCCTCGGAGAGGTTCGTCCCCTCGAACATGCCCGTCCCGGCGTAGACGAGCGCGGTGTCGGGAGTCGGCATGTTGGGACTGGGCATGACCCACGGAAGTCCGGTGCCGGCATACGTGACATCGCGGCGCCAGCCCTTGACCTCGACGACGGTGATCTCGGAAAGGCGACCGCCGCCGGTGTCGCTCGGCAGGATCTCGGCGTCGAGGAAGCGCGCGAGTTCGCCGACCGTCATGCCGTGCGCCTGGACGATGGCTTCGGCGCCGACGCCGGACGTGTAGGCCTCGGTCATCATCGGACCCCACGCCCGCCCGCCGATGGGGTTCGGGCGGTCGAGGACGACGAGTGACGCGCCGGTCTCGACACACGCCTTCATCGCCGTGTACATCGTCCAGATGTAGGTGTAGAACCGCGCCCCGACGTCCTGGATGTCGAAGACGACGGTGTCGGTGCCGGACTCGCGGATCATCGAGGCGAACTTCGCGGTGTTGGCGCCGTAGGCGTCATAGACGGTGATGCCGGTGCGCGGATCGATGCTCGTGGGCTCGGCCTCGCCCGCCTGGGCGGTTCCGCGGAAGCCGTGCTCGGGCCCGAAGACGCCCTTGATGTCGACCGTGCCCGCGTCGTGCATCTCGTCGACGATGGAGCGGAGGTTGGTGAGGATTCCGGTCGGGTTGGTGATGATGCCGACCTTGCGTCCGGCGAGGACGGACCACTTCGCGGCCGCGGCCACGTCCGCACCCGGCGTCACCGGACGTGCCGGGTCGTTCGCATTCATCCCGTATGCCGTCGCGCTGGCTCCCGCTGCGGCGTGCGCGGGTGCCGCGCCGGCTGTCAGGCCGAGCGCCGCGGCGCCGGCGAGACCGGCTCCTCCGGTGAGCAACTGTCGACGGTTGGGACTGGCGGGTGAGGTCGGTGAACTGGGTGTGCTCATGGGCTGCTTCTCCTTCAGTTCGAGTCAGTAGGTGAGGCCGTGGCCGAGCGGGTACAGCGCGACGTCCGGGTCGGCAGCCGTGGGGATCGTGACGGGGAGCTTGCCGGTGGGCGCGACCTCGCCGGTGAGGACTCGGGCCAGCGACGGCGGCGAGACCGGGGCGTAGGAATACGTCGCCAGGTAGGTCGGCGCCTCCGTGAAGTGCGCGATGTCGTACGGATCGCGGACGGCCACGACGACGACTGGTTTGCCCGTTGCGAGGAGCTGCTTGACCAGGCGCTGTTGCGCCGTGCTCGTCCATGCCCGGTTGGTGAGCACGACCACGGCGTCCTGACCCTCGGTGGCGGCGACAGTGGCGGCGATGGTGGCTGCGCTCGGCGACGTGCCGGTTTGGCGCACGGTCGTCGCAGCACCACGCTCAGCGAGTTCGCTGGCGAGGTCTGCCGTCGTCGAGACCCCGAACCCGGTGACGAGGACCTTCTTGCCGCCCACGGCCATCGGCAGGACGCCGTCATCGTTCTTGATCAGCGTGTTCGTGGCGTCGGTGATCGTGGCCGCGGCCGCGAGGTTCTCGGGCGTGCCGACCTTCGAGGAGACGGCCGCGACATCGACGTAGGGGTCGGTCACGAGCCCGCGCTTGTGCTTGAGGCTGAGGATGCGGCGGAGCTTGTCGTCGAGTTCCTGCTTGCTGATTCGGCCGCTCTGGACGGCGTCGACGATCGAATTGAAGGACACGTCCATCGACTCGGTCATGAGCAGGAGGTCGACGCCGGCCTCGAGTGCGCGCACGGCCAGTTCCTCGTCGCCGTACTTCTGACGGGCTCCCTCCATCCGCAGCGCGTCGGACACGACGACGCCCTTGTAGCCGAGTTCCTCGCGCAACAGACCGGTGATGACCGGCTTGCTCACCGTGGCCGGGTCTCCGGAGTCGTCCAGCGCCGGGAAGTTCACGTGCGCCGTCATGATGATGTCGGTGCCGCGAGCGACGGCCTCGCGGAATGGTGGCGCGTCGAGCTCCTCCCACTCCTCCTTGGTGTGGTTGATGATCGGGAACGCGACGTGGCTGTCGGTGTCGGTGTCGCCGTGTCCGGGGAAGTGCTTGGCGGCGGCGGAGATGCCGGCGTCGTCCTGGTAGCCCATGACCTGGGCGCCGACCATGTCGGACACTTGGCCGGGGTCGGAGCCGAAGGCGCGCACCCCGATGACCGGGTTGAGCGGGTTGACGTTGACGTCGGCGACGGGGGCGTAGTTGAAGTTCACGCCCATCGCCTTGAGCTCCTCGCCCGTGATTCGGGCGGCGGCGCGAGCGTTGTCGGTGCTCCCCCCGGCGCCGAGGGCCATGCTGCCGGGGAACTGCGTCGCCGGCGGCCCGATGCGGGTGACGAGGCCGCCCTCCTGGTCGATGGCGACGACGAGCGGGATGTCCACCTTGGCGTCGCTGGTGAGCGCCGCATTCTGGAGACCGTTGCTCAGCCCGGCGATCTGCTGCGGGTTGTTCACACTGTCGGTCCACGCGAAATAGATGGCACCGCCGAGGTGATACTTCTGGATCACCTCGCGGGGAGTCGCGACGCCGTAGAGATCGACGTTCTCCTGACGTGGAGTGTCGGCCGTGGCGCCGTAGAGATGCTGGACGAAGAGCTGACCGACCTTCTCCTCCAACGTCATCCGGGCGATGGTCGACTCGACCCACCCCCGTGGCGCAGGCGGAACGGCGGCGTCGGCTGCGGTGACCGGGACGATCCCAGCGGCCAGCGTTGCTGCGACAGCCGAGGCGATCGCGGTGCGGCGGGTGACGGACGGACGGGACATGACATCTCCGATTCATCGGGGAGGCTCACGACTCTGTGAACCATTCACGCACTAGGTCTCTTGAATGGAACTTAGCCACACCCCATGGGCCATCGCAACCGGTAGAGATGAGCCATCTGTGAACGGCAGGTCATGGCCCAGCCGCACGTGGCCCGTCAGATCAGGGCGACCACCAGAGGGGGCACGAACAGCGCTCCGAGGACCGCGATCCCCAGACCGTGCCACCAGCGCAGTCCGGGGGCCCGTTCGACCGCGGGCGGCCCAGCGAGGAGCTCACGCGCCGCGTAGGCCAGCAGGCCCAGACCTGCTGGCACGAAAGCAACGAGCACCCAGAAGGGACGGGTCCCCCACCGGGGCGGGGTCGCAATCAGGCTCGCGATCCAGAAGAGGAAGGCCGCCAACGCCGGAAAGGCCATCCAGTCGCGGCTCGGCGGGAACGTCTCGGCCGTGAAGGGCTTCGCGCCAGCTTCGGCGAGTGCGGCAAACGCGTCCATGTCACGGACGAGGCCGGGAGGCTCCGACAGCCATCGTGTCCGGACTCCGTCAACCGTATAGATGAGCCCGTCGGCAACTGCTCCTTCCTCGGGCCTGCCCTCGAGGTCAGCACCCGGGTAGTCGACCATCCAGGCACCCACACCCGACCCGAACCGCCAGGGCTCGTCGCGCACGTTGGTCACTGCCTTGAAAGCGACCACGCGCCCGGCCCGGACATCCTCGACGAAGTGCTGTTCCCCCACCTCGTGCAGGCTCGACCACCAAGCCACCACGGCCCACGCCATCCACATGGCGACGATGAGGACACCCAAGGTGCGGCGAAGCAGCGTTCGTTCCCGCACCGGACCGACCACGGCCGGCTCACCTGCAGACGTCGCGACCCCCACACCCTCAGTCATGGCGCGATGCTCCCACGCCGCTCGACCTCCCAGTGCCCAAACGTTGGTGCACATGTGAAAGGGCCCCGGCACGAAGCCGGGGCCCTCTCTTTTGGCGGAGGATAGGGGATTCGAACCCCTGAGGGCGTTAACCCAACACGCTTTCCAAGCGTGCGCACTAGGCCACTATGCGAATCCTCCAACGGAGGAGGTTACCCGAGCGGATCGGTGGCACGAAATCCGCTCGGGGAAGCACCCGCGCCGCTCGTCTCGCGACTCGCCGAACCCTCTGGTCGGGCACCCGCTCAACCGCGACGATGGGTGACATGACCACCGACGCCTACGCGGCGGCATACGCCCAATCTCTTGAGGACCCGGACGCCTTCTGGGGCGAGGCTGCGCACGCCATCGAGTGGATCACTCCCCCGACGACGGTCCTCGACAGCACCAACACGCCCCTCCACCGCTGGTTCACCGGCGCCACCCTCAACACGTGCTTCAACGCCCTTGACCGACACGTGCGCGACGGCCGCGGCGACCAGCCCGCGCTCATCCACGACAGCCCGGTCACCGGCACGCAACAGACCATCACGTATGCCGGCCTGCTCAGTCGCGTGGCGACCTTCGCCGGGGCGTTGGCGAGCCTGGGCGTCGAGAAGGGCGACCGCGTCGTCATCTACATGCCCATGGTCCCCGAGGCCGTCGTCGCGATGCTCGCCTGCGCGCGGCTGGGCGCCATCCACTCGGTGGTGTTCGGCGGCTTCGCACCGGCCGAGCTCGCCGCACGCATCGAGGACGCGCAGCCCAAGGTCGTCGTCGCGGCGAGCTGTGGGATCGAGCCGACCCGTGTCGTCGAATACAAGCCAATGCTCGACGCGGCCCTCGATCGCAGCACACACAAGCCCGAGTCGGTCGTTGTCTTCCAGCGAGAGCAGGCCCTTGCGGCAGTCGGTGAGCGCGACACGGAGTGGGAGGAGATGACCTGGGACGACCTCGTCGCCGGTGCCGCACCGGCCGACTGCGTCGAGGTCGCGGCGACTGACCCGCTCTATGTCCTCTACACGTCCGGCACGACCGGCCGCCCCAAGGGAATCGTCCGCGACAACGGTGGTCACGCCGTCGCACTGCGCTGGTCGATGGGCAACATCTATGGCATCAACCCGGGCGACGTGTGGTTCACGGCGAGCGACGTCGGGTGGGTCGTCGGCCACTCCTACATCGTCTATGCGCCACTGCTCACCGGTGCGACCACCGTTCTCTACGAAGGCAAACCGGTCGGCACCCCTGACGCCGGCGCCTTCTGGAGACTCATCGCGGAGCACAAGGTGCGGGCCATGTTCACGGCGCCGACGGCATACAGAGCAATCAAGCGCGAGGACCCGAGCGGCGCGCTGATCGCCCAGCACGACATCTCCTCACTGGAGACGGTCTTCCTCGCAGGCGAGCGGCTCGACCCGGACACCTACGAATGGGCCACCAAGGTCCTCGGGGTTCCCGTCGTCGACAACTGGTGGCAGACCGAGACCGGGTGGCCGATCGCGGCGAATCCCCGTGGGCTGCAACCGATGCCGATCAAGCCCGGTTCCCCGACGGTTCCCATGCCCGGGTATGCCGTCGCGACCCTCGACGAGACCGGCTCACCTCTCCCGGCCGGCGAGGAGGGCGCCATCGCGATCCGCTTGCCGTTGCCTCCGGGCACGTTGCCGACGTTGTGGGGTGATGACCAGCGGTTCGTCGACGGCTACCTGTCCACACCGCCCGGCTACTACGCCACGGGTGACGGCGGGCTCGTCGACGAGGACGGCTATCTCTATGTCATGGGCCGTACCGACGACGTGCTCAATGTCGCCGGCCACCGGCTTTCGACCGGGTCGATCGAGGCAGCACTCGCGGGCCATGCCGACGTCGCCGAGTGCGCCGTCATCGGCGTCGCCGACGAGCTGAAGGGGCAGTTGCCACGTGGTCTGGTCGTCCTCAAGGGCGGCGTCGACGGCTCGGGCGCCGAGGGTGGGCGGATCTGCGCTGAGTTGGTCCAGCGGGTGCGCGACGAGGTCGGCGCCGTCGCCGCCCTGCGCCAGGTCGACATCGTCAGCGCCCTGCCCAAGACGCGCTCCGGCAAGATCCTGCGCAAGACGATGCGCGAGATCGCCGACGGGCGCACGCCCAACGTGCCCGGCACCATCGAGGACGCGTCAGTGCTCGAGACCCTGACGCCGGTCCTGCGCCCGCCCGCCTAGGGCGGGCTCTAGCCTGTCGAGGTGCAGGGAGTCTTCACCGGGTTCGCGACGATCGGCGTCGTCATCGCCGTCGGCGCCCTGCTCGCCCACCTGAAGATCGTCGACCTCACCGCCCAACGGGTGCTGTCGCAGGTGGCGTTCTTCGTCGGTTCGCCGGCGCTCATGATTGTGACCCTGAGTCGTGCTGACGTGCGCAACGTGCTGTCGGCGAACCTCGTCGCGACGACGATCGGGGTCATCGTCCCCGTCGTGATCTATGTCCTGTGCGCCCGCTTTCTCTGGCGCCGAAGCCTCGGTGACGGGACCATCGGAGCCCTCTCCGCGGCATACGTCAACGCCGGAAACCTGGGTATCCCGGTGGCGAGCTACGTCCTCGGCGACGCAGCCCTCGTGGCACCGACACTGCTGCTCCAGCTCATCGTGCTGCAGCCGATTGCGCTGGCGCTGCTGGACACTGACGCCTTGGGTCGCTCCCCGTCGTTCGTGCAATTGGTCAGCCGGCCGTTCCAGAACCCCCTCACCGTCGCGTCGCTCATCGGCGTGGTGCTGTCGCTCACAGGGTGGACGCTGCCCGACTTCGTGGGGAACCCGCTCGAGTTGCTCGGTGGGGTCGCGGTGCCAGCCATGCTCATCGCCTACGGCATTGCCCTGCGCCTCGGTCCCGGGCTGGGCGCGGCCGGCTCTGTGGCCGAGTTGGCGACGACATCGCTCCTCAAGCTGATCGTCCAACCCCTTGTCGCGTATGCCGTGGCGCGCTTTGCGCTCGGAGTCGAGGGTCATGCTCTGCTCGCCATCGTCGTGACGGCGGCACTCCCCACGGCGCAGAACATCTTCGTCCACGCGACTCGCTACGACCGGGCGACCGTGCTCGCACGCGACACGATCCTCATCACGACGATGGGGTCCGTCCCGGTCATCCTGCTCATCGCTGCCCTCCTCGGCTGAGGACCCGATCTACGCTCCTCGGGTGGCGGAGCGGAACTGCCACTGCTAGGAACGAGAGCATGACTCGCCGTGCACTTCCCGCCCTCGTCGCCGGACTGTCTCTCGCCATCCTGCCCGCCACGAATGCCTTCGCCACGGCATCTGTCCTGTCTGACGCGGGTCTCGAACGCCCTGCGGCACAGGGTCATCCGAAGGCGCCACCCGAGATCGTCGCCCTCCGTGACGTCGACCCGACGATCGTCCACGAGATCCGCTACACGACGAATCACAACTTCGTCGGCGAG
Organism: Knoellia sinensis KCTC 19936; assembly: GCF_000768705.1. Classification (GTDB taxonomy): domain Bacteria; phylum Actinomycetota; class Actinomycetes; order Actinomycetales; family Dermatophilaceae; genus Knoellia; species Knoellia sinensis. The sequence goes on from NZ_AVPJ01000020.1 coordinate 46,225, forward strand.
CGCATCGACGGCTACCGCGCGCCCCTGTGCCTTCTGACCCGCCCGGCCGCCGAGGCACTGTCTCGCGCCCAGGACGTCCTGCGACCCCGCGCCCTGACCCTCAAGGTCTACGACTGCTACCGCCCGCAGACCGCGGTTGACCACTTCGTCCGGTGGGCCGAGGACCTCGAGGACGAGCGGATGAAGTCGGAGTTCTACCCGAGGGTCGAGAAGTCACGCTGTTCGCCGATGGCTACATCGCCGCGCGATCCGGCCACAGCCGAGCGAGCACAGTGGACCTGACGATTCAGCCGATCGACGCGCGTCCCGGCCCGACCCCGCACTCCCCGCACCCGGCGGGCTCGTGCTTCGGGCCGATCAACGACCGCGCACCGGATGCCTCGCTCGACATGGGGACGGCCTACGACTGCTTTGACGTGCTGTCGCACACGGCCAGTCCTGCGGTCACCGAGGAGGCCCGCGAGAACCGCGACCTGCTCGTGGACGTGCTCGCAGCCGAGGGGTTCGCCAACTACGAAGCCGAATGGTGGCACTTCACCCACCGGCCCGAAGTCTTCCCGACGACGTTCTTCGACTTCCCCGTGTCGCGTGCCTCGCTGACCTCAGGCTGACCCGGCTCGTCCCCGGGTCCGGCGGCATGATGGGTGGATGATCAGCCTCGATCTGGCACGGCGGCTCGCCCACGAGGCGGGCGTGCTGTGGCAGCCGGCACCCGGCGATCGGTTCGTCGTCGACGCCGAACTGCTCACCAGCGAGGTCTTCTGGGTCAGCCAGCTCACCGTCGAACCGCAGCACTTCGCCGACCAGACGGTGCTCGGCTTCAACGGGACGACCGAGTGGGCACTCGACTCGGTGAGCCTCGACCAGGCGGTCTGGTTGCCGCGCGAGGACCAGCTCCGTGAGTTGCTCGGTGACCGGCTCGAGTCGCTGCACCGCTCGGGCGACGGCTGGGAGGTGACGTTTGCCCGGGACGAGAGCACCCGGCATACCGTGAAGGATCCTGACGTCGAGTGCGCCTACGCGAAGGCGCTCCTGACGCTGTGACCTGTGCGGCTCCTTGCGGGAGGCGCACACCGTGACCGCCGCGCGGCCCCGCGCCGCCTACCCTGTCCCGGTGCGCCACGAGCCGTTCTACCAGGAGACCCTCACGCACCGTGGGCTCCACGGTGCCGGGGTCGTGCCCCCACGCCCGCGGGCGAGCTGGCGCGTCGACGGACGAATCGTTGCCGGTCTGGTGCACATCGGTCCGAACTTCTTGGGGCCGCTGTTCGTCGTCTCCCTCCTGATCTCGCTCATCGCGCACGGCGACCACCGGACCCTCGTGGTCAACTCCAAGGACGGGACGTGGCGGTTCACCCTCAAGGCGGCCATGGTCCTGGCCGTGGCCGTGTTCGGGCCGCTCCTCGCCGGGCGAACGGACCTCATCGAGAACGCGGCCCTGTCGGTCGTGGGCGTCTGGGCTGCGACCAACCTGCTCGCGGCGCTCTGGACGTGGGCAACGGGTCGCACCTTCCGCTACCCGCTGCACGGACTCCGACTGTGGCCCCGAGGGTGGAGGCGGAGCAGTCGCTGAGCCGACGCCAGCCGATGAGCGATGCACCAATGGGTGAGCGCACCACCCGTGGGTGGTGCGCTCAGCAACCGTTGGCTCGCTCGGCCCGCTGGTCGGCTCGCTCGGCCCGCTGGTCGGCTCGCTCGGCCCGCTGGTCGGCTCGCTCGGCCCGCTGGTCGGCTGGCTCGGGGTCAGCGCTTGCGGGTGCCGAAGATCGAGCGGGTGATCTCGCGGCCGATGACCGTGCCCGCTGAGCGGAGAGCCGACCGGAAGGCGCTCGACTTCACGACCTGCTCGACCAGGCCGGGGTCCTCCTTCGGTGCCGCTGTCTTCTTGGCGGGCGTCGGGTCGGGCGTCTCCTGCGGCGCACCCCCGGCGGGCGGAGTCGTCGCCGCGACGCGTGCCGCGAGCTTCTCGTAGGCCGACTCGCGATCGGCGACCGCGGCGTACTTCGACGCGATCGCCGACCCGGCGATCGTCTGGTCGATGACCGCATCGGCCGACGGAGCCATGAGTGACTGCGGCGCGCGCATGCGGGTCCAGGCCACGGGTGTCGGAGCACCCTTCTCGGAAAGAACCGTCACGACGGCTTCACCGGTGCCGAGCGACGTGAGGAGCTTCTCGAGGTCGTACTGCGTGTGCGGGTAGGTCTTGACCGCCGACTTCATGGCCTTGGCGTCATCCGGGGTGAACGCTCGCAGGGCGTGCTGCACGCGGTTGCCGAGCTGGCCCAGCACCCCGGCCGGGACGTCGCGCGGGGACTGTGTCACGAAGAAGACGCCGACGCCCTTGGAGCGGATGAGGCGGACCGTCTGCTCGATGGAATCCTGGAACGCCTTGCTCGCGTCGGCGAAGAGCAGGTGCGCCTCGTCGAAGAAGAACACGAGCTTGGGCTTGTCGACGTCGCCGACCTCGGGCAGGTCCTGGAACAGGTCGGCCAGCATCCACATGAGGAACGTCGAGAACAGCGCCGGCCGGTCCTGCACGCCGGGCAGCTCGAGGCACGTGATGAGGCCCTTGCCGTCGGCAGCGGTGCGGATGAGGTCGCTCGTCTCGAAGGCCGGCTCACCGAAGAACACGTCAGCGCCCTGATCCTCGAACGCGATCAGCTCACGCAGGATGACACCGGCGGTCGCGGACGACAGGCCACCGAGGGCCTTGAGCTCGGGCTTGCCCTCGTCGCTCACGAGGTGCTGGATCACCGCCCGGAGGTCCTTGAGATCGAGGAGCGCGAGGCCGTTCTTGTCGGCGTAGTGGAAGACCAGCCCGAGGCTGGACTCCTGGGTGTCGTTGAGCCCCAGCACCTTGGCGAGCAGCGTCGGCCCGAAGTCGGTCATCGTCGCGCGGATCGGGACACCCTTGCCCTGACCGCCGAGCGAGAGGAACTCGGTCGGGTATGCCGTGGGCTGCCAGTCCTGCCCGATCGACGTTGCGCGACTGGCCAACTTCTCATTCGACTCACCCGGGCTGGCGAGGCCGGAGAGGTCGCCCTTGATGTCGGCGAGGAAGACGGGAACGCCCTGGCCGCTGAGCTGCTCGGCCATGAACTGCAGGGTCTTCGTCTTGCCCGTGCCGGTGGCGCCGGCGACGAGGCCGTGCCGGTTGAGGACGGCCAGCGGGATCTGCACCTGGGTGTCGGGGTGCGCCGTGTCGTCGATGACTGCCGCACCGAAGTTGAGCGCGGGACCTTCGAAGGTGTAACCCGCGCGAATCTCGTCGAGGTGGGCGTTCCCCTCGGCGGGCGTCTCGGCCGGCGTGGGCTCGGCTACGGGCGCCTCGGCCGCCGGCGTCTCGGCCGGCGCCGCCTCTGGCGCCGCAGGCGTCTCGGCCGGGGCTGCGGTGGCGTCGGTGGCGGGCTGCTCGGGCGTCACGTTCTCGGTCACCCTCGGCACTCTAGTGCGGCTGGGCAGCGAAGGCGCGCGCCCCTAGGATCACGATCGTGACCAACCGGAATCCGGACGTCGATGCGTGGTTTGCGACCTACGAGAACCCGCAGAAGGACCTCGTGCAGGCCGTGCGCAACGTGATGCTCGCTGCCGACTCCAGGCTCGGCGAGGTCATCAAGTGGAAGGCTCCGACGTTCGTCTACAAGGGCAATGTCGCCTCGTTCTTCCCCAGGGCCACCCGGCACGTGACGCTGATGTTCCACACGGGCGCGTCGCTCCCCGACCCGCAGGGCATCTTCTCGGGCGAGGGCGAGACCGGGCGGTCCGTCCAGATCGCCGACCGCGCTGACCTCGACGCCAAGTCGGAGGCGTTGCAGGGACTGGTGCGCGCCTGGATCGCGGCTCGCGACGGCAGCAACTGACCGGTCCGTCCGGTCCCGCGATTCAGTGCGCCGGGCGCGGGAGGTGGGCGGACGGCATACGGAATCCGTGCTCGGGACCACACCCGCAGGTCACAGTGCGCTCACGACACGAGAGCCACCGCGCATCCCGCGACCAGTCGCCTTACAGTGGCCGCGTGATCTTCAAGGCAGTCGGCGACACGCGTCCGTATCCCGAGCACGGATACAGCACGCGTCAGTGGTCGAACGTGCCTCCGCGGCTCGTGCGGCTCGACGACCTCGTGACGACGAAGCGCACCCTCGACCTCGGGATGCTCCTGTCGGAGGACTCGACGTTCTATGGCGACCTCTTCGCCCACGTCGTCGAGTTCGAAGGGACGCTCTACCTCGAGGACGGCCTGCACCGCGCCCTGCGGGCAGCCCTGCACCAGCGACCGACGCTGCACGCCCGCGTCCTCGTCATCGAGTAGTCCAGGGGGACCCGTGTCCGAGCGCGAACTGACCTATGAGGTGCGACACCGCCAGCAGCAGAAGCGCGCTACGGCGACCATCCTCGTGGCGCTCCTCATGCTCTTCTTCGCCTTCTGGTACGCCTTCTCCTACTACCGGGCGTCCGGCGGCGACGAGACCAACGTCGGTGCGTCGGCCTGCCGTCCCTTCGACCCCAAGGTCGCGGTGCCGGCGAACACGACCGTCAACGTCTACAACGCCTCGAACAAGAACGGCCTGGCGGCACGCACGGCCACCCAGCTGAAGCAGCGGGGCTTCGCCATCGGCAAGATCGCCAACGACCCGCTCAAGCGCAGCGTCAAGGTCGTCGAGGTGCGCCACGGCCCGGCCGGGAAGGACCGCGCGGCTCTGCTCACGCCTCTCGGTGGCAAGGGCACGGCGCAGGTCGCCGACAAGCGCAAGGACGCCACGGTCGACCTCGTCCTCGGGGTCGGCTTCACGGACCTGGGGAAGACACCGACCCCGACGGGCAAGCCGATGTGCGCCTCCCCCACGACCTCACCGACGTCGAACGCGGGCTGAGAGTGTCCGAAGCGCCTCTTGGCGCCCGCCCGGCGATTCGAGCCGGCGTGGCCTTCCTTGCCTCCCGTGTCCTCCTCGGACTCACCGTCCTGCTCATGGCGGCCATCGCCGGACAGGGCGCCGTGGCTCACGAATGGGCCACCGGCGTGTGGTGGCTCGACCGGTTCTCGGCGTGGGACAGCTATCACTTCGTCCGCATCGCCACGCTCGGCTACCTCCCACCGGGCCTGGACTGCTGCGACCAGGCGTTCTTCCCGGGTTATCCGCTCGCCATGGCTGCGCTCGCACCCATCCTTGGCGGGAGCGTGACGGGCGCCGGCCTGCTCGTCACCGTCCTCGCAAGTGGTGTGGCCGCTGCCCTGCTGTGGACCCTTGTGGCCGAGGACGCACGTGGCGGTGACGGCGCGGCTCGCCGGGCCGTCACCCTGCTCGCCGTCGCACCCGCCGGCTTCTTCCTCGTTGCCGTCTACACCGAGGCCCTCTTCCTCGCGCTCGCGCTCGGCGCCTGGCTGCTCGCGACGCGGCGCCACTGGTGGTGGGCGGGCGTGATGGCGGCGCTCGCCACCGGTGTCCGCGTCAACGGGCTGTTCCTCGCCGCCGGCCTCGTCGTCATGTATGCCGTGCAGTGGCACAAGGACGGCCGACCCCGTCCGCGCCTCGACGTTCTCGCCCTCGGCTTTCCGGCGATCAGCGTCGGCGCCTACATGGCGCACCTCGAGTCCCTCACCGGCTCGTGGGACGCGTGGCGCGAGGCCGAGGAGCGTGGGTGGGACCGGTCGACGGCGTGGCCGTGGGAAGGCTTGGTGTCGGCCTGGCAGTCCCTGCTCGACAGCCCCAATGTGTGGCTGGCGGCGAGCCGTGCCGGCGACATCGTGGCGGTGCTGCTCGGTGTCGCGGCCTGCATTCTCCTTCTGCGACAACGGCGCTGGCCCGAACTGACCTATCTCTCCCTCACCGTGGGGGTGGTCCTCTGTTCGACCCTGTGGGTGTCAGCCCCCCGCTACGCCCTGACCTGGTTCCCCGCGTATCTCGCGGTCGCAACGATGCGCGAGTCCACGGCATACAAGCGCGTGTATGCCGTGGCGCTCGGTCTGTCTGCCGCGCTCCTGATCGCGGCCACGTGGGCGGCCGCGACGAGGCATTGGGTGGCTTGACCCGGACTGCCTCAGCAAACACACAGAGATATGGGTGACAATCTCTCGACATCGATCGAACTTTCAGGAGTGTGTCGTGGCCCCGTCCGGGAGTGGCAGCAAGAAGGCGCGCGCGAGCCAGCGCAACGCGTCCGACCGTGTGGCGCAGATGCGCAAGGAACAGCAGAAGAAGGACCGAGCACGCCTCTTGGCGATCTGGGGAGCGGCTGCCGTCGCGATCGCCCTCATCGTCGGCTCTGTGGCGTTTGCGGTCATTCGTGACCGGGCGAACACGCCGAGCCTCGACGCGGTCAAGTCGACCCCATACGAGGGCGGAACCCACACGCAGGAGCCGGTGACCTACAAGGAGAACCCGCCCGTCGGCGGCGAGCACAACCCCGTCTGGCTCAACTGTGGCGTCTATGACTCGCCGGTCCCGAAGGAGAACGCCGTCCACTCGTTGGAGCACGGCGCGGTGTGGGTGACCTACCAGCCCGACCTCCCCGAGGCCGACGTCGAGAAGCTCAAGGACGTCCTCCCGGACACCTACGTCGTGCTGTCCCCCTACGAGGGCCTGCCGACTCCTGTCGTCGCCTCCACCTGGGGCCACCAGATCCAGCTCACCGGGGCCGACGACCCGCGCCTCGAGGAGTTCGTGGACGAGTACATCCAGGGTCCGGACACGCCCGAGCCCGGCGCTCTCTGCACCAACGGCACCGACGGGACCGACCAGAACGCGACGCCGCAGCTGCCTGCCAGCCCGGCTGCCACGCCGAGCGGCTCGGCCACGCCCGCGGCTCCCTCCGCGAGCCCCTCGCCGTCGGCCTCGTGACCGACACCCTCGTGAACGACCCGACGACCTCATCCCGCTCGCGGGGTGAGGTCGTCGGTCTCGCTGTGCTCCTCGGCGTGGTGTCGCTGCTCGCTGGGCTGGTGCTCGGGTGGGCCGTGTTCGGTCGATCCGGCTTCCCCCTCGACGGGTCTGCCGAGGCGGGTTTCGCACGGGACATGTCCACCCACCACGGGCAGGCGGTGCAGATGTCGCTGCTGGTGGCGGAGCGCACCGAGGACCCGGCGATCCGTACGTTCGCCAACGACATCGCGACGAGCCAGCAGCACCAGTCGGGCCAGATGTTCGCCTGGCTGAGGCTCTGGGGGCTGAAGCCGACGAGTTCGCAGCCACCGATGGCGTGGATGGGCTCGGACCACCATGGCTCCACGTCCGCGTCGGGTGACGCGGTGCCCATGCCCGGCATGGCCTCGCCCAAGGACCTGGAGCGGCTCACGGCGGCGCGCGGGGTCGATGCGGACAGGTACTTCTTGGCGCTCATGATCGACCACCACCGTGGCGGCGTCGAGATGGCCGATGCCGTTCTCGCGCGCTCGGATCAGCAGGAGGTCGTGACACTGGCGCGCGCGATGAAGGCCGCTCAGACCGGTGAGATCACGACGATGGAGCAGATGCTCACCACGAAATCCTGACCGCGGGCGCTGCCCCAACTTTTGCTCCCCATGAGGGCGCCTGGTGGGTCCGGAGGGTTCATTTCCCTCCGGACCCTTCATGTTCCCTCCGGTTGCCTTCCCGTATGCCGGGTGCTCGCCTTCGTCGCAGCCTCTCGGTCACGCGCGGGTTGGCTGCTCGATTTCGCTCCTGAGGTCTGGTTGCGTATTGTGCTTCGCGGTGGTGTGTCCGAGCGGCCTAAGGAGCACGCCTCGAAAGCGTGTGTGGGTGCAAGCCCACCGTGGGTTCAAATCCCACCGCCACCGCCAATCACCAGCGGAAACGCCGGTCCGGGCCTCACGGCCTGGACCGGCGTTTTCGTGCCTAGTCTCATTCCTAGTCTCATTCGAGTTCTGAGCCCTTCTCCATCGGGGGTTCGAGCTCGGGCCACAGCAGCCCGCCGACCTGCAGCGCGACGGCGTCGCGGATGGGCGCGACAACGTGGGCATAACGCTGTGCCATGGCAGGGTTCGACCAGCCCATGATGCTCATCATCGTGGGCTGGCTGACGCCCAGCATGAGAAGGACAGTGGCTGCCGTGTGGCGGGCGTCGTGGAGACGACCGTCACGGATCCCGGCCTGTTTGAGCAAGGCCTTCCAGTGCGACCAGTCCGTGCGAGGGCTGATCGGGTCGCCGGTCTCCGTCGTGAAGACCCAGCCGCCCTCGTGCCACAGGTTGCCGGCGTGCTCATGCTCCTGCTGCTGGACGCGCTTATGGTGCTGCAGGAGGGTGACGAGCTGGGGTGGAAGCCCGACCTGGCGGTTGCCGGCGCGGGACTTCGTCGTGTCGGTCTCGGGATTGGTCCGGATGCGCTGCGGGCAATAGCCGGGGTGCTTCTGTCCGCACGTGCCTCCGCAGCCGTGGGCGTACTTCGGGCGCAGCAGGGAGCGTCGGGCGATCAGAACGCCGTTCGTGAGGTCGATGTCGGTCCACTTCAGCCCGAGCGCCTCGCCCTGGCGCAGCCCGAGGGCGAGGGCGAAGACCCAGCGGACTCCGTTGCGTGACTGTGCTGCTGCCAGGAAGAGCCGACGGATCTCATCGACCGTGAAGGGCTCGATCTCCGGCGGGACGACACGCGGTGCGCGGGCGATGGAAGCCGGGTTGCGGGGGAGGTGGCCGCGGCGGACTGCCTCGTTGAGCGCGGTACGGATGGTGCGGTGGACCTGGTGGACCGTCGCTGGTTTCGTCTCGCTTCCGAATTTCGTGGGCTGAGTCAGCATGCGCCGGTAGAGGGACTCCAGGTGCTCAGGCTCGAGCCGATCGAGGCGGTGCGGGCCGATCCCCGGAATGAGGTGCTTGTGGACCGCGACGTTGTAGGCGGACAGAGTGGTTGCCTTGACGTGTCCGGTGACGATCTTGTCGAGCCAGTGCACGAGCCAGGTCTCTACGGTCCAGCGGGCGCCAGCCTCGGGCACCGTGCGCTCGTCTCGCAGCTTCTCCAGTTTGCGGACCTTGGTGGCGATGGTCGCCTTGGACTTGCCCATCACATGGCGCCGGTCCGGCTTCCCGTCGTCGCGGATGCCGACGGTGACGCGGCCATGCCAGTAGCCGTCCTTGCCCAGGTAGATCGACGACCTGCCGCTGGGCTGACGCGTGCGGCGCTCTCCCTCCATCAGACGCTCCGCGAATCGTCCTTGGCCTCTACCCCGTGGGCGAGCTGGCGCAGCCTCGTCACGAAGTCATCGAGCGCGTCGCAAGGGATGCGCCGCAGGCGCCCGATCGAGATCGACTCGATCTCGCCGCTCTTAACGAGGGCATAGACAAGTGTGCGTCCCACGCCCAATCGCTCAGCGGCCTCCTCAACGGTGAGCACAACCCGGTCCGTCTGAACTGTCATGGCTCCTCCTGAATCTTGACGATCACTCATGAGGATCACGACGAGGTTGGGGCACGAGCCGAGAGGGTGTTGGAACGAGCGCCTGAATATTGGAACCTCGAGACTTCGGGTCTGACGCAAGTTCGCTCGACCCTTGTGGCTGCCCCGGCTTGAGGCCGCTCCGGATACTCTCGGGACACCCGGCATCGCACCTTGGAGACAGTGGCATGGCAGTTCCGACGTATGAAGCGATGATGCGCCCCGCGCTGGAACTACTTGAGGGACGCGGCGCCCTTCCGTTCCGTGAGATCTCCGAGCTCGTCGCTGACTCCATGGACCTCTCTGACGCGGAGCGCAGCATCACGATCGACAGCGGACAAGCCGTCTACGTCAACCGCGTGGGTTGGGCCATCACCTACCTCGTGCAGGCCGGGGCAGTCACTAGGCCTCGGCGCGCGGTTGCCGAGATCACCGATCGCGGGCGAGAACTGCTGCGCTCCGTGATCGGGCCCATTTCGAGGAAGGATCTCGAGCAGTTCGAGGAGTTCCAAGCCTTCCGTCAGCGCAGCCGACGCACGACACGGGATGAACCGACAGGCCCCGACGATCAGGACTCCTCAGGACTCGGCCCGGATCGCGGCAGCACTCCGGAGGAGACCATCGCGAGGACCGTGGACACCGTCCACGCCGCCCTCACTGGGGACCTGCTCGACCGAATCATGGAACTGACACCCCTTGCGTTCGAAACGCTCGTGCTGCGTCTGCTTGGGGCCATGAAGTACGGGGCTTCCGGAAAGATTGAGTCGACGGCCGCGACTGGTGATGCCGGTATCGACGGAGTGATCAGTCAGGATCCGCTGGGACTCGACCGAATCTATGTCCAGGCCAAACGGTATGACCGAGACCGCACCGTCGGTCGCCCTGCTATGCAGGCGTTTGTTGGTGCGCTCCAAGGTCAACAGGCCGATCGTGGAGTCTTCATGACCACCTGCCGATTCACTGGAGAGGCGCTCGAATACGCAGACCGGGTCGGCGTACGAATCATCCCAATAGACGGGGATGAACTTGCGCGACTCATGATCAAGCACGCCGTTGGTGTCCAAGAGGGGTACGTCGCAACTCTGATGAAACTGGACGAGGACTTCTTCGAGGAGTTGTAGCACGCAACAGACCCAGACCGCGCCGCAGGACGAATCCGCGCGCACGACACTGGCGCGAATCACCGACGTGCTCGCTGTCGTCCGGACTCGAACATAGGCTGACGTTGTGAACTTGGTGAAGTCGAAACAGAGGGTGGCGGACCACGGCGAGGTGTTCACCCCACCCGAGCTGGTCGAGTCGATGATCAACCTGGTGGGCTCCGAGGCCGATCGGATCGACTCACGGTTCCTGGAGCCGGCGTGCGGCTCGGGCAACTTCTTGGTGCCAGTGTTGCGGCGCAAACTGGGCGCCGTGGACCGCCTCTACCGGGGCTCCGACTTCGAGCGCAGGCATCACGCTCTACTGGCGCTGATGTCGATCTACGGAATCGAGCTGCTGGACGACAACGTCGCCGAGTGCCGCGGAAACCTCCTGGAGCTCTTCGTCACGCACATGGGCCTGGACCTGAATGAGGGCCTCGCACGAGCTGCCGAAGCAGTGTTGGCAGTGAACATCGTCCACGGTGATGCGCTCTCCATGCAGACTAGGACATCGCCGCTGGGCCCGATCGCCTTCGCTGAGTGGGCCTATCTCGGCAATGGCCGCTTCCACCGCAGAGACTTCCGCTTCGACGCCATGACTCAGGCCTCGACCTTCGGCGAAGGAGACACCTTGTTTGCCGACCTGGGCAAGCACGAGATCTTCACCCCAACCCGGGACCATGGCGCCCTCACGATCGCCGACCTGGCCGGAGAGGTGTCATGAGCGAGCAGCTGACGTTCAGCCTGAGTAACCGGAACCCGGACGTCCTCACGTGCATCGCCAACTTGTCGAACGACGAGGTCTTCACTCCCCCAGACTTCGCCAACCGGATGCTCGACCACGTCGCTGCCGCTTGGGCTGAGGCGAACGGCGGAGCGTCGATCTGGGCCGACCGCACCGTCCGATTCCTCGACCCTTTCACGAAGTCCGGCGTTTTCCTCCGCGAAATCACCCAGCGGCTCGTCGACGGCTTGGAGGAGCAGATCCCCGACCTCGAGAAGCGCGTAGATCACATCCTCACACAGCAGGTCTTTGCCATCGGGATTACGGAACTCACAAGCCTTCTTGCACGACGAAGCTTGTACTGCTCGAAGTGGGCGAACGGTGAGCACTCTGTGGCCCAATCGTTCGACACCGCGGAAGGCAATGTCTGGTTCGAGCGGCGCGAGCACACCTGGGAGGGCGGGAGTGAATGGGTGCTTACCGCAGATGACGACGGCAACAGCGTCAAGAAGTTCACGAACGGTAAGTGCAGATACTGCGGTGCCAGCCGACTGGCAATGGATCGCGGCGACAGTCTTGAGTCTCACGCTTACGCCTTCATACACACCGACAACATCAAGGCTCTTATCTCGGAGCTGTTCGGAGCAGACATGCAGTTCGACGTCATCATCGGCAACCCTCCCTATCAGATGACGGGCGGGGGCGGGGGCACGAACGACTCACCGATCTACCAGCTCTTCGTGAACCAGGCAAAAGATCTTCAACCACGACTTCTTAGCATGGTGATTCCTTCTCGGTTCATGGCTGGAGGGCGCGGATTGGGTGACTTCAGGCAAGAGTTTCTCGCGGACCGACGAGTGCGGACGCTGGTGGACTTTGAGAACGCGAAGGACGCCTTCCCCACCGTTGGCATCGGCGGAGGCATCTGCTACTTCCTCTGGAATCGCGACCACGAAGGGCTCTGCGAGTGCACTTATCACCGTGGTGGAGAGGCAATTGGTCCCGTACAGCGCGAACTGGATGAGTTTGAGATCTTCGTCCGGGATCCACGGGCTGTAGGCATCGTCCACAAGGTGCTGGCCGCTGCGGAGGAGTCATTCGAGGGCCTGGTGAGTGGAGACACCCCCTTTGGGCTCGCGACGAACTTCAAGGACTATCAACCGGGTCTCGATCCAGGCGATGGGGCCGTCCGGCTATACGCCAACGTGGGCACAAAGCGTGTGAACGGTGCCGTGGCTCGCTCGGCGATCAAAAAGAACCTCCATCTGATCGACGCCTGGAAGCTATACCTGCCTGTCGCGGGCTCCGGCCGAGAGCGCGAAAAGACCGGCATCGATGTCGTGCTGGGCCCACCAATCATCGGCGAGCCCGCTTCCGCATGTACGCAGACCTACCTGACCTGCGGGCCTTTCGCATCTCGTGAGGAGGCTGAGAGCGTCGAGTCTTATCTGAGGACGCGTCTGGCGCGCTTCCTCATCTCGCTGCGGAAGCCGGCCCAGCACGTATTCCGGGCTATGTACCGCTGGTTGCCGGTCCAAACGTGGGATCGCGTGTGGACGGACTCTGAACTCTATGAGCGATACGGCATCACTGACGAGGAGCGCACCTTCATAGAGTCCTTCATTAAGCCGATGGAGGCCGGGAAGCCAAGCAATGACTAGGCCCAACGAGGAGCTCTTTCCCGAGAAGCCCGGGGCGCAGCTCCGGATCTACGCTTGGACGCCCACCGACCCGCCAGCCACCTACGCAGGACTGGTCAAGGTCGGCCAAACGACAAAAGCCGACGTCAACGCCCGGATCAAGCAGTCGCAGGGGCAGATGCAGCAGGCCTACACGCTGCACGTCGACGAACCGGCCGAACGCGAGGACGGCAGCACCTTTCGAGACTCCGAGGTTCGACGGCGGCTGGTCGAGAAGGGTTTCGAGAACGTCCAGATCGGGTCGTCGCGTGAGTGGATGCGCTGCGACCCTGCGGATGTGAAGGCGTGCATCACGGAGCTCCAGCTGGGGCTCAGGTTGTCCGGCACGCACCATGAGACATTCGGGATGCGGCCTGAGCAAAAGGCTGCCGTGACAAAGACCCACGCCTACTTCCACTCGATCTGGAAGGAGGACATGCATGCGGTCCCCCGCTTCCTGTGGAACGCGAAGATGCGGTTCGGCAAGACGTTTGCCACCTACCAACTGGCGAAGAAGCTGGGCGCGACAAAGGTGCTGGTCGTGACGTTCAAGCCAGCGGTCGAGGATGCCTGGCAGCAGGATCTGGAGTCGCACGCGGACTTCGACGGCTGGCAGTACCTCTCGAAGGCCTCAGGCACTGACCCGACCAAGGCCGACAAGAGGCGCCCACTGGTCTACTTCGGCTCGTTCCAAGACCTGCTGGGCAAGGACAAACTCGGCAACATCAAGGCGAAGAACACTTGGCTGCACGAGACCAACTGGGACCTCGTCGTCTTCGACGAGTACCACTTCGGAGCGTGGCGTGACAACGCCAAGGAGTTGTTCGAAGGCGAGGACGACTCCGAGGCCAAGAAGGAGCTCAAGGCCGAGTTCAATCCGGACCTCGAGGGCTTCAACGAGGAACTCGACGAGTTGGGCGAGCCCGAGGCGGAGTTTCTGCCGATTACGACCAAGGCCTACCTGTACCTCTCGGGCACCCCTTTCAAGGCATTGGCGACAGGCGAGTTCATCGAGGAGCAGATCTACAACTGGACCTACTCCGATGAGCAGCGAGCCAAGCGACGCTGGTCGGAGCAGCACCCGGGGGCGAAGAACCCGTATGCGGCACTGCCGGAGATGCGGCTGCTGACCTACAAGATGCCTGACGAGCTCATCGCGATCGCAAGCCAGGGCGAGTTCGACGAGTTCGACTTGGGCGAGTTCTTCTCGGCCACAGGGACGGGACCAGATGCGTCCTTCAAGCACAAGGACGAGGTCCAGAAGTGGCTCGACATCATTCGGGGCTCCGGATCGTTCGCGAACCACGATGCGCTGAAGTTGGGCGCACAGAAACCGGCGCTCCCCTACTCAGACGTTCGCCTGCTGCCCTACCTGAACCACAGCTTCTGGTTCCTGCCAACGGTGGCGTCGTGCCACGCGATGGCGAACCTGCTGGGCGAGAAACAGAACACCTTCTGGCACGACTACGAGGTGCTCACCGTTGCCGGCGCTGGCGCCGGCGTCGGCCTTCAGGCGCTGCCGCCCGTTAGGAACGCCATCGGCGGCGGCCACGACTCAAAGACGATCACCCTGTCGTGCGGCAAACTGACAACCGGCGTGACGGTGCCGCAGTGGTCCTCAATGCTGATGCTGCGCAACCTCAACTCGCCGGAGACCTACTTCCAAGCCGCGTTCCGGGTCCAGTCACCTTGGTCCATCAAGAACCCCGAAGGTGACAACCCGAACGCTGAGGAGATTCTCAAGCCCGTCTGCTTTGTCTTCGACTTCGCACCGACCCGGGCGCTGCGCCAGATCGCCGAGTATGGCGGCGGGCTGTCGCCTGATGCGGCGAACCCCGAGGACGCGGTAAAAGAGCTCGTAGAGTTCTTACCGGTGCTGGCCTACGACGGCTCGCACATGAAGCCAGTAGACGCAGGGGAAATCCTCGACATCGCCATGGCGGGTACCAGCGCGACCCTGCTGGCCCGCAAGTGGGAGTCGGCGCTATTGGTCAACGTCGACAACGACACCCTGCGCCGAATCATGAATGACCCCAAGGCGATGGCGGCGATCATGAACATCGAGGGGTTCAGAGCGTTGGGATCGGACGTCTTCGAGACTGTCATCAACAAGTCGGAGAAGGTCAAGGAGACGAAGAAGAGCAAGGGCGACGACATCACGCCGATAGAGAAGAAGGAACTCACCGAGGAGGAGAAGGAGTACAAATCCAAGCGGAAGCAGATCCAGGAGAAGCTGATCAAGTTCGCCACCCGGATCCCCGCCTTCATGTACCTCACCGACTTCCGGGAGAACACCCTCAAGGACGTCATTACCAAGCTCGAGCCGGACCTGTTCAAGACCGTCACCGGCCTCACGGTCGAGGACTTCAACCTGCTTGTGTCGCTCAACGTGTTCAACTCATCGCACATGAACCAGGCAGTCTTCGCTTTCCGCCGGTACGAAGATGCGTCGCTGTCCTACACAGGCATCGAGAGTCACGAGGGCCTGCGGCACTTCGGCCTCTACGACACCGTGATCGCGCGCGAGGCCGTCGAAGCCGGCTGACCCCGATTACCCTGCCAGCCCCATCAACCCGGGCCGCCAGTGCCGCACATCCAAGCCAATCGCCAAAATCGGTGCTTTTGTCAGTGCCGACGGCTAACGGGCTCTTCCCAGATGAGGGTGTAGGTCGGCCGGGCGCGTCGGTCCGCAGATAGACGTCGAGGTCTCCCGACGACGGAGGTTCCTACGCCATCCATCCGAAAGACCTCGACGTGTCCGACGCTACCCCGCCGGCCGGCTTCGGCCGCCCTGACCTGACCGCCTTCGCGTCTCATCCCAATCGACCCTGATCGAGTCTGCTGACCCCCTCGACGAGAACACAGCGACATCACAGCCACCCAACCCCGACCGTCCGGGAAG
>NZ_AVPJ01000021.1 GCF_000768705.1 Knoellia sinensis KCTC 19936
CAGGAGAGCCCGAATTCCTCGGTTGGGCACAGACCCGCCCGTGTGCCGTCCGCTCAGCTCGCGCTCTCGGCTGCGGCGAGCTCGGCCTTCCAGTCACGGAAGCCCTCCTCGGTGCGGCCCTGGCGCCAGTAGCCCGAGATCGAGACCTGCTCCTTGGCCAGGCCTCGCTCACGAAGCAGGTGGGGACGGATGCCCTTCATCACCGCGCCACCCTCACCGTGGACGAAGGCGTGGACCCTGCCCGCCGGCCATTCGAGTGAGCGCACGGCCTCGACGAGGTCGCCACCGGCGTTGCGGTGAACGGCGATCAGCTGTGCCCCCGTCGGCAGCGGGAGCTCGGGCTCATGGCCGGGTCCGTCGATGAGGACGACGACCTTGACGATGGCATCCGGCTCCTGGCTGGTGAGGTGGGCGAGGGCTGCGGTGATCGCCGGCACCGCCGACTCGTCACCGACGAGGAGGTGCCAGTCGGCGGTGAGGTCCGGCGCGTAGCCGCCGCCGGGACCGTTGGCGATCAGCGTGTCACCGGGCTGGGCGGCCGCGGCCCAGGGACCGGCCACGCCCTCGTCGCCGTGAATGACGAAGTCGATGGCGACCGTTCCGGCCGCGACGTCCGGGAAGAGCGCTGTGTAGGTACGCACGACGGGCATGTCCTCGGGCGGGATCGTTCCGCGCAGGGCTCGCATGTCGAGGGGCTGCGGGTAGTCGACACCCGGCTTGGGGAAGACCAGCTTGACGTAGCGGTCGGTCTGGTCGCTGCCCTCGAAGGCCGTCAGGTCGTCACTGTGGAACCACACGCGCTGGAGGCTCGGGGTCAACTGCTCGGTTCGGGTGACGGTCAGGTGCGTCGACAACGTGGGGCTCCTCGGGGTGGGATTCTCTGCCGCCGCAACGCCTCACGTGGGATCCGCTATTCCCTTGGGGTCGGCAGTGGTTCCGGGTGAGCCCACCACATTGGCGACTTGCACGGTCCGCACTCGCGCCCTACGATAAACCACATGGTTTATTCTCTCGTGCAGCGACGCCTCGACGAGGACGAGCTCGACGCCGTCTTCGCCGCGCTGGCGCACCAAGGTCGCCGAGCGGCATTACGGCACATCGCCGACGGCGACCGCGGCAGTCTGGCCATGAACCAGCTTGCCGAAGCAACAGGGATGTCGCCGCAGGCGCTGCAGAAGCACCTGGTGTCGCTCGAGCGCGCTGGGCTCATCGAGCGCAGCCGAGAAGGGCGAGTGACCCATGCAGTCGCCCAGCCCGAGGTGCTCGCAGCGGCGGGCGACTGGATCGCGGACATGAGTGCGTACTGGAACAACCAGTTGGACTCACTGTCCGACTACATCGCAACGCTCGGCCGCCGCGCCGAAGACAAGGAGTCCTGACGTGTTCACCGCAGAGGTTGACCGAACGTTCGACATCGACATCGACACGATGTGGACGCTCTGGACCGAGGCCGAGCACCTCGGCGCATGGCACCGCCCGTCAGCGGCGTTCGGACCGACCTACGCGACCGTCGACCTGCGTCCGGGCGGCAGCTACCGCATGGAGATGCTCGACCCAGCCGGCGAGCTGCACGCGACCTCGGGCACCTATGTCGAGCTCGACCGCCCACACCGGCTGTCCTTCACCTGGCGCTGGGACGGCAGCGACCACGACACCCTCGTCGACGTGCGGCTGAGTGAAGACGGCGGACGGACGAGGGTCGCGATCACCCACACCAAGCTCGTCAGCCAGGCCGAGGCCGATCGGCACGCCGAGGGGTGGATCGGCTGCATGTCCACGCTGGCCGCGACCTACTCCACGGCCTGACCCTCCCCCGCCACGACCAGACCAGTCACATCCACAGCGGCACACGCCGCGACTACCGAGAAAGACACAGCCATGACCACCACCAGCACATCCACCCCCACCGAGTTCGACGGCAAGTGCGCCTTCGCCATCAGTGTCGGCGCCGTCGACAGCGCGCCGGAGCACAAGCCAACCCACACCCTCACCCGCGACGGCCGCACCTATGGCTTCCTCGGGCCGGTGCCGAAGCTGCTCTTCCGGATCATCCCGGGCAGCGCCGCTCGGGCTCACCGCCGCTGGGACCTCACGCGCTGACACGCGGCGCGGCGTGTGACACAACCGCACCTCCAAGACCGACGCGTATGCCGTGTGGTCCCGCATCCGGGACCACACGGCATACGCGCCTCGCTTCCGCCATCGGCACGATGCTTCTCGCCATGATGGTGTCGATTCCACCTGCGGTCGTTCGTCACTGAGGTGAGGGGCGGGCGCACGGTCCGTCGCGACGACAGGAGCAGCCATGGCGCAGTACCTCATCTACTTCAACCAGCAGTGGGTGGGTGACCACCCCGAGGAGTGGTTCGTGTCGCGGGTCGAACCATCGATGGCCGTCATTGAGGAGATGAAGGAGGCCGGGGTCTACGTCTTTGCCGGTGGGCTCGAGGAGCACGGGCCCGTGCATGCGGCTGACGCGACGAGCGGCACGATCACCATCACCGACGGACCCTTCGCCGAGACGACCGAGGTCCTGGGTGGCTTCACCGTGATCGACGTGCCTGACATCGAGACCGCGAAGTACTGGGCCGGCAGGGTGGCCGAAGGGTGCGGCTGGCCCCAGGAACTCCGCCGCATCGGAGCGGTGCCGCAGACCTAGGCCGCAGGTCGACCACGCGGTCGCACCATGTCCAGTTGAACGCGCGCTCTAGCCCGCGTCCAACTGGACATTGGAACCGCCCATCGCCGCAATCCACCTGGGCCGGACGGTGCAGAGCGTCAACATGCGACGGTGGCGCTTGGCGAAGGCCCAGCCCCCAAGGGCATCGACACCAAGGCCGACTGGGCCGCCGTCACCAGGCTGACTCCGCCGACGCACTCAATGCTCTTGTTGCTCGGATTTCCCGGTCGTGTCGAGCAGGCGCAGGAACTCCATGGGGATGGGGAAGGCGATCGTCGAGTTCTTCTCGGCCCCCAGCTCGAGCAACGTTCCAACACGCGCAACGGAAGTACTGCCGGGTGCTGTTCGAGGACGAGGGCGGCCTCGCCGAGGTTTGCGGCGGCTTCCAGGGTCGGTATACGGCGCGGACCCCATTCCGGGGCCACACGGCATACGGGCATTTCGGCCAGGGCACGCGCCGAAGGGAATGTCTGAGCCCTGTTTCGAGTAGACATGTCCTGAGACGGCGCGATGGGTGCGCCGCCGGACCAGGAGGTCGACTCGTGATCGCCGCACTCACCGGTATGGGGCTGTCCGCCGCCGCGGGCCTCAATGCCTACATCCCGTTCATGATCGTTGCGCTCATCGCACGGTTCACCGACATCATCACGCTGCCCGAGACGTTCTCGTGGATCGAGTCGCCGTGGGCGATCGGCGTCGGCGCGATCCTGCTGCTCACCGAGGTCGTCCTCGACAAGATCCCCGCGGTCGACACGGTCAACGACGCGATCCAGACGTTCATCCGGCCGAGCATGGGGGGCCTGATCTTCGCGGCGACGACCGCCGCCGAGGACCTCGACAAGTCGACGTGGATGGCCGAGAACCCGTGGATCGGTGTCGTGCTCGGCATCGTCGTCTCCGGCCTGGTCCACTCCGGCAAGATGGCCGCCCGCCCGGCGATCAATGCCGGCACGCTCGGCGCCGGCGCACCGGTCGTGTCGACCGCCGAGGACGGCGCCTCCGTGGGTCTGTCGCTCGTCGCGATCTTCATCCCCATCCTCGTCATCGTCGCCCTGATCGCGCTGGCGTGGCTGCTCGTCTGGATGTGGCTCAAGGTCCGCAAGTGGCGCAAACGGCGAGAAGCGCGCATCGGTCCCGACACGGCATACCCGCGCGTCTGAACACCCGCTCCCAGCGCACGTCCACGTTCGCTGCATAGGCTCCCCCGCATGGAGGCACCCGTCGAGCAGCGCGCCCTGACCCGTCGCGACCTGCTGTGGGAGACGGCTCTGGTCCTCGGCGTCTCGCTCGGTGCCTCGGCGATCTGGAGCGCGCTGTCGCTCGTCCGCAAGCTCACCGCCGGGCAGCCGCTGGGATCCCAGACCACGGCGATGAACTCGTCGGTGACGCCGGACCGGCCGTGGCTCGACCTGACCTATCAGCTCGTCGGCATCGGATTGGCCCTCGTGCCAGTCGTTCTGGCGCTCCACCTGTTGTCACGCGGGGATGCTCGCGCTCGCTTCGCGATCGGCTGGGACTGGACGCAGCCGGCGCGAGACCTCGTGCGCGGCCTCGGTCTCGCGGCTCTCGTCGGCATCCCCGGTCTGGGCCTGTATGCCGTCGCGCGGGCTCTCGATCTCAACACCACCATCGCCGCGGCGAACCTTGGTGAAACCTGGTGGGCGGTGCCCGTGCTCGTGCTGGCTGCGACGCAGAACGCGGTGCTCGAAGAAGTCGTGATGGTGGGCTACCTCTTCACGCGCTGGTCGAAGGCAGGGTGGTCGACGACGCGAATCATCGTGTCCTCAGCACTGATCCGGGGTTCGTATCACCTGTATCAGGGGTTTGGCGGCTTCGTCGGCAACGTCATCATGGGGTTGTTGTTCGGTTGGCTCTACACGAAGACCAAGCGCGTCGGGCCGCTCGTCGTGGCTCACACGGTGCTCGATGTCGTGGCGTTCGTCGGCTACGCGCTCCTCAAGGACCGCCTCACCTGGCTCTGACCACTGCGGGACGGTCGGTCGGGGGTCGTGCGGTGAGTCGGGGGTCGTCAGAGCCCCGACCCATCACACTGGCCCCGACCGACGGCCCAGGTCGATCCAAGTTGAGTTCCGCTCCGGCACGATCCCCTTGTCGGCAAGGATCGCGAGCAACCGCTCGGGACGCTTGAGATCAGCCCACACCCAACGGGCCACCTCGGCGAGCCGGCGCAGCCGGTCCTCACGCTTCTTCTCCGCCCACAACACCTTCCCGGCCTCCTCATGGCTGGCGCCGGGCGGGATGCGGTATTTGGTCTGCCCGTCGAACTCCCCCACCACGCCCTCCCACCAGAAGTCGGCATCGCCCACGTGGCCGGCGTCGTCGGTGAACGTCATCTGGAGCCGTGGCTTCGGGATGCGATGGCGAAACATCAGCACGCGCGAGAAGCTCTCCCCCGGTGACATGCTCAACCCGTCCGCCAACTCCACGACCGTGCGGGCGCGGGCACGTCCAGGCGCACCAGCGGGAACGAGTGCGAGCTCGGCGTTCAGCTCGACCGGGGTGCAGAGCACGTGCCGCAGGCAGTAGTCCGCGGCCGTGACCGCGTCCTCCAACGTGCCGTGCCGCGCGAGGTCGACGACGGTCCGCGCGGGAGTAGAGACGCGCACGCCATTGACGACCAGGTATTCAGTCGGGCGGCCGAGGAGCGGTCGCAACACTGCCGACCCGCTCACACCGCGCCGGTTCACCAGGTGCCGCACCACGGACGGCCACGCGGTGATGCGGGGCAGGCCGAGCACCGCCGCAGCCGAGTCGGCCACGAACACCAAGTGCTCACCCCGCCGGTGCGTCAGCGCGGTGGCGTGCACCAGCGCGGCGTGGCGATCCACGGGCAGCAGTTCGGTATGTGCGCTCGTCGGGACCCACACTCCGGTGCGCACCTGATGCCAGCCATCGCGTCCCGGGGTCGTCCCTTGTCTGACAAGGTCGCGGGTGCGGTGGAGCACGGCCGGGTCGAACGGTGGGTGGCGGGGAGGTCCGAGCATCACCCGAGAGTGGCAGGAACTGCCGATGTCGCCGCGGGGATATCCACAGGGCCACTGGCGGCCACCGTCGGTCGGGGGTCGTGTGGTGGGTCGGGCCTTGTAGAGACCCCGACTGACCACAGAAGCCCCGACCGAGGGGGCGGGCTACCCGGGAACGCGAGCGGGCGGCATACCGAAAAGTCGGTATGCCGCCCGGAAGCAGAGGTGCTGGGTCAGCGACCGTTCTTCATGGCCGTGCGCAGGTCCTTGTTGAGCTGGCTGATGACGTCCTGCGGGATGCCCTTGGGGCATGCCGTCGAGCACTCACCAATGTTGGTGCAGCCACCGAAGCCCTCGTGGTCGTGCTGGTTGACCATCGACACGACGCGGGCGTCGCGCTCCGGCTGGCCCTGGGGCAGCTCACCGAGGTGGGTGATCTTGGCACCCATGAACAGCATGCCGCTGGCGTTGGGGCAGGCCGCGACGCACGCCCCACAGCCGATGCACTCGGCAGCCATGAACGCGCGGTCGGCCTTGTCCTTGGGGACGGGCGCGGCGTGGGCGTCGGGGGCCGCACCGGTGTTGGCGGAGATGAAGCCACCGGACTGGATGATGCGGTCGAACGCGCCACGGTCGACGACGAGGTCGCGCACGATCGGGAACGCCTCGGCACGCCACGGCTCGACGGTGATCGTCTCGCCGTCCTTGAACGAGCGCATGTGCAGCTGGCACGTCGTCGTCTTCTCGGGACCGTGGGCGTGGCCGGAGATCATCAGGCCACACATGCCGCAGATGCCCTCGCGACAGTCGCTGTCGAAGGCGATCGGCTCCTCGCCCTTGGCGTTGAGCTCCTCGTTGAGGACGTCGAGCATCTCGAGGAAGGACATGTCGGGGCTGATGTCCGTCACCCGGTAGGTGACCAGCTGGCCCTTGTCCTGGGGTCCGGCCTGACGCCAGATCTTCAGGGTCAGATTCATGTTGCTCACTTGTAGCTCCGCTGCTTCAGCTCGATGAACTCGTACACGAGGTCTTCCTTGTGGAGGACGGGGGCTCCCATGCCGGCACCCACGCCTTCCTGCTCGCCGCTGGGCGGCGTGAACTCCCAGGCCGCGACGTAGGCGAACTCGTCGTCGTGACGCAGCGCCTCACCGTCCTCGGTCTGGCTCTCGGCCCGGAAGTGACCACCGCAGGACTCCCGGCGGTGCAGGGCGTCGATGCACATGAGCTCGCCCAGCTCGAGGAAGTCGGCGACGCGGCCGGCCTTCTCGAGGGACTGGTTGAGGGTGTCGGCGGCACCGAGGACGCGCACGTTGCGCCAGAACTCGTCGCGCAGGCCGCGGATGAGGTCGATGGCCTTGAGCAGTCCCTCCTCGGACCGCTCCATGCCGCAGTACTCCCACATGATGTTGCCGAGCTCGCGGTGGAAGCTGTCGACGCTGCGGTCGCCATTGATGGCGAGGAAGCGCTCCGTCCGCTCGGCGACGGCCTGACGGGCCTCGACGACCGCGGGGCTGTCCTCGGTGAGGTCGCTCGTCGGGACCTTCGCCAGGTAGTCGCGGATCGTGTTGGGGAGGACGAAGTAGCCGTCGGCCAGACCCTGCATGAGGGCCGAGGCGCCGAGGCGGTTGGCTCCGTGATCGGAGAAGTTCGCCTCACCGGCGACGAAGAGGCCGGGGATCGAGGACGACAGGTCGTAGTCGACCCAGAGGCCGCCCATGACGTAGTGCACGGCCGGGTAGATGCGCATGGGCGTCTCGTACGGGTTCTCACCCGTGATCCGCGCGTACATGTCGAAGAGGTTGCCGTACTTCTCCTCGACGGCCGCGCGACCGAGACGCTTGATGGCGTCGGCGAAGTCGAGGTAGACGCCGCGGCGGAAGTCGCCGACGACCGGGCCGACACCACGGCCCTCGTCGCAGACGTTCTTGGCCTGGCGCGACGCGATGTCGCGTGGCACGAGGTTGCCGAACGCCGGGTAAATCCGCTCCAGGTAGTAGTCGCGGTCCTCTTCCTTGATCTGGCGCGGGTCCTTGTCGCAGTCCTCGCGGTTCTTGGGCACCCAGATGCGGCCGTCGTTGCGCAGCGACTCCGACATGAGCGTCAGCTTCGACTGGTGCTCACCGGAGACGGGGATGCAGGTCGGGTGGATCTGCGTGTAGCAGGGGTTGGCCATGTAGGCGCCCTTGCGGTGTGCACGCCACGACGCGGTGACGTTGGACCCCATCGCGTTCGTCGAGAGGAAGAAGACGTTGCCGTAGCCACCGGAGGCCAGGACGACGGCGTCGGCGAGGTGGGTCTGGATCTCACCGGTGACGAGGTCGCGGGCGATGATGCCGCGGGCGCGACGGTCCTCGCCCTCACCGTCGACGATGACCTCGAGCATCTCGTGGCGGGTGAACTGCTCGACCGTGCCGGCCCCGACCTGCCGCTCGAGCGCCTGGTAGGCGCCGATGAGCAGCTGCTGGCCCGTCTGGCCACGCGCATAGAACGTGCGCGACACCTGAACGCCACCGAAGGAGCGGTTGTCGAGAAGGCCGCCGTACTCACGCGCGAACGGGACACCCTGCGCGACGCACTGGTCGATGATGTTGGCGCTCACCTCGGCGAGGCGATAGACGTTGTCCTCGCGCGAGCGGTAGTCGCCACCCTTGACCGTGTCGTAGAAGAGGCGCTGGATCGAGTCGCCGTCCTCCTTGTAGTTCTTGGCGGCGTTGATGCCACCCTGCGCGGCGATGGAGTGCGCACGACGCGGGGAGTCCTGGAAGCAGAAGGACTTCACGTGGTAGCCGGCCTCACCGAGCGTCGCGGCGGCAGCGCCACCCGCGAGGCCGGTGCCGACGATGATGACCGACATCTTGCGTCGGTTCGCCGGGTTGACCAGGGCCGCCTCGAACTTGCGGCGGGTCCACTTCTTCTCGATGGGGCCGTCCGGCGCCTTCTGGTCGTGGATGCGCGCACCCTCGGTGTACATCCCGTTGAACATGCTGGCGGCGGTGGAACCGGAGCCGGAGTCGGTGGTCTTGTCAGTCATGAGTCAGCGGCACTTTCAGTTGATCAGGCCGAAGGCGATGGACAGCGGCGGGATGAGGAACGCGACGACGATGAGCGCCGCGACACCCAGGCCGAGGGTCTTGGCCCGCGCGTTGGCCTTGGGCGACCCGGTCAGGCCGAGCGTCTGCTGGGCGCTGTAGAAGCCGTGCTTGAGGTGCATGAAGAGCGCGACCATCGCGAGGACGTAGATGATCACCATCCACCAGACCTCGAAGCTCGCCACGACGAGCTGGTAGGGGTTGGCGGTGATCTCGGCGCCCTGCTTGTCGGCGTTGGGCGAGATCTTCACGATCGTGAAGTGGAGCAGGTGCCACACGACGAAGACGAGGATGAAGACCCCGCCCCAGCGCATCCACTGCGACGTGGCAGCGGTCTTCACGGCGGCGTACTTGGTGCGGCGAGCACTGCCGGCGCGGCTCCAGAGGCGGAACGCGGCATACACGTGACCGATGAGCGAGAGGATCAGGATGATCCGGACCGCCCACAGGAGCCCGCCGTAGGGGAGCATCGGCTCACCGAACGTGCGCAGGTGGTGTGCGTAGGTGTTGAACGCCTCCTCTCCCGCGAGCGCCTTGAGGTTTCCGTAGGCGTGGAGGATCAGGTATCCGACGAAGACCAGGCCGGTCACTGCCATGAGCAGCTTCAGCGCGATCGTCGTGCTCCGCGCCGTGTTCGTGCGCGGGGAGAGCGTCGTCGTGGGCATGAGCGAAAGGTACCGCGCGTCGAGCCGCCACATGTGCTGAGGCTGGCCTAAGTGCTGTGTGACATATGCCCAATACTCGTCCGTAGTTCAACGATCCCGTATGCCGTCCGCTCGCCGTCCGCTCAGCCTGCGTCCGCAAGTGTGGTCGCCATCGCGACCAGACGTGCGGACGCTGGCCTTGTCGGTGCCCGGTGACACGATGCATTCGTGGACGACATGAGCGGCGTGCTCAAGCGAGAGCGGCTGGCGACCCTTGAGCGGCTGGCCAATCTCACGGACGACTTCGACCGGTTCGTCGACGCGTCGAGGGACAGCAACGCCGACGACGAGCACGACCCCGAGGGCGCGACGATCGCCTTCGAGCGCTCCCAGGTCGATGCCCTGATCCAGCAGGCCCGAACCCAGCTCGTCGAGATCGATGCGGCCCTCGAGCGCCTGGCGACCGGCACCTATGGGATCTGCGAGCGGTGCGGCGCGCCCATCCCGGCTGCCCGCCTCGAGGCCAGACCCACCGCAAGAACCTGCGTCACCTGCTGACGACTTTGTGCCCGGTTGGGACACTCGTCGCTGCGCTCCTCATGTCCCAATCGGGCACAAAGTCGGGTATGGGAGTCAGCGCTTCTGTGCCGCGAGGGCGGCGTTTCGTACTACCTCGACCTATGTCGGGTCGCTCGCGTCATGTCTCGACGCGTCGCGCTTCTTCGGCACGCCGGCTCCGGGCGGCGGACCCCACCACTCGTTCATCAAGGTCAGGACGAAGCCGATCCCTGCGCCCGAGAAAGCGCCCGATCCCATGCTGCTCGGGCTACCGAGCCACGTGGAGGACACCAAGCCCACCACGGCACCGATCACAACACCAAGGAGCGTTCCACCTGCCAGCCGGGAGACAAGACTCATGGGCTCATCCAAGCATCAGCGTTGGGCAGCGACGGCTGCCTCGCACCGACTCGGCGTTGGGGCGTGAGGCACTCGCCCAGACGATGCGGCGCGCCCATCCCCGCGCCCATCCCCCGGCCCGCCTCGAGGCCCCGCCCACTGCAGGCACCTGCGTCATCTCAGTCGCCTGACCCACCCCGAACTGCGCCGAGAGAGCTGATGCTGTGGTCGGATGACCACATGGCGAAGGTGCGCGACACGAGCTCGGTTCTCCTGTTGGTGCTTGCCACTGCAGTGCTCGCCATCCCCGTGGTGTTGGGGCTTCTGTCGCGAACCGTGACCGGTGTCGTCATCGCGCTCGTGTGCGTCGTCGCCCTCGTGCTCGGATTTCGCGAAGCCCGTCAAGGACGAGCGCCGAAGTAGTCGCAAGCTCGGGTCAGTCACCGCCTGTCGGGGCCTACGCGATCAGTCGGGGGTCGCAGGCACCCCGACTCATCGCACAACCCCCGACCCGTGAATCCCCACCTGGTTCCGACGCTCGGGCTCAGGGTTTCTGGGCAGCGAGGGCGGCGTCGTAGAGCGCCTTCTTGGAGAGGCCCGTTGCAGCGGACACGTCGGCGCACACGTCCTTGAGTCGCTCCCCCGCCGCGACCCGATCCAGAATGCCCGTGAGGTTGCTCTCGACATCCCCGGCGACAGCAGCCGCCCCGGCCACCACCACGGTGATCTCGCCCTTCACCCCATCGTCGGCCCACGCCACGAGCTCCACCAACGACCCGCGCCGCACCTCTTCGTAGGTCTTCGTCAGTTCCCGGCACACCGCTGCCCGCCGCTCGCCCCCGAACACCGACTCCATCGCAGCCAAGGACTGGGCGATCCGGTGCGGCGCCTCGAAGAAGACCATCGTCCGCTTCTCCGCCTCGAGCGCCTTCAGCGCCCGCAACCGCTCACCGCCCTTGCGTGGCAGGAACCCCTCGAAGCAGAACCGGTCCACCGGCAGCCCCGACACGGCCAACGCCATCAACACGGCCGAAGGCCCGGGCACACACGTCACCCGCACGTCGATCCCGATCGCGGCACTGACCAGGCGATACCCGGGGTCGGAGACGGACGGCATACCGGCATCAGTGACGACGAGAACGCGAGCGCCTTCGCGAAGTCTCTCGACGAGATCGGCGGTTCGGGACGCCTCGTTGTGCTCGTGGTAGCTGACCACCGACCCCACAGGGTTCACGTCGAGCGCCTGGCACAGCCGTCGAAGCCGCCGGGTGTCCTCGGCCGCGATGACGTCGGCACCAGCCAGTTCGTCGGCCAAGCGCGGTGCCGCGTCGCGTGGGTCACCGATCGGCGTCGCCGCCAGGACGAGCACTCCTTCGCCCGAACTCGACACCGACGCCTCAGCCATGCCGCGATCCTCCCACGCACGTCACAGCGCCGACTCAGGCCGCGTTGCCTACGATGTGCCGGTGACCCGGACCGACGAGCTGCACGCGCGCCTCCTCGGGACCCGACCCACCGACACCCTCTGGGGCTGGCTCGGCCCCCTCTTCATCGCCGCTGTCGGTGGCTTCCTTCGCTTCTGGCAGCTCGGCCGACCGGACTCCCTCGTCTTCGACGAGACGTACTACGTCAAGCAGGGCTGGTCGCTCATCGAGCACGGCGTCGAGATGCGCGTCGAGGGCAAGAACGAGGACGCCGACAAGCTCTGGAACGCCGGCAACGTCGACGTCTTCTCCAACCAGGGCGACATGGTCGTGCACCCGCCCGTGGGCAAGTGGCTCATCGGTGCCGGCGAATGGCTGTTCGGGCCGACGAGCTCGTTCGGGTGGCGCTTCGCCGTTGCGGCTCTCGGAACCCTGTCGATCCTCATCCTCGGTCGGGTGGCGCGCCGGATTTTCGGCTCCACCATGCTCGGCTGCATCGCCGCCCTCCTCCTCGCCGTCGAGGGCACGCACTTCGTGATGTCCCGCACCGGCATCCTCGACATCATCGTGTCGTTCTTCGCGCTCGCCGGGTTTGCCGCCCTCGTGGCCGACCGCGACACAAGTCGGGCAACTTTGGCGAGGCGCGTCGCGAGGCGAGCACCCGGCATACCTCTGAAAACGACGCCGTGGCTGGGAGTCCGGCCCTGGCGCTGGGTCGCGGGGCTCATGCTCGGGCTCTGCGTCTCGACGAAGTGGTCGGGCCTGTTCTTCCTCGCGGTCTTCGGACTCATGACGGTCTTCTGGGACATGGGGGCACGCCGCGCGGTGGGGTCGCCTTCCTGGCTCCGCGACGGACTCTTCAAGGACGGCCCGTATGCCGCACTGCAGCTTGTCGGGACCGCTGCAGTCACCTACGTGGTCTCGTGGTCCGGCTGGTTCGCGTCGAGCAACGGCTACCACCGGCAGTGGAACACCTTCCACCCCGGCGAGGGCATCCAGTGGTTGCCGGCGGTGCTGCGCAACTGGGTGAAGTACCACCAGGACATGTGGCAGTTCAACACCACGCTGTCGACGCCGCACTCGTACCAGTCGAACCCGTGGGGCTGGATGATCCAGGCCCGGCCGACATCGTTCTTCTATCAGGGGACGAAGGACGGCGAGGGGTCCTGCACCGTCGAGTCGTGCGCGCAGGCCGTCCACACGGTCGGCACAGTCTCGGTGTGGTGGGCCGGGATCGTCGCGTTGCTCGTGTGCGCCTTCTATTGGGCGGTGCGACGGGACTGGCGCGCCGGTGCGGTGCTCGCCGGGATCGTGGCCGGCTATCTGCCGTGGTTCATGTATCAGCACCGCACGATCTACGCCTTCTACACCGTGGCGTTCGAGCCGTGGGTGGTGCTCGCCATCGTGTTCTGCATCGGGCTGGTGCTCGGTGGGCCGTCGGCGTCGCCGGAGCGACG
Organism: Knoellia sinensis KCTC 19936; assembly: GCF_000768705.1. Taxonomy (GTDB): domain Bacteria; phylum Actinomycetota; class Actinomycetes; order Actinomycetales; family Dermatophilaceae; genus Knoellia; species Knoellia sinensis. Next base: position 13,176 of record NZ_AVPJ01000021.1, read on the forward strand.
GAGGCTCGCCGCGATCGGGGTCGGCGCCTATCTGTTGCTGACGATCGGGCTGTTCGCGTGGTTCTACCCGCTGTATGCCGGCGAGGTCGTGCCCTATGAGAACTGGCTGCGCCTCATGTGGTTCCCGTCCTGGATCTGAGCCGCGGCTCAACCTTCCCGCCGGAAGTGGGTTTCTCTCACCTCGCCCGGTCGCCGCGGTCACGCGTAGCGAGAACTTCTCGCGCGAACCCGCGATCCTCCCGGCGCTGTCGGTACCCACGCCTACGGTGATGCTGTGTTCTTCTTCCCCGGTGACGACGCGATCGTCCTCAGCCCACACGACCTGCGCACGGCAGCGGAGTGCGAATTCCGTTTCGTCCGCGAGCTCGACGTGCTGCTGGGGCGCGCTCCCCGGCCCGAGGTCGAGGACAGCCCGATGCAACAGCGCATCATCGACCTCGGACTCGCCCACGAGAGCTTGGAACTCCGCCGCCTCAACGCGGACCACCCGGGTCAGGTTCGAGGGCTGAACCGACCGGCCGAACACACGCGCGCGGGCTACGGCGCGGCGATGGACGAGACGCTCGCGGCGCTCGCGTCCGATGCCGAGGTCCTGTCCCAGCCCGTGATCTTCGACGGGCAGCTCTTCGGATACGCCGACTTCATCGAGCGCACACCCCAGGGATGGCTCGTCAGCGATACCAAGTTGGCCCGTTCTGCCAACGTGCCGGCTCTCCTACAGATCGCGGCGTACGCGGCGGTGCTTCAGGCCCACGACGTTCCCACCGCTCCGGTGGCCCGACTCGTCCTTGGCTCGGGACTGCGCCAGGACTACCCGCTCGGGGAGATCGTTCCCGTCTTCCACAGGCGCTGGTCTCGGCTGAATCGTCTGGTAGAGGACCACAGGGCCGACACGGGACCGGGCTCGTGGGGTGACGACCGGTGGATGGCCTGCGGCCGATGCGAAGTCTGCGACGCCGAGGTGGCCGCCCACCGCGACCTGCTGCTCGTGGCGGGCATGCGTACGACGACTCGTCGTCGCCTCCTGGACTCGGATGTGCGGACCATCGACGAGCTCGCCGTCGCCGAGGGCCCCATCACCGACATCCAGACGAACCGCCTCGACAGGCTGCGCTCACAGGCCCGGCTGCAGTTGCGTGCCGAGGCCGAAGGGTCGGTGCCCCATGAGGTCATCGACGAACAGTCGATCCGACGACTCCCCCGACCCAGCGCCGGCGACATCTTCTTCGACTTCGAGGGCGATCCACTCTGGACCGAAGCGGGGTCGAGCGTTTGGGGGCTTGAGTACCTCTTCGGACTCGTCGAGGTCGACACCGAGACGCCAGTCTTTCGGGCGTTCTGGGCCCATGACCGCGCCCAGGAGAAGCAGGCGTTGATCGACTTCGTCGACTACGTCGAGAAGCGGCGCGCGAACTGGCCCGACCTGCACATCTACCACTACGCCCCCTACGAGACGGCAGCCCTGAAGCGACTGGCCGCGCGGCACTCCGTCTGTGAGGACGCCGTCGATCAGCTCCTGAGGGACGGTGTGTTCGTCGACCTCTACGCCACCGTCCGCGCCGCGATCCGTGTGGGGCAGCGCTCCTACTCGATCAAGAAGCTCGAGCCGCTCTACATGGAGGCACGCACCGCAGACCTGCAAAAGGGTGACGATTCGATCGTCGAGTACCACCGCTTCATCATGGCCAGGATCTTGGAGCGCGACAGCGACGCCGACGAGATCATCCGCGGCATCGCGGCCTACAACGAGGAGGACTGCGTCTCGACATGGTTGCTGCGCGACTGGCTCATCCGGCAGCTCGACGACGGTGTCGTCGGCGCGCCGGGCGAGATGATCGAGCCGCGTGAGGTCAAAGCAGAGCGGCAAGCCGCGCTGTCTCTCGAGTCCGACCTCCGGTCGTTGGTGGATGAGATCACACCGGCGGACCGCACTCCCGAGAACCACGCAGTCGCCCTCGTGGCCTCGGCCGTCCTGTTCCATGCACGAGAGGACAAACCGTTCTGGTGGGAGCACTACGACCGGATCGCGCAGCCCGTCGACAACTGGCAGCGCGCCAGTGGTGTCGCCGTGGTCGAAGGTCCGGCCGAACTCATCGAGGGGTGGCACAAGCCGACGCCGCGTAGTGGCTCCAAGCGCCGCTTCACCGTGGTCGTCAACCCGGTCGGGGGAACGCTGTTGGAGTTGGGAAACGTCACTGCCCTGTATGCCGCTCCGCCTGCCTTCCCGCCGGCGAAGGACCACCAGGACACCAATGCCCACGCCAAGAGCCCCAGCGTTGCTGAGGTCATCGAGGCCGAGGAGGTCATCGCGGACAACGGCCAGGTCCGCCAGCGGCTCACGATCGTCGAGAACGCCCCCAACAAGACCGAGGTCCACACTTTCCCGCTGGCTCTCGTGCCGACGGGCACGATCGGCACCAAGTCGATCGACGCCGCAATCGCCGAGATTGCGCAGGAAGTCAAGGAGTCGCACCCCGCACTTCCGCAGCGAAGCGGCATCGACGTGCTGCTGCGGAGGGCTCCGCGCCTCCGCGGTGGTGGGGCGCTTCCCTCCGTTGGTGTCGGTCACAGTCGCTTCGTCGATGCCATCACAGATGCCCTGCTCGGCATGGACGACTCCTACGTCGCGGTCCAGGGCCCGCCCGGCACGGGCAAGACCTACGTCGGCGCACGGGTCATCGCTCGGCTCGTCCGGGATCACGGCTGGAAGGTCGGTGTCTGTTCGCAGGGCCACGCGGCCATCGAGAACGTCCTGTCCGCAGTGGTCGCCGCTGGGCTCCCCTCCGATCAGGTTGGCAAGGTTCCCAAGCACACCGAAACGCCCTCGTGGACTCCGCTGGGCAAGTCCGACGACCTGGCGGGCTTCATCGCCGACCTCGCCCATGAGGGCAAGGGGTGCGTCGTCGGTGGCACCGCTTGGGACCTCACCAACACCAAGCGCGTCGAGCGTCTTGGACTCGACCTCGTCGTCATCGACGAGGCGGGCCAGTTCTCCCTCGCCAAGACTCTCGCCGTCTCGGCGGCGGGCTCGCGACTGCTGTTGCTGGGAGACCCCGCGCAACTCCCCCAGGTCTCCCAAGGAGTGCACCCGGACCCCGTCGACGAGTCGGCCCTCGGCTGGCTCGCGGACGGGGCCTCACTCGTCCCGCCAGAGCTCGGCTACTTCCTCGAGACGACGTGGCGCATGCATCCGCGACTCACCGAGGCGGTGTCACACCTCTCGTATGCCGGTCAGCTCGCCTCCGAGGAGGAGATCACCGCTGCACGTTCGCTCGCGGGCGTGGAGCCGGGGGTCCATGTCGTGCAGGTTGAGCACCGAGACAACCGCACCTACTCCCCCGAGGAAGCCGCGGCCGTCGTCGGGCTCGTCCGCGCACTGCTCGGCCGTGACTGGGTCGCGGCCGATGAGGACACCCCCTTGGGCCGTGAGCTCCGCGAGGCCGACTTCTGTGTGATCACCCCCTACAACAGCCAGGTCGGCGCGATCAAGGCCCAGTTGCGCGAGGCCCGTCTCGAGTCGGTGGCCGTCGGCACGGTCGACAAGTTCCAGGGGCAGGAGGCGCCGATCGCCATCCTGTCCTTGGCCGCCTCTTCGCACGGCGACGTGTCGCGCGGCATGGGATTCCTGCTGGACCGGCACCGACTCAACGTCGCCGTGTCGCGCGGCAAGCACGCGGCATACATCGTGCACTCCACCACTCTGACCGACTTCCCGCCGGGCAACGCGGACGAGCTCATCGCGCTCGGCGCATTCCTCGGCCTGTGTGAGCGCGCCGTGTCTACGACGCGTGCCGACCAGTCACCGCTGGCCTGATCCCGTTCCGTTGCTGCCCGTCGGCGGCTGACTCGCCGGAGGCGGACGCTCGAAGTCGACGTCGATCTGTTGGTACTGCTTGAACCGACCGATCCGAGCCTGCTGGGCGTAGGCCCGGCGATCCCCATCGGTGAGATCCACATTGTCGGTGAACAGCGTGAGGAGCGCCCGAGGGTAAAGGTGGTTCGCACGCACGACATCGGCTTCGGCGAAGAACACCGTCCCAAAGGCCGCGAGGTGGAAGAACACGAAGAGTCCGATGACGAGGCCGAAGACGCTGTTGATCGCGGACGTCGCGTTGACCGCTCGCTCGACGAACCCGACGCCGAAGTACTGCAGACCCTGCCACGTGAGAGCAGCGCCGAACGCCCCGATGAGGACATCCCGGAGCCTCAGGTTCAGCGCAACGGCCCGGCGCATCCCGAGGGCGAAGACCAGGGCCGTACCGAGGAACGTCGCCACGACGACAGCGACACGAGTGGTCACCGGAAAACTGCCAATCGCCCGCGCGCTCACGATCGAGATCGTCGTCGTGATGATGACGAAGAGCAGGATGGTGAGGAGCAACAGGAAACTGCGTCCGCGGGATCGGAACGGGTTGGGGCGTGAGTTCCGCGGCACCCCCCACACGGTGTTCATCGCGTACTGGAAGGCCTGCCCGATGCCGAGCCCACCGTAGAGAGCAATGACGCCGCTGACGATGACACCGGTGATGCTCCCGCGCAGTGTCGCCGGCTCCCCCAACTGCGCTCCGATCACGGGGATCTCCGACAGGGCCGAGTCGATCATCCGTTCCTGGAGGTCCGGATAGTTCTGCAGCACGAGGCTGAGGGCCGTCGTGAAGATCAGGAGCAACGGGAGGAACGAGAGGAACGAGTAGTAGGCGATGAGCCCGACCAGGTAGCCCGCCTGGTCGTCGTAGAACTTGTAGACGACCGCGAGCGGGTACCCCAGCACGGGGTGCTTGCGCTGGAATCGGTCCAGCCAGTCGACGACGGCCACGCACGAATCTCACCACACAGCTCGGTGTGCGGAGTGCGGTCCGCCGGGTTCAGGGAGACGCGGTCGCCGCGATCGCCTGTCGGAGGTCGTCGACGAGGACGTCGGCACCCTCGAGTCCGACGGACAGCCGGAGGAGCCCCGGCGGGATTCCTGCGTCGAGTCTCTCTTGCGGCGTCATGTTGAAGTGGGACGAGTTGAACGGGACGCTGGCCAAGCTCTCCACCCCACCCAGGCTGGTGGCCTCGACCGCCACCTGGAGCCTCCTGAGCACCTGAAGCACTCGTTCGTCCCCGCCCGCCAGCACGAGGCTGACCATCGCCCCCTTCGGACCGGGCATGACGCGGTCGACGACGTCGCCCGCATCCGGGTGGTCGAGCCGCCCCGGATAGCGGACGTGCTCAACCTCCGGTTCGTCGGCCAACTTGGTCGCGATCACGTCCGCCGACCGACAGGCCTCGGCCAGTCGAACCCCGAACGTTCGCAGGCCACGCCACACGAGGAACGCAGCGTGTGGATCCAGACACCCACCGAAAGTGATCATGCGCCGTTGGGCCTCATCGGCGAGCGACAGGTCATTCATCGTCACGGCTCCCGCGACGACGTCCGAGTGTCCGGCGAGGAACTTCGTGGCCGACTCGACGACGACGTCGGCGCCGAGTTCGAGCGGCCTGGTGCAGAACGGGGTCGCGAAGGTGTTGTCCACGACGAGCCGAGCGCCGGCGCCGTGGGCGATCGCCGCGACAGCGGGGATGTTCAGCAGCCTCAGCTGCGGGTTCGACAGGGTTTCGCCAAAGAGGACGGCCGGACGGTGCTCGGCCGTTGCGCGTTCCCACGCAGCCGTGTCGAACGCGTCGACGCGGACGACATTGATCCCCAGGCCCGGGAGGTCTCGTTGCAGCAGGTCATCGGTGTCGCCGTAGACCTGCTTCGAGGCCACGATCGTGTCGCCACTGCGGAGCAGGGTGACCAGCGTCGTCGCGATGGCGGCCATACCGCTGGAGGTCATCTGGGTGCGGGCAGCGCCGTGGAGCCGGGCAACCTCGGCTCCGGCCGCATCGACGGTCGGGTTGTTGAACCGCGAGTACCACGTCTCGTGCAGGCCACCGGTCCCCTGGACGTCGGCGTAGGAGGTGTCGTCGAGTTCGAACGTCGTCGACTGGTAGATCGGTGGAATGACCGGAAAGGTCCGGGACGTGTGATCGCGCCCGGGGCGATAGGGATTCTCTGCTGTCATCGGGACTCCTGAGCCGTTTCGGTGTGGGGTCTGGTTGGTCGCCAGTCGTTCAGCACGTGGATCAAGGCGTCGGTGAACGCACTCACCTGACCGAGGGAAACCCACTCGTCCGCGGCATGCAACCCTCCCCCGGATGGACCGCAGATCACCGTGGGGCACACCTGCTGCCAGAGGGGAGCCTCCATCCAGTAGGGCGCATCGAACGTCGGGGCCGTACCCAACCGACCGCCCAGCGCTGCCGCGTAGTCGACAGCCGGGCCAGATTCGTCCATGCGCCACCCATCGCGCCCCGCCACAAGAGTGGCCTCAGCCTGCCATTCCGGCTCCAACAAGGAACGGACCTCGGCAAGCGCCTCACCGCAGGCCTGTTCAGGTGTCGTCCGCATCTCGACGAGGCACTCGGCCTCATCGGGTACGACGAACGGCGAGGACCCCCCACTCGCGACCGTCACCATGAGGTCACCACCCCGTGCCCGGACGTTCGGCGCATGTCGGTCGACGGCATACAAGAACTGCCCCAGGTGGGTGATCGCGTTGATGCCGAGTTCGGCCTGAGAACTGTGTGCCGCGCGTCCGCGGAACGTCACCCGGATGACGGCGAAGCCGCGCAGTGATCGAGCCAGGGCAAGATCCGTCGGCTCGGCGATGAGGCAGAGGTCCGGGTGCACACCCAGGTCCGGAAGCGTGGCGATCACCGACTCGCTGCCCGCGTTCAGGTCCTCCTCGTCGGCGACCAGCGCCAGCACCGGTCGGATGGGCGCCCCCGCTGCGACTACGCGTTCAGCGGCCACGACAAGCGCCGCGACGCCACCCTTCATGTCTGCAGCACCCCGGCCATGGAGCCTGTCGCCGTCCACGCGAGGGGTGAACGGGTCAGCCATCCCCGCCACGCCGACCGTGTCGAGGTGCCCGTTCAGGATGATCGTCGGGACGTCGCCGTCACCGACAGCGGGCGGAACCGCCACCAGACTCGCACGCCCCGGGCTGGCCGAGAGGGGCACGGAGGTGACGGTGAAGCCTGCCGCCGAAAGCCGCGATGACAGCCGCTCCAGGATGGCGCGTTCACCCGCAGCGCCCCGAACGAGCCCCGGATTCACACTGTCGATCGACACCAGTTCCGCCAGCAGCTCCACCGCGTCCTGGCGACCCGTCATGCATCGATCATGCCTCCGGTGCGGGCACAGGAGGCGGCAAACGACGCACGTCCCGCGTGGCCTGAGCATGCCTGAGCCGGCCAGCGCGCCCTTTGCCGCTCCTGATGCTCACCGCTACGTGAGCCTCCACTGCGACGGCGAGTGCGCTATCCGTCTCACGGTGTGAGGGTGGGGGTGACCGGCCGGGTCAGTACGGGGCGGCCGCTCTCGTCCACGATCGGTCGGGTGCCGACCGGCCGAGTCGTGCGTACCTCGACTCGCCGGGGCAAGAGCGCAGCGATGCAGGCATCCACCTCTTGTGGTGACACGGAGACACCGACCACGATCACGTCTGGGAACTCGCTGACAAGCCCCTGCGCGCCATTGCATGCGCCCATTTCGATGTCGAAGGCTATGGAGTTTCCGTGGCTTGATGCGAGCTGCTTCCTGGACACGACCCCACCGGGACCGGCGAAGCTTGACGGCTCGACCGGCAGGGACGTTGTCGCTGACGGGGCAACAGCGACCCGAAGCAGAGGCTGTGGCAGTCCGTCGACCGTGAAGGACCACGCGGGCACCTCGGCTGGGCCTCTTGACGTCTCGATCTGGACGGTGGACAGCCGTGCCTGAGTGATGGTCAGCCACGGGCAACCGGGCGGCTGACCATCCGCGGAGCACTCACCAGACCGCTGGGGCAGTTGGCCGTAGGCCGCCTTCGCCCCGACGAGCGGAACCGAGAGGGACGAGCCGTCCCCGAACCGTATGACCCCGCGCCCGCCCACATCGGGCAGGGCAGCCGAGGTGCGGATCCAGCCGTTTCCAAAGGAGGCCTCGAGGAACCCATTGGGGCGCCAGTCCGGCTCCACGACGAGCTCTTGCAGGGGGACGAAGCCGTTGGTCCAGGCCGCGGCGATCCCGCGCTCCTGCCACGCCGCTGCCACCTCCGTCGCCCGGTCATGGAACGCACCTTCGCTCATAGGGTCGGTGGTCGAACGTTGCGTACCGCAACCCGCGAGGAGGAGTCCGCACGCGACCAAGACCACTAGGCGTTCTGTCATGTACATGCGACGCACCTCGCCCCGCGAAGGTTCCGGCCAGTCGCGATCGGCCTCGGCACCCCTGCCGACCGGGCAGGCGTTGACCGTTCTCAACACGGATCCGAGTGACAACGACGAAACCCCGCCCGACTGAGCACATCAGTGCTGGTCGGACGGGGTCACCGTCAAGTGGAGCTGAGGGGATTCGAACCCCTGGCCTTCTCATTGCGAACGAGACGCGCTACCAACTGCGCCACAGCCCCTTGAGCGGGGATCACGATAACACCGGGTGAGGCTGCCCACGAAACCGGACCACCCGGCATACGCTCGTTTTCATGCGCCTCCGTATGCCGTCCGCCCGCCTCGCGCGCGCCGACCCCGCAGCCCTCCCCCGCCTTGGCGCCGCAGCCCCCCGTTCCGAGTCCGCGCCCGCCCCCACGCACCCCCCGATCGACACGGATCCGTCGCACCAGCCGGCCGCGTGGCAGGTCCCCATGGGCGTGCGCACCGCGAGCGAGTGGGCGTGGCGGCTCATCATCATCGCGGCGGCGATCCTCGGGGCGCTGTGGGTCTTCGCCTACCTCTCCGCGGTGACCGTCCCGCTCATCGTGGCACTCCTGCTCGCCGCCCTGCTCAACCCGGTGACGCGCTCCCTCTGCCGCGCCCTCCCGCGGGGCGCCGCCGCCGGCATCACCGTGCTCGGCACGCTGGCCTTCATCGTTGGCGCCCTGAGCTTCGTCGGGTCGCAGTTCACCTCGCAGTTCAGCGACATCAGCGATCAGGTCGGTCAGGGCATCGACGAGATTCGCGTGTGGTTCCGCGACACGTTCGGCATCACCGACACCCAGGTGGAGGAGTGGGTCGACCGTGCTCGTGAGGCTGTGGGCTCCAGCGGGGGCACGCTCGGCGCGACCGCCGCCCAGGCCGGGCTCACGGTCACGCACCTCGTCGCCGGGTTCTTCATCGCCCTGTTCGCTCTGTTCTTCTTCCTCTACCAGGGCGAGCAGATCTGGGCCTGGGCCGTCCGGCTCTTCCCCCGGAACTCGCGCGACCGGGTCCACTCGTCCGGCGTCATCGCGTGGGGTCAGCTGTCGGCCTTCACTCGCGCGACGATCCTCGTCGCGGCTGCGGATGCCCTCGGCATCGGGCTCGTGGCAGGCCTGCTCGGCGTCCCCTTCGCCTCCGGGATCGCGGTGCTCGTCTTCTTCGGTGCCTTCGTGCCGATCATCGGCGCCACCATCTCGGGCTCGGTCGCGGTGCTGCTGGCGCTTGTGGCCCTCGGCCCGTTCCAGGCGCTCCTCATGCTCGGTGGTGTCATCGCCGTGCAGCAGCTCGAGTCGCATGTGCTCCAGCCGTTGCTCCTCGGCCGGGCCGTGCGTGTGCACCCGCTCGCAGTCATCCTCGGTATCGCCGGTGGCGTCGTCGTGGCCGGCATCCTCGGCGCCCTGATCGCGGTCCCCCTCGTCGCGGTCCTCAACGCTGTCGGCCACCACCTGCTCGACGGCAAGGAAGTCCCGGAGGACCTCGAGGAGGAACTCGTCGAGGCCGAACAGGCCGACGACTAGCCACCCGGATGACCGAACGCCCCGCGAGGATTCGCGGGGCGTTCGGTCGTGTGAGCGGGGGGCGAGGCTCGTGCCTCAGCCACCGACGATGCGGCGTTCCGGAACTTCGTCGTATGCCGGCCACTCGGCTTCGGCCGCCGGCTCCGGCTGGGCGGTCGGCGCCGGACGATCCGCGGCCTTGGCCTTCATCGTGTAGGTGGGACGCGGCACCGGACGAGGATCCCAGGTGAGTGGGATGTCGTCCTCGTCCACCTCGGGAAGGGCGAACTGCTGAACGGCTTCGACCGGGGCCTCGACGTGGGCAGCGGCGGTGCCGTGCTCCGCTGACGCTGCTTCGCGAGCCTCGACCGCGGCGGTCGCCGGGACAGCGGGCGCGGACACATCGAAGGGTGCGTCCTCGGGAACCGAGGCTGCCAGGACCTCCTGGGCGAGTTCGAACTCACGGGCCGAGACCCTTGAGGCCGGTGCGGGCGCAGGGGCTGCGTGGTCGATCCGCTCGGCGACCTCGTCGTCCCCGGCAGCCGTCTCGCGGACAGGCTCAGCGACGGGGACGCGGCGCACGGGACGTCGGACGGCCCGCCGAGCCGAGATCTCCGCCTGGACTCCGGCGCGCAGCCACACCAGGCCGCCGACGGCCATCGCGAGCGGGACGGCGAAGGACCACCAGAGCAGGACGCCGAAGGCGGCGAGCACGGCGAAGACGAGGGTGCCGACGAGCCCGACGAGGACCACGGTCCCGCGGGTGGCACGGCTGGGATGCATCGTGGCGACCTCCGGCTCGACGACATCGTCGGCGATGTCATCGCGAGATGACGGATTCACCGAGGCCGCGACGTGGGCCTCGGCGCGCTTGACGGTGACCTGGGGGCGCACGGCGCGCGCGGGGCTCACCGCGTAGGTCCGAGGGGACTGCCCGGAGCCTTCGACCGACGGCAAGGGGGCTCGTCGTTCGAGGACCCTCATGGTCTCGGAGAAGGCGTCGACCGACCGGATCGTGGCGAGGTGCTCGCGGCGACGGACCCAGTACTGAACGAAGTAGGCAGCCCAGATCCCGATGATCACCAGGAAGATGAGGCTGCTCGGCTGCACGAACACGACGTTAGGCGTGCGGAGCGTCAGGCAGTCGGACCCTCAGCGGTGTGTCGCCCAAGTGACTGTTGTGACGAGTGGGTCAGACGATCCATGAACGTGGCGCCCTCGAGGTCCTCCGTCGTGAGCGCGAACGAGCGGTGGTCGCGCCAGTCCCCGTCGATGTGGAGCATCCGGGGGCGTAGGCCCTCGTCACGGAAGCCGAGCTTGCGCACCACCGCCAAACTGGCAGTGTTCTCGGGTCGGATGTTGACTTCGATCCGGTGCAGACCCAGCTCGGTGAACGCATGGTCGGCGACGAGGGCGAGCGCCGTGGGCACGATGCCCTTGCCTGCGTTGGCCTGCGCGACCCAGTAGCCCACGGTGCACGAGCGGAAGGATCCGAGGACGATGTTGCTCACGTTGAGCTGCCCCACGAGCCGCCCGCTGGTCTCGATGACGAAGGGCAGCATGCGTCCAGCCAAGGCCTCTGACTGATAGAAGTCGACGAGGTCCTCGATGGTTCGCGGAGCAGTGGCGGGTACCGGCGAGGTGGCGTCCCAACGACCCAGCCAGTGGCGGTTGAGGGCGCGGAGGGAGGAGTATTCGTCACCGTCCTCGGGGCGTAGCGGTCGCAGGAGAATGGGCACACCTTGAGGGGTGGTCGCGGTGAGCACGAGAGACCAGTGCTCCCGCTGCCGCCCCCATCGCATCAGTGATCACCACCGGCGAGCTGACTCAGGGCGTGACCCAGCACCGGTTCGAGGACTGCAAGCGCGTCGCGCACGCCACCTGCCGACCCCGGCAGGTTGACGACCAGCGTCCGTCCGGCGACTCCCGCGAGGCCGCGCGACAGCATCGCCGTGGGCACCCCGGCAGCGACTCCGGCGGCCCGAATCGCCTCTGCCACACCGGGAATCTCACGTTCGAGCAGCGGCGCGGTGGCCTCGGGCGTCGCGTCCGTGGGGCTGATTCCCGTGCCCCCGGTCGTGAGCACGAGGTCAGGCGCTGTCGCCACCGCGGCCGCCAGGGCTGACGCCACGTCCGCGTCCGCAACGACACTCGCATCGGCCACCTCGGCGCCCCAGGCGCGCAGCGCCTCGACGATGAGGGCCCCGCCCTTGTCCGGATAGACCCCCTGCGACGCGCGCGTCGAGGCGGTCACGACGACTGCGCGCCGTCCCTCGAGGGGCCGCTCGCCGCTCACGGTTCGACCCAGTCGCCGGATCGTCCGCCGGACTTGGCGGTGACCCGGACGTCGGTGATGCGGGCGTGCTTGTCGACGGCCTTGACCATGTCGATGAGCGCCAGCGCGGCGACGCTCACGGCGGTGAGGGCCTCCATCTCGATGCCCGTCCGGTCCGCCGTGCGCACGGTGGCGGCGATGTCGACGCCGTCGTCCGTGACCTCGAGGTCCACCGAGGCGGCGTGCACCGCGACCGGGTGCGCGAGCGGAATCAGTTCCGGAGTCCTTTTCACCGCCTGTATGCCGGCCAGTCGCGCGACCGCGAGCGCGTCACCCTTGGGGACCGTCCCGTCCCGAAGGGCGGAGACCGCCTCGCCCGACAGGAGGACGCGGCCCCGGGCACTGGCCTCGCGAGCCGTGATCGCCTTGGCCGAGACGTCAACCATGTGCGCCGTGCCGTCGGCGCGCACGTGCGTCAGCCCGCTCGCCTTCTGGCCGTCACCCTGATCGCCCGTCACGTCGTTCCTCACTCACCAAAGTCGTCCCAAAGTCACCCAATTGGACGCTTGGGGACGTTGAAGGTTGCACGTCCCGAACCGTCCAATTGGGTGAGTTCGGAACGTTGAAGATTGCCGATTGCTCGTCCCCAACTGTCCTATTGGGTGAGTTCGGAACGTTGAAGTTTGCAGGATGGCACGTCCCGAACCGTCCAATTGGGTGAGTTCGGGACAGGTCAATCCTGCCCCACGAGTGGGAGGAGGTGGACGGGGTCCCCCGGGCGGATCTCGGTCGTGTCCTCACCGATGACCGCGAGATGCGTTGCTTCCGCAAGGGCGCCCAGCATGTGCGAACCCTGGCCACCGGACAGGCGGACCCCAGCGTCATCCGAGACGACGCGCGCGAACTCGACCTTGCCCGCCACGGACGACCACGACTGCGCTGCGACACCCTCGACGAGCGGGACCTGCGGGTCGAGCCCTGCGAGTGCCCGCAGCACAGGCAGGACGAACACGTGGAAGGACACGAACGAACTCACCGGGTTGCCGGGCAGCGTGATGATCGGCGTCCGGGACTCCCCCACGACTCCGGCGCCCTGCGGCATTCCGGGCCTCATCGCCACCTTGACGAAGTCCACGGTGCCGGTCTCCGTCAGGACCTCCTTGACGGTGTCATAGGCGCCCATCGAGACGCCGCCGGTCGTGAGGATCAGGTCGGGCTGCCCGGGCATGCGTTCCAGGAGTGTCGTCCAGGCGGCCACGTCGTCCGCCAGGTGCCCCACGCCGACCAGGTCCGCCCCGGCAGCCCGGATCAGTGCCGCCAGCATCGAACCGTTCGAGTCGACGATCTGTCCATGCTCCAGGTCCAGGCCGACCGGGACGAGCTCATCGCCGGTGGAGAACACCACGACGCGGGGCCGAGGTGCCACTGCCACGTCGGGCACGTTGGCCGCCGCGACGAGGGCGAGCCGGCCGGGAGTCACCGTGGCCCCTGCTCGCAGCACAACGTCGCCCACGCGGACGTCCTCTCCCTGGCGGCGCACATGACGACCCACGTCCGGTGCGAGTGTCAGCGCAGCACGCTGCACACCCCCGTCACTGTCCTCGACAGGCACCACGGCGTCCGCCCCGGCCGGCATCGGTGCGCCAGTCATGATCCGCATCGCTGCACCCGCCCTCAGCTCGTGGGGCCGCGTGTCCCCCGCCCGGATGTCACCGTGGACATCGAGGAAGACCGGCGACCCCGGAGCGGCGCCGGCAACGTCAGCCGCGCGGACGGCATACCCGTCCATGGCGCTGTTCTCGAAGCCCGGAAGGTCCACGGCCGCAACCACATCGGCAGCCAGGACGCGCCCCAACGATTCGGACAACGGGACCGTGACTGGAGGAAGGGCTGAGACGAGCGAGAGAACTGCGGCGCGGTGTTCCTCGACGGTCCTCACGCGTCGCCCTCGAGGCGGGTGCCGTCGGCGATCACCCGGGGAGACTCGGCGCGCACCGTCACGTCACCGACGCACGTGACGTCGCCCCCGAACGTCACGTCACCCTCGACGACGAGTGACCGTGCCTCACGGATCGACGGGACACCCCGTGGGAAGCGCGCGTCGAAATCATCCACGAACCTGAACTCGCTCGACAGGTCGACGTAGGGCTCCTCGTGGTCGATTCGCGACACGACGCGACTGGCCGCGTCGAGCTCGTAGAGGTCCGAGCGCACGAGCAACAGTTCGTTGGTGGTCTTGACCGGGCGGAACCGATCACGCGGGACGAAGAGTGCCTGCGAGCCCTCGAAGACCTCGATCGCCGTCCCCATGGAGGACTCGATCTGGATCACCGGCGTCGAGTCCTTGCGGGTCGGGTCGACGGTCTTGCGATTGACGATGATCGGCAGCTCCAGCACTCCGGCCCGCTGGGCGAGCCGCTCGGCGAGCACGTCGAGGTCGATCCACAGGTTGTTGACGTGGAAGTACTCGTGGAGTTCGTTGTCGGCGAAGAACTCCTCCTCCCCCGGAGCGACCTGCGCGGAGTCACGGAGGATGAGCCGACCGTCCTCGCGGCGACGGGCCAGGTGCCCACCCTTGCGGTCGTTGCGGGTCCGCTCGCACACCTCGGCGACGTAGGGAACGCCGTCGCGAGCCATCCATGCCGGGATCCGCGGGTCGAACGTCGCGCCGAGGTTGTCTCCGTTGGAGAGGAAGAGGTAGCGGAAACCCTTGTCGCGCAGGGTGTCCAGCAGCCCACTGGACTGGAGCGCGATGTAGACGTCGCCATGGCCCGGCGGACACCACTCCAGCTCAGGGTCCTCCGGCCATGAGACGGGAGTGAGGTCATCGGCTCTCAGCTTGGGTTCGGCACTCTGGAGGAAGGAGAGCGGCAGCCCGTCGACCTCGAGACCAGCATGCTTCGTGAGGTGCTGCAGGGTCTCGACCTGGGTGCGGAACGAGTCCATGAAGACGATGGGCAGCGCAGCGTCATATCGCCGGCGCAGCACGAGGATCTGCCGGGCGATGATGTCGAGGAAGGTCAGCCCGTCGCGCACCGGGAGTGCGGTCTTGGGTCCACTGATGCCCATCGACGTGCCGAGCCCGCCGTTCAGCTTGAGCACGACCGACACGGCCGCGGCAGCCTGCAACTCCGCCTCGTCGACCTCGAGATCGGCGAGCGAGTGCACCCGCCCCAGGGGTTCGATGGTGTCCTCGAGGATGTGGCCGGTCGCCTCCGCCTCGAGCATGCCGTAGAAGCGGGTGAACGCCCCGACCGCCCGCTCGTCGACCCCCCGCGCGCGCATCAGCTCAGTGGCCTGCCGCAGTCCGTCCACACCCATGACCGCAACCCTAGGTGAGCCGCTCGGATGCGCAGGGTCGAACCGCGGCAGGCGACACTGGTCACATGGACGAGACGGCTGCCCGCAGCACGAAGACCTCTCTGCGTTCGGACCTGCTGGCGGCCCGACGCGAGATCGTCGCCGGCCGCGACCGACTCGCTGACGACAGGGCCCTCGCCGATCATGTCCTCGACGTCGTGCGCACGCGAGGTCTCGGCGAAGGCGACACGATCGCGGCCTTCGAGGCCATGCGCAGCGAGCCACCCACGATTGCGACCATCGAAGCGCTGGTGCGTCACGGCATACGCGTGCTTGTTCCAATCACGTTGCCGGACAACGATCTTGACTGGTGCGACGCAAAGGACGATCGACGTATGCCGCTCGGTCCGGCCGCGATCTCGGCTGCGGTACTCGTTCTGGCGCCGGGCTTGGCCGTCGACTCGTCGGGCACACGACTGGGGCGGGGCGGCGGCAGCTATGACCGGGCGCTCCCCCGGCGTCGGCCTGACGCGCCAGTGCTTGTCGTCCTGCACCCGGGCGAGATCCACCCGACCGCGTTGCCCGCCGACGACCACGACGAACCCGTTGACGGTGTCCTCACCGCCGACGGGATCACGTGGCTCTGAGCGTCAGCCCGCGCCCTCGGGCACGAGGGTGAGTTCGTCCTCGGTCGCCTCGCGCACGGCCTTCTCGGTGAACGGCCACGGGTCCTGACGCCCCTCGACCCAATCCTCCGTCTGGTCGTCGTAGTGACCATTGAAGGCGTGACCACTCGCGCCGGTCAGGTTGATCCAAGTCGAGCGGTCCAGGTTGCCCAGGTCGACGACCATCCGCATCGACGGTCCCCAGGTGACGCCATATCCGACGCTGATGTCGCCGCCGTTCGCGTTGACGATCGATGACCCGCCCGGCAACTCGAAGCCGCCGCGGTTGAACACGCTGCGCACGACACCGGGAAGGGTGTCCGAGCCCAGTGGCCGATGCTCGAGATCCACCCTGTGCAGCGCGCCCCAGCGCCAGTCGTCGGGGTCCTTGCCGAGTGTGCGGGTCAGCTCGAGGCGCGCCTCGACCTGGGCCTGGCGCAGGATCTCGTCCCGGCCTTCGGTGATTCCGGCCGTCTGCCGGTTGTCCCACCAGGCGCTCTTGGGGTTGTCGAGCAGACGCCCCACGACCGCCATGTAGCGGTCCCCGCCGTCTGCTCGCAGGTCCTCCGGGACTTCGTCGTCGAAGAGCAGGGTGAGCAGGTTGGCCCACACGGCGTTGTAGTAGGCGGCGGCCGCACCCGAGGTCGAGTCGTCCGCTGGCGTCGTGAAGTCCCAGTCACGCAGCAGGTCCTGCGCCTCCCGGGTGAAGGCCACCTCGACCTCGGAGTCATCTGGCCCCTCGAGCGGGACGGCCAGGAGCGCCTCGACGAGTTTGGGGGCGAACTCGTTGCGCGAGTCCATCTGGATGTCGGCCATCTGCTGTGCCGTGATCTTGCCGCCACCCTCCGTCGCCCGCTCGATGAGGGTGCGGATGCGCTGGGACCGGTAGCCGTAGTCCCACTCGGACGTGAGGAACGGCGTGGGGCTCGCCGTCACGGCCTGGTTCGCCGCGACGATGAAGCCCTCCGCAGGATCGAGGGTCGTCGGCATGGCCTCGAACGGCACGTAGCCCTTCCAGTCATAGGCCTCGTCCCACCCCGGCGCCGGCCAGAATCCCGGCGGAGTGTCCGGGAAGGCCGAGGTGCGCACCGGCACCTGTCCCGGCGCCTGGTAGCCGATATGCCCGTCGACGTCGGCATAGATGAGGTTCTGGGACGGCACGGCGAAGTCCCGGGCCGCCTCACGGAACTCGCCGAAACTCTGCGCCGTGTTCATCCCGAAGATCGCGTCGGCGGTCTTGCTCGGCTGCAGCCCGGTCCAGGCAAGGGACACGCCGTAGTCCTGACCGACCGGCTGGGGCCCTTCGGTCGAGGGGACGGGTGAATGCTCACCTGCATCGTCCAGGGGCCCAAGCACGTCGGACAGGAGTGGTCCGTGCCGCGTCGCGCGGACGGTGATCGTCTCGTCCTCGCCACCTGCGACCTTGATGACCTCTTGGCGAGTCGTGAGCGGCTCGTAGGCCGCTCCACGAAGGACCGTGTTGCCGTCGAGCTTCTCGAGATAGAAGTCGCTCACGTCCGGCCCGAGGTTGGTCATCCCCCACGCGACCTTGTTGTTGTGGCCGATGACGACGCCGGGAACGCCCGACAGCGAGAAGCCAGCGACGTCGAGCGGACACTGCTCCGACACCGCACGGCAGTGCAGGCCGACCTGGTACCAGACGCTGGGGATGCCGAGACCCAGGTGCGGGTCGTTGGCCAGGAGTGGCTTGCCCGTCGCGGACTTGGCGCTGCCGATGACCCAGGAGTTCGAGCCGACCCCGTCGCCCCGGCCGATGAGCTGCGGGACGGCCGAGAGGGCACGACCCACCGCGGCGTAGGCCTGCTGCGCTGCGGGTGTTGCGAGGGCGTCGGCTGCCTCGCGGGCCGAGGCTCGGGTTGCGGTCGATCGGAGCGAAGCCCGCATGGCCGCAGTCGACGGCACGGCGGACGCCTGCTGACCCGCCACCGCCGGCGGGGACCAGTCCTGACCGGAGAGGATGGGCTTGTTGGCGTGGTCGTAGGGCGGGTAGAGCTCGTTGATCTGGGCCGCCGAGACCCGGGTGGAGAGTCGCGCGCGCCCCAGCTCGTCGGCGTAGTCACCGCGCAGGTCCCACGCCATTGCCTTGAGCCAGGCGATCGAGTCCGCGGGTGTCCACTTCTCGATCGTGTAGTCCGAGACGCGGGCTCCGAGGATGACGTACTCGAGCGAGGCCTGCGACGGTGAGCGCCCGCGGAGGTAGGCGTTGACCCCGTCCGCGTAGGCCTGGAGGTAGGTGCGGGTCGCGGGCTCGAGCGTCGGCAACTCGGCCTCGGCGACCCTGCGCCAGCCCATGGTGCGGACGGCCCTGTCGGCCTCCAGTCCGGCCTCCCCGACGAGCTCGGACACGCGGCCGGCGGTGACGTGACGACGGAAGTCCATCTCGAAGAAGCGATCCTGCGCGTGGACGAACCCCTGCGCCTTGGCGATGTCGGTGACGCTGTCGCCATAGATCTGCGGCACCCCACGCTGATCGCGCAGGACGCTCACGTTGGCCTCGAGGCCCCGGAGGGCCACCTCACCCTCGGTCTGCGGGAAGGAGCGGCGCACCAGCGAGATCCCGACGACGGACAGGACAAGAGCAGCCACGACGATGACGCCGAGCAGGCCCAGCGCCACGCGGCGGGCAACACGTTGGGGAGTCACCCTGCGAGACTAGGCGAGACCGTCGAGCCACCACGCGAGGACCTACCGTGATCACGACCCTGGGTATGCCGCATGCCGATTTCGGCGCCCGGGTCACCTTTGCGTCGGCCGAGGCCGACAACCTCCACGCCCTGTCGATCGCGCTTCTCATCGGTGCCGCGGTCCTCATCATCTCGATCGCGGCGGTGCGCCTGTCGACGCGTTCCGGGCTGCCCTCCCTCCTGCTCTACCTCGGGTTCGGACTCCTCCTCGGCAACCGCGGGCTGGGGATCGACTTCTCCGACGAAGAACTCACCCAGGTGCTCGGCTACGCCGCACTCGTCCTCATCCTCACCGAGGGCGGTGTGACGACGAAGTGGGACTCCATCAGGGGCGCGCTGGCACCCGCGGCGGCCCTCGCGACCGTCGGCGTGCTGGTCTCGATCGGCGTCGTCGCGGTGGCCGCGCGATTCGTCCTCGACATGTCGTGGAACCACGCTCTCCTCATCGGCGCGATCCTCGCCTCCACCGATGCCGCCGCGGTGTTCGCGGTGCTCCGCAAGGTGCCGCTCCCGCGACGGGTCAGCGGCATGCTCGAGGCGGAGTCGGGGTTCAACGACGCGCCCGTCGTCCTCCTCGTCACGGCGTTCGCCGCACAGACCGCACGCACGGGCGACGGCTCCTGGTCGGGACTGGCCGTCACCGTCATCGTCGAACTGATCGTTGGCTCCCTCGTCGGGCTGGCCGTCGGCTGGCTCGGCGGTCGGCTCATGGCTCGGGTCGCCGGAGGTTCGTCGGCCCTGTTCGCGATCGGTGTCGTGGCGGTGTCGGTGCTCGCCTACGCGGCCGCTGACGTGGTGCACGCGTCGGGCTTCATCGCCTGCTACCTCGCCTCGCTCGTCCTCGGCAACATGGCCCTCCCGCACCGCGCGGCGGTGGCCGGCTTCGCGACCGCGTTGGGCTGGCTCGCGCAGATCGGTCTGTTCGTCCTGCTGGGGCTCCTCGCCGACCCTGCCGGCTTCCCGTCGCAGATCATCCCCGCCATCGTCCTGGGCCTCGTCCTGCTGCTCGTCGCGCGACCGTTGTCCGTCTTCGCGTCGTGTGCGCCCTTCGGGCTGGACTGGCGAACCCAGGCGTTCCTGTCCTGGGCCGGCCTGCGTGGCGCCGTCCCCGTCGTCCTCGCCACCGTGCCCGTGACGGCGGGCGCGGCGGGGGTCGAGGGCATCTTCGACCTGGTCTTCGTCCTCGTCATCATCTTCACGATCGTGCAGGCACCCACGCTCCCGTGGGTGGCCCACCGGCTCGGGCTGGACCGTGGGCACCACTCCTTCGACCTCGCCCTCGAGGCGACGCCGTTCGACGACATCGGCGCCCACCTTCTCGAGGTGACCGTCGGCCCCCTGTCCCGCATCGCGGGGGTGCAGGTCTATGAACTCCGACTACCTCAGGGCGCCAACGTCGCGCTCGTGGTGCGCGACGGCACGTCATTCGTGCCCAAGGAGACGACGCCACTCCGGCGAGGCGACCAACTGCTCGTCGTCACCCCTGCCGCCGTCCGAACCGCCGTCGAGAAGCGCCTGTATGCCGTGAGTCGCGACGGGCGGCTGGCCGGCTGGGCCACCGACTGAGTACCCCACCCCCTTCCCCCTTACCCCTTCCCCCCTCCCCCGCAACGTCAGCGTGAACGGTCGTTCTAGGTGCCGCTGACGCTGACGTTGCGGATATGCCGTCCGCTGACGTCAGCGTGAACGGTCGTTCTAGGTGCCGCTGACGCTGACGTTGCGATCGCGGCCGGCCAGGCACGGAGGTGTGGTGAACGCAACGGTGGGCGGACGGCATACAGGAGCATCCCCGAACGTTCCGTATCCTTGAAGCCGCTCATCCCGCAGTACCCAGGAGGAATCCGTGCCCACGTACGCCTACGCGTGCCGCGACTGTGACCACCGTTTCGAGGCGGTCCAGTCCTTCAGCGACGACTCGCTCTCGATCTGCCCCGAGTGCGACGGGTCCCTCCGCAAGGTCTTCAACTCCGTCGGTGTCGTCTTCAAGGGCGGCGGCTTCTATCGCACCGACTCCCGCTCGGCGTCGAGCAGCTCGACCCCGGCCAGTCCGTCATCCGACTCGAGCAGCAGCTCGTCGACGACGTCGAGCAGCACGACCTCCACCGCCGCGGCTTCCGCCTGACCAACCCGCCGCGCGCCTCATCTGAGCCGTGTCCCGAACTCACCGAATTCCTCGGTTCGGGACACCTGACCGCACCGCGGGCCGCGGGCGATCAGGCGCGGCGCTGCCCATCAGTCGCGGCGTGGTCCCTTGCGGTGCGGCTTCTTGTCCGGTCGCCCGCCGCGCTCACGTGACTCGCTGAGCTTGATGAGCTGGCCCGAGATGCGGGTGGCGCGCAGCTTGTCCCAGGTGCCCGAGGGCAGGGTGGCGGGCAGTTCGACCAGTGAGTGGTCCGGGCGGATGTCGATGTGCCCGAAGTCCTGCCGGCCGAGCCCACCTTCATTGGCCAGCGCGCCCACGATCTGTCGTGGCTCGACGCGGTGGCGCCGCCCCACCTCGATCCGGTAGGTCGCCATGGGGCCGGACGTGCCACGACGTGGCCCCCGGTCGGCGCGGGCACCACGGTCGTCCCGCTCGCGGCGCGGACCGCGGTCGCCCTGGTCCCTGTCGCGCTCGCGGTCACGACGCGGCGGTCGCACAGGATCGGGATCCATGAGCATCGGCTCGTCGCCCTGCAGCACCACGGCCAGCGCGGCCGCCACATCTGCCTCGGGCACGTTGTGCTCGCGCACATAGTGGGCGACGACGTCACGGAACGCATCCAGGTCACTCGATGACAGGGCCGTCGTGATCCTGTCGTCGAATCGACCCAGTCGCGTCGCGTTGATGTCCTCGACGGAGGGCAGCGGCATCTCGGTCAGGGTGGTGCGGGTGGCCTTCTCGATCGCCTTGAGGAGGTAGCGCTCCCGCGGGGTCACGAACGAGATGGCGTCGCCCGTGCGACCGGCCCGCCCCGTGCGACCGATGCGGTGCACGTAGGACTCGGTGTCGGTCGGGATGTCGTAGTTGACGACATGGCTGATGCGCTCGACGTCGAGTCCTCGGGCGGCGACATCGGTCGCGACGAGGATGTCGAGCTTGCCGGACTTGAGCTGGGCAACGGTGCGCTCGCGCTGCACCTGGGCGACATCGCCGTTGATCGCCGCCGCCGAGAAGCCGCGGGCCCGGAGCTTCTCCGCGAGCATCTCGGTCTCGTTCTTGGTGCGAACGAAGACGATCATCCCCTCGAAGTTCTCGACCTCGAGGATCCGGGTGAGGGCGTCGATCTTCTGCGGGTAGGACACGAAGAGGTAGCGCTGGGTGATGTTCGGCGAGGTCGTGGTCTTGCGCTCGACCGTGATCTCAAGGGCGTCGGTGAGGTACTTCTTGGAGATGCGCCGGATCTGAGCCGGCATCGTCGCGGAGAAGAGCGCGACGTGCTTCTCCTCGGGCGTGTCCGCGAGGATCGTCTCGACGTCCTCGGCGAAGCCCATTTTGAGCATCTCGTCGGCCTCGTCCAGGACGAGGAAGCGCAGCTCGGAGAGGTCGAGCGTCCCCTTCTCGAGGTGGTCCATGATTCGGCCGGGGGTGCCGACGACGATGTGGACGCCGCGGCGCAACGCGCTCAGCTGCACGCCATAACCCTGTCCGCCATAGACGGGCAGCACGTGGACGCCGGGCATCCGTGAGGCGTACTTCTCGAAGGCCTCGCAGACCTGGAGGGCGAGCTCTCTGGTCGGTGCGAGGACCAGGGCCTGCGGCGTCTTCTGCTTGAGATCGAGCCTGCTGAGGATCGGCAGCGCGAACGCCGCCGTCTTGCCGGTGCCGGTCTGCGCCAGTCCGACGACGTGCCGACCCTCGAGGAGTGCCGGGATCGTCGCGGCCTGGATGGGCGACGGGGTCTCGTAGCCGATGTCCCGGAGGGCTCGCACCACCCGGTCGTCGAGCCCGAGGTCGGCGAAGGTGGGCTGCTCCGGGGCTTCAGCCTGCGCAGCCTGCTCAGCCTGCCCGGGCTCGTCGTGGGTCACGCTGTCATCGGTCACGGGTCGACCGTAGTCGCGCGCACCCCATCGGGGCGAGTAAGGCAGTGCTCGGGACTTGTCCACAGGGGTCCGTCGGCGCGTGGATCCGTCCACAGATCCACCTTCGGGGCATGACCGGCGCCACGGGCATATCTAGCGTCAGCAGCATGCGTCGATCACCTCTGCCGGGACTGCAGCGTCCACACCTCTTCGGCACCTCCCGCCGAGCAAGGTGGCGCCGCTGGGCCCTGCGACGCCTCGCGTCCGTGGCCTGTGCCGCGGCTGCCATCGTGCTCTTGGTGGCGCTGGTGCGGCCGCCCGAGGCGCCGACCACACCCGTCGTCGTGGCCGCCAGAGCCCTGCCAGCGGGCGTCGACCTCGCCGCCGCCGACCTGCACGTCGTGCGGGTCGCCGCTCACCCGGCCCCGGCCGGTGCCGTGGCGTCGCCGGGCACCCTCCTCGGTCGTCGGCTCGCGACCCGGGTCGAGCCCGGCGAACCGATCACCCTCACCCGGCTGATGCCGCGCTCACCCGCGGACGGCCTCGCGCCGGGCACGGTCGCGGCGCACCTCACGGTGGGCGACGTGGGAGCCCTCGACCTCGTCGAGCCCGGGAGTCGGGTGGATCTCTTCGCCGACGTCGGAGGTCCTGCCTTGGCTCAAGATGTCCTCGTCCTGGCCGTCGACACGCCCGGATCAGCATCGTTGACCGGATCGTTGCCCGGTGCGGAAACGGTTCCACCCGGACTGTTCGTGGCCCTCGACAGAGCCGGCGTCACCCGCATCTTCGCAGGTCAGAGGCCAGATGGCGCCGCACCGAGAGTGCTCCCCGTCGTCAGTGGCTGAGTGATGAGGATCTCACTTGACAAATGCCCGCGAGCTGCGCCCCTTTGTCATGTCGGACAACTTGTACTGTTGTCGCGCTTCGGCGATTTGCACGTCGGGCAGCAACTTTTCCGACAGAAAGGACAGAAACCATGAGCGGGTTCAAGGACTTCGTGCTGAAGGGGAACGTCGTCGACCTGGCCGTCGCGGTCGTCATCGCCACGGCCTTCGGCAAGGTCGTCGAGGCGATGGTCAAGATCATCATGGAGCTCGTCGGCAAGCTCGTCGGGACGCCGGACTTCTCCAACTGGAAGCCGGCCGAGCTCTCGATCGGCGCCTTCCTCACCGTCCTCATCTCCTTCCTGATCCTCGCCGCGGTCGTCTACTTCGGTGTCGTCAAGCCCTACACCGCGGCCAAGGAGCGCTTCTTCCCGGACGAGCCCGAGGCTGACACCGAGGACCCCAACACGGAACTCCTCAAGGAGATCCGCGACAGCCTCCGCGCCCGCCCGGGCCTCTGAGGGGACTGATCGCCAGGATCATCTGATCCACTGCCACGGGGCGGGAGCCAGCACCACGCTGGTTCCCGCCCCGTGCTGTGTCCGCCGATCGTGTCGCGTGGGCGCCGTCGCCGAACCTCGCACTATTCGTCCCATTGGCCGAATAGTGCGGGCCGGGCTCAGTCCCAGTGGGGCGGACGATTCTCGCGCAGCCAGCGGGCCGACGCCTCGCGGTCGCGTTGTTCGCCCCAACCCTCGTCCGTGTCGTCCGTGGTCTGATCCACCCGGCGTTTCGGCCGGGGCTTTCCTCCCGTATGCCGTCCGCCCGCCTCTGACGCGGCGCGCGCCGTCGCTTCGGCCGCGTCCCCCTTGGCACTGTCAGCCTCGGAGGGCGCTGCCTCGCTCGGGTCGGGGTCGGGGCGCTTCACACTTGGGCGGCTGGAGGTCAGGCCCTCGTCCGAGCCGACCCGCTGGGGAACGCTCGATGCGCGACGAGAACGTCGCGTCATGACCCGCCGCCACCCCGCTCGGCCAGGGCTCGGATCCGGGCGACATCGCGCGCCGGGTCCCGGAACGCGTCACGAGTCCAGACCCGCACGTGCTGCCAGCCCAGGCGGCCGAGGTGCTCGGCACGCAGGCGGTCGCGGTCCCGGGAGTGGGGCATCGCGGCATACTCCGGGCCGTCTGACTCGACGGCCACTGCGAGACGTCCACGGTGGTTCGGGTCCTCCACGGCAAGGTCGATGGGGTCGGCAGACGCTCCGTAGCGCTCGTGCACGACGAGGCCGCCGGCTCGCAGGCGACGCGCGAACTCGGCCATGACGACCGAGTGCCCCGCGGAGTCCGAGGCGGCTGGCCCAGGCGCCGCAGCCCCCGCCGCCCCAGCACCCGGCACCCCAGCGCTCGACTCAGCCTCGCTCGCCGCTGCAGCGGCGGTCGGCTTCCCGGCCGTGTGGGCCTCGGCAGTGCCTGCTGCCGCGTGGGCGAGGTAGTCGCGCAGCATGAGCGCACCACGCGCCTTGAGTCGTTGTGGGTCCAGTTCGTCCGCGCTGATCGACGACACGACCGTCATCCGCTTCTTGGCCCGGGTGATGGCGACGTTGAGGCGCCGCTCACCGCCGTCCATGTTGAGCGGCCCGAAACGATGGAGCACGCGGCCGTGCGCCGTCTTGCCGTAGCCGACCGAGAGGATGATGGCGTCCCGCTCGTCGCCCTGGACGCGCTCGAGGTTCTTGATGAAGAAGCGCTCGTGCACGTCCTCGGCGAAGAAGGCCGCCGTCGGGGCGTCGACATTCACGAGGGCGCGGCGCAGGGCGTCGTCGAGGCGTTGGGTGTGGGCCAACCCGAGGGCAATCACGCCGAGGGTCTCGCCTGGGCGGACGCGCGCGTGCTCGAGGACCAGTTCGATGACTCGATCCACCTCGGCCTGCGTCGTCTCCACGCTGCCAGCGCCGTCGGTGACCACACCTGCCCCGTCGACGAGTTCGTGTCGCAGGACCGACGCCCGGCCCGTCCCTGGGAAGGTCACGAGAGACCCGTCATAGACCTGCTGGTTGGCGAACGAGATGAGGCGCTCGTCCTGCGACCGGTAGTGCCACGAGAGTCGCCGGCTCGGCAGCGTGGCGGCAAGGACGTCGAGGATGGATTCGACGCCCTCGGTGAGGGCGTCGTCGGGCGAGGCATCCCCCTCGTCGTGGGCGGTCGTGAAGAACGACGTCGGCGGCAACTGGCGAGAGTCGCCTGCCAGGACGACCTGACGGGCCCGCGAGATGGCAGACACAGCTTCGGCGGGCGGGATCTGCGAGGCCTCGTCGAAGACGACGACGTCGAACCACACCCCGGGAGGTAGCACGGACGCGACGACGAGAGGGCTCATCACCCAGCACGGGCGGGTCGCCGTGAGCAGTTCCCCGGCAGCGGGCAGGAGGTCCCGCAGCGGCCGGTGCCGACGCGACTTGGCGCCCTCGGCGCGCAGCAGGCTCTCGAGCTCCGGCGAGTCTCCGAGCACCCGGTCGACGTTGGCGCGGACGGCGGCGCGCACGCGAGATGCGTTCTGTCGCAGCACTTCTCGATCGGCCGCGGCGAACTCGCTCACCGTCCGCCGCAGGTCTTCACCGTCATGGGCACCCACCCGAGCGTCACGCAGGGCGATGTCGTCGAGGACCGAACTCCACCACACGAAGTCGGCTTCGCTGGCGACGTCCTCCGCCGGGACCCCACGGGACGCCAGGTCCTCGATGAGGGCACCCAGTCCGGCCTCATGCATGGACTCGACCGGCCCGATGATCGAGGGCACCACCGCCAGCCGATCGGGTGCGTCGGCGAGATCCTGAAGCCGGGCACTGAGTTCGTCCCGTGGCACGTCGAGGAGAGAGACGCGCTCGGACGAGGACGACGGCACGCGCTCGTCGAGCCATTCGAGATCGCTGGCGAGCCCGGCATACGTGTCCGCAGCGCGGTCGAGTTCGGCCGGCATCTCGGGTCGCCCTCCGGCACCGGCCATCTGCTTCCAGGCGCTGCGCTGCTCGTTGGCCTCGACCAGTGCGGCGTGCAGGTCGGCAGGTGGCCGGCCGGGGCGCACCAGGCGCCGAACCTGCCGCTTGAGGCTCAGCCGCTCCCACCATCCGAGGTTCGATCCCACCGACGAGCGATAGGCGGTCGTTCCGGTGGCGGCGACGAAGTCACCGAGTGGGACATCGAAGATCTCGGGACGGAAGGTCTCGAGGGTGTCGCGCACTCGGCCAACCGTGTCGAGGATGCGTCCCCAGTCCCGCACGGTTCGGGCCTGTGGAAGCCGCAGCCCGGAGAAGACGTCCGCGATCGAGGACCCGACCTCGTCGACCCGCGAACCGGACCACCGCTCCACGAGTTCGCGCGCCCGCACGGCATCGTCGGGGGTGCGCACGGTCGCGCCGTACCACGGGTCGGAGCCGTGGTCGGTGCGCCAGGCCCCCAAGGAGGCGACTCGCGTCAACTCGCGCGTGAGGTCCTCGTAGCGGTCCCGCGGCAGCGACTGGAGCGCTTCCCCGCGGATGCGGACGCGCGAGTGGGGCGGGTGCTCGACGGACCCGAGGGCACTGATGGCCTCCTGGATGTCGTGGACCGACACACCCCAGGGGCGGCGGGGCTCGTGCATGGCGTCGCGGTGCTCACGCAGCGTGGCGGCCGCTGCGCGCAGCCGGTCGATGTCGCGGCTCGGCGGATCGGCGGGCTTCGGGGTCCTGCCGGGAAGCGCGTCAGCGAACTCCGACGCAATGCGTCGACGTCCCCGCGCACCGTCGTGAAGGTCGAGGACGAGGTCGCCGAGACCGATCCGATCGAGCCGTCCGACGACGGCGTCGATGGCGGCACGCTTCTCGGCGACGAAGAGCACGCGTTTGCCGTCGGCGGCGAGCGCCGAGACGAGATTGGCGATGGTCTGTGACTTGCCCGTCCCGGGGGGACCGTGGATCACGAGGTGCGCACCGGACCGGGCAGCCTCGATGGCCTCCTGCTGTGACGAGTCGGCGTCGAGCACGAGGAGGCCTTGGGCCGGGTCGGGAATCGAGTCGGCCGGTCGGGGTTCGAGCTCGTGACGCACGGACCGGAGAGCTGTGGGGTCACCGGCGAGGGCGGCGATGACGTCGTGGTCGGCGAGCGCATCGCCGTGCGCGGCGAGATCGGCGACCATCGGCAACTTGGCGTAGGAGAACGTGCCGAGGACGATCCGCGGTGCGATTTCGAAAGCGGGAACGGAGGCGCAGGCCTCGACGAGGGCGTGATAAGTCGGGTAGGGGTCGAACCCGTTGGACGTGTGGGCCAGGCCCTCGAGTTGCTCGGAGTCGAGGACGATTCCCTGCTCGGACGCGAGGTAGTGCTCGAGCACGGGGTTGAACTCGATCTCGTCCCCGAGGTCGAGCTCGTAGTCGTCGTGCTGCGGGGTCGTCGGCCGGAGGGTGCAGCTCCGGAGGAGCACCGGCGCCGCCGGCTGGCGGGCGGCGGTGGCGGTCCTCCCCCGGCCCAGGCTCCACGTCGCCATGCCGACCGCGACGAAGCCGGTGTCGATGCCCCGCTCCTCGCGCAGTTCGCGGGACTTGCCGGCGATGGTCCGGGCGCGCCGACGGGCCTCATCGAAGGCGGCCGGCTCACGCACCAGGTCACTCAGTCGGGTGGGGCGGCCGGCGAGGAGCATGGCCACTCCACCGGGATGAGCGGTGCTCAGGTCGAGGGTTCCGCTGGGCAGGTCGCGATACCAGAGGAGCGTGTTGCGTCCGCCCAGGTCGACGAGGTGCTTGGTCCAGCCCTCGACGGCGTGGCGGACTCGCTCGGTCCGCGAGTCGATCTCTGACTGCGGTCCGGTCTCACTCACCTCCGCAGGCTAACAACGACGAGCCGGTATGCCGTCCGCCGCGCTCGGTTCGTGTCCTCCCGTCCCGCGGTCCGGACCTTCCCCGCCCTGTCACGCTGTGCACTGCTGCGCTGGGTCGCAGCAATGCACTTGGGCTACGCAGGCACCTTGTCGCGCTCACGCAGGAGCACCGCGGATGCGCCGATCGACCCGGCGACGACGAGCGCGCCGAGCGCCAGCACGTTGAAGCTCGCGAAGTCGACGATCACGCCTGCGAGCGCCCCACCGAGGCCGGCCGCGAGCCCCATGACGAGGTCGCTCGCACCCTGCGCGCCGGGGCGCTCCGCCGGTGGGACGGCACCGGTGAGCAGAGTCGAACCGGACACGAGCGTGCAGGACCATCCGAGCCCGAGCAGGAACAGCGCGATGAGCAGGCGGTTGGAGTGACCCATGGGTGCCGTGGACGCCAGCAGGGTGGCCGTGACGAGGATGCCCGAGCCGATCATGGCCACGACACGACCACCGAGTCGGTCGACCGCCATGCCGGTCAGTGGCGAGAAGGCGAACATCCCGAGGATGTGCATGCTGATGACGAAGCCGATCACGGTGAGGTCCGCGTGACCGTGACGCATGTGCAGCGGCGTCATGACCATGACACTCACCATCGTCACGTGGCCCAGCGCGAGCGTGATGACCCCGAGCAGCGCGACGGGTCGGGCGGCGATGACCCGCAGACCACGCCTCACGCTTCCGTGGATGACGTGTGCGCCCCCATCGCCGGCAGCGACAGCGCGCCGCCGCGACTCGAGGAGCGGGTCCGGCCGCAGGCGCACCAGGAGCACCACGATCGCCAGGCTCAGCCCGATCAGGGAGAAGACGAAGGGACCGGTGAGACGCGGGATCCCGAGGAGGTCGGAAACGGGCTCGCTGGGGCCGACGAGGTTGGGCCCCAGGACACTGCCGATCGTCGTCGCCCACACGACGAGACTCAGGTCGCGCCCACGGTGCGACGGATCGGCAAGGTCGGCAGCGGCATACCTCGCTTGGTTGTTGGAGGCGGTGGAACCGCCGAACAGGAGGCTCGCGACGAGCAACAGCGCAAAGCTGCCGACGATCCCGGACGCGATGAGGCCCAGAGCCCCGATGAAGGACAGGACATAACCCAGGGCCAGCCCCGGGCGACGACCGCGGGCGGCGCTCAGCCGGGCCATGGGGACGGCGATGAGCGCGGAGCCGATGACCTGGAACGTCGATCCGAGCCCGGCGTAGGTCGGCGAGCCGGAGACCTCCTCGGCAAGCAACGCACCCACCGCCACACCACTCGCGAGCGAGATGCCGCCGAGGATCTGCGACATCGACAGGGTCGCCACTGTGCGCCGCTGCACGGGATCACGTGGCGTGGTCACCTCGGGCGCTTCGGCTGCAGTCACCCGACCGAGTATGCCGTCCGCCCCCGACATCGATTCGAGCGCCCGCAGCGCTGTCCTCTAGGCTGGCCTGCGGCCTTCGGGTCCTTCCCGCCCTCGTAGCTCAGGGGAAGAGCACTTCTCTCCTAAAGAAGGTGTCGGCAGTTCGAATCTGCCCGAGGGCACCCTGTCTGACCTGCGAAAACGCGACAGTGCGTCCGTCCGACCCCCCGCTGGAGGCCCGAAATGGGCACCAAATGGGCACATCTCAGATCTCCCGCGCCGCTTCGCCGGCCGTGTAGAGGCCGTCCAGCGCGGCCGCGATGGTGTCGAGCTCGTCGTCGTAGAGGTGGGCGTAGATGCGCGCCGTGGTGGTGATGGACTCGTGGCCCATCGCCTTCTGGATGAAGCGCAAGTCGGCGCCGGCCATCCGCGCCAGGCTTCCGAACGTGCGCCGCAGGTCGTGCGGAGTGGCGGCCATGCCGAGCTGCTCGAGGGCCCTGTCGAAGCCGGCTCGGCGACGCCAGTTCCGCACCCGCAGGTAGTCCCCCTCCGGTGAGGCGAAGACGAGTGCATCCCGCGGCCGGCCGGCCAGCCTCACCGTCAGTGCCGGGACAAGGAGTTGAGGAATCGGGACGTAGCGATGCCCTGCTCGGCTCTTGGGCTGGTCGACGTCGATCCGACCATCGACCTCGGTGGCGCGCTGCACGACGTGGACTCGTCTGCGCGTGAGGTTGACGTCCTCGACCCGGAGAGCCGCCAGCTCGGACCACCGCAGCCCCATATAGGCCAGAGACAGCACGATGTCGCGGTCCTGCGGCATGGCCTCAGCGAGGGCGTGGACCTCCTCCACGGTGAGAATGCGTTCACGGATGGGCGCGCGTTTGGGCAGACGGACGCCCCGCGCGACGTTGACCGGCACCCGACGGGTCGCGGCCGCGTAGTCGAGCACCCTCGACAGGACTCCATGCGCCTTGCGGACCGTGTCCGTCCCGAGCCGGGCGCTCAAGGCGGTCACCCACTCCGCCACGTCGGCGTGCTCGATCTTGGCGACGGGCCAAGCGCCGAAGGTGGGCTCGATGTGTTTCCACGCGTGGCGGTAGCCGGCCTGGGTGGTCGCCCTGAGATGGCTGATCCCTCCGCTCTGGTACTCCGCCCAGACGGCACCGAGCGTCGCTCTGCCCCGTTGCGGATCGACCCAGTCGCCGCGGCGCCGCTGCGAGAGCACCTGCCTCTCGTAGTCCGCCGCTTCCGACCGTCGGGCGAAGGAGCGGGAGCGGAACCGGCCGTCGGGCGTGCGGTAGCGCACCCGGTAGGAGTAGGTCCCGTCCCGCCGCTCGCGACGCTCGATCATCTCGACCGAGCTCCAGCCGCCCTGGACGCGTTGATCCACGCCAGGACTTCCTCGGCGTCGAACCGTCGATGCTTGCCGAGCTTGAACGACGGCGGGCCGCCGCCCCTTACTGCCCAGTGGTGCACGGTCGAGACCGGCACTCCGCACACCTCGGCGACATCCCGCACGGTCATCAGGGAGGGGAACTCCCTCACGGTCTTTCGCACTGCCCTCACTTCCTTTCTGCTGGCTGGCTCTTCGCTTCTCTGCTGACGAATTGCGTTGGGAGAGAGCGGATGCGAGAGAGGGCTGCTGATCGGACGGCCTCCGCCGCCTCTGCCGTCGAGAGGTACCCGCGACCGACGTACCTGAAGGCGGAGACGTGGACGAAGCCCTCCGGCGGCTCGTCCTCGTCGAGGACGCGTCGGACATCCGCGTCCGGGTCGAGGCGTGCAGGGCGTCGGTGGTGCAGCCGTCGCAGTCGTCGCAGCTGGCCGAAGGTCACCGAGTACGCCCGTGACTTCGTGATCGGGTGACCCCGATAGCCCAATGTCGCATGTCGGTCAGCGATCCGGGCGAGGTTGTCCACAGACCCCGCGAGCTGCTCGGCCGCCGCGATGATGCGGACGACGTGGGGGCTGGCACCGAGCAGACGTGCATGTTCCGAAGACCGGACTCTGCCGCTCAGGCCGAAGTCCTCGGTGCTCTTCGTCAGGTACTTCGCGAGGTAGGCCGCCACCTGCTCCGGATGGGCGGCGGATCGCGAACGGTCGTCGCGTGCCGTGGCTCCACTGATCGTGCGTGTGTCCACCTGCCTCCCCCACCGGAGTTCGTATGCCGTCCCCTCGAGACCGGGTTCGGTGAGAGTCACGCTCGCCGCGGCGTCGCGGATGGCGTCCTCAAGATCGGCCACAGTGAGCGGCAACGATGACGGCCCGCCGTCGGGGCCGTCTGGACCGTCCAGCCGGAACGGCGCATGGACATGGATCAGCCCGCGCGACTGGAACTCGACCACCTTCGAGTAGGAGATCCGGCACGTCGCGCGGAACGTTGTGAGGTCGACCTCCGCCTTCTTGGCGAGTGCGCGCTGCAGCGCGATGGTGAACCGACGCCAGAGCTCGGGAGCGTGCCACTGCCACAGGACATGGCCGACGTAGTCGTAGCACTGCCCGCACAGCGGCTGCCCGACTTGCGGGTCGCTCTCCTCGTGACGCTTCGAGCACCACAGCGGGCGCCCGTGCGGACAGAGGGGATGGTCGCGCCGTGGGCGACACAGCCCTGTTCGGCGTTTGCCGTGGACCGCGCCGAAGGATGGTGCGGTGAGGGTGACGAAGGTGCACGGGTGGTCCGCGACGTTCGCAGGCACGCCCTTGCCGCCGGCCAACCCGCACATGAGCAGGTGCCACGCATCGCCCTTGTACTCATGGCTGCACGACGGGCAGACGCTCGCCCGACGGTTGCCGCATCGCACGTAGGTGCGGCCGTCCAGCTCTTGGTCGGACGAGTAGACCGTGGTGATCTCACCGGTGGCGGTGTTCACCGACTGGCGCGAGCCGACGAGCCTGATCGGACGGGAGCAGCCGCGGGCACGGCTTTCGGCGTCGCCCACTCCGGCCGCGCCGAGGACGGCATCCGAAGGTCCGACGTCGAGCATCTTCGACACCACGCGCTCCCAACAGAGGGTGTGCCACGCGGATCGCTGCGGTCCTGGATCCGCGTGACACACCCGGTCTGTGGGTCGGTGGATGCTGAGGGTCGCCGACGCTCAGGACCGCTCGCACGCCGGGTCGCGCCCCATCGAGGCGCCGCGCGGGTCAACGAGTCTGCGTGTGTAGCGGCTGTCCATGAGTGCGACCGTTACGGCCAAGGGTGGGGAGCCGACCCCCTGGGAATATCCCGTCTGAGTTATGTGGTGCTGATCCCGCACGGTCCACCGAACCGCGCCAACGGCGCCCGATCAAGGTGGAGCGGGGAAAAACTTCTACAGGCGGTGCCTGAGCTCGGTTCCGGCACGTCTCCTTGGGGCGTCCCCACCCATGAGCCTTGCTGGTCAAAACGGTGGTCGCAAACGTCCGGAACTGCCGATGAGCGGGCGCGTGACGATTCGGCTCCACAGAGCCAACCTCACCCAATCGACCTTCGGATAGCCTCTCGTCATGGATGACACGAGAGGTTGGACCAGCCCCGACGCGTGGATCCTGGCTTCGATTGCCGACTCGCGGCGAGGCTCCACGCTGAGCCACGTGATCGGCACTGCAGACGCGTTCAACCACGACATCCCGAGCCGTGACCAACTGGCTTCCAGCATCGGCGCACTCATTGATGCGGGGCTCGTGGACTCAGTCAATGGGCGTCTTCGCTTGACCCGCGAGGGCCAGCAGATTCAAAGGACTTGGCGCGGTGGCGCCTTCGAGTGGGGCGAGATGTTGCCGCATCTGCAGCGCATGCCTCGGAGCGGTCGGGCTTACCCGCTTAGTGGCGAAGAGTGGCAGCGTGCTTATGACGAGTACTACCCGCCTGAGCGCCGGCCGCGATAGCCAGCACGCTCATGTAGCCGCGTGGAGGACGGCTACGCTCGTCCGACTTTGCCGCAGATAGGACTGAGCGATCCTACTGAATTCCGGTAACCGCTGAGCGGCGAGCCAAAAATCTGAACTGCAGACGGGCAAGTGCTTGGTGGACTCCGTGTGGCCCCAGTGATAGAGCTCAGTCGTGTCCGGGTCCGTGGCACCATGCTCCGGTGCGAAGGGACGAGTTCTGGCGACGATGTCTGGTTCTCGCATTGCCAACCTCGGTCTTGGCCGTGCTGACACGTCCCGGAGCGGAACCCGGGGACGCGACTATCGCGCTCGCCGGGCTTGCCGCCGTCCTGCCGGTGTTCTGGGTGAGCTACCCCATCTTCTCGCGCTTCGCCCAAATCGAGCCCACTCGCATGACCAGAAGCGAATTCGCCGTCGACGTCGCATCCTTGGTATGAGTCCCGTGGAGTGGTGGGCTTTG
>NZ_AVPJ01000022.1 GCF_000768705.1 Knoellia sinensis KCTC 19936
CCGAGGAATTCGGTGAGTTCGGGACGGGTGGGCCTACCAGTCGTGCAATTGCGTAGTTCTGCCTGTCCGTCGGCCGGCCCGGGAGGACACTCGGAGGGGACAGGAGGCGCCGATGAGCGCAGACGAGGAACCCCCCGAACCGCCAGCCACGCCACCGCGGCCGCGACCCGAGTTGGCGACGATGCTCGCGACCGAGCACTGGAGCCTGCTCGGCACTCGTTCGATGACCTGGAACGAGGTCATGAGCCGGATCTCCATCCTCCTGACGGTGATGTCGGCGTTCCTGGTCGTTCTCGCGCTCGTGGCCCAAGCGGTGGGCTTCGACCGATCGCTCCTCGGCTTGGCGATCGGGTTCGCGGCGGCATCTCTCGTGCTGGGTAGCCTCACAGCGATGCGGGTGGCGATGGCCAGCGCGGAGGACCTGCAGCTCGTGCGCGCCATGAATCGGCTGCGCGCCGCCTATGTCGAACTGGCGCCGGAGATCGCGCCCTACCTCACCGCGTCAACCCACGACGACGACGCGGGGATCATGTCGACCTTCACGCTGGGCGGCCGACGGTCCATGGTGGCGCTGGTCATGGGGGGCACGGGCTTCTTCGTGGGCGTCATCAACACCTTGGTGGCTGGCGCTCTGGGTGGGCTGGTCGGCGTGCTGGCCCGCTTGTCGCCGTGGGCCATTGGCCTGTGCGGTGTCGCAGCAGGAGTGTTCTGGTTCCTCCTGCAGGCCGCGCTGGTGAATCGCTTCTTCGGAGGGCCGCTGGAGGACGTGCGCTTCCCGTCGGCCGACTGACGACGACTGAGCCTGTCGGTCAGCGGCCAGCGGCCAGCGGTCAGCGGTCTGCGTCAGCGGTCAGCGTCAGAGGTCGGCGAGGAGGCGGGTGCGGAAGACGTCGAGGACCTGGTCCAGTCCCTCGCGGGTCGGCTGCCCCGGCTCGTCGATGAGGTGCTCGGTGAGCGTGGAGTGGGGCGGTAGCACCCCGGCCGGATTGGCAGCCTCGTCCGCCAGTTCGATCGCGACGAAGCCGTCGCCGAGGACCTTCCTGAGGTGGGCGAAGCGTTCGGCCGGCACGAGCCGATCGCCCTTGAACCGGAGACCGAGCACCGTGAGGCCGGCCGCGCACCGTGCGGCGACCACGGCCATGTCCTCCGGTGAGGTGTCGATCGCGGCCTTTTGTGCCGGCGTCACGCCGAGGGGCAGTGACGGCTGCGCGAGAACCGGGGCGAGGACCCGCTCGTCCGTCGCCATGGCCAGGGCAAACCCACCTGTGAGGCACATGCCCACGGCGCCGACACCGGGGCCGCCGCAGCGCTGGTGCTCGGCGGCCGCGAGCTCACGCAGCCACGGCACCACGGGCGAGGTTTTCCCGGTGGCGAACAGTGTGAACTCTCTGCTCACGCACATGGCGACGCCCGCGCGTGCCATGGCCACGGCGGCACCGAGCAACCCGGCGGAGTCGGGATTCGGATCGTGACCCACCCGCCCGAACAGGACCGGGATCACGACCGTGCAGCCGAGATCCCGGACCTGACGCGCGAAGTCCAGCACGCGCGGGGTGACCCCGGGGATCTCGGCGATGACGATGACCGCTGGCCCGCTGCCGGAGCGGAGGATCTCGTGGGTCACCCCCCGACGGGTGAAGGTCTCGCGAGCGAAGTCTGCGGCGGCGTCGTCGGTCACGAACGTGAACTTCCCACATTCTGTCGAGCCGCGTCGGCGTTGGTTCGGGAACGGACGCCCTTGGCGAGGAACTTCCGCTGCGCACGGCGTCCCTGCTGGACGAGCATCGGGGTGAGCAACAACTGGACGCGGGGGAACACGTCACCGAAGCGCACCTGCAGACCGCGCCACCCCGGGAGGGCGGTGACCGGCCGCGGGCGATCGAGGACGCGCCCGACAGCGGTCACGACCTCCTCGGGCTGGAGCAACTTGCCCGAGAAGGAGAGGGCGGCCTCCGGATCGTCCAGCTTGTCGTGAAGCATCGGCGTCCAGATGCCATCGGGGCAGACACACGAGATGTCGATGCCCTCGACACCAGCCAGCCGAAGGTCGGCGAGCGTGCTCAGACTGAAGCCGATCGCGGCGTGCTTCGAGGCGGCATACACCGCTTCACCCGGCACGGCCGTGAGGCCGGCGAGCGAGACGATGTTGATGATGTGACCGGTGCCGCCACCGACGCCGCGCATCGAATCGATCGCGGCGAGGGTCCCGTTGATGGCACCGAGGGCATTGACCTCGAGCATGAGACGGCGCTGCTCCTCCGTCTGTTCCCAGGCTGGACCGGTGAACAGGACACCGGCGTTGTTGACCCAGACGTCGATCTGTCCACTGCCGACCAGGGCCGCGTCACGAGCCTCGCGCACCTGGGCCTCGACACGCACGTCGACCACGCGCCAGCCTGCGGCGCCGATCTCGTCAGCACTGGCCTGGGCGGTGGCGGCGTCGACATCGGTGACGAGCACGGCATACCCGCGTTGCACGAGTAGGCGAGCGATCTCCTTGCCGAGCCCACGTCCGGCACCGGTGACGACCGCGGCTCCGCGACTGCTCATCGCTGACCCGGGGTGATCGTGCCGTAGGAGATGCCGCCGTGCACGAAGGTCGGGACGACTGGCCAGAAGCGCTTCCACGGGGCGAGCTCGGTCGAGGGGAGGATCTGGAGCCAGCGGGGGTCGCGCTTGCTCGGGTCCGCCATGACCTTCTCCTTGATCATGGAGTCGTACTGGTCGAGCGAGTCCTCGAGGGTGTTGGCGTTCGGGCAGATCTCCCGTCCGAAGGCCTCGTGGTACTTGCGCACGCCGGGGATCTTGGACAGTTCGGGCTGCCAATTGTCGAGCGAGATGCCGTTCTCGGAAGACACCCAGACGCCGTCGGGGGTGTTGATGCACAGGGAGTGGTTGCCGTCGGTGTGGCCCGGGGTCCAGAGGAGCGTGATGCCGGGGCCGAGCTCGATGTCGCCGTCGAAGGTCACGAACTTCTCGGGGTCGACGCCGCCGAGGCCCCCGTCGACGTACCACGCCCACTGCATGGGGTGGAGCGACTGCAGGGTGGCCAGTTCGCGGCTGTGGACGAGCATCATGGCGTTGCCGAAGAGCGGCGTCCGTGTGGTGCTCTCGCCGGGGATGACCTCGGTGGAGCCGAGGATCATCCGCGGGTCCTGGACGTGGAGGTGGTCGAAGGTGCAGAAGTCGATGTCCTCGGGCGTCAGCCCCAACTTCGTCAGGACCTCGCCGGGCTCGTTGTAGTACTTCAGCGCGAGCTTCTCGAGGTGCTTGCCGCCCGGGATCTTGTCCATGATGCCCTGGAGGTTCTCGTAGAACGGCGCTTCCGCCGATCCCGCAGGAACGGTCGGCTCGAAGACGAGCGTGCGTGCCTGCCCATTCCAGTCGTCGTACTGGACGACGATCATCCGGTTGATCATGGAGATGAGCGGGAACGTCGGCACCGAGACGGCGTCGTGGAACGCGTACTTCACGGGGTAGGGCGCGGCCGCGATGTCGATGGACTTCACCGCGCGCACCTGTCCCTGCGTGACGAACCGCTTCTTGTATGCCGCGGCGGAGTCTCGGACCGCGTCCAGTCGGGCGCCGCGGGGCCACACGTCGTGCACCCCCTCGAACTCGGGAATGGTGCGGGCACCGATGGACTCGAGGTCGGTGCGCGTGGGGGCGACGGTGGCGTCAGTCATCCTTGACTCTCCTGGTCGATGTTACTGGTGGTCACTACTGCCCAGTATCGGCCACGCTCGACCTCAGAACTTGACTCAGCACGACAACCTCGCTCGTGGTGTCTGCGGATTCAGCGGCCAGAACATCCTGTGATGTCTCAGGACATCGCGGACACTCTCGGCTCACTTATCGCAGACGCAAGGAGTCAGGCTCGGGCGTCGCGGCGGACCGCGCGGGGGCTCCGGCCCTCCCACCGGCGGACAGCGCGAGTCAGGGTCGACTGCTCACCAAACCCCAGAAGGGACGAGATCTGGGTCATCGGCAGGTCGGTGGTCGTGAGGTAGCGGTGTGCAGCTTCCCGGCGCACGGAGTCGACGACGGCATCAAACGTCGTGCCCTCCTTGGCGAGGTGCCGCTGCAACGTGCGCGGGTGGGTCTGGAGGAGGCGCGCGATGGTGCTGAGCGACGCCGGTGCACTACCCAGCAGGTCGGCGACAGCGAGTCGCACCTGCGTCCCGACCGTCGTCCGTGGGTCGACGTGACGGCTTGTGAGGTGGGCGACCGCGCGCGTGTGGATGGCGGCGTTGGCTCCCTCGAAGGTTTCGTCGAGGACCGCGCTCATGGCACGCATCGCCGCGACATCCGTCCCGAACCGCACGTCCTCGACTCCGAAATGCTCGACATATCGCCCGACCGGCGAGAGCGGCGCGTGCGACACGTCGACCGACCGCAGGCCATATCTCTCGCCGAGGATCGACACCGCGATGCGGTGCATGAGGCCGAGCCCCAGCTCGATGCCCTGGGGTGAGTAGGTCGACTCCCGCAGGTCCTTCCGGTACGTCAGCGCGAGTACCCCCGGCACGCCACGGGGATCTGGCTCGAGCCCAACGCTCAGGGCGGGGGAGTGGATGAACATGAACCGCGACGCGCAGGCGAGGGCCTCCCAGACCGTCGACGAGGCCTCGATCGCCACCGCGAGGGGTCCGAGGATCGTGATGTCCTGCCAGCTGGCGAGGCGCAGGCCGAGGTCGGGACAGCCCAGCTCGAGCGCCGCGGCATCGAGCATGAGGTCGTGCTCGGTGATGGGGACCAGGGCGTCGTCGGACTCGAGCGCGGCCGGTTCGATCCCGAAGCGGCGGCACAACTCGTCAGGTTCGCCACCCAACTCACGCACGAGTGGCGCGAAGCCGCGCAGGCTCGCGGCGCGAATCATCGGACCCATGACTGAACGCTACGGCGAGTGCGGCCAGACGCCGGACGTGCCGCGGCGGTGCGAGTCGAGCAGGTGGGTGTCGACGATGCCGATCGCCTCCATGAGGGCGAACATCGTCGTCGGCCCGACGAACGTGAACCCCTTGCGCTTGAGGCCCTTAGACAGGGCCAGCGACTCCGCAGACGTGGTCGGCACCTCGGCAGGCGTCCGCGGTCGAGGCGTCGACGTCGGTTGGAACGACCACACGTATGCCGCGAGGTCGCCCTCCGCGTCGTCGCGCAGTCCCAGCGTGGCGCGGGCGTTCTGAATGGTGGCGAGGACCTTGGCCCGATTGCGGACGATGCCGACGTCGGCCATGAGCCGCTCGATGTCATCGTCGCCGAACTGCGCGACCGTGTCGGGCGCGAAGTCCGCGAACGCCTCACGAAAGGCGGGTCGCTTGCGGAGGATCGTCGCCCACGAGAGACCGGACTGGAACGCCTCGAGTGAGAGCCGCTCGAACACCCCTCGCTCGTCGCGCACGGGCATGCCCCACTCGGTGTCGTAGTAGTCCCGCAGCATCGGGTCGACAGACGCCCACGCGGGACGCGCCAGGCCGTCGTCCCCGACCACGACCTCGCTCATGACGAGGCCTCGCTCACGCGACGTCCCCGCGAGCCGCCACGACCGCCTCGACGAACTCGTGCGGGTCCTCGACCGAGACGCCGAGGCGCCCCGAACGGTGCACGACGGTCGCCATCGGGCCGCCGACCCGGTAGGCCCACTTGCCACGGCCCTCCCAGCGCATGCCCCAGCCGTAGCCGACGCCGTTGACGTGATCGCCGGCGCCGACGTCCGTGACGTCGCTCATCGCGACGGTGCGAGAGCTCAGGGTGTAGTGGACGTGGATCGCGGAGTCCGTGACGGTCACGGTGACCGCGGCTCGGGCGATGAGCCAGCCCAGGCCCATCAGGCTCAGGAGAACCAGAGCCCCGAGCCCGATGCTCCAGCCACCCATGCTCGCGATCACGAGGCCGGTGACCACACCGATCGCCGCGACCACCGCGCCGGTGACGACGAGCGGAGCGCTGGGCGTGACCACGGATCGATAGCGCGGAGCACCGAGGGCCGTCGGTTCGGACATCTCAACCCTTCTTCAGAGTGATGAGCGGGATCTCCGGCGACGCGGCGACGCGCACGGGCGGGCCCCAGGTGCCGGCCCCACGACTCGTGATCACCGGAACTCCGTCGACCACCGCATGGCCTTCGAGCATGGGTTGTTGCAGCGGCACGAACAGGTCGAAGGGCCAGACCTGGCCGCCGTGGGTGTGACCGGAAAGCTGGAGGTCGACGCCCCGGTCACGCGACTCGGACGCCATCCGTGGCTGGTGGGCGACATAGAGCGTGAACGTCTCATCAGTGCCCGCGAGTGCCCGATCCGCGTCCGGCGCGAACTCACCCTCACCCTCCATGTCGTGGACTCCGGCGACGGCGATGGCGGCGTCACGCACGGTGACGACCTCGGACTCGTTGGCGAGGACGGTGATGCCGAGCCGCTTCCACTCGGCCACCCACTCAGCCGTGGTCCCGGTGTACATCTCGTGGTTGCCGGTGACCGCGAAGACCCCGAGCGGTGCACGGAGGCCGGCCAGGGGCGCGATGTCGGCACGATGGCGCTCGAACGGCGCATCCACGACGTCGCCGGACAGCACGATGAGGTCGGGCTCGGCCGCGTTGACGTCCTCGACGACCTTCCGGGCGAA
This sequence comes from Knoellia sinensis KCTC 19936, assembly GCF_000768705.1. Lineage (GTDB taxonomy): Bacteria > Actinomycetota > Actinomycetes > Actinomycetales > Dermatophilaceae > Knoellia > Knoellia sinensis. The sequence goes on from NZ_AVPJ01000022.1 coordinate 6,622, forward strand.
GTCGGCGCCATGGACCACGCCGGCGTGGAGGTCGGTGACGAGGGCAACGGTCGTGCCGTCGAACTCCTCGGGCAGCTCCGCGGACGTGTGCGTCGTCCGGGTGATCGTCGGGTTTGTTGCCGCCACGACGCCGTATGCCGTCACGCCCAGTGCCGCCACCACCACCAGGCCCGCTGTCGCCCGGTTCCACCCACGCACGCGCCCGGACCTGACCTCCCGCGGCGTCGCCAGCCAGAGCACGAGGGCGCCCAGCTGAGCCACGGCGAGGCCGAGGAGGAGGTAGAGCGCGACCACGAGCCAGGTCAGTGCCGCTGCGGCCACCGGCCGGGTGTCGTCGGCAGTGCCCCACCGGAGTCCGCCTGAAAGGGCGACCACCGAGAGGGCCGTGAGGGCGACGAGAAGGGCGCTCACGGCATACCTCCACCGCGTCCGCCAACCGGGCGCGACGACAAGGCGACGGTGCAGATAGAAGGTGAGGAGCCCGACGACGGTCAGGGCAACAAGGGCGAAGAGCGGCACGCAGAAATCCCAAGGGGTCGTGATGGAGCACTCATGCTCGCACGATGCGGCGACACGGCTTCGCGTGGTCTCATGGGGGCAAGCGTTCTGCCTACTTCGGAGTATTCAATGAAGAGCCTCCATGTCGACGTGCTCGTCGTCGGCGCCGGTCTTTCCGGCGTGGGCGCCGCATGTCGCCTCGCCCAACTCAGCCCCGACCGATCCTTCGCCGTGCTCGAGTCGCGCGAGACCAGCGGCGGCACCTGGGACCTCTTCCGCTACCCGGGGGTGCGCACCGACTCGGACGTCCACACGTTCGGCTACCCGTTCCGCCCGTGGGAGGGCAAGCACACCCTCGCGTCCGGCGAGAGCATCCGCGACTACATCCGTGACACGGCACGCGAGTTCGAGGTCGAGGACCGTATCCACTACGGCCAGCGGGTCATCTCGGCGGCCTTCTCGTGGGGGACGGGCCGATGGACCGTGAAGTCCGAGACGATCGACGGGCTCATCGAGCACACGGCGACCTTCCTCTACCTGTGCACCGGCTACTACTCCTACGACACCGGGCACGTGGTCGACTTCCCCGGCCGCGCCGAGTTCGACGGGCCGATCATCCATCCGCAGTTCTGGCCCGAGACCTTCGACCCGACGGGCAAGCGCATCGTCGTCATCGGGTCGGGGGCGACCGCCGTCACGCTCGTGCCGGCGCTCGCGGATCGGGGTGCTGCGCACGTGACGATGCTTCAACGAAGTCCGAGCTACGTGCTCCCGATCCCGGGATCCGACGCCCTCGGCGCGGGAGCGGGCGCCATCCTTCCGAAGCGCCTCGGCCAACGACTGGTCCGTGGCAAGAACCTGCTGCTCAACGTCGGCCAGTACGAGTTGAGCCGACGCTTCCCACGTGCCTCTCGGCGGGTGATCGCGGCGCTCAACCGGGCCTACCTCGGCAAGGACGCGGTGCGTGAGCACTTCACGCCGCGCTACGAGCCGTGGGATCAGCGGATGTGCTTCGTCCCGGACGGTGACTTCCTGCGGACCCTGAAGTCAGGGCGGGCCAGCGTCGTGACCGACACGGTCGACACGTTCACGCCGACGGGCATCCGCGTCGGGAACGGCGATGAGATCCGGGCTGACGCCGTCGTGACTGCCACCGGGCTGCGCATCGAGGTCGCCGGTGGCATCACCTTCACCAAGGACGGTCAGATCTTCGACCCGAGCGACAGTTGGTTCTACAAGGGCGCGATGTTCGGTGGGGCTCCCAATCTCGCCGTGTGTCTGGGATACACGAACAACTCGTGGACACTGCGTGCCGACCTGACTTCGCGCTTCGTGTGTGCCGTGCTCAACGAGATGTCCGCCCGCGGCGCGGCGACGGCGACCCCACGACTCGATCCGGACCTCGACGAGGGGGAGCCGCCGTTCGAGCTGTCTGCGGGCTATGTCCAGCGCTCGCGCCACCTCTTCCCGAAGCAGGGCACGAAGAAGCCGTGGACGGTGCGGCAGAACTACTTCCACGACCGCCGTCTGATGTCGCCGAAGCGGGTCGACGACGGCATCCTCGAGTTCGCCGCACTTCCGGAGAAGCCGTCCGTCGACTCGCTGCCGCTGGGGGCTGTCGTCGGGGGTTCCTAGACTGGTCGGCATGAGCCTCACCATCGGTGCCCACGTCGACCAAACCGACCCGCTTGCCGAAGCCGCCGCGCGCGGCACGACGCTGGTGCAGTTCTTCCTCGGTGATCCGCAGGGCTACAAGGGTCCCGAGGTGCGTTATGCCGGGGGAGCCGCCGGTCTGCGAGCCGACGCGGAGGCTGCCGGAGTGGATCTCTATGTCCACGCGCCCTACATCATCAACGTCGCGACGACGAACAACAGGATCCGGATTCCGTCGCGCAAGCTCCTCCAGCAGCACGTCGACGCGGCCGCCGAGATCGGCGCCAAGGGGCTCATCGTCCACGGTGGCCACGTCAACAAGTCGGATGACCCCGAGGTGGGCTTCGACAACTGGCGCAAGGCGATCGAGGCCACGGACCTCAAGCTGCCACTGCTGCTCGAGAACACTGCGGGAGGCGACAACGCGATGGCTCGATACCTCGAGCGCATTGCCAAGGTCTGGGATGCGATCGGATCAGCGTCACAGGCCGACCAGGTCGGCTTCTGCCTCGACACCTGTCACGCCCACGCCGGTGGCAACAAGCTCGAGACTGTGGTGGACGACATCCTCGCCATCACGGGACGGATCGACCTCGTCCACTGCAACGACAGCCGTGACGCCTTCGACTCGGGTGCCGACCGGCACGCCAACTTCGGTGCCGGGCAGATCGATGCGGACCTGCTGGCGGGCGTGGTGCGGTCCGCGGATGCACACGTGGTGTGCGAGACGCCCGGAGGTGCCGACGAGCACAAGGCTGACTTCGCCTGGCTGCGGGAGCGGCTCTGATCGTGGGTGCGAGGACGGTCTCGACGAGCGAACCTGCCCTGCCTGAGGGGGTGCTGACCCGTCCGCGGCGGCTGGCTGACGGCGACCGTGTCGTGGTCGCCTCCCCGAGCGGTCCAGCACCTCAGGACCGGATTGCGACCGGCGCCGCGATGCTCCGGGGCTGGGGCCTCGAGGTCGACGTCGCGCCGAGCGCAGGAGCACGCTCCCAACGGTTTGACTACCTTGCGGGCGACGACATCGCCCGCGCCCAGGACCTGCAGGATGCCTGGTGCGATCCGTCGGTGTCGGCGGTCCTTTGCGCACGGGGCGGCTACGGCGTGCAGCGCATGCTCGAGCACCTCGACTGGGACAAGATGCGCGCGGCCGGGCCCAAGGTGCTGGTCGGCTACAGCGACATCACCGCGCTCCACACGGCCTTCGCGACGAAGCTCGGTGTCGTCACCCTGCACGGGCCAATGGTGGCGACCGAGGTGTTCGTCAACGACGAGCGCAGCGCCGAGCACCTGCGCCGCACCCTCTTCGAACCCGACTCCACGACGACGCTCATGTCGGACGCGGCGCGTCCGGTGGTCCCCGGTCGGGCGAGCGGCGTGACCCTCGGTGGTTGCCTCAGCCTGCTGGCCGCCGAGGTCGGTACTCCCACAGGACATCCGTCAGCGGCCGGCGCGATCCTGCTGCTTGAGGACGTCGACGAGAAGGCGTACCGGATCGACGGCTACCTGACTCACCTGTTGCGTTCGGGGTGGCTCGAGGGAGTCGCAGGCGTGGCCGTCGGTTCCTGGCAGGGTTGCGAACCCGTGGAGGACCTCGTGCGCGACCGACTCGGCGGGCTCGGGGTGCCGATCCTCTGGGACCTCGGGTTCGGTCACTGCCCGAGCACGATCACCGTGCCACTGGGCGTCGCAGCAACGCTCGATGCCAACGCAGGCACCCTGATGCTGGACACCCCCGCCCTGGTCTGACCGCAGGCGAGGGCTCAGGCACGGCTGCTCGCACGCTGTGCCTCTGCCTGTGCGACGTGGCAGGCCGCCCGGGAACCCGTGCCACCGGCCAGAACCTCAAGGTCCTGGGTCCGGCACTGTGTGGCCACGCCTGCCTCATCGGCCAGACCGCCGGCAAGGACCTGACAGCGGACGTGGAACCGGCAACCCCCGGGGATGCGGGTCGGGTCCGGTGGCTCACCCGTGAGGACGACCGGCTCCCCGCCCTCGGGAAGTACGGACAGCAGGGCCTGGGTGTACGGGTGCGAGGGTGCCGTGAGGATCTGCTCGACTGGTCCAGTCTCGACGATCCGGCCGAGATACATCACGGCGACTCGGTCGGCGATGTTCCAGGCGAGGCCCAAGTCGTGCGTGACGACCAGCGCCGCCAGCCCCAGTTCGTCGCGCAGACGGAGCAACAGCGACAGGATCTCGCCGCGCACCGATGCGTCGAGCGAGGCGACGGGCTCGTCGGCGACGATGACCGTCGGGTCGAGCACCAAGGCGCCGGCGATGACCACCCGCTGTCGTTGGCCGCCGGACAATTCGTGTGGGTAGCGGAGGAAGAAGCGCTCCGGTGGTCGCAGCCCAGCGCGGGAGAGCGCGTCGGCCACCCGCTCGCGCTCGTCGGTGGCTTCGCCGTGGATGCGCAGCCCCTCTGCGACCGCGTCGTAGACGGTGTGGCGCGGGTTGAGGGATCCACTCGGATCCTGCAGCACGAGTTGTGCCTCGCGCCGATAGGCCTTGAGGGCCTTCCCGCTGTAGGACAACGGCGCACCCCGGTAGGCCACGACGCCGGCCGTCGGACGCTGCAGGCCGAGGAGGGTGCGCGCGAGCGTGGTCTTGCCGCAGCCGGACTCGCCGACGAGCGCGACGATCTCACCCGGGCTGACCTCCAGGTTCACGCCATCGACGGCCCGGGCGGGGCTCCCGCCCCGGCGACCGGGGAACTCGACGTGAAGGTCGGTGGCCTTGAGCAGTGGCTTGAGGTCGCTGGTCATCGAGCCACCTTGGTCTCGGTCGGTTGTTGCACGTGACCCGCGAGCGACGCACCCTGGTCGGGAAGGACGAGCACGCACGCCGCGTCGTGGCGGTCACCCACGGACCAGAGCCGGGGGTCGATCACGTCGCACTGCTCGCGTCGCGACGGGCAGCGCGGATGGAACGCGCACCCTGTCGGCAACGACTCCGGGTCGGGCGGGTCGCCGGCGAGTCCGTGCGGCCGCAACCGTGAAGAGGGGTCACCGATGGTGGGGAACGCTGCTGAGAGTGCCGCGCTGTAGGGGTGCTTCGCCTGATGGTGGACGTCCCGCGCTGGACCCACCTCGACGACGCGGCCGGCATACATGATGGCGAGACGGTCGCAGACGTCGGAGAGAACGGACAGGTCGTGGCTGATCATCAGCAGGCTGATGCCGGAGCCGGCGACCAGATCGTCGATGAGCCCGAGGATCTGCGCCTGGACCATGACGTCGAGTGCGGTGGTGGGCTCGTCGGCGATGATCAGGTCGGGACGGCACGCGAGCGCCATCGCGATCATCACGCGCTGTCGTTGACCGCCGGACAACTCGTGGGGATACGCACTCGCACGAGCGGCCGGCATACCGACGTCTTCGAGAAGCTGTGCCACACGAAGGGCGGCTCCAGACTCGTCGATCCTCTCGTGGAGCACGATCGGTTCGGCGATCTGCCGACCGATCGTGTGAACCGGGTTGAGGGAGTGCATTGCCCCCTGGAAGACGATGGAGGCGCCGGCCCACCGCACGGCGCGCAACCGCCCCCACGTCATGTCGACGACATCCTCACCCGCAAGGACGACGCGACCGGTGACCGTCGCGGTGGCCGGGAGAAGACGCAGGAGGGCCAGTGCGAGGGTGGACTTGCCCGACCCCGACTCGCCGGCGATCCCGAGTTTCTCACCTCGAGCGAGTTCGAGGTCCACGCCGCGCACGGCCGCGATGTCTTCGCCGCGGGCTCGGTAGGTGACAGTCAGATCCTGAATCGACAGGAGTGTCTCGCCCATCATCGGCTCCTGAGTCGCGGGTTGAGGACGCCCTCGATGGCGCGCCCGCAGAGCGTGAAGGCCAGGGCCACCAAGGCGATCGCGATGCCGGGCGGGAGGATGTACCACCACATGCCCGAGCTCACGGCACCCGTGTCACGAGCGGCCTGGATGGTGCTGCCCCACGACGGCACCGTCGGGTCGCCCAGACCGAGGAAGGCGACGGTCGACTCGGTGAGGATCGCGCCGGCGACCATGAGGGTGGTCTGCGCCAGAACGATCGGCATGACATTGGGCAAGACGTGTCGGGACATGACGTGCCAGTGGCCTCCGCCCAGGGCGCGCGCCCGCTCGATGTACGGTCGCGCCTCGACGGCGAGGGTCTGGGCGCGGACCAGACGCGCAGTCGTCGGCCAGGCCGTGACTCCGATGGCAATGATGATGGTGGAAAGGCTGCGTCCGAGGACGGCTGCGAGGGCCACCGCCAGCACGAGGGTGGGCATGACGAGGAACCAGTCGGTGACCCTCAGCAGGGCGGCGGAGAGCCAGCCGTGGAAGTGCCCGGCCAGGATGCCAATGAGCCCTCCCACGGCGATGGAGATGAAGGTCGCAGCGAAGCCCACGGTCAATGAGACACGAGAGCCCCACAACACGAGGTCCAGCACGGAGCGACCGGATCGATCGGTGCCAAGCAGGAACTCCCCGCTCGGAGGCTGGAGGGGCTCGCCGGGCGGCCGCGTGACGCTGAGCGCCTCCTCACCCACCACCCAGGGGACGAGCAGGGCGGACAAGACGAAGAGCGACAGCACCGCGAGCCCGAACAGCCCAGCACGGTTGCGACGGTACTCGCGCCAGAACGTCGCGACGGCCCGCCGACGCCGGGCCCACGTGAGTTGACGTGGACTCGTCCTGGCCGACCCCGACGAGGTATTCGTCGTCATGGTCGCACCCGCGGGTCGACAATGGGATAGAGAAGGTCGGAGATGAGGTTCATGAGGATCACCGTGGCGGAGAAGATGACGAACAGGCCCTGGACGAGCGGGAGGTCGGGCACGCTGAGTCCCTCATAGAACAGCTTGCCGAGTCCGGGCCAGGAGAAGACCGTCTCGACGAGGACGGCCCCGAAGAGCACGAAGCCGACGTTGATGAAGACCAGAGTCATGGTGGGCAGCAGGGCGTTGGGGACCGCGTGCCGCCGCTTCACGTCACTGTCGCGCAAGCCCTTGGCGCGGGCGGTGACGAGGTAGTCGGAGCCCATTTCGTCGAGAAGTGACGACCGCATCACCATGAGGTACTGGGCGTAGACCACGGCCACGAGAGTGACGAGCGGCAGCACCATGTGGTGCGCGACGTCGAGGACGGCCTCGAAGCCCTCCACTCCAGGTGTTTTCATGCCGGATGTCGGGAACCACCCCAGCCCCGAGCCGAAGATCACGATGAGGATCAGGCCGAGCCAGAAGCTCGGTACCGACCAGAGCGTCAGCGCGACCCCAGTGTGGACACGGTCGGAGGTGCTGCCGTGTCGCCACGCTCCCTGCAGGCCGAGCCAGAAGCCCAGGAGCGCGGATACGACAAGGCTGGCCCCGACGAGCAACACGGTGGGGCCAAGTCGTTCACCGACCATGGACAGGACCGGCCGGTGGTACTGGAACGACTCGCCGAAGTCGAAGCGGAGCACCCCGAGCAGGTAGGTCGCGAACTGCTCGAACACCGGCTTGTCGAGCCCGAACTCGCGTGCAAGGGCCTCCTTCTGCTCGATCGTCACAGGTCGTCCGTGGGTCATCACCCGCACGGGGTCGCCCGGCACGATCCTGAAGAGGAAGAAGCTCGTGAAGATCACGGCGAGCAGCGACACGGCTGCGCCGAGCAGCCGTTGACCGACGTAGGCCGCGGTTCGGCGGACGGCCTCACGGTCACGTTCGCGCTCGAGGCGAGCCCCCGGCATACCGGAAGGCTGGTCCCGCACCTCCTCGAGGTGCGGGACCGCGCTCGTCGGGACGATGTCTGCCACGCGGGCTACTCCCGGTCGTCGGCAGTGGCACCACCGCGCCGGCGGGCGACGAGGAACGCCCCTCCGAGTGCGGCGAGGGCTGCGGCGCCGACACCGACGACCAGACCCGTGTTGCCGGTGGTGCCGCCGGAGTCCTCGTTCGACTCCTCACCCGCGGGCGTTGCGGACCACCAGGACCAGTAGCCGTCCTGGCCGTTGAAGTTGCCACCAGGGTCGGGCTGCGGGGTCATCGAGCCGATGACGTCGCTGCGGAAGGCCTCGAGCTGGTCGGCGTAGCCCCACACCACGAAGATGTTGTCCTTGTAGAGGATCTCCTGCATCTGCTTGACGATCTCGGCGCGCTTGGCGCGGTCGAGCTCGGCGAGTTGTGCGGCGTAGAGCTTGTCGTACTCGGGGTTGCAGTAGTAGGCGTCGGACAGGTACGGCCCGCCGACCTTGGCCGGCAGCCCGGAGCATCGGTTGATGCCGAGGATGTAGTCGGGGTCGGGGTTGACGCTCCAGCCGGTCGTGAGGATGTCGTAGGTCCCGGCGTCGAGGAGGGCACCGACCTCGGAGACGGGCAGGACCTTGAGCTCCATGCCGGCTTCCTTGGCCCACTCGCGCATCATTTCGGCGGCCTGGATGTATTGAGGATTGTTGGCGTGCACGTTGAAGCGGAACGACAGCTTCAGACCGTCCTTGGCCCGTATGCCGTCCGCCCCCTTCGCGTAGCCGGCTGCGTCGAGGATTTCGTTCGCCTTGGCGACGTCGAACCCGACGGCCTCGGCGTCGCTGGGCTCCCAGTGGTAGTCGGAGTAGCGCGACGGGATGTAGCCGCCGTTGGCCTCACCGAAGCCGCCGTAGGCCGTCTTGTAGATCGCCTCACGGTCGATGGTGCGCACCAGGGCTTCGCGGACGACCGGGTCCTTGAGGGCCTTGTTGCCGTCGCCGAACTCGGTGCCGTCCTGCAGCTTCGCCCCCGGGTTGAGCGTGATCGCTTGGAAGCGCTTGCCCTTGGCCTTGTTGACCGTGATGTTGTCGGCGCCCTCGAGGCTGCGGGCCTGGGCCGGTGTCAGCCCTGAGACGAACGAGACCTCGCCGGCCTTGAGTGCCTCGACCTGTGCGTCAGGATCGGTGATGTAGCGGAACACGAGCTTGTCGAACTTGGGTGCGCCTCGCCAGAAGTCCTTGTTGGGGACGAGGGTGATGGAGTTGTTCACGTCGTGCTCGCTGAGGATCCAGGGGCCGTTGCCGACGACCGGGAACTCCTTGTCGTTGTTGAACTTCGCGAAGTCCCCCGCGTTCTCCCACTTGTGCTTGGGCAGGATCGGCACGTCGAGGGCGAGCATCGTCGCCTGGGGAGCCTTGAGCTTGATGACGAGCGTCCTCGGGTCGGGGGCGGTCACGCTCTCGAAGTTCTCGACGAAGTTGCCATTGGCGGTGGCCGCGGCCTCGTCCTTCATCATCGTGTCGAAGGTCCAGCGTGCGTCCTCCGCGGTGACGGGCTGGCCGTCGGACCAGTTGGTCTCGCGGATCGTGTAGGTCCAGGTCAAGCCGTCCTCGGACGTTTCCCACTTCTCGGCCAGGGCGGGGATGGACTCGCCGGTCTTGGGGTCGTAGTTGGTGAGGAAGTCGTACATGAGCCGGCCCAGGCTCGTGGTGATCAGGCGTACCGCCAGGAAGGGACTGAGTGAGTCCACCTCCTGTGACACCGCGATGGTGAGAACCTTCTCCTCGCCCGCCGATCCCTCCGCGGGGGCCGCCTGAGCCGACGCGCCTCCGACGAGGAGGGCGGCGAGCAACCCCAGAATGCTGACGACACCGGCGACGGCTCGGCGTCGCCGACGCCCCACCCGCCATTCAGGAGTCGTTCTCGCGTGGCTGTCCCTCGACCTGACCATGGCTGTTCCCTCGCTCGTTCGGACGACGTTGTCTCTGGTGCGAGTCGCACACCGATGGCCACGCTAGGGCAACTTAGTTTCTCTATGGACCCCTAGTGCGTGAATATTGTTCAGTCCGTTATCCGCGACCGGCTCCGCGCTACAGCCAGCGGCGAACTCGCGATGCGTAGTCCGTGTAGTCGGCGCCGAACTCGCGCGCGAGGAATCGCTCCTCCGGGAGGATCGCGCCCCAGTGCAGCAGGGCCGCAGCGACGGGGACCATCAGCAGGGCCCAGACCGACGGAATGAGCAGAGCGATGCCGGCGTGGAGCACCAGCATGCCGAGGTAGAGCGGATTGCGTGACAGCGAGAACGGCCCTGACTCCATGATCACCGTGGTTGCCTGACCGGGGAGCAGCCCGGTTCGTTGGCGGTGGAAGAGGATGAGCGCCCAGCCGTTCCACAGCACGAACAGCATCACGAGGAGCCAGCCCAGCGGCACCCTCCAGGCGCCCATCGAGAATGGATCGCCGATCAGCCACGTCACCATGGCGCCCACCAGGAGTGGGCCTCCCACAGCGATCGGCGGCCACAGCCGGAAGGGAACCGTGGCGGGTTCGCCCGTACCAGCAGAGCCGGGGCTGGACATGCACAGAGCGTAGTCCCGCGGCTGCTCGACTTTGTGCCCCGTTGGGACACGCGCAGGGAGGCCTTCGGCCAACGCTGCGTGTCCCAACGGGGCACAAAGTCGGAGAGTCAGTCGGCGCGACTCATCGTGCGGAGCCCGACGACCAGGCCGAGTGCGGCGACTCCCACCGCTGCCCCGATGCCGGCCAGGACCGTGCCGGCAGGGAAAGTGCCCGCGAACAGGGCGCGTTCGGCCTCGACGATGTAGGCCAGCGGGTTGAGGTCCCCGAGGAACCTGAGCCAGCCCGGGGCTCCGTCGTCGATCGGCAGCAGCACGCCGGCGAGCAGCAGCACGGGGAAGATCAGGGTCTGTTGCACGGTCCAGAAGATCCAGTCCTGGCCCTTCGACACCAAGGCCAGGGCGAACGACAACGACCCGACGCCCACGGCGAACGTCGCGATGATCGCGAGCCCGACGATGACTCCCACAGGGTGCAGGTCGAACGAGAAGGGCGTGACGACCGCGACGATCAGGATGCCCTGGGCAAGGACGGGCACGACCTCCTTGAGGGCGCGGCCGACGAGCAACGCGGAGCGGCGCAGCGGCGACACGAGCAGCCGTTCGTGAGAGCCCGTGTTCATTTCGAGCGTGAGGTTGGATCCGGTCATCGAGGCACCCATGAGTGCGGTCATCGCGATGATTCCGGGGACGAACCACTGCAGGGCCGAGCCCGTTCCGACGTCGGGAAGCAGGGGTGCGAAGAGCGCCAGGAAGACGAGCGGCTGAACCATGGCGAAGAGGATGGACGCCGGTTCGCGGAGCATGGGCTTCAGCTCGCGCGTCATGACGTTCCAGGTGTCGGCCACGAAGCCGGGCGTGCGGCGCCGGGATTCGGGTCCGGCGGCCATCTCGGTCGCACGAGCGGGGGAGGCCTCGATGGTGGTCATGCCGCTTCTCCTTCGTCGGTGGTGCTGTCGGTGCTGGTCTGGTTGCTCTCACGCAGGCTGCGCCCGGTGAGGTGGAGGAACACGTCGTCGAGCGTCGCGCTCACGACCTCGATCCGTTGTGCGGGTGTGCCCGTCGAGGCGAGGTCGGTGACCAGCGATGGGGCGAGGTCGCGTCCATGGGGGACTCGGATGTCGACGCTGGTCCCGGTGGTGGTGACGGACGCCCCGTCGAGTCGCTCTGCACGCGCCGCTGCCGCCGAGGCGTCCTGCGGTCGTGCGAAGCCGAGCGACACCAGGTCGCCGAGACCGGCCTTGAGCGCGGTCGCGGTGTCGTCGGCGATGACGAGTCCGTGATCGATGACGATCACACGGTCGGCGATGGCGTCGGCCTCTTCGAGGTAGTGCGTCGTCAGCACGATCGTCGTCCCGAGATCACGGTTGAGTCGTCGGACCTGTTCCTGGAGGTTGACCCGATTCTGTGGGTCCAGTCCGGTGGACGGCTCGTCGAGGAACATCAGCCGCGGCTGGTGCACGAGGCCGATGGCGACGTCGAGTCGGCGCCGCTGCCCGCCGGACAGGGTCGAAACCGGCCGCATCGCGTGTTCGGTGAGGTCGAAGGTCTCGAGCAACTCGTCGGCCTGTCGGTTCGCCTCCGACCGCGACAGTCCGTGCGCGCGCGCCTGACTCACAACTTCGTCGCGCCCCCGCTGCTGGTGGGCCGCCGCGTTGCCCTGGCCCACGTAGCCGATCGACTGGCGCACGGCCCGCTGGTCGCGGACGACGTCGAAGCCGGCGACCTCGGCGGTTCCCGACGTCGGCGCAATGAGGGTCGTGAGCATGCGAAGGGTGGTCGACTTGCCGGCGCCGTTGGGCCCGAGGAGTGCCACGAGCTCTCCGTCGTGGACCTCGAGGTCGAGTCCGCGAACGGCCTCGACGGTCTGCTTGCCCCGGGTGAAGGTGCGGGTGAGGGCCGAGGTCCTGATGACCGGGCCGCTGCTCTTCCTGCCTGTTGTGGTGTCCATGTCGACCACGCTAGGAATTGCTTAGGACAGGTTCTGTCCTCAATCGAATCTAGTCTCAAAGACATGTCGACGAGTGCGCGGATGCTCAGCCTCCTGTCCCTGCTGCAGACCCACAGGTATTGGCCGGGAGACGAGTTGGCCGCGCGGCTCGATGTGAGCGGGCGGACCCTCCGCCGTGACATCGAGCGACTCCGGGACCTCGGCTACTCCGTCGACGCCACCCGCGGCGTGGCTGGTGGCTACCAACTTCGAGCGGGTGGGCAGCTTCCACCGCTGCTCCTCGAGGACGATGAAGCCGTCGCGATCGCGGCCGGCCTGCGCACCTCGGCAGCCGGTTCGGTCGGCGGACTCGAGGAGACCTCGGTGCAGGCACTCGCGAAGGTGGTCGCGCTCATGCCGCCGCGCTTACGACGCCGGATGGATGCGCTCGCCTCCCAGACAGACTCGCCCGAGCCGTGGTCCAGGGGTCCGACGGTGGATGCCGCGATCCTCACGACGCTCGCACAGGCCTGCCGTGACGACGAGTCGATCACCTTCGACTACGTCTCCCGCGATGCGGACTCCACGCATCGGCGGGTCGAGCCGCACCGGCTCGTCTCCCTGGGTCGTCGGTGGTACCTCGTCGCGTGGGACCGCGACCGCCAGGACTGGCGTTCGTTCCGCGTCGACCGGGTGAGCGAGCCGGGACTGACCGGTCAACGCTTCCGCGCGCGGGATCTCCCGACCGAGGACGCCCTCACCTTCGTCCGAGCCGGCTTTCGTGCCATACCGCAGAGGTATGCCGTGCGGGTCCGCGTGGATGCCCCCGCCGACCGCGTGTCGACGACCGTGGGTCGTTGGGGCGACGTGACACCTGTCGCCGATGACGCGTGCCTCCTGGAGATGAAGGTCGACTCGCTCGAGTGGCCGGTCATGCTCCTTGCCTCGCTCGATGCTCCTTTCGCGATCGACGCACCGGACGAACTGCGCTCAGCCTGCGCCGCCGCGGCCGCCCGCCTCGGAGCAGCTGGCGCCGCACGCACACTCAGGTGAAGAGCGGTGAGAGTGCTTCGACGAGATCAGCCGCCGTGCGCGATGCCGCTCCTTCGAACTCGCCCACCTCGAACCCCACGACCTCGGAGCCGGCCGCCGCAGCAGCACAGGCGCGCAGGTCCTCGAAGGTGAGCCCCTCGCTCACGGAGTAGTCCGTGCGCACGAGGCCCGGCTCGAGGACGTCGCAGTCGAGATGGAAATAGACGGGGCGTCCGTCGATGGCCTCGGCCAGCCGGTCGCCGATCCCGGGGCCGGGGGCGACGAAGGCGACGCGACCGGCGTCGAGGTGAGCCTGTTCGGCGGGGTCGATGTCCCGACATCCGACGAGGATCGCCTGGCCCTCCGGCAAGCCTCCACCAAACCCTGAGTCCCACCAACCCAACGGACCGGAGAGAGCCATGCCGCCCAGAAATCCGGTGTCACTGTTGTCGGGCACGTTGATGTCGGCGTGCGCGTCGAGCCAGACCACCACCGCGTCGGGACGGTGACGAAGCACCACCGGCTGGGTGGCGAGGGCCACGGCGCAGCGCGTGATCGCGAGTGCTGGGCGTGCCCCGCTCGCCAATGCGTCGTCCACCGCACCCGCCATGAGCTGGAGGTCGGCCCGGGCGCGCACGAGTTCCCCGTCCCACCGTTGCGGCTCGGCGGGCCCGGGGGTCCCAATCACCTGTGGCGCCACGGCAAGTCGCTCGGCCAATGCAGCGGCGACGTCGGGGGACGCGGACATCGCGTGGTCGTTGTGGTCGCCGGCCGGACCGACGTAGTTCAGGACCTTCCACGGGGACACCATGGGCCATTCTCACACGGGCTTCGTCACCGACTTTGTGCCCCATTGGGACCAGTTTGCGCTCGGCGCACTGGTGCTGGGACGGTCCCAATGGGGCACAAAGTCGAAGGTGGTTCTGCGATAGTCTTGGCGCGATGTCACGGCAGCTGCTTCTTCCGCAGCCGCGCTGACGGTCCACACAGGACGTCACCGCGGCGAACCCCTCCTGCGCGAGGGGCTTTTTTGTGGCCAGAGGCACCGATGACAGAGGCACCGATGAGGCAAGGATGAGATGAGCGAGACGGCGCACCGTTACACGGCCGAGCTGGCCGACCAGATCGAGCTGGCCTGGCAGGACCGCTGGGAGGAGAGCGGCGTCTTCAACGCGCCCAACCCGTCCGGTCCGTTCGCCGACCCCGAGAAGGTCGCCTCCTACGACGGGGGCCACATGCTGGTCCTCGACATGTTCCCGTACCCCAGTGGTGCCGGGCTGCATGTCGGACACCCGCTCGGCTACATCGCCACCGACGTCTTCTCGCGCTATCACCGCATGCTCGGCAAGAACGTCCTGCACTGCCTGGGCATGGACGCCTTCGGCCTGCCGGCGGAGCAGTATGCCGTCCAGACTGGTCAGCATCCGCGCGTCACCACCGAGGCCAACATCGTCATCATGAAGCGGCAGCTGCGTCGCCTCGGGCTGGGCCTGGACAACCGGCGGGCCATTCGGACGATGGACCCGGAGTACTACCGCTGGACGCAGTGGATCTTCCTCAAGATCTTCAACTCCTGGTACGACCGCGAGGCAGTGCGCCCCGACGGTGGCCTCGGGCGCGCGCGCCCCATCACCGAGCTCATCGCCGACTTCGAGTCCGGTGCGCGGGCATTGCCGGACGGAGACGAGCGTTCCTGGAGTGACCTGAGTGCCGTCGAGCGCGCCGAGGTCATCGACTCCCACCGACTCGCTTATGCCTCCGAGGCTCCCGTGAATTGGGCACCCGGCCTCGGGTCGGTCGTGGCCAACGAGGAGGTGACCAACGACGGTCGCTCCGAGCGCGGGAACTTCCCCGTGTTCAAGCGCAACCTGCGCCAGTGGATGATGCGCATCACCGACTACTCCGACCGCCTCGCCGACGACCTCGACCGCGTCGAGTGGCCGGAGAAGGTCAAGGCCATGCAGCGCAACTGGATCGGTCGCAGCCACGGCGCTCGCGTCGCCTTCCAGGTCGTGGGTGCGCCTGACGGCACCGAGCCGATCGAGGTCTTCACGACCCGTCCGGACACCCTTTTCGGCGCGACCTTCATGGTCCTCGCTCCGGAGCACCCGCTCGTCGACTCCCTTGTCCCACAGGGGGAGTGGCCGGCAGGCACGAACCCGACCTGGACGGGAGGTGAGGCGACTCCGGAAGCGAGCGTGACGGCATACCGGCTGGCCGCCTCGCGCAAGAGCGACGTCGAGCGCCAGATGGAGGGCAAGGACAAGACGGGCGTCTTCACCGGCGCCTACGCGTCCAACCCGGCCACGGGGACCGAGATCCCGATCTTCATCGCCGACTACGTCCTCATGGGCTATGGCACCGGCGCGATCATGGCGGTGCCCGGCCAGGACGAGCGTGACTGGCACTTCGCCGATGTCTTCGACCTGCCCAAGATCCGCACGGTCCAGCCGACCGAGGGTCACCCGGAGGACGAGGCGTTCGGTGGCGAGGGCCCGGCGATCAACTCGGCCAACGACACCCTCGACCTCAACGGCAAGCCGATCGCCGAGGCCAAGGCGGCGATGATCGACTGGCTCGTCGCGCAGGGCTTCGGCGAGGCCACGGTGAGCTACAAGCTGCGCGACTGGCTGTTCAGCCGTCAGCGCTACTGGGGTGAGCCGTTCCCCATCGTTTTCGACACCGACGGTGTGGCTCACGGTGTGCCCGAGTCGATGTTGCCGATCGAGCTGCCCGAGGTTCCCGACTACAGCCCGCGGACGTTCGACCCCAACGACGCCGCGAGTGAGCCGGAGCCGCCACTGGGCCGGGTCCGCGAATGGGTCGAGGTGGAGCTCGACCTCGGTGACGGGCGAGGTGTCCAGAAGTACCGCCGCGAGACCAACACGATGCCCAACTGGGCCGGGTCGTGCTGGTACCACCTGCGCTACCTCGACCCGGAGAACCACGACGAGCTCGTCTCCGCCGCGACCGAGGAGTACTGGGTCGGGCCGCGCGAGACGCCGGTCGCTGGCGCTCCGGCCGGGACGCGCGACCCCGGCGGCGTCGACCTCTATATCGGCGGTGTCGAGCACGCGGTGCTGCACCTGCTCTATGCCCGCTTCTGGCAGAAGGTGCTGTTCGACCTCGGTCATGTCTCGAGCGAAGAGCCGTTCCGCACGTACTTCTCGCAGGGCTACATCCAGGCGCCGGCCTACCGTGACGACCGCGGGCAGCCGGTCGAGGCCTCCGAGGTCGAGGAGTCGGTGGGTGAGGACGGCCAGTCCGCCTTCACGTGGCGGGGCCAGCCGGTCACTCGGGAGTTCGGCAAGATCGGCAAGTCCCTCAAGAACATGGTGTCGCCGGACGACATGTACGCCGCGTACGGCGCCGACACACTGCGCCTCTACGAGATGGGCATGGGGCCTCTGGACCAGAGCAAGCCCTGGGACACACGTGCCATCGTCGGCTCGCAGCGCTTCCTGCAACGCCTGTGGCGCAACGTCGTCGACGAGGAGACTGGCGAGGTGCGGGTCGTCGACGAGCCCATCGACGACGCGACGTCGCGCATCCTGCACCGGACCATCGACGCGGTCCGCAGGGACTACGACGAGCTGGGCTTCAACACAGCGATCGCGCGGCTCATCGAGTTCAACAACGCGCTGACCAAGCTCGACGCGGTGCCCCGCGCCGCCGCCGAGCAGATCGTTCTGATGGTCGCGCCGCTCGCCCCGCACATCGCCGAGGAGTTGTGGAGTCGGCTCGGCCACGCCGAGTCGCTGACGCACGAGGACTTCCCGGTGGCCGACCCGGCCCTGCTCGTCGAGGACTCGGTGACGTGCGTCGTCCAGATCAAGGGCAAGGTTCGGGACCGCATCGAGGTGCCGTCGGACATCAGCGAGGACGAGTTGCGTGAGAAGGCACTCGCCCTGCCCAAGGTCGTCGAGGCGACGGCGGGGGGAGTTCGGACGGTCATCGTGCGCGCGCCCAAACTCGTCAACGTCGTCCCGCTCTGACCGGCGCTTCCTGCAACTTTGTGCCCCGGTGGGACACGATGACGGAGGCCTTCGGCCGACGGATCGTGTCCCATTGGCGCACAAAGTTGGCCGTTCAGGCGGGGCGTCGGTCGTCCCGGGAGTTCTTTCGGTATGCCGTGGGGCTGGCTGAGTAGCGCCGCGTGAACGCCGCGCTCAGCGAGAACGGACTGCTGTAGCCCACGTCGCGGGCCACGGACGCGATCGTGGCATCGGTGTCCCGGAGCAGGTCCGCCGCGAGCGACAGTCGCCACTGGGTGAGGAACGCCATCGGCGGACTGCCGACCAGCTCGTGAAAGCGGCGTGCGAACGCGGCCCGAGACATCCCGGCCTCGCGGGCGAGCGACTCGACGGTCCATCCACGGGCGGCGTCGGACTGCATCGCGCGGATCGCTGGTCCCACGAGTTCGTCCTCGGCAGCGAGCCACCACGTGGGGGCGTCGTCGGCGCGGGTGGTGAACCAATGGCGGAGGGCCTCGATGAGGACGAGGTCGAGCATCCGGTCGAGGACTACGCCCTGCCCAGCCGCGTCCCGGCCGACCTCACCGACGAGGAGGTCGCGCACGGGTGAGGTCCAGTCGGCGTCCCGGATGACGGCAGTGCGCGGGAGCAGGCCGACCAGAAGGGGCGTGATCTGGCTGGTGAGGTCGTACGCACCGACGAGCGAGACCGTCGCATCATCGGCGGTTGCGGCAGTGTTGCCCCACGTCCGGACGCCCATCATCATCTCGTTGACGAGGCTGCGGCCGTCGTCCAGGGCCCAGCAATGCTGGTCGGTGTCGACTCGCACCTGTGGCGGGGTGTCGGGGGAGTCGGCGAAGACGTACGGGCGGGGTCCGCGGATGAGCGCGACGTCCCCGGGGTCGAGACGGAGCCGTTCGCCGGCGTCGTCGGTGACCCACGCGGTGCCCCTGACGACGGTGATCACCGTCAGCGGCGCCTCGTCCTCGATGCGCACAGCCCACGGTGGCGCCAGAACGATGCGCAGCAGGAACGCGCCGCGGGCCCTCGGCCCGTCGAGCACAGCGGAGAACGCATCCATGTTTTCCAGAATAGACGCTGACGTATGAAACCGAGCACTTGAACCATGGATCGTCCACGACACCTTAGCTGGAATGGATCCATGACCACCACACAGAGTTCGCGACCCTCCCAGCGACGCATGACCGTTCCCGACCACGCCCCTGACCTGGGGTCCGTCGTCATCCTCGGCGGAGCCGGAAAGACCGGCGCTCGCGTTGCCGCACGCCTCACCGCTCATGGCATCGAGGCCCGCTTCGCTTCCCGCTCGACCAGTCCGATCTTCGACTGGGACGACCCGACGACCTGGCGCGGTGCGCTGGAAGGCGCGCGGGCGGCATACATCGCCTATCAACCGGACCTCACGATTCCGGGAGCCGCAGCCGCGATCGGCGCCGTCGCCGGACTTGCGCGGGAGGTCGGTGTCGAGCGTCTCGTGCTCTTGTCCGGGCGCGGCGAGGATGGAGCTGCTGCGTCCGAGCAGGCCGCTTTCGCGGCCCATCCATACGTGACCGTATGCCGTTGCGCCTGGTTCTCCCAGAACTTCACCGAGGGGATGTTCGCCGATGCCCTGCACACCGGGGTCCTCGCGATGTCCGCTCCGGGGGACGTACCGGAACCCTTCCTCGACCTCGATGACCTGGCGGATGTCGTGGTGCTGGCCCTGACCGAGGACGGGCACTCGGGCGTCGTCCATGAACTCACGGGCCCCGTATCGGTCACTCTTGTCGAGGCCGTCGGAATCGTCTCCGCCCTGAGTGGCCGACCCGTCGACTTCGTCCGGGTGAGCGAGGGCGAATTCATCGCAGGAGCGGTCGCGCAAGGACTCGACGAGCCGGCGGCTGCCTTCCTCGCGGGGATGTTCGAGGAGTTACTCGACGGGCGCAACATCACGCCCGCGACCGGGGTGCGCGAGGCGCTCGGCCGCGAGCCGCGCTCGTTCCACGACTGGGCGAAGGACGGTGCGGCGAACGACAGCTGGGGTGGTGCGCGATGAGCGCCGCCGTCTGGATTCCCGGCGCCACGGCAGTCGCCGGCTCGGTGTTCGCTGGGGCGATGTTCGCGTTCTCGTCGTTTGTCGTGCCGGGACTGCGGACCCTGTCTGCTCGAGACGGCATCGTCGCCATGCAGGCCTTCAATGCCAAGGCGCCGCAAAGCCTGCTCGCCCTGCCGATGGGAGGTGTGGCCATCGGGAGCCTCGCCTCCATCGTGACCGCCCTCACGGAGGAGGGTGAAGAAGGTGCGCTTCTCGTCAGCGGAGGGCTCCTCGGGCTGGCGTCGCTCGTCGTCACCGGAGTGGGGAACGTGCCCGTCAACAACAAGATCGACGCACTCGTCCCGGGTGCGGAAGCGGCAGGCGAGTGGACGGCATACATGTCGCGGTGGACGACGTGGAACGACGTTCGCACGGTCGCCAGCCTGGGCTCCGCGGTCCTCCTCGCGATCGCCGCGGCCCGCGCCTGAAGCCGACCGCGGCCACCCGACTTTGTGCCCCATTGGGACACGCCGTCGGGGCCTTCGGCCGACGGGACGTTTCCCAATGGGGCACAAAGTCGGGTCGGGGTGTCTCGGGTCGTGGACGAAGGGTCCCGTGGCTCCGCGCCCTCGGTCTACAGTCCTGTCCCAAGGTCACGAGTACCAGCGCATAGCCCCGGCTTGCTGGTCGGCAACCCTCCTCCGCGGTGGGGTGCTCCGGGTGACGACCTGGTCGGCTGCAGCAACGCAGTTGGCAAGCGCGGACTCGCGAGCACCTCGAGGGTCCACTGACTCTCCAGGGAGCACCAGATGTCCATCGCCAGCTCGATTCCTCACACCTTCACCCCGACGCGCCGCCAGCCGTGGCTCCGCTCGGTGCCGGCGCCCGTGGCCACCACGAGCCGCGGTTCCACGACGCTCACACCACTCCAAGCCCCAGCGACCCCGAGTGCGCCAGCCGTGGTTCCCGCCGTCGTCGAGGCCCCGCGAGTCCCGACCTGCCACGGCACGTTCGTCGAGTACGCCAACTTCGACCACGGTGCGTCCACGCCGGCCCTCGTCAGCGTCAGGGCTGCTGTCGACAAGGCGACGGCGACGTACTCCAGCGTCCACCGCGGGCAGGGTTGGGCCAGCCAGGTGTCGAGCCACTACTACGAGGCGGCACGGGTCGAAGTGGCGCGCTTCGTGGGTGCCCGCGAGGGCGACGAGGTCGTCTTCACCCGGAACACGACCGACTCCTTCAACCTGCTGGCTCGTGCCTTGCCACGTCGCACCCAGGTCATCGTGTTCGCGACCGAGCACCATGCCACCCTGCTGCCCTGGGAGTCACGCCGGACCACCCGCCTCCCTGTTCCGTTGACCCACCAGGACGCCGAGGCGCTCCTGCGCGACGCTCTCCAGCGCGCCACGTCGTCGAGCGTCCTCGTCGTCCTGACCGGCGCCTCGAACGTCACAGGGGAGTACTGGCCCGTGGAGCGGCTCGCGACGCTCGCCCGCGAACGGGGAGCACGCATCGCCCTCGACGCGGCTCAGCTCGTGGGCCACCGGCGCGTCGACCTCGACACCCTCGGCGTCGACTACGTCGCCTTCAGCGGCCACAAGATCTATGCGCCCTACGGTGCCGGCGTCCTCGTGGGTCGGTCCGACTGGCTCGACGCGGCCGCGCCCTACCTGGCCGGCGGCGGCGCCACGGCGGAGGTCAGCCCGCTCACCACGACCTGGAAGACCGGACCCGCCCGTCACGAGGGGGGGACGCCCAACGTGCTCGGGGCCATCGCCCTCGCCGCGGCCTGCGCGGCGATCCGTGAGAACCGCGGCGCCCTCGAGTCGCACGAGCGACGCCTCACCGAGCGCCTCGTGGAGGGCCTGCGTGCCATCGAGGGCGTCGAGACCTACAGCATCTTCGGCGACTCCGCCGACCGGGCGCCGGTCGTGACCTTCACCATCGACGGACTCGAGTCCTCGCTCGTGTCTGCGGCGCTCTCGGCCGAGCACGGGATCGGGGTCCGCGACGGCAAGTTCTGCGCACACCTCCTGGTCGACGCGCTGCTCGCTGACGAAGACGCGCAGGTGACGAGTGCGGTCCGCGTCAGCGCTGGCCTCGCCACCACCGATGAGCACGTGGAGCGACTCCTCGCGGCCGTGGCGACGCTGGCGGCGGAGGGACCGGGAACGGCATACGAGCAGGTCGACGGGCGCGGCTGGGTCCCGGTCGCGGACGACCGACCGTCGCTCGTCGATCTCCCCTGGTGACCGAACTGCGCGCACCGCGCACACCCTCACGACGGGGCGGATAGCCTCAGCACGTGGCCACCGCACTCGTCACCGATTCCACGGCATATCTGTCTCCGGACCTCCTCGGGGCCCACGGCATCGAGGTCGTTCCACTGCATGTCGTCGTCGGTGGCAAGGAGCATCGTGAGGGGGTCGACGTCGATGCTCACGAGGTGGCCGAGGCGCTGCGGTCGTTCCGGCCGGTGTCCACGTCGCGTCCGTCGCCGCAGGCGTTCCTCGACGTCTATCGGTCAGTCGCGGAGCGGGGTGCCGACTCCATCGTGTCGGTCCACATCTCCTCCGACATGTCGAGCACCCTGGCGTCTGCCCAGCTCGCTGCCCGGCAGTCGCCCGTCCCGGTGACCGTCATCGACAGTCGCGCTCTGGGCATGGCCATGGGGTATGCCGTCCTGGCTGGTGCGCGACTCGCCGCGAGTGGGGGGTCGATGGACGAGGTGGCCGCCGTGGTGCGCACTCGGTGTTCGGGCGCGACCGTCGTGTTCTATGTCGACACTCTCGAGCACCTTCGGCGTGGCGGCCGGATCGGCAAGGCCAATGCCCTCCTCGGATCGGCTCTGTCGATCAAGCCGATCCTGGGACTCGCCGATGGCTCGATCGTCCCCCTCGAGCGCGTGCGCACGTCGTCACGCGCGATTGCTCGCCTCGAAGAACTCGCCGTCGAGGCTGCCACCGCCGCCGGTTCGGTCGATGTCGCCGTGCATCACCTCGACTCGGAGGAACGGGCCGAAAAGCTTGCCGAGCGGCTGCGTTCGCGGATCGACGGTCTCGAGGACTTCAGCGTCGTGGAGCTCGGTGCCGTCGTCGGAGCGCACGTCGGTCCGGGCACGCTGGCCGTCGCGGTGAGTCCGCGGGTCTGACCGTGGCCATGCCGTGAGCCTTCTCGTGCCCGGCCAGATCCTGTTGGCGCTCGTCGTCGCGACGATCTGTTTCGCGATCGGTGGCCTCAACCCGGCGACGATCGTGGGTCGCTCGCGGGGGATCGACATCGCCCACGTCGGGTCAGGCAACCCGGGGGCGACGAATCTCGGTCGGGTCCTCGGCAAGAAGTGGGGGATCGTCGTGGGGGTCCTCGACGTGCTCAAGGGCCTGGTCCCGACCTTCATCGTGTTGCGCACCCTGGGCATCTGGGTCGCCCTCCTCGGTGGGTTCGCATGCGTCCTCGGCCACATCTACAGTCCCTACCTGGGTGGCCGCGGGGGCAAGGGCGTCGCGACGTCACTCGGGGCGATGGCCGTCGTGATTCCGTGGGCTGCCGTGGCTGGCCTCGCGGTATTCCTCGTGACGTTGCCCTTCGTCAAGCGACTCGGTGACGCGTCGGTCATGGCGACGCTGTTCCTTGCGCTGGCGGGGGTCGTCGTGGCGGCTCGGGCGGACTCGACAGTGGACCGCGGGGTCGGCGTCTGGTTGGTCCTGTTGTCCCTCGTCGTCCTGGCCCGCCACCGCCGCAACATCGCGGTGTGGCTGGGTCGGCTGACCGGCTGACTTGTCCACAGGGGCTGTGGCCGGCCGTGGTCGTCCACAGGTGGGTGGTTTGAGGGTTGGGTGAGCGGTCGTTCATTCCTACCGTCGACGTATGCCGTCCCGCCACCATCCCGACACCGTCTCACCTCGTGCTCTGGCGAGGGCTCGTGAGGGTGCCGGCGAGCGGGGCGAGCGCGGCGAGCGGGGCGAGCGGGGCGAGCGCGGTGAGCGCGGGGGCGACGGTGGGCGGCATCGACCGATGGAGATGCCTCGTGGTCCCATCTTCGAGTTGCCGACGGCCCTCCAGGGTGCGAGGTGGGCGCCGAGCGGTTCGGCGGTGCTGGCGGTCTTGGTCGTCGTGGCCCTCGTTGCCATGGTCTTCGGTGCACGGGTGTGGTCCGCGAACTCAGGTGGGGCCCCGGTCGGTTCGGCGGCAGGCGGCGCTCCCAGTGGGGTGACCCGGGGAACGTCGACCCTGTCGCGGGCCTCGCCGGAATCGTCCGAGCGCGGCTCTCGGGACGGTTCCGCGGGTGTTCCCCAGGCATCGGGCAGCCCTGGGGGAGCGGCGAGTTCGAGCACCGGCGCGGTGGTGCACGTCGTCGGTGAGGTCGCGTCGCCCGGGGTCTATCGGATGCCGACCGGCGCGCGTGTGGGCGATGCGGTCAAGGCTGCGGGTGGTGCCACGCGATCGGCCGAGCTGACCGCGGTCAACTTGGCCCGTGTCGTCGTCGACGGGGAGCAGATCGTCGTGCCCAAACCAGGTCAGGTGGTCCCCGGAGTTGCTGGCGCCGGGACAGGTGGTTCGGGAGCAGGTGATGCAGGAGCAGGTGCTGGTGGATCCGCAGGGTCCGGGGGCAAGGTGTCGATCAACACCGCGGACCTGGCTGCCCTGGACTCCCTCCCGGGTGTGGGACCCGTTCTCGCACAACGGATTCTGGACTGGCGTACCGAGCACGGCCGGTTCACGAGCATCGAGGAGCTGGGCGAGGTCAGCGGGATCGGCGAGAAGGTCCTGGCGAACCTGACTCCGAAGGTCACCCTGTGACGGGAGGCCCGGTCGACGAGTGGGAGCGCGCGAGGGTCCGCTTCAGCGACCTTCGGCTGCTCGTCCCGGCGCTGCTGGGGTGGGCTTTGCTTGCGTGGACCCTCACCGGGGGACCGGCTCTGCGCGGTTGGCTCATCGGCGCCTTGATCGTTCTCATCGGCCTCGTGCTCGGCCTCGGTCCACTCGCACGTCTGTGGCAGAGGGGCGTGCGGACCACTTCTGAGCGCCACCTCACTCGTCCCGGACTGCTTCTCGTCCTCGGTGTGGCGCTCATGCTCCAGGTCGCAGGTGCCGCCCAGGTGGCCCTACGCGGGGTCGGGCACCTCGACGACCTGACAGCATCCCGGGCGGTCGTGACCATCGAGGCCACGGTGACGTCCGACCCCCATGTCCCGCTGGTCCGCGGTGACCGCGAGGAGATGGTCATGTTCCGGGCCAGTGCGCATCGGGTCACCGGACGGGGGATGGCAACGTCGGCACATGCGGCCGTCGCGGTGCGTGGCGGCACTGCCCTCAAGACGGTGCGCTGGCACGACCGCGTTCGGTTGCGCGGACGCCTTGCGCCACCCCTGCCCGGTCGATCCGAGCTCGCCATTCTGCGCGCTTCCGACGTCGAGGTGGTCGAGGCGGCCGGGCCGGTCGCACGCGTCGCCGAGCACCTGAGGCAGGGGCTCCGCACGGCTGTCGAGCCGACCCCCGACGATGCACGTGGGCTCCTGCCCGGCCTCGTCATCGGTGACACCAGCCGGACTCCGCCGGACCTCACCGAGGCGATGCAGGCGACCGGCATGACCCACCTGACCGCGGTGAGTGGCTCCAACATCGCCGTCGTCGGTGGCATGGTTCTCGGCCTCTGCGTCCTCCTGGGCGTTCGGCGTCGCTGGCGACCGGTCGTCGTCGCCCTCGCGATCGTGGGCTTCGTCGTGCTCGCGAGGCCGGAGCCGAGCGTGGTTCGCGCCGCGACGATGGGACTCATCGGCCTCATCGGGATGAGCCGGTCCCGACGCACTTCGGGGCTGCCGGTCCTGGCCGCAGCCATCGTCGTCGTGCTCCTCATCGACCCGTGGATGGCGAGGTCGTTCGGATTCGCCTTGTCCGCGCTCGCCACGCTCGGACTGCTGCTGTTCACGCGCCCGTGGGGCGATGCGATCGCCCGCCAGCTGCCCGGCAGGTTGGCATTCATGGGCCCGGCGATCGCCATTCCTGTTGCGGCACAGGCGATGTGTGCGCCGCTGGTGGTACTCCTCCAAGGCTCAGTGAGCGTGGTCGGGGTGTTCGCCAACCTCGTCGCCGCGCCCCTTGTCGCCCCGGCCACTATTGCGGGTGTCGTGGCGGCGCTGCTGTCCGTGGTGGCCGCTGGTCCAGCCCAGATCGTGGGGTGGATCGGCGCCGTGCCGACCCTCGGCATCGCCGGGACGGCACGCTTCATGGCAGACGTTCCCGGGGGGACCATGCCGTGGCCTGACGGGGCCATGGGTGGGTTCCTCCTTGCGGTGTTGACCGTTCTCCTCGTCCTGACGGGACGCGGGCTCGCGCGGTTCGCGCTCGTCAGGCCCGTCGTGGCGCTCGGCGTCGTCGCAGTGACGGCTGCGATGACCTTTCCCACCCGTGGGGTCACCTGGCCTCCAGACGGCTGGCAGATCGCGTTCTGCGACGTCGGGCAGGGCGATGCAGCCCTGGTCCGGACGGGTCCCGGGAGCGCTCTCGTCATCGACGCCGGACCGGACCCCGGCGCGGTGGACGACTGTCTCGATTCCCTCGGGATCGCCACCGTGGACGCTGTGGTGCTGACGCACTTCCACGCCGACCACGTCGAAGGGCTGCCCGGCGTGCTCAGCGGCCGCAGGGTGGGTCAGGTGCTGACCTCACCCATCGCGGAACCGGCGTGGCAGGTCGGCAAGGTGGTGCGCTGGACGCAAGCACGCGGCATACCGGTGTCTGCGCTGGCGGCAGGCGATCGAATGACGCTCGGGACGGCAACTGCTGACGTCTGGGCGCCAGCGCGACGCATCTCCGCCGGTTCCGTGCCCAACAACACCAGCATCGTCGTCGCGGTGCGGGCTGGCGAGGTGAACGCACTGCTCCTCGGGGACGTCGAGCGTGAGGCAGCGCACGACCTCGTCCTTCGGTTGCGTCGGGATCCCGAGATGGCGGCCGCGGCCGGCGCCTTCGACGTCGTCAAGACGCCGCACCACGGCAGCGCCAACCTCGACGCTGGGCTCATGGAGGCCGTGCGCGCACCAGTGGGAGTCATCAGCGTGGGACAGGACAACGACTATGGCCATCCGACCGCGGCACACCTCTCGATGCTCAAGAACAACGGGTATGCCGTCTATCGCACCGACCAGCGCGGCCATGTCGCGATCGTGGACAGCGATGGTGCGTTGTCCGTGGTCACGTCGCGATGACTGTCCGTGGGACTGTGGCAAGCGGCGGACCTCCGGTCAGCGCTTGGCCTTGCTCGGCTTGCTGTTCGACGCCTGGGCGCTTGCCACGAGGGCGTCAAGCGTGGCCTTGACCGCGGGGACGCGCTGCAGGTCCGGCGTCGTCACGGCGACGATGTGGCGACGGGAGGCTGGCGTCATGGGGAGCGCGGCCACGTCCTCGTGGTGCACGGTCTTGAGGATGAGATCCGGGATGACCGCGACGCCGAGGCCCTCGGCGATGAGGCCCATCACGGCGACGTAGTCCTCGGTCTCATAGGCGATGTCCGGCACATAACCGGCTGTGCTCGCGAGCTGGAGGAGGTGGCCGCGGCAGCGGGGACACCCGGCGATCCAGGTCTCGTCCTTGAGCGCGGCCATGTCGACGTTCTTGGCCTGCGCCAGCTCGTGGTCGTGGGGGACTGCGAGGAGGACCTCGTCGTCAAGGAGCGGCGTGGTGACGAACGGGTCCAGGTCTTCCTCGCCCCGGCCGAGGTCGGTGCCCTCATAGACGAACGCGACAGCGAGGTCGCACTCGCCCGCTCGCAGGGCGGCGAGGGACTCGCGCGGCTCCGCCTCGCTGAACGTGATGGTCACGCCCGGGTGCTCGGCTTTGACCATGGCCAACGCCTTGGGGACGAGCGTTGCCGACGCTGACGGGAAGGCCATGAGCCGGACGCGACCCGAGCGGAGTCCCGCGATGGCGGCCACCTCCTCCTCCGCTGCGTCGAGCGCCGAGAGCACTGGGCCGGCGTGGCGGGCCAGCACCGCACCCGCCTCAGTGAGGCGCACGCTGCGCCCTACGCGCTCGACGAGTGTCGTCCCCGTGCGCGCCTCGAGTCGGCGCACCATCTGCGAGATCGCGGGTTGCGAGTAGCCCAGGGAGAGCGCCGCCGCGGTGAAGCTGCCTTCATCGGCGATGGCGCGCATGACTCGAAGTCCGGCGGCGTCAATCATGGATGAATCCTATAACGCGTAGTTATCATAAGGCCAGACCTCGTGACAGGGCGTGATGATCCGCAGTTCTGGGTCCCAGTTGAAGCGACCGGGAGGTATCTCGGACGCCCGGCACGCCTCCTCACTGACATGAGGACCTTGACCCGCAGGCGGGCCTCCCGCCGCTCGCACCACCCAGGTGTCACGTGCGACGCCTTGGGGCGGTGGCACTGGAAGTGCCAGTGCGGTGCGGGCGCTTATGCGGGGGGATCGGCCACCGACTGGCGATGGATGGTGACCTCAGCGCTGGTCCACGAGGCCAACTGCCCCGGCGAATAGGCGCGTCTGGTGGGGTCTGGGACCCGAGTCGGGAGGGGCCAGAAAGGTGCTCCGTGGGCGACCCAGGGGTGGTCGACTGGCCCGATTTGGCGTCTGGCGAAGTCGTCCTCTAATGTTCTCGATGTCAGCCCGCGAGGGAGGAACGGACACCACGGTGTGGGGCTTGAGGCCCGACGCGAAGTAGGCCGGTCCCGGGGTTGGCCCCAAAAACTGGAATGGTGGCAACACCGCGTCTGGTGAGCTGCCTTCAACAGCAGTTCGGTTGGGAGAGTCCAACTGGCTCTGACCTGCGGAAACGCGGTTCGGAAGCGGCCCACGGGTCTGCTACAGTTGGCAACACCGCGAAGATCCAAGTGGTCGAGTTCGGCGCCCGTCCTGAAGGATGGGGCGCTGATTTGACTCCCAAGTATGGCCGCGGGTAAG
>NZ_AVPJ01000023.1 GCF_000768705.1 Knoellia sinensis KCTC 19936
GGGGTGTTGCCGATGTCTTGAGACATCACATCGGTGCGCAAGGGGGGATTTGAACCCCCACGCCCATAAGGACACTGCCACCTGAAGACAGCGCGTCTGCCGTTCCGCCACTTGCGCGTGAGCCGTCTTAGTGTGCCGCACGGAGGCGCTTCCCTCCAAACCAGCGTCCGTATGCCGTCCGCCCACCTCCCAGCCCGGCTCGTCTGGGATCCGCAACGTCAGCGTCAACGGCGGCTAGAGCAGCCACTGAAGCTGACGCTACGGGAGGGGCTCAGCGCAACGTCAGGGTCAACGGCCGCTAGAGCGACCCTTCACGCTGACGTTGCGGGGATGGGTGCCGGGGTCTCAGACTCGGCCGCGGACTCGGTCTCACCTTCTACCTCGCCTTCGGCCTCCGCGGCGGTCTGCCAGCGGGTGATCGGCGACCGCCACACCTCGACGGCCAAGGTCCCGAGCACTCCGAGATACATGAGCCCCGAGGCGTAGCCCGCCCACACCGACAGGCTCGACCCGACGAACTCGACGACGACCCAGGCGACCATCGCGGGACCGAGCCATCGCGGCCCGAACCCGGCCCGCCACACGGCAATTCCGAGCATCACCGTCCCGAGCACGGTCCCGAGCAGACCAGCAGCCATGAACGGGATCGCGATCCCGGACTCGGCCCGGTCGAGCGTCGCAACATGCGTGTCGACAGCAGTTAGGTCGTCCGCCATGGACAGCATCACGATCCTCGCTCCGCCATAGACGCTGTGCCCGAACGCCGCCAGCCCCGCGAGCATCGCACCCGCGGCCACGAGCCGTGGTGCCCGGTCCCGGATGACGTGGGCGACGCCGACGAGTCCGATCCCGAGGAACAGTTGCGCCAAGATGAAGCTGCTGGCGGAGATCGTCGCGGCCCCCTTCGCCTCGGCGATGTTCGCGAGGAAATCTCCGCGGCCGTCCGCGTAGTCGGGCATCAGCATCACGCTCGTCGCGATGAGCAGTGCCCCAAGGACGAGGGACACCGCCACCGTCCCGCGCAGCCCTCCCGCGATTCGGCCCGGTCGGGCACCGTTGCTGCTTCCTTCAACACTCATGACGCACTCCTTCGATTCTTGGTTGCTCCCAGTCGGCCCCTGCGGTCGACCTCCACCGACGCTAGGAATTCGCAGCCACCGGCACAGTCGCCCACGGTCGCGACCCCGACCCCCTCGAGGCCCCAACCCACCGCGCGCCAGGCACCCCACCGTTGACGAGGGGATCAACTTCAGGATGACGACGCGACACTTCACTGAGCCCTAGATTGGCCACGTGGAGCCGCCCACCCCGCTCAGCCGGCGCCAGTACGCCGTCGACATCGCCATCGCCGCCCTCGTCGCGGCGGTCGGGCTGGCCGAGGTGTGGGTGCCGTTCGAGTCCCTCCAGGGACCGGGCTCACGGGTCGTCGACAGCGTCGGCATCCTCTGGTTCGCCGCCCACCTCACCCAGCGTCGGCGCCGGCCGTGGGTCGGGCTCGCCGGACTCCTCGTCTGGCCGATCCTCATCCTCATCGCCGGCATCGACGGCGTGCACCTGCTCTTCTTCGGCCAGCTCGTCCCGGTACTCGTCCTGACCTTCACCGTCGCCCGCGAGGGCCGCGGTCGCTACCTCTGGGTCGGCACGCTTGGCACGGCAGCGGTCGTCACCCTCGGTGACCTCACCCTGCCGCTGCTCGGCGAGACGAGCGAGATGCTCTTCCACTGGGGATTCCTGGCGCTCGTGTATCTCACCGGCCGCGGTCTGCGCATCTCAGCGGACCATGCCGCGACCGAGGCCGTCCGGGCCCACGCCGCCGAATCCGAGGCCCGCGAGAAGGCTCTCGCCGCCGTCGCCGACGAACGTGCCCGGATCGCCCGCGAACTCCACGACATCGTCGCCCACTCCGTCGGCACGATCGTTGTCCAGGCCGGGGCTGCCGAACAGGTCGTCGACGACGACCCCGAGTTCGCCCGCAAGGCCCTCGGCACCATTCGCACGACGGGGTCCTCGGCCCTCGCCGAGATGCGCCGGCTCGTGAGCGTCCTGCGCGACCCCGAGACCGGGGCCGACTTCGCGCCGCAACCCGGGCTCGCCTCCCTCCCGGACCTCGTCGACCACGCCCGCGAGTCCGGCCTCGACGTCTCTCTCACCGTGAGCGGCGACCACGGTGCGCTGCCTGCGGGAGTGGACCTCACGGCATACCGGATCGTCCAGGAAGCACTGACGAACGTGCGCCGGCACTCGGAGGCGACCACCGCGGACGTCCGCCTCGACCTCGGCGCCGACCGCCTCCGGATCTCCGTCACCGACGCGGGGCCGGCACGCGACGGTGACGGACCCGCCGGCCACGGTCTCATCGGGATGCGTGAGCGCGTCGCCCTCTACGGGGGTCGCGTCGAGGCCGTTCCCGACGGGAGCGGTTTCGCCGTGCGCGCCGAACTACCGCTGGAGCGTGTGCCGTGATCCGCGTCCTTCTCGTCGACGACCAGGAACTCGTGCGTGCCGGCTTCCGGCTCATCCTGGAGCGCGCCGGGTTCGAGGTCGTGGGCGAAGCGGGGGACGGACTCGAGGCGGTCGAGTTGGTGCGTACCGCGCGTCCCGATGTGGTGTTGATGGACATCCGTATGCCGCGGCTCGACGGTGTCGAGGCCACTCGCCGGATCATGGGGCTGGGTGGGGACCTGCCGCGGGTCGTCGTGCTGACGACGTTCGACCTGGATGAATACGTCCACGAGGCAGTGCGCGCCGGCGCCTCCGGCTTCCTGTTGAAGGACGTGGCGCCCGACGATCTCGTGCACGCGGTGCGCGTCGTGTTGCGCGGCGAAACGATGCTCGCCCCTGCGCTGATCACGCGCCTTCTTTCCCGGTATGCCGCACAGCCCCGTCCCGAGTCAGCTCCCGAACTCGAGGGGCTCACCGAACGCGAACGCGAGGTCGCGCGACTCGTCGCCCGCGGGCTGTCCAACGTCGAGATCGGGGGGGAACTCTTCCTCAGCGAGGCGACGGTGAAGACCTATGTCTCGCGGTTGCTCACCAAGCTCGACCTGCGCGACCGGGTGCAGATCGCGGCGCTGGCGTATCGGACGGGGCTGGTCGGCGTCGGAGGAGTCGGCGACGACGCCTGACACGGCATCCCGACTCGATCACAGTGGCCCCAGCACCTGTCTGGAGTCGGCATCGAGCGCGAGCGTCTCGAGCACCGTGAGGAGCTCCCGTTCTTCGTAGCGGAAGTGGTTCTCCATGATCGCGCCGATGCCCTCGAGGTGCCGCGCCAATTCGTCCGCTGTCGCGTGGGACGACATCGCGGACTGCATCCCGCCGATCAGGTACGTCATCATCGAATGGTCCTGCTGGAGCGTGCGCAGCGTGTCGCGCAACTCCGGATGCGCGGCCGCGATCGCGGGGAACAGTTCGCGATCCTCGCCCTCGTGATGCCCGGTCAAGGCAGTGCAGAACCCATGACAGAACAACAACAGGTCACGATGCGCGGCCTCGGCGGGTTCTCCCGCGGCAAGCGCGTCCTGCACGATCGCCAAGGCTTCGCGCAAGCGCCCGTGAACGCTTCGCAGTTCGGTGCTCCAGGCAACCAGCCTGGTCTTCTCGCCTTCAGTCACGTGAGGGCGAAGGGGTCGACGCCTTCATCGTCGTCCTCCTTCTGATCCGACGCCTCCATGCTTGACACAGCCTGTCACCAGCACGCGACGCTGCCCCGACAGTAGCAAGGCCCGCGGGGTGGGCTGGGCGAGCCGGGGGCCGCCAGCTGGGCGGGCGCCGGGGGAGCGCGCGCCGGGGTGCGCGAGCCGGTTGGCAGGGGTGCAGCTGGGGGAGTGTCTTTGCTTCGCCTGCGGGAGCAAAGACACTTCCTGAACCAGACCCCTAGTGGTGTCCTGCGACGCTGTTCGAGACGTGCTGCTGCGCGAGTCGCCTCAGGGCCGCCAGCACCGGGTCCACGAGGATCGTGCCGATGATGACCTGGCGGATAGCCGCCTCGGGTTCCGTCGGCACGGTGTCGATGTCGACCTCCGCGATGCCCTCGACGTGGTCGGCATAGCGGTTGAGCCGCTCCTCGTCGAAGCCGATGCCCCCGGCGTCACTCGCCGCCCAGGCCCGATCGAGCTCGTCTAGGAACGGGTCTTCCGGGTCGACGAACCAGCCACGCTTGGCCACCCACGCGCGAGCTCGACCGCGTCCTTCGGCGCCGCCAAAACCCTTGTCACTCACCGGTTTGAGAAGCGTTCGCTGAGCTGCCTCGAGCACTTCGAGCCATTCCTTGCCCGGGGTGGTGATGACCTCGAGGACTCTGGCGATCGTCGCGAGCGGCAGCCCACCGACCTCGCTCAGGGCGCGGACGAGACGCACTCGTTCGACGTGGGTGTCGTCGTAGTCGGCTTGCGTCCGCGAGACCACTGCCCCGGGGTGCAGCAACCCCTCGCGCAGGTAGTACTTCAACGTCGCAACCGAGACGCCACTCGCGTCGGACAACTCAGCCAGCCGCACGGCATACCTCCGAATTCGTCTCTACAGCACCACTGTCAGCGCGACCTACCGGGCCGGAAGTGCCGCGATCACGACGCTTCCTGCCCGGTAGATGCGCGAAGCCTCTTGACATGGGATAGTAACGCTCTCCAAACTAGGGATAGTTGCACTATCCAATGAGGAGGCTGTCATGGCCGAGCAGATCGTTCCGACCACACACGCGCACGACGGCGAGATCGTCGTCTTCCACATCGGCATGACCTTCCGGAAGTGGTACCGCCCGGACCTCTGGGGTCCCGTCTTCGCGGCCATGCCCAAGATGCTCGCCGAGCTCGAGCGCAACAAGGCGGCCGCAGCCCGCGGCGAGGAGGAGGATCTCGGGTTCCTCGGCGCGACAACCCTCTTCGGCGGCAAGGGGCCGTGGGTCGTCCAGTGGTGGCGGAGCACCGAGCACCTCTACTCCTACGCGAGCAGCGCCGACAACGCGCACCTTCCGGCCTGGCGCGCGTTCAACAAGGCTGCGCGCAAGTCGCCCGGCGCGGTGGGCATCTGGCACGAGACGTATGCCGTCCCGGCCGGGCACATCGAGACGTTCTATGGCAACGGAGCCACCATCGGCCTCGGCGCGATCACGGGCACCGTGCCGGTCGGGCGCCGCGGACGGAAGGCCCGCGAGCGCCTCGGGAGCGCCACCGCAGCGTCCGGGGATGTGGTCGCCCCAGCAACCACATCCGCGGACGCCGGCAGTGTGCGCGTCAGCTGAGGCGGACGCGGGCGACGTGGTACCAGAAGCGGTCGCGCACCTCGTGCCGGCTCGCGTCGTCGATGTCGTAGACACCCGTCCGCCCCGACAGGTCAAGGAGCAGGGCACGGTCGAGCTCGCCGGGGATCGTCGGCTTTGCGGCACGCAACGCCTGGAGGTCGGCCGGTGTCGCGGTGCGGCACCACGAGGCGAGAACGTTCTTGGCGACGGTGTCGATCGCCTCGTGGGTGAAGGAGCCGTCCGCCGCGACCACCGGTTCGTCACCGGTCGTGGTCGACCAGCTCGGCGTCGCCGAGGGCAACACGACCTCGGTCGCCTTCTTGCGCCCGAACACGGCAGGAGTAGGCGCTGCGGGTGACGGCACGTCCGACCCGCCGGTGGACCCCACTGGCTCGAGCTCTTCGGCAGGGCGATCAGCAGGAACACCTGCCTCGTCCGGCGCTCGCGGCACAGACGGCTTGGGCACCACTGGCGCCTCGGGCACGACGGGCGCACCGTCTGCAGGGTGATCAGCGACCCCAGGGGGCGTCAGCTCCGGTTCGACCTCGCGACCGGGCCGCGTCTCGGTCGGCTGAGCGTCGCTCGTGGCCGCCTCGTCCGCCTCGTCCTTGGGTGTGAGGCCGTCCGCGAGGGCCCGCGAGCGCACACAGTGGTCGATCGTCTCGGCGTCGACGAGGAGTTCGCCGTCGGCGGCGCGGCGGAGGTGCTTGGACACCGCATGCCCGGACCCGCCCTGGCCCGGCACGCTGAGCAGGACGACCTGGACGCCCGACCCCTGCGCCTCCTCGACGGCCTCGGTGAGGTCGTCGTCACCGGAGACGAGATAGACGACATCGGCGACCCGAGCGCGACCCTGCAAAGCCAGGTCAAGACCAAGGCGCACGTCGACGCCCTTCTGCTCGCCGGCATACGAAAGACGTCCGAGGCGGAGCTTGACGCGGGGGAGGAGCCCGATCTGGTCCTGCTGCCAGTCCGGCTGACCACCGGGGCGTGAGCCCGAGTCGTACCAGTTGACCCGCAGGATCGGCAGCCCTGAGTCGGCCTCGACCTGGGCGATGAGCCCCGCGACGAGCGCGGGGTAGTCGACCTCGACGCCGCTGCGCAGGGAGGAGCCGGTCACCCGCGTCGCCGCGGACGCGAGGAGATAGCCGACGTCGACGTAGACCGCGCAGT
This sequence comes from Knoellia sinensis KCTC 19936, assembly GCF_000768705.1. Classification (GTDB taxonomy): domain Bacteria; phylum Actinomycetota; class Actinomycetes; order Actinomycetales; family Dermatophilaceae; genus Knoellia; species Knoellia sinensis. Next base: position 6,413 of record NZ_AVPJ01000023.1, read on the forward strand.
AGGACCGCATGGCCCCACCCTCTCACCGTGCCGAGCGTGTGCGAGTGCCAACTCGGCGATCGCCCGAGCTAGTACCGCATGGCGTCACAGGGCCATCGCGTCGATCGTCGCCGCGACGCCGTCTTCTCCGCGCACCTTGTCCGACATCTCCGTCGCGGCAGCCGACCACGTCCCCGCCGCGAACCCCCGCAGCGCCTCGGTGAGCCACTCGGCAGAGAGAGCGTGTCGCAGCACGGGCTTGGGCCCCACGCCGAGCTCGTGGACGCGGCGCCCCCAGTACGGCTGGTCGATCAGGTGCGCGACCACGGCCTGCGGCGTCCCAGTGCGGAACGCGGTGTGCGTCGTGCCGGCCCCGCCATGGTGGACGGCTCCACAAACCTGGGTGAAGAGCCAGTCGTGCGGGACGTGGTCCACACCATGAACCCACTCGTCGTCCGCGGCAGCCATCCCGGCCAGACCGGACGACAGGACGACCCGCACCTTCGCGAGCCGGGCCGCCTCCGCGACCATGCGGCTCGCCTCGGCGGCTGCCCGGCTCGACATCGACCCAAACCCCACGTATGCCGGCCGCTCACCCTCGGCGAGAAAGGTCGCCAAGGTGGGCGGCACGGCATACGCCCCTGCTTCGATGTCGTTGAGGAAGGGGTAACCGGTGACGGGAATGCCCTTCCAGTCGAGCGGGGGAGGAACGACCGTTGGTGAGACGGCGAGGATCGGTTGCGCAGCCTCGGCAGCGGCGAGGAAACCGCGGCCGCCGGTGGGCTTGAGGCCCAGGCGCCGGCGGAGTGCATCGCCTTGGATCGCCAGCGTCGGCGCGATCATCCGGAGCCCCGCGTGCGCGGTCAGGAGGTTGAGAACCGAATAGCGGTCGGGGCGGGGCGGTGCCATCGAAGCCCATCCAGCCCGTGTCGGTCTCATGGGCGCGAGCCCCACGAGCACCACACGCCCGCCACCCAGGGAAGCGATGGTATTGATGGCGTGGAGGCCCAGCCCGCCGGTGATCCAGAGGTCGGCCGTGCCGACGAGTCCGTCGAGCGGGCGAGCGTCGAGCTCCTCGGCCGCCTCGAAAAGCCTTCTCATGGCCTTGAGTCCGGCAACGGAACTGTGGCTGGAGTGTCCGGCCCAGTCGAGACCTGCGGGGGATGTCATCACGTCGTCCACACGGACCCCCGACGGGATGAACTCGATCCCGTGGGCGGTTGTCAGGGATTCGAAGTCGTCTCCGGCAGACAGCCGCACTTCGTGGCCGACCCTGACCAGCCCGGCCCCGATCGCGACCATCGGCTGCACGTCACCGAGCGAACCGACGGCGATCATCGTCACCCTCACCCATCCATGGCAGCACTCCTCGGGATGCCTGCGTCATGGCCCGAACGGGCTGGCCCACCGACGCGTCAGGCCGGATCGTCGAGTCGCACGACAACCTTGCCGGTGATGGTCGTGCCCGAACTCAGCAGGCCCGTGAGCGCCGCAGGGACCTGCTCGATCCCGTCGAGCACGGTCTGCCGGGCCTGCACTGACCCGTCGCGCAGCCACGCGCCGGCCTCGGCCCGGAAGGCAGGCATCTCGTCGAGGTGGTCGGCGACGAGGAAGCCCTGGGCCGTCGCTCGCTGGGTGACGAGGGTGTAGAGGTTGCGGACGCCGTACTGCTCACGCACGTCGTACTGGCTGACCATCCCGCACAGTGCGAGCCTCGCGCCGACGTTGAGGTGGTCGATCGCCGCTTCGAGCTGGGCGCCGCCGACATTGTCGAAGACGACGTCGATGCCGTCGGGCGCGAGCCGTTCGAGCTGCTCACGCGGGTCCCCGTCGTGGTAGTCGAACGCCGCGTCGTAGCCGAGGTCGTCGACGAGGTGGGCGACCTTGGCGGCCGATCCGGCGCTGCCGATGACGCGTCCCGCTCCGCGCAGGCGTGCGATCTGGCCGGCCATGCTGCCGACGGCTCCGGCGGCGCCGGTGATGAAGACGGTGTCGCCGGGGCGCACCGGCGCGATCTTCGACAGCCCGACCCAGGCGGTGAGCCCGGTGGTGCCGAGCGCGCCCAGGTAGGTCTCCGCGGGGAGCCCCTCGAGATCGAGCGGGAAGACCGTCGAGGCGTCAGCCACCGTGGTCTCGCGCAGGCCGAAGAAGTGCTCGACGACCTGCCCGGGCTCGAGCCCATCGGCGCGCGACTCCACGACGACGCCGAGGGCGCCGCCGTCCAGCGGAGCGTCGAGCGGGAACGGGGGGATGTAGGACGGTCGGTCGTCCATGCGACCGCGCATGTACGGGTCGACGGACAGGTGCGTGTTGCGGACGACCACCTGCCCGGGTGCGAGCTCCGGCACCGGGGCGTCGACGAGGGCCAGGTGATCGGTGCTCACGGCGCCGGTCGGTCGCTGGACCAGTCGCCACTCACGAGCGTTCTTGGTGCGGGTCAGAGTCATGAGAAGCTCCTTGGGTAGATACTTGATTGGGTCAAGCACCATCAGCCTCACACGGTTACTTGATCCGATCAACCAGATATTCGAGAATGGGAGCCATGGCAGCGCCTTCCGGCCCCGTGACCGCCTCGAGCGACGTCGAGTCCGCGATGTTCGACTTCGTGGACGCCTACGACCGCGCCTACGAGTCGGCCGCCCAGGAGCACGACCTGAGCGTCGCGCACGCCTGCGTGCTCGGACGCCTCGTGGACCAGCGGTCCATGGGCGACCTCGCCGATGAGTTGGGCTGCGACGCCTCCAACATCACCCAGATCGTGCGCCGGCTGGAGTCGCGTGGTCTGGTCGAACGCCACGCCGGTTCGGACGATCGACGCCTGCGCCACATCGTCCGCACGGGTGAGGGCGAGACCCTCTATGCGGCCTTCGAGCAGTCCTTCGAGTTCGCTCGCGCAGCGTCCAAGCGCCTCACCCGTGCCGAACGGAGGGAGTTGGAGCGACTGCTGCGCAAGGCCTCCGGGGGCGAGTGAACGGCACGATCTCCTGATCCAGCCTAGGCACTTCGAGCCATGCCGCCACTCGAAGCGCGACGCCAGTCTCGCCGATTCCGTCACACCCGCCGCCGAGTTCTCCACAGGCCAACGGTTGCGTCACCCACCGGAGCAAAGACACTCCCCACACCGCACCCCGCACGACCACGCCCGAGGCCGCAATCCGGAGAACCTTCACGCACGCCTCACAAGTCACCACAGCACCGGCGGCTAGCATCGGTGCACGACCGAGCACTGTCCGCGGACCGCGACGAATCGACAACGACACCGAAGGAGGCGCGACATGGGTCTGTTCGACCGCATGGAAGGAAAGCTCGAGCGCGCCGTCAACGGGGTGTTCGCCAAGGCGTTCCGCGCCGAGGTGCAGCCCGTCGAGATCGCGAGCGCCATCCGCCGGGCCATGGACGACCGCGCTGCGACCGGGGGCTCCGGCCGCAACCTCGTCCCCAACGTCTTCACGATCGAGCTGAGCGAGACCGACTACGAGCGCCTCACCGAGCACGGCACCGAACTCGAGAACGAGCTCCTCGCCGCCGCCGAGGAGCACGCCGAGAGCCAGCACTACAAGCCTGGCGGCCCGATCGACATCCTCTTCGACGAGGACACCGACCTCGAGACGGGCGTCTTCCGCCTGCGGCCGAGCACGGCGAAGCGACCGCGCGCCACGGGCATGACGGGCCACCACCAGTCCGTCCGACCGCCGAACAGCGATCCGTATGCCGGTGAGTCACCTGCCGCTTCCGCCGCACCTCCCGCAGGGGCTGGCTACGCCGCCGCGGCCCCCTCCCCGGGCCGCGCCGCCCCGCGTGAAGCCCGACCCCGTCACGAACCGGTGATCGACGCGGACGGCGACGAGGCGGCATACCGACCGGCGAAGCCGCCTGCGAAGTCGCGGCGGACCAACCCGGCCGACCGGCCGTGGCTCGACGTCGATGGCGAGCGCTACCCGCTGATGGGTGCCATCACAGTCCTGGGCCGCGACGACAGCGCCGACATCATCCTCGACGACCCGGGAATCTCGCGTCGGCACAGCGAGATTCGCGTGACGCAGGACGGCCCCCACACCGTGGCGAGCATCCGCGACCTCGGGTCCACCAACGGCACCTTCGTCAACGGTGAGCGGATCACGACCCAGCACGTCGAGAACGGCGACCGCATCACCGTGGGACGCACCTCCGTGATCTATCGCGCAGGCCGAAAGTGAACGGGCCGACTGTGACAGGAGAGAGCACCGGCCGATGAGCGAACTCACCATCACCCTCATGCGCCTCGGCCTCCTCGTGGCGCTCTGGGCGTTCGTCTTCGCCGTCGTTGGCGTGCTGCGCGGCGACCTCTACGGCACCAAGGTCACGCCCCGCCGGGCGGCCGCGGGCCGTGGTGCCACGCCTCGCCCGGTCCCCCGGGGCGCGAGCCCGGCGAGCGTCCCCGCGGAGCAGCGTCCGGTGGGCCGGCGGTTCAACGTCCGCTCCTCCGACCGCGACCCCAACCACCTGCGCGTCACCAGCGGACCCCTCGCCGGCACGAGCCTGCCGCTGCGCGAGGCCGGGATCCTCATCGGGCGCAGCCCCGAATCGGCGCTCGTGCTCGAGGACGACTTCGCCTCGGGCCGCCACGCCCGCATCTACAAGGGCGCGCAGGGCTGGATCGTCGAGGACCTCGGGTCGACCAACGGCACGTTCATCGGCCCCCAGCGCCTCACCGCACCGACTCCGGTGACGGCCGGCACCGAGATTCGCTTCGGCACGACCGTCGTCGAACTGCGGAGGTAGCCCGTGGGGATTGCGTTCCACTTCGCTGCCCGCTCCGACGTCGGGATGGTCCGGTCCAACAACGAGGACAGCGGGTATGCCGGCCCGCACCTGCTCGCGATGGCCGACGGCATGGGTGGTCACGCCGGTGGCGACGTCGCCTCCTCGACGATCCTCGGTGCCCTGGTCGGTCTGGACGGCGAGTCGTTCACCGGTGTCGACGCCACCCAGATCCTGTTGCGGCGCATCACCTCCGCCAACCGCGACCTCGGCCAGCTCGCTCAGGACGACCCGGACCTCGACGGCATGGGCACGACGCTCATCGCCATCCTGCGTGCCCGCGACAAGCTGATCCTCGCCCACATCGGCGACTCCCGCGCCTACGTCGTGCGCGGCGGCGAGGTCAGCCAGATCACGAAGGACCACAGCTTCGTCCAGTCCCTCGTGGACGAGGGTCGCCTCACGAGCGAGGAGGCGTCGACGCACCCGCAGCGGTCGCTCGTGACGCGTGTCCTCACCGGCACCGACGGGGAGGAGCCCGACGTCGTCGTCCGCCAGGCGATCGTCGGCGACCGCTACCTCATCTGCTCGGATGGGTTGTCGGACTACGTTGCTCGCGACACGATCGACGAGGTCCTCACGAGTGAGTCCAAGCCCGGCGACTGCGCCGAGCGCCTCGTTCAGCTCGCCCTGCGCGCCGGCGCACCGGACAACGTCACCGTCGTCATCGGCGACGTCGTCGACCTCACCAAGGGTCCGGTTCCGAGCGATGCGCCACAGATCGTCGGTGCCGCCGCCGCCATCCGTCGTCACACCCGCCCCATCCCGGTGACGCCCGCCGAGAAGGCAGCGGCGCTGTCGCAGGAGGCCAGTCGCGCGGCCGGTCACGACTCCGCTGACCACGACGAGATGCACCACCTCGCCGACGAAGCCCCGCGCAGCCGCGCCGCGTCGATCGCCCGTGCGATCGGTGCCACGCTGCTCGCCGCGATCATCCTCGTCGCCGGCGGCTATGCCGCGTGGTCCTGGTCGCAGTCCCAGTTCTACGTCGGAGTCGACGACGGTCGGGTCGCGGTCTTCCGCGGTGTCGACCAGACCCTCGGCCCGGTGGAGCTGTCCAAGCCCGAGTCCTCGTCGGACATCGACATCGACGATCTCCCCGACTTCTATCGCGGACAGCTCGACCGCGGCATCACGATGGAGACCCAGTCCGACGCTGCAGCGCTCGTCCGCAACCTCGAGGTCCAAGCGGCTGCGTGCCGGTATGCCAAGTCGCAGGGTCGGGACTGCGCGACCGTCCCGTCGACGTGGACCACGCCGACCCCCACTCCCACACCCACTCCGAGCGGCTCGCCGACGGGATCACCGTCGCCGTCGGCACCCGCCGTCGCTCCCTCGGCCACGCCGAACGCCAGTGCGTCTCCCGCAGCATGAGTTGCCTGCCATGACCACAGTCTCCGCCGTCTCCTCCCGCAAGGGCCGCAACGTCGAGCTCGGGCTCCTCGTCTTCGCGGTCGCGATCGTCGCGCTCGCCTACATCAACGTCGGCGTCGCCGTCGAGGGTGCGATCCCGCCGAGCCTCGTCGCCATCGGCATCGGCTTCGTCGGCATCACGGCCGCCTTCCACGTGACGATGCGGCTGCGCGCGCCCTATGCCGACCCGCTGATCCTCCCGATCGCCACCCTGCTCAACGGGCTCGGACTCGTGATGATCCACCGGCTCGACCTCGCCAACGGGCGCGACCTCGGCGAGAGCATGGCCCTGCGCCAGCTCATGTGGAGTGCCATCGCGGCGGGTATCGCGATCGCCGTGCTGATCATCCTGCGCGACCACCGGATCCTGCGCCGCTACACCTATCTCGCCGGCGCGTTCGGTTTCGCGCTGCTCCTGCTGCCCCTCGTGCCCGGGCTGGGCGTGGAGAACTATGGGTCGCGCATCTGGATCGCGATCGGCCCGTTCTCGTTCCAGCCCGGTGAGGTCGCCAAGATCGTGCTCGCCGTGTTCTTTGCGGGCTACCTCGTGCAGACGCGCGACGCCCTGTCGGTCGCGGGCCGCAAGATCCTCGGACTGACCCTGCCGCGTGCGCGTGACCTCGGCCCGATCCTCGTCGCGTGGATGCTGTCGGTCGGTGTGCTCGTCCTCGAGAAGGACCTCGGCTCGTCACTCCTGTTCTTCGGCCTCTTCGTCGCCATGCTCTATGTCGCGACCGAGCGCACGTCGTGGGTCGCCATCGGCCTCCTGCTCTTCGGCATCGGTGCCTGGGTGGCGAACCTCCTCTTCAGCCACGTCCAGCGGCGCGTCCTGCTCTGGCTCGACACCTTCAGCCGCGAAGCCCTCGACACCTCCGACCAGCTCGCCCGCGGCCTCATGGGCATGGCGTCCGGCGGCATGCTCGGCACCGGTCTGGGGCGCGGACGGCCCCAGGAGACCTATTTCGCCGAGAGCGACTTCATCATCCCGAGCTTCGGCGAGGAGATCGGCCTCGTCGGCGTCTTCGCGCTGCTGCTCCTCTATGTCCTCCTCATCGAGCGCGGCCTGCGCACCGCCATCGGTGCGCGCGACGGCTTCGGCAAACTGCTCGCGTCCGGCCTCGCGTTCTCCGTGGCGCTCCAGTGCTTCGTCGTCGTCGGTGGCGTCACGCGGGTCATCCCGCTGACCGGCCTGACCATGCCCTTCCTGTCCCAGGGCGGTTCGTCCCTGCTCGCGAACTGGACCCTGGTCGCGCTGCTCCTGCGGATCAGCGACCACGCCCGCCGTCCCGTCCCCGACCCGGAGGCACCCAACCCCGTGGCCAATGAGCAGACCCAGGTGGTGAAGCTGCGATGAACGCACCGATCCGCCGACTGTCCTTCGTCGTCGCGCTGCTCTTCGCATCGCTCCTCGTGTCGACGACCATGATCCAATTCGTCTTCGCCAAGGAACTGAATGCCCGCCCCGACAACCGGCGCACCCTGCTGAGCAGCTATGCCCGTGAGCGGGGGCAGATCCTCGTCGGTGACACCGCCATCGCGAAGTCGGTGCCCGCCAACAACCAGTACAAGTGGTTGCGCACCTACCCCGGTGGGGCGGCCTACGCCCACGTCACGGGCTACTACTCGTTCTACGGCGCCGGCGGCGGGCTCGAGCAGGCCGAGAACGGCCTGCTGTCCGGCAGCAGCGACAAGCTGGCCTTCCGCCGGGTGTCCGACCTCTTCACCGGACGCAAGACCGTCGGTGCGAGCCTCGAACTCACCATCAACGCCAAGGTGCAGCAGGCCGCCATCGAGGCGCTCGACGGGCGCCGGGGCGCGGCCGTCGCCGTGAACCCCACCACCGGCGAGATCCTCGCGATGGTGAGCAACCCGTCCTACAACCCGGCCCCCCTCGCAGGTCACGACCTCGGGAAGGTCGACACGGCATACAAGGCCTTGAACGGCAACGAGAACAAGCCGCTCGTCAATCGCGCGATCGGCGGCGACCTCTATCCGCCCGGCTCCACCTTCAAGATCGTCACCGCCGCCGCTGCGCTCGAGAGCGGGCGCTTCCAGCCCGACTCCGAGCTGCCCGGGCCGGCCGAACTCGACCTGCCGCAGACGACCGTCGGCCTGCCCAACATCGGCAATCGTGCCTGCGGCCCCGATGACAAGACGACCTTCCTCCACGCCATGGAGATCTCCTGCAACAGCGCCTTTGGTCACCTGGGCCTCGAGCTCGGCGCCGACGCGCTGCGTGACCAGGCCGCGAAGTTCGGTGTGGGAGACCAGCTTTCGATCCCGATGCGGGTCACGCCGAGCTCCGTGCCGGCCGAGCTCAACCAGCCGCAGCTGGCGCAGTCGGCCGTCGGCCAGTACGACGTGCGGGTCACCCCGCTCCAGGTCGCGATGTTCAGCGCCGGCGTCGCCAACCGCGGCACGGTCATGAAGCCGCACCTCGTGAAGTCGGTCCTGTCGAGCGATCTCAGCATCATCGAGCGCGCCGAGCCGGAGGAGCTGTCCCAGGCAGTCTCGCCCGAGGTCGCCGCCCAGCTCACCGAGATGATGGAGGCCGTCGTCGAGAACGGCAGCGGCGAGCCGGCCCAGATCGACGGAGTGCGGGTCGCGGGCAAGACCGGCACGGCAGAGACCGACCGGGTGCAGCGTGCGCACGCCTGGTTCACCGGCTTCGCGCCGGCCAACGACCCACAGATTGCGGTGGCGGTGGTCGTCGAGAACGGCGGCGACCCTGACAGTGAGGCACGTGGAGGTGGCGCCGTCGGCGGCCCCATCGCCAAGGCCATGATCGAAGCGGGGCTGCAAAAGTGAACGCCGACACCAACACCGAACCCCTGTTGCTGGGGGGTCGCTACGAGGTCGCGGAGCTCATCGGCCGCGGCGGCATGGCCGAGGTCCACCTCGGCCACGACACCCGTCTGGGCCGACAGGTCGCGATCAAGATGCTCCGCTCCGACCTGGCCCGCGATCCGTCCTTCATCAAGCGCTTCCGGCGGGAGGCCCAGTCCTCGGCCGGCCTGAACCACGCGTCGATCGTCGCGGTCTATGACTCCGGTGAGGACCACACCGTCGAGTCGGGCGGGGCGCGCGTCGCCGTGCCCTACATGGTCATGGAGTACGTCGAGGGCGAGACGCTGCGCGAGGTCCTCAACGAGCGCGGGAAGCTGCCCACCGAGGAGGCCTGTCGCGTCACGGAGGGTGTCCTCGACGCCCTCGCCTACAGCCACCGCATGGGCATCGTCCACCGTGACATCAAGCCCGCCAACGTCATGGTGGCCAAGGACGGCTCGGTCAAGGTCATGGACTTCGGCATCGCCCGGGCCATCGCCGACACCGCGGCGACGATGACGCAGACACAGGCGGTCATCGGCACCGCGCAGTACCTGTCGCCGGAGCAGGCTCAGGGCCATGCCGTCGACGCCCGCTCCGACCTCTATTCGGCCGGCTGCATGCTCTATGAGCTCCTCACCGGGCGGCCGCCGTTCATCGGTGACAGTCCCGTGTCGATCGCCTACCAGCACGTCGGCGAGCAGCCGGTGCCGCCGTCGACGATCGAGGAGAGCCTGGGCGAGGAACTCGACGCCGTCGTGCTCCACTCGTTGGCCAAGCCGCGGGAGAAGCGCTACCAGGACGCCGCGTCGTTCCGCAGCGACCTCCAGTGCGCACGCCTGCGCCGACCGATCAGCCCCGCCGCGAGCGCATCGCTCGCAGCGTTCGCGGCCGGTGCCGCGTCGTCGCTCAGGACGTCCGAACCGACCGAGGTGTATGCCGCCCAGACCAGTCCGGCGGACGGCTCCACCCCCGTGCCCGCTCCTGGTTCGGTGACGTCGACGTTCCCCGCAGCGGTGGACCACGACGCTGGGCGTCGCCGTCATGGCGCGCGAGTGGCGTTGCTCGTCGTCGCGATGCTTGCGGCGCTCACCCTGCTCGGCTTCGGCATCGTGCAGTATCGCCAGGTGCAGGCGGAGGCCGCGAAGGTCGGCGTTCCTCAGCTCGTGAACCTGCCCGAGGCGACAGCCAAGATGCGCCTCGCCGACCAAGAGTTGGTCGGGAAGTCGACCCAAGCGGCGCACGACACGATCCCTGAGGGGTCGGTTGTCTCCCAGAACCCGGATCCCGGCGTGCTCGTCGAGAAGGGGATCACCATCACCTACGTCGTCTCGACGGGGCCGAGTTCCGTCCTGGTCCCTGACCTCGCGGGGATGACCGTCGAGGAGGCGACCGCCGAGCTCGAGAAGGTCAAGCTCACGGTGGGCACGACGGCCAAGGTCGACAGCAAGGAGCCCAAGGACCGCATCGTGTCGAGCGCGCCCAAGGCTGGCGAGAGCCTCGCACCCGGCGCCAAGGTCAATCTCAGCGTCTCCACGGGGCAGGTCGTCGTTCCCGATCTGACCGGGAAGACCGTCGACGAGGCGGCCAGCATGCTCTTCGGCCTCGGTCTGAAGATGGACACGTCCTTCCGCACGACCTCGCGTGCCCGGGCCGGCACTGTCGTCGACCAGAACCCGGACGACAAGGAGAAGGTTGACGTCGGCACAGAGGTGACGATCGTCGTGGCCCAGCGGGCAGCTCCTCGGCCCACCGTGACGACGACCCGACCGGCCGAACCGACACCGGAGCCGACCACACCTGAGCCGGCGCCCACGACGCCGAACCCGACGCCGTCGATCTCGATCACGCTCCCCTGACCCAGCCCCCGGCAGCCCCCCCCGACCTACCGGGGGTGCCGGTAGGTCGGGGGTGCCGGGTCGGGCGTGCCAGGTCGGGGGGTGCCGGGCCGGCCGGTCAGTCGGTCGCTGCGACGGCCCTGGCGACGCCGGCGGCGTCGTGCACCAGCGGGCTCAGCCCGTGGGAGCGCTCGACCGCACCCTCGTCGCCGCAGATCTCGAGCCAGTTCGCGAGCAGCCGGTGACCGCCCTCCGTGAGCACGGACTCGGGGTGGAACTGCACGCCGTGCAGGGGGAGCGAGCGGTGCTGGACGGCCATGATGATCCCGCTCTCGGTCTGCCCGGTGCTGAGGAGCTCCTCCGGAAGCGTCGGCGGGTCGATCGTCAGCGAGTGGTAGCGCGTCGCAGTGAACGGCGTCGACAGACCTGCGAGCACTCCATCCCCCGAGTGGTGCACCAGCGACGTCTTGCCGTGCAGCAGTTCGGGTGCCCGTCCGACCGTCCCGCCGAAGACGACGCCCAGCGCCTGGTGCCCGAGGCACACCCCGAGCATCGGCTGCTGCCGCTCGGCGCACGCCTCGATCATCGCCATCGACACCCCGGCCTCCTCGGGCGTCCCGGGGCCCGGCGAGACGAGCACGCCGTCATGGTCGGCGCCCTCTTCGGGCGTGATCTCGTCGTTGCGCACGACAGTGCACTCGGCTCCGAGCTGCTCGAGGTAGCCGACGATCGTGAACACGAACGAGTCGTAGTTGTCGACGACGAGAATGCGAGCAGGTGCAGTCATGCGATGTCCTGGAGGTGCGAGGGAGAGGGTGACGCGGGGAGGGAGACGGTGTTGTCGCCATAGGGCAACCAGTCCGCCACGAGCGGGAACACCCACTCGAAGCAGACCCAGACGACGAGGCCGAGCAGCACGATCATCGCAGCCAGCTTCACCGGGACGGGACCGGGAAGCGCACGCCAGAGTGCGGCATACATCAGGAAACCCCCGCTGCAGAGGTGACGGCCACGTCCAGGGAAGGGGCACCCGAGGCCCGGGGTCGCGTCTCGACGAGCTCGGCGTGGACGATGTAGCGCTGCTTGGCGCTGTAGCGCGGGTGGCACGCCGTGAGCGTCATGACGGCTTCGGTCGGCTTCGCAGCCCGACTCACGTCCCCCGGCACCGGCGCGATCACCTCACCCTGGGACGGCAGGACGATCGAGTGCGACGAGACGGCATAGACGGTCCAGCCCTTCACGGTCTCGACGACGATGCGGTCACCGTCGCGCAGCCGGTCGATGTCTGCGAGCGGTTTGCCGTAGGTCGTGCGGTGCCCCGCGACCGCGAAGTTCCCGATCGACCCGGGCTCCGCCGTGCCGACGTAGTGCCCGAGTCCGCGTGCGAGGTCGTCGGCCGTCGTGCCCTCGACGAGGGGTCGCGCCCAGTCGGCACCGAGACGCGGGATGCGGACGATCGCGGTGGCATCGGCCGGATGCCCGACGGGCGCGGTGTCGTCAGCTGGCTCCGACACCGTGGCGAACTGCGCCGAGAGCGACGACACCGACGCCGCCTGCGCCCGGTCGGACTCGACGTCGGTCCACCAGAACTGCCACACCACGAACAGAGCGACGAGCACCCCTGCAGCGACGAGGAGTTCACCGATGACTCCAGCGACCCGCGACAAGCTGCGGCTCACTCACGCACCGTGGCGAAGTCGGGCGTGATCGACCCCGAGAACGCGGGGAACTCGTAGTTGTCCGACGACTTGACCTCGTAGCCGAGGCCGACGGCGTCGACGTACTCCTTGTAGATCGAGACCTCGGGCGACTGGTCGAGGATGGCTCGCAACTTGGCCGGGTCGCCGATGGCACGAATGCGGTAGGGCGGGGAGTAGACCCGGCCCTGGAGGATCAGCGTGTTGCCCACGCAGCGGACCGCGCTCGTCGAGACGACCCGCTGGTCCTGGATCATCATCGCCTCGGCCCCACCGACCCAGAAGGCATTGACGACCGCCTGCAGGTCCTGCTGGTGCACGATGATGTCGTCGGCGTCGAACCCGCGAGGCAACTCCGAGACGCTGAGGTCCGAGTCGTCCATGACGACCTCGACGCCGGGACCCTGGACGGCGGTGCGACCCGCGGCGGTCGAGATCGCGTCGGCCTGGCTCTTGAGGTCGTCGAGATCCGCGTTGCCCGGGGCGGTCTGGCGGGTGAGTTCGTCGACCTCGGCCGAGAGTTCCTCGAGCTCCCCGGTCATCCGCTGGTTGTCCTTGGTCTGCTCCCGGATGATGTCGGGCAGGCCGGCGGCGTCCGAGCGCAGGCTCCGCCCCTGCGCGATGGTGCTGCTCGTCGCGAAGAGGATGCCCGCGAGGATCGCGATGACAGGCACGAGCAGCGACCAGATCGTGGGTCGCGTCGTGAAGAAGGCCTTGCCCGGTACCACGGAGGTCACCGCCTTTCAGTTTCAGGCTCTACGCTAGGCCACGAATCCCAGAACCAAGGAGAGAGTCCGTGCCAGAGTCCAAGGGCCGCGCCAAGCCCGCCTACACACCGCCTCGTGCGGCGTCCAAGCCGGTCAAGCCGAACCCGCGTTGGTTCGTGCCCGTCATGCTCGGGCTGATGCTCATCGGACTCGTGTGGGTGGTGACCTACTACATCTCCGGCGTCAAGGAGTACCCGCTGCCGCAGATCGGTCGCTGGAACCTCGGCGCAGGGTTCGCGTTCATGATGGCCGGCTTCCTCATGACGACGCGCTGGCGCTGACGCCCTCCCGTTTCGCGTGCACGACCCCCGACCGCTCTGGTCGGGGGTCGTGTCGTTTGCTCTTGTATGCCGTCCGCCCCCGTCCCGGGTCCCCGCACGGTCGTGGGTTCATGGCTTCGGGATTCGTGGGTTCGCGGGGGTGGCACAGGCCCCGTGTGGACGGTCCTGTGGACAAGTCCGGGGTTGTCCACAGGAGTTGTCCCCAGTGTGGATGAATGACACCGGTGTAATCCACAGCCTGTGTGCACAATGTGGATGAATTACATCGATGTCATCCACAGGCTGCGAACGTCAGGGCGGGACGGCGCGCAGGGTCGCGGTGCGCGCTGTGCACTGCTGCGCTGGGCCGCAGCAATGCACAGCCCCGCACCACCCACTCCTCGCCGCACAGTGCACTGCTGCGTTGGGCCGCAGCAATGCACAGCGTCTCGCCGGTAGGTGGCCGAGTCCGCCGTTCAGATGAGGGACGTGGTCAGGGCGTACTTGAGGACCGCAAGGATGACGAGCACCGCGGTGATCGCGGCCAATCCGACCCAGTGGATGCCGAAACTCGCGCGCTGCGTCCCCGCCCCAGCGGTCGGCCGACGGCCGAGGTAGGCGAAGACCGCCGCACACGCCGCCCCGACGATGAGACCGCCGAGGTGGGCCTCCCAGGCGATGTTGGGGATCATGAACCCGATGACGGCGTTGATACCGATCGTCGCGTACATCATCGCGGCCGACCGACCGAGCCGCCGCTGCAGGACGAGGAAGGCACCGAAGAGTCCGAACACCGCACCCGAGGCGCCGACCGCATACGAAGTCCACGACCCGTCGTAGTTGCGCGTGCTCATCTCGAGGGGGGTTGGCGGGAACGCGAGCAGCAGGTAGACGACCGAGCCCCCGAGCGCGGAGATCAGGTACAACGCCGCGAACCGGGCCCGACCGAGCATCGGTTCGAGGTACTGGCCCATGATCCACAGGGCGTACATGTTGAAGAGAATGTGGAGGATCTGGCCCGGGCTGTGCGCAAAGGCCGAGGTGAGGAAGCGCCACGGCTCGGTGTCACCCAGATAGGGGATGAAGGCGATCGCGTCCGTCACCCGTGGCGATGCAAGCTGCCCCACGAAGACAACGGCACAGATCGCGATGATCGCCGTCGTGACGAGGGGTCGTTCGCCGACGCCCGCCATGTCGCCGCCGAAGATCGTCCGCCCCTGGCGCATGGACTTCTGGCCCTCGCGGACGCAGTCGACGCACTGCACCCCCACGGCCGCCGGCCGCTGGCACTCGTGACACACGGGCCGTCCACATCGCTGGCAGCGCACATAGGAAACCCGGTCGGGATGGCGTGGGCAGACCGGCACCTCGTCAGGAGTGCCGGTCTGTCCGTATGCCGTCGGCTCGCTCACCGTCGCGAGTCTAGTAGCGGGGTCTGTCCGTTCCCTGAGAACGACGAGCGCCCCTCCGACCCGTGGATCGGAGGGGCGCTCGTCGTTGCGCTGGAGGGTGCTGGAATCAGCCCTCGACCGTGAAGCTCTCGATGACGACATCGTCCTTGGGGCGGTCCTGCGCGCCAGTGGAGACGGCGGCGATCTTGTCGACGACGTCGCGGCTCTCCTGGTCGGCGACCTCACCGAAGATCGTGTGCTTGCCGTTGAGCCACGGGGTGGCACCGACGGTGATGAAGAACTGCGAACCGTTGGTGCCCTTGCCCATCTGCTTGCCGGCATTGGCCATGGCGAGGAGGTAGGGGCGGTCGAACTGGAGCTCGGGGTGGATCTCGTCGTCGAACGCGAAGCCCGGGCCGCCGAAGCCCTTCCCGAGCGGGTCGCCGCCCTGGATCATGAAGCCCGGGATGATGCGGTGGAAGATCAGGCCGTCGTAGTACTTGTCGGGGCTGGTGCGACCCGCGTCGTCCTTGTACTCGAGCTCACCGGTCGCCAGGCCCGTGATGGTCTTGACCGTCTTGGGTGCGTGGTCCGGGAAAAGGTTGACGTTGATGGTGCCGTGGTTGGTCTTCAGGGTTGCCTTCATGCATCCCACTGTAGGTGTTGCTCCGTGACCCTCCTGTGACAGTCGGCTGCAAACAGTGTTTGATGGAAGAAGCCGATCGTCCATCGATAGGAGAACGCTGTGTTCCGCACGAAGAGCAAGACCGAGCAGGCACGCGACGCGGTCGCCGAGCGTCTGGAGACTGCGTCGAGCGCCGCATCGGACGCGCAGACGACCGCCGCAGACCTCAAGCACCGCGCGGCAGACCTCAAGGGCAAGGCTGCGCCGCGCGTCGAGAACGCCCGCGAGACGGCCCGCGCCTACGCCGACCAGGCTGCGCCCCGCGTCCAGGAGGCCGCCGACAATCTCGCGCCCAAGGTGCAGGACGCCAAGGACACCTTCGTTGACGATGTCGTCCCCAAGTTGGCCTCCGCACTCGCGACCGTCGTCGCCGGAGCCGCCGCCGCCAAGGGGGCCGCGTCCGAGGCTGCCGAGCGTGCTCCCGACGCCTACCACGTGCTCAAGGGCGACGCCGTCGTGAAGCAGAAGAAGGGCGGCAAGAAGGGCCTGCTCCTCCTGCTCGTCGCGGCAGGTGCCGCCGCCTACGCGTGGAAGAAGTCGACCGAGAAGAAGGACCCGTGGGCGACCGCGGGCGCCTACACCCCGCCGTCGGCCGGTCGCGACTCGTCGCTCGGGGCCCACAGTTCGCCCAACGGCGCGTCCGTCGGCGACAAGGTCACTGACCTGGCCGCAGCCGCGAAGGACAAGGCCGCCGCTGCCGGCGCTGCCGCCAAGGAGAAGGCCGCCGAGGCCAAGCACGCTGCCTCCGACAAGGCGCATGAGGTCAAGGAGAAGGCTGCGGACAAGGCGGCCGAGGCCAAGGGTGCCGCAGCGGCCAAGGTCGACGAGCTCGACGAGGCCGCCGCCTCCGACTTCGGCGGCGAGCGCACCAACGAGTCCGTCTCCGAGGGCGACGCCTGGACCGATGCGGGTGAGTGGGCCGACGGTGCCGCGCCGTCGACCTCGGGCACGTCCGAAGGCGCTGACCTCTCGACGCCGCACCTCGACAAGGGTCACGACAAGGCCTAGGAGCCTCCGCTCCAAGTCCCGGCCACGGACGAACTGCGAGGCGGTATGCCGGGTGCGCACCCGGCATACCGCCTCCGCCTTTGCTTCTCCCCGACCTAGCGGGCAGGAAGTGTCGTGATCCCCTGTCTGTCAGTCTGGTGGTGAGTCAGTCGTCCTCGATCCGAGGAGATGACTGACTGATGGAGTATTCAGAGTTCACACCGGAGCAGTGGCGCGATTTGGTGTTGGAGTATCTGGCGGTGCCGCATGGCCAACGTCAGGCGTGGCGGAAGGCGCGGGGTGTGCGCGAGTACACGCTCCAGACGTGGCGCCGGAAGGTCCTGGCCGGTGTGGTCCAGTCCGGACGGATCCCTCGAGGAGGGGTGCTGGTGTCGATGGAAGAGAATCAGGAACTGGCGCGGCTACACGCCGAAAACAAGCAGTTGCGTGCCGAGTTGGACGCGGCGAAGGCGGCTGCGGAGTCGTCGGCGCGGGTGGTCGATGCGCTGGGAAAAGCTATCGAGCTCTTGCGGGGCGGGGCGGCACCCAAGGGCAGCGACGGAACCGACAGCCGCCCCTGATGGACCGGCCTGCGTGGTGGGCGTTCGAGGCTGCGCTGGTGGCCACGTTGCTCACTGCGGGCCTGTCGCAGCGTCGCGCGTTGGTGTTGCTGGGGATCTCTCGCGGCTCCTGGCAGTTGCGACTGCGCCCCCGGCCGCGCAGCCTGCAGCCGGTGCCGCACCGTCAGCGGCGTGCGCCGGCGTGGCTGAGCACGGTCGAGGTCGACGCCATCACGGCCAAGCTGACCACGGCGTTCGCGTCGGGGAAGTCGGTGTATCAGGCCTACTTCGAGGCGTGGGACGCCGCCGACCCGGTCGCGTCGTTGTCGTCGTGGTACCGCATCGCCCACGCCCACCTCGAAGCGTCCCGGCCGGTGCGGCGCAGGGCCCGTCACCGCACCACCGCGATGCCGCAGTGGGACGCGACCGGCCCGATGCAGGTGTGGTCCTGGGACATCACCAAACTCAAGGGGCCCTACGTCGGGACGTCCTACGACCTGTACGTCATCTTGGACGTGTTCTCCCGCAAGATCGTCGGTTGGCGGGTCGAAGCACTCGAGTCGGGCGACCTGGCCAAGGACCTCTTCGAACGCGCCATCACCGACCACGGCGGCGTGATTCCACGGATCGTGCACTCCGACGGCGGCGCCTCGATGACGTCGCGCACCCTGACCGAACTGTTCCGCGACCTGACCGTCCAGGTCAGCCGTAACCGGCCCCGGGTGTCGAACGACAACCCGTACTCCGAATCCTGGTTCAAGACCGCCAAGTACGCCCCGACCGCCCCGCGGTTCTTCACCGACCTGGACCACGCTCGAGCGTGGGCAGCGACGTTCGTGGCCTGGTACAACACCCAGCACCGCCACTCCTCACTGGAAGGGCACACCCCGGCCACGGTCCACGACGGAACCTGGGTTCACGTCCACCAACAACGCCAAGCCGTCCTCGCCGACCTCGCCGCAGCCCACCCCGAACGCTTCACCCAAGCCTGGCGCGTCAAGACACCCCACGCGCACGTCGTCCTCAACACCCCACAACCCGACAACCGACTCACAACAGGTTGACAGGTTCCGGATCACAGCACTTCCTGCCCGGTAGGTCGGGGGTCAAGAGGTGCGGTGGGGCAACCGTCACCGCGGCGGATAGCGTGGGCGGCATGTCAGCGTCGACCCCACCCCCCGCCGCGGCCCCCACCCCGCTCGTCGACACGGGCCTGCGCACCGAGCCCGACCGGGCCTGGGTGCGAGCGGCCATCCGCAAGTTGCGCGCCGACGCGACGCGCACGTCGGACACGCACCTCATCAGGGTGCACCTGCCCGGATGCGAGCGGGTCGAGCTCTATCTCAAGGACGAGTCGACGCACCCCACGGGCTCTCTCAAACATCGGTTGGCCCGCTCCCTGTTCCTCTATGGGTTGTGCAACGGGATCATCGGGCCCAGGACGACCGTCGTCGAGGCATCGAGCGGCTCGACGGCGGTGAGTGAAGCGCATTTCGCGCGGATGCTCGGGCTGCCCTTCGTGGCGGTCATGGCCTCGTCGACGTCGCCGGCCAAGATCGCGCTCATCGAGCGAGAGGGCGGTCGCTGCCACCTCGTCGACGACCCCACCGCGGTCTATGACGAAGCGCGGCGCGTGGCCGATGCCGCGGGAGGCGTCTATCTCGACCAGTTCAGCAACGCCGAGCGGGCGACGGACTGGCGGGGCAACAACAACATCGCCGAGTCGATCTTCGAGCAGATGGCCATGGAGGAGCACCCCGTCCCTTCGTGGATCGTCGTCGGTGCGGGGACCGGTGGCACGTCGGCGACGATCGGCCGGTTCGTCCGCTACCAGGCGCTCGACACCAAGGTGTGCGTCGTGGACCCGGAGCACTCGGCGTTCCTGCCGGCGTGGCAGCAGGACGGCGAGGCCCGCCTCGAACCGTCACGGATCGAGGGCATCGGACGGGCTCGCCTTGAGCCGTCGTTCCTGCCGCTCGTGGTCGACCGCATGCTTGGCGTGCCCGACTGCGCGTCGATCGCGGCGATGCGATTCCTGCGTGAGCGCACCGGAATTCACGCCGGACCGTCGACGGGGACCAACATCTATGGCGCCCTCAAGCTGGCGACCGAGATGCAGGAGCGCGGCGAGAGCGGGTCGATCGTGTCGCTGGTGTGCGACCGCGGCGACCGCTACGACGAGACCTACAACGATGACGATTGGGTCGCCGCGGCCGGTCACGATCTGTCGACGTATGCCGGTGCGCTGGCTGCCGCGTGGGACGAGGGTCGCTGGAGCGGTTGAGTGGAGATGGCCTGATCGACCTTCCGCGGTGGTCCACCTGTCCTTGCGGAGAGGGCCCGATCGGGCGGTATCCGGGCTGCGGGGCCGTTGGCACCATCAAGAGATGAGCCTTGCCGGCGTGCGTGGCGCTGTCGTCCTCGTCGTCGTCCTCATCGCCGGATGCAGTTCGACGACCGAGACGCCGCGGCAGTTCGCGCCGTCACCTGCGAGCCAACCGCCACGGGAGGTTCCCTCCGGCACGTCGGCTGAGAACGTGGTGCCGGTCGATGGCGAGGCGGACGGGACAACCCTCTTGAGCCCCGGCCGGCACAGCCTGCGTGCAAACGGTGCGGCTGACACGGTGCACCTTGCCGTCGTCGACGTCCCGGAGGGCGTTCGGGGATACGGGGGGTTTGCCCTGCACCGCTTCACCATCCCGAGGACCGAGCCGTATCAGGGGCTGCTCTACTGGACAATCGCAGGAGTTCACGCCGACCCGTGCACGAAGTCGGGAGGGCTTCTCGACGCCGGCGCGAGCGTCACCTCGCTCGCCGATGCCCTGGCAAGGCAGGCGCTCACGACGACCACGTCGCCGCAACCCGTGAGCGTCGACGGCCACGACGGGGTGCGCCTGGATCTCGTCGCGCCGGCCGACATCGACTTCGCCGATTGCGCCGAGGGGTACTTCGACGTCTGGGTCAGCAGCCTGGGCGGCGGTCGCTATCTTCAGGCCCCGGGTCAAAGGTCCACGCTGTGGATCCTCGACGTCGACGACCAGCGTGTGGCGCTGGAGGTGAGCACCACGCCCGGCGTCTCACCGGACGACGTTCAGGTGCTCACGAAGATGGCGGAGTCGGTCACTTTCGTGCGCGCTGGCTGAGGCAGAGCCGTCGGTCGATGTCGCGAAAGTCGTGGGAGGACGCGGATATTGCCGCGACATCCGACGGCTTCCGCGTCCTGGCCGCAGCGGCGACCGGCGGACTCAGCTGCGCGGGGCATGGGCGCGGATCGTCTCGGTGAACCGGTCGACGAGGGGCGAGCGGAGTCGCCAGGCCTGCCAGTGCAGGGACACGTCCACGTGGTCGCGGGAGCTGAGCCGGACGAGTTTGCCGCTCTCGAGGTCGTCGAGACACTGCGCCTCCGGCAGCGCGCCCCACCCCAGCCCGGCCCGCACGGCGTCGGCGAATCCCTCCGACGAGGGCACCCGGTGCGTCGGCGGCTGGTCGTCATCAGCGATCCCGTGCCGGCGCAGCAAGCCGCGCTGGACGTCGTCGAGTTCGTTGAAGCGAAGCACCGGCAGCCGCGCCCAGTCGACACCGCGGCCACGCACGAACCGGTCGCGCAGCTCCGGAGTCGCCACGGGCAAGTAGCGCATCTTCCCGATTAGATTCGACGAGCAGCCCTGCACGGCAATGGGATTCGAGGTCACGGCACCCACAACGATCCCGGCCCGAAGCAGTTCGTGGCTGTGCCCCTCGTCCTCGACGTGGAGCTGGAGCACGACGCCATCCCACTGCGCCACGTCGCGCAGCACCGGCCGGAACCACGTGGCCAGCGAGTCCGCGTTGACCGCCATCGGCAACTCGCGGGGGGCCGCCGACTCGTCCAGCGCCGCGCGGGCTTCCTGCTCGATGAGCTCCTGCTGCCGGGCCAGTCGCACCAGCACCTCACCGGCGGCGGTCGGCTCACAGGGTTGCCCTCGCCGGACGACCACGCGGCCCAGCGAGTGCTCGAGTGCCTTGATCCGCTGGCTCACCGCCGAGGGCGTGACGTGAAGCTGGCGTGCAGCGGCCTCGAACGTCCCGGCGTCGATGACGGCGAGGAGCGCTCGGAGCTGGTCGGCCTGCATCGACCAAGCATAAGCATGGCTAAGGAACCCCAAGATTCTTTCGCTGGCCTTATTCGGAACAGAGGCCTAGCGTCGAAGGCATCATGAACACCACGATCCTCGCCGCTGTCGTCAGCGGCATGCTCTCCGGGCTCGCCCTCATCGTCGCCATCGGCGCCCAGAACGCGTTCGTCCTGCGCCAGGGTGTCGCCCGCGAGCACATCGGAGTCGTCGTCGCGATCTGTGCGATCAGCGACCTCGTCCTCATCGTCGCCGGCGTCCTTGGCGTCGGAGCGTTGGTCGAGAGCCGACCGGGACTGGTGCGGATCATGACGGGTGCCGGGGCGGCATACCTCATCTGGTTCGGAATCCGATCGCTCCTCGCGGCGCGGCACCCGAAGACGCTCACGGCGAGCGCGCCCACCGCGAAGGGCGCGGTGGCGGCGACCGCTCTCGCGCTCACCTGGCTCAACCCGCACGTCTACCTCGACACCGTGCTCATGCTCGGCAACCTCTCCACAGCGCACGGACCCACGGGCCGCTGGTGGTTCGGCCTGGGTGCTGGTGTCGCCAGCATCCTGTGGTTCACCGGCTTGGGGTATGCCGCCGGGCTGGCTTCGCGCTGGTTCGCTCGCCCGCGCACCTGGCAGGTCCTCGACGTCGTCATCGCGCTGGTGATGTTCGCGCTGGCGGCGATGCTGCTGCGATCGGCGTTCTGAGACGCGTGGATCAGCCAGCGGGGAAGAGCCGGAAGTCGGTGCCGTCGGGATCCTTCAGGTCCACCCAGGGCGCGGCACCCTGACCGTTGTCGTCGCGGCGGGCGCCGAGCGCAGTGAGACGCTCGACCTCGCTCTCGAGGTCGCCACCGTCGGGCGCGATGAGATCGAGGGCGATCCGGGCCTTGCCGTGCTTCTCCATGAGGGGTGGACCGCTCCACGTGACCTTGGATCCACCCTCTCGTGACTGGATCGCCGTCTCCTCGTCCTGGTCCCAGACCAGGGGCCAGGCGAGGGTCTTGCTCCAGAAGTAGCCGACGTCCTGTGTTCCGTCGCAGTTGATGCCACCGATGAAGCCGGTGTCCGCGAGGAAGGTGTTGCCGGCGGGGATGACGCAGAACTCGTTGCCGTCGGGGTCCGCCATGACCTCGTGGTCAGCATCCGATCCCTGCCCGATGTCGATGCTGCGACCACCCAGTGCTCTCGCCCTGTCGATGGTGTCCTGCATGACTTCGGGTGTGGCGCTCGTGAGATCGAAGTGGATCGTGTTCTGGCCGATCTTGGGGGCGTCAGCCTGCTCGAAACGCAGCCGATATCCCGGGCGATCCGTGCCGCTCAACGCCACCGCCCCCCACGGGTCATCGACCACGTCACGGCCGAGCAACTCACCCCAGAACTGCGCCAGCCGAGCGGGGTCCGCGGAACGGAAGCTGACGGCATACAGGAGAGCAGTCATGTTTTCGACCGTAGGGCGACCCACCACGGGGCGCAAACGCATTCCGTGCCATCCTGCGCGTGTGCCGAGCGACCCCCGTGACCTGTCCGCAGAGGCGCTCGACTTCCTGGCCGAGCGGCACCTCGCGACGCTGACGACGCTGCGTCGCGACGGGTCGCCGCATGTCGTGCCCGTCGGCTTCACGTGGGATGCCTCGGCGGGGGTCGCGCGGGTGATCACGAGCGGCGGGTCGCAGAAGGCACGCAATGCGGGGCGCGGGGGGCGGGCCGTCCTGTGCCAGGTGGAGGGAAGGCGGTGGCTCTCGCTCGAGGGACCGTGTCGAGTCCTCTCCGATCCCGCTTCGGTCGCCGAAGGCGTTTCCCGGTATGCCGTCCGCTACCGGCAGCCGCGCATCAACCCTTCACGTGTGGTCATCGAGATCGCGGTGGACCGCGTGCTGGGCAACCTCTGACGTTGGCCCGGAGCGCCGTGCGGGTTCTGCGCCAAGTGACTATTTCGCTGGGCTGACCACCGGCGCATCATGAAGGTGCGGGGGTGCGTTGCAAGGAGGCAGGCATGTCCGCTCGTCAGAGTCGCAGTCGGAGCCGGAGTCACCGTCGCGGTCGCATCGCGTGGGTGCTGGTCCTCCTGATGGCGGTGATGTCGGTCGGTCTGGCCACCACCGCCCACGCGGCCGTCAGCGTCTCGCGCGCCGAGTTGGACGGGAACCGGCTCCGGATCGAGGGGTCGTCGTTGGCCAACCGTGCGATCACGGTGGATGGCGTGCAAATGACCACCAGCGACGGGTCCGGTGAGTTCAAGATCGACCGTTCCGGCTTCACCGGTCCGGCGGACTGCACCGTCGATGTGAACGACGGCTCGGCCTCGGCCGCCAATGTCCGGCTGTCTGGCTGCACGGTCACGTCACCTCCACCCACGCCCACCCCGACACCCACGCCCACCCCGACACCCACGCCCACACCCACTCCCACTCCTTCGCCGGCAGTCACCCTCGACGGAGTGAGCGTTGGCCCCGCAACGGTGCAGGGTGGGTCGTCGTCCTCGACGACCGCGACCCTGACCGCGCCTGCTCCTCCGGGAGGGGCCGTCGTCTCCTTCTCGAGCAGCAACACGGCCGTGGCGACCGTGCCGGCGACGATGATCGTGCCGGAGGGAGTCAACAGCAGGGTCGTGGTGCAGTTCGTGTCGACGAGTCCGGTCTCGGCCACCGCGACGGCGGTGATCTCCGGGACCTACGGGGGAGTGACGCGCACGGCCACCATCACCGTCACTCCTCCTCCACCGCCACAGCCCGGCGGCGACCTCGCGTCGCTCACCCTGAGTCCGTCGACCGTCCAGACGGGGACCACCGGCACCTCTGCCACGGTGTCCTTCACCGCCCAGACGCCGACCGGAGGGGCGACGCTCTCGCTGGCGAGCAGCAACACATCGATCGCCACCGTCCCGTCGACCGTGACGGTCCCGGCCTTCAGCTCGACCGGTGCGTTCCCGGTGTCGATCAACCCCTCGGCCGTGGGCACGGCGACCATCTCGGCGACCTACAACGGGATCACGCGGTCGGCAGTCCTCACGGTCACGGCGCAAACACTGCTGCGGATCACCACGAACTCACCGCTCCCGAACGCACGGGTCGGTCAGAACTACGCCGGGTTCATCGAGGGGTGCTGCGGGCAGGGCACTCCCTACCGGTGGTCGCTCATCAACGGTCGCGTGCCGGACGGGCTGAGGTTCGCCGGCAACTCCCTGCAGCTGTCCGTCACGACAGCCGTCACCGGTGTTGCCACACGCGTCCAGACCTCGACGTTCACGGTGCGGGTCCGCGACCAAGCCGGGAACACCGCCACCAAGACCTTCACCCTGACCGTGGATCCGGCGAGCCCGCTCGTCATCACGAACGGGACCGACCAGCTCAGGGACGGTCAGGTGGGCGTCGACTACGTGGCCAGCCTCTTCCCGGGCGGCGGCACTCCGCCCTACTCGTGGTCACTGGCCAGTGGCACGCTCCCGCCGGGGCTGAGCATCCAGGCGTCACCGGGTCGAGTCCTGGGCACGCCCACGACCGCAGGCACCTTCACGTTCGTGGCACGGGTCAACGACAGCGGCGGCCAGACCGCCTCGCAGCAGTTCACCATCCGCATCCTTCCCTGACGAGGGCCAGGAAATGACACAGCCTTCCCACGGTCTGAGAGGTGCTCGATGAGTGGCCCCGGCTGGGCACGGAACGGGGGTCTGCATCGTGCGAGTCGAGGCTCAGGCCGGGCGGCAACTCCTCGTGTCGCTCACCTTCGCACGTGACGCTGACGCGCCCCGCGGTGAGAGTCCCGCCTCTGAATGGTTCACGAATGTCGACGATGCAGTCGCCGCGGTCGACGCCTTCCTGCGCAGCTTCGACTCGTCGCACGAGCGTTCCGCCGCTGAACGCGAGCGAGGCCCTCTCCCGGTCAGGGAAAGGGCCTCTCACATGTGTGGAGCCAAGGGGACTCGAACCCCTAATGGGGATGCAGCTTCCCTTCACACC
>NZ_AVPJ01000024.1 GCF_000768705.1 Knoellia sinensis KCTC 19936
CGAACTCACCGAATTCCTCGGTTCGGGACAGGCCAGCCGCCCATGTGAACACAGAACCCCGCCACGTCCCCCACAGACGTTCCCAGAAACGACAGAAGGACCAGACGAAACTCGTCTGGTCCTTCTGTCGTACGGGTGGAGCATAGGAGATTCGAACTCCTGACCTCTTCCATGCCATGGAAGCGCGCTACCAACTGCGCCAATGCCCCGAGTTGCCCCGGTGGGACGTCCCCCGAAGGCGACTGCGAAAGTTTACGACGCCACTCGCCCGGCCACCAAATCGGGGTCAGGCCAAGGCCTCGTCACGGGCCATCGCCGTTGCCGCGGACTGGTTCCACGTCTGGATGCGCCACCCCGCGCGGCCCTCGACGAGTTCTGCCCAGTGGCAGTTGCCGAGGCCGCCCAGGGCCTTCCAGGACGTCTGCTGGTCCATTCCCACGAGGTCCGCTGCGAGGGCGCGGCCCGCGACACCGTGCGTCGCGATGATGGCGCACTCCCCTGGGCCGAGGTCCTCGAGCAGGGCTTCGACGCCAGCGCGGCACCGTGCCGCGACATCGGCCACGGACTCACCGTGCCCACCCCGCTTGAAGTCCTCCCCGCGCAGGAGCCGGTCCATGTCCTCCGGATAGCTCGCGCGGACCTCGTCACCGGTGAGGCCCTGCCAGTCGCCGGCGTGGATCTCCCGGAAACGTTCGTCCGTCGTCACAGGTATGCCGTCCACTCGTGCCACCGTCTCGCCCGTCACCCGCGCTCGGGCGAGGTCCGAGGCGACGACCCGCACAGGTGCGAAGGAAGCGAGGGCTCGCGCCGCCGCCTCCGCCTGACCGACCCCGCGCTCGGAGAGCGGTGAGTCCAACTGCCCCTGCCAGATGCCCGCTGCGTTGTGGGTGGTCTCGCCGTGTCGCAGCACGACGAGGCGCCTCGGAGCGGCGTCGCCGCGCATGACCCGTTCGTTCGGGCCGGGCTTCACCGGCCGCCCTGCTCGGTGCCGACGACGCCGAGGTCGATTTCGGGGCAGTCCTTCCACAGGCGCTCGAGCTCATAGAACTCGCGCTCCTCGTCGTGCTGCACGTGCACGACGATGTCACCGAAGTCGATGAGCACCCAGCGCCCGTCGCGCTGGCCCTCGCGGCGCACCGGCTTGGAGCCGAGCTCGCGCAGGGAGTCCTCGACCTCGTCGACGATGGCGCCGACCTGACGCTCGGTCTCGGCAGAGGCGATGACGAACACGTCGGTGATCGCGAGCTGCTCGCTCACGTCGATGCCGACGATGGTGGTGGCGAGCTTCTCGGCTGCTGCGTGAGCGGCAGTGCGAGCGAGCTCGAGGGAACGGTCAGTGGCTGGCACGGGACTCCTCGTCCTGATCGGTGACAACGGCGCCAGGCGCGTCGGACGACCCGGCCTGCTCACCGGCATACAGGCGGTGTTTGTTGATGTATTGGACGACGCCGTCGGGCACGAGGTACCAGACCGGCTCGCCATCGGCGACGCGCTCACGGCAGTCGGTCGAACTGATCGCCATGGCCGGCACCTCCTGGAGCGTGACGCGGTCCTCGGGCAGCCCCGACTCCGAGAGTTCGTAGCCCGGACGCGTGACGCCGATGAAGTGCGCGAGATCCCAGAGCTCATCGACGTCCTTCCACGACAGGATCTGGGCGAGCGCATCGGCTCCGGTGATGAAGAAGAGTTCGGCGTCGGGGTGCAGCGCCCGCAGGTCCCGCAGCGTGTCGATCGTGTAGGTCGGACCCTCACGGTCGATGTCGACACGGCTCACCTGGAACCGAGGGTTCGACGCCGTCGCCACGACAGTCATGAGGTAGCGGTGCTCGGGCTCGCTGACGACCTTGTCGGCCTTCTGCCAGGGCTCGCCGGTGGGGACGAAGATGACCTCGTCGAGGTCGAAGAGCGACTGGACCTCGGAGGCCGCGACGAGGTGGCCGTGGTGGATGGGATCGAAGGTCCCACCCATCACGCCCAGACGGCGACGCGACGTTGCGGTCAGTGCGTGCCCTGGTTGTCGTGCATCGTGCCGCCGTGCGCGTGCGCCAGGTCGGTCGAGTGGTGGTCGTTGCGCTCGCTGTCAGGCGTGTGCTTCTGGGCGGTGCCGCGGAAGGCCCACGTCACCGCGAGCAGCAGCGCGAAGACCACCAGGGCGGTGACGCCGAAGGCCCACGCGGGACCCGGGAGGGCGTGGTCGGCAGCTTCCTCGGCGAGGACAAGGGCGGCGTGCGAAGTCATGGGGGCAGCCTACCGTCACCGTTGTCCACCGGCGTCGTCCACAGGGCTGTGCATGGGAGCGTGGCCGACCGTCCCAACCTGTGGACGACACGCGCGGACGATGCCGCTGGGCGAGAAAGTCGCGGATCGTCTTGCGCCACAAGCGGTTTGGGGGCTAGACAGGTTCTCACGAACTCCCGCCCTGGATCGGGTCGAGCCAGGGCGGAAGTCGGGTCGAAGGAGAACGGCTGTGCCGCCGAGCCCGGTCAGACGGGGTCGGGTGGGGGGCAACCCACACCGCGAGCGACATCGCGGGGCACACCGCGGCCGACGGCCAGAGTCGAAGTTCGTCACCGGTTCTGCCGGGGACGGCGCCACTGTCGCGTGGCACCCTCGACGGATTGCCCGTCGGGACTGACCGGCTCAGACAACAAAGGGCATGCCCCTGCAGCGCCGAAGGCCCCCGATCTCATACATCGGGGGCCTTCGGTGCATCTGGGGATGACGCGCCGCCTACGCTGAACCCCATGCCCGAGCCAGCCGCCCCGATCGCCCTGAGCATCGTCGTCCCGATGTTCAACGAGGAGGCCGTCCTCCCTCTCCTCGTCGAGAGGCTGCGGACGGTCGCGGACGGGCTCGACACGGCTTACGAGGTCGTTGCCGTCGACGACGGAAGCAGCGACGCGACCCCCGTCCTTCTCGAGCGGTATCGCCGCGACTGGCCCGAGCTGCGGATCGTCCGGCTGCGCGCCAATTCGGGCCACCAGGCTGCGATCTCGGCCGGTCTGGCGCGAGCGCGGGGCGACTACGTCGTGACCCTCGACGCGGACCTTCAGGACCCCCCGGAGGTCATCCCCGAGATGTTGCGGGTCGCCCGCGAGGACGCAGTCGACGTCGTCTATGGAGTTCGGCACGACCGGTCCACGGACACCGCCTTCAAGCGAGGCACGGCTCGACTCTTCTACTGGATCATCCGCCGGCTCGGAGCCATCGAAGCCCCTCAGGACGCCGGCGACTACCGCCTCATGTCGCGGGCGACGGTCCAGGCCGTGAACTCCCTCCCCGAGCAGAACCGGGTCCTGCGGCTCGTGGTGCCGGCGCTCGGCTTCCCGTCCGCCGCCGTGGGCTACACCCGCGAGGTGCGCGCTGCCGGCCATACGAAATATCCCCTCGCGAAGATGGTGCGCCTGGCTGTTGATTCCGTGACCGGGTTCTCCCTCGCGCCACTGCGGTTCGCGACGTGGCTCGGCCTGTTGGGCGGTCTCGCCGCGCTCGGTGTCCTTGTGTATGCCGTCGTGGCCCGGTTGCTCGGCCAAGCCCTTCCGGGGTGGACGTCGACCGTGGTGATCGTCGCGGCCGTCGGCGCCGTCCAGTTACTGGCGCTCGGGATCCTCGGTGAGTACGTCGGTCGCATGTATGCGGCGATGCAGGCCCGGCCGACGTACTTCATCGCGCACGACTCGCTGGACACCGGTCGATGACCCGTCGCGGGCTGGCGGCTCTGGGGGTGCTCATCGGCGTTCTCCTCGCCTTGGCGTGGCGGCTCTTGGCCTAGAGCCGAACCACAGCCTCCAGCCGCGAACGCAGCAGCGCGCGAGCCTTCGTCGGCGGCATCTGATCGGGGACGGTTGCCCCGAGGAAGGTGAGGCCGTCGACGAAGACGTGCAGATCGTCCACCAGCGCGGCAAGTGCCGCAGGGACGACGCCGACC
This sequence comes from Knoellia sinensis KCTC 19936, assembly GCF_000768705.1. Taxonomy (GTDB): domain Bacteria; phylum Actinomycetota; class Actinomycetes; order Actinomycetales; family Dermatophilaceae; genus Knoellia; species Knoellia sinensis. Next base: position 3,929 of record NZ_AVPJ01000024.1, read on the forward strand.
TCGACCGGGTGGTCCAAACCCGTGACGTCGGCGATGGCCAGCCCGCAGATGTGACGCTCTCCATGCCAGGTCTGCTCAGCGAGCCCTGGGCGGCCGTCGACCGTGCGGCTTCGAGCCATGAACGCGAGATAGACGCGCACTTCCGCCAAGCGGTCGTCGTCGAGCGGGAGCATCTCCTCGAGGAGCGCTTGTGCCCGGTCGAATCCGGGCTCCTGCTCGTCGAGGATGCGCTGGAGCCGCAGAGGGATGTCGGCGAGGCTCGCGTCGAAGGCGAAGTCGAGGAGCTCGTCCTGGGTGGCGAAGTAATAGCGCATCGCCCCGGTCGACCAGCCCGATTCGGCTGCCACGGCCCGCACGCTCGCGCCTTCGACACCGGACCGGGCCACGACTCGTCGCACGGCCGCGCCGAGCTCGGCACGACGGGCTGCGTGATCGACGACCTTGGGCACACAAATATTTTCGCACACACGTGTGAATTTGTGGTTCACTGAGGGCGTGACGTTCTGACACGACTGTGCGGAATTGGGGAAGGTTCACCATGGAGATCGCAGCACTGGGCGGCCTGGGCGTGCTCGCCCTCGTCGACAGCACGAGCTTCGGCACCCTGGGGGTCCCGGCATGGATGCTCGTCCAACCACGGGTGCGTGCGGCCGCCGTGCTCACCTATCTGGCCGTGATCGCGGCCTTCTACTGGCTGCTGGGTCTGGTGTTGCTCGGTGGCGCTGGAGCCCTGCGCGATGCGTCCGGGTCCGTCAGCGGGGTCACCGAGTCCCGACCCTTCCTGATCGGGCAGTTGGTCGTCGGCGTGGCGCTCTTCGCCACGAGCTTCACCTTCAACCGCAAGCGTGGCGAGGTCCGGCGTGCCCGCCGCATGGGGCGACCCACCCGGATGCAGCAGTGGACCTCGCGTGCCGTCGGCCCGGATGCCACCTTGGGCACGGTCACCACGGTTGCCCTGGGTGCTGGGCTCGTCGAGGCCGCGTCGATGCTCCCCTACCTCGCGGCGATCGGTCTGCTCACTGCCGCAGGACTCGGGTTCGCGACGAACGCCAGTCTCCTCGCGGCATACGTGATCGTCATGATCGTCCCCGCGCTGGGATTGCTCGCACTCCGCCTGGCTGCGCAGCGGCAGGCCGCTCCCCTCCTCGAACGACTCAACGGCTGGTTGCAGCGCAACAAGGACGAAATGCTCGGGTGGGTCCTCGGAATCGTCGGCTTCCTCGTCGCAACCGACGCTGTGCAGCGCCTCCAGGCCCTCGGCTGACCCGTCGCGTCAGCGGATCTGACCGTCGCCCTCGACGATCCACTTCGTCGTCGTGAGCTCGGGCAGAGCCATGGGGCCGCGAGCATGCAACTTCTGGGTCGAGATGCCGATCTCTGCGCCGAACCCGAACTCGCCACCGTCGGTGAACCGGGTCGAGGCGTTGACCATGACGGCTGCCGCGTCGACCTCGGTGGTGAATCGGCGAGCCGCCGCGCGATCCTCGGTGACGATCGCCTCGGTGTGACCGCTCGTGTGCTGCTGGATGTGCGCGAGCGCTGAGTCGAGGTCGGGGACGACCCTGACGGCCATCTCGAGCGCGAGGTACTCGGTGTCCCAATCCTCGTCCGTCGCTTCAACATGGGGTATGCCGGCCGCTTCCGCCGCGCTTCCGGCCGCCGGATCCGTGTGGAGCGTGACGCCAGCGCTCGACAGTTCGGCAAGGACCTTGGGCAGGAACTCCCCGGCGAGGGACTCGTGGACCAGGAGGGACTCGGCGGCGTTGCAGACGCTCGGACGGTGCGTCTTGGCGTTGACGGCGATCGCGAGCGCCTTGTCGAGGTCGGCCGCGGCGTCGACGTAGACGTGGCAGTTGCCGACTCCGGTCTCGATGACGGGCACCGTCGACTCCGTGACGACGGTCTGGATCAGGCCCGCTCCCCCGCGCGGGATGATGAGGTCGACCTGGCCGCGGGCGGTCAGCAGTTCCTTGACGACCTCGCGCCCGCCTTCGAGCAGGGCGATGGCGTCGACCAGGAGGCCCTGGGTTTCGAGGGCACCTCGCATGACGTCTACGAGCGTGCGATTTGTCGACTCCGCCGCAGAGCCGCCCCGCAGGATCACGGCATTCCCTGACTTGAGACCGAGCCCGGCCGCGTCGACGGTGACGTTGGGGCGTGCCTCGTAGATCATGCCGACCACACCCATGGGCACGCGGACCTGGCGGATCTGAAGCCCGTTGGCGAGTGTCGAACCGCGCACCAGTTCACCCACCGGATCCGGCAGCGCGGCGATGTCACGCAAGGCGTTGGCCACTGACCCGACCCGGTCCGGAGTGAGGGTCAGGCGGTCGATGAGGCCGTCAGCCATTCCTCCAGAGCGGCCCCGCTCGATGTCCTCGGCGTTGGCCGCGACGATCTGAGTGGTCGCCGCGTCGAGGGCGTCCGCGAGCGCCCTGAGGGCGGCATCCTTGTCGGCGCGGCTCAGGAGGGCGAGTCGACGCGAGGCGACGCGGGCGCGGGAGGCGAGTTCTGCGACGGTGGGGACAACGGCCATGGGACCAGCGTAGGTGTGGTGGGCGGACGGCATACCGGCATCTCGGAAGGCGACCACGTGCAGTGGGAGGATGACCGGCGTGACGACGATCCTCTCCATCCAGTCCTCGGTCGCCTACGGACACGTCGGCAACAGTGCTGCCGTCTTCCCGCTGCAGCGTCTCGGCGTCGAGGTGTGGCCGGTGCACACGGTGCACTTCAGCAACCACACCGGCTACGGCGCGTGGCGCGGCCCCCTCATGGCGCCGGGAGACGTGCGCGAGGTCGTCACCGGGATCGAGGAGCGCGAGGCCATGCCCGGCATCGACGCGGTGCTGTCGGGATACCAGGGCGGTGAGGAGATCGGCGACGTCATCCTCGATGCCGTGGCGCGCGTCAAGGGCGCCAACCCCGGCGCGATCTATGCCTGCGACCCCGTCATGGGCAACGCGAAATCGGGATGCTTCGTCCACCCCGCCATCCCGGTGCTCCTGCGCGAGCGGGTGGTGCCACAGGCCGACCTCATCACGCCGAACCAGTTCGAGCTGGGCTTCCTCACCGAGACCGAGCCGGAGACGTTGGAGGACACGCTCGCGTCAGTGGAGCGCGCCCGGGAGATGGGGCCGTCGACGGTCCTCGTCACGTCGGTGCTGCGACCCGACCGCCCCGAGGGAACGATCGAGATGCTCGCCGTCCACGGTGACGGTGCGTGGATCGTGCAGACGCCGCAGCTGCCGATGAAGGCCAACGGCTCCGGCGATGTCACGGCCGCCCTCTTCACCGCGCACCTTCTCGACACGGGCGATGCCGGCGTGGCGTTGGGTCGCACCGTGTCGAGCGTCTTCGACCTCCTGCAGCGCACGTTGGACTCCGGAGCGCGGGAGTTGCAGCTCGTGCAGGCGCAGGAGGAGATCGCGAACCCGAGGATGCAGTTCGAGGTCACGCAGCTCCGTTGACACCAGGCCTACCCGAGCCGTCAGGATCGCAATCGCCACACTGACGGCCCGGTAGGTCGGTGTTCAGACGGTGATGTATGCCGTGGCGAGTCCGCTCGGCGGGAAGGCTCGCCTCGCGATGGGCTCGGGTGGGTCACTCCAGCCCGGGCCACCCTCGCGGACCCATTCGACGAGCGCGTCGGCAGTGTCGTCGTCGAGCACCTCGCGGATCCACACGGGTCGGCCACCTGCGCGGCGACCTGACGGCGACGGGGACACGACGACGACGTTCGACTGGTCGCACGCCAGCAGACAGGCGCTCCTGGTCACCCGTGCCGCACCCAGGGCGCCGTCCTCGATGCGGGCGAGGAGCCCGTCGTGGTCGACGCCCGGGTGCTTGCGCTCGGTGCCGCAGCAGCAGTCCCGGCAGACGCGGATGGTGCAGGTCGTGTCGTTGCGCCGGCTCACGCGCTCGCCGGCGAGCCGGCAGCGGCGACGTCGCGTCCGGGTGTCTGGCCGGACGCCGAGCCGTCGCTGTCACGCTGCGCCGCGACTGCTCGCTCGATGAGGAGCCCGAACACCGTCCCGAGCGTCACCCACATCGCGGCCAACTGCCCCAAGGACGCCACGCGGAACTCCCAGAGCAGGTCCGCCGGGACGTCGTCCGGCACGACATCAGGGGTGCCCGGCAGGACCACCACCACCGTGATGATGGCGAGGAGGGCAGCAACCACGTCGAGCGACCACCGGGTGGAATCGGTGAGGCCGCGGCGGGCCAACGCCCGATCGAGCATCGGCACGGCGAGCGCGATCGCCACCCCGAGCAGCAACGCCAGGACATAGAGCCACGTCCGCTGCCCGACCGTCTCCGGGTCACCGACGGCTGGTGGGTTGGCCGGGATGACGATGGCAGGGAGCAGGGTGAGGGCTCCGAAGCCGATGGTCGCGAGGCCGAGCGACCGCCAGAAGTCCGTCGCCCCGGCGAGGCGGTGGCGTGCCTTGGCGAACACCACGGCGAAGATCACGCCGAACGCGATGCCCACGAGCACCGAGGTCACGGCACCGCCGATGACCTGCTGTGTTCGCGTGACGAGCTCTCCACCATGGGTCGGCAGCGACGCGGGGATGGTGAACAGGGCGGACTCGCCGGCGTGACCGCCCGCGTGTCCACCGGATGCACCGCGCCGCTCCTCGATCACGAGGGCTTTGCGGATGACGGGCTCGACGACGAGCCAAATGAAGAGTGCCGACACCAGACCGGCGGCAGCACCAGCGGCGACGCCGCGCCGCAGCACGGATCCGAAGCTGATCATGTGAAGTTGTCGGAGATCAGGTGTGGATCAGTGGCAGGGCACGCCGAGGGCGTGCCGCGCGTCGTGCGTCAACTCGTGCAACATCTCGGCCGACGCCGCGCCGAGCAGCGCGCCGTTCTCCTGGGAGACGAAGTAGAGCGTGAACACCGCGACGGCGAGCAGCGCCCACGCCCAGACGGGGACGCGGATGCTCGTGAGCGGAGCAGCGGTGGGAGCGGGGACAGCAACAGCTGAGGAATTGGCCATGATGGGACCCTTTCGTTCCATGCCTCGTGGACTGATCTGTGCCGCAGCCGGTCTCCTGGCTTCCAGATCACCACGACTCCTCGGCCTTCCCAACAGCCCGGCGTGAACCTGCGGCTGTCAGTGGCGAATGACGAGGAGCCACTCCCTGGTCACAGTGGCGAGGACCACGTCGGAATCACACCGACTTCCCGTGCACTGCGGCGTTCGCATCCTGCCACACGCAGGAGAGGCTCTCGTGGGGGGCATCCGAACTCCCCCGCTGACCCCGACCTAACGACGTCAGCGCGTGGGTAGCACGTGCGTGGCGCGTGGGTCAGAGCAGGACGAGGTCGTCACGGTGGATGACCTCACGCTCGTAGGCCGCACCGAGGTCGCGGGCCAGGTCGTGCGTCGACCTGCCGAGCATCGCCGGCAACTCACCGGAGCTGTAGTTCACGAGGCCCCTGGCGATCGCCGAGCCGTCGGGCCCACAGACGTCGACGGGGTCGCCGCCGGTGAACGTGCCGTGCACTCCCACGATCCCTGCGGGCAGGAGGGAGGTGCGTCGCTTGGTCAGGGCCGTCACCGCGCCGTCGTCGACGACGAGCCGACCGCGGGGCGTCGTGGCGTGGGCGATCCACAGCGCTCGCGATGCCTTGGAGCGCACCTGAGGAGCGAAGACCGTCCCGACGTCCTCACCTGCCAGCGCCCGTCCCGCGTCCGCGAGGCGCGACAGGACTGCGGGTATGCCGGCCGCCCCCGCAATGCCTGCCGACTCCACCTTGGTGGCCATGCCACCACTTCCGACGGAGGACCCCGTGCCACCGATCTCGATGCCGGCGAGGTCCTCGGGCTTCAGCACCGCCGAGATCCGTGAGGACCCGGCACGCGTCGGAGGACCGTCGTAGAGCGCGTCGACGTCGGTGAGGAGGACGAGGGCATCGGCTCCGACGAGGTGAGACACCAAGGCCGCCAAGCGGTCGTTGTCACCGAACCGGATCTCATGCGTCGCGACCGTGTCGTTCTCGTTGACGATGGGCACGATGCCGAGGTCGAGCAACTTCGTCAGGGTGCGTCGAGCGTTGGTGTAGTGGGTCCGGCGCGTCATGTCGTCGGCCGTCAGCAGAACCTGGCCGACCGTGAGGTGGTGGCGCGCGAAGGCGCGAGCGTAGGCAGCCACGAGGGCTCCCTGCCCCACCGACGCAGCCGCCTGCTGGGTCGCGAGGTCGCGCGGACGGGTGCTCAGGCCCATCGGGCCGAGGCCGGCCGCGATCGCACCTGAGGAGACGAGGACGACCTCTCCCCCACGGGCTCGCACGGCGGCGAGGTGATCGACGAGCGCGACGAGGCGGGCGTCATCGATCGCGCCACCACCGGGTCCCGTGAGCGAGGAGGAACCCACCTTGACGACGACGCGACGTGCCTCGCCGATGGCGGCGCGCAGGACCGCCTCAGTGCCCATCAGGCCCGCTCACTCGTCGTCGGAGTCGTCGCCGACGGTGGCCCAGTGCCCGGCCTTGCGCTCTGCCGCGAGGGTCTCGCGAGCAGCGGTCTGGGCGTCCTTGCGGCCGTGGAACTCCTCGCGCTTCTGGCTGCGGGTCTTGCGTTCGGACTCCTCGAGGCGGAGGTCGGTCCCGCGCGGCCCGGTGAGCAGCTCGGCACCGGCAGCCATCGTCGGCTCCCAGTCGAAGACGACGCCGTTGTCCTCAGGTCCGATGACGACGGTGGACCCGGCAACCGCGCCGGCCTTGTAGAGCTGCTCCTCGACACCGAGACGGTTGAGCCGGTCGGCGAGGTAGCCGACGGCCTCGTCGTTGCTGAAGTCGGTCTGACGGATCCAGCGTGTGGGGCGATCGCCGAGGACGCGGAAGATCTCACCGTCGGACGTGTTCTCACGGCGCACCGTGAAGCCGGCGTCGTCAACCGCCTTGGGCCGGACGATCGTGCGAGGTCGTTCGATGACCTTGGCCTCGATCTCGGCCCGCGCCTCGGCGACGTGCCTGGCGAGCGAGAAGGTCAGCTCCTTGAGACCGATGTGCGCCACGGCACTGACGATGTGGACCTCGAGGCCGCGCTCCTCCAGATCCGGCTTGACCATCTCGGCCAGGTCGCGGGCGTCGGGGACGTCGGCCTTGTTGAGGACGACGATGCGGGTGCGCTCCGAGAGCGGTCGGCCGCCAAGACTGTTGTCGGGGACGTAGGCCGCCAACTCGGCCTCGATGACGTCGAGGTCGCTCATGGGGTCGCGGTTCGGCTCGAGGGTCGCACAGTCGACGACGTGCACCAGGACGCTGCAGCGCTCCACGTGGCGGAGGAACTCCAGACCCAGTCCCTTGCCCTCACTGGCACCCGGAATGAGTCCGGGGACGTCGGCGATGGTGTAGCGCTCGCTCCCCGCGGTCACGACGCCCAGGTTGGGCACGAGCGTCGTGAAGGGGTAGTCGGCGATCTTGGGCTTGGCCGCGCTGAGGACGGAGACGAGCGAGGACTTGCCCGCGCTCGGGAAGCCGATGAGGGCGACGTCGGCGAGGGACTTGAGCTCGAGGACGATGTCGAGGGACTCGCCCGGCTCACCGAGGAGTGCGAAGCCGGGAGCCTTGCGGCGCGCCGAGGCGAGTGCCTTGTTGCCGAGGCCGCCCCGACCGCCTGCAGCGACGACGAAGGTCGCGTCGTGACCGACGAGGTCGGCAAGGATGTCGCCAGCAGAGTTCTTGACGACCGTGCCTTCGGGCACGGGAAGCACGAGGTCGCCGCCATCGGCGCCGTTGCGCTCGTCGCCCGCCCCCGGCTTGCCGTTGGTCGCTCGGCGGTGCGGCGTGTGGTGGTAGTCGAGCAATGTCGTCGACTGGGGGTCGACCGCGAGGACGACCGAGCCGCCACGGCCCCCGTTGCCGCCGTCAGGGCCGCCGAGGGGCTTGAACTTCTCGCGCTTGACCGACGCGACGCCATGTCCACCGTCACCGGCCGCGACGTGCAGGACGACGCGGTCCACGAAGTTGACGGCCATGAGGGAGTTCCTGCTTCCTGAAAGGGGTGGGGGCGAGACCTCAGTCTACGGGCGAGCTCGTGAGCCCCTGGCGTCCGCAGATGTGGTCGCAAGGGCGACCCATGTTGCGGACGCTCGCGGTCCGCTGGGAAACGCGAAGGCGGGCCGGACGTGTCCGGCCCGCCTTCGCGGTGGTGAGAATCCGGTATGCCGTGCGCTCACGGCATACATCTCATCTCACCGTGGGAGTCACTCCGCTGCTGCGGTCTCCTGAACGGGAACGATGTTGACCACCTTGCGGCGGCGCTTCGTGCCGAACTCGACGTTGCCCGCGACGAGCGCGAACAGGGTGTCATCGCCGCCACGGCCGACGCCGTCACCGGGGTGGAAGTGCGTGCCGCGCTGACGGACGAGGATCTCGCCCGCGTTGACGAGCTGGCCGCCGAAGCGCTTCACGCCGAGTCGCTGTGCGTTGGAGTCACGACCGTTGCGGGTCGAGGACGCACCCTTCTTGTGTGCCATGTCTGTCTACCTTCGTGAGTCTTGGACGGTCGCTCAGGCGTCGATCGAGGTGATCTTGACCTGGGTCAGCGGCTGACGGTGGCCCTGACGCTTGCGGTAGCCGGTCTTGTTCTTGTACTTCATGATCGTGATCTTGGGGCCCTTGGCAGCCTTGACGACCTCGGCCTTCACGGACACCTTGGCCAGCTTCGACGCGTCGGAGGTGACGGTCGAGCCGTCCACGACGAGAAGCGGGGTCAGGTCAATGCTGTCGCCGGCCTGGCCGACCTTGTCGATCAGAAGGACGTCTCCGACGGAGACCTTCTCCTGCCGACCGCCTGCGCGAACAATCGCGTACACAGTTGGACTCACTTTCGGTTTCGGGATGCGCGCCTTTGGGTGACCGGCTGATAGCTACCCCACTGCCTTCACGCGAACGCTCGGGACACAGGACATCGGCTCGGTGGGCGCACCGACTGTCTAGGTTAGCGGTCGCCCTCCGGCTGGTCCAAATCCGCGGACTTGGGCGGACCTGCAGGCGCGACCACGCGGCCACGCTTGCGGCGAGGACGCACGACCGGCTCGTCAATGGGGGCCGGCTCGGCCACGGAGATCGACTCCGCCTCGACAGCGTCTCCCACCTCGGCGATGACGACCGGCGAGGCGTCGGCGGGGTCCTCCGCCTTCGTGTCTGCGGGCACCTCCGTCTTGGCGTCGGTCGGGACCTCGGAGGGGGCCTCGGTCTGCTCGGGCTGCGTGGCCTCGACGGCCTCCGCCTGCTCGGGTTCCGAGGCGGGCGCCGGAGCCAGGTCGGCCACGTCATCGTCAGTCGGCTCACCGGACATCGACTTGATGGCTGCTGCGTGTGCCGCGGCAGCGATCTGGGCTGCGGTCGGACCGCTCGGCGTCGGAGCTTCCTGCTGGCTCTGCTCCTTGGAGGCGGACTGACCCGAGTCGCCGCCCTTCCCACGGCGCCCACGACCACGACCACTTCCGGAGGTCGAGCCTCCGCCTGAGCCACCCTGGCCACCGTTGCCGTGCGAGGGCCCGTGGTCACCGTTGCTGCCCGAGCGATCGATCGGCTCGGCCTGGACGATGATTCCGCGCCCGTCACAGTGCTCGCACTGCTCCGAGAAGACCTCGATGAGGCCGGAACCGACGCGCTTGCGGGTCATCTGGACGAGGCCGAGAGAGGTGACCTCGGCGACCTGGTGCTTGGTGCGGTCGCGGCCGAGGCACTCGAGGAGGCGCCGGACGACCAGGTCGCGGTTGGACTCGAGGACCATGTCGATGAAGTCGATGACGATGATGCCGCCGATGTCACGCAAGCGGAGTTGACGGACGATCTCCTCGGCCGCCTCGATGTTGTTCTTGGTGACCGTCTCCTCGAGGTTGCCGCCCGAGCCGACGAACTTGCCCGTATTGACGTCGACGACCGTCATGGCCTCGGTCCGGTCGATGACGAGGGAGCCACCGGAGGGCAGCCAGACCTTGCGGTCCATCGCCTTCGCGATCTGCTCGTCGACGCGGTAGTGCGCGAACAGGTCCTGCTCGGAGGTCCAGTGCGTCAGGCGCTTCGCCAGGTCGGGAGCGACGTCCTCGACGTAGCCGCTGACCTCGGACCAGGCCTTGTCGCCGGACACCACGAGCGAGCTGAAGTCCTCGGTGAAGACGTCACGGATGACCCGCACGGTGAGGTCGGCCTCGCCGTGCAGCAGCACGGGCGCTCCCCCGCTGCTCGCCTTCTTGGCCTTGGCGGACTCGGCCTTCTTCTTGATGCCCTCCCACGCCTTCGTCAGACGCTCGACGTCCGCGCGCAGCTCCTCCTCCGAGGCGCCCTCCGCCGCAGTCCGCACGATGACGCCTGCCGAGTCCGGCACGACCTCCTTGAGGATCGCCTTGAGGCGGGCGCGCTCGGTGTCGGGCAGCTTGCGGGAGATGCCCGTCATCGAGCCCTCGGGCACGTAGACGAGGTAGCGGCCCGGCAGCGAGATCTGGCTCGTGAGTCGGGCGCCCTTGTGACCGATCGGGTCCTTGGTCACCTGGACGAGCACGGTGTCGCCTGAGCCCAGAGCATTCTCGATGCGCTTGGCCTGGTTCTGCTCGAGGCCGGCGGCATCCCAATTGACCTCACCGGCGTAGAGCACGGCGTTGCGGCCCTTGCCGATGTCGACGAACGCGGCCTCCATCGAGGGCAGGACGTTCTGGACGCGACCGAGATAGACGTTGCCGGCCATCGACGCGTTGGTCTCGCGCGACACGTAGTGCTCGACGAGGACGCCGTCCTCGAGGACACCGATCTGGGTCTTGTCACCCTTGCCGCGCACGGCCATGACGCGCTCGACCGATTCGCGGCGGGCCAGGAACTCGGCCTCCGTGATGATCGTGCGGCGGCGCCCGGCCTCGCGGCCCTCACGGCGACGCTGCTTCTTGGCCTCAAGACGGGTCGAACCCTTGACGGCCGTCGGCTCGTCACGCTCCTTGCGGGGCTCGCGCACCTTGGTCACGGTGCCGGGCGGGTCGTCCCCCTCGGACGACGAACCCGAACGGCGACGACGACGTCGACGACGGCTCGACGTGCCCTCGCCACCGTCGGCGGCGTCCGCCGTGTCGTCGGGGGCGTCCTTGTCGCCGTCGCCGTCGCCCTCGGCCTCCTCGGCCTCCGCCGTCTCGGTCGCTGGCTGTTCGGCCTTGTCGTTGCCTCCGCGGCCACGGCGACCGCGGCCGCCGCGACGGCGACGGCGGTTGCCGTCCTGCGGCTCGTCACCGGACTCGTCGGAGGTCTCGGACGGCTCGGTCGAGCCGCTCTCGTCAGCGTCGCTCGAGTCACGGTCGTCCGCACCCTTGGCCGGTCCGGTGGTCGCCGGTCGCTCGGCCGGGGCCTGCGCCGGTGCCGTGGCACGGCGGCGCCGCGGGGCAGCGCTGATGTCAGGGGCTTGGAAGAGGAGGCCGAAGGACGGCACGACAGGAGCCGGCGCCTGCTCGGACGCGTCCTCATCGGCGCTGGCCTCGGCGACGTCAGCGACCTGCGCCTGCTCGCCCTCCGTGGATTCGTCCTCTTCCAACGCGACGAGCTCGTCCTGGCCGACAGGAGCCTCGGCCTCGGGCTCGACCGCGGCGGTCTTCTTGGCCCGAGAGGCTCTCTTCGCCGCCTTCTTGGCCGGCTTTTCAGCCGACTTCTTGGCGGCCCTCTTCTTCGGCGCCTTTGCAGCTGGCGCGTCGTCGGCGGATGAGTCCTCGGTGGGGCTGTCGGCCGGTGCATCTGCGCCTGCGGACGGGTCGGCAGCCTCGGGAACGGCGGTCGTGGGAGCAGCGGCCTTCTTGGTCGCGCGGCGGCGGCGGGGGGCCTTCGCTGGCGCTTCCTCGGTGCCCCCGACGTCGAGCGTCGGGGCGTCGCCCTGAGTCGTGCCTTCTGTGGTGCTGGTGGGTTCGTCCTGGGTAGCCATGTGAGTGGCCCTTCCGGCGCCACGTGGCCGTCAGCCACACCATCCGGGCGGGATGCCCGGACCTGTCGGCCCCGTGGGGCTCGTATCGCAATCGTGTGCGGGTGAAGTTGCCCGACACGGAAGTCAAGTGCTGTCCCTGAGTGGTTCGCGCGGCGAGTCAACTCCGCTGCGGCACCAGATCAGGAACCGACGGCCTCCTTGTCGGCGGCCAATGGATCGGCCACCCCAGCAGTTGCGGTGAGCAGTGGGCCCTGGGCCAGCCGTGTCACCAGAGGTGGCACGGGCGGGCTGAGCTCGGTGACTGCGCGCAGTGCGGTCAGGATGTCATCGGGGCGAACGGACGGTGTGGTGTGCCGAACGACCATCTGCAGTATCGCACACGACGGGTCATCGCTCTCGGTGGCGACCATGGACACGACGGCTGATCGGACGTCGAACGTCTTGGGCCCCGTCTTGAAAGTGCGGGTCACTTCGGCAAGCTCGGTCGCGAGGAAGCGCTCCACGGCATACGTGAGGGTCTCAAGGGTCACCCCACGCATCTCGAGGTGCCAGACGCTGCCCTCGAGGCGCTCTGCGAGGCTCCCCGGGCCGGCCTCGACGACCTCGAGGACATCGAGGTCAGGCGGCAGCGCGGCGTCGAGCGCGACGCGCAGGGCTTCGGGGTCGACGCGCTCCGTGACCGAGATCTCGAAGTACTCGGCCTCGCTGGCCGTGCCCGTCGGCGCGGCATTGGCGTAGCTGATCTTCGGGTGCGGGTGGAAGCCGGCCGAGAAGGCCATCGGCACCCCCGCGCGGCGCAAGGCACGCTCCAGGGCACGCGAGAAGTCACGCGTCGACGAGAAGCGCAGCCGCCCTCGCTTGGCATAGCGGAGGCGGAGCTTCTGGACGGCGGGAGGCGGGGGTGGGCCCTCGGGAGTGCGGCGTGCCATGGTCCGCCCAGCCTATTTCAGGCCGGGCGGACCAGAGAATCCCGCTGGTCGAACCGAACCGGGCAGTCAGCGCAGGGTGACGTCCGCCCACACGAGACGGTGGTCGCTCGTCGGGAACGGGAACGTCCCCGTCAGCCGGGACAGGGGGTCGGCCTGGACCGGCCAGAACACGCCCGCGTCGTTCACGGCGAAGTGCTTCGACAGGAGCGTGTAGTCGACCCGCAGGTTGCCGGGCGCGCCGTCGGCGAAGTCGGCTGTGTCGTACTTCGGGTCGCCCGTGTGGGTCAGGTTGGCGCCACCCTGGAGCTGCGCCGCCTCAACCGCACCCTCGGACGTCGGCAGCGGGTCGATGATGCGCTTGTTGCCGAGCAACTGGTGGATCGCACCGTCGAAGGAGTCGCCGTCGGCTGGGTCGGCGTTGTAGTCACCGAGGATGACGAAGTGCTGGCTCGGGTTGAGACCGCCGCGCCCGCCTTCGTCGTCATAGATGTAGGAACCCTTGCTCGGCGTCACGTAGTCGGCCCAGAAGCGGATCTCGTCGTGGTTGCGGCGACCGTTGCGGTCCTCGGGTCCATCGAAGGTCGGCGGGGTCGGGTGTGCGGCGAGGACATGGACGGTGCGCTTGCCGACGGTCACGGGGACGTCCCAGTGCGACTTGCTCGATAGGCGGAGGATGTCCTGCTCCTCGGGCGAGTAGAAGTCGGTCGGCAGGAGGTTGCCGGGCATGTCCTTCCAGAGGAAGTTCTGGAAAGTGCGGATGTTGTCGGTCTCGATGGGGTACTTCGAGAGGACCGCCATGCCGAACTGGCCCGGGAAGAGCCCGAAGCCGAAGGCATCGTCGCCGCCTCCGATGGTGCCGTTGTTGTTGAGGTCGTGGCCGGTGGGGATACCTGTGTTCGACGGCGCGACGAAGGCGTAGGGGTACTCGACCGGGTCTGCGCCGCTCTGCCCGACCTCGAGGTAGTTGTCCCGGAACAGGTCGACTGCCGTGCCGCCCTCGACGTAGTCGAACTCGTTGAGGAGGATCACGTCCGGGTTCGTGCGCTGGATGACCTCGGCGACCGCCTTGGCCTGTGCGTTGTTGGGCGTCGAGAGGTCGCTGACGAGCTGGCCCTCGGCGTTGCGGTTGAGCGACAGGTTGTAGGTCGCCACCCGCAGGGACTCTCCGGGGCCGCCGGGTCCGGGTGGTGCCGCGCTCGCCAGAGGTGTCACGGCGAGCAGGATCGCGGCCCCGATGAGGGCGGCAAGGGTGCGGAACATGTCTTCCTCCGATGTCGGGCAGGGGTGACTTCAACCTAGCCACGTGCGAGGCGTCGTGGCGGTTTCGGAGGTGAATGCCGCGTGAACCTGTATGCCGTCCGCTCACCTTGTCGGCGCGGGCGCGCCTCAGCGCCAGGGCACGGCAGCGGCAAAGCGGCAGCGCCGCTCGCTGCAACCGGCCGATGCGTGCTCACCGTCCAGGGCCGACTCGCCGTTTGCCGCCTGGCGTGCTCGTGCCCCTCGGCTCGTCGAAGGACGACGTCGACCAGGACGAGGTTGATGGCGAGCGCCAGCCACTGGGCGTAGGGCGTGGCCGCGGCGATGGCCTGGCCGATGGCCGGGCCGTTGCCCGGATCGATCCCGGGCAACTGCACCGCGACCAGCGCCGCCCCCACGGCGAGGGCTGTCACCGGAACGAGAGTCACGGCATACAGCCGAGTCGTCCATCGACGAGCGGAGCGCGCACTCCCCCGCTGCCTGGCCTGCAGACCCAACGCGGCCATGACGAGCCACACGAGCGTGAGGACGGCGATCCAGGTCATGGACCCCAGCCTGGCGGCGTGAGCCGCGAGCGGACATCGGGTGCGACCCCGACGCGCCCCTGACCCCGACCCTCAGTCGCGTCATTCAGTCCAGGCAGAACTCGTTGCCCTCGGGGTCCGCCATGACGATGTGCCCGGCGTCAAGCGGCGGCTGTGGCTCGAACCTCCGGAGTCGACGGGCCCCGAGAGCCACGAGCCGTTCGCCCTCGGCCTCGAGCGCGGCCATGCGGCTGTCGCCGTCGAGCCCCGGCGCAGCGCGGACATCGAGATGCACCCTGTTCTTGACGACCTTGTCCTCGGTGACCTGCTGGAAGAACACGCGTGGTCCATGGCCCTCGGGGTCCTCGATCGCCGACCTCGAGTTGTGCTGGTCTTGCGGGACTCCCATTCGGGTGAGGAAGTCGGGCCCAGGCAACGAGCGGATCGGCACCCTCGGTGAGTTCGACGCCCGGTGGTCCAGGGATGACGTAGCCCAGGACCTCAGCCCAGAACCTCGACTGGGCGCCAGGGTCGTGCGCGTCGAACGTGACCTGAATGGTGCGGCTCATGCCACCCAGCGTGGCACGGGCTTCGACCCACGCGCGGCGCGAGAGGTGCGGTCACGCGTGGGTGTGGGCCTGCTCGGCCATGCCCGCCTTGCCGGCGCCGAGCACGGTCAGCGGCAGGAGGACCTTGCCCGTCGGCCCGATCTCGATCTCGGTGTTCATCTGAGGACAGACACCGCAGTCGAAGCACGGCGTCCAGCGGCAGTCGTCGACCTCGGTCTCGTCAAGGGCGTCGAGCCAGTCCTGCCAGAGCCATTCCTTGTCGAGGCCAGAGTCGACCACGTCCCAGGGCAGGACCTCGGACTCCTCGCGCTCACGCGTCGTGTACCAGTCCACGTCGATCGGCCACGGGCTGGCGGCGAAGGCCTTCTCGGCGGCGGCCATCCAGCCGTCGTAGGAGAAGTGCTCGCTCCACCCGTCGAACCGACCACCGTCGCGCCACACCTGCTCGATGACGGCACCCACGCGGCGGTCACCGCGGGACAGGAGCCCTTCGACGATGCCGGGCTTGCCGTCGTGGTAGCGGAAACCGATGGACGACCCGAGGCGACGGTCCGAACGGATGGCATCGCGCAGCTTCTCGAGGCGAGCGTCGGTCTCGTCGGCAGAGAGCTGACCCACCCACTGGAACGGCGTGTGCGGCTTGGGGACGAATCCACCGATGGACACGGTGCAGCGGATGTCCTTGCGGCCACTGACCTGGCGGCCCGTCTCGATGACGCGCTTGGCGAGTTCGGCGATCTGGAGGACGTCCTCGTCGGTCTCGGTCGGCAAGCCGCACATGAAGTAGAGCTTGACGTTGCGCCAGCCCGCGCCATACGCCGCGGAGACGGTCTTGATGAGGTCGTCCTCGGTGACCATCTTGTTGATGACCTTGCGGATCCGCTCGCTGCCGCCCTCCGGCGCGAACGTCAGTCCTGAGCGACGCCCGTTGCGGGTCAGCTCGTTGGCCAGGTCGATGTTGAAGGCATCGACGCGGGTCGACGGGAGCGAGAGCCCTGTGTTGGTGCCCTCATAGCGGTCGGCCAGCCCCTTGGTGATGTCCGCGATCTCGGTGTGGTCCGCGCTCGACAGCGACAGGAGGCCGACCTCCTCGAATCCGGTTGCGGCGAGGCCCTTCTCGACCATTTCGCCGATGCCGGTGATGGAGCGCTCCCGCACCGGGCGGGTGATCATGCCGGCCTGGCAGAAGCGGCAGCCGCGCGTGCAGCCACGGAAGATCTCGACCGACATGCGCTCGTGGACCGACTCGGCGAGCGGCACGAGCGGCTGCTTCGGGTACGGCCACTCGTCGAGGTCCATGACCGTGTGCTTCGAGACGCGCCACGGCACACCGTGCTCGGTGGGGGCGATGCGCTGGATGCGCCCGTCCGGCAGGTAGGTCACCTCATAGAACGCGGGGACGTAGACCCCGCCCGTCTTCGCAAGGCGCAGCAGCAGCTCGTGGCGACCACCCGGCATACCCTCGCGTTTCCACGCCGCGATGAGGTCCGACACCATGAGCACTGCCTCCTCGCCGTCGCCGATGATCGCGGCGTCGACGAAGTCGGCGATGGTCTCGGGGTTGAAGGCGGCATGGCCTCCGGCGATGACGATCGTGTCGCCGTCGACCCGGTCGCGGGCATGCAGCGGGATGCCGGCGAGGTCGAGTGCGGTGAGGAGGTTCGTGTAGCCGAGCTCGGTCGAGAACGAAATGCCGAGGACGTCGAAATCACCGACCGCGCGGTGGGCGTCGACCGTGAACTGCGGGACCCCCTGCGAACGCATGAGGGCCTCCATGTCGGGCCACACGGCATACGTGCGCTCAGCAAGCACGTCGGGGCGCTCGTTGAGGACTTCGTAGAGGATCATCGAGCCCTGGTTCGGGACGCCGACCTCGTAGGCGTCGGGGTACATGAGCGCCCAACGCACGGTGACGTCGCCGCCGCAGTCCCAGTCCTTGACGGTCGAGTTGAGTTCGCCACCGACGTACTGGATCGGCTTGCTCACCTGCTCGAGCAGTGGCTCGAGGTCGGTGAAGAGTGAGGCGCCAGCAGTACGGGTGTGCATCCGTCAAGGGTACGTTCGGTGGCGGCGAGTCCCCAAAGTCGCGCGCACAATGGTGGGGTGGACGCTGCACCACGGGTGGCGGAGGCGATGGCCGCGTGGCCGCGCCGGGCGTTCCTGCCCCGCCGCGAGCGTCGCCACGCCCATCGGGACGGCCCGCTGCCGATCGGTCACGGCCAGACGAACTCCCAACCGCGGACCGTCGCCGCGATGCTGGAGCTCCTCGACGTGCGGCCCGGTCACCGCGTCCTCGACGTCGGCGCCGGGTCGGGGTGGACGACGACGTTGCTCGCTCACCTCACCGGGCCGACCGGCGCGGTGCTCGGGGTTGAGCGGGTGCCCGAGCTCGCCGAGGTGGGCAGCGCGAACGTCCGACAGACCGGTATGCCGTGGGCTCACCTCACGCTGGCCGTTCCCGGAGTCCTGGGGTTGCCCGAAAACGGACCGTTCGACCGGATCCTCGTCTCGGCCGAGCCGGCGGCGCTGCCCCTGGCCCTCGTCGAGCAGCTTCGGCCCAGCGGGGTCATGGTCATCCCGATCGCCGGCTGGATGCACCGCGTGGTCCTGACAACCGAAGGCGCCGTGCTCACGCAGGAGCACGGCGCCTATCGGTTCGTCCCACTCATCGAGGACTGACTGGATCACTCTCCGGTCTTGCTGCGTCAGGCTCCCGCGTAGTGCGCGTCGAGCTGGTCCTTGTAGCGGTCCGACACGACCTTGCGCTTGAGCTTGAGGCTCGGCGTGAGCTCGCCGCTGTCGACGGTGAGGTCGTGGTCGAGGATCGTGAACTTCTTGATCGTCTCCCAACGGTTGAGGCCGGCGTTGAGCTCGTCGACGTAGCCCTGCACCATCTCGCGAGTCTGTGGTGCGGTCGCGATCTCGGAGTAGGACTTGCCACCGAGTCCGTTCGCCTCGGCCCACGGCTGGATGGCGTCCGGGTCGAGGGCGACCAGAGCCGACACGAAGTTGCGGTCGGCACCGTGGACGAGGAGCTGGCTGACGTAGGGGCACAGACCCTTGAAGGTGGACTCGATCGCGGACGGCGCGACGTACTTGCCACCGGACGTCTTGAAGAGGTCCTTCTTGCGGTCGGTGATCTTGAGGAAGCCGCGCTCGTCCATCTCACCGATGTCACCGGTGCGGAACCAGCCCTCGGAGTCGAGGACCTCGGCCGTCGCCTCAGGGTTGTTGTGGTAGCCGTCCATGATGTTGTCGCCACGCAGCAGAACTTCGCCGTCCTCCGCGATGCGCGCCTCTGAGCCCGGGAACGGCCAGCCGACCGAGCCGTACTTGTAGGCACCCTTGCGGTTGCCGAACGCGCCGGCCGTGGACTCGGTCAGCCCGTAGGCCTCGATGATCGGCAGGCCCATGGCGTCGAACCAGCGCGCGACGTCGGAGTTGAGAGCGGCCGATCCGGAGACGAACACCCGGACGCGTCCACCGAAGCGCTCGCGGATCTTGGTCATGATGATCTTGTCGGCCAGGGCGTGCTTGCGGGCGAGCATGCCGGTCGGCTCCTTGCCCTGCTCCCGCAGCACACTGACCTCCTTGCCCACCTCGCCGGCCCACTTGAAGAGCTTGAGCTTGAGGCCGCCCTCCTCCTCCATCATCAGGCTGATCCGGCCGTAGGCCTTCTCGAAGATGCGGGGGGCTGCGCCCATGAACGTGGGCTTCACGACGGCGAGGTTGTCGACGATCTTGTCGATGCGCCCGTCGATGGCCG
This sequence comes from Knoellia sinensis KCTC 19936, assembly GCF_000768705.1. GTDB lineage: Bacteria > Actinomycetota > Actinomycetes > Actinomycetales > Dermatophilaceae > Knoellia > Knoellia sinensis. Next base: position 22,894 of record NZ_AVPJ01000024.1, read on the forward strand.
TCGTGGTCCCGATCTGCAGCGGCAGGGTCAGCAGGACCTTGCCGAAGACGTGAGCGAGAGGCAGCCAGAGGTACTGGAGGTCGTCCTCCTCGATGATGCCCGTCGCGGCGATGGACGCCCCTTCGAAGGTGAAGCTCTTGTGCAGCAGGCGGACGCCCTTGGGGCGACCGGTCGTGCCCGAGGTGTAGATGATCGTGGCCAGTCGGTCGGGGGTCAGGGCGTCGATCCGAGCATCGACCAGGCCTGGGTCGCGCTCGAGTGCCGACCGTCCGAGGTCCTCGAGTGCATCGAGGGAGATGACCCAGTCGTCCTCGCCCGTTGCGGCCTCGGCGTCGAACACGACGACCTTGGACACCGCCGGCAGTGCGTTGTGGATCCGACGCAGCTTGGCAACCTGCTCCGCGTTCTCGGCGAACACGACCTTGCTCTGGGAGTCGGACAGGATGAAGGAGACATCGTCATCGATCGTCGTCGGATAGATCGTCGTCGTGACCGCGCCTGCCGCCATCACGGCGAGGTCGGCGAGCGCCCACTCGTAGCAGGTGCCGGAGGCGATCGCCACGCGCTCCTCGGGGCCGACGCCGAGAGCGACCAGCCCGGCAGCCTGCGCATAGGCGCGGTCCTTGACCTGCGCCCACGTGACGTCGACCCACTTGTCGGCGCCGTCGGGGCCAGCGCCGACGTCGGCCCACTGGAAGGCGACCTTGTCGGGGGTGGCCGCAACGCGTTCGCGGAAGAGGTGACCGATGCTCGCGGCGCGGTTCTCGATGATGGAGTGGTCGATGGGCTCGTCGGCCGCGGTGCGCAGCTCAGGGCGAACTTTCAGCATGGGGGATCCTCGTCATTGGGGAGCTCGTGGGCGTGATCGTCCCACAGCAACTCCCTCACATGAGAGGAGTCCGTCAACTCCGTGACCGACGAGTAACCCGCTTCCCACAGAGTGGACGCCACCGTCCCGTCACGAAGGGACCTCCGAGCTTTGCGGCCTGGTTCAGGCGGGGACCGGGACCGCCTCGGTCACGCGCTTCTTCAGCCGGACGTACAACTGCCTTCGGACCTGGGCGACGACCTCTCCGGACTCGTCGAGGATGTCCGACTCGAGCCAGCGCAGGACCTTCTCGCCGCCCTCGGCCGCCTCACGGAGTTCGTCGAGGAGCTCGTCGGTCACGTCGAAGGTGACGTGCAGCCGACCGCGTCCGGGGCGGATGAAGCGAATCTCGGCCGCTTGGTCCCACACGATGTAGTCGCTGCCGAGCGAGCGCATCACCAGGAACATCCAGAACGGGTCGCTCATCGAGGAGAGCGAGCCGCCGAACTGGGTCCCGACGTAGTTGCGGGTGAGGAGGCTGCTGGCGAGCTCGACGCGCGCGTGACGGAAGTTGTCGTCCAGCTCCGTCACGCGGATCCCGGCAAAGGCGAAGGGGGGCCACATGTTCATGGCACGTCGGGTGAAGGCGGCGCTGCCACCGATCGAGTTCCAGGTCGGGACCTTGACCATGATGTCTCCTGCTCGCAAAGAAGTTCGGAATGCCCACACCGCGATATCATCACGGCGTTATGGAACGAAGCATAACACCGTGATGCCCAGAGGAGCCAGAGCATGCGTCGACCCAGGGTCAGCGCCGACGAGGTCGTTCGAGCCGCGGCGGCACTCATCGCCACCCAGGGCACCAGCGCCTTGAGCGCACGACGCCTCGCGACCGAGCTCGGGACGTCCACGATGACGGTCTACACGCACTTCGGGAGCATGCCCGACCTCGTGCAGGCGGTCGTCGCCGAGGGTTTCGGTCGGCTCGACCGCCATCTCGACGCCGTGCCTGTCACGGACGATCCGCGGGCGGACCTCGTCGCCATCGCGCGGGCCTACCGCACGAACGCCTTGGAGAACCCGCACCTGTATGCCGTGATGTTCAGTCGCCAGAACACCGCACCTTCCGAACGCACCACAGAGGACCGACAGGTCCGGCAACAGTCCCTCGTGACCCTGAAGTCGGCCTCGGACCGGGCGGTCGCCGCCGGCGTCCTCCCGGATGTGGGCGACCCGTGGGAGTACCCGCGGCGGTTCTGGGCCGCAGCTCACGGTTTCGTCAGTCTGGAGTTGGCCGGGCTCATCGGCTCGGCGCAGACGGTCGAGGCGAGCTACCTCGCGGTCGTCGACGCCATCCTCGGCACGGCCACGAAGGTGCCACGGGGCCAGGGTGACTAGCGTCGATCAGGGTGCCCAGCGGCATACGCCGCATTGACGACGCCGATGGCCAGCCACGAGGCGAACATCGACGACCCGCCGTAGGACACGAACGGCAGGGGCAGCCCGGTGACCGGCATGACTCCGAGGTTCATCCCGACGTTCTGGAAGACCTGGAAGGCCAGCCACGTCCCGACGCCGACCCCGACGAAGCGCCCGAACGCGTCCCCGGATCGACCCGCCACCACGAACACGCGCACGACGATGAACGACAACAGGACCAGCAGGCCGGCGGCTCCGATGAAGCCGAGCTCCTCCCCCGCCACGGAGAAGATGAAGTCGTTGAGCTGGAACGGGATGAAGCCGCCCTGCGTCTGCGGCCCCTCCATGTAGCCCTGCCCCGACCAACCACCCGAACCGATGGCAAGCCGCACCTGTCGCGTCTGGTAGCCGATGCCCTGCGGATCCGCGCTCGGGTCCATGAACGCGAGCAGGCGGTCGCGTTGGTACTCACTGAGCAGCGGCGTCGTCAGCGCCGCCACCACGAGCCCGACCCCCAGGACCGCGACACCCACGACCCACCGGCGCGGAGCCCCAGCGACGGCGATCACCACGAACGCCAGCGCCCCCAGGACGACCGCCGACCCCAGATCCGGCTGCAGCATGATCAGCGCGACCGGCACCGCCGCGAGGATCCACCCGAGAGCCACGTCTCTGTTGCCCGGCGCCACCCGGCGCTCCCAGCGGTCCGCGAAGACGAACCCGAGGACGAGGGCCAGCCCGAGCTTGGCGAACTCCGAGGGCTGCACCGTGAACCCGGCGATGACAGGAATCCATGACCGTGATCCGTTGATCGTGACGCCGAGTGGGGTGAGGACCGCGATGAGTCCCAGGATCGACGCGGCATACAACCACGGGGCGACGAGCCGCAGACCGTGGTGGCCCAGTCGGGCGACGCCGACGGCGAGCGCCATGCCAATGGCGGTGTTGAGCAGGTGACGGACGAGGTATGCCGTCCCGGCCGTCTCGTGCGTCGCTGACCACACGAGCAGCGCGCCGACGACAGACGTCCCAGCGGCCCCGACGAGGAGGCCGAGGTCCTGGCGGAGCCAGCTCGAGCCGCTCAGGTGCGGGCCGCGGCCGGTCAGGAGGGGCTCCGACCGCTCAGGAGTGGACGATTTGGGTGAGCACGGTGCGAGCCTGCTCGACGTCCTTGGTCATGGCCTCCATCAGGTCCTCGATGCTGTCGAAGCGCAGCGTCGGGCGGATGTGCTCGACGAACTCGATGACGACCCGCTCGTCATAGAGGTCGAGGTCATCACGGTCCAGGACGTAGGCCTCGACCGTGCGCCGATCCTGCGTGTTGAAGGTCGGGTTGGTGCCGATGGAGATCGCGGCCGGCATGGTCCGATCGGGCTCCCCCGGGGCACGGTCGAGACGCGTGAGCCAGCCTGCGTAGACACCTTCGGCCGGCACGAGCCCGATCGAGGTGGGCGAGAGGTTCGCCGTGGGGAAGCCCAGGTCGCGACCGCGGTGGTGCCCGTGGACGACGGTCCCGACGACCCGGTGCGGACGGCCGAGGGTGCGCGCAGCGGTGGCCACGTCCCCGCGGGCGAGGGCGTCGCGCACCGACGTGGACGACCACCGTGCTCCGTCGCCGACATCCTCGAGGGCGATGACCTCGAACCCAAGGCGCTCGCCGAGTTCTCGGAGCGTGTCGACGTCGCCGACGTTCTTGTGCCCGAACCTCGTGTCCACGCCCACGACGACGACCTGGGCTCCGAGCCCGTCGACGAAGGTTTGCTTGACGAACTCCTCCGGCGACTGCTTCGCGAACTCCTTGGTGAACTCCAGGACGAGGAGCCCGTCGAGACCGGTCTGCGCGAGGAGGTCGTCGCGGATCGTCCCGGGAGCGATGAGGTCCGGCGCCCGCTCGGGGAAGAGGACGGCGATGGGATGCGGCTCGAAGGTCACTGCCACCGTGGGGAGGCCACGCTCGCGGCCCACCTCGACGAGGCGGGACAGGACGGCCTTGTGGCCGCGGTGGACGCCGTCGAAGTTGCCCATCGTGACGACGCAGGGTCGCAGGCCGTCGGGTGTCGCGGCGGGGTCGGTGAACCGGTGCACGGTGGACACTCTACGAACTCGCCGGGGCGAACACGACGTGACTCCGGGCACGGTCCTTGCTCTCGTCGAGCATTGCCACAAGGGTCCCGTCCGGAGCGAACGCCGCGACGGGGTCGGTGCGTCCTGGTTCCAGCGACGTCAGCCGCTGGCCGTAGCCGATCGTGCGGGCCTCGTCCTCAGTGAGCTCGCGGACAGCGAAGGCTGCCCGCGCCGCGTCGGCGAGCGGGATGACCGGCATCGGCTCACCTTGTCGTGCCTCGAGTTCCGACAGCGGGTATGCCGTGTCGAGACCGAATCCGCCGACTCGCGTGCGTCGCAGGGCGGTCAGGTGACCTGCTGAGGAGACCGCGACTCCCAGGTCACGCGCCAGGGCGCGGACGTAGGTGCCGGACGAGACGGTGACGTCGACGTCCACGTCCACGACCTCCGTGCCGTCGATCGTTGCACGACGGACCACGAGAATCCCGAAGTGCGACACCGTCACCGGCCGTGCCGGGAGGTCAACCGACTCCCCCGCGCGCGCACGGTGGTAGGACCGCTGGCCCTGAACCTTGATCGCACTGACGGAACTCGGGACCTGCTGGATGTTGCCGGTGAGGCTCGTGACGGCAGCGGCGATGGCGTCGTCGGTGACCTCGCTCGCGCCGGGGGCGCCGGTGACCTCACCCTCGGCATCGTCGGTGAGCGTGCCCAGCCCGAGTCGGATCGTTGCGGTGTAGTCCTTGTCGCTTCCGACGAGGAACGTCAACAGCTTCGTGGCCCGCCCCACGCCGAGGACGAGCACGCCCGTGGCCATGGGGTCGAGGGTTCCGGCGTGCCCGACCTTGCGGGTGTTGCAGAGGCGGCGGGCGCGGGCCACGACATCGTGGCTCGTCCAGTCACTCGGCTTGTCGACGATGAGCAGCCCGTCGACCGTCTCGCTCACGCGCGGTCGGTGGCGTCGGTCTCCGCGCCGGTGTCCGCGCCCTGGTCGGCGTCGTCTTCGTCGTCGTGACGGTAGGGGTCGGCGTCACCGGCATGAGTGGCACCCGCGGCGGCGGCCGCCACGGCGGCGTCACGCTCACGGGCCTCCTGGAGGAGCACCTCGAGGTGCGCGGCCGTCTCGGGGATCGCGTCGGCGATGAACTCGAGCGTGGGCGTGAGCCTGATCCCGAGATTCTTGCCGACGTGGCTGCGGAGCTTGCCGCGGTTGGCCTCGAGCAACTCAGCGGTCTTGGCGCGCTGGGCGTCGTCACCGAACACGGTGTAGAAGACCGATCCGTGCTGGAGGTCGTTGGTCACCCGGACGTCGGTGATCGTGACGAACCCGAGGTCCGGGTCCTTGACGATCTGGTCGAGCCCTGCGGCGATGAGGGTCTTGATGCGGTCGGCGACCTTGCGGGCGCGTGCGGCGTCAGCCACGACAGCTCCTTCGTTCGGGGACTCTCCCGCCACTGTAGGCGTGGGAGGGGGTGGTGAGGGACTGCGGACGGTGAGCGGCCGGCATACCGAATCGTCGGTATGCCGGCCGGTCACGCTTCTCGTCCTTGTGCCCGATTGGGACACACTCGCTGGCGCTCGCATGTCCCAATCGGGCACAAGGACGAATGTCAGGCGCGGGGCTTCTCGCGCATTTCGTAGGTGCTGATGAGGTCACCGAGCTGCAGGTCGTTGAACGAGCCGAGGTTGATACCGCACTCGAAGCCCTCACGGACCTCGGTGACGTCATCCTTGAACCGGCGCAGACCGGCGATCTCGACGCTCTCGGACACGACGACACCGTCACGCGTGATGCGTGCCTTGGTGCCGCGCTTGATCTCACCGCTGCGAACGATCGATCCGGCGATGTTGCCGAACTTGCTCGAACGGAAGATCTCGCGGATCTCGGCGGTGCCGAGCTCGACCTCTTCGTACTCGGGCTTGAGCATGCCCTTGAGCGACTGCTCGATCTCCTCGATGGCCTGGTAGATCACCGAGTAGTAGCGGATCTCGACGCCCTCACGTTCGGCGTAGTCAGCGTTCTGGCCTTCGGCGCGAACGTTGAAGCCGATGATGATCGCGTTGGACGCGACCGCGAGGTTGATGTTGTTCATCGTGATCGCACCGACACCGCGGTCGATGATGCGCAGGTCCACGTCGTCGCCGACGTCGATCTGGAGCAGCGCGTCCTCGAGGGCTTCGACAGAACCGGACACGTCACCCTTGAGGATGAGGTTGAGGGTGTCGACCTTGCCCTGCGCGATCGCCTCATTGAGGTCCTCGAGCGAGATGCGCTTGCGAGCCTTGGCCAGGCTGGCCTGGCGGTCGGCGGCCTCACGACGCTCCGCGATCTGGCGTGCGGTGCGGTCGTCGGGCGCGACGACGAAGGTGTCGCCGGCGCGCGGGACCGAACTCAGGCCGAGGACCTGGACCGGACGGGAGGGACCGGCCTCGTCGACGTTCTGGCCGTGCTCGTCGAGCATGGCGCGGACGCGACCGTAGGAGCTGCCCGTGACGATGGCGTCACCGACCCGGAGCGTTCCGGACTGGATGAGCACCGTCGCCGTGGCACCGCGACCCTTGTCGAGGTTGGCCTCGATCGCGACACCGCGGGCGTCACGCTCGGGGTTGGCCCGCAGGTCGAGGGCGGCGTCCGCCGTGAGGAGGACGGCCTCGAGCAGGGAGTCGATGTTCTGACCCTGCTTGGCAGAGACGTCGACGAACATCGTCTCGCCGCCGTACTCCTCCGCGACGAGGTTGTATTCGGTGAGCTGCTGACGGATCTTGGACGGGTTCGCACCCTCGACGTCGATCTTGTTGACCGCGACGACGATCGGGACGTCGGCCGCCTGGGCGTGGTTGAGCGCCTCGATGGTCTGCGGCATGACGCCGTCGTCGGCAGCGACGACGAGGATCGCGATGTCCGTGACCTTCGCACCACGGGCACGCATGGCGGTGAACGCCTCGTGACCCGGGGTGTCGATGAAGGTGATGGGACGGTCGACGCCCTCGTGCTCCTTGTGGATCTGGTAGGCACCGATGTGCTGCGTGATGCCACCGGACTCGCCACCGGCGACGTCCTCGTTGCGGATGGCGTCGAGGAGTCGCGTCTTTCCGTGGTCGACGTGACCCATCACGGTCACGACCGGCGGGCGGGCCGCGAGGTCGTCCTCGTCCTCACCGTCGACACCGATGTCGAGGTTGATGTCGAAGGAGTCGAAGAGCTCGCGCTCCTCCTCCTCCGGCGACACCATGCGGATGTCGTAGCCGAGCTCGGCGCCGAGGAGCTTGAAGGTGTCCTCGTCGAGGCTCTGCGTCGCGGTCGCCATCTCACCGAGGTGGAACATGACCGTGACGAGCGACGCCGGGTTGGCGTTGATCTTGTCGGCGAAGTCGGTGAGGGATGCACCCTGACGCACCTGGATGACGGTCGAGCCATCACCACGGGGCACGCTCACGCCGCCGATCGACGGCGCCTGCATCTCCTCGAACTCCTGGCGCTTCGCGCGCTTGGACTTGCGGGCGCGACCGGGACGACCGCCACCGCGGCCGAACGCACCCTGCGTGCCACCACGGCCACCGGGGCCACCGCGGTAGCCACCGCCGCCACCACCGGGACGACCGCCGAAGCCGCCGCCACCACCGGGACCGCCGGTGCCTGCGCCGGGG
>NZ_AVPJ01000025.1 GCF_000768705.1 Knoellia sinensis KCTC 19936
CAATCCCCACCACTCCCCGGGGCTCTGTCCTCGGGATGGCCTGCGGGAAATCGTCCGGCGGAGCAGGTATGCCCGCCGCCCACTCACGCGGAGAGCGTTCGGCGAGTTCTGTGGCGTCGTCGGCGTGCTCACCAAGAAGTCCAAGGTGGCTGGTGTCCGCGACATTGCCAACCAGGCCGTACTTCACCATGCCCGACCAATAGATCGAGGACGGCAGTGTTCGCAGCGACGCGCCGGCACGCTTGCCAATCAGCCCGGCACTGTCATCGAGTTCGGCATTGCGGAGGGCCGTGATCAGTTCGCGCTCCTGCCATTCTCCTCTCTTCTTGGCCGTCATACCGTGCGTCCCCTCGGCCCACCCTCGCGTGTAGCACCAAGGAATGAAGAGGTAGTAGCGGGCGCGGGTCTGGACGACCGAGACCCCGGGGAAGAGGAGATCGCTGAAGGCGTCCCGGATCTGGCCGAGTCCCAACTCGTCTCGGGACTCCGTCTCGCTGAACAGGGCGATCAGGTCGCGTGCGAGTCGCTGTTCCTCGACGGTGGTGTCAAGCCAGGCAATCGATGACGGCATCGCACTTCTCCTTCAACTATGCGTGGGGCATCTCTGCGAGGAGGCGGTCGAAGGCGCCCTCCGTGATAATCGGTATGCCATATGTCCGCGCCTTGGCTGCTTTGCCACTGAGCGAGTTCGGGTCGGCCGCTACGACGACCTTGGTCTTCTTGGTGACGCCACCGGGATCGAGTCCGCGGCGCCGGGCGAGTTCCTCCCAGTGGCCCCGTTCGCGGACCATGTCACCCGTGAAGACCACGCGATCACCCGACCGAAGGGTGATGCCACTGTTCTGCAAGGCGTCGGAAGAACCATGGCGGCCACGGCCAGCGCGCAGGGCGCCTTCCAAGGCGGCCTCGACGTCGGTGTGTCGAAGGCCGAGCATCGAAGCCACGCGATCCATCTCGACGCGTTCATCACTCGTGACGACGTCGTCCTCGAGTGCGACCTCTGCCATGGCGCGCAGGTAGTCGGCGTGCAGATCGAGGACCAGCCCTCGAGTCAATCCGGCGTCCACCGCTACTGCGACGAGTTCATCCTTCTCGTGCTCGGCGAGAAAGCCATCCGTCATCGCCATCTCGAGGGTGGCCAGATAGGAGTCGACGCGAGCGTCGGCCGCGCGTGGCATCTTGGACACGATTCGATCCAGCCACTGATCGCTCCGGACGGCGCGCGCCTCTGATCGTCGCACCATGCGGAGCTCGGGGTACTCCCCGGAGAATGGCGGCCACGGGTAGGCACGAGTCTCTACGGCTGCCTCGTGCCACGGCGGTGCGTAGTTCGAGGACTTGAGGTAGTGGCCGAGCAACTGTGCCGTGGCCATCGCGTCGGCTCCAGCCGAATGCGCCGACGTCAACGAAACCCCGCTTGCGCGACAGCAGTCGACCAGGCGCCGGCTCGAGGCGTTCAGGTAGGCGGTTGACCACTGCATCGTGCACACACCGCTGAGCGGGAGGTCTTTGAGCGTGACACCAGAGCGCATGAATTCGGCGGCGAGGAATCTCAGGTCGAAGGTCGCGTTGTGGGCGACGGTTGTCCGCCCTCGCATGGCGCGCAGCACGTATGGTGCCAGTTCAGGGAAGGTCGGAGCCGAAGCGACATCGGTGGCTGTCAGGCCGTGAATGCGGGTGGGTCCGACGTCACGCTGGGGGTTGATGACGGTCGACCAGTGGTCCTGGATTTCCCCGTGGTCCGACACGTAGACCACGCCGATCTCCACCACGCGGTCACCTCGCTCGGGCGAGAGCCCGGTCGTCTCCACGTCAATCACGGTGTATCCACTCATGACCTCACCCCCGAGTCGAAGGTGCTGCCCGACGCCATCTCAGAGCACTTCTCATGCGCTCGGGAGACCTCCGTGATCCAGAAAGCCTCCTTCTCGAGAGGGCCCGCGTGGGTTGGGATAAGCCTCAACTCTTGGGCAAGGCTGAAGAACCCTCGTCCCACGTCGCCGAGTCCTTTCAAGGTGACGAGGGACGAAAGAAGAATCCCGGAATCAACGTGATCGACCCGGCTGATGTCGCCGAGTAGGAAGCCCATTCCTTGGCGCCCAAGATCTGTCGATAGATCGAATGTGCGGAGGCCGCTCTCCTCTGCCAGGCGTCCGTTGAGTTCGCTGTAGGTGATCGTGCTTCTGTTCCCGCCGACTTCGCGGAGGATGTCTCGGCCCACGGACACCAAGCGGTGCCAATCGTCTTCATCCCGACTCATACGACGCCAACCGGTGATTGAAGCGGACGCAATAGCCGGCTCGTTGGGCACCGGTGCGTCAGGCACGACTTCGACCTGAGCAACCGAGGATCCGCTCTCTGTCGCGGCACCACGCCCTGCCCCATCAACTGGGAACGCAAGGGGCATGACCTGCTCGAAACGTGAGCGGGCGGGCTCTGTGAGCGCCTTACGGCCCAACAGGTGAAGCGCGTGGCGGAACAGTTCGCCCTCGCTCGTCCAACCGTGATGCTGGTCAGCAACGCGAAGCAGTTCGGCTAGCTCGGACGGAGGGACCTCGTCCAGGTCCCGCGCACCCAAGTCTCGGGCGATCACCTGCGGCTGCCAAGGCAGCCGGTAGGTCTTGGGCTTGACGCCGGCCTGATGGAGCGGGTTCTCCTCGACGAGATGTCCCGCCTTCACAGCACTGGAAATCGCGCGGTTCAGCTCGTGGGCGATCTGCTTCCCGACGCGTCGGCCACCCGAGGCACGCACGTATGCCGTATGGAGGCGTGAGCCGGTCACGGGCCCCTCGATGCGGACAATCTCGATCATCCCTGCGGCCAAGTCGGCCATAGTGGCTGCAGCCAAGGAGACGACGGACCCTTGGAAGGACCGGTAACGAACCACGGCCGGCGCATCGTCGAAGTCGTCGGCGTCGGCGTCGTCAGCGGCTGGTGGAACACGCTCGCTAGGGGTACTCGTCGTTCCCTCGGCAGCGAGGAAGCCCTGTGAAGCGAGGCTGGCCTCCGCAAGGGGGGCTGGTTCCTCGTCCTTACCCTCGGCCACGCCCGCCTTTGAAGATTCCAGGACGTGAGCGGCGAGTTCCTCCTCGAGCGAGTCGAACTCGGGTGCTGACTCTGCACGCAGTTCGTCAACCAGTTCGTCCGAGTCGTGATGGCCGACCTCTGGAGTAGACATCTCGGCTTCGTCGTCGTCCGAGAGAGTTTCGGTGAGCCACCCAGAAGGTCGAATCTCGAGTTCGTCGAGCAGTCTCCAAAGTCGGGCGAGCTCCCGCGCGGGGTCGACGTAGTAGGCCGACTCTCGGACACGGAAGAACTGCCATCCACATCGCTCGAGATCACGCTGCCTGGCCAAGTCACGCTCGTATGCCTCTGGCCCGTGCCACGTGTCACCGTCGCATTCGATTGCCAGCCGGGCCCCAGCGCCGATGACCACAAGGTCGATGCGGTAGCCGTTCGCGTCGAACTGCGGATGCACCGTGAACCCTCGGTCGACGACCTTGTTGTAGACACGCTGCTCGAAAAGGGAGTCGAAGGGCTCAACTCTGACGTCGTCGGGGACGCTGGCCGATTCGCCTGCGGCAAGTTCACGTCCACGGGCTGCGACGCCGTAGCAGTACTCGAGCAGCTGATGACGCATGTCCTCAGAATTGGGCAGATCGTCCAGCGTCGCCGAGTGGAAGAGCCACAACTGGTCCTTGGCGCGAGACACAGCCACGTTGTATCGCTGCATGTACATCTCGCGTGTCAACGACGCCATGCGCGACCCGGGCTCGGCTGACGACACCATGGAAAGGAACATCACGTCTCGCTCGGACCCCTGGAAGTCGGCAGCATCTCCCACCCTCAAGTCGCGATCGGCCCACTCCAACGCTGACACCTCGGTCAGCAGCTTCGACTCGATGAGCTGTGCTTGACGCTTGCCGAGCAGCGCGATGACTCCGAAGGTGAGCCCGTCATATCTCGGGTCCTCGAGGCATGCCTTGAGCTGGTCGACCAGGGCGTCGGCTTCGGCCCTGTTGACCTTGTTCCCGCTGGAACCTTCCTCGTGGCCCGACGCGAGATGCACGATCTTGATGGGTTCGAGGCGGTCCGCGCCAAACTGGCGCACAGGGTTGAGGCGAATGCCGTCTGGTTCGTATGCGACGCGGTTGGAGAACCCGATGATCTCCGGGACGCACCGACGATGCTCGACCAACGTGAGCGAACCGCGGAAGCGCATCTTCGCTTCGTCGAAAAGCGATCGTTGCGGATCCAGCCACGATGCTTTGTACGGGTCGTCATCGAGATACTGCTCGACCAACTCACGAAGTTCGCCCTGATCAACGCCCACGGCGGTCGGGGAGACTTGCTTGTCGTCTCCGATGACCACGATCTTGGGCGCGAGGTACTGGAGAAAGACCGCTTCCAGTCCAGCTTGCGACGCCTCGTCCACGAGCACCACGTCGAACATGTTCTCTGCGACGTTGAGCTGCTCCGCGATCCGATAGATGGGCATGATCCAGACAGGGACTGACGGCCTGCATCGATCCATGGCTGTGCGGATTTCGGCACGCTGTTGCGCCGCGTACTTGCCCGTTCCCTTGCCCAGCCGTCGAACCAACTGCGAGTACTGGGTCAGATCAGCACGGGATCTCTGCGTCAGCCGATCGGGGTCGACGGCTTGGTTCCACGCACGCAATGCACCAATGTGTTCGGCGCGGTCTCGCAATTGGGCTTCAACTGTCGAGACCTGGCCCTGAATGTCGTTCACATCGGTGGAATCCTGCGCGAGGATCCACGCGCCAGTCGTACCCCAGTTCCATGCTGCATCGAAGGTGGCGAGGCGTGCAGTCCACTCGTGGTTGTCGAAATCACCCGTCACGGCCTCAGCCAGTCGGGGTGCTGCCGTGGCAATGCGTTCGGTCAACGCCTTGTGTAGGTCGAGCTGGCCCCTGACGTGATGCAACCGAGTGATGCGCGCGTGCGCGCTGGCGTACTCCTCGTGGTCGCCGTTCTCGGCTGCCAGTGCCAGCTGGTGAACGGCCGGCGCGGCATCGCTCCATGATGAGGTGGCGCGAATGGTCTCAACGAGAGCGGCCAGGGGCTCCCCGGCTTGACGCCATGCATCTGCCGCGGCCGCAGCATCCACGAGGTGGGCGTACGTGATGACGGCATCCGGATCGTTCCAGTCGGGCCGACTCAGGCCGGATGCGGCAAGAGTGCTCTCCTCCTGAAAGAGGACGCGACCCAGCGCCAAGACCCGCTCGAGCTGATCGAGTTGGGACTGGTGCCAGCTGAGGCGCTCCCGCGCCGTGTCCTCTGCTGGAATGACCAGATCCGCCGGCCACGCCTTGTCCAGCTGCTCCAAGAGCCGTTCAGCATCAACCTGATCCAAGAACAACGCGAGGGCTTCTGCTGTCGCGGGGGGTTGCCCGTTGACCCGCACGTTGTCGAATAGGGAGCGCGCCTGTTTGATAGCCGACGGAGTGAACATCCCGATCTTCACCGAACCGTCTGGAGCGGTCTTGAGTGGAGGGTTCGCCCCGAGGTAGTTGTGAACGTGCTTGGCCAGTGCGACCAGCGGACCGGAGTCTCCTGAATGCGACACCGTGGTGCCCACGGGAACCTTCTGCAGATGGGACCGAACTCCGGAAAGGAGGGTTCCAATCGTCTCCGCACGAGCCAGCCAGGTCTGGGGCAAGCCGTGCCTCACGTCGCTCAACGCGGAGCGAACCCACTCGGCCCGCATCTGCTCGAGTGACTCGAACTGCTGAACAATGGAACGCATGCGTTCTTGCAACGCGCGTCGTTCGTCAGTCGCCATCGACTGGATGGCAGCAGCAGCGTCATGCGACAAGAGATCCGCGTGTTGGGCGCGAGTGGCCTCGGCTTCTGCTCGCGCTCCCACGAGGCTTCGAAACTCTTCCGCTGAGGGGAGCGACTCGATGTCGAGCAGTCTCATGGCACTTTGTCGGGAGTCCGCGGCCAGGCTCTGGTCGCGGACGAGGTCGAGCCATGTGACGGTCTCGACGTCGGACAGCGGCGGCACGACATGAGGCTCGAAGTCGACGAATTCCCCGATCCAGCCGAGCGCCGCGCGTTCCCGTTCGTAGTCTTGGGCAATGCTGGCCAATGTGCCTGAGTAGCCAGCATGCTCACGATGTTGGACGTCGGCGGACCGGGCCGACAGGAGGCGCGCCCCGAGCTCTTGGCGGCGCCCTCTCAACTGTGCGACTCCCGCAAGTAGCTCCTCGATCTCCCCGTTCGCGACGGCAGGGTCATGCTCGGTCGACCGGCGCGAGATCGTGTCGACTGCCAGCTTCAACTCAGCAAGGTCGGAGCGCGAAGACCCGATGACGGAGACCGCCAGCGGCTTGATTCGTTCGGGGAGCTTTCCGCGCACTTCCTGCAGGGCCCGGTCGGTGTGCGCCGTCACGAGCACGCGCTTGCCCTGCGCCAAGAGGTGAGACAACAGCGCCGCGGCCGTGTGCGTCTTACCGGTGCCCGGCGGTCCCTGGACCAGCGTTTGGGCGTTTCTGTCGACCTGCTCGAGGATCTGCCGTTGGACTGCGTTGAGCGGAAGCGGTGAGAACACCTCACCGTCGATGTCGAGGAGCGCGCCCGGACTGCGATCCGTGGTGGCAGCCGGCACCAGACCTGGATCGATGAGTGGGCGGATGCCGGTGGGCACCTCACCGGCCGCCTCGATGTCCGTCGCGATCGTCTCGAATACTTGGATGAGGCCACGCTGTGAGCGGGGGCGAAGGATCAGTGCCGGCGTCCACGCAAGAACCGCGTCATCAGCCGGTGCCGGCACACCCGTGTTGTCTTCGTAGCGACCGGCGGAATCGAGGCTGTTGACCAGCGTTCGCGCCAGGTGCTCGAACGCCTCGCGATCGAAGGGGTGCGCACCGAACTGCTCGGCGCTCTGCTTTGCTTCCTGGACGATGTTCCGTCGCTCGATGACCTTGGGATCCAGCATGTCCAATTCGGACGCCAGTCCCACTGCAGCACCGTCGACGACGAAGTCGAGTCGTCCGCTGGAGTCATCCATCGTGGCAATGACAGGAACGGTGAATGCATGGCGTCGAACCGCAGGATGGTCCTCGGGACGCCAGGCCAACAGGCCCGCTCCAAGGACGAGCTCCAGTTCCTCCGTGTGCGATGTCGCCTTGACGAACGTGCTGAAAAGTTCGCCGTAGTAAGTGCGAACGGGCGCGTCCTGGTTCTCACGGTCAGCCCACGGTCGCCACTCGTTCATCCATGCGTTGTAGGCAGAAGTGACCTCGGGGTGGTCTGCGAGCTTCTCGTCGCGGTCGACAAATGTGTTGGTGGAGTCGTCCCACTCCTGACCACCCGGGACCGTTGACCACAGGTCAGGTTGAGAGGACGCGGACTCCGGGTCCCCTTTCAGCCATTTCCGCAGCACGTCGGGCGGTGGCGGGGGCTCGTGCCGCTCAACTCGTTCCACGGACAGGAGGTGCCCGTCCGACGCGGGGTCCCCGTCCCGATGCGCGACGTGCACCGCCCGGTGAGCTGGCACATCACCGACCCAGTGGACGGCACCCTCTCCCTTGTAACTGTCCAGGTTGCGGACGGGCTTCGACTTGAGCTGCTGGGCTCGGGCAAGGAAGCGAAAGAGCCGCGCGGCGCGGTCAACGAGCGGATCAGATGAACTCATGGCTGCTTTCCAGGTGGTGCGAGGTTGACGGTCCCAGCCGGATCGGCCTCCGCCGCGGGACCAGTTGGCGGCGATGCATAACAAAGGCACCAAGGGATGTCAGCAATGCTGGCCGAGGGGGCGAGATCACACGGGCATCCCCAGCGAGGCCACCGCATCGGCGACAGCAGCGTCACCGCGTTTCCGAAGCACCGGCTCGAGATCATCCATTTGCGAACTGATGGCGTCAGCGACAAGCGTTGGGCTGGCCTCGTTGGGTGGTACGTCGAGCAGTTGTCCGACGAAGGCGGCCCCGTTTGCGGCCTCGCCAGCAAATCGCGAAGCCGCCAGCGTGTGGGTCCCGCGATCGAAGACCAACCGGAGCTCATCGCCCAACCTCGCACCGACGGCTTCGGCGTGCGCTCGAAGACTCCCGATGTTCGGGCCCATGTGCGTTGTGGCGATCCATCGAATCGAGATGTCGCGGACAGGGCTCGACAATGTGACCGAGTGGCCTGGGAAGACTCCGAGGGCGACGGCGATCTCGGCAGGGCACGATCGTCCGCTCCCGCGGAGCAGGTCGCGATCGACACGAACATGCCAGGCGATGCGAGAGCCGCTGTCGAGGGTAAAGAGGCCGCGGACTGACGACGGGTCCAGCCGCGGCATAAAGGGCTCGTCGACACGACGCAGCCGCAGCAACCCATCCTCTGTGACAAAGACGGGGGACGACGAATACGCCGTCACCGACCCTGACTTGATTGAGTGCCGCTCAGCCAGGTACTCCGCAAGGTCACGGATGGGCGTCGGGCCGACCTCTTCGAGACGGGCCATCATCGAGGTCACGATGCCGCCGTACTCCGGTAGACCCCACGATGCCAGCGCGAAGTCGTCCTTGGTCACCCGAATGATGCGTGGGTCTTGGAAGATCCGGTCACGCATCCCCCTCAAGTTGAACTCTTCGCGGTCCAGTTTGGCGGCGATCTGTAGGTCGCTCAACGGTGAACCCACACGAGCCAGGACCGCAATAGCCTGTTCGACGAGACTGCTGGGCCAGAGGACGAGCGTGCCCTGAAGTCGTCGAAGGCCGTTGAGCTGTTCGACGGCCCAAGGAAGGTGGTGCTCGACGACCCCTCTGCTGCGCAGATCCAGCCGCAACGCGTCTTCGTCCACGAGGGGCCCGTCCTCGATGAGGGGAAAATCTGCGGGCCTGGGCCAAGAGAAGCCGCGTCGATGAATCAGGCGCTTGTCGCGGTCCCAGTCCATGCCCGCGAGGTAGAGCAGGAGGCCAAACTCCTCCGAGTGTCCTCCATCGTCACCGACGAGAGGGACCTCGCTGTCCGGAGCGCAGGCACCCAGACCTCGCGACAGGAGGTGCAGGGCCCAACGCACCGATCGGCCGTCGTCTGACCCAACCCACAATTCGAGCCGATCCTTGAGCTTCGACTCGAGCTGACGTACGCGCTCGCGACTGACGTCGAACTCTTTGCCCACGTCATCCAACGTCGAGGCCTCGAACCGAATCAGTCGGCGCTCGAGTATGCGCGCTTCGCGATCGTCGAGGGAGGCGATCCAGGTGTGCAGGTCGGCCAGTGGGTCCAGGTCGGCGGCAGGCAGAGGCATGTCGAGCAGACTGCGACTCGCCACTTCGACGTCGTCGGGAAGGTCGGCCGCCGCCAAGGCGTCGAGTGCCTCCCGGATGGTTGCGGCGCCACTCGAGAACCGTGCCCACTCGACCAGGGTGGCTAGTTCGTATGTCTCGGCACCGAGCATCAACCGCGAGTCCGTGCTGCTCGCGGTGTCAGGACTTGGCGAAGGCAGTTGCCGGGCGAGCAGGGCCGTGGCCTCGCGGTGAAGCCGCCCAACCAGATCCGTGATACGGCTGACCTTGCCAACCCCAAAGCCACGCCACTTCCCCACCTCGGCAGGAGACAGGGCGAGGACATCTGCGACGGTGGCCGCACCGTGGCGGCTCAGCCAGTTGAACTCGAGTTGGGCGTCATGAGTCTGCCGCATCGAGTCCAGCTCTGGACCGTCGAGTTTCCAGTGGCCGACTGGAACCAGCCCCGGATATCGATGTCCGAAACTGTCGTTGTTCGGATCGATTGCAATGACCTCGCCCACGTAGGCCCCCTCGTGAGCCATCAGGGATGGTCACCGCTTGCGGGCGTTCCGTCCACGTATGCATCCGGGGCCGTGGGTGCCGTCGGATCCGGTTCCTCGACAGGAGGGGCCTTTTCGCTCCACACGGGCGGCGGGGGGCCGAAGGCGCGCTTTGCGGACTTCACCACGCCGTAGCCGAAGAAGGCATTGCCTCCGGCTCCGATCGCCGCGCCGATGCCAACTGGCGCCTGCTTGCCGATCACGAAGACGCCCTGCTTGGTTCCGTACTTGGTGACGAAGTTGCGGCCGAGCACCTTGTTGACCTGCTGGATCGACGAGTTCGGAATGCTGTTGGTCAGCAACTTCCCCCAATGGGCACCTGTGCGCCCGGCCGCCTTCTCCATAAGCTTGCTGCCAGAGTTGCCGAGCAGCACGCCCATGACCAAGGTGCGGCGACGTTCGAGATCATGAACCGGCACGCCATGGACCTCGGCCAGCGCGAGGGCGTACAGCGCCGACGCCTCCGTGAAGGCTGCGAGATCCAGCAGGGCTGCAGGGATGCCAGCGCCTGGGACGAAGCTGGCCGCCCCTGCAGCACCACCCGTCGTGGACACGGTCGCGAGGTAGTACCGATTGAGGCCTTGACGAGCTCCGCGGGGCTTGCATCCGGCCGACTCCGCCGGACACGCGCGATATATGCGTCCACCGCCGGCTGCTGGATCGACACAGCCTTGGTGATGGCTTTCTCGAGCATCGCCCCGGTTCGTCCAGAGGCAGCCTCGTCCGGCGCAGCCGAGGTTTCGTTAACGGGGTTGTCCATCTAGGCCTCCTGAGCGGGGTTCTGGTTCTCGCGGATCGCGAGCGGTGGGAGGGCGTCGACGATCTTCATCGTCTCGAGGCTCACGGTCACGATCCGTGCGAGCAGGTCGATGATGTACCGCGGGTCTGACACCTCACGGCTCCAGTCGTTGGGGTCGTTGACGATCCCGGACGCCTTGTCGGTCTTCACCTGGTAGCGGTCGATGATCCACTCGACCGCGGAGCGAGACCCGAGCATGTAGCGGTACGCGTCCTCAGGGATCCCGTTCAGCGTGATCCGGTTGTTGTAGATCACCGTCGACTTGTCGGCTACGAGCTTCTTGGTCTCGGGATCGCGCTTCTTCGCGAACGCCATCTTCTCGACCTTGAAGATCTCGTATGCCGTGTCGGCGCCCGGCGTGTCCACGTCGAGACCGTCGAGTGGGTAGGGAGTGACCGACTCGTACCCGAGGTGCAGGTCCGACAACTTGCGGCCGGCGTCGACGAAGGGCTGGGCATCCTCGACGAGCGGGATGCGCGGCAGCATCTTCTTCAGGTCAGCCGCGTAGGTCTCGCGATACTCCGGCGAGTGCAGCAGCCCGTACACGTAGGAGAAGATGTCGTCCTTCGTGAACGCTTCCCCGTATGCCGTCCGGAACCGTCCCAGCGCCTCGTCCGTGATGTTGTCGATCCGCCGGTGCCCATCGACCGTTTCGCCTTCGCCGCCATGGAAGAGCGCCCCCTCTTCGTCGACTTCCTCGAACCGCCATCGGCCAAAAAACTGCCCGCCAGAGCCAGCCCCTGTCACGTGCAGATCCGGGACCGCATCAACGGTGAGGACTGAGAATGGCACTGCAGAGCCCAGGCCGACTTGATAGATGCCGTGGTTGGCGTGCTTCGGGCTGGGAAAGAACCTTGGTGCCTGGCCGGTGATGTGATTGAGCCCGCGGTCAAAATAAACTGCCTGCTTGAAGAATGGCCGATATGTGCTGACGGTGATCGCGTCAGCAGTCCAGTCCAAAGGCTTCATGGACGCTAGGCGATTCTTCAGACTCAGCGTCCACGAGATCTTGGATGGATCCGTGTCGATGAAGTCGGGCACCAAGGATTTGGCTGGACCGCTGTTGTTGGGCGCATGTTCCCTGAATGCGTCGACCTGGGCGTTGAACGCCTTGATCGTCCGCTGTACTTGACCTCCCAGTGCGCCAGCGCTCGATTGATAAACCCACGCATCCCGACCTGTCTCTAGTCCTCGACCGTATAAGCCGAAGACAGTGCTGCCTTGCGCCTCGTCGCCATGCTTGGCACCGACAGGCAGGAACGCGCCGAAGTCGTCCCGGCGTTGGCTCAGCCAGTCGCCGTGCTGGTCGGGAGTGAGAACGCGGACCGACTCCAGCGCACTAAGTCGCCCAGTCGCCGCAACCTTCGCGAGCTTCTGATCTCGGCTCAGGTAGTCGCCGATGTCAGAGAAGCTGATCCTTGCCGGACCATTCTGCGTTGGGTCCTTCACCAGAACCGTGATAGCGACTGTGGCTCGCGACCCCGCGTCGAAGACCGACCCGCCCTCCTTCTTGCGTTGCTCGCCCGCGGTGCGAGCGTTGCCGCGGAGGTTGAAGATGTGGATCGCGGAGAACTCCTGAGCGAGAGAGAGGCGCATCTCAGCACCAACGTTGGAGTCGAGCCAACCTCCATTGGTCACGATCGCAACAACTCCACGATTGGCGATCCGCAGGGTGGCCCACCGGATCGCGCGGATGTAGGAGTCGTAGAGCGAGTTGTTACCACCGCGACCTCGATCTGCCGAGTAGGTGTCTCTAATGCTGGCGTCGAGACCGGGATAAGACGTGTTCTGATTGTTTTCGTTGGCGCTGTCCTGGCCCGAGGAGTACGGCGGATTGCCGACGATGACGGTGATCGGCAACTTGCGCTGGCGGTTGATGCGCTCGTTGTTCTCCGGGAAGACACCGAGGTCGTCGTCGTCGCCGTGCTCGTACGACTGGAAGGTGTCGGTGAGGACGAGCCCGGGGAAAGATTCGTACGCCGCCTGCTCATCGAGAGATCCACGGACGAGGTCCTGGTAGGTCGTCTCGATGTTGACGGCGGCGATGTAGTACGCAAGCAGCAGGATCTCGTTGGCGTGCAACTCGTTCGCGTACTTGCGGGCGAGGTCGTGCGGTTTGATCAGGCCCGACTGGAGTAGCCGCACCATGAACGTGCCCGTCCCCGTGAATCCGTCGAGGATGTGCACGCCCTCGTCGGTGAGGCCCTGTCCGAAGTGCTGGCGGAGCACTTCATCTGCAGAGTTGAGAATGAAGTCGACGATCTCGACGGGTGTGTAGACGATGCCGAGCTTGTCGACGGTCCGCTTGAACGCCGTGGCGAAGAACTTGTCGTAGAGCTCGACGATGATCCGCTGGCGACCTTCGGCGTTGTCGACACCCTCGACGCGGCCCCGGACGGATGAGTAGAACTTCTCGAGCTCGGAGTTCTCTGTGTCGAGGGAGTGCTCGTCGAGGACGGCGAGCATGCGCTCCATCGTCTGTGCCACAGGGTTGTTCGCCGCGAAGTCGTACCCAGCGAAGAGTGCTTCGAAGACGGGTCGCGTGATGAGGTGCTGTGCAAGCATCTCGACCGCGTCGGTCTGGGTGATGCCGTCATTGAGGTTCCCGCGCAGCCCAGCGAGGAAGGCCTCGAACTCCTTGGCCGCGTTCGAGTCCTTGTCGGCGAGCAGCCCGTTGATCCTGGCAATGTGCTGTTCGGCGATCTTGGCGACGTCCTTCGCCCACGTCTCCCAGTAGCGCCGCTCGCCGACCTTCTTGACGATGCGCGCATAGATCGCGTCCCGCCACTCCTCGATCCCGAACGGGAGGGTGAGTTGAGTCGAGTCGTCGCGGGGCCCCGGGTTGACCGGGTCGATGAAGATGATCTTGCTGTTCTTCTTCTGGTTGAGGTCGAGCTGGTTGACCATCGCGTTGAAGCGGTCGTCGTGGGCCCGCAGCGCTTGGAGCACCTCCCACACTGCCTGGAAGCGCTTGTTGTCGGAGAGGGCCGCCTCGGGTGACATCCCCGAAGGCACGACGACCGGCAGGACGATGTAGCCGAGCTTCTTGCCGGCCGCCTTGCGCATCACGCGGCCGACAGACTGGACGATGTCGACCTGCGAGCCGCGCGGCGTGAGGAACATGACCGCATCGAGCGCCGGAACGTCGACGCCCTCGCTGAGGCAGCGCACGTTGGTGAGCACCCGGCATACGTTGTCTGTCTCTTCCGAGCCGGATTTGAGCCAAGCCAGTTCGTTGCCGCGGTCGACGGCGTTCATCGTCCCGTCGACGTGACGAATCTCGACCTGCATGCGATTGCGCTCACGGGCCGCGCCGGAGTCCTCCTCCTCGGCGTAGGTGCTAATGAGGCCGTCGACGATGCTCGGGAAGGCTTCTGTCGCGGCCTTGCTCGCCTTGATGTTGGCAGCGAAGGCGACTGCGGTCTTCATCGGCGTGAGGTCGTCACCGTCGAGGTCGTCGGCGGTCGCCGCATCACCGAAGCGCTTGGCGAGGCCGTTCCAGCAGCCGATG
This sequence comes from Knoellia sinensis KCTC 19936, assembly GCF_000768705.1. GTDB lineage: Bacteria > Actinomycetota > Actinomycetes > Actinomycetales > Dermatophilaceae > Knoellia > Knoellia sinensis. The sequence continues at coordinate 14,116 of NZ_AVPJ01000025.1, forward strand.
AGCTTGGCGGCGTCCTCGAGCTTGATCTCGCCCGATTGGGCGAGCTCCTGCTGAAAGGACTCGGCGACGAAGCTCTCGTCGACCTTGAGGACGAGCACCTTGTAGTCGGTGAGCAGATCCTTCTCGACAGCCTCGCCGAAGCCGAGCCGGTGGAGAACCGGCCCGTAGAGGCTCTCATCGTCCATCGAGACGAGGACGGCCTCGTTGTTGGTCGCCTTCTCCTTGACCTTGGGGTCGAAGAGGCGAGGGGTCGCCGTCATGTAGAGGCGCTTGGCGGCCTTGATGTAGGAGTTGTCGTGGACGCGGACGAACTGCGACTCGACGGTGTCAGCGAGCGTGACGCCAGTTGTGCGGTGGGCCTCGTCGGCGATGACGAGGTCGAAGTCGGGAACACCGTCCTTCTGGGCCTGGGCGACGACGTCGATCGACTGGTAGGTCGAGAAGATCACCGTGAAGCGGTCGTTCTCGTGGGCCTCCTTGACCTTGGCGGCGAGGGCCTTCGTGTCCGTCGTCGCCGGGATGATGAGGTCCGAGACGGAGATGTCCTCGGGGTCGTCCTTGGGCTTCGGGCCACCCTTGCCGACCTTGGCGTCGGAGCAGACAGCGAACGCTCGGAACGGGAGCTCGGTCTCCTGGGCCCACTCGCGGAACGTCTGGTTGACGAGCTGGATGCTCGGGACGAGGAAGAGGACCGTTGTCGCCTTGGCCTTGTTGTCGGTCGCGAGCTGCTCGGCGATCTTGAGGCTCGTGAACGTCTTGCCGGTTCCGCAGGCCATGATCAGCTGGCCCCGGTCGTGGGTGGCCAAGCCAGTGATGGCGGCGTCCTTGGCGACCTTCTGGTGGGGGCGGAGCTGCTTCTTGCCGCTGAGGGGCAGGTAGGTCTGCGGCTCCTGCCAGTCGATCTGGCTCCAGTCGACCTTGCTCTCGAGGAGGTCGTTGATGCCGATCCTTGTCACGGGGACCGTGAGGCCGTCGAGCTGCTTCTCGACCGTCGGGCCCCAGCCCTTTGCCGTCGAGAGGACGATGCGGCCGGTGAACTTGTCCTTTGCAGTCGCGGCGAGGAAGGAGTCGATGTCCTTCTTGGAGACGTAGTGCTGTGGGTCGTAGAACTTGCACTGGACGGCGGTCCAACCGCCGTTGATCTCGTCCTTGGCGACGATGTCGATGCCGTGGTCATGGGCGTTGCCGCGCTCGGGCCAGTCCTGCCAGAGGTAGACCTCGGAGAACTGCTCGGAGAACTCGGGGGCCGTGCGCAGATAGCTCGCCATGAGGCGCTCGAAGGCACTGCCCTTCCCGGTCTTGTCGTCGCCGAACTCATTCCAGATTTCGTCGAGCTTGCCCAGCAAATACTCGTAATGCGTCTCGACCGCGCTGTCGGTTACCACTGACCCTTGCTTCACGTGCGCACCCTACCCAGCGTGAAAAGGTGCCGCGCGGTGAACGGTGAATTGCGGAAAGTTGCGCTGACCTGCGGAGTTCTCGAGACGCGTGTCGGTCCTCCGACTTATGGTTCGGCTCGTGGGAAATCTTGCGACTGGGGGCGGCAGCTCGGCTGTTGCGGCTTCGGCGCACGCCGGCTGCGAGCGCTTCCGGCGAACCGACCCCATGCTCACGGGGAAGAGTCGTCGCTTGTTGGCCGCGGATCTTGGCCACCCGGACATCTCGGCGGGCATCCCGGAGGCGCGCTTCATGCGCGCGATGATCTTCGAGCGGCTGGTGCGAGACGAGAAGTTCGTGTCGGAACTGCTGACAACGACGGTTGGGGCGCTGAACCTGACTCGGCCCATTGGAGTCCGTCGCGCTGACGGCAAGGTGACGGAAGGTGCGACCGCCCTGGCCCTGTCTCAGGCTCACCTCAAAGCGGTCCACCAGGGCGAAGCGACGATGATCACCGGCTTGGCTGTGCCCTACCCCGGGCTGGATGGGACGGTCGGTGCGACGCCGGTCAAGCCGGACTTCGCTGTGGTTGCTCCTCGGCGATCGACCGATGGTGGGGCCGCTGAGGCGGACCCGGAGGCTGCGATCGCCGGCAGCTGGCTCGTCATGGGGGATGCGAAGGACTACGAGCGGGTGCGCTCGCGGATCGACGACCCGCGGATGCTCAAGGGCTTCCTCCAGGTGGCGCTGGGCGCGGAGGCTGCACTGGCGTGGGCCTCGCTGCCGGACGGAATGCAGGTGCATCGCTGGGGTGCGCTGGCCGTGCCGCGGAATAGCTTCCTCCAACCGGTCGCCGTCGTAGAGAACCTCGACGACCACCGGATCGAAGTGATGGAACGGGCGCGAGAACGTGCTGGTCTGCTCGCCGACCCTGAGATGGTGTGGCCGGTGGCGCCGGACGACGTCGCGTCCTTCGTCGAGCACCTCGAGCTGACCTTCGACCCCGGGTCCTGTGTCTCGTGCTCCCTCTTCAACTTCTGCCGCTCGGAGGTGCGGGCGTCGACCGAACCGGTGTCACGACTCGTCGAGCTCGGGATCAGACCCGAGCAGCGGCCAGCACTCCTGGGTCTGGTCGACGGGTCGGGTGAGGTCAAGGACGCGCCGGAGTCTCTGGCCGCGACCGTGTTGGCGACCGTCGACGGCCTGCCCGGTTCGACCGGCCAGTTGCGGACGGACCCGGTTGGGTTGCCGGGAACGATCAGTGTCGTCCTCGCGAAGTCCGATGCGGCCGCTTTGGGTGTCCACGGTGTGGGACTGCAGCGTGTCGGTGCTGACGGTGCGGAGCCGTGGGCCTTCGAGGTCTTCGAGAACCCGCAGGCGCCCGCTACCCGTTTGGGGGTGATGTCGCTTCTGGGTGAGGCGCTGGACGAGGCACTCTCGGAGGCAAGTCCGTCGGAGTCGGAGGAGCCAGGTCCGGTTCACCTCGTCCTGCCGGACTCGCAGACGGGGGACCTGCTCGTTTCCATCGCCGACTCGCTGGCCGGCGTCGAGATCAGCCGACTCCGCTGGGAGCGGGACCTCGAGCAGGGGCGCAAGGCCCTGACCTGGGGCGGCGACCCGGCGACTGTTCCGGACCCGCTGACCCCACACCAGCGCTTGGCTGTGAGCTTCCTCCTCGAGCAGGACCGGTCCCGCGCAATGACGCTGCGGTGGCCACTCATCGACGTTCGAGCCGTCCTCAAGAAGCACTTCGTCGCGGGCGGGCCGCTCGTGGACCACGGTCGTCTCGACTACCTCGTGACGTGGGCTGCGGCAGACAAGCCCCTCAGTCACCGCGAAATCTCGGACGCCGTCACTGCGAGTCCGCACACGCCTGGGGCGCGCCTCACGAACGACCAGTCCGACGCGATCCACAAGGTGGCACGACGAGCCGGCGACACGGCATACGCCGAATTGGTGAACGAAGAGCTGACGTACAAGGCAGAGGTCATGGACGCGGCAGCCGCCGTCCTCGAGCCGCTCGACGTGTCCGTCCTGCGTCCGGTCCACCTAGCCCTCGAAGGCGACGCGCAACGTGTGTGGCGCCGTCGACGCGACCTGCACGCCTCCGACCTCGTCCGCTTCGGTCGGGTGCCCTGGTTCTGGCGCAACAACCAGGTGGATGCGATCGACCACGACACCAAGTGCGCCGCTCAGTTGCAGGCGCTCGGTAATGCGCACGTGCTGCGCGATCTGGCGCTGAACGCGGGGACGCGTGAGGTGGCGTTTGCGGTCGTGGAGTCAGTGACACCGTTGAGGTTGAAGGTGCAGTCGCGGCGCTTCGGCGACGGCACGACGATCGCCATGCTGCAGAACGGTGACGAGCTCGCGGTGGAGTCCTCGGACACAACACTCAAGGTGCAGAAGGGGAGCTTCAAGTTCGGTGGGCTCAGCGCCGGTGTCCTGGAGTCGGATGAGCAGACCGACGGGGATGGGACGTTCGGCTGGCTGCCGAAGGTCGTGCCAGACGTTGAGGTGGGGTCGCGGCTGGTCGTGGCGGATATGGCCTGGTTCGGCGGGGGCTTCAAGTCCGGACACGAACTCGGCGTGCCACGACCCGGGTCCGACACCACGAACGCGCCCAAGGCCGAGTGCCACGACGGTGCGTATGCGGCGACCCCGGATGAGCACCGCTGGTGCTGCCGGTCGCACGAGGACGCCGAGGCGGAGTACTCCGACCTGTTGGCCGAGCGCCGGGAACGGGGCGAGCTCAACCCGCAGGCGTGGCCGCCGCTCCTGGACTTCGATCAGTTCGACACTGCCGCGGAGGGGACCCCGACCGGCGACCACGACGAGTCGGTTGCGGTGAGCGCGGCGGCGCACCTGACTGCGGATGACTTGGACTGAGGCGATGACCGACTTTCACTTCCTTGAGCCTCAGATCGAACTGGGTCGCAGCCGGCACCACGCCGAGGCGGCCATCGGGAACGTCGACGTCACAACTCACGCGATTGCCGCGCTGAGGGACGCGCTGTCGGGTGACGCCGACTATGAACGCATCCTCCTGAAGGCTGCAGCCGGTGCCGGCAAGTCCCATGCCTTGAAGCGGATGGTGGATGACGCGCTGAACGACCCCAGCTGCACCAGGGTTGGGGTGACGGCCTTCGCCAATAAGCAGGTGTTCCCGTTGGCGTACGAGCTCGGGAAGATGCTGGGCAAGGACAACGTCTGTCTGCTGGTGGCGGAGGCGCAACTGCCTCGTGTGTCCGAGGCGACGCTGGAGGCGGCGACCGTGGTGGTGTCGTACAAGGACTGCCCGCCCGAAGCGAAGGTCCTGCTTGGCACGACGCACAAGTTGCAAGGCGTTGCGCCGTGGCTGTTGAAGTCGATCGGCGCAGCGGGTAACGGCGAGAAGCTCTTTGACGTGTTGTTCGTCGACGAGGCGTGGCAGTTGCCGCTGCACCGGTACGCGAAGATCGACCGGCTCGCGCCGATTGATGTCGGCGTGGGAGATGTGGGCCAGTTGCCTCCGTTGGACCCATCGCAGAATCCGTGGCGAGGCGACCCCGGCCACAACCCGTATCGGGCTTGGCCGACGTCCTTCGAGGACGACGAGAAGACGTGGGCTCGGGAGATGCCAGCCGTGTGGCGGCCGACCGCAGCGCAGTTGCCGGTCTGGCGGGCGTTCTATGGCGACTGGGACGACCTGAACTGTGTGGCCGGTCCCGGGGATCGCGAGTTGGTCGTTGGCTCCGGTGATGGCCCTGACGGGTCGCAGGCTCTGGCGGTGTGGTCGCAGGTGGGGACTGGCGTGGCGACGTTGGTCGAGGTCGAGGGGCTACCTGATGCCGAGGCGCCGGACGTGGATATGCCGCTCATGGAGACGCTCGAGGGGTTGCTGGACGAGCTCCTTACTGTCGGATTCGAGGTCAGGACAACTCAATACGACGGCTATGGGATCCCCGACGGGGTGGAGACGGTCGCAGCGCGTGACATCGAGGACAGCACGGTGATCGCGGTGCTCGCCACTCGGAACCAAGCGGTCGATGATGCGCAGGAGATCGTGGATCGGCTGCGTGAGAAGCACGACCTGCCTGAAGGATGGATCGTTGCTTCGACGGTCGACTCGTGGCAGGGGCAGACCAACGTGTTGACCGTCGCGCTGCATCCCTTGTCTGGGGCGTCCTCGCTGGACGAGTTCAACTCGGCGTTCGGGCGGTTGGCAGTCACGTGCACACGCGCGACGCATGGTCTGCTGCTGTTGGCGCGCGCTGGTCTGGACGATTTGTTGGCGGCCGCCCCGGCCCGACCCGGGACACCGCTGGGTGAGCCGGGGACCCGGCAACTACCGCGCCAGACCCACCGCCGCATCGTCAACGCGTTCGCCAGAGGGACGCTCTCCGGGGTCATCGAGGTCGAGGCATGACGACGTTCGTTCAGGAACGGACCTGCGCCTTGAACTCCGGGCACTGGAACTCAATCGCCATGACCGCGACCTTGGCGGCTGTGTCGCCCTCGAGGTTGAACTCCTCCTTCAGCCACGGTCCCACCTCGCCTGGCGTCCCGGACTCGATCCGGCTGCACGTGCCACTGGCCAGTTCGTCCATTTTCGCGCTCTCGCTCATGCCAGCTGCCTTGGCAACTGCATAGAAGGCGATCTTGGCCCCCATGGCCTTCCCCACGTCCTCGGCACTCACGTCGGACGACGAGGGGGAGGCGCTGCTGTCCGCCGTGCTTGGCGACGTGGAAGCTGACACGGAGGGCGACCCCGTGGGCGTGCTCGAGGTCGTAGCACCGGCGGCGGGAGCATCCTCAGCTTCGGGCGTCGACGAGCAACCAGTGAGGACCGCCGCGAGTATGAGGAGGGGAAGGAGGGTGCGTCTCATGCGAGAAGTGTCCGGCATCCTGGCGCTAGTCAGTTGGGGGCGTAGTCGCGATCACTCGCACGCTGTCGATCAGACGCTGAGCCTCCAGCGACGTTGGGCCCAACTGGAATGCGTGATGGTGACACGCGTTCGAAAGACCGGCCCAGGCCTGCTCAGCCTGGTTCACCCACTCGGGGTCATTCGAGTACGCGATCTCCAGGCACGTCAGCAGGCTTCGCATGGAGGCCTCACCTGGGGGACAGTCCCGTTCCGTCAGGCGCTCACGGATCGCCTCCTCCAGTGAGGCGCGTGCCAACCAGCAGGCAGTCCGGTTGCGCCCGGCGTCTTCCCCATCCAGAACTGCTTGCGCTTCGCCCAGCAGCAGTTCCGCTGTCATGACTTGGTGCCGGTGCGTAGGTCTGCGATCAGGTCCTCGACAGCTCGGCACGCAGCCTTCGCGTCCCCGGCATCCTTCAGGCCGTTGTGCATGCCACCCGTGATAACACCGAGCCCGAATTTTCTATAGCCGCGCGTCAGCCAACCGTCGAGGCTACGGACTTCGTCATACAGCGCCAGACTGACTCGATCCCTCGTGGCGTGGCGTGTGGACCACGCATCCTCGACATCCATGAGGGAATCGCCACGAGCGAGACGCCTCTCAAAGTAAAGATCCCGGCTGGCCGCCTCGACGGCGAACCGCAGCATGCCGGGGAGCGTGCGACGGAGAGAAACTTCCGGAAGTCTCTGGTCCAGCGCCAAGGCGAACGCGTCATCCAAGTAGCGCCGGGCCGGGTCCAGGTTCGTCGTCACCGACACCTCGGACTTCGCACCTCGAGTCACCTCAAGAATGCGCGCTCCGACGCGTCCGCGCCGTGCCGCAGCAGGAAGCCGATCGTCATGTGACAGCACGACGACCTGCCGATCCTGTGCCAGCGTCGCGAGGAGCTGCACCAGTCCGTCAACCTTGGCTGGATCCATGGCCTGGACCGGATCGTCCAGCACGATGAAGCGGAACGGCGATTCGTCCATGGTGGCGCGAGGTAGGAACAAGGCGAGGGACAAGGCGTGAAGTTCGCCCTGGCTCATGACGGCCAGCGCTCCAGCTTCTTGCCCGTCAACGCTGGCTTCGATGTTGACGCGCCGTCGGGTTGCTGACCCTTCCAACGTCAGCGAGCCAAGGTCGACGTTGCTCTGCTGACGCAGCAGGGCCCACGCAAGACGCGCGGCGTCGCTGATCGGCGCCAACCTCTCGTTCTTGAGGCGTGTGTCATTGGTCTTGAGCCACTTCGTGGCTTCGGCCAACGTCGTGACTGTGGGCTTCGCGTGTTGCCACGTGTCCCACTCGTTGCAGAACGCGCTCACGCGCGCGGCCAGCGGCGCCCAGGCGTCATGCCTCCGCTGCAGTTCTTCGCTCGCGGACGTCCTCAGGTTTCGCAGCGCCTCATCGAGTTCGCTCCAGCGCTCTTCCAGGTGTCGAGCAAGGTCAAGGTCGCCGGCGGGGGCGTCAGCCCACGCATCCCACGCGACACGCGCGCGTTCGATGCCCGTCGTTAGCTCCTCGACGGGCGCCCGGTCCAGCGCACCCGGTCTGGGGGTGACGAGGCGTCGCGCGTTGCCCCGCGCGCGATCGAGCGCCTCGCGCGCAGCCTCGAGTCCAGAGAGTTCACGGGACCGTCGTTCGACGTCGGCGCGGGCAGATTCAGCCCAAGCATCATCCAAGTGCGTCCCGGCACAGACCGGGCACGTCATGTCGCCGAAGTCCGCGTGCACCTGGAGTGCGCGCTTGCGCACATCCAGCCGTGCCATCCCCCGAGCGAACTCGGCTTCACCGGCGGTCGCCATGGCTTCGACGGCCCGCCTGAGCTCGTCGGCGGCTGACTGCACCTCGACCTGACGCGGCGGGGCGAGCGACTCAAGAGTTCTGAGAGTGCTCAGGGGGCCGTTGTCGACGACCACCACCCCGGTCGCGAGTTCCCGAAGCGCTCCGACGTCAGGTTCGACCTTCTTCAACAGCTGCGCCGCGTGCACCGCCCGCTCGTCGGGGAGCGAATCAGCCTCTGTGTAGAGCTGCTTGCGTCGAATGGCGAGACCGTCGCCCGGAGCCTTCTTGACCTTGTGCCGCTGCTCCAAACGACGAATGCCGTCACCGATCTGTTCGACTCCGAGAGCCTGTGAAAGGGCGTCGTACAGCGCGCTTGGGCCGGCCTCGAGCATCCCGCCGAGCTCGTCGTAGGACATCATCGGCCGGTAGGTCTCGAGCGCGCCTGACCAGTTGAGGTGATCGACACCCGGTTGGCGCTTGCCTCCCGGCGGCTGAACCCAAGCCTTGACCAGACCAACCTCCGAAGCGTCATCGGGCCATGAGCAACCGATCGTCGTGACGCCCACACCTTCCTGCGCCACCTTCAACACGATCTCCACCCCCGTGGGGTGGTGAAGGTTGCGCCAGTGCTCCTTCCACTGCGCGGCCTTCTTCTTCCACCGGTACGTCGACCCTGTCAGCGCGACTTCGAGTGCCTCCGCCAGGCTCGACTTCCCGGACCCGTTGCGGCCAGCCACGATGGTCAAACCGGGCTGGGGGGCGAGGTCCAGGTGCGTGGTTTCTCCGATTCCGCGGAAACCTCGGACCTCCAGCGAAGCCAGAAACGTGCCCGACGTCGCCGGCGCTGTGTCGACGGGGCTGGCAGTGGTCGACGCGGGATCGACAGCTCGCTCGCCGTCCTGCAACGCGGCATCCAAGGGATCGTCTCCCTCCAACGCCGCCAGCACCAACAGGCCCGCCTCGACGGACAAAGCGTCATCGGTATTGATGCGTTCGGACACCCACCCTGCAAGATCCTGCGTCATGTCGCGACCCTACGTCGAAGGCGCGGAGGCAATCTCGAGGACGACGAATCCTCCGATTTGGAACTCCAAGCGAGGAGGAAACTGACATGCTCAACGCGCGCCGTGAGCGAGCGATCGGCACCCTGTTTCGACTACCCATGGAGCACCAAGCAGTGACCGTCAGCCCCAAGGCCGCTCGACCCGGCAGGTTGCCGACTCCGGCAGCGCCGCCACGACCCTCTGGGGCTCAGGCGTTGGTGGACGCCGCGGCTCGAGGGGAACGAAGTGCCGCCGATTTCCTTGCTGCTTTGGCTGACACTCGCCCACGGGGGCCCATGCAAGCGATGAGGGGTGCGCGTGTTGGCCTCGATCACCTGTGGCTGGTATGAGTCCCGTGGAGTGGTGGGCTTTG
>NZ_AVPJ01000026.1 GCF_000768705.1 Knoellia sinensis KCTC 19936
GTTCGACGCTGATCGCGGTCGGGGACGTCAGCGGGCGCCGCGACCGCGGGTACAAACCTTCGACCCCTTCGGCCCGGAACCGGGCGACGTACTTGTAGAACGTCGAGGTCGAGATCCCCACGCCAGCAGCCGCCACCCTGACGTTGAAACTCTCTCCCTCGACGAACCGCGCAACCAAAGCAGCTACATCCGGCGGCATCGCAACCCCATCCTTTGCCATGCCTGAGCATCAGGCCTGACAGGTCAGGTGTCCGCGATGTCCTGAGACATAAGGTGTCCGCGATGTCGTGAGCCTTCACAGGCTGCTACAGCGACCGTTGACGCTGACGTTGCGGGAGGAGCCCGTCACGGGCGCTGTGGATAAGTCATCGGTCGTTTTCGCGATTCGCTCTAGCGTCACGTGTATGACACGCATGCAGATCGGTTCTGAGGTGATCGCAGCAGTGGGAGTCTCGTTGGGGGAGGTGGCGAGTGACCTTGAGGCAACCACAGATGGCGACGTTGACCGATGGTCGCTCGGTGGCGGTGAAGCCTCGGAGGCCTTCGATCACCTGTTGTCCGGGTGGCGCAGGAATCGGCTGCTGCTCGCCAAGGTCTTGCGTGACCTGGGCGAGAAGGCCCAGGTTGCGGGTACGGCATACGTCCATACCGAGACTGCTGCTGAGCGAGCGTTCGGTGGAGTGGCCGGGTGATCGGGCAGGCTCTCGGTCCCATCGAGGGCAACGCAGAGTCCGTGCGAGCCCTGGCGAGCCGGTTGACGTCTGCCGCCGGGAAGTTGGCCTCCATGAATGCCGCCCTGGTGCGCATCAAGGCGGGTGCGACCTGGGACAGCCCGTCCGGCGAACTCTTCGAGGCCGCAGTGCAGAAGAGTCCGCCCATTCTCGATGCCCTCATTGATCGGCACGCCGAGGCGGGAGTGGCCCTCCGGACGTTCTCGGATGAGCTCGAGATGGCGCAAGCCCGCGCCACTGCTGCGAGCGATCGACATGAGGCGGCGACCAAGGCCTACTTCCACCTCGAAGACCTCGTCCTCGCTGCGCGTGGCACACCAGAAGAAGTGATCCTGCAGGAGCGGCAGAACGACGCCATGGGAGCCATCGTGTCGGCCGAACGGGACCACGCCGCTGCGTGGCGCACCTTCGCCTCGGCGGACCGCCGGCTCGCACTGGAACTCCGTCGGCTGGCGGACGACAGACTTGACGACACTGCCCTCTACACCGCGTTGGCCACCATGGATGAGTTCGCCGAGGAAGCGTCTTCCATTCCGGAGGCTGGGCGCGGCCTGCCCCTGATCAACGCCGTCTCCACTGCAGGTGACGTCGCCGGTGGGATCAGCGGGGTGGCCCTCCTCGTGCTCTATGGGGAAGGAAGTTGGAAAGAGGTGGCGATCAACACCGGTGCCAGCGGCGCGGGCGTGGCTGCACAGGGCCTCAAGAAGGGAGCACTCGCCGGCTCCAGGCCGATGTCGAGACTGGGTGACGGGAAGCGTGCCTATGCGGGCGACGACATCACGATGAAGCAGCGCTTCGTCATCGGGACCCGCGAACTGCTGCACGAGCGCTACCCCCGGTTGGGCAAGAAGGTCGACCCGAGCATGCCCGAAGCCAGGATGGTCGTTCCACTGTCTGACCTTCCCCCGATGCCATCGACCAAGGGCAAGACGATGAGCCAGAAGGTTCAGGTCTGGCGGGGTCGGGCCCTGGTCATGACCCAACGCAAGGTGGATGAGGCCTTCCTCGACGAGTGGCGGGCCGCAACGGCAGGAGGTTCGGGCGCCCAGACGATGTTCGTTGCCGGGACGACTCTCGAGAAGACGGCACCCACCCTTCAGCAGCGCGCCAGCGAGGCGTTCCGTGAAAAGCCGGATGAGGCGAAGTCTCCGACCGACCTATCCTTGAGCGCGTGCCAGAGCAAGAGCGGAGGGGAGACGGCGAACAGCGGAGCATGCTGACGCCACGGCCAGGCCGACCCCAGACCCAGCCGGCCGACGCTGCCGCGCGCCGACCCGTCGACCCGGCGCAGTTGCACTATCCCGAGCAACTCCCCGTCGTCGAGCGGCGCGATGACATCCTCGCCGCGATCCGCGACCACCAGGTCGTCGTCATCGCGGGTGAGACCGGCTCGGGCAAGACCACCCAACTCCCCAAGATGTGCCTCGAACTCGGGCTCGGCAGCAATGGCCAGATCGGCCACACCCAACCGCGGCGAATCGCCGCGCGCTCGGTCGCGGACCGCATCGCCGAGGAGATGCAGGTCGAGCTCGGCGACCTCGTGGGATACCAGGTGCGCTTCACCGACCACTCGAGCGACCGCACCCGCGTCAAGGTCATGACGGACGGCATCCTCCTCGCGGAGATGCAGCGCGACCGCGACCTGCGCCGCTACGACACGATCATCATCGACGAGGCTCACGAGCGGTCACTCAACATCGACTTCATCCTCGGCTACCTCAAGTCCCTCTTGCCGAGGCGGCCGGACCTGAAGGTCATCATCACCTCGGCGACGATCGACCCGGCCAGGTTTGCCACGCACTTCGCCACCGACGCCCGGGGCGAGGTCGTCCGCGATGTGCCGATCATCGAGGTGTCCGGTCGCACCTACCCCGTCGAGATCCGGTACCGACCTCTCGTGCAACGTGGCGAGGGTGGACACATCACCGAGGAGCGCGATCAGGTCACTGGCGTTGTCGATGCCGTCGAGGAACTCTGGACCGAGACCCCTCCCGGCCACCTCGCGACCGACATCCTCGTGTTCTTCTCCGGAGAACGGGAGATCCGGGATGCAGCCGACGCGCTTCACGGGCTGAACCTCCCGAACACCGAAGTCCTCCCGCTCTATGCGCGACTCTCCGCGGCCGAGCAGCACCGCGTGTTCACCCGGGGGAGCGGGCGCCGCATCATCCTCGCGACCAACGTCGCCGAGACCTCCCTGACGGTTCCGGGCATCGGCTACGTCATCGACACCGGCACCGCCCGCATCTCGCGCTACTCCCAGCGCACGAAGGTCCAACGCCTCCCCATCGAGCCGATCTCACAGGCCAGTGCCGCGCAGCGATCCGGACGATGTGGCCGAGTCGCGGACGGCATTGCCATCAGGCTGTATTCGCAGGAGGACTTCGAGTCCCGTCCCGAGTTCACCGAACCCGAGATCCAGCGCACCGGCCTGGGCGCGGTCATTCTCCAGATGACCGCGCTGGGGCTCGGTGACATCGCTCGCTTCCCGTTCGTCGACGCCCCGGACCCGAAGCAGATCGCCGACGGGGTCCGCCTCCTGGAGGAGTTGAATGCACTCCAGGACGCGAAGGGTAGGCGCGGCGAAAGGCGACTCACGGCATACGGAAAGACGTTGGCGCGGTTGCCGCTCGACCCCCGGATGGGCCGCATGCTCATCGAGGCCGGGAGGCTCGGCTGCACCAAGGAAGTCCTCGTCATCGTCGCGGCTCTCACCATCCAGGACCCTCGCGAGCGGCCCGTCGACAAGGAGGCCCAGGCGCAGCAACAGCACGCCCGCTTCAAGAGCGAGACGTCTGACTTCGCTGGCTTCCACTCACTCTGGCGCTACCTCAAGGAACAACAGAAAGCGTTGTCCGGCAGCGCATTTCGTCGCATGTGCAAGGCAGAGTTCCTTCACTACCTTCGCATCCGCGAGTGGCAGGACCTCCATCAGCAACTGCGCAGTGCGTGCAAGCAGGCGCGAATCGACCCGGACCAGAGCACGGCCGCCCAAGGTGGCGAGCCGGACTGGGACATCGTCCACAAGGCGCTGCTTGCCGGTCTCCTGTCGCACGTCGGTGTCAGGGACGAACAGAAGCGTGAGTATGCCGGCGCTCGGGGTTCGCGCTTCGGCATCAATCCCGGTTCCGGCCTTTTCAGGAAGCAGCCCGACGTCGTCATGGCGGCCGAACTCGTCGAGACCACTCGGCTGTGGGCTCGCGTCAACGCGGCGATCGACCCGGAGTGGGCCGAGGAGATCGGCGCGCACGTCGTCAAGCGCACCTACAGCGAGCCGCGCTGGTCGAAGTCGCGGGGGAGTGTCATCGCGTCCGAGCGAGTGACCCTCTACGGCGTTCCCCTCATCGTCGACCGCACTGTGCAGTACGGCCGGATCAATCAGGAGGAGGCGCGCGACCTCTTCATCCGCAACGCGCTCGTCGAGGGCGACTGGGACACCCACCACAAGTTCTGGAGGGCGAACACCGAACTCCTGCAACGGCTTTCGGAACTCGAAGAGCGCGCGCGCCGTCGCGACCTCATCGTCGACGACGAGGTGGTCTTCGAGTTCTACGACGCGCGCATCCCGCCGGACGTGACGTCCGTGCGGCACTTCGACCGGTGGTGGAAGGGTGAACAGCGGCGGCGCCCGGACCTGCTGACGTTCACCGAGGACCTCCTCACGCGAGATGACGCCGATGCAGTATCCGCCGGTGACTATCCACGCACTTGGCGACAGGGCGAACACGAGTTGGACGTCACGTATCAGTTCTCGCCGGGGGAGGCCGCGGACGGCGTCACCGTGCACATCCCGACCGCGATCCTCAACCAGGTGTCTGCCGAGGGCTTCGACTGGCAGGTGCCCGGGCTTCGCGAGGACCTCGCGATCGCGCTGCTCAAGTCGCTGCCCAAGGCGACCCGCCGTCATTTCGTCCCGACCCCCGACCATGCTCACGCTGCTCTCGCCGAGGCCGATGCCGCCTCGGGGGCGACGTTCACGGACGAACTCGGGCGGGTCCTCAAGGACCGAACCGGCGTAAGCGTCCCTGCAGGGGAGTGGGACTGGGATCGCGTGCCCGACCACCTGCGCATCACGTTCTCGGTGGAAGGTCCGGGTGGGCGTGTCATCGCGCGCGGCAAGGACCTTGACGAACTCCGGCCGAAGTCGCAGGGGGCGGTGCGACAGCGGATGGCCAAGGCGGGCGCCTCGATCGAACGCGGTGGGCTCACGGCCTGGACCATCGACGAGGTGCCGCGCACCTTCGAGGGCCGGTCTGCCGGCCACACCGTTCAGGGCTTCCCGGCGCTGATTGACGAGACCACGGCCGTCGCACTGCGCGTCCTCGACCATGAGGGCACGGCCGCCGCGGCCCATCGACGCGGCGTCCGCCGCCTGCTCCTTCTCGGCACCACGGCACCGTGGAAGCGCGTCCTCGCCAAGCTCTCCAACGCCCAGAAGCTGGCGCTCGGCCAGAACCCGCACGGATCCGTTCCCGCGCTGCTTGAGGACTGCCTCGCTGCGGCAGTCGACTCGATCGTGGCCGAGCACGTGGCCGGCGACGTGCGTACCCGAGCCGAGTTCGAGACCGCCCATGCAGCAGTGCGTACCCACGTCGTGACGCGGGTGCTCCGGGTCATCGAGGCGGTCGAACCCGTCCTCGCTGCGGCCGGTGAGGTCCGCCGTCGGCTCGACGCCATCGAGAGTGGCGCGGCAGGCCGGAACCTCGCAGCCACCACCGCCGACGTCCGGGCGCAGCTCGACGGGCTCATCCGGCCGGGTTTCGTCGCCGACAGTGGCCTCGCTCGGCTGCCGCACCTCCAGCGCTACCTCAGGGCGATGCTGCACAGGCTGGAGAGGGCCGCCACGAACCCGCGCGAAGCGCAACTGCAAGCGCAGATCGACTCGGTCGAGACGGCATACGCCGATCTTCTCGATGCCCTCCCGACAACCGCGGCCAGTGCACGCGAGGTGACCGACATCGGGTGGATGATCGAGGAGCTCCGTGTCAGCCTGTTTGCGCAGTCACTGGGCACGGCACATCCGGTGAGCGAGAAGCGGGTGCGCAACGCCATCGCCGGTGCCGCACCGTGAGGGAATCAGTGCGGCGTCCCACACGTTTGACCAAACACGTGACCCCCCTGAGAGGCTGTTCCCGTGCAGAACCCGTCTGACCTGTATCGCTTCGAGCTCGACGCCCAGCCGATCGAGCGGCGCCCCGGTGCCCTCATCGTGCTGCTCGGCGCCTTCATCGACGCCGGAAACATCCAGCGGATCCTCGGATCGCACCTCGTCGACGCGAGCGAGGCCGAGGTCGTCGCGACGTTCGACGTGGACGCGCTCCTCGACTACCGCGGACGGCGCCCGGCCATGGTCTTCGACACCAACCGCTGGGAGAGCTACGCCGACCCGTCGATGGTGCTCTACCGCATGAGGGACCGTGACGGGCAGACCTACTACCTCCTCACCGGCCCCGAGCCCGATTTCCAGTGGGAGCGCACCGTCGAGGCGATCCGCCAGCTCATCCAGCTCCTCGGCATCACCCTTGTCGTCACGAGCCACGGCATCCCCATGGGTGTCCCGCACACGCGCCCCGTGGGCATGACCGCCCACGCGACCGACCCCCGGCTCGTCGGCGACAAGGAGTCGCCGTTCGGTCAGGTGCAGGTTCCTGCGAGTTTCCCCGCGCTGCTCGAGCTGCGGCTCGGTGAGGCCGGACGTGACGCGCTGGGCTTCGCCATCCACGTGCCGCAGTACCTCGCGCAGGCCGAGTGGGCCGAGGGCGCCCTCGCTGCGCTCAACGCCATCACCGATGCGACCGGCCTGAACCTGCCCAACGACGACCTGATCACCAAGGCGGGCGTCAACAACCGCGAGATCGCGTCCGAGCTCGCCGACAATGCGGACGCCGGTCAGATCGTCTCCGCGCTCGAGCAGCAGTACGACGCCTTCGTGCAGGGCCAGGAGCGACCGAGCCTGCTCGCCACCGAGGCCGAGGATCTTCCTTCGGCCGAGGAGCTCGGTGCCGACATCGAGGAGTTCCTCCGCAACGTCAGCGACGACTGACACGCCGACTGATTGCCCGTTTGGCCAGTGAGGAGCGCAGCGACGAACTGGCCAAACGGGCAATCAGTGGTGAGCAAGGATCAGTCCTTGGCGTCGGACCAGCGCTCGATGATCGAGGTGTCGGCGACGAACCTCACGGGTGCTCCCGCCGCCCACCGGCGCGAGGCGTCCGCGAACGCTTGATCGACCAGCGCGGCCACTTCCGGGGCCCGAGATGCTGGCGCGTGCACGAGGAGCTCATCGTGCAGGCACAGGACGATCTGCGCACCGAGGGGAGCCGCGAGGGCGCGCACCGTTGCCGCCCAGGCCTTGAACAACTCGGCAGCCGCCCCCTGGATGATCGCGTTGCGGGCAAACCGTCCCCGGGCAGCGTCGAGGGCGGGGTTCGTCCCCACGGGTGACTGCGCGAGGAACCTTCCGGTGGGGATGAGCCGCCCACCGAACGTCCGCAGTGGCTCGCCGCGCACCCCCGTCTCGTAGGCCCGGTCGAGCAGCCCCATGGCCACGGGATAGGCGCGTTCCAGGCCCTTCAGGGCTTCACCGGCGGCGCCGCTGCGTTGGCCATACATCGCGGCCAGCACTGCGACCTTGGCGATGGGACGATCCACCCCGAGGCGCGCCGCGACCGGTGCATAGAGGTCGTCCGCCCGTGTCGCCTCGGCAAACACGGGGTCGCCTGACACCACTGCGAGGACCCGCGGCTCGATCTGTCCCAGGTCGGCGCGCACGAACACGTGCTCCGGGTGGGCGGCCACCCCGGAGCGCAGGGCTGCAGGCAGGTTGTGCAGGCCGTTCTCGGCCGTCATCCGACCCGCGGCGCCGTCGCAGGCCGTCCACCCGCCACGCAGGCGGTCATCCGTCCCGACGCACTCGTCCAGCCAGCGGTAGCCGTAGGTCGTGGCGATCCGCTCCGCCTTGCGCCAGGTGAGTAGGGCGTCGACGACCGGGTGCGTCTGGCGGTAGGCATCGAGCACCCACTTGCGCGTGTTCGGCACGTCGACACCCACCCCAGCCAGCATGTCGCGCACCTGCTGGGGGTTGCGCAGGTCGGTCCCTTCGCGCCCTGGCACGTGTCGCAGCACCTCTGCGTCGCGAGTCCGACGCGCGGCGCTGGCCTCCTCCTCGGTGGCAGCCCGCGGACCAGCGAACTCAGCGATGAGTGCCTCCATCACGGGACGGTTCACGGGTAGCCCACCACGCTCGAGCTCCAGGCACAGCAACGCCGCGGCCGACTCCGAGTGCACGGTCCCGACGATCCGGGGGCCGACGGACTCCGCATGTTCCCGTTGGCGCACAGCGCATTCGTGCGCGGCCGCGGCCCACCTGAGCAGTCGCTCGTCACTCTCCAACCAACCCGATGCCGCGCCGGCGCGCAGGTGCCCGTCTGGTCGAACGAGGTCATCCGGCCCGATCCCGTCCCCAGCCGAGAAGTCGAACAGGTCACCTGCCGCGGGGGTCGGCATCGACGACAGCGGGATGCCGTGTGCCCCCGCCCAGACGCGTCCGGGCTCCGCCTTCCATCCACCGTGGAGGATGCGGTGGGCCTCGGCGAGGTCCCAGCCGCGCGACAACGGGGAGCGGACAGCGGCAACCAGCTCACCGGCATACCGAACGGACCACCAGACCCACCGCGGTCTGGAGGAGCCCTCCAACCGAGCCATCTCGGAAGCGACTTCCGCGACGGAACCGACCACCCGGACGTCGGAGCCGACGAGCGCCGCGCGGCCGTCATGGACGACGGCGGCGACGAGGTCGGCGGGGCCGCCGGGTTGGGCCATGCGAGGCAGCCTAGGTGAGCGCCATGACACACCGTGTCACCCGGCAGGTGGGCTCGGACATGGCAGGATCGGGACAGACAGTTTCTCGCTACAGGAGCCCGGTCGTTTCGGGCAGCCACAGGAGGTCATCGTGGGACTCTTCGATCTTTTCGGATTCGGCAAGGACGACGCCAAGGTCGCCAAGGACCAGCTCGCGCAGACGAAGTCAGCGCTCGAGCAGGCTCAGGAAGCGCCGAAGGACCAGGGCTTCGTCGGCAACAGTGCGAGCAAGTTGGTCGAGAATCTTCTCGACACCGGGATCGACGGACGAGGCCCCTTCGACTCGGCTGCCACCGTCGCTGCGAAGGCCCTCACGAAGAACGGCGGCAATGTCGACGGGGCCGTCGACGACCTGGTCAAGAGTCACCTCAAGCTCGCCGGGGCCAGCGGTTTCGTCACGGGTCTCGGCGGCTTCATCCTTCTGCCGATCTCGCTGCCTGCCAACGTTCTCGGGTTCTATCTGCTGGCCACCCGCATGACTGCGGCCATCGCCAGCGTGCGAGGGCACGACATCACCCAGCCCCAGATCCGCACCGCGGTCATGCTCACCCTGGTCGGAGCCGACGCCGATGACCTGCTCGCCAAGGCCGGCATGGTGGCGCCGACGGGGCGACTCACCAACCTCGCCGCGCAGCGGCTCCCCGGCCCGGCGCTCATGGTTGTCAACAAGGCCATCGGGTTCCGCCTGATCTCGACCGCTGGCAAGAAGACGTTCAGCCGCTTCGGCCGCAACGTCCCGATCGTCGGCGGTGTCGTCGGGGCCGGCCTCGACGCTTGGCTCCTCAACCGCATCGGCGACAACGCGCGTCGTGAGTTCCCGACGGCGTCTGCCCAGATTGCGCAGGTCTGATCCGGTGGCGATGCACTCCAGGGTTGCCACGTTCAAGAGCTTGGCCACGGCCATCAAGATCGCCACCCGTCCGGGCGGCCCGTCGATGGTCGATCGCGCCCAAGCAGTGCCCCGTCTGGTCAAGGCAGTGCGGTCGGGGGAATACACCGGCACGTCGGTCGGGCGTCTTCTCATGATGCTCGGCGCCGCGGGATACCTCGTCTCTCCCGTCGACCTCCTCCCCGAGGGCATCCTCGGCGCGCTGGGGCTGGCTGATGACGCGATGGTCGGCTCGTGGCTCGCGGCCCAACTCGTGACCGAGACCGAGGAGTTCCTGGCCTGGGAGCGGTCGACCGGTCGCGGCCCCGGCCACGGTGCGGCGGTGCCGGGCGAGGTCGTCGACGACGGGCGTGGCCCCTCTGCCTGATTTCGTGCGTGACGGCTGTCCACAGGCCAGCGGCCGTATGCCGGGTTGTCCACATTCCGTGAAGTGACCCTTTCGCTCGAGCCGGCCGTTTTCGACGCTGAGGTCATGACCTCCTCAGTGAAGATCTCCTCGACCGACGAGCTGCTGGCCGTGCTGCCCCACCAGGTCGGCCACCAGCTCGCCCAATGCGTCGCAATCCTCATGGTGACCGACAAGATCATCGGCCCGGTCGCCCGCTTCGACCTCCCGCCGGAGCGGGACGTCCGGCGTGTCGCAGACGCCCTGCTCGTGAGCCTGCGACGCATCGATCCCCAGCTCGCCATGCTCGTGGGCTACGACTCCGTGCCGGGCGAGTCGCGATCGCTGCTGCGGGCGGTGCACCACGGTCTCGTCGACGCGGGCGTCGGGATCATCGACCACGTCGTGGTGAGAGAGGGGCGATGGTGGGGCTGGTGCTGCCGCCCGGCGAACTCCCTCGACGGGCTCCTGCCGGACCACATCGACGGGCACCCCCTCGCCGATGAGGCGACCGTGCCTGCCGTGGCGGAGTTCATCGCGCGGGGGAGTGCTCCGCTCTCGAGCCGCGAAGAGGTTGGTGCGCTCATCGAGGAGGACCCTGCGCTCAGCGCAGGAGTCGGCGACGAGTTGGCGGCCCTCTGGGACGCCTTCTGCCGTCAGATCGATCCCGACGGCCTTCTCGATCAGGAGGACGACGACGATGACGATGACGACTGCGATGGAGCGTGCGAACCCGGGACGTGCAGTTGGTGCGACTCCTGGGATGCCAGTGACGAGGCCAAGCACGACGACGTGGCCGAGCACGACGATGACGCGGAGCACGACGACGAGGCGGAGACGGCGCGCCTGGCCCTGCTCGAGGCGGTGGTCGCGCGCATCGGCAATCCGTTCGTCCACGTGGAGCGTGAGCCGGAGCTGTGGGGTCGTCTCCTCGCCCCGGTGGGGGACCGCGGGGATGCCTTCGCCGTGTCCGACGGAGAGCTGGCCCGTATGGTCCGCTCGCTCGACCACAAACCCTGGCGCGATGCCCTGATCGCGTGGATGTCCCCCGTGATGTTCCCGCTCGAGAAGGTGGACGAGCACTCGCGCTCGCTGCTCGAGGAGGCCGTCCCGTCCGGCCCCGCGACCACGTCGGACGCTTCGTCAGCCGTGCTCCGGCGTCTGCAACTCCTGGCGCGTCGGGTGCCCGACGAGTGGTCGCACGAGGCGGCGGCGATCTGCACGGTCACCGGCTGTGTCGCGTGGGGGGTGGGCAGTGGATCGGCAGCGGGCGACGCGGTGACCCGCGCGCTGCGTGTCGAGCCCGACTATCGGCTCGCGATGTTCCTCGGCCGGATGATCGAGTTCCAGATGCGGCCCCGCCATCCGTGGGGCGGCGTTGCTGCCTGAGCCCGGTGCTCTCACGCTGCGGACAGGGCTGGGTCGACGTTGCCAGAGGGCCCTAAACTCGTGCCCAGGTCAAGAGTCCCAGCGACAAGCCCCGGCTTGCTGGGCGGCAACCCTCCTCGCGGTGGGGTGCCCCGGGTGAAGACACGGCACGTCGGCGCCGACGTGCAAGCGCGACTCAAGGAGCTTCCCTCATGACCATCACCGACCTCCCGACAACAGCCTTCTGGCGCCCGGGCGATCCCATTGGCGACCGCGAGTTCGCCGACGTCGGCGCGGTGATACTCGAGCGCGGTGGAAGCCTTCCCGCGGTCACTGTGGCCTACGAGACCTGGGGGTCACTCAACGCCGCGCGGGACAACGCCGTGCTGGTCGAGCACGCGCTCACCGGCGATTCGCACGTCGAGGGTCCTGCCGGCCCGGGTCGTCCGACAGCGGGCTGGTGGGACGGGCTCATCGGTCCGGGTCGGCCCCTCGACACTGACCGGTTCTTCGTCGTGGCAAGCAACGTGCTCGGGGGGTGTCAGGGCACCACGGGGCCCTCGAGCGAGGCACCCGACGGACAGCCGTGGGGCGGACGATTCCCGTCGATCACGATCCGTGACCAGGTCGAGGTGGAGGCCCGCCTCGCCGACCACCTCGGCATCGACCAATGGGCCGGCGTGCTGGGCGGCTCCATGGGCGGGATGCGCGCGATCGAGTGGGCCACGACGCACCCCGAGCGGGTCGCCAGCTGCATCGTCCTCGCGTCCACGGCATACGCGACGGCCGACCAGATCGCCTGGTGCCAGCCGCAACTCCTCGCGATCCGCAGCGATCCGCAGTTCCACGACGGCAACTACTACGGGCGGGGCGTGTCGCCGAGCGACGGGCTCGGGATCGCACGACGCATCGCCCACGTCACCTACCGTCACGAGGGCGAGTTGGCCGAGCGCTTCGGGCGAGAGGCGCAGCCGGGTGAGGACCCCTTGGGGCCGGACGGCCGCACAGGTCGCTTCGCCGTGGAGTCCTACCTCGACCACCACGCTGGCAAGCTCGGCGCTCGCTTCGACGCCAACTCCTACCTCGTCCTCTCGGAAGCCATGAACAGCCACGACGTCGGTCGTGGCAGGGGAGGCGTCGCCGCAGCTCTCGCGAGCTTCGCCGGTCACCTCGTCGTGGCAGGGGTCGACACGGATCGGCTCTACCCGGCGCGGCTGTCCGAGGAGGTCGCCGCACTGCGTCCGGCGACGACCCTCCGTCACATCCCCTCGCGATTCGGGCACGACGGATTCCTCATCGAGATCGATCGCGTCGGGCACATCATCCGCGAGGCGTTGGCGCGGCACTGATCGACGTCGCGTGAGTGCCAGCCGGAGGCGCGCCGTAGTGGGCCGTGTCTTGGGTCACAATCTCCGGTAGCGTCCGTGAGCAAGAGCCCGAGCGGGCTGACCTGCTGAGAAGGAGGAACTCGTGGCCATTGTCGTGGGGTACGTCCCGACCAAGGAGGGCGCCGCCGCGTTGGCGCGTGCTGGTGAGGAGGCTCTCCTGCGCAAGACCAACCTCGTGGTGATCAACTCGGGGCGCGACGGCGCCCCGGACGCGAACACCGACATCGAATCGCTCGGCGCAGACCTCAAGAGTCAGGGCATCGACGTGGAGGTGCGTCAGCTCATCCGCGGCAACGAACCGGCCGAGGATCTCATCAGCGTTGCCGATGAGATCTCCGCAGAACTCATCGTCATCGGTCTGAGGCGACGGACGCCCGTCGGCAAGCTCATCCTGGGTTCCAACGCGCAGCGGATCCTCCTCGACGCGTCGTGCCCGGTCCTCGCCGTCAAGAGCTGAACGCCCGATCGGTGCCGCGTCCCACCGGGACTCAGGGCCACTTCTGAATCGCCGCGGACCCCCTGGAATAGGGCTGGGGGCTCGCGGCGATTTATAATGTGAATGCACCCTTCGAGCAACGGCCGATCTTCACCCCTGCAGATCACGTCAGAAGGTGCACCAACAAGACCAGCCGGTCAGTGCTCCGCCCTCGCGTGAGCCAAGACCGAGCGCTCCCCGTGACGAAAGGTTGTCGGTGTCGCCTGTGTCCACGAACGCCTCCGAGACGCCCCTCCCCGCCGAGTTCAGCCACCCCGCACTGCAGGACCTCGTCCGCACCGGACGCACGACGGGATCGGTGTCCGGTGAGCAGGTGGCCCAGGCCATCCTCGCCGCAGGCGTGCGACCCGCGCGCGGTCGCAAGGTGCTGTCGGCGCTTGCAGGTCAGGGGATCGAGGTCGTGATGACCGCACCTGACCGCGCCGTCGCAGCGACCAAGGCGACTGCCAAGAAGACGACGTCGGCCACCACCAAGAAGGCGGCTGCAACGAAGAAGGCGGCGCCCGCCAAGAAGGCTGCGTCGTCCACGGACGCCACCAAGGCGGCCCCGGCCAAGAAGGCGGCCAAGGCCGCCACGACCAAGAAGGCCTCGGCTGCCGCGGCAGCACCCGCCAAGAAGGCTGCTGCCAAGAAGACCGCGGCCAAGAAGACCACTGCCAAGAAGGCAGCAGCCAACGGTTCCAAGCCCGACGGCGACGGCGAACCCGAGGACGGCGAGGCCGTGGACGTCGACGAGGCTGAGCTCACCGATGTCGCTGTCGAGGACGTCGCCGCGGGAGCCGACTCCAAGGGCGACAACGACACTGATGGTGACGACGCCGACGGCGAGGACTCGGACGACAAGAGCACGTCCGGGGACGCCGCCCCCGAGTCCGCGGGCGGCTTCGTCCTGCGCGACGACGACGAGGAGGACGCCCCCGTCCAGCAGGTCGTCACGGCAGGCGCCACGGCCGACCCGGTCAAGGACTACCTCAAACAGATCGGCAAGGTGGCCCTCCTCAACGCCGAGCAGGAGGTCGAGCTCGCCAAGCGCATCGAAGCCGGCCTGTTCGCAGAGGAGCGCCTCAACTCGGGCGACAAGATCGACATGAAGCTCAAGCGCGAGCTCTGGTGGATCGCGCAGGACGGCAAGAACGCCAAGAACCACCTGCTCGAGGCCAACCTCCGACTGGTCGTCTCGCTCGCCAAGCGCTACACGGGTCGCGGCATGCTCTTCCTCGACCTCATCCAGGAGGGCAACCTCGGCCTGATCCGTGCAGTCGAGAAGTTCGACTACACCAAGGGCTACAAGTTCTCGACCTACGCGACGTGGTGGATCCGCCAGGCCATCACCCGCGCCATGGCCGACCAGGCGCGCACGATCCGCATCCCGGTCCACATGGTCGAGGTCATCAACAAGCTCGCCCGCGTGCAGCGACAGATGCTGCAGGACCTGGGCCGCGAGCCCACGCCCGAGGAACTTGCCCTCGAGCTCGACATGACGCCCGAGAAGGTCGTCGAGGTGCAGAAGTACGGCCGCGAGCCGATCTCGCTGCACACCCCCCTCGGCGAGGATGGCGACAGCGAGTTCGGTGACCTCATCGAGGACTCCGAGGCCGTCGTTCCCGCGGACGCCGTGAGCTTCACGCTCCTCCAGGAGCAGCTGCACTCCGTCCTCGACACGCTGTCCGAGCGCGAGGCCGGGGTTGTGTCGATGCGGTTCGGCCTGACCGACGGTCAGCCCAAGACCCTCGACGAGATCGGCAAGGTCTACGGCGTGACCCGCGAGCGGATCCGTCAGATCGAGTCCAAGACGATGAGCAAGCTCCGCCACCCGAGCCGGTCGCAGGCGCTGCGCGACTACTTGGACTGAGCAACGAACGGCGGAGGCAACGCAGGTCGCTCTGATGCGACCCGGTCCCACGCTCTGCGTGGGCGGCCCGTAGCCGTGAGGGGTCAGTCCCGGATGCTGGACTGAGCAACGAACGGCGGAGGCAACGCAGGTCGCTCTGATGCGACCCGGGTCCCACGCTCTGCGTGGGCGGCCCGTAGCCGTGAGTGGTCAGTCCCGGAAGCTGGACTGAGTTTCCGACCCAACCGCAACGCACCGTATGCCGTCCGCTCACCAGAGCGGGCGGCATACGTGCGTCTGCCCTTCCGGATCAGTCGCGGGCTTCAGCGGCGGCGGAGGCGGGACCACGCCTCACGTGGCCACCTGGCGAGGTCGGCGCGGAGATCGCCCCATTGGCGCATGCCGTCGCTCGGGAAGAGGTAGGCCCTCGCCCGATCGCTGCGCTGGCGGGCGGAGGCCGCCGCCTTCCAGACAGTCTTTGTGTCCCCGCTGACGTCGTCGAGGCTCGCCTGCGGTGGGGCGTAGCGGGCACGCTCGACGGTGGCGACGATGCGGCCCATGGCCTGTTTGGACTCTCCCGAGAGGATCGCATCGTGCGTCAACTGGGTGCCGGCCTGCCGGGGGGTGCTGCCGGAGGGTGGTGCGATGCCGATGTCCCCGAGGCGTGAGATGAGCGCGGCCCAGTCGGCCTCGACACGTTCGGCGTCGTCGCGTGCCGCGTTTCGAAGGCGCCGCCGTCGCATCCAGGCCGCGACAGGCACGAGCAGCAGCGACAGGACCAACGACACGACGAAGCCGATGGCCAAGAGGTTGTCGGTGAGCCACGTGAGCGGACCGCCTGACGTGGTCTCGGCGTCGGGGAGGGTCTCGGTGTCGGTGTCCGGGCGCTGGCTGGGGGTCGGCGTCGGCACGGCGCCGGACGCGGTCGGGGTGGCCGTCGCAGCAGGGCCTGTCTCGGTGGGGATGAGGCTGTACGACGGTGCACCGCCGGTGCGTGAGCCCGGCGTCGGTTCGAATCGGGTCCAGCCGAGGTCGGGGAACCACAGTTCTGGCCAGGCGTGGGCATCGGCCGCACGCACCGTGTAGACGCCCTGTGCAAACGTCCCGGGGAGGAAGCCGATGGCCATCCGCGCAGGGATGTTCTTGAGCCGTGCCGCCATGATGAAAGCCGTCGCGAACTGGACGCAGTAGCCGGTGCGGCTGATGAGGAAGTTCGACAGTGGGTCGGCCATCATCTGACGACCGGACACGGGGTCGGTCGGTGTCGGCAACTGGAGGGAGTAGGTGTACTGGCTACTGCGGAAATGGGCCTGCAGCAGGCGTGCGGTCTCCAGAGGGGTGGAGTCCTCAGGGACGACGGAGTCGACCAGCTCACTGAGGCGTTCGACGCTCCGGTCATCGATCTCGCTGTAGAGGCCCTGCTCCCAACCGGGTGGTGTCGGGCCTTCCGTCCCGAAGTCCGAGTCCTTCGGGGTGAGCTGCGCGTAGGTCGCTGAGTACTCCTCGAGGGTGCGGTCGACTTCGTAGGCCCCGGTGAAACTCTCGCGCAGGGTGGCGTCGTCGAGCTCCACACCGACGAGGGGAGTGGGCAGGGCGATCTGCGGGGACTGGAGCCGGTTGTCCTGGACGGTGAACTGCGCCTCCGTGCGGGCGATGTCGGGGTCAGCGGTCACGGTGCCCGGTCCTGGCGTGACGGTCCGGTCTGCCCGGAACTGTGTTCGCCACTCACCCCGGCGGTAGTCGGTGAGGATGCCGACACGCAGCGGTTCGGGGGTGCTCGACGACGTCGTGTAGTCGATGACGGGGGCTTGTGACTGGTTCTCCAGCGAGCGCCGCAGGTCGATGGTGGAGTTGAGCGTGACCGATCCACCGCCTCGCGCATTGTCGGCTCGTCCGAGCCCATCGGCGACGAAGGTCGTGGGGAAGTGCGGCACGATCGTGGGCAGCACGATGGCCGTCACGAGTGCCCCGGCACCGAGGAGGCGTGCCGCCCCTGCCACGCCGAGAACCGGGTCGGACTCACCTCCGTCGGCGCCGCGTGGGACGGCAGTGCCCCATCGCCGGACGGTGCCGATCCCCTGGGTGGCGAGGAGAGCGAGCCAGAACGTGATCGGCAGGGCGAAGTAGTGCCAGGACAGTCCGTCGCCCGAGTTCGTGGCGGAGGTGAGGTAGGCCGTGAGCAGGCCGAGTCCGGCCAGTGCGGGCGCGCGGAGGGTCACCGCGGTGGCGTCGACGACGAGGGCCGTCAGGCCGACCAGCATCGTGATGGCGACGACGACTCCGCGTTCGGTCGGCACCGGCACCGAATAGGACATGACCGTTTCCCGCGCCTCGCCGAGGAGGATGCCGAAGGAGTTCACGGTGTCGGGCCCGGGAAGCACTCCGAAGTAGAGGTGGCCGCGTCCGTGCAAC
The DNA here is from genome assembly GCF_000768705.1 of Knoellia sinensis KCTC 19936. Classification (GTDB taxonomy): domain Bacteria; phylum Actinomycetota; class Actinomycetes; order Actinomycetales; family Dermatophilaceae; genus Knoellia; species Knoellia sinensis. The sequence continues at coordinate 17,361 of NZ_AVPJ01000026.1, forward strand.
CACGACACGGCGAGGACTCCAGCGGCCGCCTGACCGAGGATGACGATCCAGGCAGTCGGCGTGACGGAGCGCAGGCCGAGACCGACAAGGGCAATCACGGCGATCATGAGGGCAGTCGGCCGAACCCAGGTATTGGCGTCGAACAGGGTCAGCAGCGGCAGCGACACCGTGAACGAGGCGAGGGCGGCGAGGAGGGTCTCGACGGGTCGAGCGCGGTTCATCGTGCACTCACCAGGGATCGGGTGCCGGCGATGGCGGACCACGCCTCGCCCACCCCGAGGTCCGGGGTCACCGAGAGGACCGACCATCCAGCTCCCGTCAGGGCTGCAGCCGTGGCGCCCGCGTCTGCGGCACCTTGCGGTCCACCCCGACTGAAGGACGGGGCGTCGACGATGAAGGCGAGGCCGGGGCCACCTGGCTGGCGCAGGGACGAGAGAGCCCGGGCGGAGTCGTCGTCGAGGGCACCGACGAGCGCCACGACGAGTCCGCCCTGAGCGGTCGCTGCAGTGGCGGCGTGCAGCATGCCGTCGATGCCGGCGTCTTCGGTCGGGATGACTCGTGCGAGCGTCTCCAACGAGTGGTCGAGTTCGATGTCCTCGCGCACCCCGGACTCCTCGCCGGCGTCCGGCGTGAGCAGGTGGACGGCGAATCCGGAGTCGAGGAGGTGCTTGACCGTGGACGCGGCCATCGTCACGACCCACTCCAGTGAGCCACTCGGCCCCTTGCCGCCGTGGGCGTGGCCCCGCGTGTCGAGGAGGACGATGGCACGGCGCTTGGCCGGCCGATCCTCCTGCCGCACCATGAGCTCCCCGGTGCGGGCCGTGGCCGGCCAGTGGATGCGCCTGAGGTCGTCTCCGTCGCGGTACTCACGAATCGACTGGTCGTCCTCTCCGTGGAGGGCGACGCGGTGGGGGACTGCTCCCTCGGCGCCGAGCCCACGCCCGAGAGCTCGGCCGTCGGAGAGGCTCACGATGCGGGGGAGCACGAGCAGCTCGTCGTGGCTGCTGATCGAGGTGTGGCGCAGGGTGAGCCCGAAGGGGTCCTGCACGCGGACGCCGAGCGGACCGAGACGGTGGGCTCCGCGCGCGTGGGCGCGAACGGCATACTCCACGTGGGTGGAGGTGCGGCTCGGCAGTGACGGGACGACAAACCGGGGCCGGTCACCGAGCGAGTAGTCCAGGTGCTCTTCGGCCAGCAGGACCGGCGAGCGATTGGCGGACGGATTGGAGATCGTCACGCCGATGACCGCCGGCTCGTCGATCGTCACGCGTGAGGGGGTCGCCTCACGGTCGACCTCGAGGCTCAAGTCGTGACGTCGCCCGAGCAGGCCAGCGAACAGCGGCAGGGCGCACAGGGCGGTGCCGATGCGGCTGAGGTCGTGCTGGCCGAGGATCAGACCGGCAACGACGAGCACGATCCCCGACGCCAGGAAGGCTGCTCCTCGCGTCGTCAGGGATTCGCGGAATCTGCGCATCACCGGCTCAGCGTGTGGGGGCTGGAACGCGGACCCGCTGGAGCAGGTCGGTGAGGACGTCGGCCGCGGAACGGTGCGCGAGCTGACTCTCACCCGTGAGCATGAGCCGGTGAGCGAGCACGGGGATGGTGACGGACTGGACGTCGTCGGGAAGGACGTGGTCGCGACCGGCCAGTGCTGCGTGGGCTCGGGCGGCGCGCAGCAGGTGGAGGCTCGCACGTGGCGAGGCGCCCAGGCGCAGAGCCGAACTGGTGCGGGTGGCCTGCGTGACGTCGACGACGTACTGCTTCAGCGCCTGCGACGTATGGACCGTGCGAACCGCCTCGATCATCTGGGTCACCGTCGCGGCATCGGTCACCGGACGCAGGTCCTCGAGGGGCGAACGACCGCCGTGTTGGTCGAGCATGTCGACCTCGCTCCGGGCTGACGGATAGCCCATCGAGATCCGAGCCATGAAGCGGTCGCGCTGCGCTTCGGGCAGAGGGTAGGTGCCCTCCATCTCGATCGGGTTCTGGGTGGCGAGCACCATGAACGGCCGCGGCAAGGAGTAGGTGGTGCCGTCGACCGTGACCTGCGCCTCCTCCATCGACTCGAGCAGAGCCGACTGGGTCTTGGGGGAGGCACGGTTGATCTCATCGCCCACGACGACGTTGGCGAAGATCGCGCCGGCCCGGAACTCGAAGTCGCGCACGTCCTGGTTGTAGACGCTGACGCCGGTGATGTCGCTCGGAAGCAGATCGGGGGTGAACTGCACACGGCGGACGGAGGCGTCGATGCAGCGGGCGAGAGTCTTCGCCAGCATCGTCTTGCCGACACCGGGCACGTCCTCGATGAGCACATGGCCCTCGGCGAGGAGGGCGGTCACGACCGTCCGGACAGCTGCGGGCTTGCCCTCGATCACGGAGTTCATCGCCGACTGCAGCGAACTGGCCACCTGCAGGACCTGGTCGAGTGCAGCGCCCTGGCGGGGCGGAAGGTCGGTCCTGGGCTGAGTGTGCGTCTGGTGGAGGTCGTCGTGTGCCGACACCGGGGCTCCTGAGGTCAGTGCCCCCGAGGCCCTGCGCCACGGGGCTTTCGATCTTGCCCCACATTCCTCCACCGAGATAGGTGCACCGGCGACAAAACGGCTCCTTCACAGGGGACGTGCAGGAAACCGGCAGGGCTCGGGCGGGTCGAGGTGGCCCTCCTGGGCCTCGGCGAGTCCGAAAACGGTGCAGTTCGCGCGAAGGTGCCCCACTTTCCACCACCGCCTCTGACCTGCAGAAAAACAGTCAAGACTTCCCGGTAACAACTTGATTTCGGTTATGGGTGGAGTAAAGTGGGGAACGCCGGAGTGAAGTGTCGCCCACGGGTCGAAACGGATGGGAGGTGAGCGCGGTGTTCCTCGGTACTCACACGCCTCGCCTCGATGACAAGGGCCGGCTCTTCCTTCCCGCCAAGTTCCGTGAGCGGCTGTCGACCGGCCTCGTGGTGACCCGCGGCCAGGAGCGTTGCCTCTACGTCTTCCCCATGGACGAGTTCGTCAAGGTGACCCAACAGATGCAGGAAGCGCCCACGACCAACCGGGCCGTGCGCGACTACATCCGCGTGTTCCTCTCCGGCGCCAGCGACGAGATTCCCGACAAGCAGGGGCGCGTCACGATTCCGGCGCACCTGCGCCAGTACGCGGGACTGAGCCGCGAATGCACCGTCATCGGAACCGGCTCACGCGTCGAGGTCTGGGACACCGAGGCGTGGAACGACTACCTCGCGAGCACCGAGCAGGCCTACTCCGAGCAGTCCGAGGAGGTCATCCCCGGACTCATGTGACCTTCCCCGGCCCTCGGCCTCCAGCCGACCGGTTCCCGACACGACTTCCCCCGTGCCGGGCCCCGGACGGATGGGGACCAGGGGTCAGGGGAGGAGGGCCACCGCCCAACTCCGCAGCACACCGCACGACGCAGGACCACTCCGCACGGAGCACGACCGAACACAGCACCAACACAAGGAGGCAGACATGGAGTCACGGGGAGCCGCCCACGAGCGGCACGTACCCGTGCTCCGCGACCGCATCGTCGATCTCCTCGCCCCGGCCCTCTCGGAGCCGGGGTCGGTGTTGGTGGACGGAACGCTCGGGATGGGTGGACACAGCGAGGCCTTCCTCCAGCGCTGCCCGGAGGCGACGGTCATCGGCATCGACCGCGATGAGGAGGCGCTCGCCTTGGCGGGCGAGCGACTCGCACGCTTCGGTGACCGCTTCCGTGGAGTGCACGCCGTCTATGACCAGATCGACGAGGTGGTCTCCGACCTGGGCTTCACTGAGATCCAGGGCGTCCTGTTCGACCTTGGTGTCTCTTCGTTGCAACTCGACGAGGCCGACCGCGGGTTCGCCTACGCCCAGGACGCACCTCTCGACATGCGCATGGACCAGAGCAGTGGCGTCACCGCGGCCGAGGTGCTCAACACCTACGCCCCGGGCGAGCTCATCCGGATCCTTCGTGACTACGGCGAAGAGCGATTCGCCAAGCGCATCGTCTCGGCGGTCGTGAGGGAGCGTGAGGTCGAACCGTTCACCAGGTCGGCACGGCTCGTCGAGCTCCTGCGCGAGGCGGTGCCGGCGGCGTCGCAGCGCACGGGCGGTCATCCTGCCAAGCGCACCTTCCAGGCGCTCAGGATCGAGGTCAACGACGAGCTCGGCGCATGGCAGCGCGCCATCGTGGGCGCGCTCGATGTCCTCGGCGTCGGTGGCCGGATCGCGGTCCTGTCCTACCACTCGCTCGAGGACCGCATCACCAAGCGTGCGCTCGCCGCGGGCGCGACGTCCACGACCCCACCCGGTATGCCGGTCGAGCTTCCCGAGCACGCGGCATACCTCCGACTTCTCACGCGCGGGGCAGAAGAGCCCAGCGCCGACGAGCAATCCACCAACCCGCGATCCGCGTCGGCACGACTGCGGGTCGCAGAACGCACACGTACCACGAAGGGAGTCCGGCGATGACCCAGATTGCCACCGCCCGCCCACTCCAGCGCTCCACCCCGCGATCCGCGAAGCCGCAGCCGCTGCGCGTCGTGCGCCAGCAGGCCAAGACCGGTCAGCCGGGCTTCGTCGCGGCCTGCCTGGCGCTGCTCGTCGCCGGCCTCCTCGGGGTGCTCATGCTCAACACGGCGATGGCCAAGGGCTCGTTCGTCCTCGGGGACCTGCAGGACACGTCCAACGAACTGGCTGCGGCCGAGGAGGAGCTCCACCACACGATCAATGCCCAGAGTGCTCCGGCCGAGCTGGCCAAGCGCGCCCTGGGCATGGGGATGGTTCCCTCGACCAGCGCTGCCTTCCTCCGGCTGAGTGATGGCAAGGTCCTCGGCGTGGCGGAGGTGGCCGACACGAAGAAGGAATTTACAGTTGCCACACAAGGCAGCTCGGCTGCTGCGGCTGCCCGCCCGGCCACGACTCCCCAGACCACGGTCAAGACGGTGGGCACCGTGACGACAACGACGGTGACAACGGTCAAGGGGGACGACATCGAGGTGAGGACGACCAGTGTCGACTCGCGCACGGGTGCGACGCAGACGACGACGGCGACGCGCAAGGTTCCGGTGACCCCGGTGCCTCCAGCGACGCCGAACGCCAACTCGAGCGCTGCTCCGAACCCGGGGGCCACTCCGACGCCGGGTGCGTCTGCGGGCCCGAAGCCCACCGCATCGTCATCCGGTGCTGCGACGAGTCCGCCCTCGAGCACCTCGTCCGGCGGCCCGGGAGCCGCGGCACGCCCCACACCCACGACGACGCCGTGACCCCGCGGACCCCGCCCCCGTCACGAGGCCGCGAGCCTCGACGAACGGGTGCCTCGGCGACCGGTCGCTCGGCGCAGGCACGCCCGCGCAGGGCCGTGCCTGCTTCCAAGCGGTCGGCGCCGACGCGTGGCACCACGTCACCTGCGACTCGCGCCAAGCCTGCGGCAAACCGCACCAAGGCTGCGTCCTCGGCACGTCGAGCCGCTCCCACAGGCCGCACCGCCCCCGCACCGAAGGGGCGTCGCACCGCGCAGCCCCGCTCGCAGGCACCGCGCCGGCGCCCG
>NZ_AVPJ01000028.1 GCF_000768705.1 Knoellia sinensis KCTC 19936
GAGTGTCCGCGATGTCCTGAGACATCACAGGCTCTTCTAGCAACCAACGCCACTGACGTTGCGCTGGGCTCCGCTCGCAACGTCAGCGTGAACGGCACCTCTAGCGACCGTTGTCACTGACGTTGTGTATGCCGTCCGCTCGTCCACAGGGGCCTTCTCTCGTCGCCCTCGTCCACAGGTCGCAGAACTGCACCTTCCGCTGACGAGGACTGGTCGCAGACGCTGCCTCACATGCCGATTCAGCGACCGCGCCCCGACCTCACCGAACTCGTCGAAGACAACCTTGGCGTCCTCTCGCTCCCTGACCTGAGGGGAATGGACGTCACCCGCGGCCATCGCCGCGCGATGGTGAACGCCGGCAGGTGGCGCTCGATCCATCGCAAGGGCATCGTCACCCACACCGGACCTCTGTCTGGTGAGACCGCGTGGCGCGAGGCCCTGATCTCCGTCGGCCCGGGAGCTCGACTGGGCGGCATCACGTCGCTCCAGGCCGACGGCCTCGTCGGCTACGAGGAGCCTCGTATTCACGTGTGGGTGAAACGTGGCGACGAGAAGGCGGTGGCCGACCACGTCGTGCTGCACGAGACTCGACGATGGGACCATCGCCACGGGGCATCTAGCGGTCTGGCGCGATCCACCCCACCCGTGGCCACGGTTCAAGCGGCACTGTGGGCCGTCTCTGTGCGTCAGGCGATGCTGTGCATGGTCATGCCGATCCAGCAGCGACTCGCTCGCGCGACCGATGTCGAAACGGAACTGGGGCGGGTCAAACGGCACCGGTTCCGCAAGGCGTTACAGGCCGGCATACGGGACATCGTGCGTGGCGCCGAGTCACTGAATGAACTGGATTTTGCTGTCGAGTGCCGACGCCGCAACCTCCCCGAGCCCGACCGTCAGGTGGTGCGCGAGTTGCCCGGCGGTCGAGCCGTCCTGGACGTGTTCTGGAAGCGCTTCCGCGTGGTCGTCGAGATCAACGGGGCCGGGCACAACGCGCTGGACGTCGCCATGCGGGACGAGGTACGGATCACCGACCTGCAGATCCAGGGCGAGATCGTTGTCCCCCTGTCCGTACTCACCCTCAGATGCGATCCGGAGCCGATCTTCGAGGCACTCGAACGAGTCTTCCGCGCCCGTGGCTGGGACGGCTGACCCTCCTCACAACGTCAGCGTGAACGGCTCCTAGAGCAACCCTTGGCGCTGACGCTACGGAAGAGGCCCGGCGCAACGTCAGCGTCAATGGCTCCTAGAGCAACCGTTGACGCTGACGTTGCGGGAAGGAAGGTCAGGCTGCGACGGGGGCCGTGGCTCCCTGATCGGCCTCGAGCACGTCGCCCGTGACACCGGCGCGGGCCGCTCGCCGGCCCACGATGAAGACATAGGCGAAGAACAGCGCCTCGGCCACCACCCCGATGAAGATTCGCGCCCACGTCGGCAGGCCCGATGGCGTCACGAACCCCTCGATCCCACCGCTGATGAACAGCACCACCACGAGACCCAAGGCGATACCCGCGGCTGTGCGTCCCTCGGCCGCGAGTGAGTCGAGGCGACTCCGGGGACCCGGCTCGATCCATGACCAGAAGAGTCGCAGCCCGACCGCCGCCGCGACGAAGACGGCCGTGAGTTCGAGGAGCCCGTGCGGGAGGATCAGCCCGAAGAAGAGCGACCCACGGTCATGGCTCACCATGAGCGCGCCCGCGAGTCCGACGTTGATGACGTTCTGGGCGAGGATGTAGAGCACCGGCAGCCCCAGCACCCCGAGGGCGATGCACTGTGCGGCCACCCACGCGTTGTTGAGCCACACCACCGTCGCGAACTCGTGGTGCGGGAACTCCGAGTAGTAGTTCTCGAAGCTGGTGTTGACGTAGGCATCGATCTCGGCCCGCGTCATCTGCTGCGTGAAGACCTCCGGGTTCCGCACCGCCCACGCCCCGACGACGACCGCCAGCAGGACGCTCCCCAGCGTCGTGGCGAGCCACCACCAGCGGGTCCGATAGAGCGCGGCGGGGAACGTCTGGGTGAAGAACGTGCCCACGTCACGCCACGTCGTGGTCCGGGACCCCGTTGCCGTATGCCGTGCACGCGCCAGGATCGAGGACAGACAGCTCACGAGCGTCGGGTCCGGGCTGGCCGAACGCACGACCGACAGGTGAGTGGAGACCCGCTGATAGAGGTCGAGCAGTTCGTCGGACTCCGCGCCGGACAGACGCCGACGACCCACGAGTTCCTCGAGACGACGCCACTGGCCCACATGGGTGGCGATGAAGGCGTCGAGGTCCACGGCGCCACTCTATGCGGCGGGGGTGGCCGGTCCGACGCCGCGCACCTTGCACCTGGTGACTCGGGTCCCGCTCCGCGGGATAGCCTCGGCGCATGAGCATCGACGGTGGCTATCGCACCTACGCCGGCGAGGACGTCGTCACCGGTGAGGGTGTCTCCGTCGAGGTGCCCGTCGCCAGCGTGCTGAGCCGAGTCGCCTCTCGCCTCATCGACTTGCTCATCACGTTCGTCCTGGCCTTCGTCTGCGTCTTCGTGGCGGGCATGCTCGTGGGCAACCTGTCGGAGGCCGTGAGTCGGGCAGCGATGATCGCGCTCCTCGTCGGCCTCACGGTCATCGTTCCCGTGGTCTTCGAGACGGCCACGGGCGGCCGGAGCCCCGGCAAGTACGCCATGGGACTCGTGACCGTGCGTGACGACGGTGGGCCGATCACGTTGCGGCACAGCGTCATTCGTCACCTCGTCGGCTTCGTGGAGTTCTATCTGCTGCAGGGTGCTCCAGCCATCGTCGCCGCAGTCGTGCACCCGCGCGCCAAGCGCCTGGGCGACATGGCTGCCGGCACCTATGTCATGGCGCTGCGCCACCAACTCCAGCTCACGGCACCTCCGGACGCTCCGCCTGCACTTGAGCACTGGGTCCGCGGCGCCGACATCGGCCCGATGCCTGCCTCACTGACGATCAGCGTGCGTCAGTTCCTCACTCGCACAGGCGGATTGACGCCTCAGTCTCGGGAGCACCTCGGGCGTGACCTCGGCGCGCAGGTGCTCCGCCACGTCTCGCCCCAGCCACCCCCGGGCATCCACCCCGAGTGGATCCTGCGAGCCGTCCTCGCCGAACGCCGGCGCCGCGACCTCGAGCGCCTGCAGGCCGAGGGGGCCAGGGCGCGTCGGATCCTCCCGCCCGACCCCCTCGCCTGACTCCTCTCCGCAACGTCAGCGTCAACGGCTGCCCTAGCAGCCACTCACGCTGACGCAACGGGGAAGGCGCTCAGCAACGTCAGCGTCAACGGCTGCCCTAACAGCCACTCACGCTGACATTGCGGGAAGGGCGATGAAGTCACGGCGGGAGACGCGGCCCCTCAGGTTGCGGCGGAGAGGGCTGCGTAGCCGGGCTTGACCACGTGCTCGATGATCGCGAGCCGCTCGTCGAACGGGATGAACGCCGACTTCATCGCGTTGATCGTCGCCCACCGCAGGTCATCGAGGGTCCATCCGGCTTCGTCGACGAGCAGTTGCATTTCGCGCGACATCGACGTGCCCGACATGAGCCGGTTGTCCGTGTTGATCGTGACCCGGAAGCGCAGATCCTTGAGCAGCGAAATCGGGTGTGTCGCAATGGATTCGGCTGCTCCGGTCTGCAGGTTCGAGGTCGGGCACATCTCCAGCGGAATCCGACAATCACGCACGTATGCCGCCAAGCGACCGAGCGTGGCCCCCTCACCTTCGGCGTCGGCCGAGTCCGAGTCCGAGACCGTGATGTCGTCCATGATCCGCACCCCGTGTCCGAGGCGGTCGGCCCCGCACCACTGGATCGCTTCCCAGATGCTCGGCAGCCCGAACGCCTCGCCAGCGTGGATGGTGAAGTGGGCGTTCTCGCGGCGGAGGTACTCGAACGCCGACAGGTGCCGACTCGGCGGGAACCCCGCCTCGGCCCCGGCGATGTCGAAGCCACCGACGCCCTGGTCGCGATAGCGCACCGCCAGCTCGGCGATCTCGTCGCTCTTGGCCGCGTGACGCATCGCCGTCAGCAACGCGACCATGCGGATGGGCGTGCCCGCGGCTGCCGCCTCGGCCTCACCGTCGCGCAGACCCTCCAGCACCGCCTCAATGACCTCGGTCAGCGAGAGCCCGCCCGCGACGTGCTGCTCCGGCGCGAACCGGGTCTCGGCATAGACGACCCCGTCGGCGGCGAGGTCGATCGCGCACTCGCGTGCGACCCGACTCAGTTGATCGGCGGTCTGCATCACGGCCACGGTGTGGCTGAACGTCTCGAGGTAGCGCTCCAACGACCCCGAGTCCGCAGAGTCACGGAACCACTGACCGAGGGCGTCGGCATCGGAGGCCGGCAACCCGGCATACCCGGATTCGTTCGCGAGGTCGATGATCGTCTGCGGTCGCAGCCCGCCGTCGAGGTGGTCGTGGAGCAGCGCCTTGGGGGCGCGACTGACGAGGGCTGCGGACAGGACGGCAGGGGCGGGAGTCTCGGTCACTCACGCAGCCTAGTGGCGGCACGAAACCCCTTGTGGGAATCGAACGGTCGTGCTTTTATGGGGTCATGTCCAAAGGTGTCCAGACGCGGGAGACTGCACTGCGCGAAGCACTCGCGCAGTCGAGCCACCTCGGCCTCAAGGGCATCACCATCGGCACACTCGCCAGCTCGCTCGAGATGTCCAAGAGCGGCCTGTTCGCCCACTTCAAGTCCAAGGAACAGCTCCAGGTCGACGTCCTCGAGTACGCCGCGCAACTGTTCGCCATGAGTGTCGTCCAGCCGGCCCTCAAGGAGCCACGCGGGCTCGAGCGCCTGCGCGCCCTCTGCGAGAACTGGCTCGGCTGGGACGGCTACGCCGACTACGCCATGCCCGGCGGTTGCGTGTTCATCTCCGCCGCAATGGAATTCGACGACGAGCCCGACGGCCCGGTCCGCGACTTCCTCGTCGCGCAGCAGCACCAATGGTTCGACTCCATGGAGATCGTCATCCGGGGAGCGATCCGCGAGGGCCAGCTCCGCGAGGACCTCGACACGCTCCAGTTCGCCCACGATCTCAACGGGATCATGCTGGGCCACCACTTCGCCGCGCGACTGCTGCGCGACGAGGCCGCACCGACTCGGGCCCGGGTTGCCACCGAGCGACTCATCGACAGCGCCCGTCCAGGGACGCCGGTCACCGACTGACCCGGCACCCCCACCACACCCAACCACGCACATCCACACCTGAGGGGTACAGATGTCATCCACAAAAAGCACGATCGTTCGGACTATTCCACGTGTCTTCGAACGCCTCGAACGCACCTCACCGACGCTCGGAGGCCACCTCGCCAACCGGCTCTGGTTCCGACTCCCCAAGCCCCCGTCAGCCGCGAGCCGTCACGGGCGGACGCCCTCTGGCGGCGAGCCCTTCGAGGTGACCTGGCAGCACGGCGTCGTCCGCGGCCGCGTCTATGGGGACTGGGGCAGGCCCACGGCCTACCTCGTCCACGGCTGGGGCGGCTGGTGGCAGCAGCTCGGGTCGTTCGTCCAGCCCCTCGTCGACGAGGGCCTCTGTGTCGTCGCCTTCGACGCCCCCAGCCACGGCGACTCGGACCCCGGGCTGCGTGGCCGTCGCTCGACGACCTTCCTCGAGATGGCCCAGGCGCTCGCCTCGGTGGAGCGCGAGTTCGGGCGAGCCACGGTGGTGATCGCCCACTCAGCCGGAGCCCTCACGACGATGACCGCCATGAGTGACTTCGCCGTCGGCGGCGCCGTGACCCGGCCGATGCCCTCACCCGAGGCGCTCGCCTTCATTGCGGTCCCCGCCACGGTCCGTGGCATGGTCGCGACCTTCAGCACCGCGCTCGGCGTGGGCCCGCGATCGGCCGCGGTCATGCGGAGCCTGGCCGAGGGCCAGATCGGTCACGCCATGGACGAGTTCGACCTGCTCGCCCTGGCGTCGAGGCACCCGCGCCTGCCCCGACTGCTCCTCGAGCACGACAAGGACGACCCCGAGGCTCCACTCACCGACGCCCTCGAGGTCAAGAACACCTGGCACGACAGTCGGCTCACCCTCACGCAGGGTCTCGGTCACCGCCGTCCGCTCTGGGACCCGACGGTCGTCAAGCGCGTGACCGAGTTCGCGGCGACCGCGGCCGACTCCGTCCGGGCCGAGGTCAGGGCCGAGGTCAGGGCCGAGGTCCGAGCCGAGGCGATCGCGTCCGCCGGTCGATAGGCGGAGTCAGTCCGCCGAGATCCTGTCGATGAGCAACGGCAGGAGATCGGGCCGCGAGCCCTCGGGGGCGATGGTGAACCCGCCCTCGAGGGCCTCCTTGGCCCGCTCGAACTTCTCGGGAGTGTCCGTGTGCAGCGTCATGAGCTTCTCGCCGCCGCGCACCACCGCACCCGGCTTGGCGTGCAGCTCGATGCCTGCGCCCGCCTGCACGGGGTCCTCCTTGCGGGCCCGGCCAGCGCCCAGACGCCAGGCGGCGACGCCCACGGCATACGCGTCGAGCTGGGTGAGCACGCCATCGGCCGGCGCCACAACTTCTTCCGTATGCCGTGCAGCCGGCAGTTCCGCGTCCGGATCGCCGCCCTGGGCGGCGATCATCCGTCGCCAGACGTCCATGGCCCGACCGTCCTTGAGGGCGGCGGCGACGTCATCGCCGTCGCGTCCGGCCGCGGCGAGCATCTCCTGCGCCAGGGCGACGGTGAGCTCGACGACGTCCTCGGGTCCACCACCGGCCAGGACCTCAACCGACTCGCGCACCTCGAGGGCGTTGCCGGCCGTGAGGCCGAGCGGGGTCTGCATGTTGGTGAGCAGCGCAACCGTCTTGACCCCCGCGTCCGTGCCCAGCTCGACCATCGTGCGCGCGAGCTCCGTGGCGTCCTCACGGTTCTTCATGAACGCACCGGACCCGACCTTGACGTCGAGGACGAGCGCGCCCGTCCCCTCGGCGATCTTCTTGCTCATGATCGAACTCGCGATGAGCGGGATGGCCTCGACGGTGCCGGTGACGTCGCGCAGGGCATAGAGCTTCTTGTCGGCGGGGGCCAACCCGGAGCCGGCCGCGCAGATCACGGCGCCCACGTCGTCGAGCTGGGCCAGCATCGCCTCGTTGGTGAGGTCGGCCTTCCAACCCGGGATCGACTCGAGCTTGTCGAGCGTCCCGCCGGTGTGGCCGAGTCCGCGCCCGGACAACTGCGGCACAGCGACATCGAAGACCGCGACCAGGGGTGCGAGGGGCAGGGTGATCTTGTCGCCCACGCCGCCGGTCGAGTGCTTGTCGGCGGTGGGCCGCGACAGCGAGGAGAAGTCCATCCGCTCGCCGCTGTCGATCATCGCCGCGGTCCACGTGGCGATCTCGCGACGGTTCATCCCGTTGAGCAGTACGGCCATGGCGAGCGAGCTCATCTGCTCGTCGGCGACGACTCCACGCGTATAGGCGTCGATGACCCAGCGGATCTGGTCGTCGCTCAACTCGCGCTTGTCACGCTTGGTGCTGATGACCTCAACGGCGTCGTGGTTCTCGCTCATGCCCGTCATCATGTCACTGGACAACAAGGCGACCCGAGCGGTTGAACGGCAGCCGGCGACACGGCATACGGGAAGGGTTTGTGTGGCTCAGGGACGCTGCGCGAGGTTGTCCGGACCGAACGCCTGCGGCAGCACCTGGTCCATGGGGAGCACGCCCTCGGGGGTCATGAGCAGGCACGCAGCACCGCCGTTCTCCCACAAGAGTTGGCGGCAGCGGCCGCAGGGCATGAGCGCCTCGCCACGTCCGTCGACGCAGTAGACGGCGACGAGCAGACCGCCGCCCGTGGCGTGGAGTTCGGAGACCATGCCGCACTCGGCGCACAGGCCCACGCCGTAGGCGGCGTTCTCGACGTTGCAGCCGGCGACGACGCGGCCGTCATCGGTGAGTCCGGCGACGCCGACCCGATAGTCCGAGTACGGCACATAGGAGTGCGTCGTCATCTCGATGGCCTTCTCGCGCAAGGCATCCCAGTCAATGTCACTCATGTGTGCCTGCCTTCGGGATCGGGGCGGCGAGGGTGTCCCCGTCCGCCTTGACCGTGTGTGCGACGACGACGGACGCGAGCAGTCGCGCACCGCAGCCGATCGCCTCCTCGTCGATGACGACGTCACCCTGGTGGAGGTCGTAGGTCCGCCCTCCGGGGGTGCGGGTGCCGAGTCGTGCCATGGCGCCCGGGGCGTGCGTGAGATACCAGGAGTAGTCCTCGCCACCGAGCGACTGCCCCGTCGGCGCGATGTGCAGGCCGGCCCCGAGACAGGCGAACCGCAGGGCGTCGATGGCGTCGGCCTGATTGACGACCGGGGGGACGCCCTTGATCCGCTCGAGCCGGGCCTCGACGCCATAGGGCGCGACGACGCCGGCGACGATCTCGTCGAGGATCGGCCCGACGGTGAGCCAGGCATTGGCGTCGAGCATGCGGAGGGTGCCGCTGCACTCCCCCTCGCTCGGGATGACGTTGCTTGCCGCGCCGGCCCGGACGACGCCCCACACGAGGGCGGCTCCGGCACGCGGGTCGAGGCGGCGGGAGAGCGCGGCCGGGACGTCCGTGATGACCTTGGCGAGCGCGTAGGTCAGGTCCTCGGTGAGCTGCGGCCGCGACGTGTGGCCGCCCCGCCCCGTGAGGCGCACGCGGATGTGGTCGCACGCGGCGGTGATCGGACCTTCGCGCAGCCCCACCTGGCCGACGTCGAGGGACGGGTCGCAGTGCAGCGCGAAGATCGCGTCGACGCCCTCCATGACCCCCTGGGCGATGGCCTCCTGCGCACCGCCGGGGATGACCTCCTCGGCGGCCTGGAAGATCGCGCGCACGGCGGTTCCGCGCTCGCGCAGGGCCTCCTCGTGTTCCTTGAGAGCGAGGATCGCCCCGACCAGTGCAGTGACGTGGACGTCGTGGCCGCAGGCGTGGGCGACCCCGTCGGTCGTCGACGCGAACGGCAGTCCTGTGCGTTCCTGCACCGGGAGCGCGTCCATGTCCGCGCGCAAAGCGACTCGGTATGCCGGCTGCTCGGCTCCCAGGTCAGCGACCAGTCCCGTGCCCCGCAGTCGGCGGACGCGGACGCCGGCGCTCTCCAGGCGCTCGACGATGACGTCGGTGGTGCGGGACTCCTGACGCGACAGTTCCGGGTGGGCGTGCAGGTCGCGGCGGAGTTCGATGAGTTCGGGCAGCGCCGACGTGACGCTGGCGCCGAGCGCGGTGAGGGTGTCAGTCATGGGACCTCCATGGTAACGGCGCTCACACACCCCCCAAATTCCTTCCCGCAACGTCAGGGGGAACGGTCGCTAGAGCAGCCATTGACACTGACGCTACGGCGCACCCCTCCCGCAACGTCAGTGCCAACGGTCGCTAGAGCAGCCATTGACACTGACGCTACGGGGCACCCCACACGCGGCGGAGGTGGGCGCGGACGGGTTCGGCGGGCGCCAAGGTGATGGCCGCACGCACGGGGAGGTCGTCGCGGGTGTCGACGGCCTCCACCTGCCACTCGCGCAGCAGCATGGCCAGGACGAGGACCGCCTCGGACATGGAGAAGTACTGCCCGATGCACGCCCTCGGCCCGCCTCCGAACGGCATCCACGCGTAGCGGTGCCGCCCCTTCTCCGCATCTCCGAGGAAGCGCTCCGGGTCGAACCGCAGCGCGTCGGGCCAGTGCTCGGGGTGGCGGTGAATGTTGCGCACGAGCACGATGACGCCGGTCCCCTTGGGCACGTGGACTCCAGAGACCTCGGTGTCCTCGGTCGCGAGCCGCCCGATGATCGGTGCTGACGGATAGAGCCGCATCGCCTCCTTGAGGCAGGCCGTTGTGTAGGTCAGGGCCGCCGCGTCCGCTGCGGTGGGCGTCCGGTCGCCGAGGACTTCGGTCACCTCCGCGCGCACGCGCTCCTGGATGTCGGTATGCCGTCCGAGCAGGTGAAGTGCGTACGTCAGGGCTGTCGACGTGGTCTCGTGACCCGCCAGCAGGAACACGAGGACCTGGTCACGGACCTCCTTGTCGCTGAGCGCCTCCGACCCGTCGCGCGCGGCGAGGAGTCGGCCGAGGAGATCGCCACGGTCGTGGTCGCCCGCATCGCGACGCTCGGCGATGAGTCGGTCGCACAGGTCCCAGAGCCGTTGCTGCGCGGCCTGGGCCCGTCGGGTCCGCGGGATCGGCCAGGACGTCGGCGGGGACCACGGTGCGAGACCACGCCGGATGACCGTCTCGGCGACCTCGGGGAAGGCTTCCCGCACGACGGGCACGGCATCGTCCCCGGCCTTGCCGAAGAGCGCCCGGATGACCACCCGGAGGGTGAGCGCCATCATCGACTCGCCGACGTCGATGGCGAGGTCGTCCTCCCCTGAACCTCCCAACCCGTCGAGCACGTCGGCGATCTCGCTCACCATGAGGTCGGTGTAGCCGTCGACGGCAGCATGCGTGAACACCGGCTGCACGAAGCGTTTCTGGCGGGTCCACTCGTCACCCTGCGCCGAGAGGAGCCCGTCACCCAACCACGCCCGGATCTCGCGGTAGACCTGATCGTTCTTGTCGAACGTCCGCCACGTCGTGCCACCGAACACCGTGGCGGCGGCCTCGGGGGTGCTGAAGGCCGTGAACGTGCGGCTCAGCGGTCGCGGCCCCACATGCAGGCGGACGACATCGCCATGGTCGCGCCAGAGTTGGTCGAACGTGCCGAGCGCGTCGCGGGTCAGGTCACGCACGATCGCGATGCGTCCCACGGGGACGGGTGGTTCGCCGTCGGCCGGGAACGTGGACCGGGTGGAGGACGTCGTCGTCATGGACCCATCGTCCGCCCCTGCGGGGGTTCCCAACAGGTGATTTCCCGACGCCGCTCGATCGGCTCCCGGAGCCGCCCCCCTCCCGCTCTCCCGCAACGTCAGTGGCAACGGTCGTTAGAGCAGCCGTTGACGCTGACGCTACGGAGTCCCCCTGCCACAACGTCAGTGGCAACGGGCGTTAGAGCAGCCGTTGACGCTGACGCTACGAAGGAGGCGCGGAGGATCAGGTGAGGTCGGTGCGGCCGGCTTCCTTGAGTTCCTCGACGACCTTCTTGACGTCCTGGGCACGTTCGAGCGTCGTCACGAGCACCGCATCACCGGAGTCGATGACGACGACGTCCTCGAGCCCCACGACCGCGATCGGTCGGCCACCTCGCGGTGACACCAGCCCCGTGGAGTCGACCGCGTGCACGAGCCCCGCGTCACCCAGGACCCGCGGCCCCGACTCCGGTTCGTCGAGCAGCGCGGACAACGAGGAGAAGTCGCCGATGTCGTCCCACGCGAAGTCCCCCGGCACGACCGCGACGACGCCGATGTCCGACGCCGGCTCGGCCACCGCGTGGTCGATCGCGATCTTCTCCAGCGACGGCCAGATCTCGTCGAGCCTCGACCGGTCGGCAGCGATCTCCCTCAACCCGTCGGCCAACTCGGGGTGCCACCGGTGCAGGAGGTCGAGCAGCGCCCCCGCGCGGACGACGAACATGCCGGCGTTCCACCGGAACTCCCCTGTCGCGAGATACGCGGTCGCCCGCCGCACGTCGGGCTTCTCGACGAACTGGCGCACGCGCCGCGCGGTCGGCTGCCCCATGAGCCGCGAGCCCATCTGGATGTAGCCGAACCCCGTCGACGGGTGCGTCGGCTCGATCCCGATCGTCACGAGCTGCCCTGTGCGGGCCACCTCGACCGCCTCCGCGACGCACGCCCTGAAGGCCTCCGCATCCGGGATGACGTGGTCAGCCGCGAACGACCCGATGATCGCGTCGGGATCACGGGCCTCGACGCAGGCTGCGGCGAGACCGATCGCAGCCATCGAGTCACGAGGCGCCGGCTCGGCAAGCACATAGCCCTCACCCAGCTCCGGCAACTGCGCCACGACGGCGTCGACATGCGCCGCACCGGTCACGACGACCACGCGCTCACCGGCCAGCGGCGACACCCGCTCCACCGTCTGCTGCAGCAACGAACTGCCCGCGCCCGTGAGGTCGTGGAGGAACTTGGGATGACCGGCCCGCGACAGCGGCCACAGACGAGTCCCCGCGCCCCCCGCCGGGATGACGGCCCAGAAGCCGGAGATCTCAGACATGG
Source organism: Knoellia sinensis KCTC 19936 (assembly GCF_000768705.1). Taxonomy (GTDB): domain Bacteria; phylum Actinomycetota; class Actinomycetes; order Actinomycetales; family Dermatophilaceae; genus Knoellia; species Knoellia sinensis. Next base: position 12,077 of record NZ_AVPJ01000028.1, read on the forward strand.
GCGTCACAGTATCGACAGCGGCCTCCCGCATAGGATCGCGACCATGGATCTTCTGGAGCCGGTGCTCTTCACCGACGCCTGGGGCTCACATGTCTCCATCGCCAGCCTTCAGGGCCGCTCGATCCCGAGCGCCGAACCCGAGTCCGAGCTGTGGATGGGCGCGCACGAGAGCGGCCCGTGCGGCATCACCCGCGACGGTGTGGCCACGACCCTCGCCGACGTCATCCGCAAGGACCCCGAAGGTGAGATGGGCGCGGAGTGCTGCGCGGCATACGAGGGCCGTCTGCCGTTCCTCCTCAAGGTCCTCGCCCCCGGGCGCGCCATCTCGATCCAGGCGCACCCCACCGCCGAGCAGGCCCGCGCCATCCGAGACCAGGACCGCGAGCGCGGTGACGAGAACGCGACCTACGTCGACGACTGGGCCAAGCCCGAGATGCTCGTGGCGATCTCGCCATTCCGCGTCTTCGTCGGCATGCGTACCCAGGACGAGGTCGCGGGCCTCGCCAAGCGGCTCGCCGTCCCCCGCCTGACCTCGCTCGTCGAGGACGCCGCCACGGCCGATGACCCGGTCCATGCCCTCCTCGCCGGCATCCTCTCCATCCCCAAGGACGAGCACACCGGCTTCACCCGCGAGCTCGTCGCAGCCTGCGTGCGCGCGTCGTCGAGCGGTGACGAAGAGGGCAACCAGTGCGCGGCGGTCGTGCGCGTCGCCGAGGACCACCCGGACGACATCGGCCTGGCCGTTCTCCTCCTCATGTATCACCGCATCCTGGAGCCCGGCGACTACATCGACGTCCCCGCCGGCGTCCTCCACTCCTATGTCTTCGGGCTCGGCATCGAGGTCCTCGCGAACTCCGACAACGTCGTGCGCGCCGGCCTCACGAGCAAGGAGGTCAACATCCCCGAGCTCCTGCGCATCGTCGATCCCGACATCGACGGCAGCGTCGGCCACGCCGAGGTCGACCCCGACCTGCCCGCGACGGAGCGCTTCCCCAGCACCTCCGACCGGTTCGCGCTGCGTCGGCTCCACTCGCCGGCCGACGTCCGCCTCCCCGGCGACGGCACCCCCCGCATCGTGTTCTGCCTCCACGGCGACGTCACCCTGACCACGCCGGAAGGCGCGCTCGAGCTGGGACCGGTGCGGGCGGCATACCTCTCCGCTCGGGACCACGACGTGACGGTGAGTGGCAGCGGCGAGGTCTACCTCGTCACGCTCCCGACGGTCTGAGAGCGCCGCGCGTTCATCCACTGATCACGTGGGTTCGGGACCGTGGTTCCATGCGAGTAGCCATGGTGACGGAGTCGTTCCTCCCGACGCTCAACGGCGTGACGACGTCCGTATGCCGGGTGGCCCAGTCCCTGCGCACGCTCGGACACGAGGCCCTGATCATTGCCCCCGGTCCGGCGCCCGCTTCGTTTGAGGGTTTCCGGGTGCGGGGGCTGCCGTCGATCTCCGTGCGCCAGTTCCCGACCGGGGTGCCGACGCCGGCGCTGCGCCGGACGCTCGAGGAGTTCGCGCCCGACGTCATCCACGCCGCGTCCCCCTTTGTGTTGGGGGCGCGGGCGCTGCAACTCGCGGACCGCACGGGGACGCCGGCCGTGGCGATCTATCAGACGGACATGCCCAGCTACATCCAGCAGCACGGGCCCGGACGCCTCGGCACGGGTGCTGCCAACGCCGCGTGGCGTTGGATCCGGCGGATGCACGCGCACGCGGACCTCACCCTCGCGCCGTCACGGCCGACGCTCGACGAGCTGCGCGCGCAAGGCGTCCCGCGCACCGACCTGTGGGCGAGGGGCGTTGATACGAGCCTGTTTTCGCCGCGTTGGCGCACCAACCCTGGGACGGCGGAACTGCGGCGTGCGCTCGCGCCGAGCGGTGAGGTGCTGCTCGGCTATGTCGGTCGATTGGCGCCCGAGAAGGAGCTGTGGCGCCTCACCGAGGTCGCGCAGATCCCGGGGACCCGGCTCGTCATCGTCGGCGACGGCCCCCACCGGGCGCAGATCGGGGCCCAACTGACCGAGGCCGTCGCCTCGATGCCGGGCCGCCCCAACCGGACGCCGATCTTCCTCGGTCGCCAGTCCGGCGACGACCTGGCCCGCGCGTATGCCGCGTTCGACGTCTTCGTCCACACCGGCACCCGCGAGACGTTCGGGCAGACGCTCCAGGAAGCGGCGGCGTTCGGCCTGCCCGTCGTCGCACCGGCGCGCGGCGGCCCCCTCGACCTCGTCGACCACGGCCGCACCGGGCTGCTCTTCGATCCCGACCATCGCGGATCGCTGCACGACCACGTGGACGCCCTCGTGGGCGACCGGGAGTGGCGGACGCGCATGGGTTCCACGGCCGAGGCGGCCGTTCGTGGCCGGTCCTGGGACTGCCTGACGGAGCAGCTCGTGGGCCACTACGAGTCAGCCCGCGAAGGTCGTGCCCTCCGGGCCGCTTGACGCGCTCTCTCGCGTAGGGTCGCTCGCGGCCCGCTCCCCCGGCGGGCTGTCGACGGTGCCTTGATGCGGGCCCTCGGCTCCCGCGGAGAGGAAGCGACGATGCGCAGAGCTGCGCTCGCCGTCAGCACGACGGCGCTGGTGGCGGCTGCCCTCACGGCGCCTGTCGCAGCGCCTCTCGCCGCGCACGCCACGCCGACTCCGACGCCCAGCGCCTCGCCCAGCCTGCCGACGATCACGCAGACGGTCGATCCGGTGACGAGCGTCGGCGGCGCTCGCCTCGCCGAGATGAACACGGTCATCGTCGACGCACCGTCCGGAGTCCCCAAGCCCCCGGACGTCCCCGACGTCGCGTGGGTCATTGCCGACGCCGACACCGGCGCGGTCGTCGCGGCCAAGAACCCGCACGCCCACCTGCTGCCCGCGAGCACCCTCAAGACCCTCACGGCACTGCTCCTCATGCACCGCCTCGACCCCAAGGACGAGCTCAAGGCCACGAGTGTCGAGGCGGGGGCCGAAGGCACTCGCGTGGGCATGGTCCCGGGGCAGCACTACACGGTGGCGCAGCTCTTCCAGGCGCTCATCATGTCGTCGGGCAACGACGCGGCCTACGGGCTCGCCACCCTCAACGGCGGCATGGACAAGACCGTCGACGAGCTCAACTCCCTCGCCGCCGAACTCGGCGCGCACGACACCGTCGTCAAGGACCCGAGCGGGCTCGACGCGCCGGGGCAGGTGTCCAGCGCCTACGACCTCGCGCTCTTCGGGCGGGCCGCGATCGCCGACCCCGACTACGTGCGGCTCGCCACGACGAAGCAGGCGACGTTCCCCGGTGCGGCATCGAAGACGTCCCGGAGCCGACCGACGTTCGCGATCGGCAACCACAACCGGCTCGTCTGGAACTACCCCGGTGCCCTCGGCGTGAAGAACGGCTACACCAAGGCCGCGCACCGCACCTTCATCGGCGCGGCGAAGCGCGGCGACAAGACCTACATCGTCACCGAGATGTATGGCACCGGCAGTTCGTGGCGCCCCGCCGCGTCACTCCTCGACTGGGCATTCGCGCACGGCGACAAGGTCAAGCCGGTCGGTCGGCTCGTCGACCGTGGCGAGGCCGTCGTGCGGCCCAAGCCCGCGGGCTCGGCCGCCACCCCGACCCCGGCCGTCGGCAGCGTTGAGGCCGGCTCGCGCATCGCCACGGTCAAGTCACCGACGGCCGACCTGGATCTGCTGATGCCCCCGGTCGCGGTCGCCGGCATGGCCCTGCTCTTCGTCATCTGGCGTCGCAGCAGTGGCAGCCGCAGGCCTGCGCGCCCCGCCGGTCGACACCGCGCCTGAACCCCATGCTGGACCGGGACCCGACCGGTTGGGGACACTCGGGTCATGCGCACCTCCATCGACCCGGAAGCAACCGCAGCCACCGAACCCGCGCTGACCGTCGAGCGGACGATGACTGCCTCCGCCGCAGCGCTCTACCGCGCCTGGACGGACCGGTTCGGAGACTGGTTCGCCGAGCCCGACACCGTGCTCATGCGTGCCGAGGTGGACGTGCCGTACTTCTTCGAGACCCTTTTCGAGGGTCAGCGCCATCCACACCACGGGAGGTTCGTCGAGCTCGTGCCGGACGAGCTGGTGACCCTGACCTGGACCAACGCAGCGGTGCAGGGCGCCGAGACGGTCGTCAGGGTCGACCTGTCGCCGGCGGAGGGTGGCTGCCACCTGACTCTGCGGCACGGGGGCTTCCCCGACGATGAGACCCGGGACCAGACCAAGGACGCGTGGCCCCAGGTCCTCGAACACCTCGACCATGTCATCCGGGGCGAGTGACCCTGACTCGACCTGTTGCCCGGCTCATGGATCACTGCCAAGGTGAATCTGTCCGGAGTCCGTTCAAGCAGGAGGCTGTTCATGAGCGTGTACAAGGTCATCGACATCATCGGCACGAGCACCACCTCGTGGGAAGACGCGGCCATGACCGCAGTGAAGACCGCGGGAAGCACCGTCCGCGACATTCGCGTCGCCGAAGTGGTGCGTCAGGATCTCGAACTCGGCGAGGGTGACGCGGTCACCTATCGGGTCAAGCTGCAGGTCTCGTTCAAGTACGAGGGCTGACGGGTCAGCGCACCTATCGCCGGGTGAGCCTGCGCAAGGCTCGCCCGGCGATCCCGAGACCGGCTGCCACGGACGCGCCCAGCGCGGCACCCAAGGCCAGGTTGATTCGGTCGTCCGCTCGATTCGCGCTCGGCGCGACAACGACGTCCGTATGCCGTCCAGCCGGGTTCGACTCCGGCGGCACGACCGCGCCCAACCGGTCCGAGGACACCGCGTCCTCGGGCAGCTCCGGCCCCTCGATGAGTTTGGCCTTCTGCCCGTCGGTCAGGTCCGCCACTGCCTCGGGTTCGAGGGAGTTCGCACTCCACGCGGCGGCGAGCAGGATGATGCGCGACATGAAGTTGAGCCACGCGAGCAGGCCGACGACGAGGGCGATGGACGTGAAGAGCGGGTTGTTCGTCGTGCTGGCGATGAGGGCCGTGCCGAGGAGCTTGAGCAGGGTGAGTCCGACCCCGCCGACGACAGCGCCGCCGATGAGTCCGCGCCAGGGCACGTCGACGCCGGAGAGCAGCCGGAGCATGACGAGCACGACGAATCCGTCGAGGACGGCCGCAACGAGGAAGGCGATGGCGCTGAGCAGCCACTCCTGTCCGCCGAGCCCGATGAGTTCCGCCAGCCACGACGTCGCGGCCCCAGCCACGCCGGTGACGGCCGCGGAGACGGCGATCGCCAGCCCCAAGAGCACGAGCACTCCCAGGTCGCGCAACTTCGCGGTGACGAAGTTCCCCGGAGCGCCCTCGGCGCCGAAGATCGCCCGGATCCCGTCGCGCAGCGCCCCCAACCAGCCGAGACCGGCCCACAACAGACCGACCAGACCGACGACACCGGTGATCGTGAGCGTGTCACCGGAGGGTGCAGAGAGGGGGATGAGTCCCTCGCCCGAGTCGTCCTGAATGAAGCCGGGCAGCGTGTCGTTGAGGTAGTCCTTGATCTGCTCGAGCCAGCCCGGGTTGTCCTGCAGCAGCAGACCAAAAACCGTGAAGGCCAACGCCACTGCGGGGAAGATCGAGAAGAACGCGAAATAGGTGACGCCGCCAGCCAACAAACTGCCCCGCGCGTCGCCATAACGCTTCCAGGCGCGCCAGATCCGGGTCGTCTGCACGCGGGACCAGAGCTTCTTGAGCCGGTCCATGCTCAGCCCTCGAGGGGGAACGACGTCAGCGGGCGCCACACTCCGTCGTCACCCTGGTGATAGAGCTCGAACGAGCGCACCTCGAACGCGCACCGGAACTCCTCGACGTCCTCGAAGGCGCGGTCGAGAGCCTCCTCGTCGATGTTGTGGGCGATGGTCACGTGCGGGTGGTAGTTGAACTCCAGGTCGCGCACCACAGGGCCGCTGCGGACGTCGGTCTCGAGCAGCTCGCACTGCGGGATCCCGACCGACACCTGGACGAACACGACGGGCGAGAGCGGCCGGAACGTTCCTGTCCCGTGCAGGTGCATCCGGAACGGGCTGTGCCGGGACGCGACCTCCCCGAGGTGCTTCTCGAACCCCGCGAGGTCGGCCTTCTCGATCTCGGTCGGCGGCAGGAGCGTCACGTGGGGCGGGATGAAATTGGCGAGCGGGTCACCTGCTCGCTCGCGCGCCTGTTGCAGCATCGAGCCATACGGCTCGGGCACCGTGATCGCCACGCCATGGGTGGACATGCGCTCGACCCTAACGCGCCGCGGGCACCAAGCCGACGAGGTCACGCACCCGAGCCATCGTCGCCTGCGCGACGACCCGGGCGCGGTCGGCGCCGGAAGCGAGGATGCGGTCGAGCTCGGCCGGGTCATCGAGCAGCTCGGCCATCCGCTTCTGGAACGGCGTGAGCGCGTCGACCACGACGTCCGCGACCTCCTTCTTGAGGTCGCCGTAGCCGCGACCGGCGAAGGCCCGCTCGAGCTCCTCGATGCGCGTCCCGGACAGCACCGAGTGGATGACGAGGAGGTTGGAGACTCCCGGCTTGTTCTCGACGTCGTAGCGGACCTCGGCCTCGGTGTCGGTGACCGCCGAGCGGATGTTCTTGGCGATCTTGGCCGGATCCTGCATGAGGTCGATGAGGCCCTTGGGTGAGGAACCGGTCTTGCTCATCTTCGACGTCGGGTCCTGCAGGTCCTGGATCTTGGCGGACCCCTTGACGATGTAGGGCTCGGGCACGACGAGGCCGCCCTCACCGAAGCGCGTGTTGAACCGCTCCGCGAGGTCGCGGGTGATCTCGAGGTGCTGGCGCTGGTCCTCACCCACCGGCACATAGGCCGCGTCGTACATGAGGATGTCGGCCGCCATGAGCATCGGATAGGTGAAGAGGCCGACGTTGGCGTTCTGGCCCTTGGCCGTCTTGTCCTTGAACTGCGTCATGCGGCTCGCCTCGCCAAAACCGGTGAGGCAGTTCATGACCCAGCCGAGTTCGGCGTGCTCGGTGACGTGGCTCTGGCAGAACAGCGCCGAACGCTCCGGGTCGACACCTCCGGCGATGAACTGGGCCGCCGTCTTGCGGGTCCGGTCGCGCAGCACCGCGGGGTCGGTCGGCACGGTGAGGGCGTGCAGGTCCGCGACGAAGTAGTAGGCGTCGAACTCGTCCTGCAGCTTGACCCAGTTGACCAGCGCCCCGAGGTAGTTGCCAAGGTGGAGCGAGTCGCTGGTGGGCTGCATCCCGGAGAGGATCCGGGGAGCCGCCTGGGGGGTCTCAGTCGCGGACATGCGCGCCATTCTGTCAGGTGCCCGCACCTAGACTCGCAGCGTGTCGACCCTCTCGGAGACCTTCGCGACGCTCTTCGGCCACGCCCCTGAGGGCGTCTGGTCGGCCCCCGGCCGCGTGAACCTCATCGGCGAGCACACCGACTACAACGGCGGCCTCGCGCTGCCCATCGCCCTCCCCCACCGCACCCACTGCGCCGCGAGCGCGCGCGACGACGACCTGCTGCGCATCCACTCCCTCCAGGAGGACTCCTCCGTCGAGGTGCGGATCGCGGACGTGGCGGCCGGGCACCCGGGCGGGTGGACGGCATACGTCGCCGGTGTTTTGTGGTCCTTGAAAGACGCGGGGTATGCCGTCCGCGGACTTGACGTCGTCATCGACGGCCGGGTGCCCCTCGGGGCCGGCCTGTCGAGTTCCGCGGCCCTCGAATGTTCTGTGGCCGCGGCGGCGTCGGATCTTTTCGGGCTGGGGCTGCTCCAGACGACGGAGGGGCGCAAGGTGCTCGCGGCGGCGTGCCAACGGGCGGAGAACGACATCGCCGGTGCGCCGACGGGCGGCATGGACCAGGCGGCGGC
>NZ_AVPJ01000027.1 GCF_000768705.1 Knoellia sinensis KCTC 19936
GGGGTGTTGCCGATGTCCTGAGACATCACATGCGCGGAGGCGGAGGGATTTGAACCCTCGATGGGCGGTTAGCCCAAACCGCATTAGCAGTGCGGCGCCATAGACCGGACTAGGCGACGCCTCCTCAGCCGGAACAGGGTAACCGCCAGCCCCTGCGCCGAGCAAAGCGGCTGGGTGGTTCGACTCCCAAGGGGCACAATGGGCCGCTGCCCGCCCGTCCTGCCAGGAGACCATCAGATGCCCGCGACACCTCCCCATGCCGTCACGCCTTCACTTCCCGCAGGGGTGCCACACGCCCCACTCCCGCAGACGGGACCTTGGTCTCCCCCGCCCGCCGGACCTCCCACCCCGAAGGCCCGCCCCTCCTGGGTGGCGTGGCTGGCCCTCGGACTCAGCGCGCTCTCATTCCTCATCGCGACGAGCGTCGCCATCCTGTACGCCGCCGACCGGCTCAGCGACGACGCTCCACTGGAGAGCGCGGAGTCCTACTCCCTCTACGACGCTGGCCTGCCGGCCTGGGGGACCGTCGGCCTCACGACGACGGGCAGGGCGTCCAAGGGCATGGTCGAGGGGAGCGTCGAGAGAGCGCTTCAGGGTGCTGTCGAGGACTTCGGCGGCAGCGCTGACGACATCACGGGCGTCCGCTGCAAGGACCTGGCCAACGTCAAGCAGGATTCGGTGGCGTCCTGCTCACTCATGATCCAGGACTACCCGGGGACGGCCGTCCTGACCTTCCTCGATGACAACGGAAGCTATCTCGTCACTTTGTACTGACCCATGGGCCAGCAGCCGGGGTTGAGCCCGGGCGGGGTCGCTCAGTCCGTCGGCTTGAGGACGTATCCCACGCCCCGGATCGTGTGGATCATCGGCTGGCGGCCCGCGTCGATCTTCTTGCGGAGATAGGAGATGTAGAGCTCGACGACGTTGGCCTGACCGCCGAAGTCGTCGTCCCAGACGCGGTCGAGAATCTGTGCCTTCGACAGCACCCGCTTGGGGTTGCGCATGAGGTAGCGGAGCAGCTCGAACTCGGTTGCCGTCAGGGTGATCTCGACGCCGCCACGGCGCACCTCGCGGGTGTCCTCGTCCATGTGGAGGTCGCCGACGACGAGCGCGCGCCCGCCGCTCCCATCGGCGCTGTGCACCTTGGTTGACGAGGTCGGTGACGTGCTCATGTATTCAATTACACCGGCCAGCGATCCGGGTTGGCCTTGCGTTGCCTGTGCGGTTCCTGTGAGCTCCAGCAAGACGCTGTCGTATGCCGTGCGCCCGCCTCCGTGCCCTCGCGGGCCGGCGGCTGTGGCTCGGTCTAGATCGTCGACGGTGCCGTCTCGTTCTTGACGAGCTTGAACTTGGCAGGGCCGGGTTCGCGAGGGATGTGGTCCGTGACCCTCACTCGGATGGGGAAGTCCCTCACGCCGAGTTCTCCCAGGGTCGCGGTGAGTGTCTCCGTCAGCCGTGTCGGGAGTCCGTCGACCGGGCCGGACGGGACGATGACCACCTCGAGCTCCTGAGGTCGTTTCACGAGTTGGTAGGAGACCACCTCGGGCACCGACGTGAACACCGCGTGCACCTTGATCGGGTGGACCGTGGTGGTGCCCGCGGCACCGGTGAACTCGAGGATGTCGTCGCTCCGGCCCCGCAACTCCGAGATCACACCGAGGGTTCGACCGCAGGGGCAGGGCTCCGGAGAGAGCGCGACCTCGTCGGACATTTCCAGCCGGATCACCGGCTGGGTCCGGTTGAGCAGGCTGGTCAGGAGCACTCGGGTACCGGGCTCGCCCAGCGGGGCGGGCTGGCCCTCGTCATCCACGGGCTCGACGATGCAGCCGTCCTCAGCGAGGTGGAGGTTTCCCTCCTCGGGGCAACTGGCCGCCATGAGGCCGGCTTCGGTCGAGGCGTAGTTGTTCGTCGTCTCCACTCCCCAGGCGTCCCGGATGCGGGCAGCCATGTCGGACGTGAGCATCTCGCCCGTCGTGACGACCCATCGCGGTGCAATCTCGAGTCTCCCGGCAAGTTGCTCGGAGGCCAGCAACGAAATCACGGAGGGATATCCCATGACCTTGTGCGGCTGGTAGCGCTGGAGGGCGGCGGCGAGCTCGTCCAGAGGGGCGGCGGCATTGAGAGACAGGACCCGATGGATCCCGGCGTCGAGGGATCGGGTGGCTCGGGCACTCATGTGTCGCGCATCCGGGGCGGCCACGACCGCCAAGCGCAGCCTCGGGATCGAAGGCTGCTCGCCACGCGCTCGCGTGTCGCGCATGACGAAGCCGAGCATCCGGTGCCAGTCGTCCGTGCCCCAGACGTAGACGCCTCGTCGACCGGTCGACCCGCTCGAGGCCATGACGCGGTACGCGCCGAGGTGCAGTTCGTCGTCGCGCACCCTGTCCAGATGCGCCTCGACCTCGTCGATCCGCAGGCGTGGGTCGGTCACCACGTCGTCGAACGATGCGACCCAGTCCGCCTTCGTGACCGACGGCACGTCGCTGAGCCGCACCGATCCCGGATCGAGTACTCCGCCATAGAGGTCCCGATAGAACGCGGAGTTCTTCGTCGCATGGGCCACGAGGGCGCCGAGTTGGTCCTGCTGATAGGCCAGCAGTTGTTCGCGCGGCCACCGAGCACGCTCGTCAGCCCGACGCCCGCCCTTCAGGGCTGCGACGCAGTTTCCGAGTCGAGCGAGGCGCCCCGACGTCGACGTGTCCATGACATTCCTGCCTCCTCACGTGGGTCCATGGCCCACTTCCTGTGGTGGTTGCTCCGTCAAAGCTCCAGCCAGCAGCAGCTCGAGGCCTCGGGTCATCAGGCCCGAATCCGGCTGCCCGCTCCGGTGGGTCATGCCGTCGAGGACCATCCCCGAGGCCATGGCCGCAAGGATTCTCGCCAGGTCGCTCGGCTCGATGGCGACGGCCACATGGTTGGCTTCCATCGACTCCACAATGAGGTCCGCCATCCCCTTCAGGTAGCGACGGTGAGCCGCCGCGTAGCGCTCCGCCAGGTGCGGGTCTCGCGCGGCGAGGATGCGCAACTCGAGGGCGAGGCTGCCCCATCCGGGCCTGGCGCTGTAGCCCACGGCCTCTTCGGCCCAGCGACGCGCGGCGCCACTGCCCAACTCGAGCTCACCCAGCTCGATCTGGCGCCGGAAGTTCGCGACCCTGGTCTCAAGGGTGCGCTCCACGAGCGCCATCACGAGCTCGGCCTTCCCCGAATACCGCGAGTAGACGGCTCCCGTTGTCAGCCCCGCCGCCGACGCGACCTCGTCCACGGTGCCAGCCTGGTAGCCCTTGGCGCAGAAGACGTCGAACGCCGCGTCGAGGAGGCGCTGGTTGGTCTCCTCGGTGCGTTCCTTGCGAGTCAGCCTCGCCTCGCTTCGAATAGTCACATTATGAGAATAATGCGATTATCCGAATCGTCCATGGCCCCTGGTGGTCATGTGCGGGTGGTCAGGCCGGATCAGCGACTGCCACGAGCGGGATGTCGTGCTCCTCCGCCCACTTCTGCCACTCGTCGGCGGGCCGCTCGGCGAAGGTCTCCTCCAGTCGCTCGCGGCTGAAGTCCTCGGGGGAGATCCCCAGCACCTCGAGCAGTCGAGTCGTGAAGTGCGGCTCGAGCGCCGCGAGGGCGACGTGACCCTGGGAGGCGGCGTAGACGGCATACACGGGCAGTCCACCGCCGAGAAGTCCGCCCGGCACGGTCAGGCCGTGGACGACGGGTCGCGCGAAGGTGTCGGCGAGGTCCGAGAGGGGGACCTCGCGGTGACAGCCTCGACCGGTGCGGGCGCGCTCCACGAGGGCGGCGCAGGCGTCGGCGACGGCGCGCTCGGCGCCCGCGAGGTCGATGATCGTCGTCGCGGGCATCTGGCCTCCGCGGACGAGTCCGGCGCCGGCCTGGTAGGTGAGGTCGTGGCCGGCGATCTCGGCCGCCTCACCCGGGTGGCCCACGATGTCGATCTGACAGACCTGCGTATGCCGTCCGCTCACGGATGTGGGGTCGAGTCCCAGCCGCTTCAGGGCCGACGGGCGTGAGCTGGTGAGGAAGATGTCGGTCTCCGCGAGGAGGGTGTCGAGGCGGCCCCTGCCGTCCTCGCTCTTGAGGTCGACCCGCTCGATGGTCTGCCCGACGTGCATCTCGTCGAAGTACGGCTGCGCGTAGTGCTCCATCGGGTCACCCGTCGGCGGCAGGACCGTCGTGACCTCGGCGCCGAGGGCGGTGAGACGTGCGGCGGCCGCAGGGCCGGGGAGGTTGATGGCGATGGAGACGACGCGCACCCCCGCGAGGGGGGCGGTGCTGGTGACGGGCTGGGTCATGGCGTCATCCTGCCTCGGGCAGCGCGGCCGGGTTGCGACGGGCCGCGCTGCGGGCCTGCGCGAGCAGCAGACATGAAGCACCGCGAGGAGTTGACTGAAGGTTGTGACCAGGGACCCCGTAGCGAGCTTTCCCGATGAACCGGTCATGGAGCCGGGGGCGTTTCAGCGCGAGCAGGTCGGTGCCGGCGGGGACGCCCAGTTCCGGACGCTCCTGGCCGTGCTCGACCTCCAGGAGCAGTACCCGTCGGTGAGGCGTCTGCAGCAGTGGGTGCTCGACGCAGTTCGCGCCGCGGCAGGCGAGGTCGCCGTCGACGTCGGGTGTGGCGCGGGAACCCAGACGCGCGTGCTCGCCGGCTTGGTTGGGCCGGAGGGGCGCGCGGTCGGCATCGACCCCAACACCCTCCTGCTCGAGGTGGCCCGTGAGCGGGCGGTCGCGGCGGGCGACGGGGGAGCCAGGGCTGAGTTCGTCGAGGGTGACGCGACCGCCCTGCCGTTCGAGGACGGATCGGTCGACATCATCCGGTGCGAGCGGGTCTTCCAGCACTTGGCCGATCCGGCGGCTGCTGCCCGCGAGTTCGCGCGGGTTCTGGCACCCGGAGGTCGAGTTGCGGTGACGGACTCGGACTGGGGCACGGCCATCATGGGGCCGGTGGATCCCGCACTGGCGCGCCGCTACGCCGAGTCGATGTGGGCCGCATCGCCCAACCCGTTCTCGGGAAGGCACTTGCGAGAACACCTTCGCGGCGCTGGCCTCGCGGTCGACCCCGACATCGGCTCCACCGGCATCGTTTTCCCCAACGCGGTCCTGGCCGAGGGTGGGTTCCTCCGGATGAACGCCGTCCGTGGTGTGGCCGAGGGCTTCCTCACTGAAGCCGAGTCGGACGTGCTGGTGGAAGGCCTCATCGCCGCTGCACAGCGGGATGAGGCCTTCCTGTCGGTGACGATGTTCGCCGTCATCGGACGCAAACCCGCCTGACAGCCGGCACGCCCGCCACCGAGGCGCAAGCGCAGAGGCTCAGGCGCGAGCGGAGATCGTGGCGCCGGCCAGTCCGAGCCACAGGGGAACGACGATTGCTGCCGCCCATGAGGTGAAGGGCACGGCGATGAGCACGGCGAGCACTGCAGCGCTCACCACGAGGGGTCGGGACAGGTGGCGCCGACCCACGACGGCTGCTGCGGTGACAGCCAGAGATGGGGCGTATCGCGTCAGCTCGAGGACGTTGATCGAGACCAGAGTGGCTTCGCCAAGTCCTGGGCCGGGGGAGGTGAGAAGGAGCGTGCCCACCATCGATCCGGCGCCGAACGACGAGACGTACATCGCTCCGAGCAGGGCCACTGCGACACCGGCCCCGGAAGCCACCCGTGCCGTCACACCATCGAGGCGGGCGGCCAGGCGGGCGGCCGCGACGAGCAGAGCGGCCGCGCCGAACACCGCAAGGATCGACAGTGCCTGCAGCAGACCCGCCTGAGCGGCAAGTGCTGCGGTCACGGCCGCACCCGTCTCGCCCGGAATCGGGTTGGTGAACAAGACGCCGAGCCCGGCGCCGCCGAGCATGAGCCCACCAGCGAGAGAGACGAGCCTTGGGCCGCGGTCGGTGGTCCCGGTCGTGGCGCTTTCGGGGGTTTCAGGCAGTGCCTGAACCTGAGATGTCGCTGCTGCTGTCGCGGTCATGACGTCCTCCTGGGTGGGTGGTTCGGGACGCTCCCGAGCTCCTCGATGAGACGCTAGGAGGGCTGGAGGAATTGCGAATCCACCCCGAGGCCAGCGCATCTCTGTCCTGAGACGGAGGACGGGGAACGCCGCACGCTCCTACGATTCACAACATGAGAAGGCCCCGGTCGCCGCTTGTGGTCGACGGGCTGCTCGCTGCCGCGTTGACCCTCCTGGCCCAGGTCGAGCTGGTCCTCGTGGCCGATCGGGTGAGCGGCTCGCTGCCGGTCCAGCACGCCGCGTTCCTGCTCATGACGGTCCCCGTAGTGCTCCGCAGACGGGCGCCCTTCTGGGCGGTGACGATCTGCTCGGTCGGGATGTTCGTGCAGACCCTTGCTGGGGAAGCGCCCGTGGTCGGTGGCTTCCTCGCGATGCTCGTCCTGCTGTTCTCGTTGGGCTACTACGCCTCACTGCGGGCGGGTCTGCTCGCCCTCGCCATCATGGCGGCGGCTGCGACCTCGTACGACATCCTCGGTGAAAAGCTCGTGGTGGCCGATCTGGTCGGCAATCTGGCGATCGTCGTCGGTGTCTGGCTCATGGCGCGGGTGATCCGTTCGCAGTCCGACCGGCGGGTTGAGGCCGAGCTGGCCCGGGATCGGGCAGCGCGCGAAGCGGTCCAGGCGGAGCGCACCCGCATCGCCCGCGATCTGCACGACTCCGTCGCGCACTCACTCACCGTCATGACCCTCCAGGCAGGTGGAGCCCGCGAGCGCACCGACGACCCGGTCATCGCCGAGGCCCTGGGCCACATCGGTGACACCGGCCGTCAGGCGCTCGGCGACATGCACCGCTTCCTGCGGCTCCTCGGTCCCGAAGGTGAAGGGCCCGAGTCCCCGGGGCTCGCGGACCTCGACGAGATCATCGGCCGGGTTCGCGCGGCCGGGCTCGACGTGGATCTCCAGGTGACCGGAGACGTCGGTGACGTGCCCGCGAGCGTGGGCGCGACGGCATACCGGATTGTTCAGGAAGCGCTCACCAACACGCTCAAGCATTCGCGAGCCACGCGTGCGGACGTGCAGTTGCGTGTCCAGCAGGGACAGATCGACGTCGACGTGACCGATGACGGGCACGCGGGCGACGGGCGGCTGGGTCTGGGGGCAGGACGCGGGTTGGCCGGGCTCGAGGAACGTGTGGCGGTTTATGGCGGTGAGTTGGCGGCTGGAGCCGAGTCGAGCGGCGGATGGCGGTTGCGGGCTTCGATCCCGACCACGGCGGCAGGCCAGCCATGAGCGTCACGCTGACCCTCGCCGACGACGAACCCCTCGTCCGCAGCGGACTGCGGATGGTGCTCGAGGGCGACCCGGCGCTGGAGATTCTCGGTGAAGCGGGGGATGGGGTCGAGGCGCTGGCCATGGTGCGTCGGCTCCGACCGGACGTCGCCCTGCTCGACATTCGAATGCCTGGGCTCACCGGGATCGAGGTCACCGAGCGCCTCGCCGCTGATCCGGACCTCTCGGCGACGCGGGTGCTCGTGCTCACGACCTTCGCCGACGATGACTACCTCGTGGCGGCTGCCCGGGCGGGAGCCTCTGGCTACCTGCTCAAGAGCATGACGCCGGAGTCGATTCGCGCTGCCGTCCATGGGGTGGCACGGGGCGACATGACGCTTGCGCCCTCGCTCGTGGCTCGTCTGGTGAGCGAGTTCAGTGGGGCACGGGTCTCGCGCGACGCACAGCTGGACAAGCTGACCGGTCGCGAGGTGGACGTCTTGGAGGCGATCGCGCAGGGTCGGTCGAACCACGAGATCGCGACATCCCTCTTCGTCAGCGAGGGGACGGTCAAGACCCACGTTGCGGCGATCCTGCGCAAACTCGGTCTGAGGGATCGGACTCAGGCCGCGGTGGCGGCCTACGAACTGGGACTCGTGCGCCCGGGACGCTCCTGAGCGTGCCACCTCGCTTCTGGGCTGCCGGCGGACTATCAGGCGTCCGGCCTCGAGGCGCGACACGCCGACGGGCGGGCGGTCGCAGCGGGAGCTGATGGTTCGCCGGTGGGGCTGGCCCGCGAGGGGATGCGAAGAGGCGCCGCTCCCCACATGGGAGCGGCGCCTCTTCGCGTCAGCGGGAGATCACTCCACGCCGAGGCGAGCCTTCAGCCCGTCGAGCTCGACCTGCAGGGCGGTCGGGAGGTTGTCACCGAACTTGGCGAACCACTCCTCGATCTCGGGGATCTCGGCCTTCCACTCCTCGTTGTCCACGGTGAGCGCCTTGGCGAGCTCGGCCGGGTCCATGTCGAGGCCCTCGGTGTCGATCGACTCGGGGGTGGGGACGTGGCCGATGGCCGTCTCGACGGCAGCAGCCTTGCCCTCGATGCGCTCGATGGCCCACTTGAGGACGCGGGCGTTCTCGCCGAAGCCCGGCCACACGAAGTTGCCCTCCTCGTCGCGACGGAACCAGTTGACGTAGAAGATCTTGGGCAGCTTGGTCGCGTCCGCGTCCTTGCCGATGTTGATCCAGTGCTGGAAGTAGTCGCCGGCGTTGTAGCCGATGAAGGGGAGCATCGCCATCGGGTCGCGGCGGACAACGCCGACCTGACCGGTCGCGGCAGCGGTGGTCTCGGACGAGAGCGTGGCGCCCATGAACGTGCCGTGGGTCCAGTCGCGCGACTCGGTGACGAGGGGGATGGTCGTCTTGCGGCGACCGCCGAAGAAGATCGCGGAGATCGGGACACCCTGCGGGTCGTCGTACTCCGGCGCGAGGATGTCGCACTGCTTGATCGGGGTGCAGTAGCGCGAGTTGGCGTGCGACGAGAGGACGCCGGCCTCGCCGTCGGCGGGGGTCCAGTCCTCGCCCTTCCACGACGTCGCGTGCTCGGGCATGTTCTCGAGACCCTCCCACCAGATGTCGCCGTCGTCGGTGAGCGCAACGTTGGTGAAGACCGAGTTGCCCTTGTTGATCGTCTTCATGGCGTTGGGGTTGGTGTGCTCGTTCGTGCCCGGGGCCACGCCGAAGAAGCCGAACTCCGGGTTCACGGCATACAGGCGACCGTCCTTGCCGAAGCGCATCCAGGCGATGTCGTCACCGAGGGTCTCGACCTTCCAACCCGGGATGGTCGGCTCGAGCATGGCGAGGTTGGTCTTGCCGCAGGCGCTCGGGAAGCCGGCCGCGATGTAGTAGACCTGCTGCTCCGGCGAGGTGAGCTTGAGGATGAGCATGTGCTCGGCCATCCAGCCCTCGTCGCGCGCCATGACGGAGGCGATGCGCAGCGAGTAGCACTTCTTGCCGAGGAGGGCGTTGCCGCCGTAGCCGGAACCGAAGGACCAGATCATGCGCTCCTCGGGGAACTGCACGATGTACTTCTCGGGGTTGCAGGGCCACTTGACGTCCTGCTGGCCCTCCTCGAGGGGAGCGCCGAGGGAGTGAAGCGCGGGGACGTACTTCGCGTCCTCACCGAGCTCCTCGATGCGGTCCAGGACGGCGGTGCCACAACGGGCCATGACGCGCATGGAGGCGACGACGTACTCGGAGTCGGTGATCTCGACCCCGAACATCGGGTGCTCCGACTCGATGTGGCCCATGACGAACGGGATGACATACATGGTGCGGCCCTTCATGCAGCCGGCGTAGAGCCCGCGCATGAGGTCCTTCATCTCGTTGGGGTCCATCCAGTTGTTGGTGGGCCCGGAGTCCTTCTCGTCCACGGAGCAGATGTAGGTGCGGTCCTCGACGCGCGCGACGTCGCTCGGGTCGGACGCGGCGTAGAAGCTGTTGGGCTTCTTCTCCTCGTTGAGCTTGATGAAGGTGCCGGCGGCGACGAGCTTGTCGGTGAGGCGGGTCCACTCCTCGTCGGACCCGGTCACCCACACGATCTCGTCGGGGGTGGTCATCGCGGCAACTTCGTCGACCCAGGCCTGGAGGCCTGCGTGCGTGGTGCCCTGAGCGGGTGCGGCGGGGGCGGTCATCTGCGTCGGTCGTCCTTCCGATTCCGGGGTTGAGCCCGGCTTTGAGGCCCGGTCAATCGCCGGATCCACCTCGGAGGTGCTCCGACGACTGACCTGCTGAATGTTTCCCCACGGTACTCGCATCGCGAGACGGGTCTGTCCTCGATGCGGGAAGCGTAAGTAACGGACCCGAGAGAGTCCGCCTCACAACCGTAGGAGGTCCGGGCGTGAAGTTGGTGCGCGGAAACCTTTCCGCACCTATGGCATCCCTCACACGGGCTCACCAGTCGGTATGCCGGCCGCCCACGCTGCGCTCTTCGGTCACCCTGGTGGGCCTCACTATCGTCCGACAGGTCACGAATAGCAGGCGCAGGACCGGACCGCTGGGCGGCGCGGAAGGTGGGCGGACGGCATACGGAACTATCGATTTCTCTGTATGCCGGGTGCTCGCGTATGCTTTCCGATCGTTGCGCCTCGTGGTGTGACTCAGCGCCCGTAGCTCAACGGATAGAGCATCTGACTACGGATCAGAAGGTTAGGGGTTCGAATCCCTTCGGGCGCACTCTGTGTTGAGACAGACAAGCAGGCCCCGACCAGCGGAAACGCAGGTAGGGGCCTGCTTTGCTTCACTCTTCGTGCCGCCGTCGCGGTCCAACAATGGTCCCAACAATGCCGCACGGGTGGCCAGAGGCGGACCGGGACACTGGCAGTGTGACCCAGTCGGCAGCAGACCCTGATTCCCGATTTCGGGAGGCCTCAGGTGACCCCCGGGCCGCCTGGTGTGGCTTAGGGACGACATGGACACCATGACCGTGGCGGCCTCAGCGCCACCCACACTTCTGACCATTCCCGAAGTCGCCGCCGTGCTGCGGTGCACTCGTCGAACCGTCGAGCGGCAAATCGCAGACCACCGCCTGCACGTCCTGAGGGTCGGCAGAGCCGTGCGCATCGAACGGGGCGAACTCGACCGCTACCTGGACAGCCTTCGTGACCCGGCCGGGTAGGCGTCGGGTCCCGGCGGCTGAATCCACCCCGTCGAAGTACCGCGGCGCTGATGGACGCTGGCACGCCAAGGTGGCCATGGGGACCCGCCTCGATGGGCGTACGGACCGAAAACACCTCTCGCGCGGTACCAAGGCCGAGCTCGATCGAGCCGTTAGGGAGCTGGAACGTACGAGGGACACCGGCCAGTACGTGTGGACCGAGGCCGATCCCACCCTGAGGCAGTGGCTCGAGCATTGGCTGGAGTCAGTACTGCCAAGGTCGGTGCGGTGGAAGACGCTGTCGACCTACACAAGCCAAATGCGAGTGCACGTGATCCCCGCCCTGGGCTCCCTTCCACTGAGTGACATCCGTCCCGAAACCCTGGAGCAGTTCTACCGCAACCTCTTGGACGCCGGCCGGTCCGAGCACACCGTGCACGCGGTTCACCGGGTACTCCGCTCGGCGCTCAACGAGGCCGTTCGCAGGCAGCGGCTGGTAACCAACCCCGCTCAGGTGGCGCGACCGCCACGTGTACGCCACCGAGAGGTCGAACCCTTAACCGCACGCGAGTGCCAACAGATTCTGCGTGCCGCGTCACAGCGACGCAATGCCGGACGCTGGTCCTTTGCGCTTGCGCTCGGGCTTCGCCAAGGGGAAGCGCTCGGGTTGCGTTGGTCCGATGTGAATTTGGAAGGCGGTACGGTCCGTATCCGCCGCGCCGTTCAGCGCCAGACTTGGCGTCACGGGTGCAGCATCTCCCCGGCCGAGCCAACGTGTGGTCGCAAGAGAGGTGGCGACTGCCCACACCGCCTTGGCGGTGGCATCTTGCTCGTGGAAACTAAGACATCGTCCTCCCGGCGGACCGTCGCTATCCCGGGACCCCTAGTCGATGAGCTTCGACGGCATCGCTTGGCGCAAGCGCAGGAACGACTCGCCGCGGGGCCGGCCTGGCGCCAGGACCACGATCTGATTTTCCCAGACGAGGTCGGAAATCCCCTGGACCCGAGTCGCGACAGGCGCGACTGGAAGCAGATTCTCAAGTCCGCGGGTGTCCGCGACGCCAGGCTCCACGACGCCCGCCACACAGCCGCAACCCTCCTGCTCGTCCAAGGGATCGACGTGCGCACGGTCATGGCAGTGATGGGCTGGACTGAAATGGCAACGGCGCAGCGGTATTCACACGCTATAGACGAGCTCCGTGTCGAAGCGGCACGCCGCATGGGCCTTCGGCGAGGGCGCGGCGGCGCTCGATCACCACAGTCGGCTCCACGCCGCCGGGCCGACTGGGCGCACGCGCCACGAAGATCGCGGCATAGGGGTCCGGATTGGCCACTCCCAGCGGCTCCAGAAGTGCGTCGTCAAAGGTCAGCTCCCATGTGGACACGACCCTGGTGTCACGGACGAACAACCCATGGGCGTGACTGTCGTCCATGTCGCCGGAACGACTGCTGCGGCAGAACGACGACCCGGCCAGGGTCGTGACATCCTCGGCGCCCGGGCGCACCGGGATCTCGGCACCGTCTGTACTGCCCTCGGTCGGAGTGGCGGTCACGCGACTGGCCTCCGTTCTGAGTGTCGCGTTGTCGGCGTGAACCGGGTGCCGTCCTGAGCCTGGACGGTCGCCCTGTCCCGTTGGGGCAGCGCTTTCGCCAGCAGGCGTTGGTAGAGACACTCGTAGCCGGCGGCCATGACGTCGAGGTCAAACCGCTCCTCGACATGCCGCCGACACGCGGCGGGATCAATGTCGGCGACGGATCCAAGTGCTGCCGGCAGGTCGTCCACCGTGTCGACCACGAGCCCGGTCTTCGCGTGCACCACGACCTCGGGCACGCTGCCCCGCCTCGTGGCCACCACTGGAGTCCCGCAGGCCATCGCCTCGATCATCACCATCCCAAAGGGCTCCTCCCACTGGATGGGAAAAACCAGCGCCCGAGCATGGGCAAGCAGCTCCCGTTTGAGTTCGACATCAGCCTCCCCGACGTACTCGACACCCGGCCCCAGATCGGGCTCGACATGGCGGGTGAAGTAGGCCCGCTCCTCCGCCTCGATGCATTTGCCCGCCAGCACGAGCCGCAGTCCCGCGGTCCGGGCCGCCGTGATCGCCAGATGGGCGCCCTTGTCCGGGTTGAACCGGCCGAGCCACAGCACGTAGTCATCCTTGCGGGCTTGGAAGGGGAACCTCGCCACGTTCGTGGCGTTGTGGACGGTGCCGATCCAGTTGAGTCGTGGATTGAGTCGACGTTGCGAGTCAGAGATCGCGACGAGGTTGACGGCACGACCCAGCCGTGAGTAGTACGTCCCCAACTCGCCAGTCGCGGGACCATGCACGGTCACCACCGTCGGCACGTCGCGACCACAGGCGAGAAGCGGTCCGGCAAGCGTGTTGTCGTGAACCAGGTCGACGTGGAGTTCACGCAGTGCCTCAGCGGTCGCGGCTGCTTGCAACACCTCGGGAATGGGCGTCCCGAGCCGCTGACTGGGCGGTTCCTCGAACCCCGCAATGAAGCGAGAGGCACGGGTCAGGTGGCGTCCGGCGCCGATCAGGGTGACCTCATGTCCGCGCTCGACCAGACGATCGACGAGGTCGGCGACGACCGACTCGATGCCGCCATAACCCACGGGCGGAACTTCGAACCAGGGCGGCGCGACCATCGCCACGTGCATTGCCTCCGGCGTGGCACGCCGGGCCTCCGGCAACATCCCAACGCTCCTCTCACGTCATGAGAAGCGGTCCGTCAGGTCTCGCGTGAGACCCGGGCGTTGCCTCCCACATCTCTCAGCGCACGGGCGACGGCCACATGCGCTCGGCACTCATCAATTCGTGCCTCAGGACTTCAATCAGTCTGGATCCCGGCATCTCAGGAATCAACTCCCACTTTCGGTCTTGTCGAGGCGGCAGGCGGCTCGGTCACCGAGAACGCTCAACCCGTTGACGATCCGCGAACCCAGCGGCGTCGCGCGTGGAGGCCCTCGACGTAACCGACGTCGTCCCGAGTCGACGGCCCATCACTCGCCACGCTCGGCAGGGCTCGGGCCACGAGCCCGAGCACTCGTGACGTGGTCCCCGGAGCGAGTCCGTGCACCCTCCGCCCCACCCAGGTCAGAGGCGTCAACTCGACCTGGGACCGCCCTGCGAGCACGCCGTCCACGATGCGCCGGGCCGCCCGCTCTGCCGATATCGACAGCAGGGGCAGGGGGGCGCCAAGTGCGAACCAGGCGTAGTCCCGACGTGCGTCACCGATGAACTGCGCGTGCACGTGCCCGCCGGTGCGCATCAGCCCGGGGACGATCGTCGTCGCGGTGACGCCGGTCCCGCTGAGCTCGGCCTGCAGTCCCTCGCTCAGGGCCACAGCACCGAACTTGGCGACCGAGTAGGGCAGCAGGTGCGGCACGGCGACGACCCCGCCCACCGAGCTGACGATACCGATGCGGCCCGCGTCAACCTCGAGCATTGTCGGGAGCACTGCGAGGCACAGGTGGACCGGGCCGAGGAGCATCGTGTCGATGGCGTCCCGGAAGTGACCCAACGAGGTCGCCTCCACCGGGCCCACCTGGATGATCCCGGCCACGTGGATGGCGACGTCGATACGGCCCTCGGCGGCCTTGACCTCGTCCACCCAGGCGGACACCGCATCCGCTTCGGCATTCGTGACGTCGCAGACGTACCCGACGAACTCACCTCGAGACGAAAGGCCCTGTGCCGCGCGGGTATTCGACCCCACGTCGCCGTTGGTGATGAGCGACCGCGCGCGGTCCAGCTCCTCGGGGTCGCGGGCGCAGCCGTGGACCCGGAGTCCACGCCCCACGAGCTCGGCGCTCACGAGCAGCCCCAGTCCTCGTGAGGCCCCCGCGACGAGCGCGACACCCGGCGGGCGCTCATGGCTTCAGGACGACCTTGATGCAGCCGTCCTCCTTCTTCTGGAACATCGAGTAGGCGTCGGGCGCGTCATCGAGAGGGAGGCGATGGGTCGCCAAGGACTCGAGCCCGAGGGGGTCTCCGTCCGCGAGCACGACCGGCACGATGTCATCGACCCACTTCTTGACGTTGCACTGGCCCATGCGCACCGTCAGGCCCTTGTCGAACATCTCCATCATCGGCATCGGGTCCGCCATACCGCCGTACACGCCACTGATCGACACTGTCCCGCCGCGACGCACCGCGCCGATGGCCGACCGCAGGGCCGCGAGCCGGTCGATGCCCGCCTTCTCCATCATCGGCTTCGCGAGGGCGTCCGGCACGAAGCCGACGCCCTTGATCGCCGCCGCGGCGATCGGGCTGCCGTGCGCCTCCATGCCGACCGCGTCGAGGGACCCGTCGACGCCACGGCCGTCGGTGAGCTCACGGATGGCGCCGGGGACGTCGTCCTCGGAGCTGCTGATGACGGTCGCGCCGTACTCCTCGGCGCGGGCCATCCGCTCCCGCACGTTGTCGACAGCGATGACACGCAGGCCACGGTGCACCGCAACCGCGACCGCCAGCAGACCGACCGGTCCGAGACCGAAGACGGCGAGACTCCCGCCTTCGGGAACGGCGGCATACTCCACGCCCTGCCACGCCGTCGGCAGAATGTCGGAGAGGTAGAGGAAGCGTTCGTCGGCCACGCCTTCGGGCACCGGGATCGGGCCGAACTGGGCCTGCGGGACCCGGAGATACTCGGCCTGCCCGCCGGGCACCGAACCGTAGAGCTCGGTGTAGCCGAACAGCGCGGCGCCCTTGTCCTGTGCGCGCACCTGTGTGGTCTCGCACTGCGCCGTCCACCCGCGCTCACACATCCAGCAGTGCCCGCAGGAGATGTTGAACGGGATGACGACTCGGTCGCCCGCCCTGATGTGGGTCACCTCGGGCCCGACCTCCTCGACGACGCCCATCGCTTCGTGCCCGAGCACGTCCCCCTCGGAGAGGAACGGGCCCAGGGGCTCGTAGAGATGGAGGTCCGAGCCGCAGATCGCAGTCGACGTCACCTTGATGATGGCGTCGTTCGGCAGTTCGATACGTGGGTCGGGGACCTCCTCGACGCGGACGTCGCGCTTGCCGTGCCAGGTCAGTGCCTTCATTGTTCTTTCCTTCCTCGCCGGTCAGGCGGAGAGGTCGCGGTCCCACTTGCGCGGGCCGGCAATACGGGCGATGTATGCCGTGGTCTCCTTCGCCGTGCCGACGGGCAGGCAGGCGTCGTCGAGCCTTCCGGCCAGGCCGGCGGCCTCGAGGAGTGGGTCCGTGGCGCCGGCGAGACCGATGACCTTGAAGTGCGAGAAGGCGTCGGTGACGAAGTCCCGGGCAGGCGGTTCGTCCGCGAGTGCCTTGCCACCCTCGGACCCGGCAACGACCGCGACCGCGTCGTAGAGCACCGACGGCCCTCCGGCCACGGCCTGCTTCGCGGCGAGCGTCGAGCCGTCGGAGAGAATCGCCCCGCCGACGGCGATCGCGATGACCTCGACCGTGCCGCCTGCCTTCTCGACGGCCTTGGTGAGACGCTTCACCGCGGCCGCGTCGGCGCCTTCACCGATGAGGAGCCCGAGCTTGCGCCCCTCGAAGGTCTCCTTGGCGTTGTCGAGAATGCTCAGGGCGGGTGACGGCTCCATCTCGACAACCGGTGCGGCGGGCTTGGAAGCCGCGGGAAGCGGCATACCCAGCTTGTCGGCAATGCCGGATGCAAGTTCCTTGTCGACATTGCGCAGGTTGGCGACCACACGTTCGCGGATGGCCGGGATCTCGCACTTGCCGAGCTCGAACGCGTAGGAGGCGACGATGTGGTCCTGCTCGACCGGCGTCTGGCTGATCCAGAACTGGCGCGCCTGGCTGTAGTGGTCCGCGAAGGACTCGGCGCGGATCCGGCGCATGGAACCCGCGACCTCGTCGGGGAACGGGACGTGCCCGTCGGCACCGACCTCACGCGGACCGCGGTCCGCTCCGGTGAAGGAGTTCGGTTCGTATGCCGTCCGCCCCGGTTGCGTGGACATCTGCATGTGCCCGTCGCGCTGGAAGTGGGCGACCGGGCACTTGGGGGCGTTGACCGGGAGCTGGCTGAAGTTCGTGCTGCCGAGCCGCTTGAGCTGGGTGTCGAGGTAGGAGAAGTTGCGCCCCTGGAGCAGCGGGTCGTTGGTGAAGTCGATGCCCGGCGGGACGTTCTGCGTCATGAACGCGACCTGCTCGATCTCGGCAAAGACGTTGTCCACCAACCGGTTCAGCGTCATCGTGCCGACAATGCGAACCGGGACGAGCTCCTCGGGAACGATCTTCGTCGCGTCGAGGATGTCGAAGTCGAACGCGTCGGCGAAGGCGTCGTCGAACACCTGGACGCCGAGCTCCCACTGGGGGAAGTCACCGGCCGAGATGGCGTCGAAGAGGTCGCGACGATGGAAGTCGGGGTCGGCCCCGTTGATCTTGACGGCCTCGTTCCACACGACGGACTGCATGCCGAGCACCGGCTTCCAGTGGAACTTCACGAACTGGCTCTCGCCCGCGGCATTGACGAAGCGGAAAGTGTGGACGCCGAAACCCTCCATCATCCGGAAGGAGCGCGGGATGGCGCGGTCCGACATCTGCCACAGGGTCATGTGGGTCGCCTCGGGCATGAGGCCGACGAAGTCCCAGAACGTGTCGTGCGCCGACTGCGCCTGGGGGAAGCCGCGATCCGGTTCCTCCTTGACTGCGTGGACGAGGTCAGGGAACTTCACTGCGTCCTGGATGAAGAACACCGGGATGTTGTTGCCGACGAGGTCCCAGTTGCCCTCGTCGGTGTAGAACTTCGTCGCGAAGCCGCGCACGTCACGGGCGAGGTCGAACGACCCCAGGTTGCCGGCGACGGTGGAGAAGCGGACGAACGTCTCGGTCTTCTTGCCCGCCCCGGCAAAGACACTGGCGCGGGTGATGTCGGCCAAGGACTCGTGGCACTCGAAGACTCCGTGCGCGCCGTAGCCGCGGGCATGGACGACGCGCTCGGGGATGCGCTCGTGGTCGAAGTGGAAGATCTTCTCGCGGAACGCGTGGTCCGCGATCAGGGTGGGGCCACGGTCACCGGCGCGCAGGGAGTTGTTGTCGTCCTCGACGGGTCCGCCCTGCGCGGTCGTCATCGGCGGACTGTCGCCGCCCGCTCGCTGGTGGAGCTCGCCACCGTTGCCGACCTCGTCGCCCGTGGTGGCGCTCTTCGGGTTGGTCTTGGTCTTGCTCTTGGCCCGTGCAGCGGACGTCTTCTTCGTCGCCTTCTTCGTCGTCTTCTTCGTAGCCATGCCAGCGCTCCTTCTCGCAATGAGTGCCCGGGAGCCGACGGCTCCACGCACATGCGGACGTCTCTCCTTCGACCCTAAGTCGACTGCACGGAAGGCGCCATCTCTCGGCGGCCGCGATTGAGAGCGACGAACCCGGGCACCTGGACCGAGCCTGCGCAGGCACGGTCCTGCCGTCAATGAAACAAGTAGCCGCCGAGCGGGCAGGGCGTGTCAGCGACGATCGTCGCCTGACCTTCGACCCCAGTCACGGCGGCGTGCCCGAACTGACGTAAGCAGGGAAGGAACAGGTCTGGTGGATCCTTAAAGGGCGGGGTGACAATGGCACATGGCCCTGCAGCGCACGCCCCGTCCCGGGGCGGTCTTTCCCGACCTCCGCGGAGATGGCCGCTCGCTTCGCGCGACCTGGCACCAAGAGCAGCAGGTCGTCGTCCTCTCGCTCTGGCGCAACAACGTCTGCGTCAGCACCTTCCGGCTCGCGGCCGACGAGGTGCCTGACTTCGTCGGCCTTCTCTGCCACGGGCTCGACGAGGCGTACGACGCCGCCCGCGAGCGGGTCGAGCGCCTCGAACGGCCCTCCCAAGCGGGCTGACGGGCGGGTCGAATTACCAAAGGCCGGCCCCGGGGACCGCCATCTCAACGACATCCTCGCCGACGTACATGGCCTCCGGAACCTGACCGAACCAACGGTCCTGCGCGGTGGCGCCTGTGCGCGGACCTGCTGAGGACCAGAAGACACATATAGCCCTTCTAAAGGATCGTTAGAGGGGGTTAGGAACTTCTATAGGGAGCGCCCTGTCGCGCTCATCAGGTGTGAGCACCAGCAGGATTGAGGGGCAGCCCGCAGGCGACGCTTGGGCGAGGGCGGCGTCATTTCGCGGGTCGCGGGGCCAACGATCCATTGCCGGCCGCGGCGCGACCCCGTCGACTACCGCGCGCGGCATGACCTTGCCGAGGTCGAGCTCACGATGGCCCACTACCTCGGAGCCCAGGACGCGAGCCCACGCAGGACGTCGTAGACGGGGGGCCACCAGGGAAGCCAAGCGACAGCGCCTCGGCCCCCTCGCTCCCAGCCGAGCGTCCCATTGGGCCCGTCCGTGCCGAGGACCGGGAAAGAGGGACGTCGGGACGACCCCTTCCGTCGGCGACGCACAGCCCTTCGGTCCAAGAATGGTCCCAACAAATCACCGGCGAGCGGCTTCGATAACGATCAGACAACAGCCGACTGGACACGACTCGGAGGCTCGTCAGGCCGTTGACCTGCGAAAACGCAGAAATATCAGTGCGCGGGGGACGGCTGGGGTCGGCTCGGGTCGGGGACTTGAACTTGCTACGGATCAGAAGGTTAGGGGTTCGAATCCCTTCGGGCGCACTCTGTGTTGAGACAGAAACCAGCAGGTCACAGCCCCGTGTCGATCCATATCGGCCGGGGCTGTTGCTGTCGCGGAGATCGGCATTCTTGGGACCATTGTTGGACCGATGGCGGTTGGGGTCACCGGGAGACGTGTCCAGACGCGCGCACATCTTCTGATTCCGCCGGCTCAAGTCACGTGACGCGACCCCGTAGGCGACACTGGCGAAGCGGTCGTCGTGACTAGCCACGGTCTGATCTCGCGCGCTCACCGGCTCCGAGCTGGGGCCCGGGTCCTCCCGACCTGAGGAGAGCGGCGCACGGGGGGGCCGTACGGTCCTTTGGTGTTCGAACGCGTCCTCGAACATTTGGTATGGGTCGCGCCAAGATCAGCCCTTGGAACGGTCAAGAATGCCCAAAGGTTTCGCATCTTGCTGTGGGAGCCTTGGGCGAGGGGTCATTCTTCTCTCGGGTCGGCACTAGCCGAAGCAAGATGGGCCCGTTGGGGTTCGTGGGTTGAGAAGAGTCCCGCGCGTGATCATGGGGAAG
>NZ_AVPJ01000008.1 GCF_000768705.1 Knoellia sinensis KCTC 19936
TGCCGTCCTCCTCGGTGGTGGCCTCGTGGTCACCCGTCGCAGCGCAGCGCGCCACTGATCCTCGGCGCCTGATCGCGGCCGCGGTGGCCATGGTCGCCGCCGTCGCAGTACTCGTCTGGGGCCCGGCCCTTCGCGGTGACTCCTCCGAGTCACCCGAGGGCCGGGCCTCGGCCGCACCGGGCGCGAGCGCCACGGCGACTCCGGTCAAGGGCGGCCACGACGCAGGCACCTGGGTCGTCTCAGCCACGCTCGCCTGACCGCCCAAGCGAATGGCCTCCACCTTTGCGGCCACTGGCGAAACTTTCTGACGCCGGATGCAACCATTCACCCCCCTTGGTGCGTCACCATGAGTGAGCGCGGCAACAGGCCGACGCAGTCTCACGATCTCCACAGGGGGAGTCCCATGCACGCCCGCACGTTGACCCGCAGCACCGCCGCAACCCTGCTGACGGCGGGGGTGGCGTTCGGGCTCGGCGCAGCACCAGCCCACGCCGCGAGCGAGAGGTTCCGCTACCTGTGCGACGCGACCACCGAACAGGGTTCCTTCACAAATCTGCCCACCACGGCCGCAGGTGACATCGCCCCCGAGGACGACGCACTCCATCCGGAGGGTAGGCGCGTCCCCATCAGCTCCGTGGTCGTGTCGATGCAACCCGGCGCCGCCCTTCGCGACGTGGTCGAGGCTGTGGAACCGAAGGACTCGGTCGACATGTGGGATGTCGACGCCCACATCGAGGTCTCAGAACTCCCTGACATGCGCGTGAATGTGGCTTGGCAGCCAGAGTGGTTCGGCATGGGGAACAAGTCGATCGGCTTTCTCGGACTCACCGACGCCTCAGTCGTCGCCTCGGTGGCGTCGCCCTACACGGTTCGTATGGGCGAATTCACGCTGACGTATCCCGCGGGTGAGACCCCAGTCGCCACTCTGACCTGTGCACCCGTCCCTGGTCAGGACCTCCAGATTGGCCACATCCACTCCTTCAAGGGTCCGATCTACACCCCCACCTCCACCTCCACGCACACCTCCAGCCCGGCACCGTCGCGCCCCACCGTCGTCCAGACCGACGCCGAGCAGCCGCCGCCCGGGGACAACCGACTCCCGTATGCCGTCGCCGGACTCACCGCTCTCGTTGCGGCGGGTGCCCTTCTCGTTCGACGACGCGGCACGCAGGTGCACTGACGGCGCGAGGCCCGGCTGGGCTCAGTCGTCGTCAGCGGGCGGCTCGACCTGGCACCAATGCTGCGCCACGAGACCGGCGACGGTGAGGATGAGCGCGGCAGCGACAAGGATCGCGAGTCGCCACAGGCGTGACTCATTGGCCACGAGCGAGAGGTCACCGGCGACGACAGCCAGCTGGCCGGCATACCAGCCAACGGCAGCAGCGCCAGTGAGGGTGGCGGCCTGGGCGAGCACGACGACGCGCGCAGCGCGCAGTGGGTCAAACGGTCGGGTGGATCGGCCTGCGAGATAGGACCGGACGGGCCAGGCGAAGCCGACGACGAACGCCGCCATCGCCGCGAGCAGGACGGCGGCGAGCCACGACGGGCGAGGCACCAGGCTGCGTTCGCTCGTGATCAGCTGCCAGAGCAGCCACGACCCTCCCCCGACGACGAGCGCGACGAGGAGTGCCACCCCGGGACGCACACCACGACCGTTCACCATCCGTCATCCATGAGGTTGACGTCGGGTCCGAGTGCGACGCCCTCGTGCCCGACCTCGTCGACGAGTTCGGCCACGCGGCGCACCTTGCCGTCCACCCGCAGCGCGGCTTCGGGGTCGGCGTCGGCCCAGGGCACGAGGACGAAGGCCCGCTCGCGCGCCCGGGGATGGGGAAGGGTGAGCGCCTCGGTCGACAGTCGGACGTCCGTGTCGAACACGGGGTCGCCGTACTGGATGAGGTCGAGGTCGAGGGTGCGCGGCCCCCACCGCTCGTTGCGGACCCGGCCGTACTCGAGCTCGATGTCCTGGAGCGTGCGGAGCAGTCGTTGCGGCGACATCTGGGTCGTGCCGACGACGACGGCGTTGAGGTAGGCCGCCTGCGCGGGTCCGCCCACCGGTGCGGTCTCGTAGACACGCGATGCAGACTTCAGTTCGAGCGCGAGCCAGAGTGCCCCGACCGCGTTCTGAATGGTCTCGAGGGTGTCACCCATGTTGGAACCGATGGCGATGACGACGGGGGTCTCGCGCAGCCGTTCGACGGTGACGGCGACATCGGTGAAGGGGTGCCCGACCGGTGCCTGCGGCTTGTGCACCGTGACCGTGACGGCCTCGACGAGCGGACGGGTGAGCACCTTGGCGGCGATCCGGTCGGCGAGCGCCTCGATGAGGTCGAGCGACTCGCCCTCGATGAGACTGACCACGTCGCCTGCGACCTCGGCGTAGTTGACGGTGTCGTCGAGATCGTCGCTCGTGCCAGCAGGCCCGAGGTCGACTTCCATCACCACATCGACGACGAACGTCTGGCCGTCCCGCTTCTCGAAGTCGAGGACCCCGTGGAAGCCCGTCGCCGAGATGCCCTTGAGCGTGATCCGGTCACTCATGGCTGCTCCTCAACTGGTCGGTGCCACCGAGCGCGTCGGCGACATCCAGCGCCTGGATCGTCGAGGCGACGTCGTGCACGCGCACCGCCCACGCACCGTGCCGGGCGGCGTGGAACGAGGTGACTGCCGTCTGCAGGTCACGCTCTGGGGCAGGTCGTGGCTCGGCGCCCTCGGGTCGCCCCAGTCGTCCGAGGAAGGCCTTGCGGGACGTCCCGACGAGGAGCGGGTGGCCGAGTTCGACGAGGTCATCGAGGTGCCGCAGCAGCGTCCAGTTGTGCTCGGCCGTCTTGGCGAACCCGAAGCCTGGGTCGAGGATGATCCGCTCGCGGCGAACTCCACTCGCCTGCAAGGCATCCACCCGGTCTCGCAGCTCGCGGCTCACTTCGGCGATGACGTCGCCGTAGACCGCGCGGGACTGCATGTCGGCGCTGTGACCGCGCCAGTGCATCGCGATGAACGGCACGCCGGACTCCGCCACGAGTCCCGCCATCTCGCCGTCGGCGAGGCCACCGCTGACATCGTTGACGAGGGACGCTCCGTCCTCGAGGGCGGCTGCGGCGACGGAGGCTCGCATGGTGTCGATGGACAGGACGGCCCCCTCCGCGGCCAGGGCGCGCACGACGGGGATGACCCGGCGCAGCTCCTCCTCGACGGGAGGACGCTCGGCACCCGGCCGGGTCGACTCACCGCCGATGTCGAGGAGGTCCGCCCCCTCCGCCAGGAGGGAACGGCCGTGGGCGATCGCCGCCTCCGGCTCGAACCACTCACCGCCGTCACTGAACGAGTCGGGGGTGACGTTGACGACCCCCATGACGAGCGGCCGGGGACCGGCGACGAGGGGGATCACCGGAGCGCCGATCAGCGCTTGCCGCCGAGGAGCAGGGACATGGCCTCGGCCCGGGTCGCAGGGTCACGCAACTGCCCGCGCACGGCGGACGTGAGGGTGCGAGACCCTGGCTTGTGCACCCCACGCATCGACATGCACAGGTGCTCGGCCTCGATGACGACGATGACGCCCTGGACGTTCAGGTGCTCGACGAGGGCGTCGGCGACCTGGGTCGTGATGCGCTCCTGCACCTGTGGGCGACGCGCGAAGACGTCGACGAGCCGGGCGAGCTTCGACAGCCCGGTGACCGTGCCGTCCACGGCCGGGATGTAGCCCACGTGCGCCACCCCGTGGAAGGGCAGCAGGTGGTGCTCGCACGTGGAGAAGAGCTCGATGTCGCGCACGATGATGAGCTCTTCGTGGTCGATCGAGAAACGCGCCGACAGGACATCGGCCGGGTCCTGCGACAGACCGGCATACAACTGCGTTGCGGCGCGCGCGACACGGTCCGGGGTGTCCCGAAGCCCTTCGCGGTCCGGGTCCTCGCCGATCGCGAAGAGGTATTCACGCATGGCCGCGCGGGCGCGCGCGTGGTCGACCTGCCTCGGGGGGATCGTGTCTTCCTCGTCGTCGAACTCAGAGGCCCGGCGGTCCGCGGGTTCGGTCACGGGATCAGTGGCCTTCCGGGTCGACGCGCTGACCGTCAGGCACCTCGATCACCTGCGTCGGCGGGTTCTCGCCTCCGGTCTGGGTCGCGGGGTGGGCGCCCGCGTCGGCAGCCTTGTCGATGGCAGCCGTCGTCGACGGGTCGCCCTCGTTGACGTGAGCACCGACGGGCTCACCCGACGGGCCGTGCCCGTTGAGGGCAGCCTGCTCGGCCGGCGTGAGCACCGGCGGCTGGTCGGAGATGCCGCGGTGCTCACTCGACAACCAGGTCGGGCGCAGCGGACGCTTGACGATGTCCGCGAAGACCTCGGCGATCTCCTTCTGGTTGAGCGTCTCCTTCTCGAGCAGCTCAAGGACGAGAGCGTCGAGGATGTGGCGGTTGTCATTGATGACGTGCCACGCCTCGTCGTGGGCTGCCTCGATGAGGGAGCGCACCTCTTCGTCGACGATTCCGGCGATCTTCTCGGAGTAGTCGCGCTGGTGGCCCATGTCCCGGCCGAGGAAGACCTCGCCCTGGCTCTGGCCGAGCTTGATTGCGCCGACTCGCTCGCTCATGCCGTATTCGGTCACCATCTTGCGGGCCATCGCGGTGGCCTTCTCGATGTCGTTGGCGGCACCGGTCGTCGGGTCGTGGAAGATGATCTCCTCCGCGACACGGCCGCCCAGGGCGTAGGCGAGCTGGTCGAGGATCTCGTTGCGGGTCGTGGAGTACTTGTCGTCGATCGGCATGACCATCGTGTAGCCGAGGGCGCGACCCCGCGGCAGGATCGTCACCTTCGTGACGGGGTCCGTGTGGTTCATCGCCGCGGCGACGAGCGCGTGCCCACCCTCGTGGTAGGCCGTGATCTTGCGTTCCTTGGCCGACATGATCCGCGTCTTCTTCTGCGGACCGGCGATGACGCGGTCGATGGCCTCGTCGAGGGTCGCGTCGTCGATGAGGGTCTTGTCGGTGCGCGCCGTGAGCAGCGCGGCCTCGTTGAGGACGTTGGCGAGGTCCGCACCGGTGAAGCCGGGAGTGCGACGGGCCACGGCGAGCAGGTCGACGCCGGCGGCCATGGGCTTGCCCTGGGAGTGCACCTCGAGGATGCGGTGGCGGCCGAGCATGTCGGGGGCCTCGACGGCGATCTGGCGGTCGAAGCGGCCCGGGCGGAGCAGTGCTGGGTCGAGGATGTCAGGGCGGTTGGTCGCCGCGATGAGGATGACGTTGGTCTTGACGTCGAAGCCGTCCATCTCGACGAGCAGCTGGTTGAGCGTCTGCTCGCGCTCGTCGTGACCGCCACCGAGGCCGGCACCACGGTGGCGACCCACGGCGTCGATCTCGTCGACGAAGACGATGGCCGGGGCGTTGGCCTTGGCCTGCTCGAAGAGGTCACGCACGCGCGAGGCACCGACACCGACGAACATCTCGACGAAGTCCGAGCCGGAGATCGAGTAGAACGGCACCCCGGCCTCGCCTGCGACGGCGCGCGCGAGGAGGGTCTTGCCCGTCCCGGGAGGGCCATAGAGCAGGACGCCCTTGGGGATCTTGGCGCCGACCGCGAGGAACTTCGCCGGGTCGGACAGGAACTCCTTGATCTCGTGGAGCTCCTGGACCGCCTCATCGGCTCCGGCGACGTCGTCGAAGGTGACCTTGGGCGTGTCCTTGGTGGCGAGCTTGGCCTTGGACTTGCCGAACTGCATGACCCGGGAGCCGCCACCCTGGGCCTGGCTCATCATGAACCAGAACAGACCCACGAGCAGCAGGATGGGGAAGATGCTGATGAGCAGGGTCCAGAGAGGGTTCTGGGTCTCGCGCTTGTCGTTGTAGCCCTCGGTCGGCTCGTTGGCCTTGACCAGTTCCACGAGCGACTCGGCGCGGGCCTCGACGAACTCCGCCTGCACCTTGTCGGCGTCGGCGATGTTGGCTTCCTCGTCGGAGTACGCCGATCCGTCCTTGAGGTCGAGCCTGAGGATGTTGTCGCTCGTGAGCTCGGCCTTGTCGACCTTCTTGTCAGTGATGAGCTTCTCGGCCTTGGCGGTGTCGATCGTCGCGTAGCCGCCGTCACCTCCGAAGCTGAACATCACGACGGTGATGGCGATGACAGCAAGGACCCAGAACAACGGGGTCTTGAACACGCGCTTGGCATCCATGAAATGTGTCGAGGGCCGGGGCCCACGTCCTCCTGATCAACGAGCTCATCCGTGCACGCTCGCGCGCCACAGGCCTAGGTGTACACGCTACCCGTGACAGTGCCGTCACTACTGAGTGCGTCCGACCGAACAACGAGCGACGTATGCCGTGTGTTCCGCCCCGCTGCCCGCCCACCTTCCCGACTTTGTGCCCGATTGGGACACGGTCGTCGGCCGAAGGCCTCCTCAGCGTGTCCCAATCGGGCACAAAGTCGGGGTTTCAGCTGTAGACGTGGGGGGCCAGGGTGCCGACCTGGCGCAGCCCGCGGTACTGCTCGGCGTAGTCGAGGCCGTAGCCGACGACGAACTCGTTGGGGATGTCGAAGCCGACCCACTTGACGTCGACCTCGACCTTGGCGGCCTCGGGCTTGCGCAGCAGGGTCACGATCTCGACCGACGCCGGGTTGCGCGACTCGAGGTTGGCCTTGATCCACGAGAGGGTCAGGCCCGAGTCCACGATGTCCTCGACGATGAGCACGTGCCGGCCCGAGATGTCGACGTCGAGGTCCTTGAGGATGCGGACGACTCCGGAACTCTTGGTGCCCGAGCCGTAGGACGAGACCGCCATCCAGTCGACCGGTGCGGTGATGGGCAGGGCACGCATGAGGTCGGCCATGACCATGACGGCTCCCTTGAGAACGCCGACGAGGAGGACATCCTTGTCGGCGTATTCGCGGGCGATCTCTTCAGCGAGTTCGGCGAGCTTGGCCTGGATCTCGTCCTCGGTGACGAGGACCCGCTCGAGGTCGGCTCCCATGTGGGCAGCGTCCACGGTGCACTCTCCTGGTCGTTCGTGGTCGTCCGGTTGGTCGTGTCCTAGTCAACCGGACGCGACCAGCCGGAGGACAGCCGGGCATCAGCCAGATGGGGCCGCGGTTGCTGCGCGCGCGAAGCGACCGCCGAGCGATGACTGCAGGGCCGCGTCACGATGAAGCATGGGACTTCATCATTGGATCACCGGCCCAAGGCGGCGGGATCCTTTTTCTTGGTCTGGTCCTCTGCGCGCCGACCTGGGCTCGGAGGGGCGCTCAGGTCGGCGGAGAGAGGTCTCCGAGGAATGCCTCGGCCGCCTCCGTGCGGAAATAGAGCAGCGAGCGGCCGTCACGGATACTCGCGACGAGGCCGACGTCGCGCAGCCAGCGCAGTTGCTGGTTCGCCGCGGAGACACTGATCCCGCGCCTCGATGCCACGGTCGTGCTCGACATGGGCTCGCGCAGATTCACCAGCAGGGTGGCACGCGTGTCACCGAGAAGTCGGGCGGCGCGCTCCGGCGCGGCGTCGGGCAGCGCGAGCCGACCCCGACCGAGTGCCGGATAGAGGATGTAGGGCGGTGCCTCGGCATTGAACGGGTACGACGCGTGAGGCGTGAAGTGGGTCGGGACGAACACGAGCCCGCGCCCGCGCGCGTCGGCCTCGAAGTGCGGACCACTCGGGTTCCAGGCGTGGATCTCCTTGCCCTCGAGCGTCAGTGCCGGACTCAGCCCGCTCAGCATGGGACGCAGCCCGATGCGCGTACTCGTCACTGCCCGGATGGTGATGTCGCCCGACAGGTTCGCGTGCATGGGGCTCCACCACGGCCGCACACACTGCACCCAGTACTCGTCGAGAGCACGAACGATGCGATCGAGGACCCGGCCAGTCGGTCCGACGAGTGCTGCTGGACGCCCGCTCGGATAGAGGTCGTCGAGGTCCCGCTCGACGATCCGCACCGGCAGCCGCGAGACCGTGAGGAGCTCCGCGTCGAAGTCGGTCGTGGCCGCGACGGGCCGCGGGTTGAGGAACTCCGGTGTCGAGTAGTCCGGCGCCACGAGGGCCAGCAGCATCTCGAGGTCAACCCCCGCCAGACGACGCTCGATCTCCCGACGCCAGGGCGACATGTGGGGGTAGATCTCCGGACGCCACACGGCACGCAGCGACAGGGTCGTCTCACTGAGCGTCGAGATCCCGAAGGTCGCCATGGTGAGGTCGCGCTCGGCAATCCGATAGGTCACCATCAGGGCTGCTCCCCGCCCGGTGAACTCGCCTGTGCCGCAATGACACCGGCCCGCCGTGTCACTGCAACTCGACCGGGCGCATGCACGGCTCCTTGTCCGTGCCAGTTCGTGATCAGGGCGTCGCACGCCTCCGTATGCCGTGCGCTCACCTGCCCTGCCGGCGCACCTGCCGAGATGAGGAGCCTTCTCCAGACCCGGGTCCGGACGGCCCGGGGCAGGACCTTGAACGCCGCAACGTCCCACGGCCCGGCGCCGAGTTCCAACACGGCCTCGTCGGCCATCGCGTCGAGGGCGTCGGCGTCCTCACGAAGCTGATCGGCCGAACGCCCCAGTGCCGCAACGACTCCGGGCCCGAGGTCGGCCTCAAGGTCGGCGATGGCTCGCCGTGTCCGAACACGTGTGAAGGCCGGATCGTCGTTCATCGGGTCCTCCCACCAGGACACCCCTTCCGCATCCAACGACTCGCGGCATTCGAGGCGGGTCACTCCGAGAAGGGGTCGTCGGAAGATGCCGCGGGCGGACGGCATACCGGAGAGGGAACGGGCACCGGACCCGCGAACGAGACCGAGGAGCACCTGTTCGGCCTGGTCGTCGAGGGTGTGACCCAGCAGGACCACCGCGGCGCCGAGCCGCTCTGCTGCACCGGTCAACGCGGCATACCGGGCATCCCGCGCGGCGGCCTCAAGCCCAGAACCGCTCTCCGACACCGCAGCTCGCTCGACCACGACTGGATCCAGTCCGAGGTCACGGCAGCGTTGGGCCGTGAGTTCGGCAACCTGGGCCGACCCGACCTGCAGGCCGTGGTCGACGACGACAGCCCCACCCCGCCACGGGGCATGCCGCTGCTGGTGTGCGACCGCCTCCGCGAGCGCCATGGAGTCCCCACCACCCGAGCACGCCACCAGCACCAGAGGTCTTCCCCCCGTACCGAACTCACCCAATTGGACGGTTGGGGACACGACCCGCCCGTCCCCAACCGTCCAATTGGGTGAGTTCGGTACGGGACCGGGTGAGAGGTCTGCGAGAGCCGCGCGGACGGCATACCGGATCTTTGCCGTGGA
This sequence comes from Knoellia sinensis KCTC 19936, assembly GCF_000768705.1. Lineage (GTDB taxonomy): Bacteria > Actinomycetota > Actinomycetes > Actinomycetales > Dermatophilaceae > Knoellia > Knoellia sinensis. The sequence continues at coordinate 9,258 of NZ_AVPJ01000008.1, forward strand.
GGGATGCGGACCGGACACGGCCCCAGCCTGCCAGCCACGGCCGGCCACGCAACCGCACTCAGCCGTGGACGCGCGTCACCCAGGCAGCCGGGTCGGTGATCTCGAGCGGCTTCGGGAGCGTCTCGGGCGAGGTCCAGACGGCGTTGAAGCCCTCGACGCCCACGCGCTCCTGGACGCCGCGGACGAACGCTGCGCCGTCCTTGTACTGACGCATCTTGGCCTCGAGCCCCAGGAGCCGCCGCAACACCTTGTCGACCGCGCCGGCGCCCTTGCGTCGCTCGGTGAACTTCGCGCGGATCTCGGCGACAGTCGGGATGTGCGCCGGCCCCACGTCATCCATGACGACGTCGGCGTGGCCCTCGAGGAGCGACATGACGGCCGTGAGCTCGGCGAGCTTGGCACGCTGCTCAGGCGTCGTCACGAGGTCCGTGATGCCACCGGAGCCGCTGCTGAACAGCTCGGGAAGCTTCTCGGTGATGCGCTTGGTGAGCTCCTGCACGCGCTCCTGATCGGGCGCCATGTCGGTCGCGAGCTGGCGCGCCTCAGTGATCATGTGGTCACGCAGCCACGGGACCGCGGTGAACTGCACCCGGTGCGTCTCCTCGTGCATGCAGACCCAGGCGCGGAAGTCCTCGGGGTCGACGCCCAGCTCGCGCTGCACCTGGAGCAGGTTCGGAGCGACGAGCAGGAGCGCCGGCGTCCCGCCGGGCGCCAGGTCGTACTGGCCCAGGACCTTGCTCGACATGAACGCGAGCAGCGCACCTGCCTCCGCGCCGGTGACCTTGCCGCCGATCGAGGCGGCGATGCCGTTCGGAGCCGCGGCCGTCCCCCGCTTGGTCATGATCTGCTCGAACGCCGGCCCGAGCATGGCGCCCATGGAGTCGGCGTTCATCGCGATCCACGTCGGGCGGTCGACGATCAGGGCATCGGGTGCGTCGTCGGGCGTCTGCAGCCGGGAGGTCTCCGCCACCGGTCCGTGGGCGCGCCGCGCCGCCTCGCGGATCGCCCCGACCTCCGCGGCCGCTTCATCGGCCGAGACGCTCGGCCCGGCGGCGACGAGAGTCCTCCCGGTGGTCTTGGCGAATTCCCAATCGACGTAGGTCGTGCTCACGTGCCCTCCTGACGGCAACCGCACTTGGTCAAGGCGGTGACGAACCGATCCAACGCCTTGCGCGCTCCCAGCGTTCCCGACGTTGCCGGAACCTTGTCCGCAAGGATGACGAACGTCAGGAGACGCCCGTCGGCGTCGACGGTCGTTCCGGCCAGGCTCGAGATGCCTCTGAGCGTTCCCGTCTTTGCCCTCGGTATGCCGGCCACGGCCCGGGTCTCGTTGCTGCGGTAGCGATCGTGGAGACTGCCGCTCAACCCTGCCACGGGGAACGTCGCGACCGCCCGGCGGAACTCGGGGAGGTCACCCGTGGCGGCCCGTCCGAGGAGTTCGGACAGGGAACTGGCGGTCAGTGCCTGGCCTGGCGAGAGACCACTGGCGTCGAGGATGCGCAGCCCGTCTGTGGGTATGCCGGCCGCACCGAGGGTCGACACGAGGAACTGCCCGGGCCCGCTCGGTGCGGCGGGAGACTCACCGGCCGCGACCATCGCCTGGCGGACGAGGTTCTCGGTGAGGGCGTTGTCGCTGAGGGCCATGGCCACGCCGAGGTGCTCGCCGTAGGTCGCTGACTCGACGGACCCGAGCTCGGTGGCTCCCTGCGGAGCCGCCGTGCCGGCACCCCGCACCGGCAGAACGGTCGTCTTGTGTCCATCCGCCGTGAGCGCAGCGGCGAAGGCCTTGGCGACGCCGGCCTCGGGGTTGGACGGTGGCTTCTTGCCGGGAACGGCACGCTGCGAGACGAGGTCCAGCATCGACACGGCCTGCGAGAAGCCGGCCGCGACATCTTCTGGCTTCCACGTGGTGGGGTGGCGAGGTCCGGCGGCGTAGGTCGCGTCGACGCGGAGGGTCACCGGCCCGACTCCACGGGCGGTGAGGGCCTCCGCCACCTGGTCGGCGAGCGTGGTGAGACCCGCGTGGCCCTCGACCGAGGTGGGATCGGACCGCCCCTCGGTGAGGAGGGTGTCTCCGCCGGCGACGAGGACGATCTCGTTCGGAGCGTCACCCGTGACGACCTTGGTGGTCATGCGCGCGTCGAGGTCGACGTGCTCGCTCACGGCGAAGGCGCTGAGGACCTTGAGGGTCGAGGCGGGCGCACGTGGGACATCCGGTGACACGGCATACAACTCCTCGCCGGTCACGCCGTCCCGGACGCTGATGCCGACGCTGGGACCCAGCCATGGGTCCTTGGCGAGCGCGGCGAGGGCCGTGGTGAGACCTGCGGACGTCGGGCCGGTCCCCGCCACCCCCGCGGACGGATCGGCGCTCGGCGACACCGCGGGGTCGGCACTGGGAAGCGCAGCCCACGTGGGGCTCGCGGTGGCCGTGCCGGTCGGCGTCGGCGGTGCGACGGGGGCCCCGTCATAGGTGAGGATGCCGGGCGCGAGGTCGACGACGTCGGCAGCGGCATAGCCGACACCTCCCACGAGAAGGCACGTGACCCCCGCCACAACTGCCCGTCGCACGCTCAACCCCTTTCGACGCATCCGTCCGGATGCGGGACACTGATCCCCGAGCGTAGGTCATCCGTATAGATCTGAAAGGCCACCACCGTGGAGTTCGACGTCACGATCGAGATCCCCAAGGGACACAAGAACAAGTACGAAGTGGATCACGAGACGGGGCGTATCCGCCTCGACCGGATGCTCTTCACCTCGATGGCGTACCCGTCGGACTACGGCTACGTCGAGGACAGCCTCGGCGAGGACGGCGACCCGCTGGACGCCCTCGTGCTGCTCGACGAGCCGACCTGGCCCGGCTGCCTCGTCGCGGTGCGCCCCATCGGCATGTTCCACATGCGTGACGAGGCCGGCGGCGACGACAAGATCCTGTGCATCCCGGCGGGCGACCCGCGCAAGGCGCACATCACCGAGCTCGAGCACATCAACGAGTTCGATCGCCTCGAGATCCAGCACTTCTTCGAGACCTACAAGGACCTCGAGCCCGGCAAGTCCGTCGAGGGCGCGCACTGGGCCGGTCGTGAGGACGCCGAGCGCACCATCAGGGAAGCGCTCCAGCGCGCGAAGGACAACGGCGTGAGCACGGCCCGCTGGCGCATGCCGGCCGGTCACGAGTCCGACGGCCATGCGCCGTCGTTCGAGGAAGGTCACGAGTCCGCTGCCCGCACCGAGGAGGAGCACGCTCACGCGGCCGCGAAGGCCAAGGAAGAGCTGGCCACCAAGGAGAACCCGCTCAGCGACTCCCCCGACGCCTGAGTTCACCCAGACAACGACGACGTATGCCGTGTGCGCACCTTGGGTGCCCACACGGCATACGTCGTCTCTTGAGCTCTGTCAGTCACGAGCAGGTGAAGATCTCCCGGGAGACGACCGGAGCGCCCTTGGCGTTGACGGTCCACTTGCCGGAGAGCTGGAGCAGCAGCGCCGAGCCGTCCGTGCCCTTGAGCGGAAGGCGCAACCGGAACTGGCCGACCCTGAGGATGTCGTCGCCGGTCTCGGGGTCGACGCCAGTGATGATCGCGTTGAGCTTCTCGCGGTAGGTGCCGGAGTAGGTGGGCAGCGAGGGGTCATCAGGGATGAGCTCGACGAACCCGTCCACGACGCCGTTGACGTGGAACTCGCCTTCGACCTGGCCACCGGGCGGGACGTGCACGCGATAGCCACCGGTGCGAACCTCGTGGAACGTTGTCGCCCAGTCGCCGCAGAAGTTGTCCTCGGCGGCCAGGTGTTCCGTGCCGTCGAAGGCGGCATCGACGAACTGGTGCTCCGCCCGCTGGGGCGCTGCAGTCGCGGTGGCGGGGGTCAGCGCGACGGCCGCAATCAGGGCGACGCCGAGAGCGGAGGCGAGGCTGGAGACTCTGGACGTGCGGTGGGTCAACATGGTCGTGCTCCTTCGTGGTGGTGATCAGTCCCGGTGAGTTGTCCTCATCGGTGGTGTGGTGCGTCGAGGGTCAGCCGACGACGCACAGGAACGCGCCCGCCGTGAAGGCGAGCAGCCCGAGCACGAGTCCGATGGTCGACCTGGCTGACAGTGAGCCGACCCGGCGCCGGTACTCCAGCGCGAGCCCTGCTGCCGTGAGACCGAACACGAGCGGCCAGCCGGACCAGAAGGCCCAACCAGTGACGAGGGCAGCGATCCCGAGTCCGAGCGCGACGTGCTCGAGCCGCGTTGGCTGCCCGTTCCACGCCCATCGGCCGAGGGCGACCGCCAGAACGACGGCTGCGGCCACGACACCGATGTAGCCGAGGATTTCGCCGTGCTGATCGGCGGGGAGTCGGGTTCATTCCCGCCCGGGTCGAACCTGTAGTTGATCGACATCGTGACGCCGAAGACGGCGGCGCCGACGAGAGACGTGACGAATGGGCTGAGCGCCGAGATCTGGCTGGGGCGAGTGGCTGCGATGGTCATGACGACCTCCGATCGGGGCAGGTGCTGGGACGCATCCAGCACAGCGCGGGGCGGAATCCGGGACCAGCGCCGGGCGTCACGGACTGCCCGGGAGGATGTCCCGGCCGCCCAAGGACTCCAGCCCCCTGACAGGACGCCCTGTCGAGGTTCACACTCGGGACATGGAGGCCCCACGGTCCCCGACCACGACACCTGTGCGGGTGGCTTGGCTGCTCGCGGCGGGCTCGCTGGTGCTCGTCGCCGCAGCCCCGCTGTTCCTGCTGGGCGAGGTCATGGACAGGCCCGGAGTTCACGGCGAGAACGCGCCAGGTGAGCACGTCACCTTCGTTGTCATCGTCGCGGCCTTCACGCTGTCGGGGGCGTGGCTCGTGCGAGCCAGACCCCGCAATCCGATCGGGTGGATCCTGCTGGCCAGTGGAGTGCTCCAGGCCGTGCAGCGGAGCACGGAGCTCTACGGGACGAGAGCAGTGACAGATCCCGACCAGTCGCTGCCGCTCGGCCTGACTGCGCTGTGGGTGGCGTCGTGGACCTGGATGCCATCGTTGCTCATCGTGGTGGCGGTGCTCCCCGGCCTCTATCCATCCGGCCGGCCGGCATCGCGCCTCTGGGTCTGGCAGATCCGACTGGCTGCGACCGCGATTGCCCTGGTGGCCCTTGCCGTCATGACCACCCAGGGCGGCGTCGATGACGCGGTCGACGGCACCCGTTTGCCGTGGGACCTGCCGGCTTGGTGGCCGTGGGTCGTCGGCATTCTCGCGGCGGCCAGCCTCGCTGTCGCCGTGGCCATCGCCGTCGTTGGCACCCTCGTTCGAGTCGTGCGCGCCACGTCACCGGAGCGACAGCAGCTCCTCCTGCTCCTCGTCGCGATCACGGCGATGGTCGGCACCGTCTTCCTGCCCTTGGAGTTCGTGTTCCCTGTGGCCTACGCCGCCGTACCCGTCGCGGTCATGGTCGGGGTTCTGCGCTACCGGTTGCTCGGCATCGAGGTCGCTCTGCGCAAGACCCTGCTCTATGTCCCGTTGACGTTGATGATCGCGCTGATCATCGGAGGGACGACGACGGTGCTGGCTCGACTACTGCCCGACGGACCACTCGCCCTGCTGATCGGCTCGGGAGTCGTCGCAGCGCTGTTCTTCCCCATATCGGGGTTCCTCCGACGAGGCGTCGACCGGTTCATCCTCGGAGGCCGGGCCGACCCACTCGGAGCGGTCACGCGGGTGACCAGCGATGTGGAGTCCTCGGGCCACGACCCGGTCGCGTCGATGCTGGACGCGGTCACGGCGGCGACCGGAGCCACCTACGCCACGGTGACCGACGCGTCCGGAGCGGTGCTGGCGGCGACCGGAGCCGAGTCCGCCTCGCTCACCGAGGCTCCTCTCCTCCACGGCGGCGACCGGCTCGGAACCCTCCGCATCGCACCGCGGAAGGGCGAGCGGAGGGTGACGGATCAGGATGCCCGCCTGGTCGCGGCCCTCGCGCCACACTTCGCCGTGGTGCTCCGCAGCCAACAACTCACGCAGGAACTGGACCGGGAACGACGCCGGGTCACCACCGCGACCCTCGCGGAGCGGGACCGGTTGCGCCGCGACTTGCATGACGGCCTCGGACCTTCCCTGTCAGGGATCGCACTGGGCATCCAGGCCGCCACCCAAAGCCTGGACCACGACCCTGCCGCCTCCCGAGTAGTGCTCGACCGCACTCGGGCCGAAGCAGAGCGGGCCGTGGCCGAGATCCGGCGAGTTCTGCAGGGCCTGCGCCCCTCCGTGCTCGACGAGCGCAGCCTGGTCGACGCACTGCACCAGGCCGCGTCATCGATGGGGTTCGGGCAGCCCGGCCACCCGCTTCTCTCGCTCGACAGCACGCCCCTCCCTGTGCTCAGGCCGGAGGTGGAGGAGACGGCCTTCCGGATCGTCGCCGAGTCGCTCAACAATGTCGCTCGGCACTCCGGTGCGGCCCACTGCACGGTGTCCTTCACCAGCACCCACGGCGATCTCCGGATCGGCATCGTCGACGATGGTCACTGGCACCAGCCGTCCTCCGAGGATGGCGTGGGGGTGCCTTCGATGCATCGACGGGCGACCGACCTCGGCGGGCATCTCTCCGTGATCCCCGGTCCGGACGGCACGGTCGTGGAGGCCACCCTTCCGATGGAGGCGCGATGACCATCCGCGTCGTGGTGGCAGACGACCACCCCATGTACCGCTACGGCATCACGGCCATCCTCGGCCAGGCCGACGGGATCGACGTCGTGGCCGAGGTGGCCGATGGTGAAGCCCTGGTCAAGGCCGTCCACCAGTTCCAGCCCGATGTCGTTCTGACCGACCTCTCCATGCCGGTGCGCGATGGTGCAGCGGCTGCGGGTGCGCTGATCTCTGCGTTCCCTGAACTGGCCGTGCTCGTCATCACGATGCACGAGGACGACGAGCATGTCTTCGCCGCGCTGCGGGCCGGTGCTCGCGGCTACCTGGTCAAGGGCGCCGACGGCGACGAGATCGTCCGAGCGGTCAGGGCGGTCGCGAACGGCGACGCGGTCTACGGCGGGCCGGTGGCGCGCCGCATCGTCGCTGCCTACTCGGGGGGAGAACGGGGATCCGTGACCGCGCGGGCCTTCCCGACCCTCACGCCCCGGGAGCGCGAGGTGCTCGAGTTGGTCGCGACCGGCTGTCGCAACCACGAGATCGCTCGGCGCCTGTTCATGTCGGAGAAGACGGTCCGCAACCACGTGTCCCAGGTATTGCTCAAGCTGCAGGTCCCGGACCGCACCGCCGCCGCCCTCAGGGCCCACGAGGCCGGGGTCCGCGGCCCAAACCCGGGTTCAGGGGGTCGCCAGTGAACGTCGCTGGTGGCCTCCGGCGTCGAAGTTGGCGGGATCGAGCCAGGCCTCATGCGCGGCCCGCACCCGCGGCCACTCCTCGCCGATCACCGAGAACCAGTCGGTGTCGCGGTTCCGTCCCTGCGTGACCATGTGGTTGCGGAAGCGACCCTCCTGCGTGAACCCGAGTCGCAGCGCGGCACGTCGGGACGGCTCGTTGAGGCTGTCGCACTTCCACTCGAAACGGCGGTAGCCCAGGTCGTCGAACGCGTGCTTCATGAGCAGGTGGATGGACTCGGTGGCCGCGCGCGTGCGCTGGAGCACCGAGCCATAGAGCACGCCCGCGACCTCCACCTGCCCGGTCCGAGGGTCGATCCGCTGGAACGACGCGATCCCGGTGGCCTTCCCGGCCCGCTCCCCCTCGAGCGGGATCAGCGCACAGGTTGGATGCGCCTCAGCGGTGGCCGCCAGGTGCATCCACAAGGTTGCGAGCGACGTGGGCTTCGGGATGGGCCGATAGGTCCACAGGGCACCGTCGCCCTCACCGCACACGGCTGCGAAGAGGTCGGAGTAGTGCACCGAGTCCAGCGGGACCACACGGACATAGCGCCCGTCCAGCCGCACCGCCTCCGCAACCGGACGCCGCCCCCAGCCCGGCACCACGTCACCCACCGACTGACCGAACTCGTTCACCTCGGTCACTGCGCCGCGACCTCCGAGTCGGCCACGCCCGGGTCGTCGTCGAACGCCGGGAGACCGTCGAGGCTGGTGCGGTTCTTGGTGCGGCGATAGGCGGCCGAACCGTCAACACCCTTGCGCTCGAAGAACTGTTGGAGCAGATCCCGCTCCCCCACATGAGACATGAGCGGCACGCCCCACCCACACGAGTCCGAGACCCGCGCGACGTCGACGACGACAACAGCCCTCGCGCCGGGCAGATCGGTGAACCGCGAGGCCCACGCGTCGTAGTCCTCGTCATAGATCGTGACGACGCGCCCCGTACCGTGCAGTCGAACGATGTTGGGCGCGCCCTCGAAGGCGCAGAACATCACCGTGATCCTGCCGTTCTCCCGTAGGTGAGCGATCGTCTCGCTCCCGCTGCCGGTGCCGTCGAGCCAGGCGAAGGTGTGCTCATCGATCACGGCAAACGTGCCCGGGAGGCCGCGCGGTGACACGTTGGCGTGCCCGTCCGCGGCCAGTGGCGCAGTGGCGACGAAGAAGACGTGCTGCGCCTCGATGAACTCACGCAGCCGGCCGTCGATCGCCTCATGCACCTTTCCCATGGCCAGCACCCTAGGCGTGCAGTCAGGCGCCACCCCGCACTGCCCCGACCATGCCTCGTTCGCAGGACCGCATCATCCAGGTGTGGTTCGCACGGAGGAGCGGTGCGAGGGCCGGAGCGACATGGCGCAGGCCCCGGGCCGTGATCTCCACCTCCTGCCGAAACGCCACTGCCGCACCGGCATTCACGCCCTCGGAGATCCGGAACTCGGCCCAGCCCGTGAGGTCACGCTCGAGCCGGACCCGCAGCCGACCGGTTGCCGGGTCCTCGATCTCGCGAGTGATGAGCAGTCGCAACGTGTAGGGGAGGACGCTCCTCACCCGCGCCTCCCCGCTCCCCCCGTCGACCCGCTGTATGGAACGGATCTCACGCCACCAGGTGGGGTAGTCATCGACGGCCGCGCACACGGCATACACGTCCTCGACGGGAGCCGGGACGAGCCAGCCGTGGGCGAACCGCCAGAGCCGAGGCATGGGTTCAGTGTTCACGACTTTCCGTATGCCGTCCGCTCCCGTTCGCCGGACAGGCCCCCTTCGCGCGGCGTACGTTCACAGCATCGAGGAGGTGGCGCGATGCGCGGTGGCCTGCGGTGCTGCGTCATCGCACTGTGCTGCGTCCTCCTCGCCGCCTGCGGATCGCGCACCACGTCGGAGACCGACTGGGCCGAGCCGCAGCTTGCGACCAGCCCCGGATTCCGAATCAGCGACCGCGACCCCGATGGTGCCGCGATCGCGAAGGCGGCACGCGAGTGGGTCGATCAGGGAAGCCTGCCCGGAGCCGGGACCCGTTGGGAGTCGATGAGCCGCTGGGCGCTCATCGACATTCACCAGATGATGAGCGGCCTCGGCGAAGGTGGCGCGCCAGCCGCGGGCGCGGCGCCGAGTTGGGGCTACTTCTGGCCGCGTGACGGAGCCTTCCTCATCGTGGCGCTGGACCGGACGGGTCACCACGAGGAGGCTCGGCACCTCGTGGACGTGTTGGCCCGGCTGCCCTTCGACGAGACCGAAGGCTTCGACGCGCGCTATCTCCTGGGTGGGGAACGGGTGACGCTTGATCCGCGCGGTCCGCAGTCGGACGGGTGTGGCTGGGTGCTGTGGGCACTCGGGTCGATGGCGGCCTCGTCGCTGCCGCCGAGCGCGGCCGGCCTGCGGTCGCAATGCCTCACCAACCTCATGCGACTGACCTGGAGCGGATGGCAGCTGCCGCCCCCTTCGCCGGACTACTGGGAACTCCCGGTGACGCGGACCTCACTGGGAACCGTCGCGCCCATGGTCGCCGGGCTGCGTGCGGTGGCTCGATCAGGCACGAAGACAGAGCGCGCACTCGCGGAACCCATGGCCAAACGGCTTGCGGCACAGGTGCATTCGGAGCTCGGACCCGAGCTGGGGCGCTTCGGCGACAGTGGCGGCATGGACGCGGCGGTGGCCATGCTTATGCCGCCCTTCGGCCCGACGGACAGGCGAGTGACCTCACGATGGCTGGCGTACCAACGGGACGCGGCGCGTTCCTCGGGCGGGTTGGCTCCCGGTTCCGGCTGGAGGAACGACGGGACGTCCTGGACACCGGAGACGGCGCTCGTGGCCTACACCGCGGCGGCAGCGGATCGGGATGCGACCGCTCGACGCTGGCTGGACTGGCTCGACGAACACCGCACCGAGTGGGGGTCGTTGCCGGAGAAGGTCAACAGGTCGGGCAACCCCGCAGGTCCCGCTCCTTTGCTGTGGACGGCAGCCCTCGTTCTGTTGACCCTGGACGAACTGGACGCTGCTTGACTGTGGGCATGACCGCGTCAGCCGCCTCCCCAGCCAGTTCGGTCGAACTCACCTTCACGGTGACCGAAGAGGACACGGCCACGGCGCTCGGCTCGGGCAGCCTGCCCGTGCTGGCGACGCCCCGGCTGCTCGCGTGGTGCGAGGCGGCGACGTGTGCGGCGGTGGAACCCGCCCTGGGCGCCGGGCAGACGAGCGTCGGGACGCGGGTGTCCCTTGAGCACTCCGCTGCGTCCCCTGTCGGGGCAGAGGTCATCGTGAGCGCGGACCCGACCCACCGCGACGGGCGACTGCACCGCTTCAGGGTGAGCGGACGGCATACGGACGGGAAGGTCGTCGCCACGGGAGAGGTGACGCGCGTCGTGGTCGACACCGACCGATTCCTCGCGCGGCTCGGCTGACGCGCCAGCGTCAGTCGCCCTCGTGGAGCGCGATCACGTTGCCGTCGGGGTCCTCGAAGGTTGCCCACCAGCTCGTCTCGCTGATCTGCTCCTTCTCCTTCGTGACTCGACCGCCCTGGGCCTTGACCTTGGCGAGGGCGTCGTCGATCGAGTCGACCTCGACCGTGGAGCGCGGCTGGGTGAACGAGCCGTCGCGCGGGGCGAGTCCGCCGCCGCTGACCTCGTTCGGTGATCGAAACATGGGGTAGCCCTCATAGCCGGGGTACTCGACGAACTCCCAGCCGAAGAGGTCCGAGTAGAACGCCTTGGAGCGTTCCATGTCGCCGCTGGGGATGTCGACGTGCGTGATGTCGCCGTGGGCCATGTGCCAACTCCTGGTGATGGGGGCGGCCGTTGTGTCGACCGCATCTGTCGTCGCTTCTGGCGCCTCCGAGTCTGGCACGCTGCTCGTGGCCGCAACAGCGTCTGCGCATGGCAGGATCGCCGCTTGTGCATCGGATCATCTGGGCCCCTGTAGCGGTCGTTCTGGCACTGGCGGGGTGCACCTCCAGTGCCACGCCTGCTGCCCCGGAAGCATCGTCCTCGACGGTGGAGGCTGCCTCCGCAGCTCCGGTCGCGGCGTCGGCGCCCGATCGTGATCTCGGTCCGGATCCGGGAGCCGATGGCTATCGGACTCTCAACCTGTGCGCGCTGGTGACACCCCGTGAGCTTGAGCCTGCCTTCCACAAGGAGGGCGGGACCGGGAAGGTCATCGGGGAGGTCGGCGGGCCTGGCGCCTGCGACTACCGGCACGAAAATGACAAGGGGACTCGGGCCAGGATGGAGTTCGCGGATCCTCGCGCTGAGATGCCCGTCGATGTTCGCACCACTGACCCCGGCACGAACAAGGTCGACTCCAGTGATGCGGGCGTTCTTGTCCACGACGCGGCGGTCGCCGTGGTCCACGTGCTCTCGAAGTCCGGCTACATCGTGAAGGTGACCGGACCCGGTGACACCGTCGATGCGCAGCGACTGACGCTGGCTCTGAGCAAGAAGGTTCGCGAACGCCTGGGCGCCGACGCGCCGTTGCCGCGGCTCGAGGTGCCTGACACCGCTCTGAGCCGGCAGGACATCTGCGCAGCTGCGAAGGAAGCCGACGTCATGGGTGCGCTCAGGGTGACCGGGAGCGTCAAGAGCAGTGTTGACGGACGTGTGTGCGAGTTCCCGGACGGGTTCTGGGTGAGCTTCTCTGTCATGGGGAACCTGCCGGCCACCACCTCGTCCGCGGGTGAGCTCCACATCGCGGGCAAGGCAGCCCAAGTCACGTCGAACTGCGAGATTCTCGTCCCGCTGCGTCGCGCACCCAAGGGTTCCTGGTGGGAGCAGGACTCCCTCTTCGCTGGTGCGAAGGACGAGAGTCCAGCCGCATGCGACCGGCTCATCCGAGCGCTCGACCCATTGGTCACGCACCTGACCGGGTGACGTCAAGGCGCCGCGGCTCACCGATGGCGCTTCCAGGCACACCTGGGTGTGCGCACTCTCCTCCCGGTGGCCGGGCTGGGTCAGGATGTCGTCATGACGACGCCGAAGCAGCACCTCCGGAACGCGGCGGGCTTCACGCTGGTGTGGGTCGCGGCGACGGCTGCGCACCGAGTGCGTTTCCGGACGGCAGGGTCGGTGCCGCGCACCGGACCGGTCATCCTCGTCGCGAATCACCTGACAATGACCGACCCGCTGGCGGTGGCGCGAGCGGCGATCGGGCACAGGCGCTTCCCGCACTTCCTCGCGATGCAGGAAGTGTTCGGGTGGCCGGGCGTGGGGGCTCTGGCCCGGGCTACGGGGCAGATCCCCGTGGCGCGGGGGTCGGCGTCGGCGGCTGCGGCCTTGGACCTTGCATCGGAGCACCTCTCCAAGGGGCACTTGGTCGCGCTCTATCCCGAGGGACGCTTGACGACCGAACCGGACCAGATGCCGGGGCCGGCGCGGACCGGCGCAGCGCGGTTGGCGCTGCGGCATCCCGAGGCGCCCGTCATCCCGGTCGGGACGTGGGGACCGAAGCAAGGCAACGAGCACATCTGGCACCGCCACACGGCGTGCCTGTCCGTGGGCGCCCCGGTCGATCTGTCGGTGTGGGCGGGCAGGACCGATGAGGCCGCGGCGCGCGAGGTGACCGAGGCGATCATGGCTGCCATCCGCGACGAGATCGCTCACGCCAAGGAGATGTGGCACGACCGCTGACCGCTGAGCGGTCGGCGGTGGGGCGATGCGGGCACTGCAAGCGGCAAACGCCCCACTGAGCGGGTCGGTCACGCGTGGGGGACCGGGAGCCGTCGTCGTTTGCCGCCTGACGTGCTCAACTCAGGAGCGTGATGCGCTGGCGCGGCGACCGGTGATGGCTCCGGGCGTGTTCCTGTGGACGAGGAGGTTCACGACCAGGACGAGGTAGCCGATCCAGGGCAAGACGAAGAGGAGCACGAACCACCACACGGGCTTGAGGTTGATCCAGGGCAGGAGCCAGCCACCCGACACATGCTTGGCGTAGAACGCGATCGCGAGAGCGGGGATCAGGAACAGCGGGACGACGCCCCAGTTGATGAAGAAGCCCACGTCCACGTCCACGTGGGCAGGCTACGCAGTTGACGCCTGACCACGCAGAGGAACCGCCCGAGCCGCCCACCCGATCCACCCCACCGCGCCTAGAATTGACGCGTCCTCACGCGATGGAGCAGGGCGAGCGGCCAGGAGGTCGTCATGGGTGAGTCCGAGAACCGAGCCGTCATCGAACGCCTCGTGCAATGCCTCAACGACAAGCGGACCGAGGTGATGGACGACCTCTTCCACGAGGACGCGGTCATGGACTGGCCCCAGTCCGGCGAACAGGTGATTGGTGCGGTCAACCGTCGAGCCATCTACGGCGCGTTCCCCGGGCTGCCAACGATCACGCCGCGACGGATGCTGTCGGCCGGGGACCTGGTGACCCTGGAGGCCACGCTGGACTACGACGGTCCGGTGTATCGGAGCGTGTTCATCTTCGAGCTGCGCGACGGCCGCATCGCCCGCGAGACGGCCTACTGGGCCGAGCCGTTCGAGGCTCCGGACTGGCGCGCGGCGTGGGTCAAGGTCGACCCTGCCTGACCACAGAGGGCGGGCCGCGCGCGGCCCAGCGGGATAGGCCCACCGGCGAGAGCCGATACAATGGACGTGCCTAAAAGATTCAGGCTGGTGTGGTTATTCCAGCCCTCGGTACTCCTGAGATGAAGTCGCGCCACACGGCGCGAACCCGAGGCGCCCAACCCCTCAAGATTGCGGTTGGCGGCGCCCCTCGGAGCATCGATGGCGTCGTCGTCGCGGACAAGGAACGGACGATGGACAAGAAGAGCGCCCTCATCTCGCAGGTCATCATGACCTTCATCATGGCTGCGACCATGTCGGGCACCATGGGCCTGATTTTCGCTGGGCCATCCATGGAATGGCTGGCCGCCTGGCCCCGGCAACTCATCATCGCCTGGCCCATCGCGTTCGCGCTCACGATGATCGCGTGGCCGGTGTCGATGAAGCTGACGGGCGCGATCCTTCGGCCTCGCGAGCGCACACCCCGACCCGCGAACGCTGACTGAACGTCAGATGACCGAGGGTCGGTCGACCTGCCAGTAGTTCAAGCCCACCTCGTCGAACTGCGACTCCAGAGCCTCCAGCCCCGAGGCAGCCACAAGGTCCCGCTCGGCCATCGTGATCGGGAGCAGCCACAGGAACTCAACGTGTCGATCACCAACATGGGACGTCTGGAGGTCGGGTCCGTACGGGTAGGGGCGACAGACAAGCAGATGGTCACACCCGGAACCCGGCAACCACGGTTCTCCGATGGGCTGCGTGTGGCCGATGCTCAACTTCCCACCTCGGTTGTAGAACACGATCATGGCGAGCAGTTCCACGGCTCGGTCCTCTGCGGTTGCGGTGGAGAGTACGAACTCCAGCCCGGAGTCGCCGTCGGCGTCAGCCCAGCCGCCGACGGAAACGTAGGTCCAGACGTCTGCGGTCGTGGCTGGTGCAACACGCAGAACCCGAAAGTGCGGGTTCTGCTCGTGGATCGGCCCAGCGGGCCACGTCAGAACGTCGATCGTGCGGCCTGCAAAGAAGCGGCGAACATGCTCCTCCAGGGCGCCGCACACGTCATCACAGGGCGGAAAATCCGGCACCGGCAGAGTGTAGGACGAGCGGACGAGCGCCTGTCGTCATCATCGGGCTGAAACCGTCACAGAACGGTCCAAGCGCTGCGCGAGGGCTGCCGTGAGTACGGCTGGCCACGCCGCTCAGTTGGTCACTCAGAGCACACTTTCGGCGCTACCACCAACGGACACGGAAACGGCCCCTCGCCTGCTTGTGCGGGTGAGGGGCCGTTTCTGGTGGAGCCGCTTATCGGAATCGAACCGATGACCTATTCATTACGAGTGAATCGCTCTGGCCGACTGAGCTAAAGCGGCGTGGTGCCCGACGCGAGGTCGAGTACGCCGGACGAGTATACGAACAACCCCGCCCCAACCCGAAATCGGGGCCCGCTCGAGCACCATCCGAAGCTGACACGACCGCCAACCGGGCCTCCGGACATGCAGTGCCGCCGACCCAGCCCACCCAGCCCGCCGAGAACCCGCGCCAGCGCACGAGAGGTGAGCGGACGGCATACCCACTGCATGTCCGTGGGCACACGGCTCCCGTCAGACGGTCAGCACTTCAGCCCATCCTGCGGCACGGTCCCCTTGACGTAGAACTCGTTGATCGGCTCGTCGACGCAGTCGCTGGACCGCATGTATGCCGTGTGCCCGTCACCGTCGTTGGTGATGAGCGACGCCTTCGCGAGTTGCTCTCGCAGCCGCACCGACCATTCGTAGGGCGTGGCGGGGTCACGCGTCGTCCCCACGACCACGATCGGCGGCGCACCCTCCGCGCTGACCTTCTTCGGCGGCTCCGACGATCGCTCGGTCTCGACCGGCCACGAGCCGCACGTCAGCGACGACCACATGAGGAACGGGCCCCAGGTGGGCGCCTCTGCCAACGACGCCTTCGCTGCGGCCGCCTGCTCCTGGGCCGAGTCGGACTGGGGCTTGTCGAGGCAGTTCACGGCATAGATGACTTCCATGATGTTGCCGGTGTAGCCACCGTTCGGAACGCGGTCGGCATAGGTGTTGGCCAGCCCCATGAGCTCCGTGCCTTCACCGTCGAGGGCCGCGCGCATCGCCTCGACGAGCGTGTCCCACTTGCCCTCGTCATACATCGCGGCCGCGATCCCGGTCGACGCCCAACCCTCGGTGAGTTGGGTGACGGCACTGTCCCCGGTCTCCGCGAGCGGCTGCTCGTCGACCTTCGCCAGGAAGTCGCGCATCCCCTGCATCACCTCGTCGACAGAGTTGCCCAGCGGACACTCGCCCTGGTCGATGCAGAACTGCGCCCACGCTCGGGTCGCGGTCTCGAACCCCTTGGCCTGACCGAGATTGCTCTCGGCCGCGGTGAGGTCGGGGGCCACGACACCGTCGAGAACGAAGCGGCCCACGAGCTGTGGGAACAGGTCGGCGTAGGTCGCGCCGAGATAGGTCCCGTAGGACTTGCCGAGGTAGTGCAGCTTCTCCTCCCCCAGCGCCGCCCGCAGGACGTCCATGTCCTTGGCGGCGTCGACGGTCGAGACGTGACCGAGGAGTGGCCCCGCGTTGCTGCCGCACGCCTGCGCGAAACCCTTCCAGCGATCTGCGAAGGCCTGCTCCTCACCGGCGTCGTCCGGCGTCGGGTCGGAGCCCAGGAGGGTGTCGAGTTCGGAGTCGCCGAGGCAGTCGATCGGCGCGGACCGACCCACACCCCGGGGATCGAAGCCGACGACGTCAAACCGCTCCCGCACGCCGGCGCCCACGATGAAGTCCGCGGCGCGCGCATAGTTGACCCCCGACGCGCCCGGGCCACCGGGGTTCACGACGAGCGAGCCGATCCGCTGCGACTGCTTGCGGGCCGGGACGCGGAGCACGGAGACCTTGATGGTCTCTCCGTCGGGCTTCGCGTAGTCCACGGGCACCATGAGGTCGGCGCAGAGCCCGCCGCTGCACGACTCCCACTCGAGCTTCTGCTCGTAGAACGTGTCCAGTCCCTCCATGCCGGTCGGCGGCTCCTGCGGCGACCACGACGGGTCCGGCGCCTGCTGCGCGAACAGGTCCTCGACTGTGGAGCACCCCGACGCGAGCAGGGCGACCGAGACGAGGGCTGCGGTGAAGGAGGTGCGGCGCATGGCGCCCGACTCTAAGTGACAAACCTTGGTATGCCGTCCGCCCCCGTCCCAGCGAAACCTCGCCGTCTCAGCGTGGGAGGCGGAGGTCGAGGGCCATGGCCTCGAGCGCCAGCAGGGGCTGGACGTTGGCGGCGATGCGCTCGCGCGCCGTCCCAATGGCGTCCATGGCGATGAGCACGCGCTCGGGCGACAGCACCTGCGCAACCTGGGTCACGGTCTGTCGTGAGTCCTCGTTGACGAGGGCCGTTGGCGCGCCGGTGTGGAGGACGAGCGCGTCGCGATAGACCGACAGCAGGTCGACGAGCGCCCGGTCGACCATGTCGCGGGAGAAGCGTGTGGCCCGGGCTTTCTGCTCCTTCTCGAGCGCCGACAGTTGCGAGCGGATGTGTGGCGGCTGGGTCCGGGCGCTCGGGTCGGCGCCGAGGACCTCCATGAGTTTGGCCTTCTCGGCGGCGTCACGTTCCGCCGACGATGCCTGCGACTCCTCGGTCGCGATCGTCGAGAGGTCCGAGGCGGCGTCAATCGCGTCGCCGACCGTGCGGATCTTGGCCGCCATGGTGATGACGTCGTGGCGCCGGATCCGGGCGTTCTCGTCGCGAGCCAGCCGACGCGCGAGGCCGACGTGCGACTGAGCCGCGCGGGCGGCATACATCGCCATCGGGGGGTCGATCCCGTCTCGGCGCACGAGCAGATCGGCGACGGACTCGACCGACGGGGTGCGCAGGCGGACGTGCCGCGAGCGCGAGCGGATCGTGATGATGACGTCCTCGACCGAAGGAGCGCAGAGCATCCACACGGTGCGCGGGACCGGCTCCTCGAGCGCCTTGAGGAGGGCGTCGGCGGCGCGTTCGGTGAGGCGGTCGGCGTCCTCGACGATGATGACGCGCCACCGGCCGACCGACGGTCGGTGCGCCGCCAACGCCACGAGGTCACGAGCTTGCTCGACCTTGATCGAGAGGCCCTCCGTGGCGATGACGTCGACGTCGGCGTGGGTGCCGTCGGCTGCTGTCCGGCATTCGCGACATTCGCCGCACCCGCCCGTCGGGCACTGCAGGGCGGCGGCGAAGGCCCGCGCCGCCACGGAACGGCCCGACCCCGGCGGTCCGGTGAGCAGCCACGCGTGCGTCATCGACCCCGGCTCGGCCACGGCCCGTGACAGGGTCGCGACGGCCGCGTCCTGGCCGATGACGTCCCGCCACACGCTCACGCCGAACCACCGCCCAGCAGCCCCGACGCCGTGAGCCGCCCCATGACGGCCGCGTGGATCTCGTCGGGCGGGAGCGTGCCGTCGACGACGAGGTAGCGCTCCGGCGACCCCTGCGCCATCGCGAGGAAGTGTGCCCGGATCGCGTCGTGGAAGGTGTCGGCCTCGGACTCGAGCCGGTCGTGAACATCGCCCCGGCGCCTGCGCCCCTCGTCGGCCGTAACGTCGACGATCACCGTGAGGTCGGGCAGCAAAGAGTCCACCGCCCACATCTGCAGGTCGTGCACCTCCGCCGCGCCGAGGTCGCGGCCAGCGCCCTGGTAGGCCACGGCCGAGTCCGTGTAGCGATCGGTGATGACGACAGCGCCCCGGTCCATCGCCGGCCGGATGAGCTGGTCGACGTGGTGCGCCTTGTCCGCGGCGAAGAGCAGGGCCTCGGCCCGCGGCGACACGTGGTCACCGTGGAGGACGAGGTTGCGGATCTCCGCCCCGAGGTCCGTCCCACCCGGCTGGCGGGTCACGACCACCTCTCGACCGAGCTCCTCGAGCGCGCCGGCCAGCAGACGCACCTGCGTCGACTTGCCCGCGCCGTCGCCGCCCTCGAAGGCGATGAAGAGTCCCTGTCCGCTCACGCGCCCGAGCCTAGGCGAGCGGAACGACAACCGAACTGGCCGGCATACAGGCGTGGTCTGAGACGACCGGACGAAAAGTGCGGGGTCCGGAGGGAAATCAGCCCTCCGGACCCCGCACCACCCCTCATGGGGAGCAAAAGTTGGGGCTCACGAGGCGCCAGCGTGGCGGTCGGCGTTCGCGTGGATCGCATCCCGCACGTACTGCGCCAAACCCGGCGCGATGTCCTCGTAGGTCTTCGTGAACCGAGGGTCCGCGACGTACATGTCGGCCAGGTTCCGCTGGAAGTCGTGGTCCAGGTCGTAGAACCACGTCTCGATCTGCACCCGGTGCGCCTCCGCGGCATCCATCGCCTCCGCCGACGTCGCCGGAAGCCCCGCCTCCAGCGCCGCGACGAACGCCTCGTTCACCGCGTCACCCTCGGCCTTGATCTTCTCCCAGTCGGCCTTGGTGTAGCCCTTGGTGCGCTTCGCCGACTGCTTCCACGCGTCGGTCTCGCCCCAGCGCTCCTGCGCCTCGGACTGGTACTCGTCGCTGAACCCGTCGCCGAAGATCTCCTTGAGGTCCTCGTGGGTTGCTGCCTGCTCGTTCATCTCTCTCTCCAATGCTCGGTCGATCGCGTCGACGAGCCCGTGCAGCTCCTCGACCTTGTGCATGACCGCGTCGCGCTGGCGCCTGAGGTGCTCGACGGCCGAGCCGTCGCCACGCAGCAGCGCCGCCACCTCGTCGAGGGACAGGTCCAGCCGCCGGTAGGTGACGATCGTCGCCAGCCGCTCCAGGTCCCCGGGGGTGTAGAGGCGATAGCCGGCGTACGAACGCTCCGACGGACTGAGCAGCCCGATCTCGTCGTAGTGGTGCAGCGTTCGCACCGTCACGCCGAAGATCTCGGCCACCTGGCCCACCGTGAGCATCTCGTCCTTGTCGAGCACGGCAACAGTCTCTCGAATCGCGGTCATGAAAGAAGCGTCACGCCTCACGTCGCGTGAGGGTCAACTTCCTTTTCCCGTATGCCGTCCGCTCACGTCTTCGGCGCTTCCTCGCCGTCCGGCTGGAGCGCGTACCAGTTGCCACCGTTGAGGAAGATGTCGTGGCACCTCACCTCGTTCTTGCCCTCATGGGCGTAGAAGTAGAGCGGTCGATCGTTGTAGGTCACCTGCACCGAGCCATCACTGCGTGTGGTGGTGCCAAGCAGCCTCGCGCGAGCACCCGTGCCCGCGACCGGTTCGCCGTCGGTCAGGACTGGTGGCCACGCCTCGGCGCAGTCGTCGTAGCACGCGGGCTCCGCGGTCGTCTCGAGGTCGAACACGTAGATCGCCTGCCCGCTGGCGTCGAAGAGCACGGCGCCGAACTGGCTGTCGGCCGCGATGATGCTCGTGCCGTCTGCGGCGGCGGTCGAGGTGGCCGAGGGAGTCGGCGCACTCGGAGTGGGCGAGGCGACCGTTCCAGTCGAGCCCGCGGTGGTCGGCGGCGAACTGCTCTCCCCTGCCTCCGGGGCGGGTACGGTCCCGCACGCACCCAGCCCACCCACGAGGACCAGCGCCAGGATCCCTCGCCGTGCGCGATGCCATGGACCGTGCGTCCAACGGGCACTCGCCATTGCCCCATCCTCCACCCTTGCAGGACCCTCGTCATCACCTTCTGGCCGTGGGAGGCTGACGACGTGGCGAACGGCTTCCTCAGCACGTTGACCGGTTCCTTCTCCTCGCCCGCCGACGACAACCCGACGGTGGCGATGATGGAGGCGGCCTACGCCGCGGCCGGGCTCAACGCCCGCCACGTCAATGTCGAGGTGAAGTCTGCCGACCTCGCCGACGCCGTCACCGGAGCCCGGGCCATGGGCTGGGTCGGGTTCACCTGCTCGGCGCCGCACCACGTCGCGGTCATCGACCACGTGGACCAGCTCGCCGAGTCGGCCGAACTCATCGGCGCCGTGAGCTGCGTCGTGGTCAACAACGGGAGCCTCACCGGACACAACACCGACGGCCGGGGTTTCGTCGAGGCGATGCGTGAGTTCCGTCATCCGGGCGGGACGCACGTCGTCGTCCTCGGGGCTGGCGGTGTGGGACGAGCCATCGCCGTCGAGACGGCCCTCGCCGGCGCTGCTCGTATCACCGTCGTCAACCGCGATATCGGCCAAGGCGAGGCCCTGGCCGCGCTCGTCGCCGACCGCACGGGTGTGGACGCGGACTTCCAGCCGTGGACGACCACGTATGCCGTCCCCGACAGTGCCGATGTCGTCGTCAACTCGACGCCGGTCGGGTGGGGTGACGACGGTGCCCTCCACGGCATCGACGTCGACAGCCTGAGACGCGAGTTGCTGGTTGCCGACGTGAGCCCGACTCGGCAGCGGACGGCATACCTGCGCGAAGCGGATCTGCGGGGAGCCGAGACGCTCGACGGAATCGGCATGCTCGTCGCGCAGGGCGCCGTCGCCATCGAGCTCTGGCACGGCCTCAGCCCCGACCGGGACCTCATGCGGACCCGCTTGTCCGAGGCGCTGGGTGCGGAGACGGTGATCTGACGCGAGGATGTACCGTCTTTCCCGTTCCCCTCGTCGGAGCAGCGACGAATCCGCTGCACGAGGTGATCAGCAAAGGATCAGGTACGCCCATGAGCCGCAAGCTCGTCATCGTCGAGTCGCCCGCGAAGGCCAAGACCATCGCCGGATACCTCGGATCCGACTGGGACGTCGAGGCGTCCGTCGGCCACATCCGCGACATCCCCACCCCGTCGGAGATGCCCGCCGACATGAAGAAGGGCCCATTCGGCCGCTTCGGGGTGGACGTCGACAACGACTTCGAGCCCTACTACGTCGTCGACTCCGACAAGAAGAAGAAGGTCGCCGAACTCAAGCGGCTGCTCAAGGGCGCCGACGAGCTCTACCTCGCCACTGATGAGGACCGCGAGGGCGAGGCCATCGCCTGGCACCTCCTCGAGACGCTGCAGCCCAAGGTCCCGGTCAAGCGCATGGTGTTCCACGAGATCACCAAGGAAGCCATCCAGCGCGCCGCAGCCAACACCCGCGACCTCGACACGGCCATGGTCGACGCCCAGGAGACCCGCCGCATCCTCGACCGCCTGTATGGCTACGAGATCTCGCCGGTGCTCTGGCGCAAGGTCAAGGCCGGGCTCTCCGCCGGTCGCGTCCAGTCCGTCGCGACCCGCATGGTCGTCGAGCGCGAGCGCGAGCGCATGGCGTTCCGGTCCGCCAACTACTGGGACGTCGAGGGTGAGTTCACGCCCGACGCCGAGTCCTCCGCGTTCACCGCCCGGCTCTCGTCGGTCGATGGCCGACGCGTCGCGACCGGTCGTGACTTCGGTGACGACGGCCGCCTCAAGGGCGACGTGGCGCACCTCGACGAGGCTGCGGCGACGGGCATCGCCCACGCCGTCATGGCCGCCGACGTCTCTGTCGTGTCGGTCACCGAGAAGCCGTACACCCGCCGTCCGAGCGCGCCGTTCACGACGTCGACGCTCCAGCAGGAGGCCTCCCGCAAGCTGCGTCTCTCGTCGAAGAACGCGATGCGCGTGGCGCAGCGGCTCTACGAGAACGGCTACATCACCTACATGCGAACGGACTCGACGGCCCTGTCGCAGTCAGCCCTCACCGCGGCACGTCAGCAGGCCCGCGACCTCTACGGCGGCGACTACGTCCCCGACGCTCCTCGCAACTACGCCAAGAAGGTCAAGAACGCGCAGGAGGCCCACGAGGCCATCCGCCCCGCCGGTGACCGCTTCCGCACGCCGGCGCAGGTGGCCGGTGAACTGCGTGGTGACGAGTTCCGCCTCTACGAGCTCATATGGAAGCGCACCATCGCCTCGCAGATGGCCGACGCCAAGGGCTCGACCGCCACCGTCCGTCTCGGCGCCACCCTCGACTCGGGTGCCCCCGCGGAGCGGGTCGAGTTCACCGCGAGCGGAACGGTCATCACGTTCCGAGGCTTCCTCGCGGCATACGAAGAAGGCCGGGACGAACAGCGCAACGCGACGACCGACGAGGAGCGCCGCCTCCCCCGCATGGGTGAGGGCACGGCCCTCAAGACCCTGCGCGCCGAGGCCGACGGTCACGACACGTCGCCGCCGGCCCGCTACACCGAGGCCACGCTCGTCAAGGCCATGGAGGAGAAGGGCATCGGTCGCCCGTCGACCTACGCCTCGACGATCGGCACGATCCAGGACCGCGGCTACGTCTCGAACCGCGGCAACGCCCTCGTCCCGTCGTGGCTTGCCTTCGCGGTGACGCGCCTCATGGAGGAGCACTTCACCCGTCTCGTCGACTACGACTTCACCGCCTCGATGGAGGAGGACCTCGACGAGATCGCGCGCGGCGACGAGCAGCGTGCGGCGTGGCTCAAGCGCTTCTACTTCGGTGACGAGGCGAAGTCGTCCGAGGGCCTGCGCGACCTCGTCGCCGACCTCGGCGAGATCGACGCCCGCGGCATCTCCACGATCGAGATCGGCGACGGCATCGTCGTGCGCGTCGGCCGCTATGGGCCGTATGTCGAGGAGGTCGCACCCGCCGGCGTCGACCCCGTGACCGGCGAGATTTCCGAGTCGTATGCCGGTGACTCGGCTTCCGACGACCAGCCCGCCACTCCGCGACGCGCGACGATCAACGACGACATCGCCCCGGACGAGATGACGCCAGAGAAGGCGCGTGAACTGTTGGCCACGGCCGCCGACGACGGGCGCGTGCTCGGCCAGGATCCGGAGAACGGCCGCGACATCGTCGCCAAGGCCGGGCGCTACGGCCCCTATGTCACGGAGGTCTTGGATGAAGAGACGGCCGCGCTCAAGGGCAAGGCCAAGGTCAAGCCCCGCACCGCCTCCCTCTTCAAGGACATGGACCTCGCGACCCTCGACCTCGAGACCGCGCTCAAGCTGCTCTCCCTCCCCCGAGTCGTCGGGGTCACCACCGACAAGGTGACCAACGAGGACGGCACCGAGGGCGAGAAGCAGGTCGAGATCACGGCGCAGAACGGTCGCTACGGCCCCTACCTCAAGAAGGGCACGGACTCGCGCTCCCTCGAGACCGAGCAGCAACTCTTCGACATCACGCTCGAGGAGGCCGAGGCCATCTATGCCCAGCCCAAGCAGCGTGGCCGAGCCGCCGCGAAGCCTCCGCTCAAGGAGTTCGGCCCGGACCCCGTGTCGGGCAAGCCGGTCGTGGTCAAGGACGGTCGCTTCGGTGAATACGTCACCGACGGCGAGACCAACACGACGCTCCGCCGCGACGACGACCTCGAGACCCTGACCGCCGAGCGCGCCTTCGAGATGCTCGCGGAGAAGCGCGCCAAGGGTCCGACGACCCGCAAGCGTGCCGCGAAGAAGACGGCCAAGAAGACCACGAAGAAGACGGCCAAGAAGACCACGAAGAAGACTGCGGCCAAGAAGACCACCGCGAAGAAGGCCACGGCGAAGAAGGCCACCAAGAAGGCCTGACCTCGCGGCACTCTGCTCGTGGGGCCAGGCGCGCAACATCCTGCGCGTCTGGCCCCATTGGCAATTCGCGGCCGATCCGCGACGGGCGACGCGTTGGACTCCGCTACTCTGACGCTGCCGCGCCGTGGGGGCCGGACGTCGCGGGCGGGGATCGTTCGCCAGAACAGAAGGTTCCTCGTCTATGCGTGCCTCGCTGCGCCGACTCCTGTCCATCCTCGGAACGGCCGCCCTGGTCCCGATGCTCCTCGCCGCAGCACCAGCGTCCGCCGTGGTGAGCGACACCGCCTACCCCACGCTCCGTGGGGTCACGATGAGTGCGACCACCGTGGCTGCCGGAAGCTCGATCGTGGCAGTGCTCGATGCCTCCGATGACGTCGCCATCGCGAGCGCGAAGCTGAGGTTCGTCAGCTCCGAGAGCTCACACCGCATCGAGACCACCCGTCCCTGGAGGGACGACGGGAGGGTCGGTCTCGCGGTTCCCGAGAGCAGCACGACCGGGGCCTACACGCTCGACCTCGTCACCCTGACGGACAGCTCCGGCAACAGCGCGACCTACCAGGTGCTGGGACGCAACCTCACGCTCCAGCCACCCGTGTCCACCGGCCCCTTCACGCACGGGCTCGACCTCTCCGCCACGACCTTCACCGTCACCGGCGGGGTCGACCGGACAGCGCCCCGGGTCACCTCCCTGTCGATGCCGGTCCGCCCGACGTACGCCGAAGCACCGGGCGTCCTGGAGGTGGCGGTCGATGATCTCGGTCCCGTGGAGGTGACCGCAGTGTGGCGGCAGCCCTACGGCATATGGGGTACGCCGTACGGCAAGGTGACCGCGCGGGGCGGCACCGGTCGAGTGCCATTCCGGCTCCCCATTGCGGGCACACACACCCTCGACGGTCTTGTGGTGATCGACGCGGAGGGCAACGGCCGCCAGTACGACCGTGACGGTCGCGAGTCGTCCATGAACGGACAGGCGCGGCACACGCTGGACTTCTCACCCTTCGACGTGACCCTGCGACCCAGCCCGCCGAGTGCACGCCTGATCGCCCGTCCCGGGTCCGCGCGGGTCGTCCTCCACGCGACGGAGGACGTTGCGAAATCCATCGACGGCTGGCGCATTTCCGTCTACCCCGGGTCCACCGTGCGCCACGTCCCCGCCAAGGCCGGGCTGACGCAGGTGGACATCGGCGGCCTGTCCAACGGACAGTCGTACAGCGTCTTCGTGACCGCTCAGAGCAAGACCGGTGCCAGCCGGCGGTCCGGCGGGGTGGTCCGCCCCATGCTGTCGACCAATGTCTTCGCCGTCGCCGACGCTACCGGCGACCGACGCGTCGACCTCATCGCGCGGCAGCCGTTCAGCGCCGCGGGCGAGGGCGACAGCTATGTCTACCCGACGAACGGCACGGCTGGCGTCGGGCGACGGTTCGCAGCCTTCCGCGCTGGTGACAACTCGTGCGAGCGAATCGCCCCCTTCGACCACTACATCCTCGGCGACGGTGAGGTGCTCTGCTATGGCCCCGACCTGCTGGCACTGAACAAGGACGGCAGCGGCTCGATTCTGGCCACCGGCGGCTGGTCCGCGATGCGGTTCGTCGACGGCGGATCCGACCTCACCGGGGACGGCTGGCCCGACATCATCGGGGTCGGCACGGACGGTGCGCTCAGGGTCTACCAAACCCGGGACGAGTCACGGATCGTGTCGACCACGAAGGTGGGCGGTGGTTGGGGAGCCTTCACTGCGCTCATGCAGGTGGGCGACTTCAATGGCGACCGCAAGTCCGACCTCGTCGCGGTCGACACGGCCGGGCGCGTGTGGCTCTACCCAGGGAACGGCCGCGCAGGCTTCGGCGCCCGCACCCAGATCGCGTCCGGCTGGGGCGGTTTCGGTGCCGTCCTCCCGCTCCGCGACTTCAACGGCGACGGCAAGGTCGACATCGGCACGATCACCATGGACGGCATCCTCTACATGTATCCCGGCAATGGCCGCGGAGGTTTCCTGCCCAGGGTCGCCATCGGCGGCGGTTGGGGCGTCTACCTCTGAGGTTCAGCCCCAGGTGACGCGGGCGAGTTCGCGCCAGCGCGCGAGCATCGCCTCGTCATCGGTGGTGACCTCGTCGCCGCGGTTCCACAGTCCCAGGCAGAGGTCGGCGGCAGTGCCGCGGAACGTCACGTCGGCGTCGTCCAGCTCCACAGCCTCTGCCGTATGCCGTGTCGCCGCCGGCTGCTCAGCCCTCACCTCGACGATCCACGCACGATCGACGTCGGTCGGGCGCACGGCCACGCGCACCGGCTGTTGCGTGCGGAGCTTGCTCTTGGGGCGTGGCAGGAAGCCGGTGAGCAGTTCGTCCAACCCGTCCACCGCGACGGGCGACGAGACCTCGGAGAGGCGGGCGGACGGCATACCGCCAATCCGGGCGGACAACGCGTCCGCAGCGTGGATCGTCGTCTCGTGACACTGCCGACGGGCCCAGAACTCCCGCGGCGCAGGCGCGTCCGCGAGGAACACGAACGCCTCGAGGTCGGCGGGAGCGGCAGCGAGCGCGGCGATCAGCGCCGAACTCCCCTCGACCAGCCATGACACGGGGTCGGCATGGGCGAGGCCCTCTTCCTCGAACGCCGCCGGAACCTCGATCCCTGCGCTATTTCCGAGCACCTGCGCCGTGGCCCAGCGGTGGACCATCCCCTGGTGCGCGATGAGGTCGCGGACCGACCAGCCGGGGCACGTCGGGACCCGCGCGTCGAGGCCCGCAGCCTGTGCGTCGCGGGCGAATCGGCCCGTCGCTTCGGCCAGTGCGGTGACGTGGGCGCTCAGATCCATGGGTGCATGGTGGCCGTCGGGTGTGACGGGAGGCACGGGCGTCCACGCCTTGTCGCCCTACCTACTCCAACGTAGGGTCTTCGCTTGATACCCCCCGCACCTCAACGAGGAGGACCCTCGCTATGCCCACGATCGACCCCACGACCTTCGCCACGATGGACCCGGCCGAGTTCGCCGCCACCGTGAAGAAGATGTCCGACAAGGAGATCAACGAGATCATGGGCGGGGAGCACCGTCAGTCGATCCTCGACGCGATCTTCGACCGCTTCCCGGTGCTGTTCAACGCCGAGAAGGCCAAGGGCGCCGACGCCCGCGTCAACTGGCGCATCACCGGCGGTCCCGGTGGGAGCGATGACACCTACGCGGTCGTCGTCAAGGACGGCGCCTGCACCGTCGAGAAGGACCCGACCGAGGAGCCCAAGACCTCGATCATGCTCGGCCCGGCCGAGTTCGCCAAGCTCATCACCGGCTCTGGCAACCCGACGATGATGGTCATGATGGGCAAGGTCAAGGCCCGTGGCGACCTCAGCGCGGCGATGGCGTTCCAGAACTGGTTCGACACACCCAAGGCCTGATCCCCATGACGATCAGCCTTCTCACCGTCGGTGCCGTCATGGCCAAGCGCGGGATGCTCGCGCCCGGCCCACCCCACCGCCAGATCAACCAGCTCCGTGCCCTGGGCAAGTGGGGTTGGGGACTGGCCGGCGAGCTCCGTCAGGCGGCCAACCGCAGCCCCAACCACACCGCCGTCATCGACGAGGAGCGGGGCGAGATCACCTACGCCGAGCTCCTCAACCGGTCCGAGCGGGTGGCCCTCCTCCTGCACGAGAAGGGCTTCCGGCAGGGACAGCGTCTCGGCCTGCTGGCGCGCAACCACGTCGGCGCCATCGAGATCATGACGGCTGCATCGTCCATCGGTGTCGACCTCGTGCTCATGAACACTGGCTTCTCGGCGAGCCAGCTCGCTGTCGTCGCCGACCAGCAGAAGATCGACGGGCTGATCCACGACGACGAGTTCGACTCGGTCGTCACGGAGCTCTCGCGACGCATCCAGGTCGTCCGGGAGAGCAGCTGGAACGAGCAGCTGGAGGCCACGCCGGCTCCCCAGCGGATGGTTCCGCCCGAGAAGGGTGGCCGCACGATCATCCTCACGTCCGGCACCACCGGAACGCCCAAGGGTGCGGCGCGCCGGACGCCCAAGGGCTTCGGTCCGCTGATCTCGATCATCGACCGCATCCCGCTGCGGGCGCATGACCGCATCTTCATCGCCGCGCCGATCTTCCACACGTGGGGCTATGCAGCGATGCAGCTCACCATGGCGCTGCGCGGGACCATGGTGCTCCAGCGCCGGTTCGACCCGCAGCGCGCCAAGGACACCTTGGAGATGAAGGAGTGTCACGCGATGTTCGCCATCCCCGTGATGCTCCAGCGCATGATGGAACTCCCCTCCGACGAGGGCGGCAAGAAGCGTCGCAAGAACCTGCGCATCGTGGCCACGTCCGGCTCGGCCTACCCGCACGGGTTCACCACGAAGTTCATGGACGAGTACGGCGACGTGCTCTACAACCTCTATGGCTCGACCGAGGCGTCGTGGGTGTGCATCGCCACGCCCGAGGACATGCGGCGTGAGCCCGACACCGCGGGCACTCCCCCGCTCGGGACCGTCGTCAAGATCCTCGACGAGCAGGGCAAGGAGGTGAAGCCCGGCGAGACCGGTCGCATCTTCTGCGGCAACGACCTCGTCTTCGAGGGCTACACCTCGGGCGCCAACAAGGACTTCATCGACGGACTCGTCTCCACGGGCGACATGGGCCACGAGAAGGACGGCCTGTTCTTCGTCGACGGCCGCGACGACGACATGATCGTCAGCGGTGGCGAGAACGTCTATCCGATCGAGGTCGAGTCGCTGCTCATCGAGCACCCTGCGGTGCGCGAGGTGTCCGTCGTCGGCGTCCGCGACGCCGAGTTCGGCCAGCGTCTGGTGGCGTTCCTCGCCCTCCACGACGGCCACGAGCTCTCCGAGGACGAAGTCTTGCAGCACGTCAAGGCAAACCGGGCCCGGCACGTCGTGCCCCGCGAGGTGCACTTCATCGACGAGCTCCCCCGCAACGCGACCGGCAAGATCCTCGTCCGGGAACTGCGCGCCAGCGTCGACTGACCGACCCTCCAACTGATTGCCCCTCACTGCACGGCCACCGTGCAGTGAGGGGCAATCAGTCGTTTCAGGGGGCGCTTCACGCGGCACGACACAGACGCCCCCGGTGGGGAGCGCTCAGTGGGCCCCTGATCCCACCGAGCGCCCTCCGCCGGGGGCGTCCGTGTCTGCTGCGGCCTACTTCACCTCGCGGTGCATCACCCGCCAGGCACCGATGGCGAGCGGCAACAGCACCCACACGCCGGTCGACGACGCGAGCTGCGCCCAGTTCTCGCCGGTCATGGACCCGCTGAACAGCGGATCGGTCACCTGGTTGAGGTCGAGCCACTTGCTCGGCTCGGCCA
This sequence comes from Knoellia sinensis KCTC 19936, assembly GCF_000768705.1. Taxonomy (GTDB): domain Bacteria; phylum Actinomycetota; class Actinomycetes; order Actinomycetales; family Dermatophilaceae; genus Knoellia; species Knoellia sinensis. Next base: position 38,830 of record NZ_AVPJ01000008.1, read on the forward strand.
AGGACGCGATCATGCCGACCGCGATGCTCCACAGGGTCGGAAGCAAGAGCGACGCGACAATCGCGAACGGCGTGTTGAGGAAGACGAACCCGAACGCCAAGCCCTGCAGGACGAAGATCGCGAACGCCAGGGTCACGCCCAGCGCGACCTGCCACGTCAGGTCCCACGCTCCGTTGCCATCGCCGAAGGTCGAGCCGATGACATTGCCCAACGCTGAAGCGGCGAAGGCGGTGGCCGTGACGACAAGGCCGAGCATGAGCGTCGCGATGATCTTCGCGACGATGACGCGTCCGCGCCGTGGCTCCAGGGTGAAGGTCACGAGTCCGGTCCGTTGGCTCCACTCCGAGGTCGCCGCCATGATGCCGAGGATCGGCAGAAGGATGACGAGCGGGAGCGACGTCAGGCCGAGCAGCTCGCTGTAGTTGGCCTCCTCGGACGGACCCCAGATGAGGAACGCCGCCATGACGACGAGCGAGATCGCCGACATGACGATGAGCATCCAGCGGCCGGCCCTGGTGTCGACCATCTTGCGGAGCTCGACGCGGATGAGTCGCTGCAGCGGCACGCCGGGGCTGCCGTCGACGTCACCCGTCGCTGCGGGGCGAGCCACCTTGGCCGGGTCGACCTGAGGCGCCTGCGGGGTGCGGGTGTCGGTGGTGGTCATGCTGCGGTTCCTTCGCGGGAGGTGGCGGCCGTGAGGCTGAGGAACATCTCCTCCAGCCCCTCAGAGCCGCCGGAGCGGAGCTCGAGCAGGACGATGCGCTCGTCCAGGGCGATCTGACCGACGACACCCGGTTCGGCGTCGACGACAAGTCCCGACGCGACGGAGGTGACGTGGACCTCGGCACGGGAGAGTGCGGCATACAAGGCGGCGTCGTCCGTGGAACGGACGGTCGTGCCACCGCGACTGAGGAGTTCGTCCTTCGTGCCCTGCGCGACGATCTTGCCGCGACCGATCATGACGAGGTCGTCGGCGATGACCTGGACCTCGTGGAGGAGGTGGCTCGAGAGAAGCACGGTGCCGCCTCCGTCGGCGAAGCTGCGCAGGAGTCCGCGCATCCAGTGGATCCCCTGCGGGTCGAGACCGTTGGCCGGCTCGTCGAGGATGAGCACTTCGGGCTGCCCGAGCAACGCGGACGCGAGACCGAGTCGCTGTCGCATGCCGAGCGAGTAGTTGCGCACCCGACGCTTCGCCTCCTCGTCCGTCAGCCCGACGAGCGCGAGCGCGTCGTCGACGCGCGACTTCGGGACCCCGATCTGGATGGCCGCGAGGCGCAGGATCTCGCGGCCGGTACGGCCGGGGTGCTGCGCCGAGGCATCGAGCATGACGCCGACCTGTCGGCCGGGGTTGTGGAGGTCGCGGTAGGGCTTCCCGAGGACGGTCGACCGGCCGCTCGTCGCGGGGGTCAGGCCCGTCATCATCCGCATCGCCGTGGACTTGCCCGCCCCGTTGGGTCCGAGGAACCCGACGACGCTCCCCGGCCGGACCTCGAAGGAGATGTCGTCGACGGCAGTGAAGCCGCCGTAGCGCTTCGTGAGGTTCTCGACTGTGATCATGACAACCACTCTTGTCCGCGGCGTGGGTCGCGCACATCCGTCGGACGGACAGAACGGCCTACGACTTTGGTATGCCGTCCGCTCGCGTTCCGCAGCCCCTGGGCTGACGCGTCGGGCGCGGTCTCGGGCCTACGCTGCCGAACATGTCCGACACCACGACCCGCGAGTACGGCCGAGGGAGCGCCCTTTGGCGCTGGGCCCTCGCGCTGCTCATCAGCGCAGTGGTGTGGGGCACCATCGCCATCGACATGGCCATGGCGGACGTGAGCGACGGGCCGATCATCGGCTGGTTCTTCGTTGCCGACCTCGTCATCGGACTCCTGTCGTTCCTGTTCGTCCCCATGCGCCGCGAGTGGCCCCGCGGCGTCGCCGTCGCCCTCAACCTCGCCTCGACCGTCTCGGCGAGCTCGACCGGACCTGCCACGTGGGCGATGGGCTCCCTGGCGGCCAAGCACCGGTGGCGCGACCTCCTCGTGGTTGCTCCCCTGGCTGTCGTCGCGGGTCTGGGGCAGGAACGCCTCTACCCCGGGGGTGACGAGTTGCCGGCGTGGGCGATCGTGCTCTTCGGGCTCCTCGTCGTCGGCATCGTCATCGCCATCGGATGGGCGATGGGTTCGCAGCGCAACCTCATGGAGTCCCTGCGTGATCGAGCCGTCACGGCCGAGCGCGAGCAGCAGGCACGGGTCGCCCAGGCCCAGGCAGCCGAGCGCACGCGCATTGCGCGCGAGATGCATGACGTTCTCGCACACCGGATTTCGCTCGTGGCGATGCACGCCGGAGCGCTGAGCTATCGGACCGACCTCTCCGCCGAGGAGCAGTCCACGGCCGCGAAGACCATCGAGGAGAACGCCCACCGGGCATTGCGCGACCTCCGTGACGTGCTCGGCGTCCTGCGGGATCCGATGGCACCGACAGGCTCCGGGCCAGAGCAGCCGCAACCAGTCATCGGCGACATCGCCCGCCTCGTGGAGGAGGAGCAGGCCAACGGGATGCGCGTGTCTCTGGCTGAGACCCTCGACGGCGACGTACCCGACGGACTGGGGCGGACGGCATACCGGATCGTCCAGGAAGCACTGACCAACGCGCGCAAGCACGCGCCCGGTACCTCGGTCACGGTGAGCCTCACCGGGTCGCCGACCGATGGGCTGACGGTGACGGTGCGCAATGCGGCGCTCGTCAGCGCGAGTGCCTCGCCGCTGCCCGACTCCGGCCTCGGCCTCATCGGCCTGGACGAACGCGTGGCCCTCTCCGGTGGGCGCCTGCGCCACGGGCCGGACGCCAGTGGCGGATATGTGGTCGAGGCGTGGATACCGTGGGAGGCGTGAGCGACTCCGCACCGATCCGGCTGGCCATCGTCGACGACGACCCGATGGTGCGCGCCGCCCTCGGGATGATGCTCGGCGGCAACTCCGGCATCACGGTGGTCGGTGAGGCGGTGAACGGAGTGGAGGCGCTCACTGTGGTGCCGCAGTCCGGTGCCGACGTGGTGCTCATGGACATCCGGATGCCGGTTCGTGACGGTTTGAGCGCGACCGAGCTACTCCTGCAACGGGATTCGACACTCAAGGTCATCGTGCTCACGACCTTTGACGCCGACGACATGGTACTGCGGGCGCTCCGTCTGGGTGCTGCCGGGTTCATGCTCAAGGACACTCCACCGGCTCGGCTGGTCGACGCGGTGCGCACGGTTGCGGCAGGCCAGCCGATGCTGTCGCCGAGTGTGACGGCCCAGCTCATCGCGGCGGTCACGGAGACCGACGGCGGGGCAACGGATCGTGCAGACGCCGCTCGGGCGCGCCTCGCCGGGCTGACGGAGCGTGAGCGCGAAGTGGCCGATGCGGTCGGCCGCGGCCTGAGCAACGCGGAGATCTCTTCTGAACTCTTCATGAGCGTTCCCACCGTCAAGACCCATGTGGGGCGCCTGTTCACCAAGCTCGATGTCGACAACCGGGTCCAGGTTGCGATCCTCGTCCACGATGCCGCCGACTGAGGCACCAGACGTGACCCAGAGGACGAATGTGGTCGCCACCGAGGGTGCTGCGGCCCCGCAGGTCGGGATCGTCGTGCACCCGGTCAAGCAACGGAGCTCCGATGCCCTGGCCGCCGTGCGTCGGGCCACGCGACATCGCGGCTGGCCCGAACCACTCATCCTCGAGACGGCCATCGACTCCCCCGGCTCCACCCAGGTCGGGGAGCTCCTGTCCCAGGGCGCCGACCGGCTCGTCGCGATCGGCGGCGACGGTACGGTCCGCGAGGTGGCAGCCGCGCTCTCCCGTTCGGGACCGGCCTCCGAGCACGTGACTCTGGGCGTCGTTCCCACGGGTACAGCGAACCTCTGGGCCCGCACCATCGGGATCCACGGCGCATCGCTCGACGAGGCCGCGGTGATCGCCATCGACGGAGCCACCCGCGACAGCGACCTTGCCTGGCTCACCCTGACCGAGGGGGATGGCACCACGCGGACGCACGACGTTGCTGTCGTCATGGGTGTGGGGATGGACGCGGAAGCGTTCGCGGAGACGGCTGAGCGGGCGAAGGCAGCCCTGGGGTGGGCGGCATACTTCGTTGCCCTCGGACGCCGAGCGGTCGGCGAGCCGATGACGCTGACCGCCCTTCTCGATCGCCGGGAACCCGTCCGCGAGTCGGCACGCACTGTCCTCGTCGGCAACTGTCGGGTCCTGCCTTTGGGCCTCCCCCTCATGCCCTCCGCTTCGATGACCGACGGGCAACTCGATGTGCTCGTGGTCGCGCCACGGTCCGTCATCGGCTGGCTCGGCGTCGCCGCGGGAGTGGTCACGCGACGTCGCGGCGCCTGGACTGCGATGCGCACCCGCCGGGCCCGACACGTCGTCCTCGACCTCGACCGACCCACAGCGGTTCACGTCGACGGCGACCCGGTGGGCGAGGCCATGCGCGTCGAGATTGGTGTGACGCCAGGGGCGGTGCTCGTCCGCACGGGCTCGGCGGCGTCCGACGACCCCGCTGCTCGTGTCCGCGCTCTCGTTGCGTCACCGGATCCCGATCTCCCTGCCCGCGCGGGCGCCCTGCAGCGCAGCCGCCGAATGTCTTCGGACCATGCTCACGAAGGGCTGGTCCGTGACGCCTTCCTCGGGCTGCGAGGGCCTGACCTCACCCGGTTCAAGAGCCTGCTGAACTCCGGTCGGGACCACCGCGACCTCGAGCACCTCGTGTATGACGTCGTCGACGACGAGGGACTCCGCCGCGACATCCTCGACCACATCGCCTCCGAGGCTGCGCTCGTCGACGTCCCGGACCTCCACGTCCTCAGCGACATCGACGACACCCTGCGCTGCGCGCTGCACGACGACCGCTATCCCCGGGGAACGGTCTATCCGGGAGTCGTGGCGCTCTATCGCGCGCTCGACGCCGGGCATGCCGCGGACCCCGAGGCGCCGGGGGATCTGACCTTTGTCACGGCGCGTCCGATGGACCCGTTCGGACTCATCGAGCAGCACACCCGACGGGGATTGCGCGACCTCGGGCTCCCGCCGCACGCCGTCCTGTCGGGCACGTTCGAGGGGCTGCGCAGCCACGACGCGATGGCTGGGGTCAAGCTCGAGAACTTCGTGCGCTTCCGCGCCCTCATGCCCGAGACGCACGTCGTCTTCATCGGGGACAGCGGTCAGGGCGACATCGAGGTGGGCCGGCGCATGCTCGGCGCGGACCGCGATGCCGTGCGGCTGGTCCTGATCCACGACGTCGTCGCGCTTCCCGATGAGAAGCGAGAAGCATTGCGGTCAGAGGGGATTGTCGTTGTCGACACCCCCGCGGGTGGCGCTCTGGAGGCGTATGCCGTGGGGCTCGTCTCCGCGTCCGGCCTCACCTCGGTCGTCGCTGCTGCTGAGCGCGAACTCGAACTCATCGAGTGGGACTCCCCCGAGCAGGCGAAGGCGACGCGAGCGCTCCTGGAGCGCGATCTCGAAGCCGCGCGCACGGCACACAACTGACTCACCGGGGCATACGCCTGACTGACCCAGCCGACCCGCCCACCCACGGCCGTGTACCGAACTCACCCAATTGGACGGGTTCTGCACACGACGTGCCCTCCTGCCCGTACCGAACTCACCCAATTGGACGGGTGCTGCACACGGCGGCACTTGACAAGTCCTTGACATGGGATAGATAAACTATCCAATATTGGAGAGCACGCCTATCCAAGGAGTCCCGATGTCCCTCTTGACCGATCCGCAGGCGATGGCGACCGCCACCGCCACTCTGTCCGATGCCTCGCGCACCACCGCAGGGATCCTGCTGCTCGCACTCGTCACCGTCGAGACGGGCGGGCTCTACCTGCTCAGCATCGTGCGTGGCTCCGCCGAGGTGACGCCGTTCCAGGAGAAGTTCGCCCGCGCCGGTCACGCCCACGCCGGCGTCCTGCTGCTGCTCGCCCTCATCTGCCAGGTGCTGGCTGACTCGACGACCCAGACCGGCGCGCTGAACTGGCTGTCGCGTTCGGGGGTCGCGATCTCCGCGCTCCTGATGCCAGGCGGCTTCTTCTTCTCGTCGATGGGGGCCGGGCGGACGAAGCCCAACAAGTTCATCTGGATGGTCTTCGCTGGTGCGGCCCTGCTCGCCCTCAGCCTGATCAGCCTGGGAGTTGGGCTGCTGACCGCTTGAAGACTGGCCCGTGACATCGTCTGGAGCCCGTGCGCAAAATGGAAGATGGTCACTCCAGCCCGCCCCTCCCGCCGTCTGATCCTGACCGGCGCCGCAGCAACCGTCGTGGCGTCCACCTCCTCTCTGTCCGCACCCGCCTCCGCCGGACCCCGACGGGCTCCACGCGCTCCAGAGACCGTCGCACTGCCCAACGGACTCCAGCCCGAGGGCATCACGTCCGGGCCCGGCACCCGCTTCTATGTCGGCTCGCTCGCCGGCGGCCGCATCGTCGCCGGCGACCTGCTGACAGGCACGTCGAACACCCTGCTCGCCGGCGCGACCGGGCGCTCGATCCGCGGCCTCTTCTGGGATTCCCGCACCAACCTCGTCTGGGCCGTCGGCAGCGTCGGCGCTGTGGGCCACGTGTGGGCGGTCAACGGCACCACCGGGGCGATCGTCCAGGACACCGTCGTCCCCGGCGCCGGCTTCCTCAATGACCTCGTGGTCCAAGGCAACACGGTATGGGTCACGGACTCCCCCCTCGACCGGCTCACCGCGATCGCCCTGACACCCGGGGGCGCACCCACAGGCGCCGCTCCGACGTTCCTCCCGCTGAGTGGCGACTGGCCCGCCGCAGGCGGAGCACCGTTCAACTCCAACGGAATTCGCGCCCTCTCGGACGGCAGCCTCATCCTCAACAACTCGCGGGTCGGCGGCCTCTGGCAGGTGAACCCGATGACCGGCCACACCACCGAGATTCCGGTCCGTGGCGGGCCGGGCATCATCGGCGGCGACGGACTCGTCCTCGACGGACAGTGGCTCTACAACGTTCGCGGATCGGGTCCGAACCAGGTGTCGCTCCTCCGGCTCTCTCAGGCCGGGTCGGGCTGGACGGCCCGCTGGCGTGGCGCCCGCACCGACGAGACACTCGACGTCCCGACGACGGCCACGATCGCAGGCGGCTGGCTCTGGGCGGTCAACGCCCGCTTCGGTGTCGCGTCACCCGGCACCGCGAGCTACTGGATCACCCGAATGCCCGCTCGCTGACCGCCCACGACCCGATCCGGGCCTAGAGTCGCGCCATGGAGACTCGCACCCCGACGATCTATCTCAGCCACGGCGCCCCGCCCCTCGCCGACGACGAGCTCTGGACGAGCCAGTTGTCGGCGTGGTCGGCCGACCTGCCCCGGCCCACCTCGATCCTCATGGTGTCCGCGCATTGGGAGCAGGCCCCGATCTCGGTGAGTTCGACGACTGCGGGCACGCCGCTGCTCTACGACTTCTATGGCTTCCCGCAGAAGTACTTCGAGGTCACCTATGACGCCCCGCCCGCACCCGAACTGGCCCAGTCCGTGGCCGGTCTGCTGGGTGACGTCGGCGGCGGTCTGCACCAGGACCCGAACCGGGGCCTCGACCACGGCGCCTACGTCCCCCTCGTCGAGATGTTCCCCGAGGCCGACATCCCCGTCGTCCAGTTGTCGATGCCGACCCTCGAGCCCGAGCAGCTCTTCGCGATCGGCCAGCGCCTCGCTCCCCTGCGCGACGAGGGTGTCCTCATCGTCGGCTCGGGGTTCACCACGCACAACCTGCGCTGGTTCAGGCCGCGTGACGGCGCCGACAGCCCGCCTCCCCAGGCCTCCTCGGAGTTCGACAACTGGGCAGCCGAGGCCGTCGACGCCGGCGACGTGGACTCGATTCTCGACTTCATGAACAAGGCCCCGGCCGCCCAGGAGGCGCACCCCCGCACCGAGCACTGGGCGCCCCTCTACGTCACCCTCGGAGCCGCCCACGCCGGCGGCGGCATCGACGGCGACAGCGTCATCGACGGATTCTGGTACGGCCTGTCGAAGCGTTCCTGGCAGTTCGCCTGACCTCGAACGCTCGGGGACGTTGAAGTCTGCACGTCCCGAACCGAGGAATTCCTCGGTTCGGGACTGAGCCGTCACGCGAAAAAGCGAGATGCCCTGTATGCCGGCCACACGGCATACGGGGCATCTCGCCTTTTCGGGTCAGTGCTTGGGCTTGGGCTTGTTGCGTGGTGCCGGACGGGTCTCGTCGTCCGGTGGCCGCTCGACGTGGTCGGGGACAACGGTCGGGCGGGCCTTGGCCCAAGCCATGAACCCGGCCGCGACGACGAGGAGTGCGAGACCGGTCCAGAGGTTGGCGTTGACGCCGCCGGTCTTGTCGAGCTCCTTGTCACCGAACAGGCCCATGAGCGTGAGGATGATGCCGTAGAGCCCGAGGAGCAACCCGATGAAGTTGCGGATGTCGAAGGCTCCGGCGGTCTTCTTGGTCGTGTCTGACATGTCGAGACCTCCTTAGAAGATGAAGTTGAGGACGAGGACCATGACGCTGGCGAGGAGAGCCAGGGGGACCGTGCGCTGGTACCACGGCTTCGAGGCCTCGTCGGGATCGATGAGGTCCTCCTTGGGGGTCTCCGAGTAGACGAGGCCCTTGAGCTCAGACGCCGGCTTCGGCTCGGTGGCCAGCGAGACCACGACCGAGACGACGATGTCGACGACGAACGCCGTGGACGCCGCGACGAACGCGAGACCCTGTCCGGGCAATGAGAACCAGCCGAGGATGTCCGGGTTGCCGGCAAGCCAGACCAGGACGGCCGAGAGCGTTCCGGACACGAGGCCCATCCAGCCGGCTGTCGGGGTCATCCGCTTCCAGAACATTCCGAGGATGAAGGTCGCGAACAGCGGTGCGTTGAAGAAGCCGAACAGCGTCTGGAGGTAGTCCATGATGTTCGAGAAGTTGCCGGCGATGGACGCGGTGAAGATCGCGATGATTGTTGCCGCGACCGTGGCCAGACGCCCGATGCGCAGGTAGTAGTCGTCGCTGCGGTCCTTGCGGATGTAGCGCTGCCACAGGTCGTAGCTGAACACCGTGTTGAACGCGGAGATGTTGGCTGCCATGCCGGCCATGAAGGCCGCGAGCAGACCCGCGATCGCCAGACCCAGGAGTCCGTTGGGGAGGACGTCGCGCATCAGCAACAGGAGCGCGTCGTTGTATTTGACCTCGCCGCTCGCTCCACCGGCGGGGGTGCCACCGTTCTTGAGCTCGACCATCTCCGTGACGAGGACGGCCGCGATCATGCCGGGGAGGATGACGATGAACGGGATGAACATCTTGGGGAAGGCACCGATGATCGGCGTCTTGCGCGCGGCCGAGATCGAGTTCGAGGCCATGGCGCGCTGGACCTCGACGAAGTTCGTCGTCCAGTAGCCGAAGGAGAGGACGAAGCCGAGTCCGAAGACGATGCCGACTACCGACAGGATCGAGGAGTCGAAGCCGGAGAGCGCCGTTCCTGGCCAGGACGAGGCCTGCTCGGCGACAGTGGCGGTGGTCTCGCCCTCGGCGTCGATCGCGGGCTGCATCTTGTCCATGAGCCCGTCCCAGCCTCCGACCTTGTTCAGGCCGATGAGGGTGAGCGGGAGCAGCGCGGCGACGATGACGAAGAACTGTAGGACCTCGTTGTAGATCGCCGCCGACAGGCCACCGAGGGTGATGTAGGACAGCACGATCACGGCGGCGACGATGAGTGCGACCCAGAGCGGCCAGCCCAGGAGCGCCTGCACGATCGTGCCGAGGAGATAGAGGTTGACGCCCGCGATGAGCAGCTGCGCGAGGGCGAAGCTGATCGCGTTGACGAGGTGGGCGCCGGTGCCGAACCGCCGGAACATGAACTCAGGGACCGAGCGCACCTTGGAGCCGTAGTAGAACGGCATCATCACGACGCCGAGGAAGAGCATCGCCGGGATCGCGCCGACCCAGAAGTAGTGCACGGTCGGCAGGCCGATCTGCGCACCGTTGGCCGACATGCCCATGATCTCGACGGCACCGAGGTTGGCCGAGATGAAGGCCAGGCCCGTCACCCACGCCGGGAGGGATCGCCCGGAGAGGAAGAAGTCGATCGAGTCGGACACGGCTCTTCGGGCCGCGAGGCCGATACCCATCACGAACGCGAAGTACAACGCGACCATGAGGTAGTCGACGACGTTCGCGTCGATGAGCGGTTCGGCAGCAGCCAGGGCCACCGGGGAGAGGGTCACGGACATCAACAGCCTCCTCGCGATCGGACGGCTCATTGAGCCCGAACGATCTCAACGTACTCCCGGAGGCACCCTCAAGCGGGGACGACGAACCGGCCGATCACGAGTCCCGACCCGAGGTGGCGGACGTCAACGCGTTGCGGTGACCCGCTCCCCGACCCATGTGCCGAGCTCGCGCAGCGTCTCGAGGGTGATGCCGTGACCGCCCGGGTCGCGCCGTGCGCGCGTTGTCGCACCCGACTCCACATCGAGGTAGTCCCAGGTGCGGTCGAGCAGCTCTCGCGGGATCACGTGGTCGGCGAGACTCACGATCTGGGTCTCGTCCGAACCCCGGCCGTGGAGGAGGACGACGAGCGGCGCGTCGGGGTCGGTGGACCCGGCGCGGGCGACGACGGGTGCCGCGAAGGCGGTCACGCCGTGGCCTCGGCGGCTTCGACGCTCTCGGTGACGATGCGGCCGGCGGTGCGGACGCCACCCCATTCCGCGATGTCCTTGTCGAGGTTGAGAGGGAGAACGGGTGCGAGGTCGTCGAACTCGCCCCACTTCTCGACGGGGAGCATCCACATGATCTCGAACTCGTTGCCGTCGGGGTCCTTGCCGTAGACGCTGCGGGTCGCTCCGTGGTCGGACTCGCCGACGAAGGCGCCGGCCGCCATCAGGAGATCGCGGGCGGTCTCGAGGTCGGTGATCTCGTCGACCTGCCAGGCAAGGTGGTAGAGCCCCGTGCGGTGCGTCTTGGGGGTGGTGTCCGGGCCGACACCGAAGAGGCCGAGGTCGTGGTGGTTGCCCGAGCGAGGCAGGCGGAGGAAGGCCGCACCGAAGCGGGGCTCGCTGGCGACGACCTCCATGCCGAACACGTCGGTATAGAAGGCGACGGACCGGTTGAGGTCGGCAACATAGAAGACGGCGTGGTTGAGACGGACCGGGTTGATGCCCATGAGGAGCTCCCTGCGAGAGTTGTTCGATTAGTTGACTTGACAACCAATCTAACGCACGTCCGGGTCAGTCTGTTCCAGCGCCGCGCCGGTCCTGCGGCGCGTCACCCTTCGGGTCGACCTTGGTGAGGATGGCCCCGAGGGCTTCGGAGAGCGCAGCCACCTGACGTCCGTTGAGCGGATCGAGGACGTGCTCGCGCACGGTCTGGACGTGGCCGGGCGCCGCGGCGACGATGACCTCCCAGCCGGCGTCGGTGAGCGTGGCGTCGTTGGCGCGCTTGTCGTCGGGGGCCACGGTGCGGGCCACCAGGCCGCGACCCTCGAGGCGCTTCACCACGTGCGACAGGCGCGGCAAGGTCGCGTTCGTCTCACGGCCGAGCTGCGTCATGCGCAGGGTGCGGTTCGGCGCGTCGGAGAGCATCGCGAGGACCTGGTACTCGTAGTGCGTCAACCCACTGTCCCGCCGGAGCTGGGTGTCGAGGACGCCCGGCAGTCGCTCGGCGACCGCGATGAGGCGCAGCCACGCGGTCATCTCGTCGCTGTCGAGCCACTTGACCTCATCGTCCGCAGTCACGGCTCCGAGATTAGCGCCAACATGGACCCGTACCTGCCCCATCGATTCATTGGTTGCACAATCAACGAGTTTAGTTGTAACATCAACCAAGAACACGATCCGAACCCCACCACAGGAGGCAGCAATGGCCAGCATCACGATCTTCGGAAGCGGCAACATGGGCGGCGCCATCGCCGACATCGCCAACGCCGGCAGCAACGAGGTCCAGGTCCTCGGCAAGGAGGACGCCGCCGCCGCCGTCACCGGCGACATCGTCGTCCTGGCCGTCCCCTACGGCGAGGTCGCTGGCATCGTCGAGGCACGCCGCGACCAGTTCTCGGGCAAGGTCGTCGTCGACATCACCAACCCGGTGAACCAGGAGACCTTCGACGGACTCGACGTTCCGGCCGACTCCTCCGCGGCTGCGGTCATCGCTGACGCACTCCCCGACGCCAAGGTCGTCAAGGCCTTCAACACGACCTTCGGCGGCACGCTCGCCGCCAAGGAGGTCGGCCCCCTCCCGACGACCGTCCTCATCGCCGGTGACGACGCGGACGCCAAGTCCTCCGTCGCTGACTTCATCGAGGCCGGTGGCCTCAAGGCCATCGACGCCGGCTCCCTCAAGCGGGCCCGCGAGCTCGAGGCCCTCGGCTTCCTCCAGATCACGCTCGCCGCCGGCGAGAAGGTCTCGTGGAACGGTGGCTTCGGCGTCGTCCGCTGACCCCTCCCCACCTGCGGCTAGCGTCCGCAACATTGGTCACCAGAGCGACCAATGTTGCGGACGCTTTCGTATGCCGCCCGCTTGCGTCCGCAACTTTGGTCACCTGGGCGACCACACTCGCGGACGCAACCCCTCACTCGACGGGTTCGGCGACTGCGGAACGGAACTGCGCGGCATACAGGGCGGCGAAAGCACCACCCGCAGCGAGCAGGTCCGCGTGCGAGCCCTGCTCGACGATCCGGCCGTTCTCCATCACGAGGATCAGATCGGCGTCGCGGATCGTCGACAACCGGTGGGCAATGACGAAGCTCGTCCGGTCCTGACGCAGCGCGGACATCGCATGCTGCACGAGCTGCTCCGTGCGGGTGTCGACCGACGACGTCGCCTCGTCGAGGATGAGCAGTGCCGGGTCCGAGAGGAACGCGCGCGCGATGGTGATGAGCTGCTTCTCCCCGGCGCTGATGTTGCCGGCCTCCGCGTCGAGGACCGTGTCGTAGCCGTCGGGCAGTGAGTGGACGAACCGGTCGACATAGGTCGCGCGCGCGGCGGCCATGACGTCCTCGTCGGAGGCACCCGGCCGCCCATAGGCGATGTTGTCGCGGATCGTCCCGCCGAACAGCCAGGTGTCCTGCAGCACCATCCCGATCTCTCCGCGCAGGTTGTGCCGCGTCAGGTCGGTGATGTCGACGCCATCGAGCGTGATGCGACCGGAGTCCAGCTCGTAGAACCGCATGATGAGGTTCACGAGCGTCGTCTTGCCCGCACCGGTCGGGCCGACGATGGCGACCATCTGCCCCGGCTCCACGGTGAGATCGAGGTTCTCGATGAGCGGGGAGTCGGGGCTGTAGGAGAAGGACACGTTCTCGAACTCGACGCGCCCGTGGGGGTCGTCGAGCACAGTGGGCCGGGCCGCCTCGGCCTGCTGCTCCGGTGCGTCCAGCACCTCGAACACCCGCTCGGCAGAAGCCACCCCGGACTGCATGAGGTTGGCCATCGACGCCACCTGGGTGAGCGGCTGCGTGAACTGACGCGAGTACTGGATGAACGCCTGCACGTCACCGAGGGTCATCGAACCATTGGCCACGCGCAGCCCGCCGACCACGGCGATGACGACGTAGTTGAGGTTCCCGATGAACATCATCGTCGGCATGATGATGCCGCTGACGAACTGCGCCCCGAACCCTGCAGCGAACAGGTCGTCGTTCTTCGCCTTGAACGACGCGCGGGCCTCGTCCTGACGGCCGAACACCTTGACGAGCTGATGGCCGGTGTAGGTCTCCTCGACGATGGAGTTGAGCTCCCCCGTCGACTTCCACTGCTGCACGAAGTGCTTCTGCGACCGCTTGCCGATGAGGGCGGTCACCACCATCGTCACGGGAATCGTCACCAGCGCGATGAGCGCGAGCAGCGGCGAGATGTAGAGCATCATCGCCACCATCGCCACGACGGTGAGCAAGGACGTGAGCATCTGGTTGAGCGTCTGCTGGAGGCTCTGCGACACGTTGTCGATGTCGTTGGTGACGCGACTGAGGAGTTCACCGCGCGGCTGGTTGTCGAAGTAGGGCAACGGCAGACGGTTGAGCTTGTCCTCCACGTCGCGACGCAGGTTGAAGATCGTGCGGTTCACCGCGCCGGTGAGGATGTAGCCCATCGCCCACTGAAGCAGGCTCGCAACGACATAGATCGCCATGACGATGAGGAGCACTCGGGCGACAGCACCGAAGTCGATGCCGGCACCGGGAACGAGGAACGGCATGCTCTCGACCATGTCGGCGAAGGTGTCCTGACCTCGGGCCCGCAGCCCCGCAGCGATCTGCGCGACGGTGCCCTCGGTGGGGAGTTGCTTGCCGACGACACCGGCGAAGATGAGGTCGGTCGCCCGCCCCAGGATCTTGGGCCCGATCGCATTGAGGGCCACACTGCCCACGGCAAAGGCGAGGACGGCATACAGGGCAAGTCGTTCGGGACGCATGAGTCCCAGGAGGCGCTTGGCCGACGGAAGGAAGTTGGCCGACTTCTCCCCCGGCTGACCCACGCGCATGTGCGGCGGTCCGCCGCGGTGAACGGCACCCGGGCCCCGACGCTCCGCGGCGGCCTTCTCTTCTTCGGTGAGGATCCGGTCGGTCATGCCGCCGCCTCCTCTGCGCTGCGCTGGCTCTCGACGATCTCGACATAGGTCGGGCACGTCTCGAGGAGTTCGTCGTGCGTGCCCTGGCCGACGACGACTCCGTCGTCGAGCACGACGATGTGTTCGGCGTCGATGATCGTCGAGACCCGTTGTGCGACAACAACAACCGTCGTATGCCGTGTCACCGGCCTGAGTGCCTCACGGAGCCTTGCATCCGTGGCCAGGTCGAGCGCCGAGAAGCTGTCGTCGAAGAGGTAGACGTCGGGCTTGGCGACGAGCGCGCGCGCGATGGCAAGGCGTTGACGCTGCCCACCTGAGACGTTGGTTCCGCCCTGGGCGATGTGGCTCTCGAGGCCTTCGGGCATCGCGCGGACGAAGTCCTCGGCCTGGGCGATGCGCAGCGCCTCCCAGAGGTCCTCGTCCGTGGCATTGGCGTCGCCGTAGCGAAGGTTCGACGCGACCGTGCCGGTGAACAGATAGGGCTTCTGCGGGACGAGCCCGATGCGCGACCACACGTCCTCGAGGGTCGCGTCGCGCACGTCGACCCCGCCGAGGAGGACTGCACCGTCGGTGACGTCATAGAGCCGCGGGATGAGGGACAACAGCGTCGACTTCCCCGAACCGGTGCTGCCGATAATCGCCGTGGTGCGCCCGGGTTCCGCCGTGATCGAAATCCCCTGCAGCACAGGCACATCGGCGCCAGGGTAGGCGAACTCGACATCGCGGAACTCGACGGTCGTGCCACCGGTGGGCAACGCCGCCGGCTGGATCGGCTGCACGACGGTCGACGACGTGTCGAGCACCTCCGCGATGCGTCCGGCGGACACCGTGGCACGCGGGATCATCATCGACATGAACGTCGCCATCATCACGGACATGAGGATCTGCATGAGGTAGGCCATGAACGCGGTGAGTGCACCGACCTGCATCTGACCACTGTCGACGCGCTGCGCGCCGAACCACAGGACGGCCACGGTGGACGCGTTGAAGATGAACATGACGATCGGGAAGATCAGCGCCTGGAGCTTGCCGACGGCGAGCGCGGTGCCGGTGTATTGCGTGTTGGCCTCGGCGAAGCGCTCCTTCTCATGGTCCTCACGGACGAAGGCACGCACGACCCGAATGCCCGTGATCTGCTCACGCAGCACGCGGTTGACCCAGTCGACCGACTCCTGCATGAGGCGGAAGTTGGGGATCATCTTGCGGATGACGAGGGTGACGCAGAGCGCCAGCAGCGGCACGGCCACGGCGACGAGCCAGGACAGGCCGACGTCCTCACGCAACGCCATGATGATGCCGCCGATCATCATGATCGGGGCCGAGACCATCATCGCGGCACCCATGAACACGACGGTCTGGATCTGCGTCACGTCGTTGGTGTTGCGTGAGATGAGGGTCGGGGCGCCGAAGCGCGAGACCTCCTGAGCCGAGAAGTCGCCGACCCTGGCGAAGATGCCGGCTCGCAGGTCGCGACCGAAGGCGGCGGCGGCACGCGCACCGAGATAGGTCGCCGCGATCGACGCGGCGATCTGCACGAGGGACACGGCGAGCATCCAGCCGCCTGCCGAGAGGATGTAGTCGGTGTCGCCCTTGGCGACACCCTCATCGATGATCCTGCCGTTGAGGCTCGGCAGGTAGAGCGCGGCGATCGTGCCTGCCAGTTGCAGCAGGACGAGCACCGCCAGTGACCCGCGGTAGGGCCGCAGGTAGTCACGCATGATTCTGATCAGCACTACTTGTTCCCCCTGGTGGACGTGGAGTTCTGGGTGAGGCGCGCGTCGCTCGCGAGCGCACCGTCGAGGAGCACGTCGATCAGTGCCTCCGGCGAGGACGCTTCCCCGCCGAGCATCGGGTGGACGCTGGAAAGGGTGAGCATCCGCAGGTGGCCCACGAAGGTGGATGCAGGGATGCGCAGGTGGGCTGCGTCGCCGCCGATGAGTTCGACGAAGGCTGCGTCGAGCTCTGCGGTCGCCTCCTCGCGCCGGCGGTGTGCCTCGCCGTCGTGGTGCGGTCGCAGGGGTTGCCCCGAGGACTGCAGCACGGTCATGAGGGCGAACATGCCGCGGAGGTGCTCCTGCATGATCGCCACGCCGGCCGCCAGCCGCCCACGGAGCGGAAGCGCCCGGTCGATGTCGGCGAGTTCGACGATCAGGGTGGAGTTGTCGAAGGCGTCGTGGATCGTCGCCTCGATGAGCGCTTCCTTGCTCTCGAAGACCCTGAAGATCGTGCCTTCGGCGATCCCTGCCGCCTTCGCGATCTCCTTGGTGCTGACGACCCGACCCCGCTCGCGGAGCAGTGGCATCGTCACGGCGATGATCGAGGCCCGGCGGGCTTCGGGGCTCATGGCGGGGGCGCGGGGAGTCACGTCCTCAAGTATGAGTGAGTGAGCACTCACTCACAACAAGATTCCTGACCTGCGGCGTTACGGGCCACGAAGTCCCCATCGGCCCGCCCACTCACTCACGGGCGGGCCGATCCGTCGGTGGTTGGTGCTGCTGCCTGAGTCGGCCTCAGGCGTCTCAGTCGTCCGAGTGGAGCTGGCCCCGAACGGCCCCGGAGGGGAACTCACCGTTGTGGATGTTGACGTAGTAGTCCTCCGGGTTGGCGAGGATCTCCTGGACCTCGCCCGGGTCGAGACCCTTGCCCACCTCACCCTCGGTGAGGCAGTCCGCCGCCTGGCCGCCTTGCGGGAAGGCGAGGTTGACCTCGACCGGTCCGTTGGCGCCCTTGGCGCCCTCGTGGATGTGCGCCATCCGCGGTCCGCCGGGCGCCTGGTCGAGCTCGGCGATCTTGCTCACCTCGAGGATGTAGCAGAGGGTCGTGGGGTCGCCGTCGATGCCGAAGACGTAGGCCTCACCCCGACCGTTGGGGTCGCCGGCCATCCGGTTGGAACCGTCAGCGGCCACTTCGGCCCGACCCGTGAGGTGGGCCCCGATGAGGGTGTTGGTGTGGCCCGCCTGGGCCGCGCTGGGTGCCAGCACGAGGCCGGCCGCGAGTCCGGCGGCGCCCATGGCACCGCCGATGAGAATGCGCTTCATTGCGGATCAACTCACTTTCGCAGGGAGGGTCGCGGAGTCGACCCTGTGCGTTGTTCGTTGCCGATGGCGTTCCGGATTGCTCCGGCCCGGATCAGGCCTGCGCTTCGACCAGCAGCGCGTCCTTGGCGGCATCGCGCACGAACGCGACGATCTCGCGCTCGGTCTCGGCCGGATCCACGTCGAGGATTCCGGCGATCGCGCCTGCCGCCTGCCTTGGGGTGAGCTCACCGTCCGCGACGGAGAGGTATGCCGCGGTCACCGTCGAGAGCGTGATGATCCGTCCCAGCCCACCGCCTTGACGAGCCACGATCACCGACGGATCGGAGGCGCCGGGGAGGGTGTGACGCTCCTCGGTGACGTCGGGCGTCGCCTTCCACGCCCGGTCGAGCACCTCGTCATCGGTGTGTTCTGCCAACCACGTGCGCGCCTCCAGCCCCACCCACACGGCCTCGCCCATCGCCAGGGGGACGGGTCCACGCTCGTCCATGAGGTCGAGGAAGGGCTCGCGGTCCGTGGTCGGCCGGTGCAGGGTGATCACCCCGAGGCCGATGGACTCGATGTCGCGAGATGCGAAGTCGTCGAGCCACGCGGCATACATCGCGTCGAAGTCCGCCGTCCCGGCGTGGTGACCGCCGTCGCGAGACCACGTCTCGGCGTACTCCGCGGGGTCCTGCACCTCGCGTTGGACGACCCACGCGTCCACGCCTGCGCCGTCCAGCCACCCGCCGACACGCTCGGTCCAGGTGGAACCCGCCGGCACCTCCCAGTTGCCGAGGAACTGCGCCACTCCCCCTGGCTCGAGGTGCTCCCCGATCGAGCGCACGAGTCCGGCGACGACCGCGTCACCAGCAGCCCCTCCGTCGCGGTACTCGAACAACGGCACCTCGCCCGATCGGGGAGTGATGACGAAGGGCGGGTTGCTGACGATGAGGTCGAAGCGTTGTCCTGCAACGGGTTCGAGCATCGAGCCGTCGCGCACGTCCCAGTGCACGTCGTTCAGAGCTGCCGTGAATCGTGCGAAGGCGAGAGCTCGCTCGGAGAGGTCCGTGGCGACGATCGAGTCGGCGTGGGCCCCGAGGTGAAGGGCCTGAACGCCGCATCCAGTGCCCAGGTCGAGAGCGGTGCCGACCGGTCGACGGATCGTCCATGCCGCGAGAGTCGTCGAGGCCCCACCGATGCCGAGGACGTGGTCCTCCCTCACCGGCGATCCCGTCGCGACTTCCGCGAGATCGGACACCACCCACCAGTGGCGCTCGTCAGCGGCGTAGGGACGCACGTCGAACCGCGCCACCACGGCGTCGCCCTCCTCATCGAGGAGGCCGAGGTCCACCGCACCAGTCGCACGCAGGGTCGGCAGGGCCACGTCGACCTCGGAGACGTCGACGGGGTCACCGAGGGTGAAGAGCCGGATGAGGGTCGCGGCCGGAGCGTTCGAAGCACCAGCCACCCGGCGGGCAGGCAGCGGCTGCTCGCGCAAGAGCGCACTGCTCGCGAGAGGTCCGAGCACGTCGAGGACCCCGGTCACGGTGAAGTCTGCAGCCGCCAGGTCGGTGCGCAGGCGCGCGATCAGATCGAGGTCGAGGTGCGGTACGCGGGCGGACACGACGTGCTTCGCTCAGCCGTCGAGGAGTCCGCCGAGCATGCCGCCGCCGCCTCCGCCGCCCGAGGCCGCCGCCGGCGGGCCCTCGCTCGGCTGGACGACGACGAAGCCCGGGCCGTGGAACGCGTACTGGAACGCTTCGCCACTCCCGCCTCGCAGCATCGAGCGCATGTTCATGCTCGACACGACCTGCGGCACGAGACCGAGCGACCAACCGACGCAGGACTGCACGTCGACGTAGGTCGGCTGCTGCGAGCAGTCGAGGACGACCGGCTGCCCGACCGTGTGCATGGCCACGGTGCCCGTGCCCTGGAGGGTGGTGTTGAAGAGGCCTCCGCTCATCATCCCCGCGCCCTGGACGCGCTTGATGTCCCATTCGATCGCCGCGTCGAAGGCCAGGAGGTTGCGGACGTTGAGGCTGATCCCGTCACCGGTGAGCTCGATGAGGTGCACGAAGCCGGCGTCGCTGGCGAAGAAGACCTCACCGTTCCCGGCGACACGCATGAGGCTGACGTCCTCGCCGGTGACGACCTTCTTGAAGAGTTTGCCGACGCTGCCGGCCTTCTCGTGGTCGAAACGGACCTGCCCCTGGTAGGCGACCATCGCGCCCTTGACGGCGAGGACGTCGGCACCGAGCCGCACCCTCAGGAGCTGCGGGTTCTGGAGGGCGAACGCGTGGTCGGATTCGAGCTCGAGGTTGGCCTGTTCGAAGAGCGAGGAGCGCATGCCCCCACCCTAGGGCCGCCCTCTGGCGCGACGACGGGGCTCCCGAGCATTCCCGCTCCGCGCCAGAGCTGCGACGGTCATCTGTGGCGCGAACGAGCCAATAGTTCCCGAGCGCGTCACCGGTGGATGATGCATTCGCCAATTATTGGCTCGCTCGGCTCCCGGTCAGTCGGGGGACCCAGGTCGAGGCTCTCTGGGCACCTAAGCCGCGTCGAACCACTCGTTGCGGGCAGTGGGCCGAACTCCCTGTGCCGCCAACCTGGCGACCATGAGCTGTGGCCGAGTGGCCTCCGCCCAGACCCACCGCGCCATCCTGCGGTCGGTAGCCCGGATGCGGTCCTCTCGCTTCTTCTCACGCCAGAGCACCTGCGTGACCTCCTCGGCTGCCATGCCTTCGTCCACCTGGTACTTCTTGAGGCCGTCGAACTCCCCCACCACACGCTCCCGCTTCCACCAGAAATCGCAGATGCCCACCAGTCCGTCGTCATCCTCGATGGGCACTTGCAGCTGGGGCCTCGGGACGTTGAGCCGAAACATCTGGACTCGGGACAAGGACTCCCCCACCGACATCGCCCCGGGCTCGGCAAAGTCCACGACCAGAGCGGCCCGCGCCCGCCCCCTCGCGCCCACGGGGACCTTGTCGAGTTCGGCCATGAGTTCCTCGCGAGTGCACAACTTGTGGTGCAGCGCATGATCGGCCGCCGCAACCGCGTCAGGGAGTTCCTCGGCGCGTGCGATGTCGATGATCGTGCGAGTCAACGTCGTCACGAGAAGACCATCGATGACGTCATACTCATCCACCTCGCCGATGTGCCTCTTCACCAGACCTGATGAGCGCACCGTCGGGCGCGTCGAGGTCACGGCAATGCGCGTGGGCCACGGAGTGATGCGCGGCAACGCCCGAAGCGCGGCAGCCGACGTGTGGGAGAACCCGATCAGCCTCGAGCCCCTCATCTGCATGGCTGACGCGTGGACGAAGGCGGCGTGTCGCTGTTCCGGCTTCAAGCCAGTCCATAGGTCTGCCGGTGCAACCACCCCGTGCCGGACCATCGTCCACTTGGGCTTGCCCCGAGCATCCCGGTCTTCAGGACTCTCTCCCAGTCTGCGCAGATCCGCGGTGGGACGCAGTCGGCTGAACACCGGTTCATGTGGGCTCGAGGTGGGCATGCTCGATCGTGGCAGCGATGGCGATGTCGCCCGGGGTGTTATCCACAGGGCACCGCGACCGATGCACCAATGGGTGAGCCGACCACCCGTGGGTGGTCGGCTCACCAACTTTTGGCTCGCACGGGTTCAGAACCGCGGCGTATGCCGTGTGCGCGCCTAGCGCTGGGCGGGCACCTCGACCGCGTCGCCGTTCCTGACGCCGTCGCCGTCGGTCAGGACGTCGCCCTTGTCGGCGAGATCGCCCTGCTCGAGAGCCTCGTCGACGGCCTCACCGGGCTCGGTCACCGCACCGGAGTCGGGCGCCGAGGCGTCGAGCTCGCCGGCCGACTCCACGTCGTCGTCGCCGCCGATCGCGAGGTCGCGACGCTTCGAGATGGCCACGGCCGTGACGACGATGACGAGCGCGATGCCGGCGATGCCATAGCGGAGCGGGGCACTCGCGTCGCCGCCGACCGACAGGATGACGATCGCGGGGGCGATGAGCACCGAGACGAGGTTCATCACCTTGAGGAGCGGGTTGATGGCGGGGCCAGCGGTGTCCTTGAACGGGTCACCGACCGTGTCGCCGATGACCGTCGCGGCGTGGGCCTCCGAGCCCTTGCCACCGTGGTGGCCGTCCTCGACGATCTTCTTCGCGTTGTCCCAGGCGCCGCCCGAGTTCGCGAGGAAGACGGCCATGAGCGCGCCGGTGCCGATCGCGCCGGCCAGGAAGCCGGCGAGGGCGCCAATGCCGAGACCGAAGCCGACGATGACCGGGCTCAGTGCCGCGAGCAGACCCGGGGTCGCGAGCTCGCGCAGGGAGTCACGCGTGCAGATGTCGACGACCTTGCCGTACTCCGGCTTGGTCGTGCCCTCCATGATCCCGGGGATGTCGCGGAACTGACGACGGACCTCGAAGACGATGGCGCCAGCGGCACGGGTCACTGCGTTGATGGCGAGGCCGGAGAAGAGGAACACGACGGCCGCACCCAGAAGCAGACCCACCAGAGTGGCCGGGTTGGTCACGAGTGCCTGGGCATCGCCGAGGAAGGCCTCGGCCTGCTCCTGCGTCGTCGTGCCCGGGTCGGTGATCTCGCGGACCGCGGTCTGCCACGCGTCGGTGTAGGACCCGAAGAGCGCCGTGGCCGCGAGGACGGCAGTCGCGATGGCGATGCCCTTGGTGATGGCCTTGGTCGTGTTGCCGACCGCGTCGAGCTCGGTGAGGATCTGCGCGGCCTCCTCGTCGACGTCGCCCGACATCTCGGCGATGCCCTGGGCGTTGTCCGAGACCGGACCGAACGTGTCCATGGCGACGATGACGCCGACGGTCGTGAGGAGTCCACAGCCGGCGAGGGCGATGAGGAAGAGCGAGAGCGCCACCGAGCCGCCGCCGAGCAGGAAGGCGAGGTAGACGGCACCACCGATGATCACCGCGGTGTAGACCGCCGACTCGAGGCCGACGCCGATGCCGGACAGGACGACGGTCGCGGCGCCGGTGAGCGACGTGCGCGCGACGTCCTTGGTCGGGCGCTTGTCGGTGCCGGTGAAGTAGCCGGTGAGCCACAGGATGATCGCCGCGAGGACGATGCCGATGATGACCGCGAGCGTCGCGGTGATCCGCGGGTCTCCCTCGAGGGAGGCGATCCCCTGGTCACGCGAGCCGAGCTCGGCGAACGTCGCGGGCAGGTAGAACCAGGCAGCTGCGGCGGACCCGACCGCGGCGATGACGGCCGAGATGTAGAAGCCGCGGTTGATGGCGTCGAGCGCGCTCTCCGAACCCCGGGCCTTGGTGATGAAGACACCGATGAGGGCCGTGATGGCGCCGATGGCCGGGACGAGCAGGGGGAAGACGAGGCCGTAGGAGCCGAACGCCACGGAGCCGAGGATGAGAGCAGCAACCAGCATCACGGCATACGACTCGAAAAGGTCGGCGGCCATGCCCGCGCAGTCGCCGACGTTGTCACCGACGTTGTCGGCGATGGTCGCGGCGTTGCGCGGGTCGTCCTCGGGGATGCCGGCCTCGACCTTGCCGACGAGGTCGGCGCCGACGTCAGCGGCCTTGGTGAAGATGCCACCACCGACACGCATGAACATGGCGAGCAGCGCGGCACCGAAGCCGAAGCCCTCGAGAACCTTGGGGGCCTCTGCCTTGTAGAGGAGGACGACGGTCGCGGCGCCGATGAGGCCGAGTCCGACGGTCGCCATGCCGACGACACCACCGGTGCGGAACGCGATGCGCATGCCCTCGTCGCGACCGTTCTCACCGCGGGAGGCGGCGGCGACACGGACATTGGCCTTCGTCGCGAGCTTCATGCCGAGGTAGCCGATCGAGGCCGAGAAGAGCGCCCCGACGATGAAGAAGCCGGAACGGCCGAGCTTCACACCCCAGTCGGGAGCCGGCAGGAGGAGCAGCAGGCCGAAGACGAGGACGACGAAGATCCCCAGCGTCTTGAACTGACGGGTGAGATAGGCCTGAGCCCCCTCTTCGACCGCGGCGCCGATCTCGCGCATCTTGTCGGTACCGGTGTCCGCACGCAGGACCTGCTGCCGGAAGACGAAGCCCATGACGAGGGCGATCGCGCCGATGACCGCGACAGCGACCACGAGCGTGACGTTCGATCCGGTGAGGTCCAGCGTGGACGTCGCCTCGGCTGGCGCGAGAGCGAGTGCAGCCATTCCATCCTCCTTGACGGGTGTGCGTCATCAACCGCCCGAGGATCGAGTGCCACAGGCAGACGCGGGGTGGACCTTACCCGGTGACTCAGGTCACATGTGGGCGCCGGTCACGATGTGACCGCCGTCACGCCTCGCCTCGGAGTGTCGGGAGACGAATCAGGCAGAGACGCCGGGCTCGGCGACCGGTGCGTCGCTCGCCCCTTCGACCTGCACGCCCTCGATCGCCGCGTCGACGCTCTCGTGAACCGGCAGCACACGGTCGAGTCCGGTGATCCCGAACAGGCGCAGGATCCGCTCGTTGGTGCACACCACTCGCAGCCAGCCGTCGTCCAGCTTCTTGAGGACCTTGAGCCGGCCGACGAGCACTCCCAGGCCGGTCGAATCCAGGAATCCCACGTCCTCCAGGTCGACGACAAGCTGCGTCCGACCTGCGGCGATGCTCTCCTCGAGCGCAGAGCGCAGCTGGGGGGCGGTATAGACGTCGACTTCGCCCGACACCGTCACGATGGTGACGTCGTCGCGCTCACTGGTTGACACGGTCAGCTTCACAGCAGCCGGCTCCTTGCTCGTTGCTCACGCAATGCGAATGACTCGTGTGCCCGACCCCCTGCCAGCGTCCATGGGACGCGAAGACTGTCAGTGCACCGCATTACGGTAACGCGCATGTCGTCATCTGCCGAGCCGACTGCGATTCTTGCCGCGCTGGCCGCGGGGGATCGTGCTGGTCGCCTGCGCCATGTGGAGCACATCGCGGCGCGGCCGGCGCAGGTCTCGGAGTGGCCCGACTGGATCGCTCCGCAGGTCCTCTCGAGTCTGACCGGCGGCGGTATCGCCCGCCCGTGGTCGCACCAGCGGGAGGCAATGGACCTCGCTCACCGTGGCTCCCACGTCGTGCTGTCGACCGGCACCGCGTCGGGCAAGAGCCTGGGCTACCTCGTGCCGGCCCTCACCGCAGTCCTCGACGGACTCGAGGCACCGACCGGTCGGGGCGCCACTGTCCTCTACGTCGCGCCGACCAAGGCCCTGGCGGCCGACCAGCTCGCCCGCATCGAGGCGTTGGCGATCCCAGGGGTGCGCGCCGCGACCTACGACGGTGACACTCCGACCGACGAGCGGCGCTGGATCCGCGAGCACGCCAACGTCATCCTCACCAACCCCGACCTCCTCCACCACTCGATGCTGCCGGGTCACCAGCACTGGTCGCCGTTCCTCCGCGCGCTGCGCTACGTCGTCATCGACGAGTGCCACATCTATCGCGGCGTCTTCGGCTCCCACGTGTCGTCCGTGTTGCGTCGCTTGCGGCGGGTGGCGGGGCGCTACCGCTCCCAGCCGACGTTCGTGCTCGCCTCCGCGACCGTGAGTCACCCAGCGGCCCACGCCACTTCCTTGATCGGTATGCCGGTCAGTCCCGTCGAGATCGACGGCTCACCTCGCGAGGCGCTCACCTTCGCCCTCTGGGAGCCACCGACGATCGACGAGTCGCGTCGGTCGGCGACGACCGAGGCCGCCGAGCTGCTGGCCGAACTCGTGGACCGCAACGTCCAGACGCTGGCCTTCGCGAGGTCGCGGGCCGGCGTGGAGGCGTTGGCCTCGTCCGCGAGGCGACGGCTCGGGCAGGTGGGCGGAACTCCGGAGGCGACGATCGCGGCATACAGGGGCGGTTATCTTCCGCAGGAGCGGCGCGAACTCGAACGCGCGCTGCGTGAAGGCGACCTGCGCGGACTCGCGGCGACGAACGCGCTCGAGCTGGGCGTCGACATCAGCGGACTCGACGCGGTGCTCATGGCGGGGTGGCCCGGTCGCCGGGCGAACCTCTGGCAGCAGGCGGGGCGCGCTGGGCGATCGGGGCGCGAGTCGCTGGCGGTGTTCGTGGCGGCGGACGACCCGCTCGACACCTATCTCCTGGACCATCCGGAAGCCATCTTCGGTGCGCCCATCGAGTCGACCGTCATGGATCCCTCCAATCCCCACGTGCTCGCCCCGCATCTTGCCGCGGCCGCTCACGAGCTGCCGCTGACCGAGGCGGACCTGCCGATGTTCGGCACCGGCGCGCGCGGTGTCGTCGACCTGCTCGTCGAGCGCGGCATCCTCCGACGGCGACCCACCGGATGGTTCTGGGCCCGCGAGGACCGACCTGGCGACCACGTGAACCTGCGCGGCACGACCGATGTCGTGTCGATCGTCGAACGTCGCAGCGGGCGGGTGCTCGGGACGATCGACGAGGCGTCAGCCCACGCGCAGGTGCACACGGGTGCCGTCCACGTGCACCAGGGCGACACGTTCGTCGTCACCGACCTCGACCTGGACCACGGGGCAGCCACGGTGGTGCGAGGAGACCCCGGATGGAGCACCCACGCCCAGTCGCGCAGTTCGTTCGAGATCGTCAGCGCTCGGCGCGTCGAGCAGTGGGGTGAGATCGAGGTGAGTTTCGGGACGGTCCGCGTCACGACGCAGGTGACGTCGTTCCTTCGCCGGCTCCCCTCCGGCGAAGTGCTCGGCACCCACCCCCTCGACCTGCCCGAACGGTCCCTGGTGACCCGCGGAGTGTGGTGGACGATGCCCCTCGATCTGCTCGAGGAGGCCGGGATCGAGGAGGCCCAGGTGCCGGGCGCGGCCCATGCTGCCGAGCACGCCGCCATCGGGATGCTGCCGTTGGTAGCGACATCGGACCGGTGGGACGTCGGCGGCGTGTCGACCGACCAGCACCCGGACACGGGGCTGCCGACGATCATGGTCTACGACGGCTATCCCGGCGGGGCCGGCTTCGCCGAGCGGGCGCACGGGGCGTTCGGTGAGTGGATCGAGGCGACACGAGACGCGGTGGCCCGGTGTCGGTGCGAGCGAGGATGCCCGTCCTGCGTGCAGTCACCGAAGTGCGGCAATGGCAACGAGCCGCTCGACAAGGCCAGGGCGATCCGACTGCTCGACCTCGTCCTCATGTCCCGACCCGCCTGAGGCGCCGCGAGGAGTGGGACGCCGCGAGCGATGCATCAATTGGCGAACCGACCACCCATCGGTGGTCGGTTCACCCATTCTTGGCTCGCTCGGCGCCACCCCTCACGCGGTGTCGCCCTGACACCCCGGACCCACCCCCTTTCTTGGGTCGGAGACACGACAGGCGGCTCTCATCAGGCCCAATGGCGCCCGTTCGCGCTAGCCTCCGAAGGGTGATCATCCTCGGACTCATCCTCGTCCTGCTCGCCGTCGCTGCCGGGATCCTCCTCTTCGAGGGCACGTCTCAGCTGACCGACGGAGTCGACATCGACGTGCTCGGCGGCTCCATCAGCCTGCCGCCGCTCGCGCTCCTGCTCACCGGCGCCGCAGTCATCACGGTCTTCTGGCTCGGTTGGGTGCTCCTGCGCATGGGGATCAAGCGCAGCGCCCGCAAGCGCCGCGAGGCCAAGGAGGAGGCCGAGCTCGCCGAGCAGCGTCGCCTCGAGGACGAGCGCCGCATGCAGGAGGAGTTCGCGCAGCGCGAGCGCCAGCTCGCCGAAGAGCGTCGACAGCACGAGCAGGAGGCTGCCGCCCTGCGCCGGCAGTCGGAGGAACAGCACCTGTCCACCGAGGAGGCACGCCGCCGCGCCGAGATCGCCGAGGAGCAGGCCGCCGAGGCAGCCCAGTCACAGCGGACCCAGCAGATGCCTCAGGTTCCGCAGCAGGCCCCTCAGCCCCCACGGGGACCGGGCAACGTCGACGGACCGGGCAACGCTGACGGACCTCGCGCGCCCCGCGGCTGACGGCACCGTGGGCGGCGGGACCGCGTTCAGCTGACGATGCCGCGCCTCGCGTTCCATTTCTGGGCGCCGGAGTAGGCGTCAGCCATGGACCACACCCAGGCCACGAAGGCGATGGGGAAGCCGATCAGGATGAGCATCAGCGGGAACGACACGAGCCACGCCAAGAGGAACGCCACACCGGCGGTTGCGTTGCCGTTCATGAACTGGCCCAACCCCGGGATGAAGAAGGACCCGAGCAGTGCGAGGGCGGGGCTCTTCGGGGCCACGACCGTGCCCGTGACCGCCGTGTGAGCGTAGGGCTGGACCGCCTGGACGGCGGCATACCCCTGTGACCCGGGTGCGATCTGGTCAGTCCACGCCCCACCGTCCCAGAAGCGCTGAGAACCGTCCTGCTGTTGATACCACCCTGCTTGGACCCCTGACGTCATGGCCCGACCCTAGGGTGCGACGGGTCGATGGCGAGGTCGTTTGCGGAGACCTGGCCCGCGGGACCCGCCTTGGCCGACGCCACCGCGTGGTCCGGGATGCCGGGCCAGCCCAGCGCGACGGCCCGTCGGGCACCCACCGTCACGGTCTCACCGACACCCAGCGAGCAGTGCACCAGGTCGGCACCGTTGTCGCGGGCCACTGCACCCGCACGTGCGCACGGATCGACCTCACCCGCTTGGAGAGCCCCAGCGGCGGCGAGTGCGGCCAGGTCCGCGGCGGTCCGGGCGTAATGTGCTGCCGCAGCCGCGGAACCAACGAGGAGCCCCGCGACGGCGCCGCTGACCAGAACCCCCGTCGCGGCCAAGACGAGCACCGAGCCCGCACCCCGTTCGCCGCGCACCAGCGGCCAGAATGCTGACGCGTTGGCCATCGTCACCGGACGACCTCGGGCACAGCCCAACCGACACCGTGCGGTCGGGTGCTGAGGCCCAGAACCGCGAGAACGGTCGGCACGTCGGCACTCACCTCAGCGCCGACTCTTTTGGCCCCCACGGTGAGTTCAACGCGTGCGCCCTCGGGCGCGTGCGCGGCGACTTCGGTGCGGACGCGATCCACGGGCTCACCACGAGCCAGCAGCCGGGCGCCCACGCGAGCAGCGTCGATGCAGCGCAGGTGATCGGTGACGGCCTGAACGCCGGACAGCCCGAGCGTCAGCACGAGCACGAGAGCCGGCAGGGCGACGGCGATCTCCGCCGTCACCATGCCGGCCTCTCGGTGCCGGACAGGGCCTTGGGTCACGCGCCCGTGCCGAGTGCGGCCGTGATCACCTTGGCCAGAGCCGCCTTCACCGGCTCGGACCGGACGACGAGCATGAGCACTGCGGCGAACGCACACGCGGCGAGGGTGCCCACGGCATACTCCGCCGTGGTCATGCCCGCCTCGGAACGGGACTTGAGAGCGGTCCATCGACGTGAAAGATGCTGTGTCACAACGAAACTCCTCGATCAGTGCGGGGCTTCTCCCCACCTGCCAAGAGTTCAGCGGACACCGCGCAGGACCGCCAGACCGACTCTGCCGAACTGTGGATGAACCACGCGACGGGGCGGGCCTGTGGACAACCCACCCTCGTGGGACGTCAGCGTGAAGGGTCGCTACAGCGACCGTCGACGCTGACGTTGCGGCACGGACTGAACGTCAGCGGACCTCGGCGATGGCCACGAAGTTCGAGACCCGATGACCATCCGGGCGGTAGCCGTCATCGTCGTCGCACGTGATGAGGGCGATCCGACGAACCGACGAGTTTCCGCCCCAGACGACGGCGTCGCGGCTCACGGCCTCCTTCGTGGCGACCCGTGTCGCCGTGACCGTGTAGACGCGTGGCTGGCCCTGGGCATCGACGACGGTGACCTTGTCGCCGCGATCGATGTCCTGAAGGTTGTAGAAGACGTCGGGTCGCTCGCCGTTGACGACGTGACCGGCGATCACTGCGGTGCCGACCTCACCGGGCCGCACCCGCCCGTAGCCGCTGACCCAGCCCAGGACGCCCGACGCCGGGTTGACGACGCCGTTGACGGCTCGAACGCGCTGCAGCCTGCCACTCACGTCGATGCTCGACGCGGCGAACGCCATGGGTTCGGCCCCGACCGTCGCAGTGGTGGTGGTGGTTCGGGGCGACGCCGTAGCGCTCTTGGTCGGCATCCGGTCGGACGGCGATGCGGTCGGCGCGGGCGCGGAGGTCGTGCTGCTCTGGGAATCCGTGGATGCCGCTGCAGACCGAGCGACCGACGGCTGGCTGTCTCCCCAGTGCAGCACTGACAGGACGACTGCCAAGGCCAGCGCCACGACAGCGCCGACCAGTGGTGTGAACGGACGCAAGCGGTGGGCGGGACCCGTCGGCCCCGCCCACCTCTCGAAGAGCTCACGCATGAGTTTTCGCGTCACTCCTCATGTGCGTAGCGATCAGTTCTGAGCCTTGCGGCGCAGGGCGGCACCGGCCAGGCCGAGCGCGCCGAGGGCAGCAGCGCCACCGAGCACGGCCGGCGACGTGCCGTTCGACTCGACGACGTCGGTCTCGACGATCGGGCCCTTGGGCTCCTCGGGCTTGTTGGGCTCCTCGGGCTTGTTGGGCTCCTCGGGGTTCTCCGGCTCCTCCGGGTTCTCGGGCTCCTCGGGGTTCTCCGGCTCCTCCGGCTCCTCGGGCAGGTCGCCGTCGCAGGTGATGATGTGCGAGATGTCCTTGCCGTCCTCGGTCTCGAGGACGTCGCCCTTCTCGACGAACTCGTAGAGCGTGTTCGGGTCGCCCTCGCTGCTCTGCTCGGAACCGGCCTTGAGCACGACGAGCAGGTAGTCCGCATCCGCCGTCCACTCCGAGGTCTTGAGACCCTCGTCGTGGATCTTGGTGCACTCGGCGTTCTCGACGCCCTCCCCGGTGAGGAGCGCCTCCCAGTACGCCGGGTGGTTGGGGTTGTCGGTGTTGGACTCGGCCGTGGCCGTCGCGGCGAAGCCGACGGACAGCAGGCCAGCAGCGCAGAGCGCGGCGGCGCTGCGCGAGAGGGTGGTCATACGCACAGGGAATCTCCTCGTCATTCCGGGCTTTGCCGGCGGTGCTCAACAGGGATCGCCGCGACCGACGGTCGGGCAGAGGACAGGGAAGCCCCTGCGCCTTCGTCGCGAAGATAGAGGATGGGCGGTGGGCACGGAAGCACCGGGGCGAAAGTGATGCCATCCCGAGTCCATGAATTGGCCCACACGGGCTACGCCGCACTGGCTACCCCGCACTCAGGGTGGATCGCGCGAGGTGGAGCACGACCGGCACGACTGTCGTCCCGATGAAGCCAGGCAGGAAGCATGCCCCCAGGGGCAGGACGAGCAGAACCCCTGCACGCAGCACGGCTGCTTCGACCCGGGAGCCCTCCTCGCGCCGCATGCGTTCGGCAGCCGCCAGAACGACACCGGCCGGCGCCGCACCCGAGCGCTCCGCTGCCTGCCACGCGAGGGCCGCGGGCTGCCACTCAGCACCGACGTGGGCCCAGGCCGTCGCCGAGTCCTGCCCCCACCTGTGAGCACTCGCGACGACGCGCAGTTGGTGCCCAATCGGTCCGGGAACGTGCTGCGCGACAGCTTCCAGCGCCTCGACTGGACCGAGACCGGCACGGAGGACGAGGCCGCACAGGACGAGCGCATCGGCCGCATCGTCGACCGTTGCCGTCGCGTCGCCCTCACGTTCGCCGCCCTCACGTTCGCCGCCCTCACGTTCGCCGCGCTCACGTTCGCATCCAGCCCGTATGCCGTCCGCCCCTGGTGCGCCAGCCCGGACCGGTCCGTGTCGAGCGGGCCACACCCACACGGCCACGGCTACGAGCAACAAGGCCACGAGCAGCATTCAGCCCACCTCCGACGGCCGGAGGGCCCGGTGCAGGACCGTGCGCGACCACCACCAGCCGAGCGCCGTGAGCGCCAGGCCGCCGACGACGGCGATCAGGGCCGCCGGGTTGCCGTAGACGGTTCTCACCGGCAGTCCGAGGACGAGTGTCACCAGGGGTCCTGCGAGAGGCAGGAGCGTGAGCAGCCACATCGAGGCTCTCGGCCCTGCCGCCAGGACCGCCCGCCGATCGCCACTGGCGGCTCGCTCCCGGAGCACGTCTGCCGAGGTCCGTGCCGCGGGTGCGGCAGCCACGCCGAACTCGTCAGTGAGCTGCCAGGCAGCAGCGAGGAAGGCCAGGTCGGGGTCCTCGCGAGCTGCATCCCCCAGGCAGGCACCGACGGAGCCGCCATGGCGCTGGGCCTCCACGAGCCGGTCGCCAAGGGCGAGGAGCTCCGGCCGGGCCCTGGCCACGTCCACCTCGCAGGCCAGGCGAGCCGCCTCGACCGCGGGCAGCCCGGCGTCCAGTCCGACCGCCGACAACTCGGCGAAGTCGGACACCCAGCCTGCCGTTCGTCGCCCGAATCGCAGCTCCCTCGTGAGTGCCGATCGGGCACGAGCCACCAGGTCGCACACCACCGGACCAACGCCCGGCTGACTCCCCCACCGGCCGGTCGTCGCCGCTCCCGCACTCGCCGGTCGGGCGCGCGGCCACAGCACGCCGGCCAACACGACCAGCATCACGAGGGTGCCGAGAACGGTGGAGCCGGCGTCGTGCGCCAGCCCAGCCGCGGCGTACGCCTTGATCCAGGTCACGCGACGTCCTCCGGCGCGGAGGGAGCGACCTGGCGGACCAAGTCGTCGAAGCGGTCAGCGCCGGGGCCGCGCCGCACCTCGAACCCAGGGGCGGCCCCACCGAGGGCTTCCACCACCCAGGCTTCGTCGACCACCACTTCCCTGCCCGTCCACCGGGTCACCCCGACTGCTCGGACGAACCGCAACGGCCCCACCCGGGTCACGTCGATCACGACCTGGACCGCGCCCCGGAGCTGGGCATGGACGACGTCGCGACCGAGCCCCGCGAGCGCCCCCAGCGCCTCGAGCCGAGCTGGCGTCTCTTCAAGACCGTTGGCATGGAGGGTCCCGGCCCCTCCGTCGTGCCCCGTGTTGAGTGCAGCCAGCAGTTCACGCACCTCCGGACCGCGCACTTCACCGACCACCAGCCGATCGGGCCTCATGCGCAGTGCCTGCCGGACGAGGTCGACCATGGTCACCGCACCGGCGCCCTCGACGTTGGGCATGCGCCCCTGGAGGCGCACGACGTGCGGGTGGGCGGGTGCCAGTTCACGCACGTCCTCGACGATGACGACGCGTTCGTGAGCGGGGCACTCCGAGAGCAGCGCCCCCAGGACCGTCGTCTTGCCGGCACCCGTCCCTCCGACGACCAGGAATGACAAGCGTGCCCGCACGACTCGCCGCAAGGCGTCGGCCATCTCTCCACCCACCGCACCCAGTCGGACCAGGCCGTCGACACCGACCGGCTGCTGCCGGGGCACCCGCAGACTCAGGTGCGTGCCCGCTTCGGCGAGCGGCGGCAGGATCGCGTGAAGGCGCACCCCTCCGGGCAGAACCCCGTCGACCCACGGCTGCGATTCGTCGAGCCGTCGACGCGCCAAGCCGGCCAGCCGCGTCGCGAGTGACCGCGCGTCGCTCGCGCTCATGACAACGCCGGTGTCCTGCACGCCATCACCCTGATCGACCCACACCGAACCGTCCCCGTTGACGAGGACGTCGGTCACCCCGCGTCGGGTCACCCACGGCTCGAGCGGGCCAAAACCCAGCACACGCTCGCGCAGCTCTTCACCCGCTGCCGCAGCTCCCACGTCGCCGAGCTCGACGATCCCCTGGGTCAGTTCGGCGATGAGCGACTCATCAGGCCCGCGCCCGTCACGGATGGCGGCCTCCACGCCTGGCCAGGGCGTGCCGTCACCCGAGGTCATGCCACCTTCTCCGCGGCTGCCCGCTCGCGTGCATCGAGGTCGTCCATGAGGTCCAGCACCACGCGATCTGCGTTCTCGCGCAGGCTTCCCCGAAGTCCGGGCCACTCGCCGCGCTCACCGTCGCGTCGCACCCGGGGGTCGTCGCGCAGGTGCGCGAGATGCGCCATGCCGAGATGCTCGACCAAGACCTCCACATCGGCGGTCGCCGACCGCCTCGACCGCGTCACGAGGCCGACCCGCCCCCTGCCTCCGCCGCGGCCATCTGACCCAGTGCCTCCCGATCCCCCGGCCTCGAGTCCCGCGAGCAACGCCTCCGTGTCCGCCACCTGGCGAGCCCGCACACCTGACACCACCTGCACGACATCGGCCTCCGCGACGACCCGCCGGCCCAGAGCAGTGCGCGCCGCCGCGCCGACATCGACGACGACCGGCACGGAGCCACGCAAGGAGCCCAGCACGTCGAGCACGACAGAATCCGCGACGTCACCCCCGCGCCCACCGGCCGACAGGACCGGCACTTCCCCGTGGGGCAGGGCCGACACCAGCCGCGAACAGGACGTCACCCCTCGCAGTCGAGCAAGGTCGGGCCAGCGCAGACCTGGCACGTGCTCAGTCCCGCAGGTCATGTCGAGCCCTCCACCGTGCACGTGTCCGTCCACGAGAACGCACTCACCCAGGTGCAGAGACAGCCGGCGGGCGAGGGCCGCGGCCCACGTCGAGGCGCCCAGCCCGCCGCTGGCACCGAGCACGACCAGGAGAGGAGTCTGCGAGTTCATGCACCCGACGGTGCCGCCCGAGAACCTGGCCCACCACCCCTGCGAGGAGATCTGTGGACGAGCGCGACGGCATACGAGGGCCTGTGGACAACGCGCCCACGAAACCGGAGGAGAAAAGGCGACGGCCCCGGTCGGGGGGGAGGACCGGGGCCGTCGGGTGGGCCGAGCTCCGGGGGGGAGAAGCCGGACCACCCTTCGCTACAACCCCGAGGGGGAGCGATGAGTACATCGTTGCCGATGGATCGATCCCGTGCAACATAAACACGAAAACTCAACGAAATTTGGTCAGTGCATGGCTCCAACGGGCGAGACAACGGGCCAGTCACGACGATGACGCCCCTACGAGAGGGGCGTCATCCGCCGCGAGCACTCGGGGCGACCAAGCGTGCATGTTCCTTGCCGTCGTACCGGGTCAAGCCCGAACAGACCGGTCCATCAGTGGACTGCCCGCGCGTGGGTACCCGTTGCGTCTCACGGTTGTTCTCTGGTCGGCCGGTTCCCCGAGGGGCCTGTCCGATGCCTCCTGTCTACTCCCCTGCGGAGGCCACTTCAAGACTTGACTTTTGGCTCAGCTGAGGCGTCCGGCGAGGACGGCGTCGGCGATCCGCTCACCCTCCTGCGCACCCGCCACGATGGCGTCGCAACTGTGCGCCAACCACAGACCGACGCCTGCGGCGTCACCCCTGACGTATGCCGTGAGCCCACCGAAATACGCCGGCCCACCTCCCGCTCCGTGCCCCACTTCGGGCACCGCGACGCCGGTCGGGTCGAGGCCGCCAGCCTGGATGACGGCCCGCTCGACGGCGCGGGCGACGACGCCGTTGCCACGCGTGAAGGGACGCGCCGTGATGATCTCGGCGTGGGCTACGGCAGCGACGATGGGGACCGGGAGGGAGGCGGCGCCGGCGAGGAGTTCGACGACGCGCTGGAGGCGGTCCCGCGCCTCGGCGGCCGATGGGGCAGGACTGATCTCGAGGAACTCGCGGCTGTCCTCACCGTCCTTGCGCGGACGGCCGAGCTCGTCGTCGGGGACCAGCCCGGCGGCCGCCGCGGTGTGGAGACGGGCCAGTGCCTGCATCGGCGCGTTGAGGACGACCGGGCCGAGGCGCTCGGTCTCGGCGGTCGCGGCGAGGACCCCGCGCATGACCTGCTCGACGGGGTCGGGATCGTCGTGCCAGGTGACGGCTCCACGCATGAGGTCGCGCACGATCTCGACGGAGAGGCGCGCGCCGTCGAGCTCACCGCTGGCGCGGGCCCCCCGGACGCGGGACTCAGCCGCTGCCTCGGGGATACGGCGACGCAGGGCGTTGTGCCAGCGCAGCTGGGTGCAGGCCTCGCGGGCGGCGTCGACCTTCTCGGAGATGCCCGGAAGTGCGGCGAGCGCGGCGACGGAGCTTTGGATTTCGTTCTGCGACAAGGGAACTGAACCTCAGGAGGGGACGGGGGCGGACGGCATACGGACGCCTGCGAGCTGGCGGGACTGGGCCACGACGTGGTCGCGGGAGTCCCAGATGACGGCGTCCTCCTCGAAGAGTCCGCCGATGACGTTGCGGGTGGTGATGCGCATGCGCAGCCAGCCGGGCTCCGGGCGTGAGCGAACGTGACCGGAGAAGGCGATCGTGGGCGCCCATCCAAGGGCGCCGAAGGTGAACGTCACCGGCGGCAGCGCGTCGAGGAAGAACGGCAGCGACAGGACGTCGGGTTCGCGGCCGTCGGCGAAGCGGATCCAGGCGCGCATCTCGCCGTCGTGGGCTGGCTGACCGATGGCCCAGCCGACGGTGGCGGGGTCGATGCGCATGTCGAGGCGGTCGAGGAGGCGGATCTTCTCGGCGAACCCACCCCGGGAGGCGGGGACGCAGAGTTCGGGGTCCGGGAGCTCCGGCGGAGCCTCTTGGAGGTGGACGGGTTCGGCGTTGGCGTCGAGGTCGGCGAAGGTCGCCGTGTGACGCACGCACGGGGTGCCGCCCTGGCTGATCGTGACCTCGGCCGTGGAGAACGACCGGCCGGTTCGCAGGATCTGGGTCTCGACGTGTGCCGGGCCGGGCTGGGCGGCCGCGAGGAAGGTCGTGCTGAAGGCGACCGGGTCCGCGTGGCTGCCGGCGGCGTCGAGGGCGTCTGACGCGGCCTTCGTCGCCAGGGACATGAGGACTCCCCCGTTGACGGCCTCGCCGATGACCCAGCCGTCGGTGAGTTCGGCGGTGCCGTCGGTGAGGCGGATGGCGGCGTCGAACTCACTCATGAACCCGAGCGTATGCCGTGTCTTCCCGTCCGCAGCGCGGGTGTGGCCCGGGCCGC
Organism: Knoellia sinensis KCTC 19936; assembly: GCF_000768705.1. Taxonomy (GTDB): domain Bacteria; phylum Actinomycetota; class Actinomycetes; order Actinomycetales; family Dermatophilaceae; genus Knoellia; species Knoellia sinensis. Next base: position 75,183 of record NZ_AVPJ01000008.1, read on the forward strand.
AGTGGTGACGCATCTGAGTCGAGTCTGGGTCACTTCATCGCTCTCGCCGGTCATGACGCGGAAGTTGTCGGATGTCGCGGATATTGCCGCGTCCTGTGACGACTTCCGCGTCATCGGCTCGCGCAGGGTCCCGGCGCCTAGCCTTGCGGGCATGACGGCGTCGTTCCATGTCCCCACTGCTGTGGTCGTGGCGGGGGCGATGCTGCTGCTCGGCCTCGGCGTGTGGCTCGCGGGGCGGGGTCGACGCCGGGGATTCCTGTCGACGGTGGATCGGGTCACCTACTCGACGCTCCACACGGCGTCACTGGCCTCGCGCCACCTCGCCGACGGCCTGACGCCCGAGTCCGCCGAGCGAGCCGGCAAACACCTCCTCGCCATCCTGGGCGCGAGGTCCGTTGCGATCTGCGACGGCAGCGGATTGCTCGCGTGGACCGGTCCGGGCGACCACCACGCGCCCGACGCCTACGACCACGCGGAGCCGACACGCACGTCGGGCAGCCCGTCGGTCCTCGGCACCGACACGATCACCTGCCCCTCCCCCGACTGCCCCGTGCGCGCTGCGGTCACGGCTCCACTCATTGCCGACGGGCGCGTGGTGGGGACGCTCACGGCATACGCCCCCACCGCCTCGGCGGGGCTGGCACAGGCGACCGGCGAGCTGGCCCGCTGGGTGTCCGCCGAACTCGATGTCGCCGAGTTGGGGCGGGCACGCACCCGCGCCATGGAGGCTGAGCTCCGTGCGCTGCGGGCCCAGATCAGCCCGCACTTCATCTACAACTCCCTCGGCGCCATCGCGTCGTTCGTCCGGACCGACCCCGAGCGGGCGCGGGAGCTGCTGCTCGAGTTCGCCGACTTCACGCGCTATGCGCTCCGCCAGGGCGGGTCGTTCACGACGCTCGCGGAGGAGCTGCGCAACGTCGAGCGCTACCTCGTCCTGGAGCAGGCGCGCTTCGGTGATCGGTTGCAGGTGTCGCTCCTCATCGCGCCCGAGGTGCTGCCCGTACGCGTGCCCTACCTGGCGGTGCAACCGTTGGTGGAGAACGCAGTTCGCCACGGCCTCGCCTCCAAGGAGGGTGTCGGGCACGTGACGATCACCGCGTCGGACCAGGGTTCGGAGGCCGAGATCTCGATCGACGACGACGGCGTGGGGGCGTCACCGGAGGCGGTGCAGCGGATCCTCGACGGGCAGTCCCGCGCCGACTCCGTGGGCCTCGGCAATGTCGACGCCCGGCTGCGGCAGGTCTATGGAGACGACTTCGGGCTCGTCGTCGAGACGGCCGAGGGCGCGGGGACCAAGGTCAGCTTCCGAGTGCCGAAGTACGCCCCCGGCGTCCACTCCGAGTGAGCTCGACTTCGTGCCCGATTGGGACGGCGAGCGCCAGCGAGTTGTCCCGATCGCCCAAAACGCCGGTATGCCGGCCGCGCACGATGCGCGGCCGGCATACCGGATTGTTCTGGGTGACCGATCAGGCGGCTTGCGCCTCGGCACGCGCGACGAGCGACGCGGGCGGGGTGAACTGCGGACCGTAGCGGTCGGCGAGCTCACGCGCCCGGGCCACGAAGCCCGCGACGCCACCGGGGTAGCCCTCGACGTACTGCACGACACCACCGGTCCACGCCGGGAAGCCGATGCCGAGGATGGAGCCGATGTTGGCGTCCTCGACGCTGCGCAGCACGCCCTCGTCGAAGCACTTCACCGTCTCGATGGCCTCGGCGAAGAGCATGCGCTCCTTGATGTCCTCGAAGGGGATCTCCTTGGTGCCCGACCCGAAGTGCTCAGCCAGGCCCGGCCACAGACCGGTGCGCTTGCCGTCCTCGTAGTCGTAGAAGCCCGCACCGGCGGCCTTGCCCTTGCGGCCGAACTCCTCGAGCATGCGGTCGAGGACGGCGTATGCCGGGTGCTCGAAGTAGGTGTCGCCCTTGCCGTCCTCGACGAGGCCCTTCTTGGTCGCCTTCTGGATCCGGCTCATCGTCTCGAAGTGGAGTTCGTCCGAGAGCTGGAGCGGGGCGGCCGGGTAGCCGGCCTGAAGACCGGCCTGCTCGACCGACGCCGCGGAGACACCCTCGGCGACCATCGCCTGGGCCTCGTTGAGGAAGGTCCCGATGACCCGGCTCGTGAAGAACCCGCGGCTGTCGTTGACGACGATCGGGGTCTTCTTGATCTGCTGGGCGATGTCGAACGCCTTGGCCAGCGTGGCGTCACTCGTCTTCTCGCCCGCGATGATCTCGAGGAGCGGCATCTTGTCGACCGGCGAGAAGAAGTGCAGCCCGATGAAGTCCTCGGGACGCTTGACGCCCTCGGCAAGACCGGTGATCGGCAGCGACGAGGTGTTCGATCCGAGGACGGCGCCCTCGGCGAGGAACGGCTCGATCTCCTGGAAGACCTTGTGCTTGAGTTCGACGCTCTCGAAGACGGCCTCGATGACGAGGTCGACACCGGTGAAGTCACTCGGCTCCGCGCTCGGCTTGATCTGCGCGAGGAGCGCCTCGCCGGCCTCCTGCGTCATCTTGCCCCGGGTGACGGCCTTCTCGACGAGCGCCGCCGAGTAGCCCTTGCCGCGCTCGGCGTTCTCGAGGGAGACGTCCTTGAGGACGACCTCCATGCCACCCTTGGCGCAGACGAAGGCGATGGCCGCGCCCATCATGCCGGCACCGAGGATGCCGACCTTTGTGGCGACGTGCTTGTCGTGGCCCTGCGGACGACTCGCGCCCGAGTTGATCGCCTGCATGTCGAAGAAGAACGCCTTGATCATGTTCTTGCTCACCTGGCCGGTGATGAGGGACACGAGGTAGCGCGTCTCGATGTCGAGAGCCGTGTCAATGTCGACCTGCGCCCCCTCGACGGCAGCGGACAGGATCGCGCGCGGAGCCGGGTAGTTCGCACCCTTGAGCTGCTTGCGCAGGTTGGCCGGGAACGCCGGGAGGTTCGCCGCGAAGGCCGGGTTCGACGGGGTGCCGCCGGGGATCTTGTAGCCCTTGACGTCCCACGGCGCGACGGCCTCGGGGTTGGCGGCGATCCAGGCCTTGGCGGCCGGGAGCAACTCCTCGACAGACCCCACCACCGAGTCGACGAGGCCGAGTTCCTTGGCCTGGGCCGGGCGGTATTTCTGGCCCTGGCCGAGCACCTTCATCACGGCGTCGACGATGCCGAGCATGCGGGTGACGCGGGTGACGCCGCCACCGCCGGGCAGGAGGCCGAGGGTGACCTCGGGGAGGCCGACCTGGGCGCCGGGGACGTCGGCGATGATCCGGTGGTGGGCCGCGAGGGCGATCTCGAGGCCACCACCGAGGGCGGCACCGTTGATGGCGGCGACGACGGGCTTCCCGAGGGTCTCGAGCGCACGCAGCTGGCGCTTGATCTCGGTGACCTGGTCATAGAGGTCCTGCGCGCGGTCGGGGCCCGCGGCATACATGTCCTTGAGGTCACCGCCGGCGAAGAAGGTCTTCTTCGCGGAGGTGATGATGACGCCGGTCAGGTCGTCCTTCTCGGCGAGGACGCGCTCGACGGCCTTGCCCATCGAGGCGACGTATGCCGCGTTCATGGTGTTCGCGGACTGGCTCGGGTCGTCCATGGTGAGGACGACGACGCCGTCGGCGTCCTTGTCCCAGCGGATGGTGTTTTCGTGTTCGGTCACGTCAAAGTTCCTTTGAATTGCGTTGCAGCAGAAGGGATGAGGGGCTCGAGGCCGCAGATCAGACGCGCTCGATGAGCGTGGCCACGCCCATGCCGCCGCCGATGCAGAGGGTGATGACGGCTCGCTTGCCGCCGGTGCGCTCGAGCTCGTCGACCATGGTGCCGAGGATCATCGCGCCGGTCGCGCCGAGCGGGTGGCCCATGGCGATGGCGCCGCCGTTGACGTTGAGCTTCTCGTCGGGGATCGCGAAGTCCTTCTGGTACTTCAGGGCGACGGCCGCGAACGCCTCGTTGATCTCCCAGAGGTCGATGTCGTCCGGGGTGAGGCCGGCCGTGGCGAGCAGCTTGTGCGTCGCCGGCGTCGGGCCGGTGAGCATGATCGTCGAGTCGGCACCACTCGTGGCGGTCGCGACGATGCGGGCACGCGGGGTCAGGCCGAGGTCCTTGCCGACCTGCTCGGACCCGACGAGCACGAGGGCCGCGCCGTCGACGATGCCGGAGCTGTTGCCGGCGTGGTGGACGTGGTTGATCCGCTCGACCTGGTGGTACTTCTGCAGCGCCACCGCGTCGAACCCACCCTGCTCACCCATGGCCGCGAACGACGGCTTGAGCGCGCTGAGCGACTCCACCGTCGTGTCGGGACGCATGTGCTCGTCGTGGTCGAGGACGACGAGACCGTTCTGGTCGCGGACCGGGACCACCGCGTTCGCAAAGCGACCATCCGCCCAAGCCTTCGCGGCAAGCGTCTGGGAGCGGACGGCATACGAGTCGACGTCTTCGCGGGTGAAGCCCTCGGTCGTCGCGATGAGGTCGGCGCCGATGCCCTGGGGCACGAAGTACGTGTCGTAGTTCGTCGCCGGGTCCATGGCCCACGCGCCGCCGTCGGAGCCGATCGGCACGCGCGACATCGACTCGACGCCACCGGCGATGACGAGGTTGTCCCAGCCGGAGCGGACCTTCTGGCCGGCGGTGTTGACGGCCTCGAGGCCGGAGGCGCAGAAGCGGTTGAGCTGCACGCCACCGACGGTGTCGGGCAGGCCTGCGGCGAGGGCGGCGGTGCGCGCGATGACCGCACCCTGGTCACCCACCGGGGAGACAACGCCGAGGACGAGGTCGTCGATGCGGTTGGGGTCGAGGTCCGGGTGGCGGGCCTGCAGCTCGTCGATGAGGCCGACGAGGAGCGAGACCGGCTTGATGCCGTGCAGCGAACCCTTCTTGCCGCGGCCGCGCGGGGTGCGCAGGTGGTCGTAGATGAATGCTTCGGTCACGATCTTTTCCTTCTCGATTCGCATGCCGTGATCTGTGGTCGGCACAGTGTGCGGGGTATGCCGTGTGTTCCGCTGCGGTGCGGGTCACGTTGGGCGGTGGCTGGGTTTTCCTGCGTGGGGCTCAGCGTTGGAGGGAGCGGGCGATGAGCTCCTTCATCACCTCGTTGGCGCCGGCGAGGATGCGCAGCACCCTCACATCAGCGTAGATGTGGGAGATGGGGTACTCGGACATGTATCCGTAGCCGCCGAAGAGCTGGAGGCACCGGTCGGCGACCTCTGTGGCGCGGTCGGTGATCCAGTACTTCGCCATGGAGGCGGTGGGCGTGTCGAGGTTGCCGGCGACGTGCTGGACGATGCAGTCGTCGAGGAAGACACGACCGATGCGGGCGATCGTCGCGACCTCCGCGAGTTCGAAGCGGGTGTTCTGGAGCGCGAACAGCGGGGCACCGAAGGCCTTGCGGTCCTGGGTGTAGTCGACGGTCAGCGCGACGGCCTTCTCGATGGCGGACTGCGCGATGACGGCCGTGAGCAGCCGCTCCTGCGGGAGTTGCTGCATGAGCTGGTAGAAGCCCTGGCCTTCAGTGCCACCCAGAAGGTTGGATGCGGGGACTCGGAGCTCGTCGAAGAAGAGCTCGGCGGTGTCCTGGCCCTTCTGGCCGAGCTTGTCGAGGTTGCGGCCGCGGGTGAAGCCGGGTGTGTCGTCGTCGACCTCGGCGAGGATGAGCGAGAGGCCTTTGGCACCGGGTTCGTCACCGGTGCGGGCGACGATGACGACGGCGTCGCAGAGGATGCCGTTGGAGATGAAGGTCTTCGAGCCGGAGATGAGGTAGTCGTCGCCATCGCGCACGGCCCGGGTCTGGATGGCCTGGAGGTCGGAGCCGGTGCCCGGCTCGGTCATGGCGATGGACAGGACCCACTCACCGGAGCAGACCTTGGGGAGCCACGCCTTCTTCTGCTCCTCGGTCGCATAGGCGAGGAGGTAGTGGGCGACGATGCCGATGTCGACGGCGAAACCCATGGCGGTGTCGCCCGCGCGGCCCTGCTCCTCGAGCAGGACGGCCTCGTGGGCGAAGGTGCCGCCGCCACCGCCGTACTCCTCGGGGATGGACATGCCGAGAAGGCCGAGCTCGCCGGCCTTGTTGTAGAGGTCGCGGTTGGCGTGGCCCTGGGCGACGTGCTTCTCGGCGTGGGGCAGGACCTCCTTGGTGAAGTAGGTCGCGGCGAGCTCGCGGACGGACTCCAGTTCGTCGTCGCTCCAGCGGGGGCGGGCGGTGAGGGTCACGGGGTCTTCTCCGACTGTGTTTTGGGTGTGACGGTGTTGGGGGCGGCGGTGTTGGGTGTGACGGTGTCGGGGACGGCGGTGGTGGGCGTGCCGTTCAGCACCTCGGTGACGACGGTCCTGAGGATGCGGGCCAGGAGGTCGTGGACCTCGTCCCGAGTGAGGCTTCCCTCGCGGATCCACTCTCGGATGGCGCCCTTGGCGAGCGCGCCGTAGGACCGCCCGATGCCCCGCGCTCGGTCGGAGTCGACGACTGCGGGGTCGACACCGAGGAGGGTGAGCAGTCGGCGGGCGGCGATGTCGTCGGCCTCGATGAGCAGCGCCTCGACCTCGGGGTCGTCACCGACCCCCTCAGCACCGGCCACGGCCACGAAGGTCCGGCCGTGCTCCGACACCATGTCGAGGAGCCAGGTGACGCAGCCGGCGATCCGCGCCTCGAGCGAGTCGGGCACGCCGTCGGGCAGGGCCATGCGCGGGACGATGAGCATCTCGCGGACGACCTCGACATAGAGTCCGCGCTTCGTCCCGAAGTAGTGGTGGAGCAGACCTCGGGTCACGCCGGCGGCGGTCGCGATCTCGGTCGTCGACACCGCGGCATACGGACGTTCTCCGAAGAGCTCGATGGCACAGGCGAGGATCTGTTCGCGCCGTTTGTCGGGCTCGAGCCGAGCGCGGGTGACGGTGCTCATCAGTCGTGCCAGGGCAGGTGGTCGGGCTGGTCGGTCGAGACCCGCAGCGGGAAGACCGGGTCCCGCCGCTCGAGGAAGGACAGCACGCCCTCGTGGGCGTCCTTGCTCGTCGCGCAGCCGGCGATGAGGCGGGAGTCGAGGGCGAAGGCGGCGTCCGGCGAGTCGGCCGAGCCGACCTCTCGGACGGCCCGGCGGATGACCGCCATGGACACCGGGGAGCTCAGCGTCGCCAGCTGGGCGGCGACCTCGGTTGCGCGGGCGAGCACCTCGTCCGGGGCGACGAGTTCGTTGACGAGACCGGTGGCGAGCGCCTCGTCGGCGGTGATGAGGCGGCCGGTGAGCAGCCACTCGAGCGCGCGGCCCTGGCCGACGATGCGCGGGAGGTACCAACTCGAGCCGCCCTCGGGGAAGATGCCGCGTCGGGCGAAGACGAAGCCGAAGCGCGAGTCGGTCGACGCGATGCGGATATCGGCGGCCAGTTGGAGGGTGGAGCCCACGCCGACGGCAGCGCCGCGCGAGGCCGTGACGACCGGCTTGTGCATGCGGTGGAGGACGCTCGTCGCCCTGGTGGCCGGCTCGACCCACGCACCACTGTCGGCGCCATCGGTGACGTCGAGACGGCCACCGCTGAGGTCGGCGCCGACGCAGAAGTCGGTTCCGGCGCCCGTCAGGACGACCGCACGCACGGCGTCATCGGCGTCGACGTCGCGGAGCGCGAGCGCCAACTCGTCGGCCATCTGGATCGTGTAGCCGTTGCGCGCCTCGGGGCGATTCAGCGTGACGGTGGCGATCGCGTCGGTGACGTCGACCGCGACCTGTTCGTAGGACTCCGATGTCATGTGAACATTCGAACCGACTATTGACAGTCTGTCAATAGTCGAGCAGGCTCTCCGCCATGACAGGCATCACAGGGCTCGCCAACGGCGTCGAGGTCTCCGCTGCGAACGCCGCTGGGGCGTCCCCCTTGGAGGGCGGTCCAGCACCGGACAGGCAAGGGGACACAGTCGGATCGTCACCGAATTCCGTTCTCAACAGCCTCAATCCGGCGGATGGCGCCGTCGTTGCGACCTTGGACGCCGACGACGTGTCATCGGTCAGGGCGAAGGTCGCCCGAGGTCGCCAGACGCAGCCGTGGTGGGCCGGCCAGGAGCCGTCGGCACGGGCCGCCGCACTCGGAGCGTGGCGGCGACACATCTGGGCGCGGCACGCCGAACTCGCCGACCTCATCCACGCAGAGAACGGCAAGCCCATCGACGACGCGATCATCGAGATCGCACTCACGGTCGAGCACCTCCAGTGGGCCGAGACGCACGCCAAGAAGGCCCTCGCCTCTCGCAAGCTGAACCCCGGCGCGCTCTTCGCCAACCACAGCGCGCGCGTGGAATACGTGCCGCTCGGCGTCGTCGGTGTCATCAGCCCGTGGAACTACCCGCTCTACGCACCCAACAGCGGGGTGTCCGCGGCCCTCGTCGCCGGCAACACGGTCGTCCTCAAGCCGAGCGAATACACGCCTGCGGTCGCGCGGTGGTACGTCGACGCATTCGCGAGAGCGAACCCCCAGCTGCCACCCGGCATACTCCAGATCGTCGTCGGAGACGGCGCCATCGGCGCCGAGGTCACGCGGGCCGGCGTCGACAAGATCGTGTTCACCGGATCGACGGCCACCGGCCGACGGATCATGGCCCAGGCCGCCGAGACGCTCACGCCCGTCCTGCTCGAGTGCGGCGGCAAGGATCCCGTCATCGTCGCGGCCGACGCCGACCCTGCTGCGGCAGCCCGGGCCGTCGCCTGGGGCGCGTTCACCAATGGCGGGCAGACGTGTGTCGGCGTCGAGCGCGTCTATGTCCTTCGGGAGGTGCGCGACCGGTTCATCGACGCGCTCCTCCATGAGCTCAAGGGCATCCGCCCGGGCGCCGGGCGTGGTGCCGCCTATGGCGCGATGACGATGCCCTCGCAGGTCGACGTTGTGCGTCGACACGTCGAGGCCGCAGGTGCGGCGGGAGGCACCTTCCTCGTCGGCGGGCCCGAGTCGGTCGGGGAGCGCTTCATCGAGCCGATCGTCGTCCTGGACGCCGACGAGGACAGCGCGTGTGTGCGCGAGGAGACCTTTGGCCCGATGGTGACGATCAAGACGGTCGACACCCTCGACGAGGCCGTGGCCCTCGCCAACGACAGCGACTACGCCTTATCGGCCTCGGTGTTCTCGCGCCGGAGCGGCGACGCCATCGCAGCCCGACTGCGCGCCGGACAGGTCTCGATCAACACCGTGATCGCGTTCGCCGGCATGGGCTCCGCGCCCATGGGTGGCGTCGGCGGCAGTGGCTTCGGGCGCGTCCACGGGGTCGACGGCCTCCATGAGTTCGTGAGGCCTCGCAGCACCGTGAAGCAGGACTTCGGCGTGCCCGGTTTCGACCTCATCACCCTGCGCCGGGCGAGTCACGTCCTCCCCCTCATGAAGCGGGTCCTGGCCAAGCGTCACTCCTGACCTCCCTGCCATCCCGCCTCCCTGCAGTTCCGCGCTCCCTGCCGTTCCGCGCTCCCACTCCCACTCCCAACGCACCGAAAAGGCACCCCTCATGGCACACCCGACCACCTGGCCCCGGACCCTGACCGAGGCCTTCCAGAAGACCGCCGCCGCGAACCCGACCAAGCTCGCGCTCATCCCCACCGCCGACGCCGCCCCCGTCACCTGGGGCGAGTGGGCCGCCCGCGCGGAGAAGTGCGCCGGCGGTCTCGCCGCCCTCGGCGTCCAGCACGGCGACACGGTCGGCATCATGCTCACCAACCGGCCCGAGTTCCACATCGTCGACGCGGCCGCGATGCACCTCGGCGCAGCGGCCTTCTCCGTCTACAACACCAACCCGGCCGAGGTCATCGCCCACCAGTTCGGCAACGCCGGCAACCGCGTCGTCATCACCGAGAAGGCGTTCCTCCCGATCGTCCGCGCGGCCATCTCGCAGGGCGGCCAGGTCGAGCACGTCGTGGTCATCGACGGCGACGACACCGACGCGGGCAGCGACGTGATCACCCTCGCGCAGCTCGAGTCGAGCACCCCGGCGGAGTTCGACTTCGCCGCTGCGTGGCAGGCGGTTCAGCCCGACGACGTGCTGACGATCATCTACACGTCGGGCACGACCGGCATGCCCAAGGGTGTCGAACTGACGCACAACAACCTCATCTCCAACATCCGCGGCACCGCCGAGACCCTGCCGCAGGACCTGCGCGTCCTCTCCTACCTCCCCGACGCGCACATCGTGAACCGCTACCTCTGCCAGTACGCACCGATGCTCCTCGGTGGCGAGGTCCACACCCTCGCCAACGGCAAGCTTCTCGTCGACGCCCTCAAGCAGGTGCGCCCCACCTTCTTCGTCGGCGTGCCCCAGGTCTGGTACAAGGTGAAGGCCGGCATCGAGGCCAAGCTCGCTGCCGAGGAAGGCGCCAAGGGACGCCTCGTCAACTGGGCAGTCGACACGGGCAAGCGCTTCGTCCGCCACGAGTCCGACGGCACGCCCGTCCCCGGTAAGCTCGCCTTCCAGCACAAGGTCGCCGAGAAGCTCCTTCACAAGATCCGCGAGGCGGCCGGACTCGACCAGCTCTTCACCGCATTCACCGGCGCAGCCCCCATCGCCCCCGAGGCGCTCGAATACATCGCGGCATTGGGCGTTCCGATCATCGAAGGCTGGGGCATGTCGGAGGTCTCGGCGGTCGCGACCTTCAACCGTCACGGCCACCGCAAGTTCGGCACGGTGGGCCCGGCGACACCCGGGATCCAGATCGCCCTCGCGGAGGACGGTGAGGTCCTCGTCAAGGGTCCGAGCGTCATGCCCGGCTACCGCGGAGATGCCGAGAAGACGGCCGAGACGATCGACGCGGACGGCTGGCTCCACACCGGTGACATCGGCGTGCTCGACGAGGACTCGCACCTGCGGATCGTCGACCGCAAGAAGGAGATCATCATCAGCACTGGCGGCAAGAACATGTCGCCGAGCCAGATCGAGGGTGCGCTGCGCGTGGCCCTCCCGATCCTCGGAGCGGCCGTCGCGATCGGCGACGCCCGCCCCTACATCACCGCGCTGCTCACCCTCGACCCCGACGCCGCCGCGGCGTTCGCGGCCAAGCACGGGATAGCCAACGCCTCGATCGCGGAACTCTCCGCCAACTCGTTGGTGCGCGAGCACATCGAGGCGGGCGTCGCGGCGGCCAACAAGAACCTGTCCAAGGTCGAACAGGTGCAGTACTGGTCACTCCTCCCCACCACCTGGGAACCCGGTGGCGACGAGCTCACCCCCACGATGAAGCTCAAGCGTGGCCCGATCACGTCGAAGTACTCCGACGTCATCGAGAGCAACTACTCCCGCTGACGTCCGACCGCTTCGCGGAGAACCACCACCGGGTATGCCGGCCGCCCCAGTCCCGGGGTGGCCGGCACCGTTGCGTCTGGGCCCCGTACCAAACCGTCCAATTGGGTGAGTTCGGTACGCACGCGAAACGGACGGCATACCCGCCTGTCCGTGCGGAACCGTCCAATTGGGTGAGTTCGGTACGGCAGGTGAGCGGACGGCATACCCGCCTGTCCGTGCGGAACCGTCCAATTGGGTGAGTTCGGTACGGCAGGTGAGCGGACGGCATACCCGCCTGTCCGTGCGGAACCGTCCAATTGGGTGAGTTCGGTACGGCAGGTGAGCGGACGGCATACCCGCCTGTCCGTGCGGAACCGTCCAATTGGGTGAGTTCGGTACGGCAGGTGAGCGGACGGCATACCCGCCTGTCCGTGCGGAACCGTCCAATTGGGTGAGTTCGGTACGGCAGGTGAGCGGACGGCATACCCGCCTGTCCGTGCGGAACCGTCCAATTGGGTGAGTTCGGTACGTTCAGGCGACTTCGCCGTGAAGCCCGGGGGTCAGGGGTGGGCGGGGGCGGGGTCGGGGGACGGGACGCCGGTGAGCATCGGGGTGAGGAAGCGGCGGGCCACCCGCTCGATGGCGTCGTCGTCCTCACTGTCGAGCACGGCATGCGGCGTGAGGATGAAGGAGTGGGCGAGCCTCACGACGATCTCGGCCCGGGCCAGGACATCGTCCTCGTCGACGGCGACCGAACCGTCGCCGCGGAGCAACTCCGCCGCCACGTCGATGGCCGCCAGGAGAATCGGTGATCCGTTGACCGTGAGCAGCGTCAGGACAGTGTCGGGTTCGAGGGTCATGACCCGCTGGAGCAGCTGGTTGTCCCGCAGACCGCGCATCATCGCGACGAACGCGGCGACGACGCGCCCCGCGTCACCCGTGCTCGGGTCGGCAACCGATGCCGCGAGCCGGATGGAGTCGAAAAGTCGGCTCGCATCACGCATGACGACCGCCGTGACCAGTTCGTCCTTGGAGCCGATCCGCCGATAGACGGTCACGCGGTCGATTCCGGCCCGCTTGGCGACCTCCCCGACCGAGGCCCGACGGATCCCGAGGTCCAGGAAGGCCATGCGGGCTGCATCCAGGAGGGCGTCGTCCTCGTGGGACGTCACGTGTGCGGTCATGAGCTCACTTTACCCTTGATGCAACATTGCAACACCAATTGTTGCACTGTACGCTCGGTAGCCAGACGAAAGGAACGGTCAATGACGACCCAGTCCCCCGCCTCAAGAGAGACGTCAGTGGAAGGCGCGCACACGGCATACGCCGAAGAAGCCCTCGCGATCAGGCCACGCAACGTGAGCTTCGACTGGTCGAGCGTGCCCTTCCACTACGTGCCGACCGACGCCTACGCGACGCACTTCTGGAACGTCATGCACCTCGTCCTCCCCGAGGGTGAGCGTGCGATGGCCGACGTCCTCGGGCGGGCCCTCGACCAGATCGAGGACCCGCGGCTCAAGGAGGAGCTCATCGGCTTCATCGGCCAGGAGGAGACGCACGCGAGTTCGCACGAGTCGTTCCGTCACTACCTCGAGGCGCACGGCGTCGACATCCCGCGCGTCACGGGCGTCATGGCCCAGATCATGGACAAGATCTTCGGCGAGCACGACCTCACGGGCCGCGCGGCCGATGCGTGGTTCAAGGAGCGCCTCGGCCTGTATGCGGCGGCCGAGCACTTCACCGCCGTCGTCGGCGAGTGGCTCATCGACAACGCCGAGTTCGACCGCGTCGGCGTCGACCCGACGATGCTCGACCTGCTCCGCTGGCACGGCGCGGAGGAGATGGAGCACCGCAACGTCGCGTTCGACGTCTATCAATACGTCGACGGCGGCTACGCCCGGCGCGTCCGCACCGCGATCGTCGCGAGCGCCGGCCTGCTCACGCTGTGGCTGTGGGCTTCCCGCTTCCTCTATGTCAACGACCCGCGCATCGAGCGCCCGCGCCGCCCCATGCCGCTCGCCTTCATCCGGTCGGCCCGCCGCGGCCTCATCCCCGGCATCGGCTTCGTGCTGCGCGAGATCCCGCCCTACGTCCGACGCGACTTCCACCCGTCGAAGATGGGCCCGATCGACAAGGCCGTGCGCTACCTCGCCAACTCCCCCGCCGCCCGAGACGCCGCATGACCACTCCGCGCGGCGCGTCGCTCGCGGCCTCCCGCACGGTCGCCGCTGCCGCAGCCACCACACCCAGCCGAACGCTGCGGACGCTGGGACGAGCCGCCCACCAGTACCCCCGCGTGGTCACGTCCGACCGCTGGGCCGCCAAGGTCGACAGGTCCGACCCGCAGCGACGCGACGGCTACGACCTCAGCCTCGTCATCGCGGCCAAGGAGATCGTCGCCGGTGACGTCGCGGTCTTCACCTTCGCCGCACCCACCGGTGGCGTGCTCCCCGCGTGGAGTCCCGGCGCTCACGTCGACGTCCTGCTCCCCCGCCCCGACGGCTCGACCCTCATGCGGCAGTACTCGCTCAACGGCGACCCCGCCGACCGCACCCATTGGCGGATCGCGGTGCGCCGCATCGATCCTGCGGCCGGTGGTGGCGGCGGCTCGGTCGCGATGCACGCCCTCGAGGTCGGGGACCGCGTGACCCTGCGCGGACCGCGCAACGCCTTCAACTTCGTCAGCGGGACGGCCTACCGTTTCGTCGCTGGTGGCATCGGGATCACGCCCATCCTTCCGATGGTCCGCGCGGCTGCCGCTGCCGGTGCCGACTGGACCCTTGTGTATGCCGGCCGCTCCCGTTCGTCGATGCCGTTCGTCGACGAGTTGGTCGCCCTCGACTCGGCCCGGGTGACGATTCACACCGACGACGAGGAGGGCCAGCCCGACACGGCTGCGCTCCTCCAGGACCTGGGCGACGACACGGCCGTGTATCTCTGCGGGCCGTCGCCGATGATCGACGCCGCCCGCGCGCTCATCCCGCCTCGTGTGCCCGATGCGTCGCTGCGCGGGGTGTCGTTGCACACCGAGCGCTTCTCGCCGCCGCCTGTCGTCGGCGGGCGGCCGTTCTCCGTGACGTTGGCCCGCACGGGTGCAACCGTCGAGGTGGCGGCCGACGAGTCGGCGCTGGCCGCGATCCAGCGGGTCCTCCCTGACGTGCGCTACTCGTGCAAGCAGGGTTTCTGCGGGTCGTGCGAAGTGGGTGTCCTCAAGGGCTCCATCGAACACCGCGGGTCGTCGATGCGTGCCGTCGACGGCGCCGACTCGATGCTCGTGTGCGTCTCCCGCGCGGAGGGCGACGCGTTGGTCGTGGACTTGTGAGCGAGACGACGAGGAGCATTGCACCACAACGCTCCTCGACTCCGCGGCCGCTGCCCGATCACGTCCGCGTCGCCGTCATCGGCGCCGGCTTCGGTGGCCTCGGGGCAGCGATTCGGCTTCGTCAGGAGGGCCACGACGACTTCGTCGTCCTCGAGAAGGGTGACGACGTTGGCGGCACCTGGTGGTGGAACACCTATCCGGGCGCACAGTGCGACATCCCGTCGGTCCTCTACTCCTTCTCCTTCGCGCCCAAGCCGGACTGGAGTCGTCTCTACCCGCTGCAGGAGGAGCTCCAGTCCTACCTCCACGAGTGCGTCGAGCGGTTCGGAGTCGGGGACCACCTCCACCTCCGCACCGAGATGCTCGACGCGGCGTGGGACGAGAACTCACAGGTCTGGCGCATCGAGACGAGCCGCGGGTCCCTCACGGCGTCGGTTCTGGTCGCCGCCACCGGACCCTTCTCCGAGGCGTCCATTCCGGACCTGCCGGGGATCGACACTTTCCAGGGCGAGGCCTTCCACTCCATGCACTGGCGGCACGACCTCGACCTCGAAGGGAAGCGGATCGGCGTCATCGGCACGGGGGCCTCTGCGGTCCAGTTCATCCCCCAACTGCAGCCGCTGGCTGATCGACTCACCGTGTTCCAGCGGACTGCGACGTGGATCCTCCCTCACCCGGACCGTCCCGTACCGCCGCGAGCGCAGCGCCTCTTCGCCCGGTGGGGCGCTCCGCAGCGCGCCATGCGCCTCGGGTGGGAGCTGGTCCAGGAGGCGATGGTCCCGGGCTTCGTGTGGTGGCCGCCGTTGCAGAAGGGCCTCGAGCTGACCGCTCGCTGGCACCTGCGCCGACAGGTCGCCGACCGAGACCTGCGCGCACAGCTTCGTCCCGGATACGCCGTCGGGTGCAAGCGACCGACCTTCTCCAACTCGTACTACCCCGCATTGGCGTCCGAGAACGTCACCGTCACCGGCTCGGGGATCGACCGGGTCACGACCCACGGCATCGTCACGGCCGACGGCACCTTGCACGAGCTCGACGTCATCGTCTATGGCACCGGCTTCCGGATCACGGGCAACTCGGGCTTCGCCCGCCTGCGCGGTCGTGACGGTCGGACTCTCGCGGAGCATTGGGCGGGCGGTGAGCCCCGCACCGATCTCGGCACGGCGGTCACCGGCTTCCCCAACATGCTCATGCTCCTCGGCCCGAACTCGGTGACCTACACCTCTCAGGTCGTCACCATCGAGGCCCAGGTCGAGTACCTCCTCGAGACCCTGCGCGTCCTCGACCAGCACGACCTCGCCAGCCTCGAGGTGACGACGAGCGCGCAGGCGTCCTTCGTCGAGTGGATCTCGCGCGGCTTGGCGCGCTCGGTGTGGAACACCGGCGGGTGCGCCAGCTACTACCTCAGCCCGACCGGCTTCAACTTCACGTTCTGGCCGGGCTTCGCCCGCGGCTTCAAGCGCCGGATGCAGCGCGTCGAGCTGGCCGACCACGCCGTCGTCGAGGCGCGTGCCGTTCCCGGCGCCCTGAGCCCCACTGCAACCCGCGCGACCGTCGAAAGGCTGGCCCACCGATGAGCCGTCACACCCTGGCCGATCGCCACGCCCTCGTCACGGGCGCTGGCCGTGGCATCGGCGCGGCTGTCGCGACCGAACTCGTGCGCCGCGGCGCCCAGGTCGCCGTGGTCGACCGGGATCCCGACGCGGTGGCCGACACCGTCGCGGCGCTCGGCCCCCACGCCACAGGACTCGTCGCCGACGTGCGCGACCGGGACGCCATGGCCGAGGCCGTGACCGAGGCGCAGCGTCGACTCGGCGGACTCGACACCGTGATCGCCAACGCCGGCATCACGCCGCCACCGGCGAGCGTGCGGACCATCGACCCCGACGACTTCCAGCGGGTGCTCGACGTCAACATCACCGGCGTCTTCAACACCGTCCGTCCGGCGCTCGACAGCGTCATCGCCAGCGGCGGGCACGTGCACCTGGTCGCGTCGGCGGCTTCGTTCGCGCCCGGCGTCGGTGGCGCGGCCTACATGATGAGCAAGGCCGCGGTGGAACAGTTCGGCCGAGCCCTGCGCCTCGAGCTCGCAGGTCAGGGCGCCACCGTTGGCACGACCTACTTCGGCGTCGTCGACACCGACATGGCGCGCGAGACGCTCGTCGACAACCCCCTCGGCCCGCGCATCAACGGACTGCTCAAGTGGCCGCTCAGCCAGCAGATCACGGCCGAACACGCGGCCCGAGTCCTTGTCGATGCCGTGGCCCGCCGGAAGCCTCGATCCATCACCCCCTGGGGATGGGCGCCCTATGCGGCCCTGCGCGGTCTGGTGAACCCGGTCATCGACGCGTCCCTCAGCCGGTCCAGGACCATCCACGAACTCCTCCGTGACGTCGAGCAGCAAAACGTCGAGCTCAACGCGTCCCGCCGATCCGCGCAACCGGATCCGCGATGACACACCCGCAGCCGAGCCGTCGGGCCCGCGCGCTCTATCGGGCCGCACCACGCGTGCTGCGGCCGACGCTACAGCGGACTCGGCCCTCCGGAGTCCCCCTCGCAGTGCTGCGCGGCGCGTTCGACGGCCTGGGCCGGGTCCTCACCTCGCCGCACGTGGGAGCCGAACCCGGCACGGGGTACGAGCCCGTCGACACCTTCGGCCCCGAGGGTGAGACCGTCCGTGGCGAATGGGTCGTCGCTCCCTCGGCCCAAGACCGTGACCCCCGCGACGGCGTCATCGTCTGGTTCCACGGTGGCGGCTACCTCCTCTCCTCACCCGGCAACGCACGCGCGGTGACGTCGACGCTCAGCCAGCTGGCCGGCATACCCGTGTTCGCGGTGGACTATCGCCGAGCACCGGAGAACCCCTACCCGGCAGCGTTCGACGACGCCCTCGCGGTGAGCCGCTGGATGGGCCGGGCGGGTGTCGCGATGGATCGCGTTGTCCTTGCGGGCGATTCGGCTGGTGCGCACCTCGCGCTGTCACTCGCCATCCACCTCGCGGCCCGCGGCGAGGAGACCCCCGCCGCCCTTGCGCTGCACTCTCCCGTGCTTGATCCGCTGGGGTCGCCCGCTGATTCCCGTATGCCGTCCGCCCGCCCGCCGCTCTTGGCCCAGGACCCGCTCATGCCACCGGAGTTCGCGCGTCGAGCAGCGATCTCGTTCCTCGACGGCATCGCGGCCGACGACCCACGAATCGCCGTGCTGAACGCTCCGGACGACGTGATCGCCGCCCTTCCGCCCGTCCTGACGATGGTGGGCGAGACCGAACTGTTCCGCACGGACGCTGAACGTCTCCGCGACCGCTTGACCGACGCCCAGGTCGCCAACGACCTGCACGTCGTGCCAGGGGTCGTGCACAGCTGGATCACCTACGGGCGGGCCATGCCGGAGAGCCTTCACGCCATCGAGGTGACGGTTGCCTTCACCCGGACCCATCTCGGACGTCCGCACGTCGATGGCCCGGACGCGCTGGGCGCCGGCGCCACCCGCTCGACCTCCCCCACTCCACGCACCCTGACTCCCCGATCGGAGACCTACGTGAGCCGCTGGCACAACCTTGAGCCCGTCGACGACGAGTTCCTCCTGTCCGCCCCCGTGAGGATCGTCCACACCCTCGACACCAACGCTTCCGTCGACGAGTTGTGGGCGGCGCTCGAGGCCGACGACGCGATCGTCTCGTGGAGCCCCGTCGTGACCGGCTCGGACTGGCCTCGGCCCCACGGCATCGGGTCCGTGCGCACGGTGACGATCGGCGGCATCGCCACCGTCCGCGAGCGCTTCTACCGGTGGGACGAGAAGGAGCGCATGACCTTCGGCGTCGCCCAGACGAGCGTGCCTGGGATTCGGCGCATGGGTGAGGACTACGTCGTCACCGAGACCGCCAGCGGCTCGCGCCTGGTGTGGACGGTGGCGATCGAGCCGTCGCGGCTTCCCGGTCCGGCCACGGGTCTCGTCGTCGCTGGTCTGCGCACAGCCGTGGGGCAGCTCGCCGCCGGCCTCGAGCGCCGACTGCGCGCCTCAGAGCGAGCGTTCTAACTGTCGGCTTCGCTCCAAGTGTCGGGGATCGTGTGCGTCAGCAGGGAGCGACTTTGAGACGAACTCCGGCCGATTCGCTGGATTCTGAGACGCGCTCAACGGAGGAGTCTGGGCCCAGCCGTCCTGCCCAGTCCGTCTGAGGCGAGTGGGCAATTCCGCCCAGACAACGCTCCGGGGGGCCAGGGCAGTCTCACGCACATGCCGATGTCCGCTCGTTCCCCCAGGGCGAAAGGTCCGCTGCGATACTGCGCAGGTGATGGAGCAACCAGAGGATCAATTTCTCAATCGCCACCCTGAATACGCCGTCGCCCTGATGTGTCTTATGGCCCTGGCGTTCGGTTTCTTGCTCGTCAGGACGGTCCACTGGCGCAGAGACCGCGAGGCTTACGTTAAGCAGGCCGGACGGCTGCAGGCGATGAGCATTTATCATCCATCCCAGGCATACGCCCGTGGGTTGGTAGCGCTGGGATGGCCGATCTACGTCGGCTTCCTCCTGATTTTCGGGCTTGGGCTGTGGGACAACCTGTTTCACAGGAGCTTCGACGGGGCAGGCTGGATTCTGGTCGCGTCAATTGTCTCCATCTGGGCGGGCCTGATCCTCCCGTACTTCTACTGGCCACGAGTGGCCATGCCGCCCCACGCACGAGGAGACATGTCGCCGTTCCAGGTTCGCAGATTGCGTCGTCAGAGGAAACGCGGGCACTGAGAACAGGCTCCGGCACACGGCTCTCGGGCAGCGGATCGGACGACGATGCGTCCTAAATTGCTGCTCTCAGCGCGCGTCAGTTTGTAGTGCGGCGGCTGCAGCCTCGAGCGTTGAACCGCCGTGTCTCTGCGTTTCCAGCGAGCCAGCGACCACCTCCGCCACGCACTCCTTTAACGGCGCGATGTAGTGGTCGAGGAAGTCAAAGCGTCGCTGGTCGTGTGATGGATGGACAGAGTTCTGAACGGTCAACGCACGAATGCGGGAGCTCCTCTCAACCAAGCCGAGCCATCGGACATCGCTCAGGCCGGAGTGCCAAAGCGGGTGGCCACTAATCGATTCGTCATTAGGCGCGGTTAGGGCGGCAAACTCGACGCGTCGCCAGAAGAGGACGAGCGGGCGCTGGTCGGCGTCGTCGGGGTGAGCGCGCACAGCGAGCGTCGTTCGACCCGAGTCATCACTCACCATCACCGCCTCCGGGACGTTGGGTTCCCACTGGACTCGGATGCCGCTCTCAACCACACGCTCGCCCATGCTGATGAATCTAGCCAGAGCGTCGCCGATCCGCCCTCTTCTGCCGCGATGGGCGCGCTCCTACTCGATCAGCGATCCCAGAGAAAGCCGCTGTCCGGAACGAGACCGCTTCGGATGAAGGTGATCAGTTCGTCCACCGCGACGTCGAGATCCTCGACTTCGCAGCGCGTAGACCTTCTCCATTCGACGATCGTCTGCCAGCCGAATGACTCCACCGTCCGCCTCGCCGCTCACCCAGACAACAAGGTCGCCGATATGGGTCGGGCTCTCGAAGGTGATGTGCGACGCCGGCTTCGGGGTCTGCGTCGCTTCCGAAGGCTCGCCGCACACGACCCCGAGGTCCGCCCAGTCAGGAGCTCGGGCAGCGAACGCAGGCCCAAGCTGCGCGAGGTCGTAAGCGGTCACGGGTCCAGTGTCACCGAATCCGTGCTGTCATGCCGCACCTCGCGCGTGATGACGGGTCGGACTAGCCTCGATCTGTGTCCGCCAAGTCCGACCGTCAAGTTGCGCGCGAGGTCGTCGGGGCCTATCACGAGGGCCAGTTGGCTGCGTTGGTGGATCGAGTGGGCGGCGCGATAGACGACTTCCGGGAAGGCCAGCTGGATGCCTTCGGGGTCGACCATCTTCTGTTCCAGTACTCTCGCGCGGCGAAGGAACTGTGGAAGTTCTGCAACCTCGGCACTCCAGAGATCAGAGCCAGGATCATCCGGGATCAGCCAGCCGTGGATTGGTGGGAACGCGGAGTTCCAAGGAGACGTTGACGCCCAGCGCGAACGGCCTCGAATCGGCCCGCTCATGATCGCAGATCGCGGATGCCGATTTGCGGGTCAGCGGACAGAGGTCGCGCTCCTCGGCCGGACTAGAGTCCCGGCATGCCCCTGACGCTCGACAACATCGAAGGGGAGTTTCTCAGGAGATTCCCAGATGTGGCCGCCGCCGTCCGAGAGGACGCTGGCATGGACCCAGCCGGCCGGGTGGACTGGGTGCTTCGCCACTACGTCATGCCCAATGCCATCGACAACCGCGATGCGCTACGCGAGGTCTTCGATTGGATCGAGCGATTGATGCAGTCCCAGGACCCCCTCGTGGAGTACTGGCGGGACGTGCGCCTCCTTGGCCGCACCCTTGCTTCGCCGGAGTGGACAGCGATCGCTGAGGCATATGAGGGCCCGTTGCTGGCAGGTCACTGGGGACGCTAGGCGCGGCGATCCAGTCGCACGCATCTGCCGCTGATCGGGTGAGATGCCATCGTGCAACTATTGCGCGGTGAGCGATGGGTCCCTGAGCGTCTATCGGAGATCGGACGGCTACTACCTGGTCGCCTCGGCGCAGACCACCGCGGGAGTCTGGCTGG
This sequence comes from Knoellia sinensis KCTC 19936, assembly GCF_000768705.1. Classification (GTDB taxonomy): domain Bacteria; phylum Actinomycetota; class Actinomycetes; order Actinomycetales; family Dermatophilaceae; genus Knoellia; species Knoellia sinensis. The sequence continues at coordinate 96,341 of NZ_AVPJ01000008.1, forward strand.
ACGTCGCTGAGCCGCCGGGGCTGCTGAGCAGGGCTGCCGATGCGGCGCAACTGGGAGGTGAGGTGTTGGATCGCCTGACCCAGCGCCGGCCGACCGTCCTCCACCCGCGGCCTGAGGAATGGGCAGAGGTGACCCGAGGCGGCGTCACCCCGGTCGTGACGGCAGCCAAGGTTCGCAGCTGGCGAGCGTTCGTCACGACGGCCACGCTGGTCGTTGTGGACCGGGCCAACCAGACGTTTTCGGTCTCCCCGATGAAGGCGCTGCCCAAGCCGCGGGGGGCGTTTGAGCCGGTCCTCGACAACGAGACAAAATTGCGGTCTCCCTCGGCGGAGAGCCTTGGAGGTGCGATCCTCCAGGCATTCGATGCGGTCGAGCACACGCACAAGTAGCGTCCGCATCTGCCGCTGATTGAGTGGTTCGATCACCCTGCCGCTAGTCGAGATTCCGGTAGCGCCACCAGCCGGCTCCTTCCGGCGCGAAAGGGGATGGCGTGGTTGCCTGCCGGAACCTCTCATCCAGCGCCTGAACGCGCTTGGAGATGCGCGCGCCGCGCCTCCCTCCGCGAAGGATCAGGGCCTCGAGTTGATCGCGCGCGTCGAGCCCGTCCTCACCGTCGCATTGTGGGCAGCCCGTGACGTGTGCGGCGATTCCCGCCTCAGCACGCCTGACGATGCGTTCCCAGTCGCGCAGAAGGCCCGCGGTCCAGAGTCCGTTGGTGTTCCTGGCGGCACGGGGTCGGCTAGGTACGCCGCGTGAATCAGATCGAGTCATGTCGAGCGCCGTATCGTGGCGCGATCCCGGTGAGGTTCGAACAGGTTAGATCCGCTCAGACGGGAGCGCTACGCCAAACGCCCGCATCTGCCGCGATCCGTTCCTTTGCCGATGAGCGGGCGAGCCAGCCCTCACCTCTCGGGGCAGAACCGAAGAGCGACCCTTACACGGTCGCCCACCTGCATCCGCTCCACGAGGGCGAGCATCTCTGCCCGCTCGTCGGGGGCGAGCGGCTGCTCGTCCTCGCTCAGCACGTCCGCCATCTGTTCGAGGGCGAGCCCGAGTTCGTTTGCGTCGATGGACTCGGCGATCAGAGTGATGTCTTTCCCCGGGAGCCGATCGTCCAGGCGGACGAGAAGGCCGTGCAGTTGCCCGGCGATCTCCTCGTAGTACGCACGATCCACCCGGTGATAGTGCCAGACCAAACGACTCACAGGCCGCGTTCCGCGTGGTCATGGCGATGAGCCGTCGCGGCTCCACCTGAGCGCGACATGGCTTCGCACGGTGTCACGCATTTCCTGCTCGACCGCAGCGCGTGCCTGTGGTGTGGTCTCGTGATCCCTCCGGTCCAGCATCGTGACCAGTGCCCGGTCCAACGGCCCTTGGTCGTTCCACGTCGGGATCTGAACGTAGAAGAGTCCCTCGAAGTTGTGGAGGGGCAGGCCCAGATAGCCGAAGGCCCGCAGGAGGACCTGATACTCGTTCTGCTCGTCATCGGGTTGTGGCACGTCGATGCCGTGCTCTGCGAGCATCTCGCGGACGGGCTGCTCAGCATCGCTGACCCAGGAATCACGGGCCAGCGTGGCGACCGCGACCGTACCTGCTCCTTCCACACCTGAGGCCACCATGTCCTCGGCGAGCCCCACGGCCATGTCCACGTCCAGCCCCGTCGGCAGAATGAAGTCAACCGCCACTCGGTGGAGGCGATCCTCGAAGGCGGTGGTCGCGTTGGCGCTCACAGCGGGATCCTGTCATCCGAACGCACTCATTAGCCTCGATCCGCATCGTGCCGATGAGAGCGCGCTCCCAGCGTGCTGACTACTCTTCGCAGACATGACGGCGACTCAGTGCCCACGGTGCGGTCAGGGCTCAGTCCAGCGGCACGTCTTCAAGGCAACAGGGAAATACATCCGGGTCTGTGACGAGTGTGAGGCTGTCTGGCCCGACGATGGAGTCCTCGATCCACATGGCTTCGAGGACTTCGAAGCGTTCGCGAGCCAGCGAGGCGGCGCTGGAAGGTGGGACGAGTTGTCCCCGGCCAAGCACTGACCCAACGTCCGATCATGCCGCGTTGAGCGTTCAGTTCGCCGATCGTGGAGTGCGTCGACCGCGCAGCCCTGGTGGGCCGTGGCCTCGGCCGGGCGCTGGTCGACGACCTGGTGGGCTGTCCGCGCCCGCTGGGACGGCTGGCCATCCGGCGTGCGTCGTGGCTCGGCCGCGGCGTCTGGCAGACGGCCTGTTCCACAGCCGTTGCTGACCGTGCCTGAACCCGCGAGGAGCTCGGCGGCTCGACGAGCGCGATGGCACATCGAAGTTCTGGTCGAGCGCGAGATCCTGGTGCCGCACGGCCAGAAGCGCGCAACGCGACCCACCGGGCACTGGGACGTGTGATGCGTGTGCTGGACCGGGCCTGACGGCGGTTGAGGACGTGGCTGACTATCCACGAAAAACGCAACAATCGTGCTTACGAATTGTGTTTTTGGTGTTTGGAGTGAGACACTGGTCGACATGTCGCCCATGACTGACACCCGCACCGAGCAGTTGCTCACCACCGGTGAAGCGGCCAAGCTCTTGGGTTCGTCGCGCCAGCACGTGGTCAACCTGTGCGAGTCGGGCGACCTGCCGTTCCTGACCGTCGGCAAGCACCGCCGCCTGCGCCGCGAGGATGTGGAGGAGGCGCGAGCGCGCACTACCCGCTCGAACCGCGCGGATCGGCGCAGTCGATGGCTGAACATCGCGGTCGCGGGCGAGCTCGTGCGAGACCCGGACGCCGTGCTGGAGCGCGCACGCACGAACCTCGCGCTGCTCCAGAGCCGGCACCCCCGAGGCCGTGGCGCGATGTGGCTGAGCGAGTGGGAGAAGCTGCTCAACGGCCCGATCGAGGACGTCCTCGACGTGCTCACCTCGCAGACCCCGCGGTCGCGCGAGCTACGTGCGAACTCTCCATTCGCAGGTGTGCTAAGCAGCGAGGCGCGCGAGCAGGCGCTGCTCGCGTTCCAGACCCACCGGCACTCCCGGGTCTGATGAAGCGCGATCAGCTGGCCCACATCCTGCGCGCTGCGGCTCGCATCGCCAACGACGACGAGGTCATCGTGATCGGCAGCCAGGCGATCCTGGGGTCGTTCGACGAGGACGACCTGCCCGAGCCGGCCTACTTCTTCCTCAACACGTGGGGTGTCGGCGGCATCGCCAGCTGCCAGCCCCTCGCCCACGTCATCGGTGGCCCGGCGAGCGATCCGCGTGCCGCTGCACGCCACGCCGTCGACATCGTCCTCGACGGGATGCGCACACCCCACACCACCGCCTGACTCTGGGCTGATCCAGCCCAGCATCGGTGGTTATCCTCGACCTCATGGCCAATGTCGGCTCCCTGCGTGCCCTCGTCGTCGACGACGAACTCCCCGCCCTCTCCGAAGTCCGCTACCTGCTGCACTCCGATGACCGGATCGGCGAGGTCCTGACGGCGACGAACGGCACCGAAGCCCTGCAGATGCTGGAGGACCACGACGTCGACGTCATCTTCAGCGACATCTCGATGCCGGGGCTGGATGGCATGGCCTTGGGGCGAGTGCTGGCGCGCTTCGTGGACCCGCCACAGCTGGTCTTCGTCACCGCTCACGATCAGCACGCGGTCGACGCATTCGCCCTCGACGCAACGGATTACGTCATGAAGCCCGTGCGCAGCGAGCGTCTCGCCGAAGCCGTCCGTCGCGTCGTGGCCAAGCAGGACGAGGCCGGTATGCCGTCCGCCCCCGTTGCCGAGTCCGGCTCAGCTTCCGGTGGGGGTGCCTCTTCGAACGGCGCGCCGGTCGAGGACGAGACGATCCCGGTGGAGTTGGGCGGGGTCACGCGCTTCGTCTCCCGCTCGCAGATCCGGTGGGTGGAGGCGTCGGGCGACTATGCGCGACTGCACACTGAGGGCGGCAGCCACCTGGTGCGCGTGCCCTTGGCATCGCTCGAGGAGCGTTGGGGCACAGCCGGATTCGTCCGCATCCACCGTTCCACCCTGGTCGCACTCCCACACGTCACCGAGGTCCGCATGGACCACGGGAGGTGCTCGGTCGTCATCGGTGACGTGGAGTTGCAGGTGAGCAGACGGCATACCAAGGAATTGAGGGACGTCCTCCTGAGGCGACCCGGCAGCGGAAGCTGATGGCGCCCGAGCGGTCCGGGGTGCCTGCGCGGGTGCGGGTGACGAGTTCGCGGCGTGGGGCGATGCCGGCGCGGACGCGGGCGCTGGCGACGGACATCGACGAGCAGACGGGGATCGGCGACGTCTATCTCGAGGGGCTGCGGCGGGCGCAGTTGCGGCTCGCCCTGACGGTGCTGGCGCTCATGGCTGCGGCGATCGGCGGGTTCCCGGTGCTGCTCGCGCTCATCCCGACGACACGGACGATGACCGTGGCAGGGATTCCGTTGCCGTGGCTCGTGCTCGGGGTGCTCGTCTATCCGGCGGCGTGGCTGCTCGCGCGGGGGTATGTGCGGCAGGCGGAGCGGTTCGAGGCGGAGTTCGCGGCGATCGTCGAGGCGGGGCGCGACGATGGCTGACACGTTGTCGGTGCTCGCGATCGCGCTGGTGTGCCTGACGACGGTGGTGGTCGGCGGTCTGGGGCTGCGGCTGTCGCGGCGGACGTCGGACTTCTATGTGGCCGGGCGGACGGTGTCGCCGCGGCTGAACGCGAGTGCGATCTCGGGCGAATACCTGTCTGCCGCTTCGTTTTTGGGTGTCGCCGGGCTGATCTATGGCCAGGGCGTGGACATGCTGTGGCTGCCGGTGGGCTACACGCTCGGGTATGTCGTGCTGCTCGTCATGGTGGCGGCGCCGATGCGGCGGTCGGGGGCGTATACGTTGCCCGACTTCGCCGAGGCGCGGCTCGGGTCAGTCGTGATGCGGCGGATCGCGGCGGTACTCGTCGTGGGCATCGGGTGGCTGTATCTCGTGCCGCAGTTCCAGGGTGCGGGGTTGGCGCTGGCGCTGGTGACGGGGGCGCCGCGGTGGGTGGGCGCTCTGATCGTGGCGGTCGTTGTGGCGGCGGCGGTGGGGGCCGGCGGGATGCGGTCGATCACGTTCGTGCAGGCGATGCAGTACTGGATCAAGTTGACGTGCTTGGCCGTGCCGGCATTCGTGCTGCTGGCGTTGTGGGCGCGGTCTGGGGGCGGGATGCCGGAGGTGTCGGCGTCGTGGGCGTTGCCCTTTGAGGGCGGGGGGTCGGACGAACACCCTTGGTATCGCACGGCATCGATGATGCTGGCGTTGTGTCTCGGGACGATGGGGTTGCCGCACGTGTTGGTGCGCTACTACACGAATCCGGACGGGGTGGCGGCGCGGCGGACGACGGTTTCGGTCGTGGCGCTCTTGGGGATGTTCTATCTGATTCCACCCGTGTATGCCGTCCTCGGCCGTCTGCACTTGCCGTCACTTCCCGAGGGGGTGAGTGCCGACACGCTTGTGTTGCGACTGCCCGGGTTTGTGGTGTCCGGACTGGGCGGGGATGTGTTGACGGCGATGGTCGCTGGTGGGGCTTTTGCTGCCCTGCTGTCGACGGCGTCGGGGCTGGCGATGTCGGTGACGGGCGTGCTGCACCAGGAGTTCCTGAGGCCGCGGCTGACTCGGTTGACTGGTGGGGATGCGTTCGGGTTTGGCGGGTTCCGGCTGGCTGCCGTGGCGGCCGTGGTGGTGCCGTTCTTCGTGGCCTTCTTCGTCGAGCAGGTGGGGATCGCGACGACTGTGGGGTTTGCGTTCTCGTTGGCTGCGGCGACGTTTGCGCCGCTGCTGATACTCGGGGTGTGGTGGCGGCGGTTGTCGCGGGCGGGTGCCGTGGCGGGGCTCGTGGTGGGGGCTGTGGCGGCGACGTCAGCGGCGCTGACTGTGTTTGTGGCTGGGCCTTTGGAGGGGTGGCCGGGGGCGTTGCTGGCGAATCCGGCGGCGTGGTGCACACCCCTAGCCTTCGCCACGATGGTGATCGTGTCCCTGGCGACGCCGGCATCAATCCCCCGCGACACCGCGCGCCTGATGGTCCGTCTCCACACCCCCGAGCAAGTTCACCTAGCCAGATCCCGCGTCCCCGACTAGAAGTGCTTGCCTGTCGTCCGTTGGCAAACAGGCCACGGACGCGAGTGACTCTCAGCCAGTGCGCACGCAGCCCGGTTCCCGACTCACCGCACATGCACTGAGCCCCTGTCGGCGATCGTGACTAGGCTCCCGCTGAACCTTCAACAGATTGGCAACCATGACCAGCCAACGGCTCCTCAGTGACGTTGTCGCGGCACTTGGGTACCGCGACTCCACCGGATACGTCGAGCGCACACATGAGCCTGGTTCACGTGACTTCATATGGAGAGACCTTCAAGAGAAGTGCGGGATTGACTCGGCCTACTTCCAAGGCGCCATTCCGGTGGTCGCCTTCACTGCCGCAGAGTCACGTTCTGCGGCACTCCTCACTCAGCGGCGCCTATGGAACTACGGGCGGGTTCCGGTCTTGCTTGCGGCCACCCCCAATGAGGTCCTCGCCCTCAGTTGCAACACCGTAGCCACGGATCAGAATGCTGAGTCTGCTCTTATGGGCCGAGCCGAAAGCGGCCAGGAACTTGCCCGCGTCCTGCGCGATTTCACTCGATACAGCGTGGAGACCGGGAGGTTGACTGAACGTCACGAGAGTCGCCTCGACAGACGGAACCGGGTGGACGCCTCCCTTCTTCGGAATCTGAAACAGCTCAAGGCGCGGCTGCTTCGTTCCGGAGTCACTGAGACCGAAATCGAGCCTCTCCTGGGAAGCTCCATCTTTGTTCGCTATCTTGAGGATCGGGATATTCTTCGCGCAGAAGACCTCGCGGATCTTGGGCAGCCTGGGTCGTTGGTATCGGCGTTTGACAGCGGCTGGGAGGTTTCCGCTTCGTTCTTCAACGCAATGGCCGATCACTTTAACGGAGATGTCTTTCAACGAACTGTATCGACAGGACCAATTCCGCAAGGAGCACTGGACGTTCTCAGCGACTTTTTTCGAGCCACCGACCTGGAATCGGGCCAGCACTCCTTATGGCCATACGACTTTGGAATAATTCCACCAGAACTCATCAGTTCAATATATGAACAGCTTCTCATCGAGAAACAGAAAACTGACGCTGCATACTATACGCCTCGACACGTAGTGGATATCGTCCTAGATGAGGTCCTCACCCCTGAGACTCTCGTGGACGGGGAGGAAATCAGGATACTGGACCCAGCGTGCGGCTCGGGGATATTTCTCACTGAAGCATTCCGGCGGCTTGTGTACTACCGATCAGTGGGTCGAGAACGTGCACCCACTTTCGCGAGCCTCTCGCGTATGCTCAGCGAGTCGATCTTCGGCATTGACCGCAACGATGACGCCGTCGGAGTTACGGCGTTCGGCCTGTACTTAGCCCTGCTTGAGCACGTCGATCCGCGGACCATCTGGCTCACGGCGCGACTTCCAGAACTAATTGGAACAAACCTCGTGGTTTCTGATTTCTTCGAGGACAACCGCCTTGCAAACATTAAGTTCGATGTCATCGTGGGAAATCCGCCTTGGCAGAGTCGCTTGTCGAAGGCCTCTTCAGAGTACCTGCGGCGGGCTGGCCGGGTGGCACCCGACAAGCAAATCGCCGTCGCCTTCGTTTGGCGCGCAACGGAGATGCTCACCGATACTGGATTCATAGGTTTCGTACTTCCGGCCAAGACAATTCTTCACAACAGAGTTGGGCCCGCGGATCGCTTCCGGCTTGAGTTCTTCTCAAAACTAGACGTCCACACCGTTATCGACCTTTCCCCATTGCGAAAGGAGCTTTTCGGAGCGGCGTCAAGCCCAGCCGCAATTGTAATATTCAGCCATGACACCAGAACTCCCGTTTCGAGTGACACACTTCTGCACGTTTCGCCCCGCCGCACACCTATTTCGCAGATTGTGGACGGGATTGTAATCCCCCAGCATAATATTCAGCAGATCTCACGTTCAGTGGCCGCCCAAGATCCCTCCATTTGGAAGACACTACTGTGGGGCAACACGGACGACGTCGCCCTGGTCCGCCATATGCGAGAGACCTTTATGTCTCTTACCGACACTGTCGAGCGCCGGAAGTGGCATCGTGGAGCGGGATATCAACTCGTCGGCGGTGACGAGAACGACGCCTCTCACCTCGTCGATCTTCCACAAATCGCAACGGCGGACTTCCGTCCGATGGCTCTCCCGGTGAAGACCTCCGCACCTGTTACGGCACGCGTCATGCACCGACCTCGCGACACCGAAATCTACTCAGGTCCGCATATATTGATGCGCAAGGGCTTCAAGGATTTTCCCGAAGCTTCGTTCATTCCATTCGACGCGGCTTTTACGGACGGGCTCTTCGCTATTGCGGCCGGTCCCGACGACAAGCAACTACTCCAGGCGATCGCCGGTGTGCTCAACTCGTCCGTGGCGCGATATTGGTTCCTCATGACTGCAAGTTCTTGGGGTGTTGAGAGGGAGCAGTTGCATTACCGCGAGTGGATGAGCCTCCCGGTGCCGGCCCTCCACAGGGAAGACGCCCGCGCCTTGGCCGAGATAGTTCAGAATTCCTTGGCCGGCGCACCTGAGGAGTCTTGGCGCTCCCGTTTGGACGAAATTGTTGAAAGAGCGTATGGCCTCACAGAGCCCGAGCGGCAACTCCTCCGAGATGCACTCACCATCCGCTGGTCTGAACTTCATCAAGGATGGCGGTCCGAGGCGTATTCCCCGCCTGACAACGTGCACTACGCACGGTACGCGGAGTCGCTGAGCCACCAGTTGGAGTTGCTTGAGCTTGGACAGTGGAAGTGCTCAATGACAGAACGCTCGGCGGGATTTGTGATGCTCACCTGCGAGAATCGAGAGTCGGCAATATCAGCAAGTCAGGACGACGGGGCATTCTCGGTCACCCAGCTCCTGGGCGATATTTCTCAAACCCATAATGAGTGGCTCTCAACGGCGACGATCATCGAACCTCAGGCGGTCGTGCTTGATGGAGTCTCTGTCCACCTCATAAAGCCCGATCGCTTGACGTGTTGGCCAATGAGTGCGACGAAGCGCGACGCCGCAGATGTGTTCGGCGCCCTCCTTACCGGCGACGTTGAAGACCGGGGGCGGGTTGACGATGCTTGACCGCGCACTAGATCGCGTTTCTGGCCGCGTCTCCATAAGGATTCACGAGCGGGCAGTGCGGAGGCTCCCCGAGTTGGCTGTTGGTCTCATCGAAGCTGCGTTAGCGCGTTGGGAAGCGAATGATTGGCATACCTACGATGAGTTGGAAGTCAACTGCACCGGCCAGTTGTATCGGTGGCTGCAGGAAGCGCGTCGAACCGAAGAACGATTCCACGTATTGGGGATACAGATCGAGCATGTGGTCCTGACCCCCGAGATGATGGAAGGGCTGACCTCGGTGGTGTCCGCTCAACGACCTGATCTCTATATCTCGGTTCAGGGAGGCGGAATTCACGTTGAGGCCAAAAGGTTGTTGAGCACGGGGCCATGGTGCCGTGATTATGTCAAGAAGGGCATGTCGAGGTTCGTGAGTTCCTCGTACGGCGCTGGTGAGGCGTTGGGGCTCATGATTGGATACGTCCAACAGCCAACCGGTCAGGACCTGCTCCCTCGAGTAAATGACTTTGTGAAGAGTCACCCGGCGATGGGTGCTACACACCAACTACGAGGGCGCGCGCATGCACCCCGCGGGGCATGGCACGAGTCGACTCATGTTCGTGATTCCGACCTGCCCATCAATCTGGTTCACGTTTGGTTGACAATGTGAGGTCAGAAGAACTATTTCGCGGCACCGAGCCCTATGGCGGCTCTTCACCGATGATTGTGGGGTGAACACAACGCGCCGGGGCGCGGGGTGAGAGCTGAATGGGTCGGGGCCCGTGAGGATCAGACCTGACTCGTGCCACTTGATCGGTCCCGAGTCGTGCCACTTTAATGTGTTGGCGCAGTTTGGCTTGTCGGTGATAGATCATCGGAGACCACCAATGCATACAGATGGCGGCTCTACCAGTCGTGCGGGGATTCATGAATTTGACGCAGCAGCTCCGCCTCCGAGTCATCGAGAAGGCCCTGAACCAAAGCCGCTTGAAGTTGCTCTCCTAGCGCCACCTGCGCCTGCCCGAAATCCTCGCCCGCCGACACTTGAACAAGTAGGTCAGCAGCCGCGATCCGCGCCCCCACGTCGACGCCGAGACCAGCGGCCCCCGCGCCGCGTTTGGCCTCAACGATATGAGCTCGAGCTGCCTGGAAATCCGGTCGAAGGAGGTTGGCCAGATGAACGTGTCTGGTTACGGTCTCGGCGTGATCGGAACCCCACAGTCGATCCGCAATCGCAAGCGACTGTTCGAGGAGTGCCACCCCTTCGTCGCGCATTCCATTCTCGAAGTATTCGAGCGCCAAGTTGTTGGTTACTGACGCGAGAACATGGGCTTCGATGTTCGCTGCAAGGCCCGCACTCAGCTCGGCCTCCATGGCGGCCAATAGTTCACCTGATGGCGCATCTGATAGCTGGGTTCTAAGTGAGTACGCATGGGCCCGAGCCCAAGTCGCATCCGGGTCACTCAGTCCACTCTCATCAATTACTCTGACGGCCGCATCGAAGCTTGCGATCGCCGAATCTGTCTCGCCCAATTCAACGTCCGCCTGGCCAACGTGCGTGTAACGACGCGCCAAGAGAACCGGTTCCGAACCTGCACGCTTTTGAAGCTTTGCAGATTCACTCGCGTGGAATCGCGCGGCCTCTCGTTCATTCAACCGCAGCAGGACATTCCCCAGATTGCTGTGCACTCTCGCCAGCCGCTCGTCCTCACCTAGCCGTTGGGCACTCGCCAAGGCGCGCTCTGCGGGTGATCTCGCTTCCTCGAAGCGTTGAAGGCGCAAGAGAATCTGAGCTCGGACTGACTCGACCGTTTCAATGAAGTCCTCGATCATCCATCGGTCCACTCCGTCGAACTCTTGCTCTAGCTCTCCGGGATCGAGAACTGCACTTGACGATTGGTCGTGAAGCCCGAACCTGTCCACCCACGGTCGAGCGGCTCGCTTCGCCTCGGCGACCTCCCGGAGCGCTCCATCGAGGGAACCGGCGTCCATCAGGGCCGAAGCGAGGGAGCGATGCACTAGCGCCTTGGTGTAAGCGTAGCCCTGCTCATCGGGGATCCGGGCAGCTGCAGATGCGAGTGCAGGCACAACTGCTGGGTTCGGAGAGCCGGCCAATATTAGAGCTGCGGTGATAGTGGCGGACACAACGTCGCCGGGGTCGTAAGTCGCGCGCATAATCTCACTCGTGAGGCGGTGCATTCGCAACCAGTCCTCGTCGAGTTCGATTAGACCAACGCGGCGGAGAGCCGCGAGATCCTCGTAGACGTCCGTGTCCTGCAGGATCTGGTGGCCCACTTTTAGGCTTCCACGCACAAATGACTCAACAGGAACTGGGGCGTCGCCGAACGACGAGAGGGCCAGCAGAGTAGCTGCAGCGAGGGGCCGCGTGCCAACCACGGACTCGATTGCCATTGTCACAGTAGCCAGGACGGAGACCGGGTGATCTGGCGCGTGCCCTTGGCCCATTAGGGCAGGCATGTTGCGCCGGAGTGCCGCGAGGTAGCGCTCTACAGGCATGGTGGTTTCTTGCATGTATCCGTTGGCCTGCCGGAGAGCCAGCGGCAGGCACCCCAACTCCTCAGCCAATTCATCAACGGCCGATAGATCCGGACTCATCAAGTCCTCGCTCAAGACGCTCCGAGCATCTGCCAGAGAAAGGGCCTGGATGCGCAGCCGCAGTGTCCCGCTGTTCCACGTCGGGGCGGTGGAAGTGATCAGCAGCCGCCCCGCGAGGTGCGACGGAAATCGCTTGGCAACGCTGCCCTCGTCTCGAGCGCCATCAAGCACCAACAGCCATCGCTCGTTCGCCTGAAGCCACGCATGTGCCGCCACTACGGGGTCACCCTCTTCAGACGCCCCCAGGATGCCCCGTCCGAGGGCCACCAGTGCAGCCTCGAACTCTTGATCACTGTGCATTGGGATCCACCACGCCAGTTCAATACCAGAACTCGTATCAGCTATTGCACTGTGCGCCACTTCAGCGGCCAAGGCAGACTTGCCGACTCCGGGAATTCCATGTGCAACAGCGCACGATCCGGCGCCCCGAAGGCCGGCGACTAGCTTGGAAACTTCCTCCTGTCGACCCTCAAGGGCTCGAGGCCTTGGGGGGAGCGAACGCATCTTCGTAGGCTGCTGAGATTCTCCCGAGAAATCGGCAGGAGCGCCGTGGATTGAGCGTAGCAATGTGAATGTGAAGCGGGCCGCATTTGCCGCAGCAGTTGGTTGCGACCCGCCCGCGTCCGACTCGGCTTTACCTTCAAGAACATCGCTGATTCCCCGTATCACAAAGGAGCGTACGCCATCGCGGCGCCATGCAGCAGCCAATACCCCTAGCCCCTCCATGTCGACTGCCAGCGTGTCGTTGAAGCGCTCCCGAAGGAGTGCGGCCGTGTCGTCGCGCGTGGCGATAACGCGCTCGCCGGCTGCAATCGCGCCGATGAACGCGTAAGGGGGACCAACGGGGTTCCAGTCCTCCCTGGCGATGTCCCGAGCCAGAGATACGATCGATGCGGTGGGCCGATAAACCTCTGGGCGGGAGTAGAAGCCGCCGTCGGTTTCCTTCCCAGCATGATAGCCGTAAACTTTGTCGGCCATTACAACGTCGCCCACTTGGGCGTCCTTGACTCCACCTCCAATTCCAACGAAGCCAATCAACTTAGGGCCCAGTTCCTGCATAGCCGCTGCGGCCACGACGGCGCTGGCCGCATTCCCCATGCCCGACTGAAGGACTGCGACCGAAACCCCTGACGCCCCAGGCAGGGACGCCAATCTGTATACCTCCCCAGAGGCCAGGGTCCGCCGCTCGTGACCCGACAGATGCGATAGCACCGCCGCAGCCTCCAGCTCAAGCGCGGTGAGAATGACGACATCAACCATAGTCAATGGTCCCCCTTTCGATGAATTTTGCGGCATCACGAAATGACTTCGTCACAATTGAAGGTACATGCAGAACTGTTGAACGACGGAAGCAATTCTGGATCAGACGGCTTCCTGTGGCGGAAGTTGGATATTTGGCAATCGTCCCCAAACCGGCCATCGGGCACCCCAGCTCAACGTAGTCATAAAGTGTCTGCGGCCTCACGTGGCCAAACCGGCCCTCGGCATGGCTGCCATTCGCTTGTGTTCTCAACGGGCGGCGGCCTGATCTGCACGGGTCACAACGCTGATGAGCCCCGGGCGGACTGGAATGCGTCGACACAGCGCTTCACGTCTTCCTCAGAGTGGGCAGCAGACAACTGCACCCGGATTCGGGCCTTCCCACGCGGCACCACCGGGAACGAGAACGGGATGACGTACACCCCATCCGCCAGCATCCGATCCGCGATCTCTCCAGCCAGCCGCGCCCCGTCCTCACCAGGGAACATCACCGGCGTGATCGGGTGCGACCCCGGCAGCACCTCGAACCCCGCCTCCTCCATCAACCGCCGGAACAGCGCAGTGTTCGCGGCCAACTGCTCCCGAGCCGACGACGACGAATCCACCATCTCCAGCGCCTTCAACGACCCCGCCACCACACCCGGCGCCACCGAGTTCGAGAACAGATACGGCCGCGACCGCTGACGCAGCAGATCCACGATCTCCTGGTGCGCCGACACATACCCACCGGACGCCCCACCCAAGGCTTTCCCGAGAGTCCCCGTCACGATGTCGACGCGGTCCTGCACCCCGAACAGCTCCGGCGTACCCCGCCCATTCGGCCCGACGAACCCCACCGCGTGCGAGTCGTCCACCAGCACCAGGGCACCAAACTCGTCCGCCAGGTCGCAGATCTTGTCCAGCGGCGCATAGAACCCGTCCATCGAGAACACGCCATCGGTGACGATCACCTTGCGACGCGCCCCAGCAGCAACCGCCGCCTCCAACTGCGCCCGCAAATCCGCCATGTCGGCATTGCGATACCGATACCGCGCAGCCTTCGACAGCCGCACCCCATCGATGATCGACGCGTGGTTCAGCTCGTCGCTGATGATCGCGTCCTCGGCACCGAACAGCACCTCGAACACCCCACCATTCGCGTCGAAGCACGACGAATACAGGATCGTCGCCTCCATCGAGAGGAACTCCGACAGCGCCTCCTCAAGCCGCGAATGCTGCGTCTGCGTCCCACAGATGAACCGCACCGACGCCATCCCAAAACCCCACTCGTCCAACGCATCCTTCGACGCCTGCACGACATCCGGGTGGTCCGCGAACCCCAGGTAGTTGTTCGCGCAGAAGTTCAGCGCCTCACCACCGCTGGTCCCGACGTGCGACGACTGCGGCGTCGTCAGCTCCCGCTCGCTCTTCCACAGCCCGGCCTCCTTGATCTCGGCCAGAGCGGAAGCAAGCTCGTCCTTCACAGACCCGTACACGGCATACCTCTTCGTTTTCGTGCGTCGCAGACGCAAGCCAGCGTATGCCGTCCGCCCGCCTCCCAGCGCGCGGTACGTTCGCGGGGTGAGGGCTGCGGTCAACACCCGCTACGGCCCGCCCGAGGTGGTGCGCCTCGAGGAGGTCGAGCCACCGGTGCCCGGGCCGGGCGACGTCCTCGTGCGCGTGCGGGCCACGACGGTGAACCGCACCGACTGCGCCTACCGGGCCGCCCACCCGTTCTTCATGCGGACCATGACCGGCCTGAGCGCGCCGAAGCGGACGATTCTCGGCACGGAGTACGCCGGCGAGGTCACCGGTGTCGGCTCGAGCGTCACGACGTTCGCGGTGGGTGAGCGCGTGTTCGGCTACTGCGAGGGCACGTTCGGCGCGCACGCCGAGCAACTCGTCGCCGCCGCCGCCAGCATGATCGCGAAGACACCCGAGGGCGTCACCGACATCAGCGCGGCAGCTGCGACGGAGGGCTCGCACTACGCCAGGTCCGCGATCACACGAGGCGGCGTGCGGGCGGGTCAGCGCGTCCTCGTCAACGGCGCAACGGGTGGAATCGGTTCTGCCGCAGTCCAATTGCTCAGGGCGCTGGGTGCTGAGGTCACCGCTGTATGTGCTGGCGAGCACTTCGACCTCGTCCGTGGACTCGGTGCCACCGACGTCGTCGACTACTCGATCGAGGACTTCACCCGACTCGACGAGCGGTTCGACGTCGTCATCGATGCCGTCGGCAAGAGCACGTTCAGGCAGTGTCGTCACCTGCTCGAGCCGGGCGGCGTCTACATCTCGTCCGAGCTCGGGCCCGGCTGGCAGAACCTGCCGCTCGCGCTGATCGGGACGGCGACGCGCGGGCGGCGGCGTGTTGTCTTCCCCTACCCCGAGGAGGGCCAGCACGTCGTCGAGGAGATCCGCGATCACTTGGCGGTAGGAACGTTCCGCCCGGTCGTCGAGCGCACCTATCCGCTTGAAGACATCGTGGATGCCTACCGCTACGTCGAGTCGGGCGAGAAGATTGGCAACGTCGTCATCACCGTTGACCAGGACTGAGGACAGCTCGGTCCGAAGGAACCCGCCATGGACCTCGAAGACCTCCGCGTGGCCATCTACACCTCGTTCGCCGAGACCGGTCTCGCGCCGGACGACGCGCAGTTGGCCGAGCAACTCGGCGCCAGCGAAGCCGAGGTGACCCAAGGCATGCGCGAACTCGCCGACGCCCGCCACCTCGCCCTCGACGACGACGGCGCCATCCTCATGGCTCACCCCTTCGCGACCATCCCGCTCGGCTACTCGGTCATGGGCAAGGACACGCTGTGGTGGGGCGGCTGCGCGTGGGACTCGTTCGCCCTCCCCCACCTCATCCCCGACCAGGCGCCGGTGCTCGTCGCCACCCGCTGCCCCAACTGCCACCGCCCGCTCGCCTGGGACGTCGGCACCGAAGCACCGCCGGCCGGCGACGAGATGGCGCACTTCCTCGTGCCGTCAGCGCACATGTGGGACGACGTCGTCCACACGTGCAGCCACCAGAACCTCTTTTGCTCGGAGTCCTGCATCGACGACTGGCTCGAGCGCACTGGCAACGAGCGCGGCTACGTCATGGACCTGCCGACCCTCTGGAACTTCGCCAAGGGCTGGTACGCGGGCCGACTCGACCACGGCTACGTCCGTCGCGAGCCCAGCGCGGCCAAGGACTACCTCCGCAGCGTCGGCCTCCACGGTCCCTTCTGGGGCCTCGACGACTGACCCCCGGCCAACTTTTGCTCCCCATGAGGGGAGGTGCTCCACCCGGAGGCCTCATTTCCCTCCGGCCCCTCCATCAACCCTCCGGTCGCGCGGACCGAAGCCGTTGGCCTCAGCTCGCTGAGAGGCGCCGGACGATCAACTGGTTGATCGAGACGTTCTCCTCCGCGGCCTCGAGTGCGAGTCGTCGGTGCAGGGTCTCGCCAACGCGAAGGTTGAACTTCCCTGAGAACGATCGCTCGGACAGTGGGTCAGGGACGGACTCCCCCTCGGCACGCATGTCTTCGATCGTGTCGGCGATGAGCGCCTCCAAGCCCTGGAGTGCCGCGACTTGGGTGTCTGCCAGCCACGACAGCGACGGGAACTCAAGGCAGGTCGCCACGAACTCCTCGTCCTCGACGGACCAGGTGACGCGGTAGGTGTAGTGGGCGATATCGGGACTCGTCACGGTCCATGATGGTACCACTGGCGGTACCACAAGACGAGTGAGCCGGGGCGAGCCCCAACTTTTGCTCCCCGTGAGGGGAGGTGCTGCATCCGGAGGGTTCATTTCCCTCCGGCCCCTTCAGGTTCCATCCGGTCGCCCGCGACTGCGCCTGTGGATAGGGTGAAACCCATGCCTCGATTGCGCACGCCCGCAACCCTGCTCATCAGCGGAGCCGTCGCGCTCGGCCTGAGTGCCTGCAGTTCCGACGACCCTCCGGAGGCGACGCCCACCCCGACAGCCTCGGCCAGCGCGCCCTCACCGGCCGCAACGAACAGCGGCATCGTGCCCGACAACGTCTGGGCTGGCGTCATCAAGAGGGCAGTCCCTGTCCTGGCCGAGACTCCGGATGCGGAGATCGTCACCGCTGCCAAGAAGGTCTGCACGACGTTCGAGGCCGAACCGAACAAAGCATCGGCCACTGCGATCCTCAAGGACACCGAGACGACGTTGGAACTCGACACCGTCCAGGCCCGTGTCTTCGCTTCGGCCGCGATCACCCACTTCTGCACGGACCGCTCCGACGAATGGACCGAGGCCTCGATCGGATAGCCGAGGGCCGAGCGAGCCAGACGTTGGTGGACGCATCACCCTTGGAAGGCACGCTCACCGATTGATGCATCGCTGGGGAGCCCTGCCGACCCAGCCCCGATCGAGCACCTTGCGCGGCGTCCCGGGCCCCAGCCGTTGCCGGGACGAGACCTCAGCCACGGCGAGGCGTCCCGCTCCTGTGCGAAAATGAGGCGGCCCACACGGGCAACACACGATCGTTCCCACCTGTGGGACGTCTGAAGGTCGACGAACGACAGCTGGGAGCAGGACGTGGCGGACGGATTCCGCGTGTGGGGCAGGAAGAGCTCCAAGTCAGCACCAAAGGATGACTTCTCGGCCTTCCTTCGGCCCGACCTCCCCTGGGCCGACGAGAGCACGGCTCCCGATGCGCCTGACGCAGCGGACCCGCAGCCCACCTCTGCGGATGCCCACACGCCTGACATCGACGCCACGCGGCCACGCGCCTCACTGCCGGCACCTCCACCCCTGCCGCCGTCGGTTGTGACGACCGAGCCCGTGGTCACCCCGGAGGCGCCCTTCGCGTCAGACCCGGCCGCTGCACTGGCACTGGTCACGTCGGCCCTGCGCCACCTCGCGCCAGACGCGGCGCCAGAGCCGCACCTGACTGAGTCGGAGCCTCGAGTCCCCCAGACACCGGCCGCCGAGCCGGTGTCCACACCGGAGCCACAGGTCACACCGCCAGAGGAGCCCCTGGCCGCAGCGGTGCCCGAGGTCGAGGTCGAACCGCTACCCGCACCCGTCGCCCCACCGGCCGAACCTCACCCAGCACCACAGGTCACACCACCGCCCACCCAGCCCACGCCGCCCACGCCCGCCCCAGCCCCCGAAAGGACCGAAGGACACATGACCCTCGACGAATCCATCCAGCAGCTCCTCGACATCGACGGTGCCACGGGCGTGGCGATCATCGACTCCGAGTCGGGGATGGCGCTGGCTCAGGGCGGGAACCCCGGCTTCGACCTCGGGGTCGCCGCCGCGGGCAGCTCCAACGTCGTCCGCGCGCAGGTCGCCACGATGAAGGAGATCGGGGCCACCGAGGCGATCGACGACATCATGATCACGCTGGCGAACCAGTACCACCTCATCAACGTGCTCAACACCCCGACCACGGAGGGGCTGTTCATCTACCTCGTCCTGGATCGCGTCGGCGCGAACCTCGCCCTGGCCCGCTTCCGGCTCGCGAGCGTCGCCAAGACCATCTCGATCTGAGGCTGCCCCACCGGCTTTGTGCCCCATTGGGACAGGGCCGCTGGGCCGAAGGCCCTCGACGCCCTGTCCCAATGGGGCACAAAGTCGAGAGCTGGGAGGAGGCGATCAGGCGCCGCGCGCCTGACGCTGCGTGACCTCTCCGTATGCCGCGTAGTCCATGACGATGTCCTCGTCCACCTCTGCGGGGTCGAGCACCGCGACGATCTGACCGTCGTGGACGACGGCGACCCGGTCGCTGTGGGCCAGGAGCTCCTCGACGTTGCTCGCGAAGAACACCACCGACGTCCCGTCGTCGACGAGGTCGCGGATCAGGCTGTGCACGCGGTCCTTGACGCCGACGTCGACGCCGCGGGTCGGGTGGTTCAGGACAATGACGTCGGCACCGCTGGCGAGGGTCTCGGCGACGGAGACCTTCTGGCGATCACCGCCGGAGAGGCTCTTCATCGGGCCCTGGATGTCCGACGTGGACAGCTCGAGGTGGTGCGCAACGGCAACCGCATGCCGCAGGCGCGCCAGCTCGGTCTCACCCTTGGCGCCACTGGCGAGCAGGTCGGAGATCTTCTCGTCGTCCTGCAACGCGTTGGACGGGAGGTAGCGGATGCGGTCCCCCGCGTCGTGCAGGCTGCCGAGCTGCTCACCGTTGAGGTGCACCGAGCCGCTGGCGGACGGGCGGACGCCGGCAACGGCCTCGATGAGCTCATGGGCACCGGACTCACGAAGTCCGACGACGCCGAGCACCTCGCCCACGCGCAGGTCGACCGCAACGTCCTTCAGGCGCTTGCCGACGCTCAGCCCCTGGACGGCCAGTCGCACGTCGCCGAGAGGACCCTTGTCCCGGGCGGCTGCCGCACCGATGGGGCGCTGGAGCATCGCGTGCGCCAAGCCGTCAACCGTCGCCTCGCGCGCATCCACGACGGACACGATCTGGCCCTGGCGCATCACGGCGACGCGGTCGGAGATCGCGACGACCTCCTCGAGTCGGTGCGCGACATAGAGGACCGCGCAGCCGTGGTCGCGCAGGCGGCGCGCGGCGGCGTGGAGCTGGACGATGTCGATCTCGTGGAGCATCGAGCTCGCCTCGTCGAAGACGACGAGCTGCGCCTCCTCGGCGAGCACGCGCAGGACCTCGACGATGGCCTGCTCGGCCGGGTCGAGGGTGTCGGTGATGGCGTCGAGGTCGACCTCGAACTGGGTGCGAGCCATGACAGCCTTCGCAGGCTCCAGCAGCTCGGCGTGGGGGCGGCCGGCCATGAACGTGTGGCGATACATCGCCTCGGCGACGGTCTGACCGGCGGGCGACTCGAAGTCCTGCTCGATCACGCTGACGCCGGCCGCGCGCGCAGCGTCGACGGACTCGGGACGATAGAACTCGCCGGCAAGGTCGATCCGGCCGAGTTCAGGGCGCAGGATGCCGCTGAGCACCTGGATGAGCGTGGACTTGCCGGACCCGTTCTGCCCGATGAGTCCGACGATCTCTCCACGATGGATGGTCAGGTCCACGCCCTTGAGGACGTGCCGAACGCCGCGGTACTGGTGCACACCAGCCGCCTGGACGAGAACCTCCACTGTCCCTACCTTCACTCATGCCCTGCATTGGCCCGGGCCAGTGTGCCATTCCTCCCCGACATCGACGTCCAGAAAGGAGGCCTCGGAGCCGGTCTCCACCAAAACGAGACTGACCGGACGCCTGACGTGTGACGCGTCGCACACGCCGTCGTGCGGACACGCCGATGCGTCAGCTGCTGGACGCGAGTGTCGCCGTGTGCGGGGTGTCGTCCGCGGACGTACCCACGTGGATCGCGTACTCGCCCGCGACGGTCGCAAACCCGCCGGACGCGTAGTCCCACACCGAGAACGGGTGGTTCGTCGCCTCCGGATCGATCGTGATCGTCGCCGTCGCCGACTCGCCTGGCTCGACGAACACCTTCTGGAACCCCACGAGCCGCTTCGGCGGCTGCCCCTCGGACGGCACACCCACATAGACCTGCACGACCTCCGCGCCGGCCACCGAACCCGTGTTGGTCACCGTCGCCGACACGACCACCGGCGCATTCACCCCGTCCGCCGCCTCCACGACCACGTCATCGACGGAGAACGTCGTGTACGACAACCCGAACCCGAACCCGAACAGCGGCTCGATCCCCTGCCCCTGGAACCAGCGATAGCCCATCTCCAAACCCTCGGAGTAGCGGATCACCGGATAGCCAGCTCCCTCATCGGTGCCGGGATAGCGTTCCGGCTGGCCGGCATACAAAGTGTCGTTCTCCGACCGCGGATAGGTCGTGGGCACCTTGCCGGAGGGATTGACGACGCCGAAGAGGAGGTCGGCGACGACGTGCCCGTCCTCGCTCCCCTGGTTCCAGACCTCGAGGACGGCGGGGGCCGCGTCGATCCACGGCATGAGGACGGGGTTGCCGTCCTTGAGCACGACGACGGTGTTGGGGTTGTTGCCGAGCAGTTCGGCGAGCATGCGGTTCTGGTCGCGCAGCATGTTGGCGTCCTTCTGGTCCGCGCCCTCGGTCGCGATGAGGCCAGCCATGAGCACGACGGCGTCGGCAGCCTTCGCGGCCTCCCTCGCCTCGTCGAGGTTGGAGAGGTCGTCCGCGACAGTCACCTTGGTGACGTCGGCGGACGATCCGAGACCGTCCAACACATCTCGTATGCCGTCCATCGGCTTCACGGTGTAGAGCGGGTCGACCTTGGACGAACCTCCACCACCCAGGCACGCCTCGTCGACGAAGTCCGACTGGCCGATGACGACGATCGAGCCGGTGTTCGGGTCCAACGGCAGGAGGTTGCCGTCGTTCTTGAGGAGCACCGCGAGCTGCGCCCCGATGTCGCGGGAGATGGCCCCGTGGCCCTTCGCATCGATCTCGCCCGGGTCGTAGGGGCGCTCGAACTGGCCGAACCGGAACATCTGCGTGTAGCGGCGGACGAGAGCCCGGTCGACGGTCTGGATCTCGAGGCTCGTGTCCTGAAGAGCGGCCTTGACGTTGTCCTCGTTGAGCCACTTCGCATCCGGCATCTCGTGGTCCATGCCCGCGTTGAGCGACCCGGCGGCGGAACGGCAGGACCAGAAGTCGGACTGCACGTAGCCCTCGAAGCCCCACTCGTCGCGCAGGATGTCGTGGAGCGTGTAGCGGTACTCGGTCGCGTAGACGCCGCGAATTCGGTTGTAGGAGCTCATGAACGCGGCGATGTCGGCGTCCTTGACGAGCATCTCGAACGGCAGCAGATAGAGCTCGCGCATGACGTGCTCGTCGATCTCGACGTTGGCACGGAAGCGTTCGTACTCCTGGTCGTTGAGGACGTAGTGCTTGCCCATGGCGATGATGTCGTGTGCCTGGATCGCCTTGGTGACCTCGACGCCCATGACGCCGGAGAGGTAGGGGTCCTCGGAGAAGTACTCGAAGTTGCGGCCGGCGATCGTGGTCCGGTGGAGGCACACGCCGGGGCCTTCGAGGACGTGCTGTCCAAGGGTGGCGGTCTCGGAGCCGATGATGTCGCCGTACTGCCGCGCGAGGTCCGCGTCGAAGCCGGCCGCGAGCGCGATCGTCATCGGGAGCGAGGTCGCCGGCGGGCTAGGGGTGCCGTCACCCATGCCGACACCGACGGGGCCGTTGGTGATGCGGAAGCGGGGGATGCCGAGCTCGTCGATGGCGGCGACGTGCCGCTCGACCCGGAACTGGTCGGCGAGGTCGTCCAGGCCCTCGCCCGCCTCGGCGACCTGCGCGGAGGCGGCATAGATGTCGATGGTCTCCATCGCGCCGTGGAGTTGGGCGATCTTCTGCTCGAGAGTCATGCCCGCAACCAGCTTCTGGGCGCGCTCCCGTGGGCTGAGCGACTCGTCCTGCCACGGCTGCTGGGTTTCCACGGTCATGCCTCCTGCGTTGGGGATGGGTCCTGTGCTCGGTCTGGATCCTGCGATTCGGGGCCGTCGCCGCCGTCGTTGCCGGCTCGGCGCTCGGCGTTCTCGGCAACGATGCGGCGGAACACCTGCTCGGTGAGTGGGTAGGTGACCATGACGAGGGCGGCACCGATCAGGGCGATCGCGGGGATTCCCCCGGCTGCCGTCCGCACGGCTGCTATCGCGCTGTCTGACTGCGTACTCGCGCCGGAGACCTAGCCACCAACGCCAATCGTGTATGCCGCGGCCGCACCTCCGATGCCCTGTCCCGCCTTGCGCGTGAACGACAGGACGGAGTAGCTCGCGCCCTCGGCGCGCACCCCGCTGTTCCACTCGCCGTAGTCGACGGTGTCCGCCTGGAGCGCGAAGATCAGCGTGTTGAGCATCCCGAGCGGGATGCCGAGGAGCCCGTAGGCGGCGATGCCCAGGACGGGGGTCTCGGAGGGAGCGAGGGCCACACCCACGGCAGCGACGGCTCCGACGACGGCGGCGATGAGGTAGGTCTTCTTCTTCCCGATCGACGCGACCGCCTTGGGGACCAGGACTGCCGCGAGGAGCATGCCGGCGGTCTGGACGATGGTGAGCCAGATGTAGTAACCGGAACTGCCAAGGACGTCGCGGGCGTAGTAGACGGCCACGGTCTGCAGGGTGAACATGCCGGTGAGGAAGATGATGGTCGCCGCACACAGGGTGAGGAGGGGGCGGTTGCGACGCAGCATCTCCGCCGTGTCCTTGGCGGTCACGGTGGCAGCGCGGCGCTGCACGGTCTCGCGCGAGGTGGAGAAGCACCACAGATAGAGCGCGACACCGACGACGGCGAAGATCATCGTCGTGATCGTGAGGGACCGTTGCAGGTCTTCCGATCCGTCGATCTGCGGTGAGACGACGAGGGCGATGACGAGGATCGTCAGGCTCGCGGCTACTGACCGCGACATCGACAGCTTGGCGCGCTCGTCCGAGTCCTGGGTCATCACCGCGGCGAGCGACCCGTAGGGGATGTTGACGAAGCTGTAGACGAGCTGGAACAGGGCATAGCTGGCGTAGGCCCAGACCAGCGTCGCCGTCGCGCCCATCCCGCCCGGGATGCTGAAGAGCGCGACGAAGAGCACCATGAGCGGCACCGAGCCGAAGAGCAGGTAGGGCCGGAACCGTCCCCACTTCGTCGACGTCTTGTCGATGCGCGAGCCGGCGAACAGGTCGGTGACTCCGCCCCAGACCCGGACGACGAGGAACAGGGTGCCGGCAGCGGCCGCGCTGATCCCGGCGACGTCGGTGTAGTAGATGAGCAGGAAGGCCGAGGCCATCGAGAAGGTGAGGTTGTTCGCTGCGTCGCCGCCGGCATACCCGAGGTATTGCCCTCGAGTCAGTTCACTCATCGGTCGCCTCCCGCGTGGTCCTTCAAGCGCGCGCGGGCTGCCTCGACGATGAGCTCGACGCAGAGGTCCAGGTCGAGGGCTGTCGAATCGATCACGAGGTGATAGAACGATGGGTCCTCGCCATCGACCCCATAGACCTTGCTGACGTAGTCGCGCCGGGCCCGGTCTTCGAGCTTCTGCTGCTTCTCGGCCGAGACCGGGTCGATGCCCAGGATGTCCGCCCCCTGTCGTGCCCGCGCGTCGGCGGGTCCGCGGAGGTGGACGTGCAGCGCCCAGGGCACGTCCTGCAGGAGGACCATGCCGCCTCGACCGAGGACGACGCCGCCTGTCTTGCGGGTGCCCGCCACGACCGCCTCGATGTGGCCCCGGACGTCACGCTCCGAAAGATCGAGCCGCTCGAAGGAGCCACCGCCCTCGCCGGTGACCGTGGAAAGACGACTCAGACGGCCCCAGAACGTGGGCTGCCGACTGGCCTCGTCGTCGAGTTCGGCAACGGCCTTCTCCGACAGGCCCGTTCGCGACGCGACGGCCTGGGCGATGCTGCGATCGAAGAAGGGGACGCCCAGCCGCTCAGCGACCGCGGGCCCGACGACGCTGCCACCGGAGCCGAACAGGGCTGCAACGGTGACGATCGGTCGCTGCTGGGGGGCCGCTCCCATGCCTCCGGTCTATCAGGAATCTGGCGGCCCCGCCATCGCTCCGTGCCCCCACGCTCCGCGTCCCCAACTCACCGAATTCCTCGGTTCGGGACGGAGGGCCTGCGTCCCCAACCGAGGAATTCGGTGAGTTCGGGACAGGCAGGTGCGGTCAGCTCCAGTCGAGGACGACCTTGCCGCACTCGCCCGAACGCGCGACCTCGAACGCCTTGGCCCAGTCCTCCGCCGGGAAGCGGTGCGTGATGACCGACTGCACCGCCTTGCGCAGTTCGGGGCTGGTGGCGAGCATCGATCCCATGAGGTACCAGGTCTCGAACATCTCGCGCCCATAGATCCCGCGGATCGTGATCATGTGCGTGATGACGCGGCCCCAGTCGATGGGGTACGGGTCCTTCGGCAGTCCGAGCATCGCGACGCGAGCGCCGTGGTTGAGGTTGGCGAGCATGTCCTCGACGGCCTTCGGGGCGCCGGACATCTCGAGCCCGATGTCGAAGCCCTCGAGCATCCCGAGTTCCTTCTGGGCCCAGGCCAAGTCCTGACCCTGGGTCACGTTGACGCACAGATCGGCACCGGCACCCCGCGCCAGGTCGAGGCGCGAGTCGCTCATGTCCGTGACAGCGATCCGCCGGGCACCCGCGTGACGAGCGATCGCCACGGCCATGACGCCGATCGGTCCGGCGCCCGTGACCACGACGTCCTCACCGACGACAGGCCACTGCAGCGTCGTGTGGGTCGCGTTGCCGAGCGGGTCGAAGATCGCGCCCAGGTCGGGATCGAGATCGGCCGGCTGGACCCACGCGTTCATCGCGGGGATGACGACGTAGTCGGCGAAGGCACCGTCCCGATTGACGCCCACGCCAACCGTCTTGATGCAGAGGTGACGACGCCCGGCCCGACAGTTGCGGCAGTTCCCGCAGATGAGGTGACCCTCGCCGGAGACGCGGTCGCCGACGGTGATGTGGTCGACGAGGGAGCCGATCTCGACGACCTCGCCATAGAACTCATGCCCGATCGTCTGCGGGACGTTGACGACCGACGCGGCCCAGTCGTCCCACTGCTCGAGGTGGAGGTCCGTGCCGCAGAGCCCTGCTCGCAGCACGCGGATCTTGACGTCGGAGTCGCCACACTCGGGCTCCGGAACGTCGATGAGTTCAAGGCCGGGACCAGCGGTGGTCTTCACAAGTGCGCGCACGGCCCCATCATGCCGCGCCCAGACGCCGCGCCCACTCCACCCCTCTTGACGGGCTAACGTTGTTAGCCTTACGGTGGGCTAACAACGTTAGCCACCAAGGACAGGAGACCCGATATGAAGACCATGCTCATCACTCTCGCCGCCACCATCGCCCTCCTCGCCATCGCGGCGATCGCCCTCCACCGCGAGCAGCGCCTCGAGCGCACTGTCGACATCGCCGCCCCACCCGAGAAGGTGTGGGAGGCACTCACGGACTTCACGGCATACGGGGAATGGAATCCGTTCATCCGCGAATTGAGCGGCACCCCGGAAGCCGGCCAGAAGCTCACTGCCAGAATCCACCCGGCGGGCGGCAAGGCCATGACGTTCACGCCGACCGTCCTCGCCGCCGAACCCGGCCGTGAGCTCCGATGGTTGGGGCGCGTCTTCGTCCCGCGCCTGCTGGACGGCGAGCACTCGTTCGTCATCGAGCCGACCGCGACAGGCAGCCGACTCACTCACGCGGAGGAGTTCCGGGGCGTCCTCGTCCCACTCGTCGGCAGTGCCCTCGACGTGGGCGATGACTTCGACGCGATGAACGCGGCGCTCAAGGAGCGGGTCGAGGCCAGCGTTAGCATCGCTCGATGACCCGAGCCGAGGAGTGTCCGGAGGAGTTCGACCCCACGCGCCTCCTCACCCCTCGCGCCCGGGAGGTCCTCGAAGCGGCTCGCACGCTCCTCGAGCGCGACGGCTGGGCCGCCCTCACGATGCGCGCCCTCGCCGACGAGCTCGGCATCGCGGCGCCCTCGCTCTACAAGCACTTCGCGAGCAAGGACGCGCTCAAGTCGCAGCTCGTGGCCGTGGGGCTCAAGGATTTCGGCGAGGCACTGCGGCCGGTGACCAGTGTGGCCGCGCTCGTGCGCCGCTATCGCGAAGTCGCCGGCGCCAACCCTGAGCTGTATCGCCTCGCCACCCACGGCCCCTTGGACCGGGACGCCTTGCCACCGGGGCTGGAGGACTGGTCGGGCAGCCCGTTTTTCGAGGCGACCGGCGAGCCCTATCGCGCCCAGGCTCTCTGGGCCGCTGTCCACGGCATGGTGATCCTCGAGCTCGACGGCCGGTTCCCCACCGGCAGCGCGCCCAAGGCGACCTGGGACGAGCTCGCCAACCACTTCAGCTGAACCACGGCCGGTGGACATGCAGTAGTCCCCTCCCAGCCGGTGCCCCATGCTCGCCCACACCTGATCGGCGCGGCACTGCATGTCCGCCGGGCCGACTCAGTTCCGCAGCACGTCGACCAGCTGATCGACCGTCGGAGCCCCGCTCAGACCACTCGGCGTGGCGTAGACCCGGCACGCCACCGCTGGCGAGGTACCCGGGCGGGCAAAGGGGTCGACACCATCGACGAGGACGGTGGGCGACCCCGTGAAGCCGAGCTGCTCGGCGTCCGCGATCGTCTCCACTTTCTCCTCGACAAGGGAGATGTCGGCGCCGGCCGCGTGAGCCGCTTCGTGCAGGCGGGACCGCACGATTGGCACGTTGGGGCAGTCGTCGATGTACTGAATCGTGACGGAGCGCGCCATCAGATCACCGTGACCCAGTAGTCCCAGAACCGCACGGCGATGAGACCGGCGATGACCGCAAGCCAGAGCACGACGAGGGTCGGGGCATAGGCCGTGAGACCCCGCAGACGTGCAGGGACCGGGAGCTGGCCGGTGCTGACCAGGCGGGCAGTTGTCGCCACGAATGCGGTGATGGCCGCGACCCAGACGACCATGCAATAGGGGCACAGGGCGCCGATGCGATAGAGGCTCTGGAAGACCAGCCAGTGCACGAAGACCACGCCGAACGTCGTGCCGGCCTGAATGCCCCACCAGAACCACCTCGGCAGCGAGACCCGGGTCAGCAGGACGACACCGATGGTCAGCAGAACGGCGAATCCGGCCACCCCGAGGATGGGGTTCGGGAAGCCGAAGGCTGCGGCCTGGTCGGTGTTCATGACCGAACCGCACGAGAGCACCGGGTTGATGCTGCAGGTGGGGACGTACTCGGGGTCCTGGATGAGGGCGATCTTCTCCACGAGCAGGACGAACGCCGCGATCAACCCGACGGCGCCCGCCACGGTCAACGTCCACGCCGTACCTCGGCCGGACGTCAGGAGCGAGGTTGCCGGAGAGGTGTCGGCGGTGGCCTCGACCTTCCCTGCAGCCTCAGTCCGGGTCTCAGCCATTGAGTTCGGCGTCGATCTTGTCGTGGAAGTCCTGAACGGACGTGGGCTCGATCTGTGTGCCGTTGAGGAAGAAGGTGGGCGTGCCGTTCACACCGAGGTCGAGACCATCCTTGCGGTCGCGCTCGACTCGCTCAGTCGTTGCGGGGTCCGCGACGGCCTTGTCGTAGGCAGCCATGTCGAGACCCAGCTCCTGCGCGAAACCGCGGAACACCGATGCCTTCGACTCCTGCTGCTCACCCCAGGACTCCTGCGTCTCGTACATCTTGTTGTACATGTCCTCGAACTTTCCCTGCTGGGCGGCGGCCTCGACGGCGACGGCAGCATTGACCGAGTTCTTGTGGCCGCTGAGGGGGAAGTAGCGGACGACGAAGTCGACCTTGCCGTCGTACTTCTTGCGCAGGTCCTCCACGATCGGGTGGGCCATCTTGCAGGACTCGCACTCGAAGTCGAGGAACTCTACGAAGGTGACCTTGCCCGTCCCTGCCGCGCCCAGACGGTGGCTGTCCTCGCGCACGAGCGCCTGGCTGGACGCACCGGCTGCCGAGCCGGAGGACTCGGGACTCTGCGCACGCTGGCTCAGGATGCCCGCCACGAAGGCGAGCAGCAGGACGACGACGACCGCTGCGGAGGCGATGGCATTGCGTTTCACGGGTTGTACTCCAGTGGGAAAGTGAGATGTGGAAGGGCGTCCAGAGAGGCGAACGGGTCGAGGTGCGGCCAAGTTCCGGACAGGTCTGGGTTCTGGGTCACGTGTCGGCCAGCAGCGCTGCGAGGTCTGACGGCACCGGCATGCGACTCATGAGCGGCACGGTGGCGCGACCCGTGTTGCCCTCGGGATAGCGGCCCAGGGCCGACCCCGGCCCCGCGACGACGAGTCGAAGGACTTGTCCAGCCGCTTCTCGGCGGTCCCGCTCGCGCAGCGCCACGCGCAGCATCACTGCGTGGGCGCGGGTATGGGGCCATGCCCAAGGCTGCGACAGGATGTGCGCCCGCTCGAGGGCGTACCACCGCGCCTCACTCGTTGCGGCTGCCCGGGCTTGGCTCAACTCCGCTTCGAAGGCTTCTCGGACCGTTGACGGCATGGCACGGCTCATCCCCGCTCCTCGTCCCGGACGGGCGGCCTCTGAAGCGTCAGCGCCACGGGCTCGCTCGCTCGCACGTCGGAGCCGGTCGCGCTGGGTGCGCTGGGGGCGCTGGGGGCGCTGGGGGCGCAGCAACCGTCAGAGCACGAAGCGGCTTCGTCGGCGACGGTGCCCGCTTCACCCGGCTGCCCCTCATGGGCGAAGGACAGCGCGGCTGGGGTGCAGCAGTCGTCACCCTGCCAGTTCTCCCAGCCCTCGCGGGCTGCGACGCCAGCGATGACGAGCGCGGCCAGCGGATCGGCCCACGACCACCCGAGCCAGGCGTTGAGGACGAGGCCGACGAGCAACACGGCTGACAGGTAGGTGCACAACAGCGTCTGCGTCCCGTCACCTTCGACGGACCTGGAGCCCAACTCGCGCCCGGTGCGCCGCTGCCACATGCTCAGGAACGGCATGACCGCCAAGGAGGCGAGGGCCAGTCCGATGCCCACGGGGCTTCCGTCCGGCTGGGCGCCCGTGAGGAGGGCGTGACCGGCCTCCACGGTGAGATAGGCGGCCAGGGCAAAGAAGGAGATCGCGATGAGGCGTTGCGCCGTGCGCTCCCGGCTCTCCGGCAGTCGGTGGCGGAACTGCCACAGGATGATCAGACCTGAGGACACCTCGACGATCGAGTCGAGTCCAAACCCCACGAGGGCGGACGAACCCGCGATGTTGCCAGCGGTGATCGCGACGACGGCCTCGACGGTGTTGTAGGCCACGGAGGCTGCGGCCAGAAGCTGCGCCCGCCGCATCAGCGTGGCCCGGCGCTCGGGACTGACGAGCGTGGCCCATGTGGTCGGCCTGGTCGGCGCGGTTTCAGCGGTCACCAGGTGACCTCCTTGCATCCGGTGTGGGTATTGGGTTCGACCTGGAGGGTGGCGTGCTCGACGCCGAAGCGCGATCGCATGACATCTCGGGCCGCGTCGAGGACGGCATGCGCGTCCGCCGACTCCTCGGTCATGAGGTGCGCGGTGGCGACATTCATCCCCGAGGTCAGCGTCCACACGTGCAGGTCGTGGACATCACTGACGCCCGGGACCGAAGCCAGTGCCCCCTCGACCTCATCGGGGACGACACCGCTGGGTGCGTGCTGACCCAACACGGCGAGCACCTCACGACCCAGGAAGACGGCCCGTACAGCGACAAAGAGTGCGATGGCCAGCGCAATTCCGGTGTCCCACAACGCGTTCCCGGTCTGAGCGACCATGACACCGGCGACGATGACGCCCACCGACCCGAGCGTGTCTGCGGCGACTTCGAGATAGGCGCCCTTGACGTTGAGGCTCTCCCCCGCGCCGCCACGCAGCAGGAACAGTGCGATGAGGTTGACGACCAAGCCGACGCCTCCGACGACAAGCATGGTCCCCGACGCGACCTCCGCGCCCTCGCCCATCCGCCCGATCGCCTCCACGACGATGTAGATCGAGACCCCGATCATGAGCAACACGGCCAGCCCGGACGCGAACACCTCCGCCCGATACGAACCGAACGTGCGACGCCCGGTCGTGTCCGGACGTGACGCGATGCTCGTGGCGACCAGCGCCGCCCCGAGTGCCACGACGTCGGCGGCCATGTGCCCCGCGTCAGAGAGCAGCGCCAGCGACCCGGACATCAGTCCGGCGACCAGTTCGACAACGAAGTAGACGGCGACCAGTCCGAATGCGACCTGCAGCCTCCAACGATGGGCTCCCCCGGCGTGGCCGCCACCGTGACTGTGACCGCCGCTCATCGGAGCACCTGCCTCGACGCGGTCCCCGCGACCGAGGCACCGTTGAGCTCGTGGGAGATGTGCTCGCGGGTGAGGTCGAGCAGCATGCGCACGTGCGCATCGGCGAGTCGATAGAAGACCAACCGCCCTTCGCGGCGTCCCGTCACCACTCCCGAGGCGCGGAGCATCCGCAGCGACTGTGACACCGTCGCCTCCAGCGTCCCCGTCGCGGCGGCGAGGTCGCACACGCACAGCTCGCCGGCCTCGAGCAGCGCGAACAGGAGGCGCGAGCGCGTCGGGTCCCCCAACAGCTTGAACATGCTCGCGGCCCGAGTCAGTTCGTCGGCCGGCAGCGTCGCGTCGATCACCATCTGCACCTTGTCCGGGTGGACGCAGTGGACCGAGCAGCCGTCCAGGCCAATGACCGTGTCATCTGATCGCATGCTCAGATGTTAACGGCATGCTTCTCCAGCCCACAACAACCCCCATTCCGTATGCCGTCCGCCCACCCGTTCGTCGCGCCTCACCCGCCGCTCACCGCACCGACCAACGGTGACCCGCGCCACACAACGAAGCCCGCCACCCGCCCGGCGAGAGGCGGTCGCGGAGGGGAGCGGACGGCATACCCAAGGATCGACAGTGGTCCCCGAACCCGGCTGCATTGACCGGGACCGACCACTGGAGGTGCACCCGTGAGCAACGACGCTCGCACCCGAGGCGACGAGGATCCCTACGTCGCCATGCAAGCCACCGACGAGTTCCAGGAACTGCGCCGCAAGTTCCGGGGCTTCGTCTTCCCCATGACGGCGTTCTTCCTCGTCTGGTACTTCGTCTATGTGCTCCTGTCGATCTTCGCGCCCGGGTTCATGGGCACCAAGGTCTTCGGCAACATCACCATCGGCCTGCTCTTCGGGCTCGGCCAGTTCGTGACGACGTTCGCGATCACGTTCATCTATGCCCGCTGGGCCAACCGCGAGCTCGACCCGCTCGCGGACAAGCTCGGATCGCGGCTCGACGGCGTCAAGGAGCACTGACCCATGGCCTTCCTTCCCTCCCTCGCGAGCGTTGTCCCCAGCGCTGTCCCGGGCGCCCTCCCCGCTGAGACCACCAGCGTCGGCTCCCCCGCCCTCAACATCTCGATCTTCGTCGGCTTCGTCCTCGTGACGCTCGTCGTCATCATCAAGGTCGCCTCGGGCAAGAAGAGTGCCGGCGAGTTCTACACCGCGAGCGGTGGCTTCTCAGGCCGCCAGAACGGTGTCGCCATCGCCGGTGACTACCTCTCTGCCGCAAGCTTCCTCGGCATCGCCGGCGCCATCGCCCTGCAGGGCTATGACGGCTTCCTCTATTCGATCGGCTTCCTCGTCGCGTGGCTCGTCGCGCTCCTGCTCGTCGCCGAGCTCATGCGCAACACCGGCCGACTGACCATGGCCGATGTGCTGAGCTATCGCCTCAAGCAGCGCCCGGTGCGCATCGCGACCGCCGTGTCGGTGCTCGCGGTGTCGTTCTTCTACCTGCTCGCGCAGATGGCCGGTGCCGGTGGCCTCGTGTCGCTGCTGCTGGGCGTCTCGGGCGATGCCGCCCAGAACATCGTCATCGCCGTCGTCGGCATCGTGATGATCACGTACGTCCTCATCGGCGGCATGCGCGGCACCACCTGGGTGCAGATCATCAAGGCCGTCCTGCTCATCGCGGCGACCGCGATCATGACCGTCTGGGTCCTCGGCAAGTACGGGTTCAACCTCTCGGGCCTCTTCCAGGGCGCCATCGACAAGAACCCCGCCGTCGGTGAGAAGCTCCTTGAGCCCGGTGTGAAGTACGGCGTCAACATGACGACCAAGATCGACTTCATCTCGCTGTCGCTCGCGCTGGTGTTGGGAACTGCCGGTCTGCCGCACGTGCTCCAGCGCTTCTACACCGTCCCGACGTCGAAGCAGGCGCGCAAGTCGGTCGAGTGGGCCATCTGGCTCATCGGTGGCTTCTACCTGTTGACGCTCGTCGTCGGCTACGGCGCCGGTGCGCTCGTCGGCGCCGAGGAGATCAACGCCGCACCCGGCAAGGCGAACTCGGCCGCGCCGTTGCTCGCCTTCGAGCTCGGCGGCAGCACGTTCCTCGGCATCATCTCGGGCATCGCCTTCGCCACGATCCTCGCGGTGGTCGCCGGCCTGACGATCACGGCGTCGGCGACGTTCGCACACGACATCTACAAGGAGGTCATCAAGAAGGGCGAGTCGACGTCCGACCAGGAGGTCAAGGTCGCCCGCATCGCTGCCCTCGTGATCGGTGCCGTCGCGATCCTCGGTGGCATGTTCGCCAAGAGCCAGAACATCGCCTTCCTCGTGGCGCTCGCGTTCGCGGTGGCGGCGTCGGCGAACCTGCCGACGATCCTCTACTCGCTGTTCTGGAAGCGCTTCAACACCCGCGGCGCACTCTGGTCGATCTATGGCGGTCTCATCTCGACGATCGGCCTGATCATCTTCAGCCCTGTGGTGTCCGGCAAGGCGCCCTTGGTCGAGGGCGGTCCGTCGCCGTCGATGATCACCAACCCGGACATCGACTTCTCGTGGTTCCCGCTCGACAACCCGGGCCTCGTCACAATCCCGCTGGCATTCTTCCTCGGCTGGCTCGGCACGGTGACGAGTTCCGAGTACAACGCGCAGAAGTACGCCGAGATGGAGGTGCGTTCGCTCACCGGTCACGGTGTGGCGAAGGCCCTGGATCACTGATCCCTGGCGTTCTCTCGCCTCGTGTGCCCCAGCGTTCCCTTCCCGGGAGCGTTGGGGCACACGACGTTTCGCGTATGCCGTCCGCCCACCTTCAGTTGCGGCGCGCAGGCCCTGCCGCAGTCCGAGGCCTAGCTGCGCGCGAACTCCACCAACGCGGCGTACTCGCCGCGATCGGCTTGGCGAAGCGCCGCGATGTACGCCTTGCGCACCTCACTGACTGCGGCGAGATCCCGACTGCCCCATGTGAACGGTGGCGCGCCCACGACCCGCAGGAGCAGGTCGGTGAGCAACCTGGCGTGGCGGCCGTTCCCGTTCGCGAAGGGGTGGATCGCGACGAGCTGGTGATGAAACCGCACGGCCGCCGCGTCGATGGTCAGGACGGAGTCCGCGGCGAACCAGAATCTTGCGTCGTCGACAAGATCCCGGACGGCCACCGGAACCGCGGCTGCGTCCACGCCGATGTTGAGCGTGCGTGACCGGTAGGTGCCTGCCCATGTCCACACATCCCCAAGCATGTCTCGGTGCAAATCACGCACAGCTTTGTCATCCAGCAGGGAGTCCAAGCTGTTGCGGCGGCCGTACCACTTGGTCGCCGCAACGAGAATGTTCTCAGCCTCGGCCTCGTTGAGGTCCCCCATCGTGACGATCCATGACTGCTTGAGCTTGTCTCGCTCTTCGCGGGGCAACGGTGTCGCACCCTCAGCCTGGTCATCCCAATCCATGGCGCCAGAGGCCGGGTTGCGTCCGATAGAAGTCGGTCAGAGTCGCGAGCTGCTTCGCAAGCTCGCTGTCCGCGACGGCCTGATCTTCGAGTGCCATGGTGTGCGCCACCTGCTCGACGCGTTCGCGTGCGCGACGTCGGGCTTGGTCAGTGACCATCTCTTCCAGCGGACGACGGGGGACGAGTGCGTACACAACGTCGCACTCGAGGGCGTCTGCGGCGCGAATCAACGTGTCGAGGCGGGCGACGCTGTCACGCTCGGACCTCTCCAAGCGCGTGACGCTGGGCTGCGACACCCCCATTCGCTCTGCCAGCTCCTCGGCAGTCATGCCAAGCGCTTCTCGGATCGCGCGAATCCACCCGCCATGGGGTCGCGCCCCTTGTGCAGGAAGTTGGCGCCACGCCTCGAAGCGGCCCTCGAGGGACGCTCGCGCACGTGTCTGGGTTCGGCGACGATCAACCACCCTTCACCTCCACTGGGGATACGTCTAAACGTATGCCTTGGTGCTCTGTTCATGCATTAGACTACATGACATCCGGCGAGATCCATACGTTCGTACGCATGCCTTTGCGGAGGAACCCGTGCGCTCCGGCGGGGCCATACTGAGATCAACGTGTGAGGGAGGTCAGCAATGCGTCGACTGGTCTCTGCGGGCACTTGCCTGTGGTTCGCCATGACCCTCGGGGCGTGCGCGTCAGGGGCGAACGGCAGCAGTTCGGAGTCCGCGCCTCTGCAGAGCCAGGCAAGCGTCGCTGGGGGAAACCCACAGAACCCCACGGCGAGTCGCTCCGGGCCTCTCCCCGACGACGGCATGGCCTCCTGTGTCGAGGGCTACTCACCCGCGGCTCTCAGCGGGCGGGCGTTCGCCTTCGATGGAGTCGTGGTGGAGATCGGCCCCTCGGTCTCCGATCGAGGCGACTTGGATCTGAACTATCCGGGCGTGACATTCAAGGTCCAGGAATGGTTCTCCGGAGGCCGGGCGGACACCGTCACAGTGGACTTGCCCGTTGCCAACACAGTCGCCTACGGCGAGATCCCGGAGGACGCCTACGGGGTCGGCACACGACTGCTCGTCAGCGGTGAACCGAGATGGGATGGGTCCCCGCTGGACGCACCCATTGCGTGGGCCTGCGGTTTCACTCGCTACTACGACCCAGAAACGGCGGCGGCGTGGCGGGCTGCGCTCCGCTGACCCGGAACCTCGGGCGCCCTGTGCACGTCCTAGGTAGGTGATCTTGGCCCGCCATGCCCGAAGCGCCTTCGCTGTCGCCTTGATGCTGGCCGTCGTCGCGTGCGGCGCAGGAGGCCACGATGCCTCCCCTGGGGCTGCTTCGGCCTCGGGCGCGTCGGCTGGTCAGGCTCTGGTTGGTTGCGGGGGCGAGTCGCCGGGATGGTCGCCCTCGGCAATGGAGCGCGGGATCGAGAGCAGGTTCAGTGAAGACGAACTGAGTGCATCGCTCGAGTCCCTCGTGAAGAGGGCCGGCGTCGACGCACCCACCGCACTCAGAGGCGTCGCCATCGAGACGGCACCATGGATCGTGCTGACGGAGTCCGAGCACGCCGTGACGATCGGAACCGGCACTTGGGGCGCCCAAGGCCCCGGCAAGGACGGCCAAGTCGTCAATCTGGAGAAGGAAGGAGCACGCTGGGCGGCGGTCTCCTGGGGCGACTGTCCGAAACTTCGCCCCTTCGTCACCCACGGAGATGCGTGGGTTGAGCTGAGTGCCCCGGATGACCTCGACCGGTCATCGACCCAGATCGCACTGGGCGTTCACGAAGTCTCATGCAGCAGTGGCAGGGACCCCCGGCCCTTCTTGCGAGACCCGAGGATCATCGAGGATGACCACAGCGTGACCATCTCGTGGACCGTCGAGGAACCCACCGGCGCCAACAACTGTCAAGGAACGATGCCGGTCCCACAGCTGGTCCGTTTGCAGGAGCCCTTGGGTGATCGGGTTCTCCTCGACGGTTCCTATTGGCCAGCGCGCCCCATCGATGGGCCTCGCTGAGTCCGACACCGCCGGCTGCAGAGTGGTGTCTCCGTCACGGCGTGGCACCCAGTCTCCTTGGATGTCAACCGAAGTGGCCGGCATACGCGTCTTCCCGGTATCGCAACACTCACCGAGGAGGACACCATGAACCGCAGGACCATTCGCCGCAGCGCCGCCGCCCTTGCCTTGGGTCTCGTCGCTTCCACCGCACCCGCCGCCGTCGGCGCGTCGAGTGCCTCCGCCGCTCCGTACTGCGGCATCACCTGGGGATCGCTCACCAAGTCGTCGACCACCATGAAGGCCACGACCGTCAGGGGTCTGCGGGCAGGACGTCACGCCTGCTTCGACCGGCTCGTGATCGACCAGCGTGGCCCGGCCACCGGCTACCACGTCCGCTACGTCCCGCAGGTCACGCAGGATGGCTCGGGCAACGTCGTCCCGGTCGCCGGCGGGGCCAAGCTCCAGGTCATCACCCGGGCTGCCCGCTACACGACGCCACCGGCCATGCCGAACGTCAGCGGCTTCAGGACATTCCGCCAGGTGAAGTGGGCCGGCTCGTTCGAGGGTCAGTCGACCGTCGGGCTCGGGGTGCGGGCGCGTCTGCCGTTCCGGGTCTTCACGATCAACGACAGGGCTACCGGCACGAGCCGCCTCGTCATCGACGTCGCCCACCGCTGGTGACCTGACTCGATCAGTCGAGCAACAACCCGTCGAGAGTAGGCAAAGTCCCGCCTCAGCAGGGGCCAGGCGGGACTTTGCCTACTCTCGACTGCTGTGTGTCAGGCGGTGGGGGCCTCGACGAGTCCGCGCTCGACGGCTTCCGCCCTGAGCTTGGCCGCGAGGTCGTCGTCGACCTCGTCGAAGAACGTGCCCACGACGTCCTCGAGCTCGTCGACGCTCTCGGCGCAGAACAGGATCGGCTGGTAGTGCGTGATGTCGTAGTTCAGCGTGCCCATGTCCGCGAGGTCGAGCGCGCGGTGCTCCATGTGCCCGAACTCGTCCATCTCGCCCGTGCTCGACAGGATGCCGGCGCCGTAGGCCTTGACCTCGCCGTGCTCGCGCATCACGCCGAACTCCATCGAGAACCAGAACACGTCGGCGATGAACTTCATCGCCTCGTCGGTCTCGACTCGCAGGGACGCCTTGCCCGCAGCCTCGGTGATTCGCGCGAATCGCGGTGAGGCGAGCTGGTTTCCGTGCCCGATGACCTCGTGGATGATGTCCGGCTCGGGGGTGTAGAGGGGCTCGCTGCCGTGGCGGAGGTATTGCGTCGAGTTGAACGTCTTCGCGCCCAGGTCGCCGTAGAAGTCGCGCAGCGGGACGAGCCCCGGCGCAGCGATGTAGGTCCAGCCGGTGATCGGCTCGAGTCGCTCCGTGACTTCGTGCAGTTGCGGCACGTGCTCGGTCGGGAGGCCCAGCGCATGCTTCGCCACGACGTACTCACTGTGCGCGTACTTCTCGTGCTTCGGCGCGAGCTCGTGGCTCACGGTCCGCCAGATCTCGTGCTCGGCATCGGTGTAGTCGATGACCGGGATCGGCTCGCCGCGTGTCCACGCGAGAGCTGCTCCGGCGATCTCGCCCCGGCGGGCGAGGTAGTGGGCGTCGTTGCGCCCGGGGTGGTTGTCGCTCAGGTGAACCTCGACGGATCCGTCGTCGTGTTGGGTCACCGGCGAGTACAACTGGCCTTCTTCGAACATGGCCCACTTCCTTGTAGGTCGTCGTTGACCTCAGTGCAGCACGATGCTGGGCACAACGGAACCGTTGCACGACACGCTGGGCACAGAGTGCACGTTCGGACCAGTCGCTGGGTCGCGATGCAGTGCACTTTGCCCACTTCGCAGGCGATCACGTGTGGCGCGTCCTTGCGTCCGCAAATCGGGTCGCCATCACGACCAGATCTCCGGACGCCCGTATGCCGTCCGCTCACCCCTGTGGACAACTCCGGTGGCGGTTTCCGCCGGTATACCTAGACTGGCTCGAGTCCTTGACGACACGACCGGGGTGGGAACACACGTGCACAAGACCTGGGGCCGCGCTGCGGTCGCCCTATCCATTGCTGCGCTCGCGCTGAGCGGCTGCGGCGACACCACCGAGCCGACGGGTTCGCCGACGCCGAAGGGGTCGAGTTCTGCGGCGTCGCCGTCGGGGTCGGGCTCTCCGAGTGCGTCGGCGAGTTCGAGCGCTTCACCGACGACGAACGCGAGCGTCCCAGCGGAGGCACGCCAGCGCACCGAAGACGGCGCCATCGCCTTCCTGCACTTCTACTTCGAGCTCTACAACAAGGCGCTCCTCGATCCACCAAATGCACCGAACCTGTTTGCCTACGCGGACAAGGACTGCATCGCCTGCAAGAAGACGCAGGATCTGTTCACGGAGTACGCCGAGGGCGGCTGGTCCGTCAGGGAGTCTGGCGTCAGGATCGAGAATGCAGCCCTTGCGACCGAGGCCACAGCTCCAAAGGTCATCGTCAACTTCACCTTCACAGAAGCCACTCAGCCGCTTTATCAGAACGGCAAGAAGACGACCCATGCGGTCCCCGCGGCGAACACGAAGAAGGGCGCCGCGTTGAAGTGGGTGAACAACGCATGGCAGATGTACGGCGTCGAGAACATGTGATCGTCGCGCTCCTGCTCGCTCTAACAGTGGCGCTCGCGGGTCCGGCGGCCGCAGAGCCGACCCCACCTCCAGGCTCCACCGACGGGAGTTCCACCGGCGACGGCGCGAAGATCACGATCACGCTGGAGGAGATCAAGGAGGCGGCTCGCGAGGCGGCGGCCTCGGTCGGGAAACCTGGCCCGCGCTGGCAATACAGGACGCGCATCAACTGCACGTCCGGCGACGCCGACACTGGCTGCGGCGCAGCCGCGGCTGCCTGCACCAACGGCCAGTTCCAGGCGGTCGTCCTGCGCCGCATGGTCGACCCCGACGGGACACCCGTCCGGGGCGCCCAGGGTCAGTGGACCGCCTGGGGCGTCACCTGTTTCCCGGACCGGCTGCCCGGCAACACCCTCCCGTCAATCGCCCAGATCCGGCAGGCCTTCCGCGAGGTCGAGTTCACCAAGGGTGGACTCAGCATCCAGCCCGTCGGCAATGTCACCCTGGTCAACCTCCCGACGTACTTCGAGGCCACGTGGCCCGAAGCCGGAATCGGACCCGACGAGATCGACGCCTCGGCCCTGCTCGGCTACCGGCTCGAGATCCAGCCGACGCTGCAGTCGCTCACCTACGTGTATGGCGACGGCAACAAGAGTGAGCCCACCACCTCGCTCGGAGGCCCGCACCCGGCCGGCGACATCAGGTGGACCTACAAGCAGCCGGGCCAGATGGCGACCCGCGTCGATACGACGTACGGGGGCAGGTTCCGGCTCGAGGGAGGCCCATGGATGACGATCCCCGACACCGTCACCGTCCAGGGCACACCGGCCACCCTCACCGTTCGCGAAGCCAAGGCCCGCCTCTACGAGTGACCAACCTCCGAGTTTGTGCCAGTCAGGTGGTCTTGGTGCGACGCCGGTTCAGCAGAGTTCGAGCGACAACGAGGGCGAGCGCCAGCACGACCGCGAGCCAGAGCCAGTTGGCATAGGTCGTCGCCGACGCCTGGGCGACCTCGACGCCCTGCTCCCGGATGAGGTCGACCACCCCCCGACCCACGACCTTCGCCCCCTCGGCCGGGTCCGAGCCGGCAAGTCCGGGTCGCAGCTGCGACCAACCGTGATGCAGGCCAACGGAGACCAGCACAGCGAGCAGCCACGTGATCACGACTCGCACGACCGCCCACACCGTCGGCGCCACCCGGTCCTTGCTCGCGACCCAGAACGGCAACGCGACCGCGACGGCCAACAGCGGCCCACGCGACCACGTCGCCGGCGACAGCCCGGCCACTACTGCGAGGAAGGTCGCCACCTCGACCGGTCCCCCGTGAGCCCGAGCGCCGACCCACAACCCGAGCAGCATGCCCAGCCCCGCCAATCCAGCCAGCACAGGACGCTCGCCAGCCAGCAGGTCGGCCGACCCATCAGCGAGCACCCAGGCGGTCACGGTGAGCCCGAACGCGATCCCGAACCGCGGCCACGGCGCCTTCACCAGCGCCGACACGACGGCCGCGGCTGCCAGACACCCCAGGAACACGACGCTTCCCTGCGCAACCACGCCCGAAGCGGAAGGGGCGGTGAGAGGCAGACGCATCCACCCGGCATACCCACCGAATCCGGCGGGCCACCAGAGCAGCGCCGCGAGGATCGCCGCCAAGAACGGCCGCCCGCGTCTCGCAAGCGTCCGCCAGCTGCGATCACTCGTGGCCGACGGGGCAGCGGAAGCCGCCTCGGTCTGTGTCTGCGCAGTGCCCATGGGCGGGAGGTTACTGCGAGTCACCCGGCGAGTGGCCGCGAGAGTGCCGCTCGTCGCACCGCCCACCGCATTCGGCCCGCCTCCCGGCGACGAGGAACGGACCCGGTGTTGTCGTGCGACGCCAGACACGGTTGGCTGGACGGGATCGTGTTGCGCATCACTGAGTCCCCAATGACGAGGAGCCCCGAAGTGACCGACGAGAACCTCTCCAGCCA
Source organism: Knoellia sinensis KCTC 19936 (assembly GCF_000768705.1). Lineage (GTDB taxonomy): Bacteria > Actinomycetota > Actinomycetes > Actinomycetales > Dermatophilaceae > Knoellia > Knoellia sinensis. The sequence continues at coordinate 136,973 of NZ_AVPJ01000008.1, forward strand.
CCTGGCCGAACTCGACCTCTCACCCAACGCCGAGCTCGCAGCAGCGGCCAACGGGACCGAGGCGCTCTTCGCAGAGGCCGACGCAGACTTCGAGGCCTTCTGGGCCAAGCAGGCCCGCGAGCGCCTCACCTGGAGCAAGGACTTCGACCAGACCCTCGACTGGTCCGGCGCACCGTTCGCGAAGTGGTTCGTCGGGGGCGAGCTCAACGTCGCCTACAACTGCGTCGATCGTCACGTCGAGGCCGGCAACGGCGACCGCGTTGCGATCCACTTCGAGGGCGAGGGAGGCGACACCCGGACGATCACGTATGCCGACCTGCTGGCCGACGTGTCCCGCGCGGCGAACGCTCTGATCGAGCTGGGCGTGAAGACGGGTGACCGGGTCGCGATCTATCTCCCGATGATTCCCGAGGCCATCGCGACGATGCTCGCGTGCGCCCGCCTCGGCGCCCCGCACTCGGTGATCTTCGGCGGCTTCTCCGCCGAGGCACTGCGCACCCGCATCAATGACGCCGAGGCGCGCGTCGTCGTCACGGCGGACGGTCAGTGGCGTCGCGGCAAGGCCGCCCCGCTCAAGCCCGCCGTCGACGAGGCCCTCGCGGGCGGCGACACCCCCGTCGAGAAGGTCCTCGTCGTCAAGCGCACCGAGTCCGAGGTCGAGTGGACCGACGGCCGCGATGTCTGGTGGCACGACCTCGTCGACAAGCAGAGCCCCGAGCACACGGCCGAGCCCATGGACAGCGAACACCCGCTCTTCATCCTCTACACGTCCGGGACCACGGGGAAGCCGAAGGGCATCTTCCACACGACGGCCGGATATCTGACGCAGACGGCATACACGAATTCCGTTGTGCACGACGTGCATCCGGAGACGGACGTCTACTGGTGCACCGCCGACATCGGCTGGGTGACCGGCCACTCCTACATCGTCTACGGGCCGCTCGCCAACGGCGCGACGCAGGTCCTCTACGAAGGCACGCCGGACACTCCGCACCAGGGCCGCTGGTGGGAGATCATCGAGAAGTACAAGGTGTCGGTCCTCTACACCGCCCCCACTGCGATCCGGACGTTCATGAAGTGGGGCGACGACATCCCCGCGAAGTTCGACCTGTCGTCGATCCGCGTCCTCGGCTCTGTCGGTGAGCCGATCAACCCCGAGGCGTGGCTCTGGTACCGCAAGAACATCGGCGGCGAGAAGGCGCCCATCGTCGACACGTGGTGGCAGACCGAGACGGGCGCGATCATGATCAGCCCCCTCCCCGGCGTCACGACGCTGGAGCCCGGCTCGGCACAGCGTCCGATCCCCGGCATCAGCGCCGAGATCCTCGACGACGAGGGCCAGCCGTTCACGGAGCCCGAGAAGGTGGGCTACCTCGTGCTCACCAAGCCGTGGCCGTCGATGCTGCGCGGCATCTGGGGCGACCCGGAGCGCTACAAGGAGACCTACTGGAGCCGCTTCGGCGACAAGTACTACTTCGCCGGCGACGGCGCCAAGTACGACGCCAAGGGCAACATCTGGCTTCTCGGCCGCGTCGACGACGTCATGAACGTCTCGGGCCACCGCCTCTCGACGGCCGAGATCGAGTCGGCTCTCGTGTCGCACCCCGCCGTTGCGGAGGCTGCCGTCGTCGGCGCGGCCGACGACACGACGGGCCAGGCCGTCGTCGCGTTCACGATCCTCCGCCAGGAGTACGTCGATCGAGCCGACGAACACGGTGAAGGCGCGGACCTCGTCCAGGAGTTGCGCAACCACGTGGCCAAGGAGATCGGCCCGATCGCCAAGCCGCGCTCGATCATGATCGTCCCCGAGCTCCCCAAGACCCGCTCCGGCAAGATCATGCGCCGCCTCCTCAAGGACGTCGCCGAGAACCGCGAGGTCGGTGATGTCACGACGCTCGCCGACTCGTCGGTCATGAACCTCATCCAGCAGGGCCTGTCGTCCGGAGGCTCCTCCGACTAGTCGCGTGGATCCCCTGCGTCCGTGTGTCGCCGGTGATCGGGCAGCGTTGTACGACGTCTGCCTGCTCACCGGCGATTCCGGTTCCGACGCCAGCCCTCTGTATGCCGTGCCGCACCTTCTCGGGGACGTGTACGTCGGTCCCTACGTCACCTTCGAACCCGGGCTCGCGACGGTGTTCGACGACGGGGCTGGGGCGCAGGGCTATGTGCTCGGGGCGCTGGACACCAGGGCGTTCGAGGCGCGGTGCGAGAAGTCGTGGTGGCCCTCGCTCCGGGCGGCACACCCTCTGGGGTCGGTGGCCGAGGGGACGGCGGACGCGCGACTCGTGGCACTGATCCACGACCCGCCTGCGGCGCCGGATCACGTTGTGCGAGAACATCCGTCGCACCTGCATGTGGACCTGCTGCCTCGCTGGCAGGGCGGCGGGTGGGGCCGTCGCCTGATGGAGCGACTGTTCGCCCAACTCGCGGCGGCGGGCTCTCCCGGTGTCCATCTCGGGGTGGGTCGTGGGAATGATCGGGCGATCGCCTTCTACGAACGGCTGGGCTTCACCGTCCTCGACGACACCTCAGCCGACGCGCTGTTCCTCGGCTGCCGCCTCTTCTGACGCCAGCCAGCTCGTCGGGGGCAGGTGCCTGGGTCAACGGGAGGGTTCGTTCCGGTTCCGCCGACGGATGGACGGCCGATTGCCCGAATCTCATACTGAACGTGAGGCAGGAGGTGGTCCACCATGACTGTCGCTGTTCGCGCGGGAGAGCACGCGCTGGTCCTTGGGGCGAGCATGTCGGGGCTGCTCGCCGCCCGGGTTCTCGCGGATGCCTACGACCGGGTCACGGTCGTCGAGCGCGATGTGCTGCCCGTCGGAGCCGAGCACCGCCGGGGTGTCCCTCAGGACCGTCACCCGCACCTGCTCCTGCCAGGTGGCGCCCGGGTCATGGACGACCTGTTGCCGGGGTTGCTCGATGACCTGGCGGCCGCCGGATCGGCGGTCCTGACCGAGGACTACTCGAAATTCCACTTCGATCTGAACGGCAGGGTGGTGGCAAAGACCGGGCCCCCGAAGCAGCCCTTGACGTTCCACCTGCAGACCCGCCCCTTCCTCGAGGCACGAGTTCGTCAACGCGTTCGCGAGCTCCCGAACGTGACCATGCGGGACGGCCATGTGGTCCTGGATCTGGCCGCCACCAACGGTGGGCGGGTCACGGGAGCCCAAGTGGCCCCGCGCGCAGGCGGCGACGGCGAGGTGATCGCGGCCGATCTGGTCGTCGACGCCACGGGCCGCGCGGGCCGAACCCCTGCATTCCTGACCCGCCACGGCTTCGACAAGCCGTCGGAGGACAGGATCGCGGCGCGCGTCACCTATCAAGCCCAGCTCCTGCACTGGCCGATCGACACGATTCCCGAGGTCCTGTTCGGGGTGGACGCGACCGTGGAGCGCCCCATCGCCATCAACATCATCCCGCAGGAGAACGACACCGCCATGTTCTGGCTCTACGGCATGGTGGGTCGTGAGCCGCCGACCACCTTGGACGCCATGATCGAGTGGGTCGCGGACCTGTGCCCACCCCATGTGATGGCGGCGTTGCGCAACGCCACACCCATCGGGCCGACCTCCCAGCATCGAATTCCCGTCGCAGTGTGGCGTCGCTTCGACCACATGAAGACGTTCCCAGAGGGCTTGGTGGTGATCGGCGATGCCATCTGCGTGTTCAACCCCACCTACGGGCAAGGGATGACCGTGGCTGCCCTTCAAGCGCGTTCGCTCCAGGCCTGTCTGACCCACGGCGACACGGATCTCGCGCGACGCTTCTTCCGAGCGTCCGCGAAGCCGATCTCGCTGGCCTGGTCGTTCGCAGCGGCGGGCGACCTTGCCTACCCGGAGGCCGAGGGCAAGCGGACCGTCCAGTTCAGAATCGGCAACCGGCTCAACAATCTCGTCATCGCCGCGGCCACGACGGACGTCGAGGTGTATGCGAAGGTCATGAAGGTGAGCTCCTTCGTGGAGCCACCGTCCGCGTTCCTCGCCCCGACCTATCTGGCGCGCCTGCTCCGCGGAAACCTGCGGGCACGGAAGATCGCCGCCAACCAGCGATCTCGCAAGGCCTGGGCCTGAGCGCTCCGGTCGGCGGCAGCGCCCGCCGAGCCACCGCCGGTAGGGTTGCCTGCAGGTGCGCCGGGAAGTCTGGTCGGCAACGACTGCGCCGACCCCACGAAGGACCACATGATCACTCCCGCCGCACGCGATCGCCTCTTCCGCCGCCCCACGTGGGCCGAGGCGCAGGTCGTCACGAAGGCGCTCCGCACCGAGACCGTTGGCGGCGCGATTCTCCTCATTGCCGCCGTCGCGGCACTCGTGTGGGCGAACTCGCCGTGGCAAGACTCGTATGCCGCGTTGCGCGACTTCTCGTTGGGCTACGAGCCGTGGCACCTCGACCTGTCCTTGGGGACGTGGGCGGCCGACGGGTTGCTGGCGATCTTCTTCTTCGTCGCCGGGCTCGAACTCAAACGCGAGTTCCTCGTCGGGGACCTGCGCTCGCCGGCCAAGGCTCTGGTGCCCGTCATCGCCGCCGCAGCCGGTGTTGCAGTGCCCGCGCTGCTCTTCGTCGCCACTGTCCTGATCGCGGGGGCGGACTCGGACGCGCTGCGCGGGTGGGCCGTGCCGACCGCCACCGACATTGCTTTCGCGCTCGCGGTGCTGGCGGTCATCGGGTCGCACCTGCCGTCGGGCCTTCGGTCTTTCCTGCTGACCCTGGCGGTCGTCGATGACCTCATCGCCATCACGATCATTGCGATCTTCTACACGGAGGGGCTGTCGCTGGCGCCTTTGCTGCTGGCGCTGCTGCCCCTGGCGCTCTTCGCGTTCTTGGTCCAGCGGCGGGTCGTCCTGTGGTGGGTGCTCGTGCCGTTGGCATTCGCGACGTGGGCGTTGGTGCACGCATCGGGAGTGCACGCGACCGTTGCCGGGGTGCTGCTCGGGCTCGTCGTGCCGGTCCGACCGCGTGCGGTCGTGCCTTCGGCGGCGACGCTCTCCGGCAAGGTCGACGTCGCGCAGCGGCTGGAGCACCGACTGAGGCCGCTGTCGGCCGGGTTCGCGGTGCCCGTCTTCGCGTTCTTCGCCGCTGGTGTCTCGATCGGTGGCGGCGGCTTCGGTGCTGCGCTGCGTGATCCGGTCGCCATCGGGATTGTCGTCGGCCTGGTCGTCGGCAAGCTGATCGGCGTGCTGGGCAGCACCTTCCTCCTGTCGAGGTACACCCGCGCCGAACTCGACAGCGACCTCTCGTGGAGCGACATCATCGGGTTGTCGTTGCTCACCGGGGTGGGGTTCACAGTGTCCCTGCTCGTGGGTGAGTTGGCGTTCGGCGCCGGCTCGCCGCGCGACGAGCACGCGAAGATCGCGGTGATCGCCGGGTCACTCATCGCGGCAGTGCTCGCGTCGGTGGTCCTGCGCCGGCGCAACGCGGTGAATCGCCGGATCGCGCACGAAGACACGATCGACGCCGACGCCGACGGCATCCCCGACACCTTCCAGACCCATGACGCCAGGCTCACCGAGGACGACAAGCCCACCCATTGAACGGCCCTGACGGTCCTCCGTCCCGAACTCACCGAATTCCTCGGTTCGGGACGTGCAACGTTCAATGTCCCGAACCGAGGAATTCGGTGAGTTCGGGACAACTGGCAGGCGCGCCGACGGACAGGGGCGAGCACCCGGCATACCAATGGGTAAGGTCGGTAACCAGTCGCCCGAACCCCTCACGACCTGCGAAGGTGAGCAGCATGACAAGCGGAACCGGACCCGAGCGGACCATCGGCCAACTCGTCGCCGACGCCACCCATGACGTGCAGGGGATCATCCGCAGCGAGATCGCTCTCGCCAAGGCCGAGGTCTCCGGCGGCGCCAAGGTCATGGGCAAGGGGGCCGGACTCCTCGGTGGTGCTGCGTTCCTCGGACTGCTCGGCCTGATCTTCCTGTTCCACACCCTCGCTCGCGTCATCGCGGAGTGGCTGCCGGTGTGGGCGGGCTACGGCATCGTGACGCTGGTCCTCTTCATCATCGCCGCCATCCTCGGGGTCCTCGGCAAGAATGCGCTCGCCAAGGCGAAGCCCGCGCCGAAGCGCGCCATCTCCGAGGCGCAGCAGACGATCGCCACCCTCAAGTCCTGACCCACCCAGCGTCCGCAGTTGTGGTCGCCTGGGCGACCAATCTTGCGGACGTTGCGGGTATGCCGTCCGCTCGCGTCCGCAACTCTGGTCGCCAAGGCGACCAATCCTGCGGACGCACGAGCCTCACGCGTCAGGCGCGGTTGCGCATCCATTCCGAGAGGACATGCTCCGGGATCGGGCGCTCCAGGGTGTCGTCCCACGGCTGGGTCAGCCCGGCCAGGTCGAACACCGCGTTGAGCAGCAGCGCCGTGAAACCCCAGACGAACAGGCCGCCGGCCTCGAACCCCGGCCCCCGATAACCTGACGGGTGCGTCACCGTGAAGCGACGTCCGGGATCGAGCAACTCGTCGACCCTCACCCGCTCGACCCGCTCGACCTCGCGCGGGTCGACCACCCGGACCTCGCCCGGCTCCGGCCACCAGCCCAGCACGGGGGTCACCGCGTTGGCACTCGGGGTGAGATACAGCGGCGGCATCGCGCCCACGACCTCCACGCTGGCCGGCACCACACCGACTTCCTCCTCGGCCTCGCGCAGGGCCGCGTCGATCGGTCCCGCATCGGTGGGATCAACCCGCCCACCGGGGAACGACACCTGCCCGGGGTGGGCCCTCAGGTGGCGCGAGCGTGCTGTCAGGACAACGTCTTCCCCGCCGTCGCCCGTCGGGCCAAAGAGCATGAGCACCGCCGACAACTTCGTCGCACCCTCGGGCGGTGCGAACGTCGAAAACGCCTCGGGCTCCTCGGCCTCGACGGTCGCGACGACGCGGTCGAGCCATTCGGGGCGAGAGTTCGACGCAGCCATCACGCCGACGTCTCCGAGGACGACCTCGGCTCGCGCACCTCGCCTGGCAGCGGACCGGGCGGCGGGTCGGGCCACTCAGCCCCGGGCGCCAGTTCGTACTTGAGGAGCTTCGCCGCCTTCACCGGGTCCGTCTCACCTTCGCCGTAGGACGGACACCACCGAGCCACCGGGCACGCACCGCACGCAGGCTTGCGTGCGTGACACGTCCGGCGCCCGTGGAAGATCAGGACGTGACTGAGCATGACCCAGTCCTTGCGCGGGAACATCGCTCCGATCTCGTGCTCGACCTTGACCGGGTCGGTCTCCTCCGTCCAGCCGAACCGCCGAGCCAGACGCCCGAAGTGGGTGTCGACCGTGATCCCCGGAACTCCGAAGGCGTTGCCCAGCACGACGTTGGCGGTCTTGCGACCGACCCCGGGCAACGTCACGAGGTCCTTGAGCCGCCCCGGCACCTCGCCGCCATAGCGCTCGACCAAGGCCTGGCTCAACGTGATCACGGAGTTGGTCTTGGCACGGAAGAAGCCGGTCGGTTTGAGCACCTCTTCCATCTCGGTGCGGTCGGCCGACGCGAGCGCCTCGGCCGTGGGCCAGCGGGCGAACAGCGTCGGCGTCACCTTGTTGACCATGACGTCCGTCGTCTGCGCCGAGAGCACCGTCGCGAGGAGCAGTTGCAAGGGCGTCTCGAAGTCCAACTCGGCGTGCGCATAGGGATAGCGGTCGACGAGCGCCCGATAGATCTTGCGGGCCCGGCGGGTCCGAGCGACAGGCGACTCGACGGCATACGCAGCGGTGGAAGCAGGCACGACCGCCAGCCTACGGCGGAGCCCCGACGATGCCACCCTGCGTCAGACCCGACGCCATCGCCGCAGGTCGTGGCACACTGTGGCCGTGGATCACGACATCGTGCGCAAAGCCCCGCTCTTCGCGGCCCTCGATGACGAGACGGCCGACAGCCTCATCGCGTCCATGACGGCGCAGCACATGGAGCGAGGTGACGTGCTGTTCAACGAGGGCGACCCCGGCGACCGGCTCTACGTCATCGGCGAGGGCAAGATCAAACTCGGCCGCTCCTCCGCCGACGGTCGCGAGAACCTCCTCGCCATCCTCGGCCCGGGCGAGATGTTCGGCGAGTTGAGCCTCTTCGACCCCGGTCCGCGCACGGCCACGGCCACCGCTGTGGCCGAGACCCAGATCGTCGGCCTCACGCACGACCAGCTCAAGTCGTTCCTCGCGGAGCGCCCCGGTGTGGCCGCCACGTTGCTGGCTGCCCTGGCCCGCCGACTCCGCCGCACCAACGAGTCGCTCGCCGACCTCGTCTTCACCGACGTGCCCGGTCGTGTCGCCAAGGCGCTCATCGACCTGTCGGACCGCTTCGGTCGCCCCGTCGAGGGTGGCGTCATGGTGAGCCACGACCTCACGCAGGAGGAGCTCGCCCAGCTCGTCGGCGCCTCCCGCGAGACCGTCAACAAGGCGCTCGCCGACTTCGCGACGCGTGGCTGGCTCAAGCTTGAGGCCCGCGCCGTCCTCGTTCAGGACATGGAGCGTCTCCAGCGCCGCGCGCGCTGACCGTCACCTCACGCCGAGGTAGTCCAACTGCGCGCGGATGCTCATCCGCGCCGCTGGCCAGACCTCCTGCGGGACATCGGCATAGACCCGCGTCAGCACGCCCTCGACCGGGTCGGCCTCCTGCACCGCTCCGTCGGTGAGGGCCTGACGCACCTGGTCGAGGCGCTCCTGTCGGTGGGTGCGATAGAACGCGACCATTGCCTTTGCGTCCGGCACCACTGGACCGTGGCCGGGGAGGATGCTGGTCACCTCGCCGTTGCCCGTCAGGTTCGCGATGCGATCCAACGACGCGAGGTATGCCGCGAGCTCACCATCCGGGTGCGCCACCACTGTGGTGCCCCTCCCCAGGACGGTGTCACCGGTGAGGAGTGCGTGGTCGGCCTCGAGGGCGAAGGACATGGAGTCGCTCGTGTGCCCCGGGGTGGCGACGACGCGGATCTCGAGGCCGCCAGCGCGGATGACATCGCCGTCGGTGAGGTCGTCATGACCGCGGCCGACGGCGCGGATGGCGCTCTGGGTGAGCTCGGCGAACCGGGGCGCGGCCTCGGCGTGGTCATGGTGGCCGTGGGTGAGGATGGTCTGAGTGACGCGTGCTCCGGCATCGGCCACGTGTTGGACGACGCGCTGGAGGTGGGCCTCGTCCAGGGGGCCGGGGTCGATGACGACCGCCTCGGTGCTGCCGGGCTCCATGAGGACCCAGGTGTTGGTGCCGTCCAACGTCATGGGCCCCGGGTTGGGCGCGAGCACGCAATGCGCCCGGGTCGTGATCTGCCCACCGGCCCACACCTGCTCACTCATCCCCCCAGCCTGCCACCCGCTGGCCGGCCCTGTGCATTGCAGGCGGCAAACGTCGGACCACACGTTGACGTCAGGCTCACGATCCGGGTCAGGGCCCCTTCAGCCGACCCTTTGCCGCCTGGCGTGCTCACCTGTGGATAAGGCTCCGGCCAGTCAGCCAGTTTCGGTCAGTCTTGCCCGGTGACGGTGACGGTGACGGTGACGGTCGAGCGGTGCGGCGGCTTTGCCACATGGCGCGAGCTGCGCCGCCAGCACTCTCGGCGAGCGATCGAGCGCGCGCTCGCCAACTCAGAGGTGCTCCGAACGCGGCGGAATCTGTACACAACACCTCGCTCCTCCCAGCAGCTGCTCGCGGCCAAAGCATCCGCGGGGGCGCTGTCGCACCTGAGCGCAGCCCTGCACCACGGGTGGAAGGTCAAGACTGTCCCCGACACGGCCTGGGTGACGGTGCCACGCAAGTGGGGCGCGCGCCCCGTACCCAGGGACATTCACCTGCACCGCAGCGACATCCCGTCGGGACAGGTCGAGGACTGCGTCACGACACCGCTCCGAACGCTTCTGGACTGTGCGCGGGCGTTGCCGTTTGACGAAGCCCTCACCGTGGCCGACTCGGCACTTCGCTCGGGCACGGTCACCCGGGGCGAGCTGCTCGCGGCCGCCACGGCAGCGCGAGGCCCGGGTTCGGTCCGCGTCCGCCGGGTCGCAGAGCATGCGAGCGCCAAGGCCCACAACCCGTTGGAGTCCGTCCTACGAGCTCTCACCATCGAGGTCGGCCTGACCCTGACGCCCCAGCTCGAGGTGTCGGACTCCGGGCTCTATGCCAAGGTCGACCTGGGCAGCGAGGAGTTGCGCCTCATCATTGAGGCCGAGGGTTACGAAACTCATGGGACCCGCAAGGGGCTCCGTCGGGACTGCTGCCGGCACACGGAGTTCGCGGTCTTCGGCTGGACGTCGCTGCGCTATGCCTATGAGGACGTCATGTTCGAGCAGGGCTGGGTGCGCTGGTCGCTCCTGGCATGGGTCGCGCTCCAGTCCGACTTGCCTCAGCCGAAGCGCCCGCGACACGTCCTGCCTCGCGCAGCCTGAGCACGGCAGGCGGCAAACGCCCGCCGGGAGCAGGCACCACGCTCAGCCGGCAGGGGCAGCCAATCCATTGCCGCCTGCCGTGCTCGGTCAGGGGATGTCGCAGCGGGTGACCAGGCGGTCGCCGAGCTCGACGAGTTCGGGCTCCACCGCCGTGAGCACTGGCCGGTCGGCGAGGAAGTTGGCCACGGACCCAAAGGCGGCCAGTTGCTCCAGCATGACCACGGTCGGCGGCAGCATCACGGCCTTCCCCTCCTCGTATGCCGTGAGGAGACTTCCCGGGAGCACCCAGGCATCGTGGTCGGTCTCGCCCGAGTCCCCCGCCGCGGTCTGCCCGGCAGGAAGCGCGGCGGCGAAGATCCACGTGTCGTAGCGACGCTTCTCGAACGGCGGGGTGATCCAGTGGGCGCGCGGCACCAGGTCGCCCACTGACAACCGCAGACCACACTCCTCCTCGACCTCGCGCACGGCCGCCGACAACAACGGCTTCGCCTCCGCGCCGGGCAGGTCCATGCGTTCGGCCAAGGACTCGACAGCTCCGGGATCGAAGTCAACGTCGGCATCCGCCGCGTCGACTCCGCCGCCGGGGAAGACGTACATCGACGGCGCGAACGCCATGGTCGAGACACGACGCTGGACGAAGACCATCGGCCCGTCCGCCGAGTCCCGGACGACCATCACCGTCGCGGCGGCTCGAGGCACCAGATGCTCACCGGGCGACGCCAGCCACGCGCGGGCATTCTCGACCCACGCATCGGAGCGGGGGGAGGGGAACTCGCGCAACGGCATACGGAATGTCCTGTTCCTAACCCGGGAATTCGGTGAGTTCGGGACGGCCCCCAACCCGGGAATTCGGTGAGTTCGGGACGGTCCCCAACCCGGGAATTCGGTGAGTTCGGGACGGTCAGTCGGCGACGTGGACGATGATCTCGACCTCGACGGGTGCGTCCAGCGGAAGGACCGACACGCCGACGGCGGAGCGGGCGTGCACGCCGCGGTCACCGAACGCGTGACCCAGCAGTTCACTGGCGCCGTTGATGACACCGGGCTGACCGGTGAACGCCGGGTCCGAGGCGACGAAGCCCACGACCTTGACCACGCGCTCGACCTTGTCGAGGTCACCGACGATGGACTTCACGGCAGCGATGGCGTTGAGGGCGCAGATCTGCGCGAGCTCCTTGGCCCGCTCAGGAGACACGAACCCGTCGCCCTCGCCGACCTTCCCCGTGTCGGCCAAGGACCCGGAGACCATCGGCAGCTGACCCGACGTGAAGACACGCGACCCGTCCTGGACGGCCGGCACATAGACCGCCACGGGCGGTGCGACATCCGGCACCGACAGCCCCAACTCGGCCAGACGATCCTCGACTGCGCTCATGAGTCAGGCTCCCTTGGGGCGCTTGAAGTAGGCCACGAGGTTGTCACCCTGCGGACCCTGCACCACCTGCACGAGTTCCCAGCCGTCCTCGCCCCAGTTGTCGAGGATCTGCTTGGTTGCGTGGATCATGATCGGCGCCGTTGCGTACTCCCACTTCTGCATGGTCCACACCCTAGAGGGTGTCCGAACCCTGTCGGTACCGCCCGGTCGTAGGCTGACCCCGTGCCCGCGCCCGCCGTCCCCGCCGAGTTCGCTGCGGCTCGCCTGCACGTCGTGACCGGCAAGGGTGGAGTCGGCAAGACCACCGTGGCCTCGGCGCTTGCCCTGGCCCTCGCGCAGACCGGCAAGCGCGTCCTCCTCGCCGAGGTCGAGGGGCGACAGGGGCTGTCCCAGACCTTCGACGTCCCGCCGCTCGGCACGCAGGAGGTGCGCCTCGTCACGCACCCGGGCGGCGGCGAGCTCTGGGGCCTCTCGGTCGACGCCAAGGCGGCACTGCTCGAGTACCTCCAGCTGTTCTACAAGCTCGGCCGCGCCGGGAGCGCCCTCGAGAAGGTCGGCGCCATCGACTTCGCCACGACCATCGCGCCGGGCGTGCGCGACGTCCTGCTCATCGGCAAGATCTACGAGGCAGCGGGCCGACCCAAGGGCGGACGGGGAAGTGGTGGCAAGGGCGGCGGGCTGCACTACGACGCCGTCGTCCTCGACGCGCCGCCGACCGGGCGGGCCGTGCGCTTCCTCAACGTCAACGCCGGCGTCGCCGACGTCGCCAAGATGGGCCCGATCAAGTCGCAGGCCGACTCCATCACCCGGATGCTGCGCGATCCGCGCACCCTCGTGCACATGGTGACGCTCCTCGAGGAGATGCCGGTCCAGGAGAGCCTCGACGGGCTGCGCGACCTCGCGGACGTCGGGCTCCACCTCGGCGCCATCATCGTGAACCAGGTGCGCGAACCTCTCCTCACACCGGAGCAGCTCACCCAACTCACGGGGTCGGCCAAGACCACCAAGAAGGACAAGGCGCTCGAGGACCTCGTGCGCGACGAACTGACCTCGGCTGGGCTGCGGCCCACGAACCCCATGGTCAAGGGACTGATCCGCGAGGGCCGCGACCACGCGCTCCGCCTCGACCTCCAGGCCGAGATGGCCCGTGAGATCGCGGACGCAGGGCCCCCGGTCGTGGAGCTCCCGGCCCTGAACGGCGGCATGGACGACGGTGGCATCGCCGTCCTCGCCGACGAGCTGGCCGAAGGGCTCCTCGGACATGACATGGATCAGACCCGGCAGGGCGGTCACTGATGGCCACCCGCAAGCCGTCCGCGCCCGAGCATCCCCAGCTCGACATCGACGCCCTCCTCGCCAACGACGAGGTCGGCATCATCGTGTGCTGCGGCTCCGGAGGCGTCGGCAAGACCACGACTGCGGCCGCGCTCGGCATCCGAGCCGCCGAGGCGGGCCGCAAGGTCGTCGTCCTCACGATCGACCCGGCACGTCGACTCGCCCAGTCACTCGGGCTCACCGAGCTCGACAACACACCCCGTCCCGTCGCCGACGTGGACCTGGCCGCTGGCGGGCGGCTCGACGCGATGATGCTCGACATGAAGCGGACCTTCGACGAGGTCGTCGAGGCCCACGCCACGCCGGAGAAGGCCGCCCAGATCCTCGCCAACCCCTTCTACCAAGCCGTGTCGAGCTCCTTCGCAGGGACGCAGGAATACATGGCGATGGAGAAGCTCGGCCAACTCCGCACCCAGGCCGAACGCGACGGCACCTGGGACCTCATCGTCGTCGACACGCCCCCGTCGCGCTCCGCCCTCGACTTCCTCGATGCCCCGAAGCGGCTCGGTTCGTTCCTCGACGGGCGCTTCGTCCGCCTGCTCATGGCTCCCGCGAAGGCGGGTGGGCGGGCCTATCTCAAGGTGTTCAGCGTCGGCGTCGACCTCGCGCAGCGCACGCTGAGTCGGGTTCTCGGCGGTCAGATGCTCCAGGACGTGCAGACCTTCGTGGCTGCCCTCGACACGATGTTCGGCGGCTTCCGTGAGCGTGCCGACGTCACGTATGCCCTGCTCAAGGAGGACACGACGGCTTTCGTCGTCGTCGCCTCCCCCGACCGGGATGCGTTGCGCGAGGCGGCTTTCTTCGTGGCCCGGTTGGGCGATGAGGGTATGCCGCTCGCGGGCGTTGTCGTGAACCGTCTCCAGACGCTCGGGGCGGCTGCGTTGTCGGGGTCACGGGCCGAGGACGGTGCGGAGCAGCTCGCCGAGGACGATCGGGAGGACACCCTCACGGCCGCCCTGCTGTCCCTGCACGTCGACCTCGCGTCGACCGTCGCGCGGCAGCACGCCGTCGTCACGCGCTTCGCGGCCTCGCACCCAGAGGTCGAGATCACCACGGTGGCCGCGTCGGCGACCGACGTCCACGACCTCGACGACCTCCGCGAGATCGGTCAGGCCCTCGCCGTGTGAGGGGACGGGGTGCCGCGCCTGCTGCGTGCCCAACCGTCCAATTGGGTGAGTTCGGTACGGGGGCGCCGCGCCTGCTGCGTGCCCAACCGTCCAATTGGGTGAGTTCGGGACGGGACCAACACGCGAAAGCCGGGCCGCACCTCGGAAGGTGACGACCCGGCATACGCGAAAAGTAGGTCAGTTCTGCTGTGCCCGACCCATCGACTTGCTGAGCACCTCGCGCCACGACCGAACGTCGGGGTGACGGCGAAGCAGGGCACGGCGCTCGCGCTCCGTCATGCCACCCCAGACGCCGAACTCGGTGCGGTTGTCGAGAGCATCGGACAGGCAGTCGAGCGCGACGGGGCACGCGCGGCAGACGACCTTGGCGGCCCGCTGCTCCTTGCCCTGCACGAAGAGTGCGTCAGGGTCAGTGCCCACGCAGGTGCCGCGGGTCGACCAGTCGGATGGTGCGTGGGTCGTGATGTGGTTCGTGCTACTGGCAGGCGCTGTGATCGTCATTACTGTTTCCCTCGGACTGGGCCATTCCCTCCCGAATGGCGCTACACGAAAACTAGGCAGTAGGTGAAAGCCGCACCATGACGAATACGGGGACTAGTTATATGGCTCAAAGTAACTAGTCACTGGGCTAGGCAATTTCCGCCTGACGTGCAGAAACGCGGTGACGCGCGGCTGACCGGGGGGTCATAGGTTTCCCAGTTACCCTGATGGTATGGATGGCCGCGCCCAAAATCTCCCTGCCGTGCTTCGCCTGTTGACGGGTCTCGTCGTCCTCGGGGCGCTCATGGGACTCCTCATGGCGGGACTCGCGATCCCCGCGATCGGAGCCGGAGGCAGCGCCACCAAGAGCGGCGTCCAGGCCTTCAACGACCTCCCCAGTGAGTTCTCGGTCTCGCCACTGGCGCAGCAGTCGAGGATCGTCGACGCGTCGGGCAAGAAGCTCATCGCGAACCCCTACGACGAGAACCGCATCATCGTCCCCCTCACGCGCATCTCCGGCTGGATGCAGAAGGCGCAGATCGCCATCGAGGACGCCCGCTTCTATGAGCACGGCGGTCTGGACGTCCGCGGCTTCACCCGCGCCATGGTGTCGAACGCCCAGGGCGAGGGCGTCCAGGGCGCATCGACCCTCACCCAGCAGTACGTCAAGATCACGCTCCAGGAGAACGCCCTCCGCCGTGACGACAAGGAAGCCGCCAAGGCTGCTGTCGCCAAGACCTACACGCGAAAGCTCCAGGAGTTGAAGTACGCCCTCGACGTCGAGCGCAACTTCACCAAGGACCAGATCCTCGCCGGCTACCTGAACCTCGTCTACTACGGCGACCAGGCCTACGGCGTCGAGGCTGCGGCCCAGAACTACTTCGGCATCTCGTCGTCCAAGCTCAACCTCGGCCAGTCCGCGCTGCTCGCGGGCATCGTGCAGCAGCCGACGCGCTACAACCCCGTGCTCAACCCGAAGGACTCGCAGGCGCGACGCAACCTCGTCCTCGACCGCATGGCGACCCTGGGCATGGCCTCGACCAAGGACGTCAACGCCGCCAAGAAGGTGCCGGTGGCCGACATGCTCGGCAACCGCAAGCCCCCGAAGGGCACCTGCCACCGCTCGGTCGAGCCGTTCTTCTGCGCCTACATGATGGAGTACCTCCAGAAGTCGCCGCAGATGGCCGTCCTCGGCAAGACCCCCGCCGAGCGTCTCAAGAACATCAACCAGGGCGGCCTGACGATCAAGACCACCCTCGACATGGAGCTGCAGGCAGCGACGTTCAAGGAGCTGACCAAGGCCGTCCCGGTCGGCAACAAGCAGAACCTGGGGGCGGCATCGACGGTCATCGAGCCCGGCACCGGCAAGGTCCTCGCGATGGCGCAGGCCACGGACTTCTCCGCGAGCCAGCTCAACCTCAACGCCGACCAGCGCTACGGCGGCAGCCAGTACGGCTACCAGTTCGGGTCGACGGCCAAGACCTACGCCCTCGTGGCCGCGCTCGAGGCTGGAATGCCTCTCGACGGCACCATCGATGCACCCTCGGCCTCGCCGGACGACCCGCACTCGTTCACGCGCTCGGAGATGAAGGGACGGTGCAACTCCGACAAGGACTGGTCGGTCGAGAACGACTACCGCAGTGGCGGTGAGATGTCGCTGGCACAGGCCACGGCCGAGTCCATCAACACGGCGTTCGGTCAGCTCGTCATCGACACGGGGTGCAACAAGGTCTACGACACCATGAACCGCATGGGCGTCCACCAGGGCGACGGCGGGAAGATCGACAACACGGTCGCCTCGATCACCCTGGGCGCCGGCGTGATGACGCCGATGACGGCAGCGGCGTCCTACGCGACGCTGGCCGCGCGGGGCAAGTACTGCGAGCCCACCCCGATCGCCTCGATCACGACGTCGAACGGCAAGGCCATCAAGATCCCGCCGACCGCGTGCAAGCAGGTCGTCCGGGCCGACATCGCCGACGGTGTCAACCAGCTCCTCATGGGCCCCCTCTCCGACCGTCGTGGCACGGCACGAGGCCTTTGGGACGTCAGCGCCCGACCCGCTGCTGGCAAGACCGGGACGACCAACAACCACAACCAGTCGTGGTTCATCGGCTACACCCCGCAGCGCTCCGCCGCGGTGTGGATCGGCAACGTCAAGGTCGCGAGGGCCAACGGTCAGTTGCTCACCCTCAACGGCAAGTGCTTCGGTGAGTACGGCTGCAAGCGCAGCGTGTTCGGTGGCACCGTCGCCGCCCCCGTCTGGTCCAAGATCATGCGGCACGCGACGAATGACCTGCCGGTGGTGAGGTTCACCCGGCCCTCGGACAAGGTGCTCAACGGCAACTACATCCGGCTCCCCTCGGTGGTCGGCGACAGCGTCGAGACGGCGACGAGCAAGCTCCAGGCCGCGGGCTTCAAGGTCCGGGTCGGGAGCCGCGTCGACAGCTCCATCCGGGAGGGTCGCGTCGCACGCACGAGCCCCGGCACACGCGGCATGAAGGGCGGGACCGTGACGCTGTTCATCTCGCGTGGCTACCAGCCGCCGGTGTTCCAGCCGGGGACGTCGAACCCTGAGCCGGACCGCGACGCTCCCCAACCCGACCGCCGCGGCAACAGCGGACGGGGCAATGGGAACGGCAACAGTGGGAACGGCAACGGTGGGGGCGACGAAGAGGACGACTGACTCGTCGCCAGCGCCGGAGTGAACCAGCGCCGATCATGACGAAGGGCCGGGCATCTCACCTGAGATGTCCGGCCCTTCGTCAGGGGTGCAGCGGTTCGGCGCTGCTCGGCGTCAGCCCGCCAGGACCTGCTTGACGATCGCAGCGACACGCCCACCGTCGGCGCGGCCCGCGATCTCACCCTGGGCGACCTTCATGACCTGTCCCATCTGGGCCATGCTGCTCGCACCCGTCGACTCGACCGCGCTGCGCACGATCCGCTCGAGCTCGGCGTCGTCGAGCTGCTTGGGCAGGTAGGTCTCGAGCACGACCAGCTCGGCGTCCTCGATCGCGGCGAGTTCGGTGCGACCGGCTTCGACGTATGCCGTCGAGGCCTCCTTGCGCTTCTTCGCCTCCTTGGCGATGACCTTGAGTACCTCGTCGTCACTGAGTTCCTTGGCCTCGTCACCGGCCACCTCGGCGTTGGTGATGGCGGTGAGCGCCATCCGGAGCGTGCCGGAGCGGACCTTGTCCTTGCTGCGGATCGCGTCGTGGAGGTCGCCCTGGAGCGTGCCCTTGAGAGTCGTGTCGGTCATGGCCCCAAGTCTCGCACCCGGAGTCAACCGGGATACTGGCGTGATGACCGCGACCAGCAAGGCCCTGACCGCCGTGGGCGCGCTCGCCGCCGCAGGGGTGGCCGGCGTGGCGTATGCCGGCCTCATCGAGCGCAACTGGTTCGCCCTGCGCTCGGCGACGGTGCCGGTGTTGCCGCCCGGGTCGGAGTCCGTGCGGATCCTGCAGGTCAGCGACCTCCACCTCACACCGGGGCAGCGCCGCAAGATCGAGTGGGTGCGCGAGCTCGCTTCTCTCTCACCGGATTTCGTCGTCAACTCCGGCGACAACCTCGCCCACGTCGAGGCCGTCGGACCGTTGCTGCGGGCGATGGAGCCGCTCATGGAGTTCCCCGGGGCCTTCGTGTTGGGCTCCAACGACCGCTTCGGTCCCGTGCCCAAGAACCCGGCGCTCTACCTCACCCGCAACTACGCCCGGGCGCCCAAGCTCGAGCGCGTGGACCTGCCGGTGGACGCGTTGGTGGCCGGACTCCGTGCGGGCGGTTGGCATGACCTCGACAACGCGCGCACCACGGTCGACGTGGGCCCGCACCGAATCGAGCTCGTCGGAGTCGACGACCCGCACATCGCACGAGACCGGTATGCCGTGGTGTCCCGTCCCGCTGCCACCGACGTCGCGCTCACCCTCGGTCTCGTCCACGCGCCCTACCAGCGGGTGCTCGACGCAATGACGGCCGATGGCGCGGGGCTCATCCTTGCCGGCCACACGCACGGTGGGCAGCTCGCCGTGCCGCTCTATGGGGCTCTCGTGACCAACTGCGACCTCGACCGGGGGCGCGCCAAGGGGCTCTCGCGGTGGTGGCCGGGCGCGGGAGGCGACGTGCCCACGCAACCGGAGCGGGCGGCATACCTGCACGTTTCTGCGGGCCTGGGGACCTCGCCGTACGCGCCCGTGCGCTTCGCCTGTCGCCCCGAGGCGACCCTGTTGACGCTCACGGCGCGCTGACGGTCGCCGGACCGGAGGAACCGATTTCGGGAGGCGGGTCGGCGTCGGCTATCCTCTGGTGTCGCTGCCTGTGAGGGCAGGGACATGCCACGGGGTGTGGCGCAGCTTGGTAGCGCGCTTCGTTCGGGACGAAGAGGTCGCAGGTTCAAATCCTGTCACCCCGACCATGTGATGTCTCAAGACATCGGCAACACCCCGAACCCTCAGGGTTCGGGGTGTTGTGGTTTCTGGGGTTGGTATTTGCGGGTGGGGTCGAGGGTGAGTTGGCGGAGGACTTCGCCGGTGGTGGCGTCGATGATGGTGATGTCCAGGCCGTTGACCAGCGCTTTTACGGTGGTGCCGTCGTGGGTGCGGCCGATGCCGATGGAGTACAGCTGGCCGCCGTGGCGAAGGGTGATCTTGCCGTTGTTGATCTTGTCGGTGCGGACGCGGGCGTGGCGGTTGCCTGTGGGTTCGGGCTGGGGGTTCGCCTTGGGCAGGGAGGTGTAGGCGGCTGCTGGGGTGCGCCGTTTGAGGGATCGGTGTGGGCGTTCGTGGTTGTACTCGTGGCGGAACTGGTCGATCAGGGCCTGGAGCTGGTCGATGGTGGCGGGCTGGGCGGGTTGCTGGCTGAGCCACTTCTTCAGGGTTTGCTGGAAGCGTTCGACCTTGCCCTGGGTTTGGGGGTGGTTCCCGCGCCCGTTCTTCTGCCGGATGCCGAGGGTGGCGAGTTCGTGCTCGAACGCGTTGCGTCCACCGCGGCGGCCCTGTCCGGCGTGGCGGACGGTGTACACCATCCCGTTGTCGGTCAGGGTGCTTGCGGGACAGGCGTGTTCGGTGGTGGTGGCCCGGAACGTGGCCAGCACGATCTGTCCGGTGATGCGGGTGTGGGCGCTGATGTGGAGGGCGTAGCGGGAGTGGTCATCGAGCCAGGTGATGACCTCGACGTCGGTGCCGGAGGTCAGTGGGTAGTGGGTGAAGTCCGATTGCCAGCACTCGTTGGGTTGGGCGGCTTCGAACCGTTGGTAGGCGCTCATGGGTTTCTTCTTCGGCTCCGGCGTGACTCGACCGTGCGCGGTCAGGATCCGCGCGATCGTGGCCCGCGACGGCACCGATGCCACGGCCTGGGCGCGCTCGAGGTGCCAGTGGATCGTTTCCGGGCCGGCGTCATGGCCCGCACCGGCCAGTCGGTCCCGTTCGGCCAGGACCGCGCCCACGACCTCGTCGCTCACCCGTGCCGGTGAGGCCTTGGGTC
>NZ_AVPJ01000029.1 GCF_000768705.1 Knoellia sinensis KCTC 19936
TCAAAGCCCACCACTCCACGGGACTCATACCCCGCATCGGCGGCGAAGCACTAAACCAGACCGTCGAGGAACGGCACCAACGACTCTCCCCGTGCGGCGGCCACGGCCATGTCGCGACTCGCGACGGCCACTTGCCTTCCCTGTGCCATGACTAGTCCCCTTCGAGGGCTCGCCCGTCAAGGTGTCCGAACCGACACCTTCCACACCGCAGAAGCACCTACCACCATGGCACTGGGGCGCCCTTGGTGTCTCGGAAATCGTGAGGTGAGCGGACGGCATACGAAGGAGGTGGGTGGCCAGCCACATCGATCCGAGGCTGCGGAGGGGCGGCCTCGGGCAGTGGTCCCGGCTCGTCAGCAAGAGTCGGGACGAGGTCGCTTCTTTCGTATGCCGTCCGCTCCCGTCCGGGCGATCGCCGCGCGTTGGCAGCGTGGCTGCGTCGTCAGACCGTCGCCGTAGCCTGAATCCATGCACTTCCGATTCACGGCGCCGCTGTGGCAGTGGGATGCGAAGGACGGTTGGTTCTTCGTCACCCTGCCGAACGACGCGGCTGATCAGATTGCCGAGCTGCCGGGGTCGGGGCGCGGGTTCGGGTCGGTGCGGGTTCGGGTGACCGTGGGTGACACGTCGTGGTCGACGTCGGTCTTCCCCGACACGTCGCAAGGGAGTTACGTGCTGCCGATGAAGAAGGCGGTGCGTTCGGCGGAAGGGCTGGCCGAGGGCGACGACGTGGACGTCGCCCTGGACGTTGTCGACGCCTGACCTGAGGCGCCGTCAGTCGGGTAGGAGGCGCTCCTCGGCCGTGCGGTTGAGGCCGTGGCGGGTGCGCGGGTGCTCGACGGCGGCGAGGAACTCGGCCCGGGACAGGACGAGAAGGTGCAGTGGGATCAGCGCCTTCACGGTCGCCGTGCGCGCCGTGCCGCGCAGCAGGGCGATCTCACCGAAGTAGTCGCCGGGTCCTTCTCGGCGGCGGACAACGCCGTTCACGGAGACTTCGACCTCGCCGGACTCGATCACGAAGAACTCATCGCCGGGCTCCCCCTTTTGAATGACGTGATCGCCGGCCGGGACCGTCACATGGCTGGAGCGCACCGCAAGGGTCTCGATGGTCGCCACGGGAAGCGTCGCGAAGGGCTCGATACGCCGCAGCAGGTGGAAGTCGTCATCCGACACCCGGATACCGCCGTCGAGCACGCGACGTCGGGCCAGGACCACGAGTGCCGTGAGCGGGAGCATGAGCCCGGTGGCGACCAGGGCGCCTTCCTCGCCGAGCCAGACGACGAGGCCCGAGGCGACGAGCGACCCCGCCGCCATCGCGGCGATGGTGACCGTCTCCTGTGCTCCATAGACGCGAGCGAGCACGTCGACCGGAACGAGGCGTTGGGTGAGGTTGAGCAGGGCGACTTCGACCATCCCGAAGCCGACGCCGATCAACACGAACAGCGCTGCGGCAGAGGCCTGTTCGGGCCACAGCGCCACGGCGGCCAGTGGCAGGCCGCCCAGCAGCAGGCCGAGAACGAGACCGAGGGTGATGTGCCGTCGGGCCAGGAGCGTGGCGGCGGTCGCTCCCCCGAGCACCCCGCCCACTCCCCACGCCGCGCTGAGCCAGCCGGCCCACGCCTCGCCAGCGCCGAGCAGCGAGATGGCGATGACGACCACGAGGACGTCGACGACGGCCTGGATGAACATGTCTGCGGCCAGCACGCCCGTGAGCAGCCGCAATGGTCGGCTCTTGCGAATGGCGGTGATTCCGGCCCAGAGTTCGTCGTGCGGTGAGACATCCGGCAGGGGCGGTGGCGCGTCGTCGGTCGGCAGGCCCGCCACGATGGCCAGCCCCACCGCAAGGACGACGGCACACATGACGAACCCGGCGGGAAGGCCGACGAGAGCGACGAGAGCCCCGACGAGCAGCGACCCGACGAGGAAGGCGGCGTTGTCGAGGATGCTCCACAGAGCGTTGGCTGCCGCCAACTCGGTCGGGTCGTGGGCGTGGATGCCGAGCAGAGCTGCCTGAGTGGGCTTCTGGAGACAATCGGCGATCCCATAGAGGGCGGCGAGCACCAGGACCATGGCCAGCGAAGCGTCCCAGGACACTGCGGCCCAGAGGCCGAGTGCGATGACGAGCCGCACCGCCAGACTGACGACGAGGATGCGGCTCCGCGAGTGGTGGTCGACGTAGACGCTGAGCCAGGGGGCGGCGACGGCAGCCGGGACCATGCGCGCCACAGCTGCCAGGCCGACAGCGGTAGCGCCGCCGAGCCGATAGGCATAGAGAGCGACGAGAATCGCCAGCACCCACTTCACGAGCGCAACGGCGGCCCACCCGCCCTCGAGCCGGGTGAGGTGTGGGTTCCCCAGGACGACCCGGAGGAGTTTCATGCGTCCGGGCCCTGCCCCTCGTGCACCTTTCAACGCTACGGGCTGCTTGGCCGGGCCGGAGCCCATTCCGCAGTTCCGGATGGTCAAGTGCTGAGGGCCTGTGGGCTGCCACGCCGTGCCAGACTCGCTGGGATGTCGACGAGCGGCGACTTCGACCTGACGACCGACGAACTCCGGGCGGTGGCCCGGTATGCCGTGGCGTGCGCCTCGCCGGTGCTGGTGCTGTTCGAGCGGGCGTATCCGGGAGATCCCCGGGCCGCTGCGGCACTCGACGCGGCGCGGGTCTTCGCGGACGGGGCGCCCCGCTCGCGCCTCCAACGCACTGCGGCCGTGGAGGCGCACCGTGCCGGCAAGGAGGCCACGGACGACGCCGCTGGGCGGGTTGCTGCGCAAGCCGCTGGGCACGCAGCGATCGCGGCAGGGGATGCCGCGGCGACGGCATACCTTCATCCGCTTGCGAAGGCGAGCCAACTGCGGCACATCCTGGGCGCGGCTGCGCACGCCGCGCGCGCCGCCGAACTCTCGCGGGGTGACGATCCGGTGGTGGCGGAGTACGTGCTGGATGCCGCTCGCCGGCGCGCGACGCCGGAGGTGCTGGACGTGCTGTCCCGCTATCCGAGGGCGGCGCAGGGGCGCAGCCGGGTGCGTGTCCTCATGGCGCGGCTCGACAGCCTGCTGCGGGACCCTCCCCCGACGCCGCGCGTGGTCGACGACCCGGGGCCGTTCTTCCACGGGACCAAGGCCGACCTGCAGCCCGGGGACCTGCTCGCGCCTGGGCATGACACGAACTACGGGTCGGGCAAGCGGTCGAACCACATCTATCTGACGGCGACGCGCGAGGGTGCGCCCCTGGCGGCGGCCCTGGCGCGCGGCAACGGGCGGGGGCGGGTCTATGAGGTCGAACCGCTCGGCACGATCGAGGACGACCCGAACGTCACCGACAAGAAGTTCCCCGGCAACCCGACCCGCTCCTATCGCACGAAGGAGCCGCTGCGGGTGGTCGACGAGATCCTCGGGCTGACGTTCCCGCCGCCGGAGACGGTGCGGCACATGCGTGCCCGCGTGGCCGAGCTCGCCGAACTCGGCATTGAAGCGATGGATGACTAAGGCCCTTCCGTATGCCGTCCGCCCACCTTCTCGTGTTCCTCGCCGTCGAGGGTCTTGCGCTGGTGGCTGGCTGTTCGCCAACTGTCGCGGGTGGCGATTTGGAGGCCTTTGCTCCCGGAGGTGAACCAAAGGGACTCCGACCTGTGGCCCCTCCTCACGTCCCGAGATCAGGGTCGCGGCGAGCTGGTAGCGGAGTTGCTGCCCGCGCTGGCGGGCGGTGCAGATCGTAGGCAGGCGCGCGTGCTGCCCCTCCACGGCAAGCCTGTGCGTCGAGTGCTGGCTGTGCCACCCGCGCGGGCAGCACCGACCGCCCCTCTCTGCGCGTTGTCGTCGACGCAGTCCGCACCTGACACGGTTCGGAAGCTTCCGCGCCTGCGTTAGCCAACGGCAGCCGGAATTGGGTGGCGTCCTCCTCTGGCTACTCGGGAGGCTGGTGGTCGGGAGTTGGCAGGCTGAGTTTGACCCTTGCCTCATCTGCCATGCGCATCGCCTCGATGAACTGTTGCGCCGCGTTGAGCAGGTACTGGTGCGCCCAGCCCACGTAGAGATATGTGCCGTCGTTCAAGGTGAGGAAGCTTTGTCGCGGCTTCTTCTCCGAAGTGAAAAGGGCGGCGTACTCCGTCTGATCCGCCAGTGAGGGATCGACAGATCGCAACTCGTTGGCCACGCGGACGAGCAGTTCCTTGGAGGTGTGCACGTCACCCCAGATCTGATCGCCGAACGCGACGTACTCGAACATCCCGGGGTAGCCGCGCTTCGCATCGCGGGGCAGGTCCACAACTCTCACCAGGTTCTCTGCTGCTTCCATCGGGGCGTCACTCCATCTGGGCCAGATTCTTAGGAATCGTTCCGTCAGTTCACTGTTGCGCTCACGGATCGCGTTGGCGTCCCACGTGGCTCGCGTGCTCAGGACGTCTTTTACCTCGGCGATCCTGCTGAGCTCGTAGAAGGGCTTCTTGTCGGCAAAGGGTCGATTGCTCGCACCCCTGTTCAAAGAGGCTTCGAGCAACGTGAGGTTGCCCAGAGTGTTGAGTACGGCGCGATACTCACCTTGCTTGTCGGGGTCCAGATCGCCCCAACGGACACCATCACCGCTCGACCACTCCGATCTGGGTGCCTGCGGGTAGATGTGCTCGATATCCAAGGGCTCGCCTACAGCCGACACATCTTGCATCCGCCTCAACACGTAGCCCGCATGGGGAACTCGCCCGTGCTTGAGTTCCACTCTGACGTGCCCATCCTCCGGTGTTCGGCGAACGATGCCTTCCAGCGGATAGCCGTCCTTGATCTCACGGCACATCGTTCCGATCATGCGGATGTCGCGGTCGAGGTTCACCACGGCTCGGCGAAGGAACATGGTCTGTAGTCGCTGTAACTCGGCGACGAAGCCATCTTTCCCGACGCGCCCCCTCGAGTAGTCGTCGTACATCCCGAGCAGAAGAGGCCGAGGGGTGCCCTCGAACCAGCCGATCCCTGTCAACTCATGGCGGATGTCGGGGTCAGGCTCTTCGCCGGGCGTGAGTAGGAGGCGGTAGTGACCCGCGAGGCGGAGCCATTCTTCACGCAGCGGCAGCGTGATGTCACGACGTGGATCGGGGAACCGCTCACGGAAGTTTCGGTAGATCGCGAAGTCGCCCGTCAGGTCCGTGTGAGTCTCCGCGGTGAGCACAAGGTAGTCCCGCCAAAAGGCGCGAGTAGCGCCTCCGGTGGCTGCCTCGATCGGGATCCACGTGTGGTTCTCCAATTCGTCCTGCTCAGCGTGAGAGCGCCCCATGTGGATGTAGTTGTGGATCAGTTCGTGGTCCGCCAGGGCTGTGCCGGTCGAGTTGAGGCTCTCAAAGATCTGCTGCGCGTTGGCCGTCGGCAACAGCTCGATCGTCACATGCTCAAGTCGGTGCAATCCGTCCCACGCGCGTTGCCAACCGTCGGTCAGGGAGTTGAAGAAGAACGCGTAATTGGTTTCGAAGGTGGATTCGCCCAGCACGTCGGCTTGCCCGGTGAGGAGCTCCGTGACAACGCCTTCGTGCCGTCGGTGGGGGCGCAACTTGGTGGGCTGATCACCAACCGACAAGAGGAGCTCGGAAGCATCATCAGCAATGGACACGCCTGCGTCCTGCGCAAGATCACGGATGGCGGCGATCAGAAGCATCAACGTGGTCACACGCTGCTGGCCGTCAACCAGCGTGAGCGAACCTCGGTCGCCCTTGTTGTCTCGCGTCGAGAGGATCGAACCGATGAAGTGAGTACCGCCGTGTGGAGCTTCTGCGACGCGCAGAATGTCATCAAGGAGTTGAGCGCAAGTGGCCTCGCTCCAGCGGTAGTCCCGTTGGAATACGGGGATTGCCGCGCTACGGATCTCTTTCAGCCAGTCGACCGTGCCTGTGGCCCTAGCCTCAACGTTCGGCGAACCTGTCATGGAGAAACCCCCCGGATGGTCATGGTCCTTGCTCGAACGGCACCAGAAACGGTGGGTGCGCTGCCGTGGTAATGCTAGCCGCGAGCGCCCTCTCCGAGGGCGTGGCTGCTCAAGTCTTGGGTCGGTGTTGGGCGACGATGGCCCCGTCCAGGCCGGGCCCCAGAGTTTCAGGGTCGGTCAGCGCGGACCGCAGTCCTCTGTCCGTTGGTCTGAAGTGAGAGCGACGGGCGCTCCTCCCGAAACGACCACCTGTGTCGGCCCCCGCGGATAGTTTGCTGTGCATGGGGGGAGTGTCACATCGCCGTCGCCCTATCTGAGCAGAAAGTATGAATTCTATGATCCGTTCGTTCGCCAAGTTGGCTGTGGGCCTGCTTGGCCTGTTCTTCGTCGCACTTGTCGCGCTGGGAGGCTTTGCCTTTGCGAGGGAACAGGAGTGGTTGTCGCCTCTGGGCCTGGAGTCCTCGAGCAGGGACTCGCAAGTGATCCAGTCGATCGAGCGCACGGAAGAGGTCTCACTTCTGAGCTTGGGCGTTCAGGGCATCAAGGACTACGACCAGAACCGTGAACTCTTCGGGAAGACCATCCCGGGGACGGGCAAGACCGCCTTCCTGCAGTACAACTTTCACGCGAAGTTGGGTCTTGACGGGAGCAAGGTGACGGTGACCCAGCAGGGCGAGCACGATTTCACCATTTCCGTGCCAGCGTTCGCATTCATCGGCTACGAGCAGCCGACCTTCAAAGTTGCCGCAGAGGATGGGGGCGTGCTGAGTTGGGCCACCCCGGAAATCGACAAGATCGCGATGGTGAACGAGATCCTCAACGATGACGCTCAAGCTGAGTACATCGCCTCCAATGAGCAGACGCTCCAGGATCAGACCAAGGTCTTCTATGACACCTTGATCAAGAGCGTCGACCCGGAGGCCACCACCACCTTCGAGTTCAAGTCCCGGGCAGAGAGGCGACAGTGACACTGGGCAGAGAGGCAGGCAAGCGTGATGGTCGGCAGGCGTCGCTCTTGCCGTCTGATTGGACCGTGGAACTCAGGCCGGAGTTCGAGAAGAACTACTGGTCAGAACTGCTCCATTTCGTCGCGGACGAGCGCCGGGAACACGAGGTCTTCCCACCTGCGTCTCAAACCTTCGCAGCGTTCGAACACACGCCGTTTGACGACGTCAAGGTGGTGATCCTCGGTCAGGATCCGTACCCGAATCGGGGCCAAGGGCACGGGCTCGCGTTCTCAGTCCCGGTGGGCGTCCCGATTCCCCCTTCGTTGAGGAACATTCACGCAGAGCTTGAGGCGGACTGCGGTGTCGCGCCACCGCCGCACGGCAACCTCGAAGCGTGGGCGGACCAGGGTGTCCTCCTCCTCAACACTTCGCTCACGGTTCGGGCAGGAACGAAGGCGGATCGCGACGTTCACCGGCGTTGGCGGTGGCAGGGCCAGGGTTGGGAAACGTTCACCGACGCTGTCATCGAAGCTCTCAACGCGAAGCCCGCGCGGGTGGTCTTCGTTCTGTGGGGCAAGGACGCCGAGAGGAGGGAGAGGAGAATCGACACGTCCGTCCATCGGGTGATCGTGTCGCCGCACCCTTCGCCCTTCTCGGCATATCGCGGCTTCTTTGGCAGCAAGCCCTTCTCGCGGGCGAACGCGTTCTTGGAGGAGGCGGGCCTCGAGCCCGTCAATTGGGGCGGCGTCGCGGACCGACGCTGACCGTCGAGACACGCTGCGCGAACCTCAAGGCAGGGCGTCCGCCTCCGGCGGTGTCAGGTTGATCCGATAGTCGGAGTGTGAATACACCCCACCCACCTCACCTCGCTGGCGCAACAGCGTGATCATGTCTTCCTGTCGTGGCTGGCCGAACGTGAGGCGGTACAGGGCGACGTCCTTCTTGGTCTGCTCGTAGCGCCCCTGGTCTGAGCTGAGGGCGAACGGCGCGACGTGGCGTTCGATCTGGGCAGGTCCGGGATACACCCAGTTGGGCGTGAAGTCGCCGTACGTCTCGGTGAGGTCCGTCGCAAGTTCAAACGCCCTCTGCCATGGGTCACGCCCCGGGTCGGCGAGCACGGCTTGGGCGTGCTTGTGGGCGACATTTCGCCGAATGGCGTGTCCCCGGTAGCGATCTACGCGGCCTTCACGCTGTTCGAAGTCGACAGGGTTGGGTGGCACGTTCCAGTGGAAAACGGAGTGTGACCACCAGTGGAAGTCGATACCTTCCTGACCCACGGAGGTCGAGGCTAGGACGAAGGGCCAGAACGGCCCATTGAAGGCACGCCTCACCTCCGGTTGGCGAGCATCTTCGCTTTCGTTCTTGCGGCCTCCGTACCGGAGGGCGAACTTGGGGGCGAAGGTGAGAGGTGCGCCGACGTCATCGGCGTTCAGTGCCTGATAAGTGCTGGCCCGGAGGCTGATGGACGCCGCCACCGTGTCAGCTAAATCAAGGAGGGTCCACTCCGTCAGGGGACTCGAGAATTGGTCCTGGCGCAGGTGGTGCACGAACTCATCCATCGTTGCTTGAAGGTTGCCCCACGCGCAGTACTGAAGGACTCGCTGCCAGAAGGCTTGATCGTCATCAGTCACCTTCTCGATGAGCTTGGCGACGTCCGGGCGATTGAAGAGTGATCGCAGGCCGTTTCCGATAACTGCAGCTGCCTCGAAATGAGTGGCTTGCTCGACCGCGTCCGCATCCGTGAGCACTCGGGAGAGCGCGCGGTACGCAATGTTTGCTGGTGAATGCAAAGCGATCCGGGCAAGCATCTCCACTTGTTCGGGTTCGAGGCTGAGTGCCCCCGCTTGAAGGGCTGCTTTCGCTGCCTCGACGTGTGCCCATTGACCAGCGTCCTGTGGTGATCCACCGTCGTCGTCTTCTGAGCCAACTGAGTGTCCGGACATCGCGTTGACATACATGTGGAGGGACTCTGTGTCTGGGTGCGAGTCAGGCCAGGCAGACACGTGTGAGAAGACCACCCGCCAAAGACTCTCGTGGCCGTCCGCCCCCGTCGCACGCGAGCGGGAATGCGAGGGAGCCTGCCCGAACACGTCAACCACCCGTCGGCCAGCGGCCGTGACCGCGTCAGCAAGATTCAGTGGGCGGCCACCGTTCGCCGCCACCAGCGCCAGCGGGTCGGCTGCCTCGGCAAGACCAGGCATGGGCCATGACACGAGCATTGTCGTCATCTCTGCTGGTACACCGTCGCGGACGGAGTAGCTGAGTGGGCGCGTTTGCCGCCTGCGGCTTTCAGCGGTGTAGGAGCTATAGCCAGATCCCTCAGCAGCCCGTCGCTCAGCCTCATAACTGAGGATCGACGCCACGGCTGTTGGGGTGGCAGTCCACGACGAGAAGACGAGCATCTTCGTCACACCTTCGACACCGGCATACGGTCCGCCGGGCTCGAAGTAAGGCATGGATGGCGGGATCCAGAGAAGCTTCCACCACCCCTTGTCGACGGTGTGAGCCAATAAGTCCCGCATCTTGGCGTTTCCGCCGTCTATGGGCGTGAACGACTCGAGGCGCTCACGGCGCAGGCGCTGCGTTCGCGTGAGAGCGGGTACCGGCGTCCCGCTGAGGGTCGCACCCTTGATGCGTTCGCCGAGCTTGTAGGTGTCGCAGAAGTTCACGAAGTAGGGCGCTGACTTCCAGTACTCGGCGGTCACGAGGCCGGCGTCGCGAGGCTCCTTGACCGCTCGTGCCACCTCACTGAGGGCGCCATAGCCCACGAGGTCCGCCGCGGTGACTGCAGCGGCAGGCCGCACGACTTCTTTGCGACCGATGACGTCTTCGACTTGCGGTCGTTCCGCACGGCTCATCACCTTCAGCAACTCTGTGCTGATGGCCTGGGTTATTGCCCCGGCGTCGCGCCCCCGCGTCACTGCTGCCCTGTAATTCCCGAGTTGCCCCTGCAAACCTTGGATATCGAAGTCCGCGTGACCCTCGCCGAGGAAGCCGACGGTCTTCAGGAAGTCGCTGGCATGATCCTCGCCCATCTCCTCGGCATACGTGAAGGCTTTGTACGGCGTCGCAGACAGCAACAAGACCTTCGCGGCCTGGTGACGGAAGAGGTCATGTGCAAGCTCGCCGGCCTCGGAGTCCTCGTTCAGGAGATGCCGGAACCTCTGGAACTCATCGAGGATCACCAGATCTGGCTCCAGACTCTCAACGCTGGCCCGTGCCAACGCACGTCGAAGGCTGCGCACCATTTTGGCGGGCTCGTCGACGTGAGACTTGGGCACGGTAGAGCGTCCGGTGACGGCGTCGATCAACTCCAGGAGCTGGCCGCCCAGGCGTCGCTGCCCGTAACCGATCTCCTTCTTGAAGGTGCGGACGATCACCGGGTCGATGCCGTCGCGCTCGAGCTCGGCCTGAAGCCCGTAGATCGTGCTTGAAAAGCCGTCGAGCGTGCGGACCTGCCCTTGGAGGATCCGCTTGAGTGCCGTCTGCTGTGCCTTTGAAAGGTCGAAGATCTGGCACAGAATCAGAAACAGCATGGCCCTTTCTGGTGCGGCGCCGTTGCTGTGCCCCATGTCGAACGACGTGCCCGGCGTGAACGACACCAGGTTGACGGGCTTCCCGGCTCGCCGGGTGTTGGCTAGCTTGGCGGTGTGCCGAGCCAGCAACGTCAGTCGGCTGGAGAACGCCACGGCCTCGTCCGGCGTGACGTTCAGGCGCGTGATGTTCTGCTGAGCCAAATCGGCGTTGGCGCACACGTAGACGATGTCGATCCGCTTGATGTTGTCGTCGGTCTCAAGCATCTCGACGGTCTTGGCGATGACCCCACGCGCGACCATGCTTTTGCCGAGCCCGGTCTCGTCCGCGACGAGGAACCAACCAGACCCGCCAGGCGTCTGCAATTGCCGACACACGTGGTCAACAGTCCGGCGCTGGAAGTCCGTGAGTCCGGCAAGGATGGGGTCGGCGGAGAACCTGGTCATGATCGAGTCCTCTTCATGTCGGCCCGGGCGTCGGACACCGCTGACCACAGTTGCTCGAACCCTTCGGGGAGCAAATGCCGCCCCTCCTCGGTTGCCGTGAGACGACGGACGAGGCCATCAAGGTCATCCAGTGCTGACGGGTTTGTCGCGATACCCTGCAGCACCAGTTCGAGGATCCCCGGACCTCGACCAGAGCCAAGCAAGGGCCCACTCTTTGCTGCGTCGGAGTCCGAGCCGGCCTCGAGCTGGGCGAGCCAGTGGAGGTTCCCGAGGCTGAGGAGCAGGTACAGGAAGCGCAGGAACTTCTCCGGCGTGTCGATCTGTCTGGCCAGCACCACGTCAAGGCGATCCTCGGGATCGTTGTGGAGCTCACCCACCAGCACGGTGCTGGCAGAGAGTCCTGATGGTGCCGTCAGCGACACGCACAGGAAGGGAGTGATGTCCGCCTTCTCGACGCCCTCGAACTTCTCCGCCAATGGGGTGCTCGACTCGACCATTCTCCCCAACCCCGGTCGTGTCAGAAGCCCGACCGTCACCTTCCAGTCGGATGGAGTTGAGTAGGCGCGATCCGTCGCCACCATGAGGCTGAACGCCGGCTTGGCTTCCGCAGTCGCCGTGGCCCCCTTCGTCACTGTGATCACGTGATGGATCTCCGCGATCGATCGGAGCGCGTTCTCCAGGGCAAATTGCTCCTCCTCTGCCGGGTCGGGAGCCTGTCCGCCGGTGACCTGGTATTCACGGATGATTTCCGCCAGGGAGCCTTCGGGTCCGACGAACCTGTCTATTCCAAAGTCCTTCCTCGCCCCCCGGAACTCGACCATGAACTCGACGTTCGATCCGAAGGCAGCATCGGTGGCGTTCGCCGAACCGATGAGGAGTCGCGGTCGCTGCCTGGCGTCGGGCTCAACGACGTAGACCTTGGCGTGAAGGCCGTTGAGGAGGCTTCCGGCGCCAGCTGCGGGCGCCACTTCCGCACCATCGTTCTGAGCATGGGTGGCCTCCTCGACTCCCTCACCGGAGTCGATGCCTGCCATCTCATCGAGCACGTATGCCGTGATGTCGCCTGCAGTGCCCACCTCCAGCTGCTCGAGCTCCTCCACACGGGACAGGACGGTGATGTCGCGGCTGTGCCGTGTGGCCGCACGAAGACCCGCGTCGTTAAGGAACGGTGAGATCACGAGGTGCCGATGACCGGAAAGGTCCAACCCGCGGCCCTCCGCGAGGTAGTGGAAGTCGAGCGACCCGATGGACTCGGGATGTTCCCAGGAGATTCGACGGGCCTCGTCTGCGAGAGCGCTGACCCGTGTTGCCCGGGCTGAAGCCATTGGCGTGACTGCCCTCTCCGGAAGGCTTGAGAGGAGAGCAGCGAGTGGAGCGTTCTCGCGCTGAACCCGCTTCTCCACGGCTGCCGAGTCGAGTCGCACGACGACATCCCAAGTCCGGTCATGCGTCAGGTTTCGAGTGAGCACGAGCAGGCGATATTGACTAGATCCACCTTGGTTGGGGTCATAGCGAATGAACCAGATCTTGGGGTGGAACAGCCCGTTAGGTGGGCGGCGCACGCCATGAACCATGGGTTCCACGAAAGCGAAAAGATCGGCAGCCTTCGCAGGCATTGCGATGTTCCCCGCTTGGCAGAAAACGTCGATTCGGTTCGCCGCCGACCGAACGGCTTCGAGTTGGCTGATGGGGTCCTGACCCGGCGAGCCCGTACCTGTGAACGCGGAGAACGCCAGGGGCGGGATGACGGCCGCCGGAAGGCTCAGGGTGAAGGTCGTCGCGATGGCCCCGCCGAGGCTGTAGCCCGCGCTCGGTCGTAGGTGGTCGAGTAGGACGGCCCTGCTATCAGGAGGCAGCATCGCGCGACTTCCCCTCCGCGATGTCGTTGACGATGGTTCGGACTGTCCCCCACCGATAGGTGAAGAGCCCACCTCCGGAGTTCCCCGACCATGCCTCCAGGAGCTTGGTGTTGACGAAGCGCGACTGTTTGCCCTTCCGTCGCTCCCGATCGAGGACCACGCCGCGCAGTTCGCTACGGTCAGCGACCTCGAAGGCTCGTCCAACTCGCACTGAGCTGATCCAGTGATCGACGAACAGGCGCGTGCGTGGGTGGATGTTGGGGTTCTGGCTGGCCACGAGTCGCCACATTGCGGCGACATCCCACTGTTGGATGTCATCTGCCAGTGGTGCGATCTCGTCCTCGGCCCACTCGCGCAGCCAGACGCGGTAGTAGTCGACAGGTTGGTCGACCGACGTGAAACCGGCCTCCTCGTAGGCCTCCGCGACGAGGAGGTTGTAGAGCAGGGCGGCACCGTGGAGTGACGTGGCGAAGAGGCGTGCGTGATCCAACTCGGTGAACTGGGTCACTGGCGTTGCGGCCCACGGGGTCCGAAGTGAATTAGGAAGGACGTGCCCCTCACGCACCAGATGTGCGAGCAGCGTTGTAGGGCAGCTCATCTCGATGCGCTCGGCCAACCAATCGGACTCCTCCCGTGTGAGGGCAAAGCCGCTCGGGGGATGGTATGAGTCCCGTGGAGTGGTGGGCTTTG
>NZ_AVPJ01000030.1 GCF_000768705.1 Knoellia sinensis KCTC 19936
GAGCCTCCATCAGACCCGGGGCGATTCACATGGCCGCCGACGTGGTCGCCCTGGGGGCGGCCTTGGTCGCGACTCGGATCGCCACCCGCCTGGACACCAGCGGGCGCCGCACGTTCGGCTCGTACCGCGCCGAGGTGTTCGCCTCCGGGCTGGCGGTCCTGCTGATGCTCGGGGTGTCGGTCTACATCACGGTGGAGGCCATTGGACGCATCGGGCAGACGGCTGAGATCTCGTCCATCCCGATGCTCATCGTGGGTGCCATCGGACTGTTGGTCAACGTCGTCGCTCTGCTCCTGCTGAGGGGTGGTGCCAGCGAGAGCCTGAACGTCAAGGGCGCCTACCTCGAGGTGGTTGCGGACACGGTCGGGTCTGTTGGGGTCATCGTCGCCGGCGTCATGGTCAGCGCGACCGGGAATGCCTGGTGGGACACGGGTATCGCCCTGGCGATTGCCGTCTTCGTCGCCGTGCGCGCCGTCATGTTGGGCCGCGAGGTTCTCACCGTCCTGGGCCAGCATGCGCCGGCGGGTATGGCACCCGACGAGGTCGAGCAAGCCTTGGCGGCAGTACCGGGTGTCAGCAACGTGCACGACCTGCACGTGTGGACGCTGACCTCGGGGATGAACGTGGCCACCGCGCACCTCATGACGGTCCAGGACGCTGACGCGCACGCCGTCCTGGACAACGCCCGCACGGTGATGCGTACCGACTTCGGTGTCGAGCACGCCACTTTGCAGGTCGAACCCGACACCCATACCGGATGCAAGGAGGTCACCTGGTGACCACATGGACCACTCTCACCAGCCCGGCACGACGGGCCACCTTGATGCGCCGCGCCCAGTTGTTGGCGGCCGCGTCGGTCACGTACAACGCGGTGGAGGCGGTCATCGCCATCACGGCCGGTAACATTG
This sequence comes from Knoellia sinensis KCTC 19936, assembly GCF_000768705.1. Taxonomy (GTDB): domain Bacteria; phylum Actinomycetota; class Actinomycetes; order Actinomycetales; family Dermatophilaceae; genus Knoellia; species Knoellia sinensis. Next base: position 909 of record NZ_AVPJ01000030.1, read on the forward strand.
CCGGTTCCTCCGCGCTGGTCGGGTTCGGCCTGGACTCCCTCGTTGAGGTGTCGTCCGGTTTGGTGATCTTGTGGCAGTTCCGCCACCCCATGCCAGAGAGCCGGGAACGCACCTCACAACGCCTCATCGCCATCTCGTTCTTCGCCCTGGCCGCCTACCTCACGGTCGAGGCCGGGCACGCCCTGATCACGGGCGCCCAACCGGAGGGCAGCGCTGTCGGCATTGCGCTGGCGCTGGCCTCCTTGGCCGTCATGCCGTTCCTGAGCCTGTGGCAGCGGCGCACCGGGCGTGAGCTCGGCTCCGCCGCCGTGGAGGGCGATGGCACCCAAACTCTGTTGTGCACCTACCTGTCCGCAGTGTTGCTCGTGGGTCTGGTCCTCAACGCCACCTTGGGGTGGTTCTGGGCCGACCCTGTGGCCGCGCTCATTATCGCGGCGGTCGCCGCCCGGGAGGGCTGGGAGAACTGGCAGGGCGACGACTGCTGCACCCCGGCCGCGCTCGCCGCGCCACGCGCAGGAACGGACGTGCCGGCCGCGACCACGGCCTGCGCCACGGACGACTGCTGCACCCCCAGCGCCACCGAAATCGGCCACGAGGTGTCCACCAAGGCCGATCACGGAACCTGACCGGGCGCCTGTCCGTTCGCCCCACCAAGCCCTGCCCTTCCCCTTGACCTGCCCTGGAGCTGACCCCTGTGACCCCCGTGAAACGCAACGCCATCGTCTCTGCCATCGTCGTCGCCCTCTTCGTAGCGTTCGTGGCCACCGCCCTGGCCCTGCGCCCGAAGACGGCCGACCCCGCCGACGCGGCCACCACGGCGACGGGGACGGGCAAACTCGTCCGCGACGACAGCCACCGGCTCGGGGCCGCCGGGACCGGCAAGGTGGTGCTGGTCGAGTTCCTGGACTTCGAGTGCGAGTCCTGCCGCGCGGCATACCCCGTCGTGGAAGAGCTGCGCACGACGTATGCCGGCAAGGTCGACTTCGTCGTGCGGTACTTCCCGATCCCCAGCCACACCAACGCGATCAACTCCGCCGTTGCTGTCGAAGCGGCCGCTCAGCAGGGCAAGTTCGAAGACATGTACAAGCGGATGTACGACACCCAAGCCACCTGGGGTGAGCAGCAGGACTCCAAGGCGGCCGTGTTCCGCGGCTTCGCTCAGGAGCTGGAGTTGGACATGGCGGCCTACGACAAGGCGGTCGCGGACAAGGCCACCCTGGACCGGGTGGAGCGGGACCGGCAGGACGGCCTCGACCTCGGCGTGAGCGGCACCCCCACGTTCTTCCTCAACGGCAAAAAGCTCGAGCCGTCCTCTGTCCAGGACTTCCGCGACCAGATCGACGCCGCCCTCAATGGCTGAACCGGCACGTGCTCCTGGCAGGGGTCAACCCAGGACCCAGTCGCGAGGGATCGCGGGACACGGCACCGCCTGGTCACTGACCCTGACCGGACTGGTGGGCCTGGTCGCAGCCTTCGTGCTGCTCGTCGAAAAGATCGAGCTGCTCACCGACCCCACCTATGTGCCCTCGTGCAGCATCAACCCGGTGCTCTCCTGCGGGTCGATCATGAACACCGAACAGGCCGCAGCGTTCGGTTTCCCCAACCCGATCCTGGGGGTCGCCGGGTTCACGGCCCTCCTGACCATAGGCGTCGTCCTGCTGACCCGGGCCACCCTGACGGGATGGTTCTGGTGGGGCATCCAGGCCGGGACAACGTTCGGGGTCCTGTTCGTGCACTGGCTGATCGCCCAGAGCCTGTACCGGATCGGTGCCCTGTGCCCGTACTGCATGATCGTTTGGGTCTCGGCGATCACGGCGTTCGTTGTCAGCACGGCACACAACGCGAGGGCGGGACGACTGCCGCGACTTGCCGCCCTGGCCAGCTACGGCCCCAGTGTGATCACGGTGTGGCTCGTGGCCATCGCTGGGCTCATCCTCGTCCGGTTCTGGGACTACTGGGTGACGCTGCTCTGACCAAGGCGGCCGATCGGGGGCCAGGTGCCCCGATCCTCCAAGTCGAGTCTGCCGATCGACGGCGTGGTCCTCCCCGGGTGCGCGGTGGGATCCGGAACGTCGGTTCAGTATGTGCTGTATAGTTCAGCATATGCTGAATAGCGATTCGCGTTTGGATGTGATGCACCGGTTGGGGCGGGCGATGGCCGACCCGACCCGGTCCAAGTTGCTGCTGACCCTGCTGCAGGGGCCGGCCTACCCGGCGGAGCTGGCCCGGGATCTCGGCCTGACCCGCCCGAACGTGTCGAACCACCTGGCGTGCCTGAGGGACTGCGGGATTGCGGTCGCTGTGCCCGAGGGCCGCCAGAGCCGGTACGAGATCGCCGATGCGCACCTGGCGCGGGCACTGACTGTGCTGGTCGAGACCACCTTGGCAGCCGATGAGAACGCCCCCTGCGTGGACCCGGCCTGTTCGGTGCCCGGTTGCTGCGGGACGGGGTTGGGCGCGTGATCCTGTCCTCGGTCCTGCAGGCCATCGGCCTGTTCATCGCCACCAACGTCGACGACATCATCGTGCTCTCCCTGTTCTTCGCCCGCGGGGCGGGCCATCGGGGTACCACCGCCCGGATTCTGGGCGGCCAGTACCTGGGATTTGCCGGCATTCTCGTGGCGGCCGTCCTGGTTGCCCTGGGCGCGGGCGCCTTCCTGCCGCCGGAGGTCATCCCCTACTTTGGGCTCATCCCGCTGGGATTGGGGCTGTGGATGGCCTGGCAGGCCTGGCGCGGGGACGACGACGATGATGACGAGGCCAAGGTCGAGGGCAAGAACGTCGCGGTGTGGACCGTGGCCGGGGTGACCTTCGCCAACGGCGGGGACAACATCGGTGTGTACGTCCCGGTCTTCCTCAGTGTCGGCCCGGCCGCCGTGGTTGCCTACTGCATCGTGTTTCTGGCACTGGTCGCCCTGCTGGTGGTCCTGGCCAAATTCGTGGCCACCCGCCGACCGATCGCCGACGTTCTGGAACGCTGGGAGCACATCCTCTTCCCGATCGTGCTGATCGGCCTGGGCATCGCCATCCTCGTCGGCGGCGGAGCCTTCGGACTCTGACCCCACCTGGAGCGTGTGCCGACAGTCAGGGTGCCCGGCTCCCAGCGCTCATAAGGGCACGGTGAAGCCGGAGACGAGCTCAGCCTGCAGCCACCGAGTGAGGTCTTCCCACACGCCGGTCAGCAGCAGCAGCCCGACGAGGATGAGCATCCCCCCGCCGAGGACCTGGATGAGGCGGTGCCGGTCGCGAACCCAACCGGACACGCGCCCGAAGCGTTCGATGCCGGCCGCCGCGAGGATGAAGGGCAATCCCAACCCGAGGGCGTATGCCGTGGCGAGGGTGACCGCGCGCCCCGTGCTCGGGTTGGTGGTCGAGGCCGACAGCGTCATGACCGCGGCCAGGGTGGGGCCGGTGCACGGCGCCCACCCGAGCCCGAAGATGGCGCCCACCACAGGGGCGCCCAGCAGCCCAGTCTGCGGCCGCCACGACGGCGTGAACTGACGCTGCGAACCCGCACCGGCTCCCACCCCGAGGAAGACCAGGCCCATGACGATGATCAGCGCACCACCGACCCGCATGAGGACCGTCCGGTGCTCGACGAGGGATCGTCCCAAGGTGGCGATGAAGATCGATCCGAGGACGAACACGAGCGCGAAGCCGAGCACGAACAGGATCGCCCCGGCCACCAGCCGTCCACGCGACCGCTGCTGCAGTGCCGTGTCGCTCAGCCCGGTGACGTATCCCAGAAACCCGGGCACCAGCGGCAGCACACAGGGCGACGCGAACGAGACCAGGCCTGCCAGGGCGGCCACCAGCACGGCGAGAGACAGTGAGCCGGAGGCGATCGTGTCGGTCACGGCGATCAGCCCTGCAGCACGTCGTCGATGAGCCCGCGCAGCGTGGCCGCGGTGACGACACCACTGGCCCGGGCGGCGACTCGCCCGGCCCTGTCGAGGATCAGGGTGGACGGCGGGCTCGTCGGAGCCTGCCGACCGAACGCCAGGATGAGAACCCCTGATGGGTCACTGAGGCTGGGGTAGGTCATCTTCTGAGTGGCCACGAACGCGGCGCCGCGCTGGGCGGATTCACGAAAGTCGATCCCCATGAACTGCACCGGCTTCTTGGCCGCTTGGACCTCGGTCCAGACCTTCTCGAGGTCGGGGATCTCGGTGATGCACGGCGGACACCACGAACCCCAGAGATTGATGACGACGATGTCCTTCCCTCGAGCCGAGACGCTCGACCAGTCCCTGCCGTCCAACGTGGTGCCCTCGAGGGTGACGGGCTTCAACCGCTGGTCGACGGGAATCTGTTCGATCGCGCCATTGCCGGCGATGTACCCCTTCTGGTCGCCGCGCTTGGCCTGGGCGGCAATGGAGTTCGGGTCCGAGGAGCACCCACTCACGGCGCCGAGCGCCCCAACAGCGGCGACGCCCAAAGCAGCCCGGGTCACGGCATACCGGCTGACCCCGCGGATCATGCGGCAACGCCCCGGAAGGTGCCGAGAACGGGGGTCTGGGACGATCCGCACCGCACGAGGGGCGAGGCTGCGCGGCTGACCGAGGGAACGTCCGGGTTCATGGTCCCGATTGTCGCAAACGAACCTGAGGTCGCGTGCGACCGCCGGGGCCCGCCGCCCACGTCACCACCACGACCGGGGCGGGCCGCCAGGGCCGGCGACGGCAGCGTCACCGACGCCTCGCTCTCACCCACGCCGATCTGGGATCGGGCATGAGTCCCGGCACCCGTGACACCATCGAAAACTTCCGACCGAGCACCCGCCTGCCGGCCAGCCCGACGTGCGACCGCAGGGTCGCACAAAAGCCCCTCTCGGGTGGGGACTGTCGAGAGGGGGTTAGCGGGCGTCGGGGTCGACGGGCCTTGCGGTGCCGCGGTGCTGGCTGTCTCGAATCAGCCAGACCGTGGCAGCTACGGCCACAGCCGTCAGCGCCAAACCGAGCAGGCCCCACACCAGCATTCCCAGCATCATCGCGACGCCCATGCCGCCATCCATCCCAGCCATCCCGAACATTTCACACGTGTACACGGTCGCCTCCAAGGCAACTCCCGCCGACGACTCGCCGACGGCCTATCCGCCTGCGGACGTGGGCGCGCGGACAGCACGGCGACGATTCGGCCTGTCATCTTCACGATACAACTGCTACTGCCACCGGGGGGCGCCCGCGAAGGACGGACCCGAGGCGGCCTCGAGCGATGTCAACGTTCCCGCTGCGCGAGTGACGTCGTGCTGCGTGGGCGTTCAGAGCCGGCGGGTGCGCAGGCGGAGGGCGTTGGCGATGACGCTGACTGAGGAGAGGGCCATGGCGGCCGCGGCGATCATCGGGGAGAGCAGGAGCCCGAAGGTGGGGTAGAGAACGCCGGCGGCGATGGGGATCCCGGCAACGTTGTACATGAACGCGAAGACGAGGTTCTGCCGGATGTTCGACATCGTCGCCGCAGACAGGGAGCGTGCTCGCACGATGCCGGTCAGGTCGCCCTTGAGCAGGGTGATCCCCGCGCTCTCGATGGCCACGTCCGTTCCTGACCCCATGGCCAGGCCCACGTCGGCGGCCGCGAGGGCGGGTGCGTCGTTGACGCCGTCCCCGGCCATGGCCACGACGCGTCCCTCGCTGCGGAGCCGCGTGACGACGTCGGCCTTGTGGTCGGGCAGGACCTCGGCTTCGACCCGGTCGATGCCAAGGCGGCGGGCGACGGCTTGCGCGGTGACGCGGTTGTCACCGGTGAGCATGACGACCTCGACACCCTCCGCGCGCAGGGCTTTCACGGCCTCGGGGGTCGTTTCCTTGACCGGGTCGGCGATGGCGATGATCCCCGCGAGCTGGTCGTCCACGCCGGCGAAGATCACCGTCGCCCCGTCAGCTCGCAGTTCGTCTGCCTGTGTGGCCAAGGCACTCGGGTCGAGTCCTTCGCCGGTCAGGAAGGCTGCGCTGCCGACCCGGACCTGCCTTTGGTCCACCGTCCCAGTGACACCCTTGCCGACCGGGGCATCGAAGTCGGCCACCTCGGGGATGGACAGACCGGCCGCGGTGGCGGCATCGACGATGGCCGCGGCCAGCGGGTGCTCGGAGGCTCGTTCGACACCGGCCACGAGGCGCAGCAGCTCGTCCTTGTCCTGCTCGAACCCGGCTGCGGTGACGACCTGTGTCACGGACGGTTTGCCCTGGGTGAGGGTTCCGGTCTTGTCCACGACCAGGGTGTTGACCTTCTCCATCCGTTCGAGAGCTTCGGCGTTCTTGATCAGGACACCGAGCCCGGCCCCGCGCCCGACGCCGACCATGATCGACATCGGCGTCGCCAGACCCAGCGCACAGGGGCAGGCGATGATCAGGACGGACACGGCGACGACGAGCGCGTGAGCCAACCGCGGGTCGGGTCCGACGACGGCCCAGACCGCGAAGGCGACGATCGCGATGACGATGACCGCGGGCACGAACCATGCCGCCACCTGGTCCGCGACCCGCTGAATGGGTGCGCGGGAGCGTTGCGCGTCAGCGACCATCTGGACGATCCGAGCGAGCATGGTGTCGCGCCCGACCTTCTCGGCGCGCACGATCAGCGACCCGCTCTGGTTGATGGTGCCGCCGATGACGCTGTCGTCAACGGTCTTGGTCACCGGCATCGACTCACCGGTCACCAAGGACTCATCCAGGGTGGACCGTCCCTCCTCGACGAGCCCGTCGACCGGGACCTTCTCGCCCGGCCGGACGCGGAACCGGTCACCGACGGTCACCTGGTCCAGGGTCACCTCGTCCTCCGTGCCGTCCGGGTTCATCCGACGCGCGGTGTCGGGGGTGAGGTCCAGCAGTGCCCGGATGGCGCCGGAGGTTTGCTCCCGGGCCCGCAGCTCCAGGACCTGCCCGAGCAGGACCAACGTGGTGATGACCGCGGCCGCTTCGAAGTAGACGTCGACCGCGCCATCCATCCTGAACGCCTCAGGAAAGATGCCCGGGGCGAGGGTGGCGACCACGCTGAACAGCCACGCCACCCCGGTGCCCATGGCGATGAGCGTGAACATGTTCAGCTTCAGGGTCCGTACCGAGGTCCAGGCCCGCTGGAAGAAGGGCCACCCCGCCCACAACACCACGGGGGTGGCGAGAACCAGCTGCAGCCAGGCGGATGCTCGCGCGGAGATCGCGTCGTGGATCGCCGGGAACAGGTCCCCACCCATCCCCAGGATGACCACGGGGATCGACAGGGCGACACCGGTCCAGAAGCGGCGGGTCATGTCCGCCAGTTCGGGGCTGGGCCCGCTGTCCGCGGTCACCATCACGGGCTCCAGGGCCATCCCACAGATCGGGCACGAGCCCGGACCGGGCCGCCGGATCTCCGGGTGCATCGGGCAGGTCCACTCCGCGACCTCCCCGGGCGCCGGAGCCGGTGCCGCACCGCCCTGGCCCTGCCCCGCGCCGTGGTGGCCATGCCCGTCGTGGTGACCGGGCTCACCGTCGCCGCTCGCCGCCGCGTACGCCGCAGGTTCGGCGTCGAACGTGGCCTTGCAGTGCGCGGAGCAGAAGTGGAACGTGCGCCCCCCGTGGTCAGACTGGTGGGGGCTGACGGCGGGATCGACGTCCATCCCACAGACCGGATCCTTGACTGTGATCGTCGCGGCGGAGGGGTGTGCGGTGTGGTCGGTCATGTCGTCCATGCCATTGAGCCTATACCCCCTAGGGGTATCGATCAAGGGGTGTCGCTGTGGGGCCGCCGGTCCGGGTCGGGGGTTGGGGTCGCGCCGATATCGGGGGCGTCGACGAAGCTGTGCACCGGGCCGCTCGGCCACCGGCCCGACGCGCGACCGAGTGTCGATGAGCTCGCATGGGTCCGGCTGAGCGAGCCGGTGCAGGCTGCGTGAGAGGATCGGGCCATGGTGCATCCGGTCGCGACGGTGCAGCGCGGTTGGCGGCTGCTGGTCGTCTTCGTGCTGGCCGTGGCCGTGGTCGGGATGCACTCCATGGGAGCGGGACACCACGGCTCGGGGGAGGCGGCAAGCCACCACCAGGTGGCCGCGGGTGCCACGCACGGTGTGCACCCGGCTCCGCCGGCGGCCGGATCGGCCTCACATCACGCGATGGCCGATCCCGAAACCGCACCTTCCCTCTTGGCACTGACCTCCGTGGTCGTCGCCGCATGTCACGGCTGCCTGGACCCGGGTTTCGACGCCATGGGCGCGATGTGCCTGGCGGTGGTGTCGAGTCTGCTCGCGTTGGCCCTGCTGCTGGCTCTGCGGCACCGGCGGCGTTCCCGTGCGGCCCTGATCCTGCCGTGGTGGTCGCGAGCGACCGTGGCGGCTCAGCCCCCGTTGCGCCGCATGGCGCTGTCACCGATCGAGGTCTGTGTGCTGCGGACGTGAGCTCGGCGCGGGATCACCCGCCCGCTCGACGTTCCTTCCCGCACCAGTCAGACCCTCGAAACGGAGATTCATCCATGAAGCGCATCACCCGTGTCCTTGTCGTGTCCGCCCTCGCGGCCGCGACCCTGTCCGCCTGTACCGACAACGGTGACCACGACATGAGCACCATGAGCAGTACCAGCCCCGGCTCGGCTACGACATCCCCGTCAGGGACGTCCGCCTCGGGAGCCCACAACGACGCCGACGTGAAGTTCGCGACCGGCATGATCCCGCACCACGCGCAGGCGGTGTCCATGGCCGCCATGGTGCCCACCCGGGCCAGCAGCCAGGAGGTCAAGGATCTGGCGAAGCAGATCCAAGCCGCGCAAGACCCCGAGATCACGCAGATGACCGGCTGGTTGCAGGCCTGGGGTGCGCCCGTTCCGGCGGCCACCGGGATGCAGCACGGCGGTGACGGCATGATGAGCATGGACGAGATGAGCCAGCTCGGATCCGCCACCGGAACAGACTTCGACCGGATGTGGCTGCAGATGATGATCAAGCACCACCAGGGCGCGATCACCATGGCCCGCACCGAGCTGGCCGACGGCGCCGACGCGGACGCCAAGGCGCTGGCGCAGGCCATCATCGACGGTCAAAGCGACGAGATCGCCACCATGACCGCCCTGCTCACGGGAGACTGACCCATGAAGCCACGCCTCCTCCTTGCGCTCATCGCGGCGGCCCTGTTCGCGGCCCTGATCATTGCCGCCAGCGGACTGTTTGGACCCGATGACTCCGGTTCACCGGAAACCACCGCCGTAGCTGGCACCAGCGCCAACCCCCTGGTCGCCGGGCACACGCACGGCATCGCCCGACACCCCACCAGCGGGGACGTCTATGTCGCCACCCACGACGGACTGTTCGTGATCAGCGACACCGGTCCCTCACGGGTCGACGGTCCGACCGTTGACCTCATGGGCTTCACGATGACCGAGTCGGGCGACCTGCTCTCCTCCGGGCATCCCGGCGTCGGCACCGACCTCCCCCAACCCGTCGGCCTGATCGACTCGGTCGACGGGGGAAAGACGTGGACGGTTCGATCCCGCGGCGGCCAGTCCGACTTCCACGCGCTCACTTCGTCCACCCGCGGGTTGCTCGGCTATGACGGCAGGTTGCGGGCCAGTCAAGACGGTCGCACCTGGCGAGACCTGCCCATGTCCGCCGACGTGACATCCCTGGGTGCGTCCCCCGATGGCGCCCAGGTGTTGGCCGCGACCAGTGCCGGCCTCCAGGCCTCAACGACCTACGGCGACACCTGGACGCCCGTGGCGGACGCGCCCGCGCTCGTCCTGTTGGACTGGGCCGACGCACGCCAGGTCGTCGGCGTCGATCAGGCCGGCAGGGTCTTCATCAGTAGCGACAAGGGTGGAACCTGGAAGCCCGTCGCCGCCCACCCGCTCGGCCCACCCCAGGCCATCGGCGCCAGCATCGGCGACGGTCAGCTGGAGATCCTGGCCGTGACAGGCACGAGCATCGTCCGCTCGAGCGACCGCGGAGCCACCTTCGCGCCGCTGACGTAGCGAGTCGGTCGCGAGCTGCCCCCTTGCCCGGGCTCGACAAAGGCCCAGGCAGGGAGAACCGGCCGCCACCCCCCGTCGGGAGTGGTGGCCGGTTCCAGGCTCTCAGGAGGGTTCGACCCCGGCCGGCCCGGTGGGCTCTGGGTTGGGCGTGAGTACGAATACGACGAGGGCGGCCACGGCAGCAGCGACGGCAGCGACACCGAAACCACGTGTGAAGCCAGCGGCGGTGGAACCGGCGATGCTGACCGCCGCCACGCTCGAGATGACCGACGCCCCGATGGAGGCGCCGAACTCGTGTGAGGTGCTGACGATCCCCGAGGCGATGCCGGCCTCGTTCGGGGCGACTTGGCCCAGGGCGGTCGCTGAGGCGACCACGAACAGTGCCCCGGTACCGGCTGCGGCGATCACGATCCCGGTCAGCGCGTACCCCACCTCAAGTCGCAGTGCCGGAACGGCCATTCCTGCCGCGGCCAGGACCAGGCCGCTCACGGCCAGGGTGCGCACGCCGACTTTGGCCAACGCTCGCCCGGTCAACTGAGCTCCCGCCATCGTCGCCACCGCGACGGGCAAGAACAGCAGGCCGGCGCGCATCGGTCCGTAGCCCAGGCCGTGCTGGAAGTAGAACGTCCCGAGGAAGAAGACCGCAACCATGAGAGCGGTCGCCACGAAGATCAGGAACGTACCCGTCGCTACCGGCCGTCGGGCCAGGAGTCGCACATCCATCAACGGAACCCGCGTGGTGCGCTGCCACGCAACGAACACCGCGAAACCAATCGCCGATGCCAGGACCAGTGCTCCGGTCCGAGCAGTCATCCACCCGGTGTCGCCCGCGCCGACAAAGGCGTAGATCAGGGTCGCGGACGAGCCGGTGACCAGGGCCGCGCCGAGGATGTCGAGACGACGGTTATCGACCGTTGGAAAAGTGCCCGGCAGCATCCGTGCCAGCGAAACCAAAATGACCAGACCGATCGGGACATTGACCCAGAAGACCCATTCCCAGCCCGGCCCACCGGTCAGTAGCCCGCCGACGAGCACGCCCAAGGCGGCACCCCCGCCACCCAGGGCCGACCACACACCCAGTGCGCGGTTGCGCTCGTCACCGACGAACAGCGACACCACGAGGGACAACGCAGCGGGCGACATCATCGCGGCGCCGACCCCCTGACCGACACGCCCCGCGAGCAGGAACTCGGCGGAGCTGGAGAACCCGGCCGTCAGTGACGCCGCAGTGAACAACGCCAACCCGGTCAAGACAACCCGGCGGGCACCCAGAATGTCCGCGAGCCGTCCACCTAAAAGCATCAGTCCACCGAACGCCAAGGTGTAGGCGCTCACCGTCCAGGTCAGCGCCGCACGGCTCAGACTCAAGTCGGCCTGGATGTGAGGTAGCGCGATCGCTACCACGGTGACGTCAAGGATCAGCATCAGCTGAGCCACTCCCAGGAAGCCCAAGATCTTCCACCGGGAGGGGTGCGCCGCTGCCACCATCGCGGGGCTGGATGTGCGTTGCTCGGTCATCTTCCTACCTCCAGGTTTTACTCGTACTCATGTGTACGAGTAGGAACAGTAGCGTAGCTCGTATATTCCCGTACGAGATACGGTGCGGTCATGACATCGTTGGAGGGAACCCCCGCAAAGTCATCTCCACGCCGCGCGCAGAGATCTGACGCCGTGCAGAACCAGCGGCTGATCCTGAGCGCGGCCCGCTCCCTGCTCAGTCGCAATCCGAGCGCGAGCATGGAAGACATCGCTCGCGAGGCTGGGGTGGGGCGGATGACGCTGTACGGGCACTACCGAACGCGCGCGCTCCTTCTGACGACCGCGCTCGAGCAGGCTCTCGAGGAGGGTGAAGTGCTGCTCAGCGGCATCGATCTGACCGGCTCCCCAGGGGACGCCCTGACCCGTCTCCTTACCTCGAGCTGGAGCCTCGTTGCGGAGGCGACCTCACTCCTGGCAGCGGCCGACGGTGTGGTGCCCGCCGATCAACTCAAGGCGATGCACGCCGAACCCGCTCGACGAATCACCGCGCTGCTCGAACGTGGGCAGGCGCAAGGAGATTTCCGCGATGACCTCCCAGCCCAATGGCTTTCAAGCGCGATCCACTTCATCATGCACGGCGCCGCCACCGAGGTCCGCAACGGCGGCCTGGCCGAGGAGGACGCCGCGAGGTTCGTCGTGAACACGGTCGGCTCCATGGTCCACCGCTGACCCCGGGCACCCTGCGCCGGGCGGAGGAGAGCCTTCCGGCGAAAGTGCTCTCTTCTTGAGCTCGATGTGTTCGACGCAGGATTCTAAGGCGTCGCGATGCCTCGGCAAGCACGGCGGCGCAAGGGTCGTTTCGACAGCGTGACGCAATCTGGCTCATCCCAATCGGGGGTGTAGGAGTTGG
>NZ_AVPJ01000041.1 GCF_000768705.1 Knoellia sinensis KCTC 19936
CAATCCCCACCACTCCCCGGGGCTCTGTCCATCCTTGGGCGCCCTCGGCATTGCTTCCGGTCTGGAGGGTTCTAGCCTTCCGCTGGCCGTCCGCCTCGGCTTAGGGCTACTCGGCGCCGCGGGCCTGGCATACATCTCAGCCACTGTCCGCCAGCGAGAACGCGATGGGGACACGTCCATAACCTTCTTCGCCGATTGATGGATCCTCCGGCGGAGTGCTGTTGCGTCAGCAACGACGCAGAGCATCCCTCATGCCGCGCATCGTGACGATGAGCCGTCATGTTGTGGGGACAGAGGGCGACGACGTAGCCTTCCCCGGTGAGTGACCAACCCGTCCAGCCGCGCGTGGCCGCGATGCTCTCCGCCTATGAGGCGAGGTCAATTGACGGGGATGAACTCTATGCGCGATTGCTCAAGACGGAGCGCACCGACAGGTCTACAAACCCGGCGCTGCGCGACTTGCTCGACTCAGTGAGCGAGGCGACCGACCTAGGGCAGGACGAGCGGGAACTCATCGCCTGGGCTGCGGCAAGGTACTGGCGCACCCAAGCGGAGGACTCCTAACGCACGCTCATGCCGCGACGAGTGCGCGTCCTACTAGCCGAGCTGTCGTCGCATGACCGCGACGTAGTCGGCGTTCTCGAGCCCGCCGCATACCAGCAAGTCGCGCCAATCCACCCGAGCAAGTTCCACCATCGCAGCGAACTCTCGGACCGAGCCACGCGCCCCCAGCACCACTGAGGCTTGAATCCGCTCTGGATCCTGACCACTGTTGATTGACTCTGGGAGCCGCTCGAGCTCAGCGGCTAAATCTGGCGCGGCCGCTCCAAAGTCTGAGTCGAGACGTTGGCGCAGGCGCGAGGTTAGCTCGACCATTGGCAAAGCCTCGCATGACCGACTACCGCTCATGCCGCGTTCCGGTTACGAACTCAGAGCATCCACCCCGGCGCGAGCGAAGTCCCACACGGCGTAGACGCACAAGAAGACGAAGAACCCGGCCAGTAGACCAACGCCCAGCCACGCAACACCCGCCGCAAGTCGCCAGTCGACACCTGCTCGCTCCGCGTAGTGACGTAGGTAGTCGCGGCTCCCCCAGGCGTACCAATCCGATGAAGCGCCGGTCTCAGCATCGAAGGCGTCCACGAACCGAGCCGACAGCCGGTCAAGCACCGCGAATACAGGGATTGCGGGCACAAAGGCCCAGCTCGTTTCCGTCGCTATGGACGCCGCGAGGCCGCCCGCCACGACAAGGGGCGCCAGAGCCGCACAAAACAGCGCCATCATCGCGCTACGTCGCCCTACTGTGCTGGACATGGTTGGCAGGCTAACGGTCATCAAGGCCCGTAGTGGCCACGTCACCGCGGACCCTCTGCCTTACGATCCGGCCTCCATAAGCACGCGCGCCGCGGACGGTCCTCTGCGACTCGCGCGAGCTGTCGCGCCGGGGTCAGGGAAGAAGCGCCCCTCCTAACCATCCGTGGCGGGGTCGGGCTTTAGTCGAGCAGGTGCAGGTACTTCGGCCGCGCCTTCATGGCGTGAATGACGAGTTGCTGACCGCTGTCGAACGTCAGGATGGCAAGTTGCAGGAGTCGACCGTTCGAGTCGAAACCCAGCACGAGCTGCTTGGCTGGGACGTCGTCGTCTGGCTGGCTGGAGTACGCCCAGTTCTCGGCGGCGTAGAGGATGTCGAGTTCGCTGATGCCGTGCTTGAATGCCGAAGGGGCGACCTTCACGCGACGTACGCGCGGATGGCGGCACGGATCAACTCAGACCGGCTGACGTGATCGTGCTCGGCACGCTGGTCCAGCGCACTGAGCAGGGTGTCGTCAACGCGGACAGGGACAACGCGTGCGGGGCCGTCGCCCATCGGCTTGCGCCCACGCTTGCGCAGCTGGCTGACGTCGTATCCCCGCTCAGCTTCGTCGGCCCACTCTTGGATCGTCTCGTCCGTGACCGGGACACCGTTGACCGTTTCCATGATCAAAGCGTATTACAGAATGCACGAGCGGACCACCGCCTCGTCGCACTTGCCGCCGCATGCAACGCACCGTTTTTGCGCTCGGTGAGAATTCCCTGTACTCAGTCAAGGGCGGGCCTTCGGCCCGCCGCCGCGCCGGGCGTGCGGCCTGGCGGCCGGTCCCGGCGCGCACCGCCGAGTTTCGTTCACGGCATACGAGAAGGGCACCGGACCACACGATCCGGTGCCCTGCCTCCCAACGGTCAGTTCAGTACCGCCGCCGACCCGACGCTCCACTGTCCCGCCCGACTCCGGGCCGCCTCAAGGGCGCGATGCGTCACTACGTGATGGCCTGCGGCCACCCTTGACCCGACCACTCCGCCTGGCGGATCTGCTCCGCTGTCGACTCGGTGGCTCAGCTGTGCCCGAGGGCATTCCGTGGGCACATTTTGGGCACCATTTCCGGGCAGAACCCCTCCACGGCCGTATCCACCACACCCGGTTCCCCGCACAAACACGGTTCGTAGCCACCCTCTCGAAGGCCCCGAGGAATCTCCTAAAGAAGGTGTCGCAGGTTCGAATCCT
>NZ_AVPJ01000032.1 GCF_000768705.1 Knoellia sinensis KCTC 19936
GGGGCACCCTGCGAAACCCGCTCTCACCAGCGGGTTTTCGTCATTTCTGGCCCCTCGCCGTCAGTGCCAGAAGAGGCCAAGATATGGCACAAATCGGCGTTCATCTGGCACGTATCTGGCACGACATCGGTCGTGGCCACGAAGAAGGTGCCAAGCGCTTAGGGGTGTCATGGCTGGCAAGAGTGCATTCGGGAACCTTCGAAAGCTGCCGTCTGGGCGGTGGCAGGCGCGGTACACGGGGCCGGACCTCGTGACCTACAGGGGGCCGTCGACCTTCACCACCAAGGGCGACGCCCAGGCGTGGCTGTCGGTCGAGCGCGCCCTCATCTCGCAGCAGCGGTGGACCTCGCCCCTCGTTAGGGCAGCCGAGGCGGCCAAGGAGGTCGAGAGGCGCCGCGCGTCGACCTTCGCGATCTACGCCGAGCAGTGGATCGAGGGCCGGGTGACGACGCGAGGCAAGGCGCTGCGGCCGTCGACGGTCGCCGGGTACCGCAATGCCCTCGACGTCCACATCCTCCCGGCGTTCGGCACCCTGCCCCTCGACGAGATCAACAGCGCCGTGGTGCGGCACTGGCGCGGTCAGTTCGCGGTGCGTGGCAACGACTCCGCGGGCGCGAAGGCGTACAGCGTCCTCAAGGCGATCCTGCAGACCGCCGAGGACGACGAGCTGATCACGCGCAACCCGTGCCGGCTCAAGGGCGGAGGGAGCACCGCCAAGGTTCGCGAGTCGGTGGCCCTCTCCCCCGTCGAGCTCGCCGCCCTCGTCGACGCCATGCCTTTCCATTGGCAGGCGCTCACGCTGGTCTCCGGATGGTGCGGTCTGCGCATCGGCGAGGCCGCGGGACTTCGCGTCGGCGACGTCGACCTGACCACGGGCGCTCTCCACATCCGGCAGACCGCGCAGTACGTCGGCCACCCCGCGCGCCTGGTCCTCGGACCGCCGAAGTCGAAGCGCGGCATCCGGATCGTCCACATGCCCGACCACGTGACCGAGGCGCTGGGGACGTACCTTGGGACGAAGGCGGGGACGCACCCCAAGGACTTCGTCTGGACCCGAGGCGACGGTCAGCCGATCTCGAGGCACACCACGCTCAAGGCGTTCCAGACAGCCACCGCCTCGATCGGACGAGCGGGGATGGTGTGGCACGACCTGCGCCACACCGCCAACACCCTCGCGGCCGACGCCGGCGCGACCCAAGCAACCCTTCAGGCCCGGATGGGCCACGCCGACCCGAAGGTCAGCGCGCTCTATCTGCACACCTCACAGGCCCGAGACCAGGCTCTGGCAGCCGCCCTGAGTCGAATGGCAGACCCCGGATCTGGACGCCGACGGTGATATAGCACTGCTTGCTATAATCCGTAAGTGGGAATGCGAGGAGATCTGCTCGACCAGGTGATGTCGGAGACCGGCACCACCCAGTCCCGCCTGTCCCGACTCAGCGGGGTGCACCAGCCGAGCATCAGCCAGTTCGTGTCCGGTCGCACCGAGCTCAGCGACGACATGCTCGGCCGGCTCCTCGAGTGCACGGGGTACCAGCTCGAGGTCACCCGCCGCTCGCTCCAGCCGGATCTCACGCGCTCGGAGCGTCGCTCCTGGCAGCTGCACCAACAGCTCTCACTCGAACTGTCTCCGCAGACCCTGGAGGACTGGATCCCCCACATCGAGTCGCGACTCGAGCACCTCCGTACGCGCATCACAGGTCAGCCACACACCCGCAACCTCGAGCGCTGGATACGCCTGGTCCACGATCGCGACGTACCGGGAATCCGCCGCATCCTCAACGGCCTCGATCGCGGCAGCATCGAGATGCGTGAGGTGTCGCCTCTGGGTGGGCTCCTCAGCGATGAGGAGCGGCTGCAGACGTCGCGCAGCTCGCGATAGAGGGCCATGCGCCCAGCGCGTGCGACCGACACGAGATGTCAGCGGGCACCACTGGTAGAGACAGCCCGGCGACAGCGTCGCTCGTTGTGGGCGGGTCCGCACTCTTGGCTCGCAGTTCTCGGGGAGGACCCACCCGTCATCTCTACGGCGCGCGAACTGTCCCGTTCTGGGGGAATCCCTGCCTCCATGTCCTTCCTGAGTCCTTCCCAGCGTTTGGGAGCGCGTGCCTCTACCGGCCCCCGAGGCACGGATTGACAGTGGCGGGACGTCCCAACCTAGGAGGTTCGATGTCCACCACCACCGTCGCCCCGTCCGTTCCGCGATCGCGACGACGCATCCTGTCCCGGATCGGTCTGACCGTCGCGGCGGTCATGTCGGTCTTCAACGTGATCAACGGCGCCGGGTCGCTGATCGATCCGACCTTCGGCCAGACCGACCCATCGTTGGCCCCTCAACCGGTGTGGATGAGCCTGCTGCTCTTGGTCTTTGGGCTCTCGACTCTCGCGGCGGTCATACCCGCTTGGCGAGGCCATCGCGGTGGCCTGTGGCTCGTCATCGCGACGAGGGTTCTCGAGTCCTGGTCAGCGATCGTGCTTCCGTTCCTGCCGGGAGCTCCCGACGGGATGTGGGGGTTCGTCGTCGCGCTCATCGTCGTGGGCACCGTCGTCGCGGCTCTGGTCGCCCAGGGTCTGCGTCGCTAGGGTCTGGTCATGTCGGCCGACGGCGGGGCCCGCGCAGCTGGGTGGGTGGTTTGGAGCGCGGTCGTGGCGGTCCTGCTGTCCACGGCGGCCGTCTCAACGGCGCTCCTCAGAGGGACGACGCCGCCCCAGTGGGTGGTCAGCGTATCGATGCTGGCCTGGCTCGCCCTGCTCACCGTGTACCCCTCCGGCACGCCTCGACCACATTGGGCTGCCGGGGTCGGGCTCGCATGTGCAGCAGGGGTCTTGCTGGGATGGCCGGCGGCGTTCATCGCAGGCTTCGCAGCTCTGGCCGTCCTGCAGGTATGGAGGTTCCAATCCCGTTCCTCGGTCGCGGAACGCCAGGCGACGAAGTGGCTCGTGTTGGGCCTAACCCCCGCGCTCGGCCTGTTTCTGGGGGTGGGCGCGGTCGCCGCGCTACCCGGTGGGCCCGCGTGGGTACTGCAGCACGCCGCGTACGCCGTACTGTCAGTCATGGGCATGTGGGCCGTGCCCGTCGCTGCAGCGGTCGGGCTTGCCCTCGGCGACAAGGGCCCGGTCGACGAGCTCGTGCGTTGGGTCGTCACGGCCGTGTCGGCAACGGTCCTCGTCGCTCTCGCCCATGCGCTCACGCAGGTGTGGAGTCCCGGGTGGTCCACGGCCGTGGCCTGCGTGAGCGTACTCCCGGCAACGTGGCTGGCGAACCGGCTTGCCACCCAGCTGGCGTACTCGCGCGGCCCGCAGCAGTCGTTGCGGGCACTGCCCCTCCTGCTCGCGGGCACCACCGGGGCGGAGGAGGTCGGGCCACTCGTCGCCAGGACGGTCCGCGACGCCCTCGCCAGCCCGGCCTCGCTCGTCCGCGTCGGCCCCCACGTGCTCGGAAGCTCCGGAGACACGGCCCTGCACCTGTTCGAGGTTCCGGTCCTTCTGCACCGCAACGAGGTGGCCGTCCTCGCCGCCGCAGCGCGACCCGGTGAGACCTCACTCTCCCGGAGGGACCTCGACGTCATGGCTGCCGTCGCCGTGACGGCGGCTCCGGCGCTCGCCGGAGCCCGGGCCGCCCGAGCGGCGGCGGAGGCCCACCACTTAGCGGCGACCGCCCGCGACCGGGAGCGGGACCGCCTTCACGCCGACCTCCACGACGAGCTGGGCCCGGCGCTCTCCGGCCTGTCCCTCACCGCCGCAGCCATATCCTCACGTCTTGCCACCGACGACACCGTCACGGCCAGCCGGCTGGTCGAGGAGCTGCGCGGCGGAATCGGCCACACTGCGACACGCGTGCGGGAGCTCGCCTACGACCTGCGCCCGACCGTCGTCGAACCCACCCAGCTGGCACCCCTGCTCAAGCAACGACTGGGGACTGGGGGGCCGCCCGAGATCACTCTCGACGTCGAGCCCTGCGACCTCTCCCTCCCGGACCACGTTCGACCCGCTGTCGTCCGGGTCGTCCTCGAAGCCGTCACCAACGTCCGACGCCATGCAGAGGCCCTCCACTGCAGCGTGCACGTCGCCCGCGTCGGTGACGAGGTTCGCGTCGTCGTCGACGACGACGGCATCGGCCCGGGCACAGCCGGATCCGGCATCGGTCTGGGCTCGATCGCGGCGCGAACCGCGGCCCTCCACGGGACCTCCTCCCTCCGGCCTCGACCCGGCGGGGGGTCGCGCCTCACCGCGACCTTCACGACGGGTTCGGAGGGGTGACCGTGATCAGGGTCGGCGTCGTCGAGGACCACCCGCTGTTCCGCGACGGCCTGCGCAATCTTCTGGCTGCCGAAGGTCTCCAGGTCGTCGCCGAGTCCTCGGACGTCTCCGGCATCGACAGCATCGTCTCGGCCGCCCCCGACGTCGTCGTCGTCGACCTGGGGCTCCCCGACGGCACCGGCCTGGACGTCGTACGACGGCTGCGAAAAGAACTCTCCACAACACGTCTCCTCGTCCTGACGATGTCCGCGGACGGCGCGACGGCAAGCCGGTCACTGGCTGCGGGAGCGCACGGGCACCTCGTGAAGGACGCCGACCCTGCGGAGGTCGTGGCCGCCATCCGCTCGGTGTCCGCCGGCTCTGTCGTCGTGGGTGCAAGTGTCGCCGACCGGCTCCACGGCATCAGTGACACCGCGGCCTTCACCCCTGCCGCAGAGGCATTCCCATCCCTCACGTTGCGAGAGCGCCAGGTTCTTGGACTCGTCGCCGACGGTTGGCCGAACTCTCGGATCGCCACCGAGCTGGGACTGTCGGACAAGACGGTGTCCAACTACGTCTCCTCGATCCTGTCGACGCTCCACGCCCCCAACCGCGCGGCCCTGTCCGGCCTCGTGCGCGAGGCGACCGGCCGATGAAGGGTCAGGAGGCGCGTCGTACCGCCGACTCGCGGGGAAAGTACGTGAGCCCAAACCGGCCTGGCGCAAGCGCTGATGCAAGCGTAGAGGTGACGCTGCGTCGGGTCGATGCGAGCACCTGGCGCCGGGTCGCCGCCCTCGAGGTCGCCCCCGAGCAGTCGACCTTCGTCGCCTCGCCGACTCACTACCTCGCTCTGTGCGCGCATGAAGAGGTCTGGCGCCCCATGGCCGTCCTCGAGGGCGACGAGGTCGTGGGCATGCTCATGTGGGGCGTCGACGACGAGGACGGGAGCTGCTGGCTCGGCGGGATCATCATCGACGTGCGCCACCAGGGGCGGGGCCTGGGGCGGGCGGCCGTCGCCGCCGCTCTGGAGCTGCTGGCCGACCGGGCCTCACGAGCGGGGTTCGCCCTGTCCTACGAGCCCGAGAACACCGGGGCGGCGAGGCTGTATGCCGCACTGGGGTTCGAGACCACCGGCGAGCGCGCGGACGACGAAGTCGTCGCCCGGCGCCCGCGGTAGCCGCCTCGCGGCTCGCCCGCGCCAACGGGTCACCGGACGATCGGCGGGAGGTCCCACTCCCCGTCGGGGGTGCGCAGCACGGCTCGGGCGACGAGGGCGTAGCCGACCGTGGTGGCGCCCCACCCCAGGACGACGTCGAGCAGCCGGCTCGGCACGACGACGGCCGAGACGACGTGGACCGGCTGGGCCACGGCGATGACGACGCCCACCCACCAGGGCACGACCCGCGCCCTCACCACGGCGATGGCGACGAGGATCATCCCCACGAGGTGGCCGAGGACGAAGGAGAGGGCTCCGGCGAGCATGACCGGGGTGTCCATGAGGAGCTGTGCGGTGGCTGCCACGGAGGCTTGGTCGTCGCCGCGGCCCAGCAGGGCGGCGACGAGGATGTCGGGCGCGCTGACCGCGCTGCCGAGGGCGTAGGCGCCGAAGAGCACGGCCGCCCCCCAGGTGGCGATGACCGGGTCGCGGCGCCGGGCCACGTAGCCCATGGCGAGGGCGCTGAGGAACAGCAACGGGGTGACGAGCAGCGAGATCCAGTTCATCGCGGCCCCGCGCCCGGGGTCGGCGGCGAAGCCGGCGACCATCTGTGCGGGGGCGTCGTCGGTCCAGTAGGGCATGACGAGCCGGATCAGCGTGACGCCGAGCGGGCCGGCGACGAGGGCGATGGCCGCGATGAGGCGCCAGGTCCGGCGCAGGTCGCGAGGTGGTGCCGCCTCGGAGGAGGCGGTCGAGGTGCGGTGGTCGGTCGTGGTCACGGTCGTTCTCCTGATGGTGGTTTCGGGTCGAGGTGCCACCGTCGCCGCCGTGGCCGGGTCGGATCGTCGGTGCCGGTACCGGAGCCTGTGTCCGTACCAGCACGGATGACGAGCCGGCTCGGCCGGCCCTAGCCTGAGCCATGCCCTGGGCCCGACGCACGACCTACCTGCTGTGGGGGGTCTCGGTCGCGCTCCTGGCCCTCACGGTCGTCGCGGTCCGCGACCTGGCCGAACCGGCCGGGACGTGGATCGTCGGCGGGGCCGTCCTCGCCTCGCTGGTACCGTTCGCCGCGGGGTGGCTGGCCACCCGGCACGACCCCGCGAACTGGGTGGGGACGTGGATGACCGCCGCGGGGACCAACATCCTGCTGCAGATGGCACACGGGAACTGGGCCGATGCGCTGGCCGCACCACCCAGCGGCCTCATCGGCAACGCGGTGCTGCTCAACCTGACCCAAGGCATCTGGATGGGCTGGTTCGTCCCGTTCGCGATGGTCCTGCTGCTCTTCCCCGACGGCCGTCCGGCCGACCTGCGGGCGCGCCGCACAGCGGTGGCCCTGCTGGGGTCGGTCGTCGCGTTCAACCTGTTCCTCGCGGTCGCCCCCGGCCCCCTGATGCCCCCGCTCGACGACTGGCCGCGGCCCTTCGGGGAGCACAGGGTCGGGTACGGCGCCGTCCCGGCGCTGGTGGTGTTCTACGGGTCGCTCGTGATGGCGGCCCTGGCCACCCGTCGCCGGTACCGCGCAGCCACGGACGAGGTGCAGCGGGCACGGCTGCGCTGGATGTTCCTCACCTGCCTAACCGTCCCGGCGACGATCCTGCTCTGCTGGGCCGGCTACCTTCTCACGGGGACACCGGTGGTCGCGTTGGGCGGCCTCGTCGCTATGAACGTCGCGATCCCCGCCGCGACCCTCGTCGCGATGCTGCGACACGACCTCTACGACGTCGACCGCGCGGTCGTCGCGGCCGCTGTCTACCCCGTGCTCGCCTTTGCCGTCGTGGTCACCCACGCGGGACTCTCCGCGACCCTGGCGCTCGCCCTCGGCGGCGGCTCCACCGTGCCCGCGGTCGTGGCGACAGTGGTCGTGGTGGTGCTGCTCCTTCCGGCTCGGGCGTTCCTGCTCAAGGTCCTGGGCGCTCGCCTGCACCCGCGTCAGGCGCGCGGCATCGGCGCGGTCCGCGCACTCGTCGACGCGGTCCACGCCGGGGACGACGCCCCGGAGAGCCTCGAGTCCGTGCTGCGGGACGCGATGCGCGACCGCGGAATCCGGGTCGGCTACCGCCGCCCGGGGACCACGGCACCCGTCGACCTACGGGGAGACCCGGTGCTCGGCGTCGGAACCCCGATCACCTTGTCCGGCAGCGACATCGGCGTCATCGTGGCGGGTCCCGGGCAGCCGGCCGTCCCGGTCGACGTGGGCCGAGAGGCGGCCCTGCTCGCCGAGTCGGTCCGGCTGCGCGGCGAGCTGACGCATGCCCTCGCCGAGGTCGAGGCGAGCCGACAGCGGATGCTGCGCGCCGGCGACGAGGAACGGCGGCGACTCGAGACGGACCTGCACGACGGCGCCCAGCAGCGGCTCGTCTCCCTCGGGATGCGGCTGCGCGTGGCCCAGCACCAGGTGGCCGGCGGGGCCAGCGTCCCACTCGACCCGCTGGTCGACGACGCGGTCGCCGAGCTCGCCAACGCCGTGCGCGAGCTGCGCGAGATCGCCCACGGGCTGCGCCCCAGCTGCCTCGACGACGGGCTGGGCGCGGCGCTGGAGAGCCTCAGCCGATCCAGCGGGCTGCCCCTCACCGTCTCCTACACGGCGGGCGAACTGCCCGAGCACGTCAGCCTCACCGCCTACTACGTCGCCAGCGAAGGGATCGCGAACGCGGTCAAGCACTCGGGTGCGAACCGCGTCGCCCTCGACGTCCGGCGGCACGATGACACCGTCCTCGTGGCGATCCACGACGACGGGTCGGGCGGGGCCCGGCTCGCCCCGGGGTCGGGGTTGGGCATGCTCCACGACCGCGTCAGCGCCGTCGGCGGACGGCTCACCGTGGGCGAGGGCCGGTCCGGTGGCACCTCGCTGCTGGCGGTGATCCCGTGCGCATCGTGATCGGCGAGGACTCCGCACTGTTCCGCGCCGGGCTGCGGTCCTTCCTCACCGAGGTGGGCCACGAGGTCGTCGCCGACGGCCACGACGCGCCCTCGGCGCTGGAGGCCGTCCGGCGGCACCGGCCCGACCTCGCCGTCCTCGACATCCGGATGCCGCCCGACCACGCCGACGACGGGGCGCGTGTCGCCGCCCGCATTCGCGACGAGCTCCCCGACACCGGGGTGGTGCTCCTGTCGCAGCACGTCGAGTCCCGCCTGTCCGTCGACCTCGTCGCCGCCGGCCGGTTCGGCTACCTCCTCAAGGACCGCGTCCTCGACGTCGACGACTTCCTCGCGGCCCTCGAGCGCGTCCACGCCGGCGGCTCCGCCCTCGACCCGGAGGTCGTGGCCCGCCTCATGCTCGGCGGCTCGTCGGCGCTGTCCTCACTCACCGCGCGGGAACGGGAGGTCCTCGCCCTCATGGCCGAGGGGCTGACCAACACCGGCATCGCCGACCGGCTCGTCCTCACCGACCGCACCGTCGAGACCCACGTGAGCCGCATCCTCCACAAGCTCGGCCTCGGCGAAGCCACCACCGGAGAGCACCGGCGCGTCCTCGCCGTCCTCCGCCACCTCGAGGAGCACCGCGCCGGTTGAAGCGCGCGAGTTCCCGATCTTGCCGACCACCTGACCACTCTCGGGCCAGAGCCGCGCGCGTCACGCCATGGACAGGAAGAACTTCTCCAGGGTGGCGGCATCCTCGTCGGTCATGCCCTCGGGTGAGGAGGCGCAACCGCGCAGGCCGGAGGAGACGATGACGAAGCCGGCGCGGTCGAGGGCCTTCTTGGCGGCAACGAGCTGCTGGATGACGGCCTTGCAGCCCTGGCATTCCTCAATGAGTCGGACGACGCCGCCGATCTGGCCTTGGGCGCGGCGGAGGCGGTTGATGACCGGGGTCATGTCGTCGGTGGCGATGGCGACCATGGTGGGGATCCTTGTACTTCGCGATGTCGCATAGTGCATCCCCTCCCAGCACCAAGGTGTGCACTTCGTCGCTTGGTATGGGTCGACCCGGCGCCGTCGTCCAATAGCGCGGCGGCGGCGCCATGGGGGCTCGACCGGGAGTCGCGTTAAGCGACCCGCAAACCCGCCTCCGCCGAGGACCCCGCGCCACCCTACCGGGCCATGCACCCAATCGATCCCGCCAGCGAAGGCCGACAGGGCCTCTCGAACCCGCCCTCCTTCCACGTGCTGTTCTTGCACCCAGCGCCGGCCGTCTCCCGTCCTCCCGAACGAGGCCTGCGATTCCCTTCGCACGCGACCCACATACCGACCACACACCTAATGCACCCCGGGTCCCTGCCAAGTCGTTGTCACAACTGAGACAGCTCAGAGGGCGTGACCGCCAGGGCCAATCGGATGGCTTAGGTAGTCGTGGCAACGAGAAGCGCTAGGCAACGGCGGAGGACACGAGCGGGAGCGACGTCGGCTCCCACGCAGTTGACACTCCTCGCCGGTCTGGATGCCGGCGGGGTGGAGAAGGTCACGGCCGCAACCCGCCCCGTGAAGCCGCGCGGTACACGCCTGCCGGGGCAGATTGTCGCCTGCGGGTGGTGCGGCGCGAGCACACCGATCCCCGCTCGCGGTCGAATCCCGAAGTGGTGCTCGTCGACATGCCGGCATCGGGCGTGGGAACAGCGGCGCGCCGTCGGATCCGACCGGTCTGCGGTCGAGGTGGTTGACCGAGTCATCGAGACCGTGAGGCCCAAGACCGAGAGGGTCGTCGAGCGACAGGTCGTCGAGGTGCCGATCGAGCATCGGCCCAAGACGCCACGAGAGTTCGCCGTCGTCCTCTTCGATCTGTCTGCGCGCCTCGACATGGGCCGCATCTACGACCGCGACCTGCCCGAGATCGACGAGGCGATGAGCCACGCGCTGACCTCATTGGTGCGCCGCCTCAAGGCGAGATGACCGGGGAGTCAGCTGATCCCGCGGCCTCCGTGTGCGAAACGTGCGACCACGAACTGGCATCCTCAACCTCGTGACCCCCCGCCACTCTCGGTCGAAGTCGAGCCCCGTCGAGTCCCGAAAGCCCGACCCCCTGGTGTGGGCGGCAGCGCTCAAGGAGGCGAAGGGCGACGTCCGACGCCTCAAGCTCCTCGACGACGGGACAGCCCTCGTCGTACGCAACGCTGAGTCCTGACTCGGCCAACGCCGGAACTCGTTGTGCCCGAGCCCAACTCGTGACAACGACTTTCGGGGACCCACAATGCAGAGGGTGTGTGCCGCCCTGCTTCCCGAACCGCACCGATGTGAATCGCCCCGGGTCTGATGGAGGCTC
>NZ_AVPJ01000031.1 GCF_000768705.1 Knoellia sinensis KCTC 19936
GGTGGGCTTGCACCCACACACGCTTTCGAGGTCTGGGATGCAGGGTTCAGGGCTGGTCGCGCACGGTCATTCGTGCTCACGGGCCCGGTCGCCGAACGGTCGCGAACGCACAGCCGACGGTGCGAATGAGACTACGAATGAGACCGCCGCGGCCGTCCACACGGCCAGCGCAGGTACTGCGTCACTTCGCCCACTTAGACGCACCTCGACCGCGGGCCCGCTCGGCCGCTCATGCGACAGTAGGACCTTCGAGAGGATCGAGACGGATGCCCGAGCGTGGAAGGTGACGCATGCACGAGGAGCACAGCCCAATCGTGTGAGGGCGGCAGTCGCCGACCTAGAGTTCAGCGCGGTGAACGCCCCTAATGGGGCACCGGGTACCCGCAATACGTCCGCCGTTCCCGGGCTGGACTCACGTGGGTCAGCGTGGTTCGTCCTCGAGGCGGTCCAGCGCGCGGTAGCGCCGGGCCGTGATCAGTGCCGCCCCCCCAGCAGGGACCGCAATGCCAGCAATTGCTGAAGGTGTTCCCGTGAGGCTGCCACGTACGCGTCCTCGAGCGGTTTTAGCCCGCGCAGGTCGACCACAGTTGGGGGAATGTTCATGTCCGCGTCGGTGGTCGCGGCCGGCGCGAGCCACGCGTCGTGGCAGGCCGTCCCGGCCACCCGGCGAAGTTCCTTGACCAGGTCGGCGTATGCGCTGCCGACCTGCGCAGACTCAGCAGTTGTCCACGCGAGGTAGTAGGACAGCTTGGCTTGGACGCCGGACATCGCCTCAGCGATACGAACCCGTTCGGCTTCGGGCTGGTCGTGGCGCCGGCGGCGAATCGAGTACGGGAACTCCTTGTAGGCGGCGACGGCCTCGAACGCCTCGGCGAAGACCCCCCGCACCCGCGCACGTTCTTCCTCCAGGCTCTTGCGCCGAGCCAAGGCGGTGTTCACGATGGCGCCGATGACGGCGGCCAAGACGGCGCCGGTCAGCAGCAGTCCCAGCACCCCGCCCCCGGCACCGTCGGTGCCTGCCGTTGTCGCGGCCGGGACCCCCGTCGTGGTCGTGGTCGAGGTAGAGGCCGTGGTGGTGGGCCAGGGTGTCGCGGTCACAGTGTGTCTCCCGTCGTGTGGTCGGGTCGTGCCTGGTCCAGTCGAGCCTGGTCTGGGCGTGCAGAGTGCGGGGCTTCGTCCCCGACCCAATGCCCGCTCTCGCGCCACCACGCCTCCTTGAGCAGGTGCGTCTGCACCATGCCGAAGAGGCGCAGCAGTCCGTCTTCGGGGACCCAGCGACGCTCAGGTGGGTCCGAGTGATACCAGACGCACAGGCGTGTGCCACCGCGACCGTCGAACCGGTGCGGGGACTCAGTCGGCCCGTCTGCGTACACCTCGGGGTGACTGGCGAAGCGCCGGTCGAACTCGGCGGTCACAACGCGCGACGGGTAGCCGGGCACGGCCACCGTAGCGGTGTACACGTGCACCCACGAACGGTCGGCGCGGCGACGCCGAACGTGCAGATCGGGGTAGGCGGCGCGCAGCTCGGCCTCCACCCGGGACCGGGTGGGGTAGTCCTGCAGCCACGACTGCGGGTGACGCGGTCGAGGCGGGCGACCCCTCAGCGGGAAGTCCCGAACGACCGAGGGTTCTTCAGCTCGAGCCCGGTGCTTGCACTGAGGACCCCGCCGGTGGTGACTGACAGGGGTGCGGCGCCTTTGAGTGCTGCCAGGGCGCGGGCCTTGGTGACCTCGCTCCGGTCGCCGGCCACGAACTCCGGCCACAGGGCGGCGAGCTGCTGACGCACCCAGCTCTCGTTCTCGTCGTGGGCCAGCGCCGCCTCCAAACGAGACGCGGCAGTGTCGAACCGGTCAGCAGCCGCGTGCCGGTCGGAGCACTTGATCGGTGCGGACACGCCTGCCGGATCCGGGGTGAGCCGAGCCCGCAGATCGACCGCACCATCGCGCCACAACTGCACGAGGGCCAGTGGGACTCCGGAGCGGGGAGCTACGAACATCAGGGCGAGAGCCTCGATGTTGAAGGAGCACAGCAGCGGGTCCGGTACGCGCTTGTTCTCGGCCTTGGCCAGCCGGATGGTCCGCGCCCGGGTGACGCGCAGGCTCTTGGGCTCCCCAGTCAGCAGCTTGGTGTGCCCCTCGGGGTCCGAGGCGTTCCACTCGTTGGTCTCGGTGTTCGGGATCCACACGCCCTGCGCGCCAAGCCGGTCAAGACCGAGAACCAAGTCGACCGTCGGGTCCTGCCCGCTGGACAGGGGCTCGTGGAACTCCAACAAGATGGCGCGCTTGGTCGTGGTGACTTCCACCTTGGGGTAGGTGCGTCCGACCTCGTTCTGGATGTGGAACCGCACCTCCTCCACGATCTCGTTCGGTCCCTCACCCGAGGCGGAGTCCGGCCCCAGCCACGGGTAGACCCGACGGTCGAGGACGACACCGCAGTCGGCATCGAGCCCCTTGTCCCGCAGGTGGACGGGGCAGTTCGCCGTTCCGTGCGCCAAGGAGCCGGAGGCGAACGTGCGGCGACCGCCGTTGAAGCTCAGCGCTGCGGCACGGACTGCTTCGCGGCGGGCCCGGGCCTCGTCCAGCGAGGCTTGGTCCGGTGCCAGCTGGGCACGAATGTCGTCCAGGAGCTGTGCGGTGAAACCCATCGGATGTCCTCGTCTCTACGCGTGGGCGGAATGGTGCCGCCTCCACGCTGAGACGCCATACCTTGGCGCAGCCCCCCGGAGAGAGGTGAACTACAACCGTGTGATAAGGGTACTCCGCCCCGCCGACAGGCCCCCCGCGTCATACCGGCCCGTCGCGTGCAGGCGTCTGGGATGGCCTCGTCCCGGGCCCCGAGGTTGCTAGGTCGGGGTGCGTCGAAAGGGCTACTTCATGGTGTTGCCGAGGGTGGCGGCCGTGTACTCGTCGTCGCCGCGAAGCGGCCGTCCCGCGCAGTACGCGGGGGCCAACGTCCGGATACATGTGTTTCTATGCCACCGGCCGAACCCGCCAGTCCTTCCATCGTCGACACGCTCATTTGGTTCTGCAGACATCACGACCCCCACCGGCCATACTTGGCCGAAGACCCAGCGAGTGACCCGAACCCGACGCGGGACACCACTGCGCTGGACAGAGCGAAGATGGGGTTGCCGCGTGTCGGAGGAGCCGCCTGACTCTGACAGGTTGGTTTGGCCCCACCGTGACGGTCTGATTTGGCCCCACTGGCGACGCGCCGGGGTGGTTGTGACGGTTTGATCTGGCCCCACCTCAGCCTTGCTCTCATCAGAGGCGCTCGAGGGATCGGGGTTGGGATGGGATCACGTGTGGAGTTGTTCGCGGCGATACGTAGGGACGCGCGGGTCGAGGAGGTCTCGATCCGCGAGCTGGCCCGCCGTCACGGGGTGCACCGGCGCACTGTGCGTCAGGCGTTGGCTGCAGCTGAACCACCAAGCCGGAAGGCACCGACAAGGTCGGCCCCACAGTTGGACCCGTTCAAGGACGTCATCGACGACATGCTCCGCGCAGACTTGGAGGCACCTCGGAAGCAGCGGCACACCGCGACCCGGATTCTCGCCCGTCTGGTCGACGAGCACGACGCGACCAGGCTGTCGTACTCGACCGTTCGCGACTACGTCCGTGTCCGTCGGGCGCAGATCGACCTGGAGGGCGGGCGCCGGGTCGAGGCGTTCATCGCTCAACAGCACGGGCCCGGTGAGGAGGCCGAGGTCGACTTCGGCGAGGTCTGGGTCGTCCTAGGAGGGGTGAAGACGAAGTGCTACATGTTCGTGCTCTGGCTCGCGCACTCGGGCAAGGCGATCCACCGGGTGTACCCCACTCAGGCGCAGGAAGCGTTCCTGCAAGGGCACATCGAGGCGTTCGACGCCATCGGTGGGGTCCCGACGAAGCACATCAAATACGACAACCTGACCTCCGCGGTCACCAAGGTCATCTACGGACCAGGACGGGAACGGAACGAGAACGACCGGTGGGTTCTGTTCCGGTCGCACTACGGCTTCGACGCGTTCTACTGCCAGCCCGGCATCGAAGGTGCCCACGAGAAGGGTGGTGTCGAAGGTGCGGTCGGGTGGTTTCGACGCAACCACCTGGTCCCGATGCCCGAGGTCGATTCCCTGGACGAGCTCAACGAGAAGATCAAGTCGTGGGAGGCGGCCGACGAGGACCGGCGCATCAGTGGGCACGTCCACTCGATCGGGCAAGACCTCGCTGCCGAGCGGCCTCTGCTGCGCCCCCTGCCCATGGAGGTGTTCGAACCCGGCCTGGTGCTGCATCCGCGCGTTGACCGTTCCTCGATGATCACGGTGCGCATGGTGAAGTACTCCGTCCCGGCTCATCTGATCGGGCGACGCGTCCGCGTGAGCCTGCGCGCAACCGAGGTCGTGGTGTTCGAGGGCCGCACCGTCGTGGCCGTGCACCCACGCGTCGTGGCCCGAGGCACCAGCCATGTCACCCTCGATCACTACCTGGAGGTGCTGCGGTTCAAGCCCGGAGCCCTGCCGGGATCAACCGCCCTCGCGCAAGCACGCGCTGCTGGGGTCTTCACCAATGCGCATGAGGCGTTCTGGGCGGCCTCGATGAAGGTGAACGGTGACGTCGATGGCACTCGTGAACTCGTCGACGTCCTCCTGCTCCACCGCTCCTTGACCGCCGAGCAAGTCACTGCGGGGATCGCCGCCGCCCTGTCCGTGGGCGCGGTGTCCGCGGACGTCGTCGCTGTCGAAGCCCGCCGCCACACGGTTGACCCCACGGCTGGTGTGGGTGGGGCCAGTCCGGATCGTCATCGCGTTGCTCAAGGTCCTTCGCGTGAGCAACGCGTTGTCAGTCTGACCCAACGCCGCCTGACCGACCCGGCTGCAGTGATCGCCGGCCTCCCGCCCGACACCCGCCCGGTGCCATCCGTGGCCGCGTACGACGAGCTGCTCCCACGACGACGCACAGCCCCGTCCCCGACCGCTGCCGATGTGAAAGCGAGCACCAGCTGATGAGCCCCACCCCGTCCCCGACCTCGATCACTCCGACGTTGCGCCGCAGGCGCGGCATGACCGAGGAAGCCGCGGTCGCCGCGGTCGACCAGGCCTGCCGCCGACTGCGCTTGCCCACGATCCGGGCGTTGGTCGACGAAGCCTTGACTGTGGCGAAGAAGGAGCAGTTGACCTACCAAGGCTTCCTGGCTGAGTTGCTGCTGGCCGAGGTCGACGACCGGGACCGCCGCTCCTCAATCCGCCGGGTCAAGGCGGCCGGTTTCCCGCGGGACAAGTGGCTTGGGGACTTCGACTTCGACGCCAACACCGCGATCAACCCCGCGACCGTGCACGAGCTGGCCAAGGGCGACTGGATCCGCCGCGGTGACCCGCTGTGCCTGATCGGGGACTCCGGCACCGGCAAGTCCCACCTGCTCATCGCGCTCGGGACGGCGGCCGCCGAACAGGGATACCGGGTCCGGTACACCCTCGCCACCAAGCTCGTGAATGAGCTGGTCGAGGCCGCAGACGACAAGCAGCTCGCCAAGACCATCGCCCGTTACGGCCGCGTCGACCTGCTGATGATCGACGAGCTCGGATACATGGAGCTCGACCGCCGCGGCGCCGAGCTCCTCTTCCAGGTCCTCACTGAACGCGAAGAGAAGAACTCGATCGCGATCGCGTCCAACCAGTCCTTCAGCGGTTGGACCGATACCTTCACCGACCCCCGCCTGTGCGCGGCGATCGTGGACCGGCTCACCTACAACGGGACCATCATCGAAACCGGGACCCACTCCTACCGCCTCGCCCACAGCCGCGTCAACGCTGCCAGCTGACCATCCTGCATGAGCGATGAGAACGTCGGCGGCGGTGAGGACGTAGGTCCAGCCTCCCGGGGAGCCTTGGGGGATCCCTAGCAGATCCAGCAGCTACCGGCAATGCGGACAGGGTGAATCCGAATAGGGCTATTGGCAATTGGAATGAGTCTCTTGCCCGTCATCCCAACTCCCTCGTTCACTGACGCTTGCCACGCAAGCACGCGTGGCAACAGGTCAGGGCGCCCCCATCGGCGAGGGCGTCCGTGGTGGAGAGGATCAGGATGAGAGCATTTCGGTCTTTGATGGGGGTGGCAGCGGTTGCCGTTCTTGCCGCCCTCGGTCCGGCACCATCCGCGTCAGCAAGTACGGACGACTCGGAGGCGATCGCCAAACGTGTCTACGACTCGGCCAACGTGTCCGAAGCCTTGGCAGAGCTGACGACCGATGAACGCGAGCTGTTCATTGACCGTCTGGATGAGTGGACGGCCGTGGGGAGCGAATCCCCGGCGATGCAGCGGAAGCCCACCGCGCAGGAGGCGAGCTTGGGTGCAGAGGCGCTTGCCGGCGGCTGCTGGTACAAGTACCACTACAAGGAGTGGTACGACGGGCCCTTTCACACTGGGAACACTTGGATGCAGGCGAACTGGTGCTCGAATGGCTCTTCGATCACCAGCTATTCGCTCACCAATCGCGGTGGTCAAGGGCTTCGCGGGATCGCCTACAAGGGTCTGGGCGGCAAGTACGTGAGCAACGTGGGTTGGGAGGTCCGTCAGGCCCAGCAGTTCAACTTCGGCATCGGTTGGGCGTCAGCTCAACCGTGCATGCAGAACCGCGGTGGACGGACGGGTCTGTACTCCTACCGCTCCAGCTGCAATCTCGGCTAGATACTTGCGCGCTGGGGCCGTCCGAGGCAAATTTTCGGGTGGCCCCAGCGCTATTTCCTACTGCTCGCGATTCAGCATCCTTTGATCCCATTCGGCGCTGGGCGTGCGCATCTTCCTTCGCAGGAAGACGACCACCTGCCGAGCCAGCAAAACAAAGGCAGCCACGATGAAAAGGAACAGGAGGCCGTCCAACCAATTTAGACCGAACACGTGCGCCCTCCTCTCAGTCATGGCCCTGCAGGCTCAGTTGCTGCAGGGTTCCGTTGCTGTGGCGAGCCTCGATGGTGACAGGTTCTCTTCCTGAAGGCCACCATGCGAGGAACTGGCCACCACTGAGTGACGCCATCACAGCATCACCATTGTCGAGGTGTACGACGACTTCGTCGACCTTCCCATTCGCCGCCCCGAAGACGTAGCGCACGTCACCCTCGTCCAGCGATCCACCGTTCGCCTCCAGCGCAATGCTCGCTCCAGCCGGGATGGCGACCCGCGATACTCGTCCTGCCCCTCGCGTTCGATCGTCATGGATACAGAGGGTGGTTGTCGAGGAGTCGACCAAGAGGGCCGCCGTGAAGGCTCCGCGCCTCTCGGCGAGCACCGGCTTGGGAGTCGCCGCGGTGAGAACGCCTGGAGGGAGTGGGGGCGCCTCGGACATGCAGCGTGCAAATTCGCCACTGCTGGCAGACAGTCCGAACGCCTCAGGAGTGGCTGTCCACGACGCGAACGCGTCCGGCGGCTTGATCAACACCTGCGTAGCGCCCACACCTACGACAGCAGTGACCGCCGCCGCAGCCAAGAATTGCCTGGTCCGCGCCTTGGTTCGGGCCATCTCATCCATGCTGCAATGGACCGCCGTAAGCATCCGGTCTGTCTGTTGATCCGAGGGCTCTGGGACCCTGACAAGTTCGTCGAGCATCATCTGACTCCTGTCGAGTGTGAAGGTTCCGAACGCTCCACGGCCGAGGCGAGCAAGTTTCGTGCTTGATGCAGCCGGGACTTGACCGTTCCGATCGGTATCTGGAGGATCGACGCCACTTCCGCCTGCGACATCTCCGCATAGATGCAGAGGTGGACGACGTCCCGCTGCTGCGGTGGCAGCTTGCTCACCACCGACGCGAGCCATGAGAGGCGCTCGTCCAGTTCGAGCCGCTCGAGTACCTGCGCGTCCGAGGACGGCACATGGTTGATCGGCTGAACTTCATGACGGGTATGAGCGGCATGCCGACGAGAGTTGGAGCGATGCTGCTTCTGCACGATGCGCTTGGCGATGGCCAGCAGAATCGGCGCGATCGAGTCGTTGTACGTCTCGAACTTGCGCCTTCCCCGCCAAAGCTCAACGAATGTCTCGGCTGCTGAGTCTTCTGCGTCTTCCGTGGACCCGGCCAGACGGGCGCAGTAGAGGTAAACCCGGCCACTATGGCGACGAAAAAGGATGTCGAAGGCTTCCCCACTTCCCTTGCGACAGGCAGCCCAGAGCACGGCGTCTGGATCACGATCGGAGATCACGGTCCGTGAGTGCGTCATGAAAACTCAATACCCGGTGAGGCCTTCAAGGTTCGCTCTCGTGCGCTCCTAGGACTCCTCAGGGCGCCCACATGCTGGATCTGCTCCGCGATTTGAAGTAGCAGAGGAGCCAGGAGGAGTAGCCGATCGCCAGCCTCTGTTGCTGCCAGCGGTCCCGGTCCTCGCCGCAGCAGAGGCGTGCCCACCGTTAGCTCGAGCCCCCGAATATGCCCACTGACTGCTGGCTGGCTGTAGCACAGTCGGCGAGCAGCCCCGGTCATCGTGCCCTCCTCGATGACCGCCATGAACGTGGCTAGTTGGATGATTGAGACGTAACCCACCGTGCCCCCTGAGATCCCCTGGTGCGTTCGGGTCAGCAAGATCGCTGACCCTGCGGTCAAATCTGGACCACGGGCGTTGCCGCCGCCACCCGAGCAACATCGGGTGAGTGACTATTTTTGGTA
The DNA here is from genome assembly GCF_000768705.1 of Knoellia sinensis KCTC 19936. Taxonomy (GTDB): domain Bacteria; phylum Actinomycetota; class Actinomycetes; order Actinomycetales; family Dermatophilaceae; genus Knoellia; species Knoellia sinensis. The sequence continues at coordinate 8,630 of NZ_AVPJ01000031.1, forward strand.
GTCACGGCGGAGAAGGCCCCGGACGGCTGCTCTGGTTCGCCGACCATCGCTGCAAAGGGGCCAGCTGCGCTTGGCCCAGGTGAAGGCTGGATCAGCAATCTGGGGCCACATCAGGCCGTCATGGTGGGGCCAGTTCTACTTGACATAGTCAGCCGCCCATCGTTGTCGTTGACACCACCACAATCTTTGATGACCTGCTAGTTCGCCGCATTGACTGGATGCAACTCTTAGCACTTTGCGCCCGAGACGACATCCGCTTGGTTGTACCCCATGTTGTCTTTCGCGAGTCGGTGCGAAGTTGGAAACGGCAGGCTGACCAAGCCCTGAAGAACGCCCGCAGTGAAGTCAAGAAACTCAACACAAGTTTCGGGCTGGATGCGGGCGACGGGCCCGCGGTTGGTTTAGTGGACGTCGACGCGCACGAGCAGTACCTCGAAGAGCGACTTGAGAAAGTCGGAGCCCAGATTCTCGGCCTCCCGGCGTTGGGGACTCCTGAGAGGCTGCTTGAGCGCGACCTTGGAGAGCGAAAACCGTTTGCGGCCTCGGGCAAGGGCTTTCGTGATGCACTCAACTGGGAAAGCCTCCTCGAGCTCGCCAGTGAGCCGGGCACCAGTAGGATCTTCTGGGTCTCAAAGAACTCGGTTGACTTCAGCGATGGCTCGGGCGGACTCCATCCGGATCTCTTGGAGGACCTTGACGAGCCTGAGCAGATCACTTGGATCTCGACGATTGCCGATCTCCTCAAGCGTCCAGAGTTCGCTTCACTTGTCAGCGGCCTGTCCGCGAGCCCGAAGGAGTTGGAGGACTACCTGGCACTGGCACTCGCCACGGCTGGGAGTGGGGATGGTCCGCAGACTACCGACGACTTCATCCGGGATGCACTCGTCGACGCCGCGGAGCGTCTCCTCGGACAGTCCGTCGAGGGCGGCTACGCCGCCCTCGAGCGTGACGAATTTTTTGGTGACCTCGACCTGCCCGGTCAGGTCGAAGACATGACTGTGGACCATGTTGAAACTGAGCCAGATACGGTTCAGTGGCAGGTTTACGAGTCCTTTGACGGCACCACTCTGCTTATCGAGGCAACGATCGAGGCCACCCTGTCCTTCGAGGGCTTCGCATCCAAGAGCGATGCGCTAGAGCCCGACGGTTTCGTTGTCCGTGAGTGGGACTGGAACGACCACGTTTCACAGGTGGCGTTCGACCGGCATGCCAGCCTCAAATTCCAGGTGCGTGTCGAGGAAGGCGTCGGCGTCGACTACGTCGAATTCGAATCAGCTGAACTCACCTAACCTGCCTCGCCTGCAGGAGCGCCTTGCGTTCTGACGAGCGAGAGAGCCGCGGCTTAGACGAGCAGCAGGAGCGGACGCGTATTTTTCGGCCTTAGAGCTCGCGGCAAACAGTGCGTCCTTCCGCCGCGACGGGTGGCACGGTGGCTCGGATTCTCAGCGAAGTTAGAGTTGATGGCGGCCAATGCCGCCTGCAGGATCCGGAACCTCCAGTGGATCGGGCATGGCGGCGAGCATCTGCGGTCGGAATTCTGTCCACGCATCGTGAAGCTGCTGCACGCAGTAGTCCGCGAACTCACCCAAATCGACGAGGTCTGGCGCGGGGCGGAGGTGGGTCATCCAGAGCCACTCGCTTGAACCGAAGCGCTCCAGCCCATGTGTAAGCGCGACAGACTGCGTCGCCGCCTTCAGCGCTCGGTAACGAGCATCTTTGGTGCCATCGAGGCAGGTGAGCGCCAAGGTCGCGCCAGCGTTCACGACTCCCTTCTTCTTCCATGCCAGCCCCATTCCAACTCTGGGCTCTCGGGCATCGGCGGGAATGAAGATGTGCTCGTAACCCCAACGCCGCTCAGCGATCACACCCGCAGAAGGAAGCTCGTGCACAAGTTGGCGAGCCGCCCCGCGAAGCCTGCTATCGAGTACGGCCTCGGCAGTGCTCCTCAGATTTGCCCACTCTTCGATCTGCTCCCGATGCCGTAGATAGAAGGCGAGCTTCTCGTCATCAGCCATGTGCGGTACCTCCGTAAACCTCGATCGTCTCTCTCAGCTCTCGCGCACCGGGCGACCAGGAGGGGGCGTCAACCTGATGCATGAGCCGCGCCACACTCGCCCACGCTAAGGGAATCCAGTGGTCTCCCTCCCGCGCGGTTAGCGGCTGCGACCCAGTCCTCGTTAGGAACACCAGCGTCGGCGACTCACTGGCCCATAGCTCGGCCAGTCGCTGGCACTGATTCGGCTGCTCACCCGCCCAAACCTTTGCTTCCACGAGAACCGTAGTGGCAGATTGGGGGAGGCGGACAACGATGTCAGCACGGGTTGTATTGTCCGTGCTCCACTCCTCGGTGACGACCGACGCCCCGGCCACGTCTGCCTCTTCAAGTGCTGTGAAACCCAGTTCATCCAGGAGCGCTCGTAGCAAGGTCGTCCCCAACCCATGCCACCCGTCCGGTGTGAGCAACCACGCCAGGCCCGCGCACAGTCGCACCTCGTCATGCTGGAGGCCGAGTGCATGAAGCAGCGTTCTGCCTCCAGTTCGCCAGTTTCCTTCTGCGCGAAGATGGGCCTGCTCGGAAGCCATCTCATCGAATCGAGCTTCCCACTCGTCTGCCCCGGCGGGCCTGGGTGCAATCGTCAGCCACTCGTCGAGTATTGAGGCGAATACCCGTTCCGACGTCACAACCGCGAGCGTATGTGACGGCCCCGTCTTGTTCAGGTCGTTCGGTGACTGCACGAGGGATACCGGGGTCGCCCCTCAAACTGGCGCTCCCCACTCGGCCGCATCAGCCCTATCGGCGGCGTGGACCGGTGGCAGGCCCGCGTCACTTCGCCGCGAATGCCTGTAACGCCACGTCGACGTAACGCCGCGAATGCCTGTGACGCCACGTCGACGTCAGGCGCCCCCAAAGACTGGATCAACGATCGGCTGACCCTTGGATAGGTATGAGTCCCGTGGAGTGGTGGGCTTTGA
>NZ_AVPJ01000033.1 GCF_000768705.1 Knoellia sinensis KCTC 19936
CCAATCCCCACCACTCCCCGGGGCTCTGTCGATGCGGGGATCGGCCTGACGACGTGGTCCCTGTCCGGCGAGTCGGTGAAGGTCGACGTGGATCTGGCGGGCGGTCACGTGCCGACGCCCGACCAACTTGCTGCGGCTGCTGAGGTCGCCCCACAGCATCCCGCCATGACGTCGCTCGGCCTCGACCATGCCCTTCGGGTGAGTGACGTCGTGCCGATCCGACAGTTCTGGGGCACTGACGCCTATGAAGGCATGCACGGGTACTTCGACGGTCGCTACCCGATCGCCATCCCGTTGCGGCAGACGCCGACCTCGGTGATGTTCCTCGGTGGGCACCGCGCTGACCGCGACTTCACGGACGGTGAAGTGACCGCGTTCGAGGCGCTCCAACGGGTGCTCGTTGCGGGGCTGAGCTTCCGCGCCGCGCTCGACTCCCTCACCGACGTGTTGCAGGCGCAGAAATCGTCCAATCGGCCGGCTTCTCTCCCGGAATCGTCCAAGTGGACGGTTCCTGTTCCGGAATCGTCCAAGCAGACGGTTTCTGGCACCCGGGAGCTCGCTCCAGCCGTCACTCCCGCGGTCGCACTGTGTGCCGACTATGAGCCGACGCGGCGTGAGGCAGAGGTGCTCGCCCTCGCCGCGACGGGGTGGACGAACGTCCGGATCGCGCGCCGCCTCGGGATCGCCGAACGGACCGTGCGCAAGCACCTCAGCTCGGTGTATGAGCACACCGGTCAGCGGGGCCGGGCGGCCGCAGCGGCGTGGTGGACCCGACGCTGCGCCCTGGACTGAGGCGCACTCAGGGCGACGCGTCAGTGGGGCGTCGGTCGATAGGTGAGTTCCAGCGTGCCGCCGTCGAACGTCCGGCTCTCGACGAGTTCGAGGTCGAAGTCCGCTGCGCCTGAGAACACCGGGTCGGTCCCCGTCCGACCCGTGAGCACCGGGAAGAGCGTCACCCGTATCCGATCAACGAGGCCGGCGTTGAGGAGTGCCCGGTTCATCGACAGGCTGCCGTGCGACAGGAGCGGGACGTCGGACTCCTCCTTGAGCCGGGCGACGACGTCGACGGCGTCGCCGCTCACGAGGGTGGCGTCCGGCCAGTCGAGTGGCTCGGAGAGCGTCCTCGACACGATCGTCGTGGGCATGTCGCGCATCGCCGTGTTGACCGGGTCGAGGTCTGGGATCGACCCGCCCTTCGGACCCATCCAGCCCTCGAACTCGCGAAAAGTGTTGGCGCCCAACACCATTCGCCCCTCGCCATAGAGTTCGCTGCGTCGAGCCAGGAACTCCGGTCCCTGCTTCCCCCAGTAGCCGCCCCAGTCACCGTCCTCGCCATATGACCCGTAGCCATCGAGGGTGGACAGGACGTCGAACGTGTACGTCGCACTCATTGGGTGCCTCCTCGCATCCCGACCCCTGGCTGAACGGACGCCTCCCACACTCCCACGCCTTCCCCGCAACGTCAGTGCCATCGGTCGCTAGGGCAGCCGTTCACGCTGACGTTGCGGAGGCGCCGGGGGAGGTGAGGTGGCCGCGGGACGGGGGCGGACGGCATACGGGAGGGCTTTGTCGGTAGCCCGTGCCACGCTGGAACGCATGCCGGTCACGATCGACGACGTGCGCGCAGTGGCTGACGGCCTGCCGCGCAGCTACGAGGTGCTGGTGCGCGATCGGGTGAAGTTCCGCGTCGGCAGCATCGTGTGGCTCGCGTTCAATCAGGAGGAGACCGAGATGGGGTTCGCGTTCCCCAAGGAGGAGCGGGCCGCGCTCGTCGCGAGCGAGCCGGAGGTGTTCTTCCTGCCGCGCGAGTCGGACCTGCGATTCAACTGGGTGGAGTCGCGGATGGGCGCCCTCGACGAGGAGCGGATGCGCGAACTCGTCCTCGACGCGTGGCGCATGGTCGTGCCCAAAAAATTGTGGGATTGGCCGGCAACTGATTGAAAGCGCCAGTAGTGACCGACCGGTAGGTGGTCGGTGTCAAGCGCACGCGAACGGCCCTGTAAGACTGGACTTTCGCGCTTGTCGGCTCATCCGGAGGAATGTCGATGTTGTGGCCGTATCTGCTCATCCTGGCGGGGGCCAGTCTCATCATTGGCGCACTCATCTATCGACGCCGGATCATCGCCCGTGCCGCCGAGGAGGACTACGACGGTGGCTACGGCGAGGCGGCCTATCAGCAGCGTGAGGACCCGTGGGATGTCGAGCGTCCGCGAGAGCCGGAGCCGACCCAGGAGCCGACGCCCGAGCGGTGGGCGGTCGAGCCGGCGCGCATGCCTGAGCCACAGCCCGAGCGGTCGCCGGAACCCGAGCGCGCGCCGGAGCCGACGCCCACGCCGTGGGCCGAGCTGAGGCGCGACGACACGCTGGCTGGTGAGGCCCGGTCGTTCGCGGCACCTCCGCCTCCGGAGCCGGTCCGCCCCGTTGCCGCCGCACAGCCCGAGGCGCCCGTCGACATTCCCGTCGAGCCTGCTCCCGTCTCACGGCCGGCCGAGCCCATTCGGGCCGAGCCCACCCCAGTCGAACCCGCTCCGGTCGAACCCGCTCCGGTCGCACCGCCCGTGGCGCCGCGGACCGAGCCGCGACTCGACGACCCGACACCGACGATCACCATCGTCCTCCCGGCCACGCCCGCGCGCGTTCCCGCGCCCGCTGCGAAGCCGGACCCCAACAGCAGTGATCCGTATGCCGGCCTGCCCGATTCCCATGTGCTCACCGAACCGCCGATGATCCGCTGGGGCGAGACGGAGGTGCTCCTCCACGACTGGATGCGCTACTACAGCGACGGCAACGTCTGGTCAGGCGTCCTCACGAGCTTCACCGAGAGCGTTGCGGCCGACCCGTTCGTCGCGAGCTACTTCACGTCGTCGGGGGACGGAACCTTGGCGCGGCACTCCCTTTCCGCGCTCATCATGCTCACCAGTGACGGTGTGACGGTGGGTGCGCTGCGCCAGATGAAGGCTGCTCACGCCGGACTGGTCAACGAGCATGGCGATCCCATCAACGCGTTCGTGTGGAACCGCCTCGTGCAGGCCCTCTCGAACGCGTTGACCGAGCACGGCGTCCGCGACGCGACCCTCGTGAAGTTGGGCGCCACCCTGGAGCCGCTGCGCGCTGCGATCGTCGCTCCCGTCAAGCACTGAGACGCGGGCGACGTCGCCGTCAGGCGAGTTCGCCCTCAGGCCAGTTCGGCGTCGATCGCCTCGGCGAGGACGGCGATCACGGGCCAGGCACCCTCGGAACTGTTCCCCAGCACGCTGACGGTGGTCTGGGACGCGGGGATGTGGGTGGAGCGGAACGAGACCCCCGCGTCGTAGCCCTCGACGATCAACGCGGGTGCGGTCGCGTTCAGGAACAGGCCGAGCCCGACGCGCATGCCTTCATCGGGCCAGTCGTAGCGAGGCGCCATCATCAGCGCGAGCGTCTCGGGCGTCACGATGCGACCGTCGAGCAGCGCGATCCAGAAGCGGTGCAGGTCGCTCGCCGTGGTGAACGCGCCGCCGTCACCGGTGCCGAGCACCGGTAGGTGCAACGTGTTGGTGAGGTCGCCCTCGTCGTGGACGTAGCCGACCGCGGCATCCGCCGGCAGCGCGTTGAGCGGTGGGAAGCCCGTCGCCGCGAGCCCGGCGGGATCGAGCACGAGCCGCTGGACGAGCCCGCGGTAGGTCTCGCCAGTGGCCCGCTCGAGCAGCACCGCCAGGACGGCGTAGTCGCCGTTGCAGTAGACGAAACCCTCACCGGGCGTGGCCCGCTGCGGGAAGCCGTCGAGCACCGGCACGAAGGCTTCGGCGGTCGTGAGTTCGTGCACCGGCCGCCCCAGCACGAAGTCGTCGACCTCCCAGCCGGCCTCCTCGTCGAGGTAGTCGCCAATGCCGGAGGTGTGACCGAGCAGGTGCTCAATCGTCACTGCGTCGTCGATGAGTGGCAGGTCGTCACCCAGCAGGTCGCGGGCGCGCTGCTCGAGCCTGAGGACGCCGTCCTCGACGAGCCGCATTGTCGCGAGCGCCGTGAACGCCTTGCTGCCGCTGGCAATGCCGATGCGCGCATCGACCCGCATGGGTACGCGAAGTGGCCGGTGCAGGAAACCCTCGGTGCGCTCCAGCACGCGCTCCCCGGCGATGTCGATGGTGATGACGCCCGTGAAGGCGTGCTTGGCGACCGCCGCATCGAGGGTGCTGGGCTCCACGTGCATGATCGACCTCCGACAGGGTGACGCCTCGATGCTACGGGCGCCTCCTGAGCCGGACGAGGTTCAGCAGGCAGGCTCGGGGTCGAGTTGGTCCTCGTGGAGCCACTGTTGCTCGAGCGCCAACATGTCGTTCTGAAGCCTCGCGGCCTCGTCCAGCTGACCGGTTGTGATGGCAGTGTTGATGGCGATGTTCATGTTGGACCTCTGCGCTTCGCGGGCCGCCCGGTTCCGTTCCTGTCGAGCCGCCCATGTGGGGTCTGGCACGCAGAGCGGCGAGGCTTCGGTGGCAGCAGCGGGGGTCTTGGCCGGGGCCGCCGGGCGGTTCGGAGTCGTCGCGCGCACGGTCAGGGTTGGAACGGGGGCAGCCTCATCGGCCTCGGAACTGGGGCCCGACGGCGCCTTGCTTGTCACGGTGACGGTGGGCTTCGGAGTCACAGTCGGGACGGGGTCAGCCGAAACCGTCACCGTTGTGTGAGGGGTCGGGGTTGCGGGAGGCGTGCTGACTCCGGCAGGTACGGCGTTCCGGCTGGCCACGTGGCTCGCACCCCAACCGGCCAGCCCGGCCAGGACCACGACGCCCAGAGCACCTGCGAGCACCACCCTCTTGCTGACTGACGGTGATCCCGCCGCCTCATCCCTGTCCTGCACACCAGTCCCTTCCGAACCTCCACGGCCTGACTCACCCGACAAGCGGGACAGCCAAGGGGGAAGATTATGTGTCCGACGGTCCGGGCGCTTGGGAATGGACGAACTCTCCTACATCGCAGTCGACGCCGGACGCCCGCTCCGTGAACGCCCACTCACGTTTGGGCGCCTTCGCTCTCGCTCCGGGGAATTCTGGTCGACCACGGAGGTTCCGATTCCGTGGAAGGGGACACGACGGCATACGGGATCGTGTGTCAGCCAACGGAACTGGCCGCGGCCCAGGGAGATCGTCACCCCTGAGTGAAGAAGGCCTTGAAGCTGATGGCGTTCGACGTCGCGAACTTCCGGATCTTGGCCTGAGCCTGCGGGTTCAGGCGGAGCGTCGATTCTTGGCCCGCAGCGAGTTCCACGACCGACGCCAGCGGGATCACCTCGAGCGCCTGCTGCGGCTCCCCGGCCTGGGGTCGATCCCAGACGATGCAGACGACCCCGACGGACACCGTGGCCTTGTTCGCGTTGGTGACGCGCACGGCGGAGACGATCACGGGATCGTCGAGTTCGGTGCCCGTCTCGTCGACGGGTGTGGCGTCGACGTGGTGCGAGACGTTCGGGAACGTCGCGCCCTTCGCCTTGATGTTGGTGACGCGCACGTCGGTCGCCTTGGCGGCGTTGGGACCGCCGAACACCAGCACCTCGACGTTCTCTCCGGGGAGGAGGACCTGGCGGCCGCCGGTCGCTCCATAGATCCCCGAAACCCGGACGTCGGGCAGTCCCTTGCCCGAGGCGTCGAGAGCCTGGACGTCCGCGTTCAACAGGATCGGCACACCCGACGTGTTGGTCACGATCAGGGTTTGGTCCATGCGGCCCGATCCACCGATGTCCTCGAAGTCGAAGGTCATGGATTGAGCCAATTCCCTTGGCGCCAGGGCCTTCTCGTCGACCTGCCACGAGACGCCGGCGATGCCGGGAACGCAGCCCGTGAGGAGGAGCATCAGTGGCAGGGTGGCGACGCCCCAGCGCCGCGCGTGGGTCCCGAGGGTCAGATGCACCGGCACACACTCTCACGACGGGTGCTGCTCGAGCTTTGGGCTTCCGCCATGATTCCGGAGCCTCGCTCCTCGGCGACCGCGTCAGGACGCGGAGGCACTCTCGGCCGATCGGTTGAACCAGTCGATCGCGAGGTCGGCCACGGCGTCGGGGGCGTCGTCGGTGACGAAGTGCGCGGCGTCGTCGACGTAGGCGAACTCGATCCGATCGGCGTGCCGCTCTGGGTTCCGGCAGATCCGCTCCATGAGTTCCTCGGTGGTGGGGTAGTCCTTGCGTCCGTAGACCACAAGGGTTGGGACGGTGAGCCGCTTGCGGCGATAGGCACCGCCAATGATGCGCAGTGCTTCAGGAACGACCATGCCGCGCAGTAGCGGACGAACCGCCGCGTCGATGTCCGGCCGGGCAAACGGGGCGAGGTTGGCCGCAATCGTGGCCTCTGACATCGGGTGGGCGGCGTACCTCGCGGAGAAGATGTAGCTCAATGAGGCGCCAGGACGGTGCCAGATGAATCGCGGCAAGTGGGTGAAGTTCGGGATCAGTCTGGGGCTGAAGGTGAAGAACGCCGGCCACACGGACAACTGCACCAGCGAGTGAAGCCGCTCCGGATGCTCATAGCTCAGGTGGATCCCTGTGATGGCACCCATGTCGTGCGTGACGAGATGGGAGCGCTCGATGCCGAGGGCGTCGAACAGGGCGAGCAGGTCGTGCAGCCGGGTCTCGCGTTCGATGCCCGGATCGTCGGCCACGGTCCAGCCGGCTCCGCGCAGGTCCGGGCAGTAGGCGCGATATCCAGCCGCCGCGATACTCGGAGCGATGGTGCGCCACTGCCACCAGTGCTTCGGGAAGCCGTGCAACAGGACCACGGGGTCGCCCTCGCCGATGGCAGCGACGTGGGTGCGGAGGCCTGGGGTCTCCACGACGAAGTGCTCGAAGCCAGGCGCTTCGGGCAGCGGCGGCGACCACTGCGCAGCCGGATTCAGGGAGCCAGAGGAACCTGAGGAGTCCGGAGGTCCGGGAACGGCTGGTCTGGCTGGCGTGTGTGGCGAGGACATGGCGACCCCTTGTGTGCCGTGGAACTACTATGTTCATAGTAGACCCCTCGCGAAAGGGAGGTGTCCATGCCCGCGACGACCCGCGAGCGCTCCCTCGAGGCAGCCGTCGAGTTGCTTGGCGAGCAAGGCGTCCGCGCGCTGACCCACGCGCGCGTCGACGCCCAAGCCGGCCTCCCCGCCGGGTCGACCTCGAACTGGTTCCGCACCCGCCGGGCCCTCCTCGCCGGCGTGGTCGACTGGATCGCCGAGCGCGAGCGCGCCGACTTCGACCCGGCACGGTTGCCGCCGATGTCGGGCGTGGATGAACTGGTCGCGGGCCTGTGCACCATGACCGAGATCCAGGCCGGACCCTTCGCTGCGCGCACCCGGGCGCGCTATGCCTTGTTCCTCGAGCTCGCCGACGACCCCGAGATCGGCGAGCCCCTTCGGCGACAGCGACACGAGTTCGAGCGGTGGACCGAGGGACTCGTGACCGCAGTCGGGATCCCCCACCCAGTCGCGGCTGCGAGGGCCATCATGGCGCTCGCCGACGGACTGCTCATGCACCGCCTCACCATCGACCCCGAACTCGATCTCCGCCCCACCATCGACCGCGCCGTGCGCGCCCTCGCGGGGCCCTGACCGAGCAGCGCACCACTTCATCGCTCCTCAGCTGGTGAGTGATTGCTCCCGAGTTCATGCTCCGGTGCTGGCCTGCGGCTCAAACGCCACGCCCCGCGGAACGTAGATGTGGGCATCGACAGTCTCGCCATTGTCGCGAGTGACGCGCGTCAGAACCCGCTCGTAGCCCTCGCCCTCGAACTCGTCGAGACGCTCCCAGTGGCGGGCCAATTCCTCCGAGCTGAAGAGCACTCCGCCAACCTCAAGTCCATCCTCAGCTCCGTCCTCAACTCCCTCCTCAGCGAGCACAATCCCGGGGAAGCCGACCTCGGCGCCCCAGCCGTGCGGAAGCAACGTGCCCCTCACGGTCGCCGCCTCCCACGTGCCAAGCACGTCGGCGAGGACATGCTCATTGGGCCGGCCAGGAGCCAGCGTTCCGTAGACAAACAGCCGATCAGTCATCCCAGCGCCCTTCCCACGACTGCACCTGATTGCGAGGACCAGCATTCATCAGTAGAGATGCTGGCCCTCATGCGATCTTCGGGCCGCCGCGGATGGACTGCTCCTCCTGGATCCGTGTGCGGTTGTCGCGGGCCCTCAGGTCGTAACAGTCGAAGTAGACCTTGGCGATGAGTTCCACGCGGCTGTTCACCTCGGCCTTCTCGAAGATGCTCTTGAGGTGCTGCTGCACGGTCGTGGGCGACACCCCGAGTGCCTTGGCGAGTCCGGTCGTCGAATCGCCGCGCATGGACCGGACGGACTGATCACGGAAGGGAAGTCGTACCTCGACGCGACCGGGATCGCAGCCCAACTCGGGATGACCACCTGACGACACAACGCAAGAACCCCCGAACCTTGAGTTCGGGGGTTCCGCGTGTCCGATGAAGGACATCGGTGCGCAAGGGGGTGTCGAGTCTCAGGACATACGCAACAGAT
>NZ_AVPJ01000034.1 GCF_000768705.1 Knoellia sinensis KCTC 19936
GAAATGAGAAATGGCCCGCCGGGTGGGCGGGCCATTTCTGGAATGTTTGTCCGGCTGCGTCCTACTCTCCCACACCGTCACCAGTGCAGTACCATCGGCGCTGAAGGGCTTAGCTTCCGGGTTCGGAATGGAGCCGGGCGTTTCCCCTTCGCTATGACAGCCGAAACTCTATGGAGATGTCAATCGGGTTCCCGACCGTATCTCGGGAACTGCACAGTGGACGCGAACACGCTTTGTTTCTTTTTTGGGTGGTGTCAAGTTATCGGCTTATTAGTACCAGTCAGCTACATGCATTACTGCACTTCCACGTCTGGCCTATCAACCCAGTAGTCTAGCTGGGAGCCTCTCGGACCGAAGTCCATGGAAATCTCATCTTGAAGCGTGCTTCCCGCTTAGATGCTTTCAGCGGTTATCACTTCCGAACGTAGCTAATCAGCGGTGCTCTTGGCAGAACAACTGACACACCAGAGGTTCGTCCATCCCGGTCCTCTCGTACTAGGGACAGCCCTTCTCAAATTTCCTACGCGCACAGCGGATAGGGACCGAACTGTCTCACGACGTTCTAAACCCAGCTCGCGTACCGCTTTAATGGGCGAACAGCCCAACCCTTGGGAGAGACTCCACCCCCAGGATGCGACGAGCCGACATCGAGGTGCCAAACCATGCCGTCGATATGGACTCTTGGGCAAGATCAGCCTGTTATCCCCGGGGTACCTTTTATCCGTTGAGCGACGGCGCTTCCACAAGCCACCGCCGGGTCACTAGTTCCGACTTTCGTCCCTGCTCGAGATGCCTCTCTCGCAGTCAAGCTCCCTTGTGCACTTACACTCAAAACCTGATTGCCAACCAGGCTGAGGGAACCTTTGAGCGCCTCCGTTACCTTTTAGGAGGCAACCGCCCCAGTTAAACTACCCACCAGGCAATGTCCCTGATCCGGATCACGGACCGAGGTTAGATATCCAGAACGACCAGAGTGGTATTTCAACGTTGACTCCACCGACACTGGCGTGCCGGCTTCACAGTCTCCCACCTATCCTACACAAGCCGTACCGAACACCAATACCAAGCTATAGTAAAGGTCCCGGGGTCTTTCCGTCCTGCTGCGCGTAACGAGCATCTTTACTCGTAGTGCAATTTCGCCGAGTTCATGGTTGAGACAGTGGAGAAGTCGTTACGCCATTCGTGCAGGTCGGAACTTACCCGACAAGGAATTTCGCTACCTTAGGATGGTTATAGTTACCACCGCCGTTTACTGGGGCTTAAATTCTGAGCTTCGACCCCGAAGGATCTAACCCGTCCTCTTAACCTTCCAGCACCGGGCAGGCGTCAGTCCGTATACATCGTCTTGCGACTTAGCACGGACCTGTGTTTTTAGTAAACAGTCGCTTCTCCCTGGTCTCTGCGGCCGTTCAGGCTAGTCCGTAAAGAACTTCACCCTCTGGGCCCCCCTTCTCCCGAAGTTACGGGGGTATTTTGCCGAATTCCTTAACCATGATTCACTCGATCGCCTTGGTATTCTCTACCTAACCACCTGAGTCGGTTTGGGGTACGGGCGGCTCGAACCTCGCTAGAAGATTTTCTTGGCAGCATAGGATCACCCTGCTTCCCGCATTCGCGGTCACTATCAGGTCTCAGGATATGTGTGAGACGGATTTGCCTATCTCACTCCCTACACCCTTGGACGTGGACTACCATCGCCACGCGGAGGCTACCTTCCTGCGTCTCTCCATTGCTTGACTACTACCAAATCGGGTCGCGCGCTCCACCCGCATCAGTCCGAAGACGTCAGCAGGCTTCAGGCGCTTAGCATCAAAAGGTTCGTCATGGGCGGTTCTTCGCCGGTTCCGGAATATCAACCGGATGTCCATCGACTACGCCTGTCGGCCTCGCCTTAGGTCCCGACTTACCCAGGGCAGATTAGCTTGACCCTGGAACCCTTGGTTATTCGGCGGACGGGTTTCTCGCCCGTCATTCGCTACTCATGCCTGCATTCTCACTCGTGTGGCCTCCACGGCTGGATCACTCCGCCGCTTCCCTGGCCACACGACGCTCCCCTACCCATCAACACGCTTGGACCACCAACCCGCAGGTGTGGTGGCCGGGCAAAGTGTCAATGCCACAGCTTCGGTGGTGTGCTTGAGCCCCGCTACATTGTCGGCGCGGAATCACTTGACCAGTGAGCTATTACGCACTCTTTAAAGGGTGGCTGCTTCTAAGCCAACCTCCTGGTTGTCAATGCAACTCCACATCCTTTCCCACTTAGCACACGCTTAGGGACCTTAGCTGGTGGTCTGGGCTGTTTCCCTCTCGACTACGGAGCTTATCCCCCGCAGTCTCACTGCCACGCTCTCACTTACCGGCATTCGGAGTTTGGCTAACGTCAGTAACCTGGTGAGGCCCATCGGCTATCCAGTAGCTCTACCTCCGGTAAGAAACACGTGACGCTGCACCTAAATGCATTTCGGGGAGAACCAGCTATCACGGAGTTTGATTGGCCTTTCACCCCTACCCACAGCTCATCCCCTCAGTTTTCAACCTAAGTGGGTTCGGTCCTCCACGACGTCTTACCGTCGCTTCAACCTGGCCATGGGTAGATCACTCCGCTTCGGGTCTAGACCCAGCGACTCATTCGCCCTATTCGGACTCGCTTTCGCTACGGCTTCCCCACACGGGTTAACCTCGCCACTGAGCACTAACTCGCAGGCTCATTCTTCAAAAGGCACGCTGTCACCCCACAAGGAGGCTCCAACGGATTGTAGGCACACGGTTTCAGGATCTATTTCACTCCCCTCCCGGGGTACTTTTCACCTTTCCCTCACGGTACTTGTCCGCTATCGGTCACCAGGGAATATTTAGGCTTAGCGGGTGGTCCCGCCAGATTCACACGGGATTTCTCGGGCCCCGTGTTACTTGGGATAACTCTCTGAAGTTCACGCAATTTCGTCTACGGGGGTCGCACCCTCTGTGCCGGGCCTTTCAATGCCCTTCGACTATCACGCGAATTTTTGACTCCATGCCGGGATGTCAGTCCCAACTGAGAGGTCCCACGACCCCGTACCTGCAACGCCTGACAGCTATCACACAGATACGGTTTAGCCTCTTCCGCTTTCGCTCGCCACTACTCACGGAATCGCGGTTGCTTTCTCTTCCTGTGGGTACTGAGATGTTTCACTTCCCCACGTTCCCTCTACTCACCCTATGTGTTCAGATGAGAGTGACTGGACTTGCCTCCAGCCGGGTTTCCCCATTCGGAAATCCACGGATCACAGTCTGGTTATCGACTCCCCGTGGCTTATCGCAGATTCCTACGTCCTTCTTCGGTTCCTGGTGCCAAGGCATCCACCGTGCGCCCTTAAAAACTTGGACCACAAAGATACAGATGCTCGCGTCCACTGTGTAGTTCTCAACATACGGGCGGCCCCCTGCACGATCCTGGCGCCTACCACCCACCCGAAGGCGAGCAGCGGTTCGACCACGACAGAGGTCCTGACCTGTAAGGCCATGAAGAAACGAGCTGACGCCCGAGCCCTCAGGACCCAACAACGTGTCAAACGCCGTGTCCCCGACAGTCACTTTCCGTCCCCCCGAAGGAGGTGTACTCGTGACCACGAGTAGCGGCGTCAAATAATCGATGTTCCACCCTGAGCACCTGCCGTCCCACACTCGGGGACAGACCAGGCTCTGAACCACAACGTGGCCAGTGCTCCTTAGAAAGGAGGTGATCCAGCCGCACCTTCCGGTACGGCTACCTTGTTACGACTTAGTCCCAATCGCCAGTCCCACCTTCGACGGCTCCCTCCACAAGGGTTGGGCCACCGGCTTCGGGTGTTACCGACTTTCGTGACTTGACGGGCGGTGTGTACAAGGCCCGGGAACGTATTCACCGCAGCGTTGCTGATCTGCGATTACTAGCGACTCCAACTTCATGGGGTCGAGTTGCAGACCCCAATCCGAACTGAGACCGGTTTTTTGGGATTCGCTCCACCTTGCGGTTTCGCAGCCCTTTGTACCGGCCATTGTAGCATGTGTGAAGCCCAAGACATAAGGGGCATGATGATTTGACCTCATCCCCACCTTCCTCCGAGTTGACCCCGGCAGTCTCCTATGAGTCCCCACCATTACGTGCTGGCAACATAGAACGAGGGTTGCGCTCGTTGCGGGACTTAACCCAACATCTCACGACACGAGCTGACGACAACCATGCACCACCTGTATACCGACCTTGCGGGGCACCCATCTCTGAATGTTTCCGGTATATGTCAAGCCTTGGTAAGGTTCTTCGCGTTGCATCGAATTAATCCACATGCTCCGCCGCTTGTGCGGGCCCCCGTCAATTCCTTTGAGTTTTAGCCTTGCGGCCGTACTCCCCAGGCGGGGCGCTTAATGCGTTAGCTGCGGCACGGAACTCGTGGAATGAGTCCCACACCTAGCGCCCAACGTTTACGGCATGGACTACCAGGGTATCTAATCCTGTTCGCTCCCCATGCTTTCGCTTCTCAGCGTCAGTAGTGGCCCAGAGACCTGCCTTCGCCATCGGTGTTCCTCCTGATATCTGCGCATTTCACCGCTACACCAGGAATTCCAGTCTCCCCTACCACACTCTAGTCTGCCCGTACCCACTGCAAGTCCGGGGTTGAGCCCCGGATTTTCACAGCAGACGCGACAAACCGCCTACAAGCTCTTTACGCCCAATAATTCCGGACAACGCTCGCACCCTACGTATTACCGCGGCTGCTGGCACGTAGTTAGCCGGTGCTTCTTCTGCAGGTACCGTCACTTGCGCTTCTTCCCTGCTGAAAGAGGTTTACAACCCGAAGGCCGTCATCCCTCACGCGGCGTCGCTGCATCAGGCTTTCGCCCATTGTGCAATATTCCCCACTGCTGCCTCCCGTAGGAGTCTGGGCCGTGTCTCAGTCCCAGTGTGGCCGATCGCCCTCTCAGGCCGGCTACCCGTCATCGCCTTGGTGAGCCATTACCTCACCAACAAGCTGATAGGCCGCGAGTCCATCCCAGACCGAAAAACTTTCCACACGCTCCCCATGCGGAGGCGTGTCGTATCCGGTATTAGACGCCGTTTCCAGCGCTTATTCCAGAGTCTGGGGCAGGTTACTCACGTGTTACTCACCCGTTCGCCACTGCTCACCCTGGAGCAAGCTCCAAGGGTCACCGTTCGACTTGCATGTGTTAAGCACGCCGCCAGCGTTCGTCCTGAGCCAGGATCAAACTCTCCGTTGATGATGAAATATCCCCCACTCCAAAAGAAGCGGAAGAAAATCCATACCCACAAAAGGGATTTGAAAACCTGGCTGAGCAAGAACAACCAGCAAAAACAACTGCTAGATGATCATTGTCAACCAAAGGAAAATTCGTTCGAAGCAACCACCCACACACCCCTTCGGGATCCGCAGGCCGCCACCTCGAGACGAGGATAATTTGGCATCGATTTTTGACACGCTGTTGAGTTCTCAAGGATCGGACGCACACCATCCACCAACCACACAGGCCAGCATCCGGGGCAACTCTCCAAACTTACCCGCGGCCATACTTGGGAGTCAAATC
>NZ_AVPJ01000035.1 GCF_000768705.1 Knoellia sinensis KCTC 19936
CCGAGCCTCCACGAAACCCGGGGCGATTCAGTGCTGGAGCGGGCCGTCCATACATGGGAGGCCGCGAGCCAGGCCGAGCTGCGCGTGCGGATCCCGAGCACGGACTCGATGCGGATGCTCCTCAACCAAGGCGCGCACATCACCGCGACGCTTGAAACGGTCCTCAGCGTGGCAGATGTTGCGGGGCAGGCCCGCGACGACCCCGCTCCCCTGTCCGAGGCACGTAAAGCACTCGCATCGGCCGACAAAGCGTGGTTGCAGGGCCTGACCTCACTCGTGAAGCCGAGCAACGAGTTCATCACCGCCAGCCGCGAACTCTTCCTTGCCCTCGAGGAGACGCGCACCCGTGCGCATCAACTGACTCAACCGGAACGAGAGCACGCTGCCGAGAACCTTGGACTGGCCATGGCCATCGTCGGTCGACGTCTGGCTGCGGCCCGCGCTTTCCTGCAGCCGCTGGCCGACGGCAAGGCCCTCTTCGCGCCCGCACGCCGCCTCGAGGGCTCTCCAGAACGCTTGGTCGGCCGCCTCAAAGGCCGCTACGTCCCCATCGACTACTTCGACATCAAAGACATGGATGCCGCATTACGCACCGCCGATGCCGCGACCCTCAGCGCCATGACCCCTTCGATCAATCGGGCCCAGGCGCGTGTCGCCAGTCTCTGGTGAGTGGACCCATCCCCGTCGGGCGCTGGACACCTCGAAGGGCCAATTAGCGCTGCCAGATGGTGGCGCCCAGCAGCGCTACCATCAGCATCACTTCTTGTCGGGTCTGGCTGGTTGGGATCGAATGACCTCAAAGACCATCGTCGTCTCCGGACTCTTATCGCCACACGCACTGACGGGCCCAGCCAAGTCGTGAACATTAGTGCAAGCCGGAGACGCGGTCGCGATTCTTCGGGCAGGATTTGCTCCAAAGTCCTCGAACCTTACCGAGGAGCGCAGGAATGGAGTGGACCGAACGCGCGGAGCGCCCCTTCACCTCAGTTGAGGGTCACGCCTCTAGCACGCCCCCACGGGAACGCCTCGTTCACGCCTTAGAACGATGGGAATCAGAGTCCTGGCTGCGTTTCCGGCTTTCCATCGACGAGCAAGACCTCGCGCAACTGACTTTGCCAGACAGCCTCCTGACGGTAGCTCAGCTCGAGCGGGTGCGGTGGGCAGCAGAGTTGGTCGCGAAGGCGATTGGCGTCGGCATCGTTGAGGTCGGTCACGTTGCCGTGGCCCTCGGAATCACGAGCAGAGCATGCACGAACGCGACACTTAGCTCGCTGGGTAACTCTTTCGGCGTGCCCGACATGTCTCCCGGCGACCTTGCGTCGTTGCGTACGGAGGTCATGCGGCAACTTCTGGAAGAGACAACGGATAGACATCCCGCCTCAGAGCCGATCGGGTTCACTTCTATGTCGGCTTGGCGTGTTGAACGAGCGTGTCACGTGGTTTCCCTAGGCGTGAGGGTGACTGCTGTTGTTGCGATCGTCGGCGGCGCTGTTGCCAGTCGAGCGTGGTGGTTGATGGGCTTTGCGATCGCTGCCCTAATCTCCACGCAGCCCCAGCATCGCGTCGAATCGCTGCTCGTGAGCGAGACCCGTCCATTGGTGAGGTCCTCCAGGGTGCCATGGCTGTTGTGCTGCGCCCTGGCCTTATGTCTGCTGAAAAGGCCACAAGAGGCAGCGTGGTTCACGGTTACCTGGTTCGTTGTCAGGCTCTGCGCCCACGTCGGCGAGTACGCGGTGGCCACGGGGATGTCAATCGTTCAAAGCAGGCTGCCAGGACGACTCACTACGTTCATCAGGCCCGCCGCGGCCTTCGTGGTTCGGACCCGAGCCCACGACTCCATCGTCACAATCGGAGGGGGCGTCTTCGCCGGCACCGCCACGGCGATACTCGCAAACTCTGCCAATCCAACCTCTGCGTTCGGAGTTGGGCTGCTCACGGCCATTCTCATTGAAAACTCCTCCGGTCGATGGCAATGGACCGACGCCCGACTTCGGGTTCTCGGCGTGATCGCACTAGCGGTGTTGGCGACCCGCATTCAGTGGTGGGCGCTCCTCGCCCCGGTCACGGCGACCTTCGCCATGATCCTCGTCCGGGCCAACCAAACGCTGCGATTTGTCCCATTGACCCAACCCTCCAACCCTCTCGCCCAGAGCGCGTGGGTCGACCTGGCCAAAGGACGAGCGCGTCAGGTCATCACCAACCTTGAAGGCGAAGGCTCTGCGGATCCTGACGTGATAGCCGCGCTGGCAGTCGCGCACGCATTCGACGGCCACCCCGGTCACGCCGCTCGCCTTGCTCGCCTCTTGCCCGCTCAACACTCCGAGGTGAGGCATCTCATCGAAGCCCAGGTCCACGGATTGCTCGGCACTCAACCACCTGAAGTCCGGCAGGCGCCAAACCTTGCGACCCCGCTTGGCCGGGCCACGCAACTCGCCTGGCTAAGGGCCTCGATCCCGTGGGAACCCGCCGAGTTGATCGCCGCAGAGATCGCTGGACTGATTCCTGCGAGAATTACGTCCGATAACGTCATGTGGGCTGCTGAATGCTACCTAGCGATGGGTGAGACGCTTCTAGCGGTCGACCAGGTAACTGCGGGAACAGCGGCCTCGCGAGCATTCGCGCTGACGGACTTGTACGTCACCCAGGACCGCGATTTCCTTGATCGCGCTACCTTGGAGGCTCGGCAGCTCAAACTGCCCGCGCCTCATGAGTTGGGGGCTCGTGGAGCCGCCGTCACGAAGCTGGCATTCGCGGGAGACCAGGAGTCCCCGGCCATGTTCCTGCTGGATGATGATGCGCTGATGGTCCTGACCGAACTGTCATCTCCCTTCGTCGTCGCGGCCTATTGCAACCGGGGCGCAGACCTGCACCTGAAGAACCGCGGACGCGTCACCGCTGAGAGCATCGAGCTAAGGGTTCAAGCATTCGCTTCCCTAAACGTCGTGCGCCACGAACTAGCCGATCCCGACGATCGCGCTTGTTGGTGGGATGCCTTCATCCCGACCTTGGACACCCTGCTCGAGGAAGTGCACGAATTTCAGGACTGGCCACTGCTTCTGGAGGTGATCGAAGCAGCAAGGCTCCAACTTGGGACTAACCGCGAGGACCTGCGACCGACGGCCTTGAGGATCGGGGGCCGATCAAGGTTGGGAAGTCAGCGTTACTACTTTGGCAGCCGCCCGACCATGGTCGACCTCGAGTACATCATCAACACCGCCGGGCGACAGGGAGCGTGGTGGTGGTCGACCCACGTGTCGAGGGGCCAGCTCTACTGGGCCGCAACGAACGAAGACCCACAGGTCAAGGTTCACGGGGGGCGCATCTCCATGTCTGTCGTGACTGAGTTGCTAAACGAACTCAACCCCCACCTCAGCCTGCAGGCCGAGGGCGAGAGCGATCATGACTTCTTCTTACGCATGAGCGTAAGCGCCCTGCTAGCGCCTCCCTCGGAGATCGAGTCAGCGCTGGCAGAGAGGGTGGGCCAGCTCCTACCCAAGGCCATCCGCGTCCAGGAGCCTCACAACCGCATTCGGACAACGATCTGCATGGCGCTGGCCCCCGAGCTAGCCCACATTCCGTGGGCTTGGGCACGCATCGGCGGGCGTCACCTGGTCGAATTGTTCGACACGGTGATCGTTCCCCCCGCCTCCATTCTTCCCCCACCAGACGCAGGCGACGACCAGAATTGCCCTATCGCCGTAGGTCTAGTCGATCCCGGTGGCGACCTATCTGCCGCCGTGGAGGGATCGGCCCACTTGCCTTCCCAAGCCGCGATAATCGACGGTCAGACGGGAGATCGCCGCGCCAGCCTCACCGCAGCCCTGCGCGCAGCGCCTTATGACAGTACGCTCTTTCTTGCCTGCCACACCGTGACGATCAATAACCGCCGCGGCTTCGCCTTAGCGCCGTTGGACAAAGTCGATGTCGGCGACGTCCTCTTCGCCTCCGACATTGCCCACGCCGACACTGATTTCCCCATGCCACGTCAAGTCATAGCCCTCGCGTGCGAGAGCTCGGACATGGCCAGTGCACACCTTGGGGAGTGGACGGTTCTCGGCACCGCCCTCATCCAGGCTGGAGCACGACGTGCCCTGGTCACCGCATTCCCCATCCTTGACCTACCCGAGGTGGATCAATTCATGGTTACTGGGGTATCCGACGGGACGCCTCTTCACGTGCTCATCGCGAGTTTCCAGCTCAGTCTGCTCCGCCGCTGGCGCGATGGAGAAACCAGCGCCGCCCCGCTGGCGTGGGCCGGACTCCAACTCTTTGGTTCGCTCCCAGCAGCCCAGGAGACCGCCACACCGCGTCCTCCGGCTTGGGCTGAAGAGAACCTAGTACGGGGAATCGATGCGGCCGCCGAATACGCGCCCCGCGGCAGGCCCACCGTCGAGGTCGCGGACCTGATGACCTACTTCGCAATCTATGGACACATTGACGGACTCCCTCGCCGCGTCAGAGCCGCTGTCCGTAGAACCTTCATCACCAAGTGGCCCACGCCCCTCCATTTGATTGGGCAACGCACGTTCTTTGCGCGTCTCGATCACCAGCCCCGCGTAATCTCCGACGACCTACTTGACGTCATCGCCGACGCCCGCGAACTCGCGGTGGCAGCGGGACATTCCGTCTACGACATCGACCACGTTTTTGTGGCGGCACTACGCTCGAACCACCCTTCGTGCGTGGCGATGCGAAACCTGACAGGCTTCGACACTCGGAATCCGGCAGTCGTCCAACGATTCGTAGAAGACGAACGCGATATTCACCACAGCACCGGACAGGCCCTCACGCCGCACCTCGCCAGCGGCGAGGCTGAACGCATTTACGAAACCTTGGGCATCGCTCCCCCCACGGGCGAAGATCGCTGGCTACATAGCGACCGAGTGGTATGACATGCCGAGTGATGCCAGGATCCTTTCGATCCGTCTTGAAGGTAGCGGTGACCAGAGTGTGCGCCCAACCCTCACCGCATCGTGCGGTTATGAGCCTACTTGCTTGGCGTTGATCGCTTCGACGAAGAAGTCGAACAACAGATCCTCGGCGCCCGGATCGGTGAGGTCCACCTCCAGCAGCTCGCTGCGATCTCCAATCGTGATTCTCACTGAGGCCCTATTCGGGTCCGCGGGTCGCCTGTGACGGATGAACGCCTGGGCAAGCCTTCGACAGGTGGCCGCCGCCACGACTACGGATACCGCGGCCGACCCAGTATTTATGGATTCCACTGCAATGGTGACTGCGTCGGTGAGCCCTCCACCTCGCGTGCGCAATACCCGCACCCCAGTCCGATCGGAGATGAGGTCATCCGCAACCCGTTGCGGCAAATTGAGGCGTACGTGATTCTGCACCGTCGATGTCTCCTCGATCGTCATCCCTGAGGTCCATTCTGCCGCCACCAGCCTGCCCGGCGACGCGATTCGTCGATGTAGTGCTGACACTGGTGCCGGATTGGAGCACGCCTCTTCGCCGGAAGCGCCTTATCGGCGCGAAACCCTGAATCGCCCCGGGTTTCGTGGAGGCTCGG
>NZ_AVPJ01000036.1 GCF_000768705.1 Knoellia sinensis KCTC 19936
CCGTCACCGGCGAGCCCCTCGGCCAGATCCCGCGCACCCAACCGACAACGGTCATCGATCGGTTCGGCCGCACACGCAAGTCGCCCAAGACTGTCGCCGGTTTCGACCTCACCTTCTCCGCGCCCAAGTCCGTCAGCGTCGCCTGGGCGCTGGCCGATGACGCCACCCGTGCCCGCATTTACGCTGCCCACCGTCGCACCCTCGAGGCCGTCATCGCCTATGGGGAGTCCCAGGTCTTCGCGACCCGGCTCGGCAAGGGAGGTGTTGTCCAAGAAGACATTCGAGGCATCATCGCGACCGCGTTCGACCACTGGGACTCCCGCTCCGGTGACCCCCAGCTCCACACCCACGTCGTCGTGCTCAACCGCGTCCAGGCCGTCAGTGACGGCAAGTGGCGGACCCTCGACTCCAAGGCGCTCTTCCGCGCCGCGGTCGGCATGTCCGAGCTCTACAACGGCGTCCTTGCCGACCAGCTCACCGCCGACCTCGGCTGGACCTGGGCTCCCGAGAAGCGCCGCCGCTCCGCCGAACCGAAGTGGGAGGTCGAGGGCGTACCCAAGGCCCTGCGCGACCACTTCTCCCAGCGCACGACAGCGATCGACGCCGCCAAGGACAACCTCGTCGAGACCTTCACGGCCTCCCACGGCCGCGAACCCACCGCTCGCGAAGTCATCCAGCTGCGCCAGCACGCCACCCTCACCACGCGCGAGGACAAACACGTCCGCCCCCTGCGCGACCTCATCTCAGAGTGGCGTGAACGCGCTAGGGACCACATCGGCGACCAGCCCGACGAGTGGGCCGCCAGCCTCACCCGGGACACGGCCCCGACTCTCCGCTTCGCTGAAGACCTGGACGACGCGATCCTTCGTGACGCAGCGAAGATCGTTCTCGCCAAGGTCGCCGACAAACGAGCCACCTTCACCCGCGCCAACCTCTTCGCCGAAGCCCTCCGCGAACTCCACGGCGTCCGCTTCGCCACGCCCGAAGACCGCGCGACCGTCGCCGGCAAGACCGCCACCTACGCCACCGAACTCGCCGTCCAGCTCACCCCGCCAGACACCGGTCGCACCCCCGACGAGCTCCGCCGCGCAGACGGCACCACCAAGTTCGTCGCCCGCGACAGCGAACTCTTCGCCACCCAGGAGCTCCTTGACGCCGAAGCCCGACTCCTCGACCTCGCCGCCGCCGAAGACGCGCCGGTCGTGCCCGCTGCCACAGCGTCGGCAGTCACCGAGCAGCCGCTCCCGGGACGCAGCCATCACCTGTCGCCCGAGCAGGCCGCCGCGGTCATCGCAACCACCACATCCGGCCGCCGCGTCGACCTCCTCGTCGGCGCCGCCGGCACAGGGAAGTCCACCGCAATGGCCGGAGTCCGAGCCGCATGGGAAGCCGCCCACGGCCCCGGATCCGTCGTCGGCCTCGCCCCCTCAGCCGCAGCCGCCGAGGTCCTCGCCGACGCCGTCGGCGTCCCCACCGAGAACACCGCCAAGTGGATCAGTGAGCTGGACCGCCTCCCCGAACTCAAGGCCAAAGCCGATGCGTATGCCGTCCGCCTGGCTCGCGCGTACCCCTCACCTGCCACACGTCGACTGGAGGCGGAAGCCGCAGCGGCACGGACGGCATACGAAAGGCGGGCCTTGCGTCCAGGGCAGTTGGTGATCGTGGACGAGGCGTCGATGGCGGGCACGTTCGACCTGGACCGGATCGCGACTGCCGCCACGGCGGCGGGGGCGAAGGTGCTGCTTGTGGGGGACTGGGCGCAGCTGTCGCCTGTGCAGGCTGGGGGCGCGTTCAAGCTGCTGGCCGATGCGCGAAGGGACGTCCCGGAACTGCACGACGTGCGCCGGTTCCGCCACGAGTGGGAGCGGGCCGCGGGCCTCGAGCTGCGTCGGGGGCGGGCGTCGGTCGCGGCGACGTATGCGGCGAAGGGGCGGGTCGAGTCCGGGACGCGGCAGGACATGGTCGACCTGATCTTCGAGGGGTGGCGAGAGGACGTGCGCGCGGGTCGAAGTTCACTGATGCTGGCCTCGGACTCTGAGACGGTGTCGGAGCTGAATGCGCGGGCACGGGCTCATCGGATCGCTGCCGGGAAGGTGGCCGGGGAGGGGGTTCGGCTCGGTGACGGGTCTGTTGTCGGGGTCGGTGACGTCGTCGTGACGCGGCTGAACCGTCGGGCGCTGGCGACCGGGAGCGGGTGGGTCAAAAACGGCGACGACTGGGTTGTGCAGTCTTTCGGCGAGGACGGGTCGATGCGGGTGCGGCGGGCCAGTGGGGGCGCGGTGGCGGTGCTGCCGGCGGAGTACGTGGCGGAGAACCTCGAGCTCGGGTATGCCACGACCGCGCACCGCGCGCAGGGGCGCACGGTGGACACGGCGCACGCGTACGTCACGGCGACGACGGTGCGCGAGCCGCTATATGTCATGGCGACGCGGGGGCGGGAGTCGAACCGGCTCTACGTCGACACAGCGTTCGATCCCGATGCCGCGACCAGCCACGGCGAGGATGCCCACGCCGACCCGAGCGAGATCCTGCAGACCGCAATCGCAACGAGCGGCGCCGACCTCTCCGCCGCCGAGACCCGCCGCTTGGAGGAAGAGGCAGCGGCTGCGCCGTGGCGCATCGAAGCCCAAGGCGCCGCCGCCCTTGGCGCGACCCGTGGTTCCGGTCTAAGTGTGACCGGCTGAGTCAGCAGCTCTGTCAGTGCTCGATAAGAGAATTCAGGCATGAGAGAGACTCATCACGAACGGAGTCGCCTGATGCTGCCTCCCGACGCTGACCCTCATGTGCGCTACCGCGCCCCGCGCGGCACGTGTCCCTCCTGCGGATCGGTGGAGGTCGTCCACTTGATCATTGGCCTGCCGGCCGTACCTGATGTCGGAGCCGATGTCCCCGACTGGGCGCGTCCGGTGGGGTGCGTGCACCCGGGGCACGACAGAGAGTGTTGTTCCTGCGGGGCGATCTGGGACAGCGCCGCGGGCGACCTTCCGTGAGCGGTTCGACGGCGCTAGGGTCGGGTCCTTCGTGGTGAATGGGACAAGCTGGCTCAGCGGAGCAGTTCGGGGCTGGAAAAACCGTTCGCGTCGACCCGATGGCAGATTCCGGGCGCTCGGAAGTTGCGTCCGACGACCTGCGTCCATTCCTTGCCCACGGGGAATTGCGGACGCTGGATATTGGAGACGAGACGTCCGTCAAAGATGAGGTTGATCAGGAGCGCTTCGAGTTCGCCCACGATGTGGTGCATCTCGGTGCGTCCCAGTTCTTCTCTCTGTTCGATCTCCGCCCAGCCTTTCAGGAGAGGCCTGTACGTCTTCCGCCGTTCGTCGAGCTTCACGTCATCGAACGAGAACCAGGAGAACGTAGTCCAGTTCTTCGTCCCATCGTCCGTATGCGCCAGTAGGCGCTTCCCGATTCCCTGGCCGCTTCGTCCCAGGCCCGCGTACACCGGCCTTCCGTGCTTCTCGAGCACATAGACCCCAGCGGCGGCACGGAAGTCGCAGAGTCTGAGGCCAGGCGCAATGCTTCCGCGACGACCCAGAAGTTGCCATCCGCGCCCCCGACCTGGGTGCCAGTCAACTTCCTTCCGTGCCCAATGGAGTCCGAAGGCGCCGATCAGGTGTGTGCTTGCGACCATGTGCCCTTTGTACTCGGCGCGCCACCTGCGCAGGCTGGGATCAGCCGAACGGCCAAGGCCTTGCCTTGAGTCCCATCACGTGGGTTCCGCGTCGGACGGGGCCTACGGCTGCCGACCGCGGCCATTCTCAATTCTTGTTGTGACCTAGAGATCGCGCGTGGAGCACGTCCTTCCAGTACGACTCGCGCGCCAGGACGTGCGCGTCGTCGGTGCGCATGGACCAGTACTCCAGGAGGGCGAACCGCATGTTGCTCCGGTAGTACTCCTCACCCTTCTCCTGGACGAGCTCTTGCAGGCCGACATTGTTGCCGTGGAGGGTGGTCGCGTAGGTCGACCACCGTTGCCAGATCCCGGTGTCGCCATAGGCGGAGCCGACGTACCGCTGCCCCGTCTCCTTGTCGTGGATGACGTAGACGCCCTTCATGCTCTCCAGTGCGACCCGCCAGTCAGCCCGAGCCTGACTGACCACAACCTGAAGATCCGCGAGGCTGTGGTTGATCCGATCGTGTCCAGGGAAGGGGTCTCCTGCGAACGGCTCTTCTAGGATCGACGAGACCGTCATCGCCGGCAGCACGGACTCCATCTTGCGACGGATATTCCTGCCGCTGAGTTTGTGGCGGATGTAGAGCCTTCGAATGAAGGGGCCCATGAGATCTACTCGTAGAACAACCGTGTACGAACGTGCCTGCTGCTCGGAGCGTCGTTCCAGGACCTCCCAGATCCCACCGAAGAGCCACAGCGATGCGTCGTGCTTGTCCTGTGCGACAGAGAAGATGAACTCGCGGTTGAAGTCGTCGTTGACGCTTCGCCACGAGTTCCAGCCCTGCCACTCGTCTGCGTTGGTAGCAAGGACGTCGATCGGGTGCTGGATCCCGTTCCAGACCGCGAAATGGACCTTGTACTTCTCCGGGTCGAGGTCTCGCGATAGCAGCCAAGAAAGTGGGATCTCATCCATGGTCGGAGCGTAGGTCGCGGCAGTCACTTCGTCCTGCGTATGCCGAACGGATGGGTCCCGGCAGCCTGATCGGTTGAGGAATGCTGGCAGGCCGGTCAATACCACGCGTGAACGAGATCGACCCGGTCGCGCCACACTCGTTGGACCACCAGATGCACCTCGAACCCCAAGTGCTTCTTCGGCGTCGGGCTGGACACAAACTGGAAGACGGTGCTGTTCAAATCCTCAGCGCTGTGTTCACGGAGCGAGGCCACGTGGAATGCTGGTCGATTGGTCTGGACGAAGTCGACGACGCTGCGGAGGTCCTGATCACTCGAACGCACATTCGTGCCGGCGAACCACCTGATGCCGAACGATCGGCCGAAGCCAGCCATGGTGTATCCCACCACTGACGCGAGGGCGTGCGTCAACACTGCTGCCGTGTCCGAAGTGGGCGACAGACGCATGGCCAGAGGCGGGCCCGCGACATCGACGAGCTCCAATCCAGACTGGTTTGTGTGGAGGGGTTGCGGCGCGTCGGCAAGCTTTCTGAGGAAGAAGTCCAGTGCCGCGCCGCTTGAGTTGGGCGCAGACATTCCGAAGACGTCCCGGTAGGCCCTTGCTCCGCGCCGCATCTCACGTTCGATCATCTGCCCCGCGGCAAGGGCGCGGGTGACGTCAGCCCATCCGAGAACGCAGTACACATCAATCTCGGGGTGCTCTGGGGACAGAGCCCCGGGGAGTGGTGGGGATTGG
>NZ_AVPJ01000052.1 GCF_000768705.1 Knoellia sinensis KCTC 19936
GGTGACACTCCCCGTGACCGGCGCCCTCGTGGATGCCGGATCCACCGGGGTCAAGGTCGGTCGCCTGTCCAAGTCCGCTGGCGCGAAAGCCACGGGTCCCGAAACGGTGACGGTGCAGACCGCCAAGGTCGGGGCGGCGCCGCGGGTGCACCTGAAGGCGAAGACCCCCGGGAAGGTGACGGTGCGGGTGGACGTGAGCGGGTACCGCCACGCCATTGGTGGTGATTGGGCGTCCCGTCTCCGCCTGGTCGACATCACCGCGTGTGCTGACGCGGCCGCGGCCGAGGGGTGCGCGAAGTCTACGCCGATCCCCACCCGTTACGACGCAGCCTCGGGCTCGCTGACCGGTGAGGTGGAGCTGGGTTCGGCGACAGTTGAACGATCGACCGCGACCGCCGCGGACGCACCGGCGGCGGAGTTCTCCGCGACGGTCATGGCCGTCTCGGGCGCGTCGGGGTCCTCGGGTGACTTCGCCGCCTCCGACCTGGCCGCGTCGTCATCGTGGTCCGCCGGTGGTGCCAGCGGTGACCTGTCGTGGTCCTACCCGATGGCGGTGCCGCCCTCGATCGCGGGCCTCGAGCCGGAGGTGTCGCTGGGCTATTCGGCGCAGTCGGTGGACGGTCGCGCGACGTCGACGAACAACCAACCGTCCTGGGTGGGGGAGGGCTTCAACCTCGGCCAGGGCTTCATCGAACGCCACTATGTCGGCTGCGCCGACGACATGACCGGCGCCAACACCACCGTCAAGACCGGCGACCTGTGCTGGAAGAGCGACTCCGGCAAGTCCAACAACGAGACGTGGGACAACGCCACCCTCTCGTTCGGATCGCATTCGGGCGCGCTGGTGCGGGTGGGGAACACGAACACGTGGCGGCTGCGCCGCGACGACGGCACCCGCGTGGAGAAGCTCACTGGCGCGTTCCACACCGCCGCAGGCGGCGAGTACTGGAAGGTCACCACCACCGACGGCACCCAGTACTTCTTCGGGAAGGG
>NZ_AVPJ01000002.1 GCF_000768705.1 Knoellia sinensis KCTC 19936
CAGGAGAGCCCGAATTCCTCGGTTGGGCACACGCCGCGCCGTGCCATGGCACTCGTGTGCTGGACTTGGCGACCATGGAGCACACCGCAGTCGTCCTCGTCGCCCACGGAACTCGTGACGTGCGTGGGGCTGAGACCGTGCGGCGGCTGGCGCGCCGCGTCGACGAAGCGCTCCCCACCCAGGAGGTGGCCCTCGCCTATGTCGACGTGCAGGAACCCCTCGTCGGCGCGGTCCTCGACGACGTCATGACGAGGCACGCCTCGGTGGTGGTGGTGCCGTTGCTGCTGAGCCGTGGCTTCCATGTCGATGTCGACATCGCCAATGCAGTCGCCGCCCACCCCGGCTCCCGCGCAGTGGCACCTCTGGGCCCCGATCCGCTCCTCGCCCAGCTGCTGGTCGACCGGCTCGTGGCGGCCGGCGTCGAGCGATCGGCGGACGTCGTGCTCGCCGCCGCCGGATCGAGCCGTCCTGTGGCAGCAGACGATGTGGAGTTCGCCGCCCTTCAGCTGGGCCAGCTCTGGGATGGCCCCGTGACCGTGGCGTATGCCGCTGGCACCGAGCCGTCGGTCGCCTCCGCTGTCGTTGCGGCCAGGGACAGTGGAGCCGACCGCGTGGCCGTCGCGTCGTACCTTCTCGCTGAGGGGTTTTTCCACGACCGACTCGGCGACGCAGGTGCCGACGTCGTCACGCCGGCGCTCGCTGCGGGTGGCGACTCCGACAGCTCAGGACTCGACGCCCTCCTCGCCGTCGTCCTCAGCCGCCTGGTCTAACTGTCGAGGTTGTGGGCCACGGTGTGGCGCGGCTCGTAGAGCATGACGTCGTCCGCTCCAGGGACGGCCATGAAGACGACGATGCCGAACCCACGGTCCACCGGTTCGGTCGTGAACTCCGCGCCGCGAGACCGCAGATCGTCCATCGTCGCCGCCAGGTCGTCGCACAGCAGCGAGATCGAATGGTGCTTGGGCGCGTGGAACCCGCCCTCGCCCGTCGTGGGGTGGACCCCGAGCTCACTCGGCCCTGACTGGAAGATGAGCCATTCCGGCTCGCCCTCCGGCACCTCGTCGCTGACGAACGGCCACTGCAACACGTCGCGGAAGAAGGCCCGCGTCGCCGGAGCGTCGTCCGAATAGATGAGCGTGTGCAGTGCGCTGATCATGCTTCGACCGTAGGCCCAAGCGCGCCGCCGTGGCGACCCCTCAGGGGGTGGTTTCCGTCGGGTTCGCTGCGGCGGGCTCCGCAGGGTCATCTTCCGCGGTGATGTCCCGGTGCCATGACTCCGTCTTGTATGCCGTGACCCACCCCATCGAGAGATACAAACCGTCCGCTCCGGTCGGGGAGTCGTCGTCGACCTCGAGCCCGACCCGATTGCGTCCGCGCTCGGCCGCGTCCTGGATCACGCTGTGCAGCAGGGCCTTGGCCACGCCACGACCGCGCGCGGTGCGGTGCACACCGATGTAGTCGACGTAGCTGCCTTCGGCGCCGGATGCGTCCGGCTTGAGGATGGAGGACACGACGGCTCCTCCGGGGACGACCTCGCCGTCGACCTCGACCTCCGCGATCCACCAGTGGTCCCATCGGTGGCCGGGGTCTTCACGCAGGCGGGTCAGGAACTCGGGGAAGGACTCCCGATAGCTGTTGAAGTGGTCGGCGAACGACTCCTCGAGCATGCGGTGCACCGTCTGGAGATCCGCAGCCACCGGCAGGCCGTTGTCGTGCTTCGCCACGCGCCGGATCGTCACGCCCTCACGGGGACCGGGCAGGGCGCCCTCCTCCGCCTCGGCGGCGGACACGGGTCGGGACATCTGCAACCACGTCCGGGTCTGGCGATAGCCGGCAGCGGCCAGCCACCGGCGCTGGCGCTCGTCGGCGGCGTAGGCGCTGGCGTCCAACTGGGTCCCGGGAAGCTCACGGCCTGCAGCGAACACCCGCCCGGCATCCTCCACCCAGGCGTAGAGCGCAGCGGCGAGCGCGTCGGCCTCCTCGTCGGAGATGCCCTCCACGGCGACGATGACCTCGAGCATGGTGCGCCCGCCCGCCCGGTCGTGGACCGACACCCAGCCGAGGATGGTGTTGTCGGCGTCGGTGACGACGGCCTGGTGCTTCGTCCACGACCCGGTGCCGGCGACATTGCTCTCGACGAGGTCTGGGTCGACCGAACTCGAGCCCTTGGCCGCCACCTGCTCGGCCTCGGTGAGGGCAATGAGCGCAGCCACGTCGTCGCGGGACGGGACGCGCGCAACCCAGCCGGACGGCATACCCGTCAGATCGGGCAAACCGGACTGGTGCGGCGGAATCTCGGTCTCGGACAACGGATCTGGCGTTTGCGAGGTCATGCGATGGGTCCTCTGGACTCGACGATGTGGACAAGGTCGGCGATCGAGTCCACCACAGCAGTGGGCCGATAGGGAAACAGCTCGACGGCATCCGGACGCGTGGAACCGGTGAGAACGAGGACCGTGCGCAGCCCTGCCTCGAGCCCCGAGACCATGTCAGTGTCCATGCGGTCGCCGACCATCACCGTGGTCTCGGAATGGGCGTCGAGACGGTTGAGGGCGCTGCGCATCATGAGCGGGTTGGGCTTGCCGACGTAGTAGGGCTGGCGCCCGGTTGCGGTCGAGATGAGGGCGGCGACGGACCCCGTGGCGGGGAGCGTGCCCTCGTGCGACGGGCCACTCACGTCGGGGTTCGTCGCGATGAAGCGGGCACCCTTCTCGATGAGCCTGATCGCCTGGGTGATCTGCTCGAACGAGTAGGTCCGGGTCTCGCCCAGGACGACGTAGTCGGGCGTGCGGCTCGTGAGGATGTAGCCGACATCGTGCAGCGCTGTGGTCAGGCCGGCTTCGCCGACGACGTATGCCGTGCCGCCCGGTCGCTGGTCCGCGAGGAACTGCGCGGTCGCCATGGCCGAGGTCCAGATCGACTCCTCGGGGATGTCGATCCCGCTGGACAGCAGACGCGCTCGCAGGTCGCGAGGGGTGTAGATCGAGTTGTTCGTGAGCACGAGGAAGGGCGTCTCGGCCGCACGCAGCGCGGCGATGAAGTCGGCGGCGCCGGGGATGGCGTGCTCCTCGTGGACGAGGACGCCATCCATGTCGGTGAGCCAGGTCTCGATCGGATGTGGCTCTGTCATTCCGCCATTGTGGTGCCTACCGTGTACCCATGGTGGAACCTCAGGCACACCGCACCGAATCCGACACGATGGGGACCATCGAGGTCCCGGCTGACGCGTACTGGGGTGCACAGACCCAGCGCAGCATCGAGAACTTCGACATCGGGCGCGACACGTTCGTGTGGGGGCGCCCCATGATCAGGGCGTTGGGGATCCTCAAAAAGGCTGCGGCACAGGCGAATGGTGAGCTCGGCGAGCTCCCTGCCGACGTCGCACAGCTCATCGCACGGGCGGCCGACGACGTCATCTCGGGTGACCTCGACGCGCAGTTCCCGCTCGTCGTCTTCCAGACCGGGTCCGGCACACAGTCCAACATGAACGCCAATGAGGTCGTGTCGAACCGCGCCATCGAGCTCGCCGGTGGTGAGCGCGGCTCCAAGACACCGGTCCACCCCAACGACCACGTCAATCGCGGGCAGTCGAGCAACGACACCTTCCCCACGGCCATGCACATCGCCGTCGTGCTCGAGGCGGTCGAGCGGTTGGAGCCTGCGGTCGCGGAGCTGCGCGAGGTCCTCGATGGCAAGCGGACGGCATACAAGGACGTCGTCATGGTCGGCCGAACCCACCTCCAGGACGCCACCCCGGTGACACTCGGCCAGGTCTTCGGCGGCTGGGTCGCGCAGCTCGACGACGCTTCACAAACCCTTGCGTATGCCGTGGAGTCGACTCGCGCTCTCGCCATCGGCGGGACGGCGGTCGGGACGGGACTCAATGCGCATCCCCGGTTCGGCGCGCTCACGGCGGAGAGGATCTCTGACGAGACGGGGCAGGCGTTCCGGCAGGCACCGGACCTCTTCGCGGCCCTGTCGGCGCACGACGCGCTGGTCAATGTGTCAGCTGGTTTGCGCACCCTGGGCGGGGTGCTCATGAAGCTCGCCAACGATGTGCGGTGGTATGCAAGCGGGCCGCGAAATGGCTTGGGGGAGTGGAGGATTCCCGAGAACGAACCCGGTTCGTCCATCATGCCCGGCAAGGTCAACCCCACCCAGGCCGAGGCGCTGACGATGGTGGCGACCCGGGTCTTCGGCAACGACGCCACGGTGGCGTTCGCCGGGTCGCAGGGCAACTTCCAGCTCAATGTCTACAAGCCCGTCATGGCGCACGCGGTGCTCGAGTCGATCCGCCTGCTGGCTGACGGCTGCCGGTCGTTCACCGAACACTGTGCGCGAGGGATCGAGCCCAACACCGAGCGGATCGAGGCGAACCTCGCGAGCAACCTCATGCTCGTCACGGCCCTGAACCGGCACATCGGCTACGACAAGGCGGCCGCGATCGCCAAGAACGCCCACAAGAAGGGCATCAGCCTGCGCGAGTCCGCGCTCGAGTCCGGTGATCTGACCGCGGAGCAGTTCGACGAGTGGGTCGTGCCCGAGGACATGACGCACCCCTGAACGGCACCGTTAGCAAGGCGCAAGCGCGGACGTCAAGGTCGTGGCGAGTTCTCGCCACATGCTCGACTCGGGGCCACTCGGACAGTCATCCTCATGTCGTCACGGGACGGCAGGTGGGTCCCGTGACCTTCGCGTTGCCGTCGCGCAACGGTCGGCGGGAGGTGTTCGTGGGCAGGGGGAGGGGCGCGCGAACACCCCCGCCAGACCGGCCGCTGCGACAGGTGGCCTGTGCTCAGGTGCGGCTCTGACGGCCACGCCCCAACATGTTGAGCACCGCTTCGGCACGTGAGCGCGCCTCGGTCAGGTCGAGGATCACTGAGACATCCCGGGCCACGGTGCGCTCGGACGTGCCGAGTTCGCGTGCGATGGCGGCGTCGGTCCTGCCCAGGCACACGCGCCTTGCCACCTCGAGCTGGCGCGCGTTGAGGGGCGGCTCCTCGCCACTGGAGAGGACGGCGCGCGACTCCTGCCAGGTCGCCGCCCACAGGGCGCGCGCCTGGTCGAGGAACTCGCCGCCGGTCGTCAGCCACGCCGTGGTGTCCCCGGCCAGGGTCTCCGGACCCTCGAGCACGGCGAACCTTTCGTCGCACAGGATCATCCGGATCGGGACCGGTCCCACGCGCACCCAGGGGCTGAACGAGGTGAGGAGGGGGTTGAACCGGATCGTGCGCGGAGAGGTGACGACCTGGAGGTCGACGCCCCGGTTCGTCGATCGGGGGTTGAGTTCGTAGCCCAAGTCCTCCGGATCGAAGATCAGGTGCGGAAGCAGGCTCCATGCAGAACGCTGAGTCGTGCTCTCGAGCCGGGCCAGGCCCGCCATCACCTCGCGCTGGCCGACACCGAGGAGGGTGAGGTTCGGTGGCGCGGTCACGCCGTCGCGGCAGGCCTCGCCGAGGTCGGCCCTGAGCGCCAATGCCAGCCGTTGCGCCTCTGACATCGACACCACCTTCCACCTGAGATTCTCCGGACCAGTATCCGGCACGACGTCAGACAGGATCCGCCGATCCACGCAGTGCCCACCGAATGGTCGGTGGCCTGACGGCTGCGCAGACCGGCTCACCACGCGCGTCGACGAGCGACAGCCGCCCCTCGAGGACATCGTCCGACTCCGCCGTCACCATCTCCTCGGGGTCGAGGACGCCGAGCATGAGCTTCGCCCGGCGCTCCATGACGAACCCGTCGCCCTCGTCCGTGCCCCAGGAGAGGTAGAGGAAGCGGTCACCACGCTTCCCCTGCACCCACGGCCCACGGAAATCCACCCCTTCCGGCGTGACCACCACGTCCAGAGCCGCATCGAAGACCATCGACGACCCGGAGATCGGGCGCGGCGTCACGACATCGCGGCCACGCTGCATACCGACAAGGACGGTGCGTCCCCCGATGACGGGAGACGGCAGCGGTTGGCCGACGATGCGCACGTCCATGCCGCCATGGTCCCAAGTGTGGCGTCGTGGAAGGGCGACACAGTCGCACTACGTTGTGAGGATGGACTTCACCGCACCCTCCCCCCACGGCGGCATGGGCGCCACGCTGGTCGACGGCGGCGTGACCTTCCGGGTGTGGGCGCCCCATGCGCTGCACGTCTGGGTCATCGGCGACTTCAACGAGTGGGACAGCGGCAACAACCCGCAGTTCGAGCGTGACGGCGACGGCAGCTCGGGCACGTGGTCGGTCCACGTCCCGGGGGTGCAGGCCGGGCAGGAATACCAGTTCCAGGTCGACACCGGCTCCGAGGTCGTGTGGCGGGCCGACCCCTACGCCCGTCAGATGACCAACTCCGTGGGCAACTGCGTTGTCTACGACCCGGATTCGTTCGACTGGGGAGAGAACGGCTTCCGTATGCCGGATTGGGACGACGTGGTCATCTACGAGATGCACGTGGGCACCTTCGGAGCCGGCGACGTCGAGGGAAGGGGCAGTTTCGAGGCTGCCATCGGACGCCTCGACCACCTGCGCGACCTCGGGGTCTCGGTCATCCAGGTGATGCCGCCGTTCGAGTACGCCGGGGACATCTCCTGGGGCTACAACCCGAGTCACGTCTTCGCGGTCGAGTCGGGATATGGCGGACCGGACGCCTTCAAGCAGTTCATCAAGGCTGCGCACGAGCACGGCATGGCCGTCATCGCGGACGTCGTCCACAACCACATCGGACCCTCGGACCTTGACCTGTGGCGCTTCGACGGCTGGTCCGAGAACGACGGGGGCGGCATCTACTTCTACAACGACTGGCGCGCCCAGACTCCTTGGGGCGCGACGCGTCCGGACTACGGGCGGCACGAGGTCCGTGGCTTCCTCCGAGACAGTGCGATGCTCTGGCTCGAGGAGTTCCGATGCGACGGACTGCGATTCGACGCGACGAACTACATCCGCTCCGTCACCGGCGGGACGTGGGACGGGGGCGCGGCGATCCCCGACGGCGCCGACTACCTGAGCTGGCTCACGACCGAGATCCGGGACAGCCAGCCCTGGAAGCTGCTCATCGCCGAGGACCTCCAGAACGACCCGACCGTGACGACGATGACCGAGCAGGGCGGGTTGGGGTTCCACGCGCAGTGGGACGCCGGCTTCGTGCATCCGGTGCGACGGGCCCTGACCGAGCTGAGTGACGAGCACCGGGACATGGGCGCGGTGGCCGGTGCCATCGACGGTTCGGGCCGAGGACCGGCGGGCAGTCGAGTCATCTACACCGAGTCGCACGACGAGGTCGCGAACGGCAAGACACGACTGCCGGAGGCCGTCGCGCCCGGCGACGCCGACTCGTGGGCCGCCAAGAAGCGCGCCGCGCTGGGCTTCGTCACCGTGATGTGCTCACCGGGGATCCCGATGCTCTTCCAGGGGCAGGAGTTCCTCGAGGACCGGTGGTTCGACGACTCGGTCGCCCTCGACTGGGGCAAGTCCGAGGAGCACTCAGGCATCGTCGCCCTCCACCGGGATCTCATTCGCCTGCGGCGCAACGCCGAGGGCGTCAGCCGTGGGCTCCGAGGCGTCGGCGCCAACTTCCTGCGCGTCGACAACGAGGCCAAGGTCATCGCCCTGCACCGATGGGCCGAGGGCGGGGTTCACGACGACACCGTCGTCGTCCTGAACTTCTCGACGCAGGTGTTCGGCGAGTTCGCGGTGGGCTTCCCGGCGCCGGGGCTGTGGAAGGTGCGGTTCAACTCCGACTCACCGCTCTATGCCCCGGAGTTC
Source organism: Knoellia sinensis KCTC 19936 (assembly GCF_000768705.1). GTDB lineage: Bacteria > Actinomycetota > Actinomycetes > Actinomycetales > Dermatophilaceae > Knoellia > Knoellia sinensis. Next base: position 7,753 of record NZ_AVPJ01000002.1, read on the forward strand.
GGCGGGGTCGATGCCTTCGACGTCGACGCGTCGGGGCCGGAGATGGACGGCTGTGAGCAGAGTGCCGTCCTCACCCTCGGCCCCTACAGCGCCGTCGTCCTCACCCGCGAGACCTGACCCTGGTGCGCAACGTCAGCGTCAACGGTCGCTCTAGGAGCCGTTCACGCTGACGCAACGATGAGGGTGTTGCGCAACGTCAGCGTCAAAGGTCGCTCTAGGAGCCGTTCACGCTGACGTTGTGTAGGTGTCGGCGACGGCGAGGGCGGCGTCGAGCTTCTCCAGACCCTCACGCATCTCGGAGGCCGTCGTCGTGCACGGCGGCACGACATGCGTCCGGTTGAAGTGGATGAACGGCCACAGCCCCTGCTCCCGGCAGGCCGCCGCGAACGCCCCCATCGGCGCGGCCGCCGCTCCGGACGCATTGAACGGGACCAACGGCTCACGGGATTCCTGGGAGCGGACGAGCTCCACGGCATACATGAATCCGACGCCACGGACCTCACCCACGGACGGGTGACTGGCCGCCAACGCCTTCAGGCCGGGCCGCAGCACGGTCTCCTCGACGCCACGGACGTGCTCGAGGATGCCCTCCTCCTTGAAGATGCCGATCGACGCGACCGCGGAGGCGCAGGCAAGAGGGTGGCCCGAGTAGGTCAGCCCACCGGGATAGGGCCGGTCGGCGAACGTGTCGGCGATCGTCCGCGAGATGACGACCCCACCGATGGGTACGTATCCCGAGTTCACGCCCTTGGCGAAGCAGATGAGGTCGGGCGTGACGCCCCAGCGGTCGATGGCGAACCACTCGCCGCACCGCCCGAAGCCCGCCATGACCTCGTCGGCGATGAAGACGATGCCGTGCTCGTCGCAGATCTCGCGCACCCCGGCGAGGTAGCGACCCGGAGGCACCAGCACGCCGTTGGTGCCCACCACCGTCTCCAGCATGATCGCCGCTATCGTCGAGGCGCCCTCGACCATGATCGTGTCGCGCAGGTGCTGGAGTGCGCGCTCGCACTCCTCGGTCTCGGTGCTCGCGTGGAAGGCCGACCGATACAGATACGGGCCCCAGAAGTGCACGATCCCCGGCACCGAGGGCTCCGACGGCCACCGGCGCGGTTCGCCCGTCGCGGCGATCGCCCCCGCCGTGGCCCCGTGGTAGCTGCGGTAGGTCGTGAGAACCTTCTGGCGCCCGGTGTGCAGGCGCGCCATGCGCATCGCGTTCTCGGTCGCCTCGGCGCCGCCGTTGGTGAAGAACACCGAGTCCAGGTCGCCCGGCGCCAGCTCGGCGATGAGGCGCGCTGCTTCGGAGCGCACGTCGTTGGCGAACGCGGGCGAGACGGTGAGGAGTCGCTCCGCCTGCTGCTGGATCGCGGCGACGAGCTTGGGGTGCTGGTAGCCGATGTTGACGTTGACGAGCTGGCTCGAGAAGTCGAGGTACTTCGTGCCGTCGGCGGTCCAGAAGTGCGATCCCTGGGCCTTCGTGATCTCCGCAGGGGTGATCTGGGCCTGAGCGGACCAGGAGTGGAAGACGTGCGCGCGGTCGTCGTCAGTGGTCGTCGTCACCCTTGGCAGCATATGGGCCGATTTCGCAACGCGTCGTGGGTCACATGGTCAAAAACTGTTCAATGACCCGCGAGTAGGGCTAACGTGGCCCCCAGCCGGGCGCGCGTCGTGATCTCCCTGTACCGACGCGCGCCCGTGGCGTGTCTCCGGGCAGGTTGTCGAGCCTCGACAGGACAGGCAGTGTGTATGCCGTCCGCCCGCCGTCGGATGATTTGTGCACCTTCCGGTGTTGACACCTCCGAGAACGACCCCACCCCTCCCCGAGTTCCAGGAGATATCCGCATGGCCACCGTCGAGCTGACCGCCGACTCCTTCGAGAAGACCGTCACGAGCAACGACATCGTGCTCGTCGACTTCTGGGCCGACTGGTGCGGCCCCTGCAAGCGTTTCGCCCCCGTCTTCGAGGAGGCGTCGGAGAACCACCCCGACGTCGTCTTCGGCAAGATCGACACCGAGGCAGAGCAGCAGCTCGCCGCCGCGGCCCAGATCACGTCGATCCCCACGCTCATGGCGTTCCGTGACTCGATCCTCGTCTTCTCGCAGCCCGGCGCCCTCCCCGGCGCGGCGCTCGAGGACCTCATCGGCCAGATCAAGGGCATCGACATGGATGAGCTCCACGCCAAGATCGCGGCCCAGAACGGTGCCCCCCAGAACGGTGCACCCCAGGACGGCTCCGCGCCGGCCTGACCCGCGACCACCTCACGACAGAACCCCGCTCGCCCCACGGCTGGCGCGGGGTTCTGTCGTCCGCGGCGTCCGGTGCGCGTGCGGCCTGTCGCTGCCGGCTGTTTGGATGGGCGCATGTCGATGCCCTACGTCGCCCTTGGCGATTCGTACGCCGCGGGCGTCGGTGGGGGTGCACGCCGCAGCGAGTGCTGGCGGGCGGTGGAGGGCTATCCCGTGCTCGTGGGCCGCAGGCTCGGGCTCGACGTCGCCTACCAGGCGTGCCTCGGGGCGACCATCGGCAACGTCCTGCGCGACCAGCTCGCGGCGCTCGGGCCCGAGACGACACACGTGTCGGTGACCATCGGCGGCAACGACATCGGCTTCGTTCCGGTGCTCGTCGAATGCGCGAAGCCGTCGTGGATGGTCGACTCCGACCTGGCCATCGGCGAGGCCCTCGTCATCCTCAGGACGCAGTTGCCCGCTCGCCTGGAGGGTATGTTCGCGAGGATCCGCGACGGTGCGCCGAGAGCGCGAGTGGTGGCGACGGCATACCCCGTGTTGTTCAACGGTGAGGACTGCAACGCGCTGACGTTCTTCAGCCCCCACGAGATGCGGCGCATCGAGGCCGGGATCGGTGAACTGGCCGGCGTGATCGAGGGTGCAGCGCGGGCTGTGGGCGTCGAGTTCGTCGATCCTCGGAGCGACTTCGACGGGCACGCCATCTGCGACCGGGAGGAGTGGCTCAACGGCGTGGCGTGGCCGCTCGAGGAGTCCTATCACCCGAACCTCGCGGGGCACGCTGCCTATGCGCGGCTCGTGGCGGGCGCGCTTGCGGCGGGAATGGCGGGCGAGGTCGGTCCGGAGCGTTCAGTGCGGGTGGTCGAGGGGCCGGCCCGCAGGGGTGAGGCGCCGACCTTCCGCCTCCCGGACCTGCTCTCGACGCAGAGTCTCGACGGGGCGCGACGGTTCGGGTTGAACGTCGAGGTTCTCACGAGGCTGGTGCGGGAGGAGCGCCACGACGAACTGCATGCCCTCGACGAACGTGTGCGTGAGCTGCGCGGGCGCTGAGTTCCGGTCGATGACCCCGGACATGAGTCAGCGCTGAACCGTGGTGCGGTTCAGCGCTGGGCTGCGGGTGCCTGCGCCGGGCCGGTGGGCACGGCGGAGCGATGGATCGGGTGGAGCGGGTGAAGGGGTGCAGGTCGGAGCCGTGGGGGGGCTCAGACGTTGCGGTGGTGCTGCTGGTACTGCGCCGCGACCATGAGCTCGTGGCTCGCGCGGGTGTAGTCCATGTCGACGGTGGTGTTCCAGCCCGAGGCTCCGGCGCGGCGGAAGTTGCGCAGGCGCTCGGCGATGCGGTGGGCGGAGGTCATGGTCTGGGTGCGGGGGATCATGTCGTCAATGATCCCGACTTCAACTGGTTAGCACAACGTGACTTTACTACGGAGTAGTTAAGCAACACTGTAGAATCGGGGACATGCTCGACCCGCACCGTCTCAGGGTCTTCCGCGCCGTCGTGAGCAGTGGTGGCGTGCAGGCCGCAGCCGACAATCTCGGACTCACCTCGAGCGCGGTGAGCCAGCACCTCGCCGCGCTCGCCCGCGAGACGGGCCTGACGTTGTTCCAGCGACAGGGGCGCGGCATCGTCCCAACCCAGGCCGGGGTCGAGCTGGCCGACCAGAGCGAGGAGGCGATGAGCCAGTGGGGGCGCCTCGACTCCGTCGTTGCCGACCTCCGGGAAGGGCGCACGGGGCGCCTCACCGTGGGGTACTTCGCGTCGGCCGGCTCCGCGTGGATGCCCGCGCTCGTCAAGGAGCTCACGGCGGAGATGTCCGACCTCACGGTCGACCTCGTCCTCACCGAGGTGACGAGCCGCAACGTCACGCCGGACATCGACATCATCACCGACCTCCCGGACTCGCCCCCGCGTGCGGGCTATCGACGGGTCTACCTGGCGAACGACCCCTACGTCGCGGTGGTGGCGCGCGACCACGAACTGGCGAGCCAGCGGTCCGTGGCGCTGGCGGACCTGCGGGGTGAGACCTGGGTGTCGAACGACCTCGTCGGCAATCCCGGGCACAAGATCCTCGTGCAGGCGTGCGCCGCAGCGGGATTCACTCCGCGGTTCACGGTGCAGGCGCAGGACCACTACTCGGCGATCCAGTTCGCCGCCGCGGGCGTCGGGGTGTCGGTCATGCCGCGGCTGGCGGCCCGATCGCTGCCGCCCGAGGTCACGCGGTTGCGCATCACCGACCCCGCTCCGGTCCGTGAGATTGCCGCGATGGTGCGCGAGACCGGTCGACCCAACCCCGCGGCCGAGCGGATGCTCGAGATGCTCATCGACCTCAACACTCACCCGGCTCGCCGAGGTCGCCCCACCATCGCCTGACCCGCGCTTGCGTCCGGGGATGTGGTCGCCCGGGCAGCCAATGTTGCGGACGCTGCGGGGAGTGCGTCTCCATCGGCTGGCACAGACATGTGCGATTGACGACACTGTGTGTCACACACTATGGTGTGACGCATGGACGAAGATCTCATCGCAGGACACCTGCAGGAGCTCCGTCGGGGCACCGTGGTCCTGGCCTGCCTGACGACGCTCTCGCAGCCGCGCTACGGCTATGCGTTGCTCGAGACCCTCGCCGACGCCGGGTTCGCGGTGGACGGCAACACGCTCTACCCGCTGTTGCGACGGCTCGAGAAGCAGGGGCTCCTCACGAGCGAGTGGAACACCGACGAGGCACGGCCGCGCAAGTTCTATCGGGTGAGCCCCGACGGCGCGAGCGTCCTCGACCAGCTGATGACCGAATGGCGATCGCTCGACGCGGCGATCGGGGCCCTGGATGGGGCGCACGACCGAGGAGACAACCAATGACGACCAAGAGCACCTTGACCGACCGCTATGTCTGGACGGTCACCCGCCACCTGGGAGCCGACACCGGGCCGGACGTCGCCCGCGAACTGCGCGCCACGATCGCCGACGCCGTCGACGCCAAGGTCGACGCCGGCACCGATCCCGCCGTCGCGGAGGAGGAGGCCGTCTCGGAACTCGGCGACCCCGAAGTCCTCGCGCGGCAATATGGTGGGCGGCCGGCATACCTCATCGGTCCCGGCGTCTATCCGGACTGGGTTCGCCTCATGCGGATTCTGCCCGCGATCGTGCTGCCGCTCGCCTTCGTCGCGAACTTCACGGCAAAGGTCGCCACGACTGACGAGAACTGGGGCTCGCTCCTGCTGGAAGCGTTCCTCCTCGTGCTGTCGGTCGCGGTTCACCTGGCCTTCTGGGTGACGGTGACGTTCGCGATCATCGAGTGGAAGCGGCCCGAGTCCGAGCGCGACCAACCCCTCAGCGCGTGGAAGCCCAACCAACTCACGACCGAGGTGCCCTGGCGGCAGGTCGGACTCGGCGAGACGATCGTCGAGGCGGTCTTCGCCTTCGCGCTGGCGGGGCTCGTGGCGTGGCAGTTCTCGGGTGTCGGTGAGAACGGTGTCCAGGTGCTCAACCCCGACCTGCACGCCGTCTGGAAGGTGGCTCTCGTGGCGCTGTTCGTCGTCGACGGCCTGCTGGCGATTGCCGTGTGGCGGGTCGGGCGGTGGACGCCCACCCTGGCGGCGATCAACGTGGCCACGAATGCTGGGGCGGCGATCCTCATGCTGTGGCTGCTCTCCCGAGACGAACTCCTCACCGACCTCCCGCAGGTGCTTGGCGAGAAGTTCGGCTGGTCGACGGAGTGGGCGATCTCGACGCCCGTGGTCGCGTTCTTCATCGTCGCGATCGCGGCTTGGGACGCGATCACGGCGGTGTTCAAGGCCCGGCGCGCCATCCAGGGCCAGCGCACCGCCTGAGGACCGCCCGTCCCGAACTCACCCAATAGCACGCTTGGGGACATTGAACTTTCAATGTCCCCAAGCGTCCTATTGGGTGGCTTAGGGACGGGTGTGGGGTGGGTGGAGGAGCTGGGTCTCGATGACGGCCGACGGGTTGATCGGGCCGTAGATGTGCGGGAACGTCTCGCCCGTCTCGGGATTGCCGACCTCCCGGACCAGCCGCGACTCCAGCAGTTCAGGGTCGATCGTCAGCAGGAGCAATTCGTGCTCCACGTCCCCATAGAACGTCGTGAGCACGAAGCCGAGTTGCTCCGGGTCGCAGCAGTGGATGAACCCCTCCTCGGCCAGTGACCGGCCCAGCGTGGACTCGGTGAACGCGCCGTCGGACACGGCCTGCTCCCACGTCCGAGGCGACGTCACGTGGTGGATGTGGCCGGGGCCGATGACGCTCACCGCTTCGTCACCTTGTCGATCGACATGACGAGGATGACGCGGTCGGCCTTGTCCGGCGGGATCGGCGTCATCGGGTTGCCGTAGCGCGCCCCGAGCACCGGGTAGAACCCACCATCGGGATCAGGGATGACCTCGACGAGCCGACCCCGGACCTCGACGAACCTCATGGGGTCGTCGGGGTCGATGACCTCCAGGGCCATCGCCGGGTTCGCCTGCAGGTTGCGGAACTTCGCCCGCTTGTTGGTGTGCGTGAATCGCAGTGTGTTGGACTCCTTGTCCCACAGGAACCACATCGGGTTGACCTGGGGGGAGCCGTCGGGCCGCACGGTGGCCAAGTGGCCGAAGTTCGGGTCCTCGAGCAGGTGGGCATGGGCTTCGGGAACGGACGCCATGGCACCCAACCTACGTCGCGGCATACCCTCGCCTCCATGCCAATTCGCGAGGCCACCCCCGACGACGTCCCGGCCATCCTCGAACTCGTGCACGCGCTCGCGGTCTATGAGAAGGAGCCGGACGCGGTCGAGGCGACCGAGGAGCACTTCCACGCCGCGCTCTTCCCGGAGTCGGGCACGCCGACGACGTTCGCGCACGTCGCCGAGGTCGATGGTGAGGTCGTCGGGCTGGCGGTCTGGTTCCTCACCTTCTCGACGTGGACCGGCGTCAACGGCATCTGGCTCGAGGACCTCTTCGTCCAGCCGGAGCACCGGGGGAGCGGGCTGGGGCGCGACCTGCTGGCGTCGCTGGCGGGGGTGTGCGTCGAGCGCGGCTACCAGCGTCTCGAGTGGTGGGTCCTCGACTGGAACGAGCCGTCGATCGGTTTCTATCGCAGCCTGGGTGCGGTCCCGCAGGACGAGTGGACGACCTTCCGCATGGACGGTGCAGCGCTCGCCGAACTCGGCGCCTGAGCGGATACCTTGAAAACCGGGAGCAAAGAGCGGTGTGTATGCCGTCCGCCCACCTTCCGCTCACCCCTTGCGTCCGCAACTGTGGTCGCCATCACGACCAATGTTGCGGACGCAGTGGGAGGGGTCAGGGCCAGATCGAGGTGACCCACTCGGGGTGGTCGATGAACGGGTTGCGGTTGCCCTGCCACTGGCTGTGGATGCGGTCGTTGCGCCGCTTCTCGAAGGCGTCCGGCGGGTCGCCCGCGCTCCACGCCTTGAGGGTCGTGAGCCGCCCGACGTAGGGCGTGGACCCGTTGCCCGTGACGTTGTTGGGCTCCAGGTTGGCGAAGCCGTCGCCACCCTCGTAGCGAATCGCCATGTAGAGGATCATTCGCGCGACGTCGCCCTTGACCGAGTCGCGCGGCTCGAACGAGTCGCCGTCACGCCAGCAGTCCGAGCACTGGTTCACGGCCGAGCCACCGTTGTCGAAGTCGAGGTTCCCGCGCTCGGAGTTCACCGTGACGTCCTCGGGGCGGAGGTGGTGGACGTCGGTGCCGGGGCCGGGCGTCGTGCCGAAGCTGCCGTGGCTCTGCGGCCAGACGTGCTCGCGGTTCCACTGGTCGACGCCGCCACCGTTGTTGGACTTGGCAATCGAGCGACCGGAGTAGATCTCGATGACGTTGGCCGCGTTGTTCGGGTCCTGGTCCGTGTCCTTGAGCGCCGTCCACACCTGGTCGTACGTGAGCACCGACTGGTCGCTGATGATCCCGTGCAGTGCGCTGCGCAGGGCCGAGCCGGACTTGCCAAGTGCGCCGGCGTAGTAGGTGTCGGTCGGGTTCGATGACGTGGGAGTCGGGGTGGGTGTGGAGGTGCCGGTCGGCGTGGGAGTGGGCGTTGCACCCACGGACGCGATGGCCGTCGGCGACTTCAGGCCGGCGTGGGAGAAGTAGGCGGTCAGCTGACCGGTGACGTCGACCCGCTTGCCCAAGAGCGAAGGGTTCGTCCTGAGGCCCCATGCGTTGCGCCACTGCGTCGTCAGCTGGACGTAGACCATCTTGGTCGTGTCCGTGGTGCTCGCCGAGTCGGCCAGGGCGATGGCGTAGTCGGCCGAGAAGTTGCTCCGGTTGACCGTCGACGTCGCCACGGGCTCGCCGACGATGTAGCCGCGAACCGTCTGCGACGTGCCGTTCTGAGTCGCGATCGCCTGGCTCACCGTCAGGGGAGTGGCGGCGGTGGCGGTGCGTGCCGTGACGGCGGTGAGCGCGAGGGCGCTGAGGAGGGCGACGAGGAGCAGCGCGACGAGGGTGGTGACGCGGGTCTGGCTGCGCGACGTGAGGGGCGCGGTGGTGGGCATGGCGCACAGCCTGCACCCGGCATACGAGGCATGGGGCAAAGGCTCGGTGAGCGTTCGGCAAGGGTTCGGCAAAGAACCCTGACTCGGGGTGGGGACCCTGAGGCGACTCGGGGTGATCCAAGGGGCCGATCGGGTCCCGTCCCCGATGTGAAGGCGGGGGTCCCGACGCGAGGCTTGCCGTCATGATCACTGTCGAATCACTCACCAGGAAGTACGGCGACCACGTCGCCGTCGACAACATCTCCTTCACCGCCCGCCCAGGGCGGGTCACCGGATTCCTCGGCCCCAACGGCGCCGGGAAGTCCACGACGATGCGCGTGATGGTCGGGCTGACACCGCCCACCAGCGGATCGGCCACCATCGAGGGCAGGCACTTCGCCGACCTGCCCAACCCGGGCCGCGAGGTCGGCGTCCTGCTCGACGCCTCGGCCCAGCACGCCGGCCGCACTGGACGAGAGATCCTCACCGTCGCCGCCATGACGATGGGCCTCCCCACGTCCCGCGTCGACGAGATGCTCGAACGGGTGAGTCTCACCCCGACAGAGGCCGGCCGGCGCGTGCGCGACTATTCGCTCGGCATGCGGCAGCGGCTGGGCATCGCCACCGCTCTCATCGGCGACCCGCACGTGCTGATCCTCGACGAGCCGGCCAACGGTCTCGACCCCGCAGGCATCCGATGGATGCGCGACCTCCTCCGTGGTTATGCCAATGACGGTGGCACCGTCCTGCTCTCCTCCCACCTGCTCCACGAGATCGAGGTCATCGCCGACGACATCGTCGTGATCGGAAACGGCCGCATCGTCGCCCACGGGACCAAGGACGAGCTCCTCGCCGCCGCCGGCACCGTCGTTCGCACCCCGGATCGCGCGGCCCTTGCCGACGCACTCACCCGTGGCGGCGTGGAGTTCACCGCGTCCGATGACGGGGCACTGCGCACCGTGGCCGACCCCACGCTCGTCGGCCGGATCGCCCGGGATGCCGGGTGTGCCCTCACCGAACTCAAGTCCGCAGACGGCGCGGGCCTCGAGGAGATGTTCCTCGAGCTCACCGCCGACACCCAGCGAGAAGGAGTAGCGGCATGACCGCCACGACCCTGACCCCGACCGAACGCCCTGCCAGTTCGGCTGCCGCGCAACGGCGCCCGACGCACTCAGCCATCCCCACCGGCCGACTGTTGAAGGTCGAGCTGCGCAAGATGTTCAACACCCGCTCCGGCATGTGGCTGATGTGCAGCATCGGGATCCTCGCGATTCTGGCCACGGCAGCCGTCCTGGTCTTCGCTCCCGAGGCGGACCTGACCTACGACAACTTCGGTGCGGCGGTCGGCATGCCGATGGTGATCATCCTCCCGATCATCGCGGCCCTCTCCGTGACCAGCGAATGGAGCCAGAGGAGCGGTCTCACGACCTTCACGCTCGTGCCGCATCGCGGTCGGGTCATCACTGCCAAGCTGGTCGTGGCGATCGCTGTCGGGGTCGCCGCCATGGTCGTGGCCCTGGCCGTCGGCGCCCTGGGGAACCTGCTCGGAGCCGCGATCGCCGGCATCGACCCCGTGTGGGACCTCGCATTCGGCCAAGCGCTCACCATCACGCTCGCCACCGTGCTCAACATGCTGATCGGCTTCATGCTCGGCGTCCTCATCCGCAACTCACCGGGCGCCATGGTGGCCTACTTCGTCTACAACTTCGCCCTCGCGCCGCTGGCCATGCTGCTGGCCTCCAGCCAGAAGTGGTTCCGGGACCTGCAGCCGTGGGTGGACTTCAACTTCGCCCAAGGCGCCCTGTTCGAGGGCGGCCTGACGGGTACTCAGTGGGCCCAATTGGGCGTCACAGGACTGTTCTGGCTGGCCATCCCTCTCGCGATCGGGCTTCTCCTCGTCCGTCGCTCCGAGGTCAAGTAGGCGGCCCACCCTCGGGTTCGCACACCAACATCACCTCGTCCGGCACCGTTCCCCTGCGAGGGGGAGCGGTGCCGGTCCGCTGTGGTGAGAATTTCCGGTGGGGCTGTCACAGCAGCCCGGCGACCGGCGTCTTCATGTCACAGGGCAGCATCCGCCGCCCACGACAGGAGGACACCATGAGCACCACGGCACGCATCCCCGCAGCACCGGTTGACGGAATCCTCGGGCAGATCGTCAAGACCATGTCGCGCCGGATGTTCGGCAAGGTCCCGGAGTCCATGGGGGTGCTGTGGCACCACAAGGACGCACTCAAAGCCTCGATGGCCTACGGCCGGAAGCTGGACTCGTGGGACAAGCTCGACAAGAACCTCAGCACCTACGCCACGATGGCCGCGGCCGCGACAATCGGCTGCAGCTTCTGCCTCGACTTCGGCTACTTCATGGCGCACAACCACGGCCTCGACGAGACCAAGGCGCGTGAGGTCCCGCGCTGGCGCGAGTCGGCCGTCTTCACGCCGGTCGAGCGGCGGGTCATGGAGTACGCCGAGGCCATGTGCCAGACCCCCGTCGAGGTCACCGACGAGTTGTCCGCGGCCCTCCTCGACGACCTGGGCCCGGCTGGTCTGGTGGAACTCACGACCAAGGTCGGCTTCATGAACGCCACGGCCCGCGGCAACGTCGCCCTTGGCATCCACTCCGAAGAGTTCGCGGACGCCTGTGGGCTGGCGCCCCTCGCGACCCCTGCCGCAGCCGCCGTAACGTCGAGCGCATGACGCAACCCGCCGCGGACATCGCAGACCCGTTCACGACGCATCGGAGCCTGCTCTTCACCGTCGCGTACGAGATGCTCGGCTCTGCGGCCGACGCCGAGGACGTCGTCCAGGACGCGTGGCTCAAGTGGGAGCGCGTGGACCACGCCGAGGTCAACGATCCGCGCGCCTACCTCGTGCGGATCGTCAGCCGGACCGCCTTGGACAGGCTGCGGACGGTGTCGCGCCGGCGCGAGGACTATGTCGGGCCGTGGTTGCCCGAGCCGCTCATGACGACCCGTGACGTCGCCGAGGACGTCGAACTGGCCGAGAGTGTCTCGATGGCGATGCTGCTCGTCCTCGAGACGCTGTCGCCCACGGAGCGCGCGGTGTTCGTGCTGCGGGAGGTCTTCGGGCTGGACTACGACGAGTTGGCGCAGGCCGTCGACAAGAGCGAGGCGGCGGTACGCCAGATCGCCCACCGGGCCCGCTCCCACGTCCAGTCGAGGCGGCCGCGCGTCGACGTCACTCGGGCCGAGGCGGAGACTGCCGTGGTTGCCTTCCGGACGGCTTTGCAGACCGGCGACCTGCAGGGGCTCGCCGACATCCTCGCGCCCGATGTCGTGGCCCTGGCCGATGGTGGCGGCGTCAAGCAGGCCCTGCCGCGACCGGTGCATGGCCGAGACAAGGTGTCGCGGTTGTTCACCGCCGGCTTCGCGCAGTTCCCGGGCACGATCACCTTCGAGCCACTTGAGGTCAACGGCTGGCCGGCGCTGCTGGTGCGTCTCGACGGCGAGGTCGACAGCGTTTTCACCTTCGCCGTCGAAGGTGGGCTCATCACCGGGAGCTACGCGATCCGCAACCCCGAGAAGCTCTCCCGGATCCTCGCGGAAGTGCCGCTGACCCGATGACGTGAGCGGACGGCATACCGGGGTATTGAAGCCTCGGTATGCCGTCCGCTCGCCTACCCGTTTCGGCTCAGCTCTGCTTGCGGGCCGGGAGCGCGAGGAGGGCCAGTCCGGCGAGGGCCCAGACCGCGAGGACGATCCAGCCTTGGGTCGCGCCGGCGCCGTCGAAGAAGGCGACTGACCGCAGCACCTGCGATCCTGCACCCGGAGGCATGGCCTGACCGATCTGCTGCCACGGAGCGGCGAGGAACTCGGGCGCGGAGGAGGCTCCGGAGAGCGGGTTGCCGAGCAGTACGAGCGCTGCGGCGCCGAGCCCGAAGCCGGCCATGCCCAGAACGCGGTGGAGCCCGAGGAGCGCGAACAGCCCGGCGGCGATCGTCGCGGTCATGACCGCAGCCTCGGCGAGGTAGCTCCCGTTGAGGCTGCCGAACCAGAAGTGCACGATGGCGGCGAACGTCAGACCGGCGACCACGGCATACACGCTCGCGGCAGCCAGCGTGACGCGACGGCGGGCGCCGAAGCGGGCGAGGACGAGTGCCGGCGCGATGGCCCCGATGACGAGCGGCAGCATCGACGCGCCCAGCCCCGCGCCACGCGGGTCCTCTTGGGGCAATGGCACGACGTCCCGGACCGCAGGCCTTGCGCCGGACTGCTGCGCCATGCCGGTCGCCATCGCCGTGAGCGTCTGTGCGACCACCGGGCTGGCAGCCGAGGCGGTGAGCACGGTCGGACCGGACGGGGAGGCGACGATGCCGCCGTAGACCTCGCGGTCGCGGATGGCGGCGGTGAGTGCCGCTTCGTCGGCGTAGGCCTCCACCTCGAAGGCGCCCGGCTGGGCCTGGTCCAGCGTGCCGGTGATCTGGCTGACCGCGGCCTGGGGGCCGGCGACGCCGACCGGGACGTCGTGCGGGGCGGCCTTGACGCCCGGGAGGCCGAAGGCGAGGAGCACCAGGGCGATGACGGCGGCCAGCGCGACCGGGATGGCGCCGATGATGGCTGCGGTCGGCGGGCGGTGGCTCCCCGCGGTGACGGCGGTGGCGGGGGAATGGGTGATGTCGGCTGCGCCGCGGGTGGTGTCCGGTCCGGATCCGGCGACCGTGTCGGTGGTGGTCATCGCGCTCTCCTTCTCGTGTTCTCGTGAGGTTTCAACAACTGTTGAGATTCACGGTAGAGGAGATTCCGGCGAAATTCAACACTTGTTGAATTGGAAGGGGTGGGCGATTACGGTGGGGGCATGCCGCGCACCCCTTCCACACCCGCTTCCCGTCCCGCCGGTCCTGCCGGTCCTGCGCGTCGTGCTCCGAAGGCGACGTCGCGGCCCGGCCCCCGTGGTGATGTGGACACGCGCGAGCTGATCCTCACCGAGGCGCGAAAGTCGTTCAGCGAGAACGGATATGCCGCGACGAGCCTGCGCGGGATCGCCCGTTCGGCGGGTGTCGATGTGGCCCTGGTGCCCTACTACTTCGGCAACAAGAGAGACCTCTTCGTGGCGGCCGTGGAGATGCCGGTCAAGCCGGCGGAGGCCATCGCCCACGCCTTCGCCGAAGGGCCGGAGGTCGCCGGCGCCCGGCTCGTCGACACCTTCGTCGGCATCTGGGAGGACCCGGCGACGGGCCCGGCGTTCGTCGCAATGTTCCGGTCCGCAATGACCCATGACGACGCGCGCCAGGCGCTCGCGGAGTTCGCATCGAAGGAGATTCTCGGCCTGTATGCGCGGGGGCTGGGCGACATCGACCCCGAGGAAGCGCGGCTTCGGGCAGGTCTCGCGGCCTCACAACTCGTCGGCATGGTCATGCTCCGGCATGTCATGCGGATCGAGCCGCACGCGAGCCTGACGCACGAGCAGGTCGTCGCCCTGCTCGGCCCGACGGTGCAGCACTACCTCACCGGGGATCTTGGCGCCTGACCCGCGGAGGTGAGCGGACGGCATACGGGATTTCATGCCTTCGTATGCCGTGTGCTCACCGCACGCTCGCGACGTCCCAAGTCGTTCCCAAGTGGGGCTCAAGCGGGTGATCCGACGCTGGTCGTGACCCATTCACCACCAGCCAAGGACATCACCATGTCTCTGTCCTCGTTCCTCCACAGGCTCGGCCGCGCCAGCGCAGCCCATCCGTGGCGCACGATCTGCGCCTGGCTCATCGCAGCGGGAGCCCTCTTCGGCCTGGCAGCAGCCTTCGGCGGCACGCCTCAGGAGGACTACAACATTCCCGGCGCTCGGGCCCAGGTGGGCATCGAGCAACTCCGGGAGCATCTGCCCGGTGCGGGCAACGCCTCCGCCAGGGTGGTCGTGCACGATCCGACCGGGGATCGGCTCGGCGACGCCGACCTGGCGACCCTCGAGAGCCGGCTCAAGGGAATGCCCCACGTCGTTTCGGCGGTGCCGGCCCAGAGGTCCGCGGACGGTGACACGGCCGTCGTCGCCGTGGCCTACGACGTCCCCGTCACCGACCCGGACCTCATGGGCAATCTCGACCCACTCGACAGGGCCGTCACGCCATTGCGTGACGCCGGGCTCCAGGTCGAACTGGGTGGGGACGTGCCGGAGAGTGCCGCCGCGCCGATGAAGGGCCAGGGCGAGATCATCGGCATTGCAGCAGCACTGGTGATCCTGGTGTTCGCCTTCGGCTCCGTCGTCAGTGCCGGGCTACCGATCGCCAGTGCGCTCGTCGGCCTGGGTGTCGGCTCCGCCGGCATCACCCTGCTCGCCGCGACCATGAACGTGAGCAACTCCGCGCCGATGGTGGCTTCCATGGTCGGCATCGGGGTGGGGATCGACTACGCGCTGCTGCTCGTCACGCGCCACGGCGAGTTCTTGGCGGAGGGTCACCCCGTGACCGAGGCGGCGGGCCGTGCGGTCGCGACGGCTGGGCGCTCGGTCGTCTTTGCGTCCAGCACCGTGCTCGTATCGCTCATGGGGCTGCGGCTCGCTGGCCTCCCGACCTACAGCGCGTTCGGTTTTGCCACGGCGATCGCCGTGGTGAGCGTGGCTGCGGCGTCGCTCACCCTCGTGCCCGTGCTGGCCCGTTTTGCCGGTCGGCGGATCCTGCCGCGTCGCGTGCGTCGCGAGCTCGCCCGCACGGACGGAGCCGTGGCCACGACTCCTGGCGGGGTGGGTGCTCCTGACGGTCGGCTCTCTCGGATGCCGCTCACCGCGCGCTGGGCTCGCAAGGTCTCGCGCCGCCCGGTGCTGTGGGCGGTGGCCGCCACGGTCGTTCTGATGACCCTGGCGCTGCCGGCCCTCCAGATGCGCACCTGGCCGCAGGACCCGAGCAGCCAGTCGACCGAACTCACCACGCGCCGCGCCTACGACCTCGTCAGTGCGGAGTTCGGACCCGGCGCCAACGGTCCACTCACGATCGTCACCGACCGAACCGCGCTGAGTGAGGGGGACGTGGCCGAGGTGGCCGGTGCCCTCGACGAGCGCGCCGACATCGTGGCGATCACCCCTTCGGTGACTTCCCCGGATGGTGCGATCACCGTGTTCGATGCGATCCCGGCATACGGGCCCACCGATGAGCGGATGGGCGATCTCGTCCGCGACGTGCGCGCAGACCTGCCGTCGGGTGTCGAACTGACGGGTGGCACCGCGTTCTTCTCCGACATCGCGGATCTGCTCGCCGGACGGCTCTGGATCGTCATCGCCTTCGTCGTGGCGGTGTCGGTGCTCTTCCTCGCGATGGTCTTCCGGTCGGTGGTCATCCCGATCAAGGCGGCCGTGATGAACCTGCTGAGCATCGCTGCGGCCTATGGCGTGATGACCGCCGTTTTCCAGTGGGGTTGGGCCACCGACCTGCTCGGACTCGATCAGGCCATGCCCATCTCGAGCTGGGTGCCGATCCTCATGTTCGCGATCCTCTTCGGGCTGTCGATGGACTACGAGGTGTTCCTGCTGTCACGGATCCGCGAGGAGTGGCTGCGCACCGGTGACAGCCGCGCCAGCGTGGTGCAGGGACTGTCGGCCACCGGCCGGGTGATCACGAGCGCCGCGGCGATCATGGTCGCCGTCTTCCTCGGCTTCGCCACGGAGGTCGACGTCGTGGTCAAGCAGATCGGGATCGGCATGGCCGTCGCGATCCTGCTCGACGCCACGGTGGTCCGAATGGTGCTGGTGCCCTCGACGATGGCGTTGCTCGGTGACTGGAACTGGTGGCTGCCCCGCTGGCTCGACCGACTGCTGCCGACCGTTCGTGCCGAGGTCACCGAGGTGCCGGACGCAACCCCCGACGGGGCTTTCGCCGAGGACCAGGTCGCCGACGAACAGGAACGCGAGCTCATCGGAACTCGGTGACCCAAACGTTCGGGTGGCTCGAGCACAGTGGGCGACACGCTCGTGGGCTAGAAGTCGAACCGATCCCGCTGGCCGCGGAACCACTCCGCGGCCAGCGGGATCTGCCACGCATCGCAGAGTTCGAGAGCGCGCTCGGCATGCTCGGCGGCGGCTGCCCTGTCACCGACCGCAGCCGCTGCCTGGGCAAGGAACATGTCCACCGGACCCATCGCGTTGCCCGACCCGGCGGAGGCCGCTCGATCGGCGTAGGGCGCCATCCGTTCATGGGCCTCAGCCGCGATCGCGGGGTCGTCGAGCCAGAGACCGGCTTCACCGGCTGCGCACCAGTTGAGCATGCTGAACCAGTCGTCGCCGGTCAGGTCGATCGAGTGGCTTCGGCGGAAGGTCCGAGCTCGCTCGAGTTCGCCGGAGCGGGCCAACAACACGATCAGCGTGGACGTGGCCGGTAGCGGGCTCCGCTGGGCGAAGCCCTCGAGCTGGGGGACCACCTCAGCGGACCGACCCTGCCAGTGCCGCAAGGTCGTGAATGCCGCCGTGAGGGCGTCCTCGCTCTGTGTCAGCCGCATCTGCTGGTGCGCCGACGCGATGCTGGCGAGCAAGACCTCACATTCCTCGAACCGCCCGGCCATGGCCAACCACGGGAGGGTCAGGGAGTCGATCACGATCAGCCCATAGGGGAGCCGTAGCCGGGTGGCTTCGTCGCGAGCCACCGCCGCGTGTTGCCACATCTCCTCGATCAGGCCCAGTTCGGCAGCCACCACCGCGCACAACGCCGTCGTCACGACGTAGGCCCGCTCGTCACCCAACCGGTGTGCGAGGTGCATTGCCTCGGTGATGAGGGCATGACGTTCGACAGCCGTGGACGGTCGCCAGAGTGACGTGTAGGCCAGCTGACAGGCATCGAGGAGCAGGCCGTCGTCGCCGAGTCGCCGTGCCATCGCCATGCCCTCGTCGACCAACTGGCGCCGCTCCTCGAAGGCCGAGCCGTGGTAGAGCTCCAGCGCGAGAGTGAGCAGCACGCGGCAGCGCAGCGGTCCGTCCGCATCAGGCAGGCGCTCCAGCGCTCGTCGCAAGCCGTCCACGATGACGGTGTTGACCGTGCCGTGGTGGGCCGACTGCCACAACGCCCCCACCGACGTCATGGTGCCGGCCTCTGCGAGCAGGTCGACGTCGTCGAGGAGGTCCGCGATGGCGATCATCTCCTCCGCCGTGGCGACCACGCCCTGCCAGTCGCCCGCCCAGCGTTGGGCCACAGCGAGGTCCACGAGGACGTCGTGGCGTTCGCGCGGACTGGCATCGGGGTCGTCGCTCATCACCATCAGGGCGCGTCGCAGCAGGTCGACAGCCTCCTCGTACGCGTTGAGGCGCCGGGCGACGGTGGCGGCTGCGACCGCAGCGGGCCAGGCGCGGCCGGCGTGGTCCGGACCGCCGGCCAGCCAGTGACGAGCGGCCTCCGTCTCACGGCCGCGCACGCCGTCCACCGCTGCCGCCACCCGAGCGTGGGCCCGCGCTCGCCGGGTCGGCGGCGTTGCCGAATACAGCGTGTCGCGGACGAGAGCGTGCCCGAACCGGTATCGCCCGTCGCCTTCGTCGCGCACCAGTCCGGCGGCGAGGGCGGTGTCGAGTTCGTCGAGCAGGTCGTCCTCGTCGATGTCCGACGCTGTGACAACGGTGGTGAGGTCGAAGTGGCGGCCGACCACCGCAGCCCACTTCAGGGACTGCGTGGTGGTGTGGGGCAGTCGTTGCAGGCGGCGCACCACCACGTCGTGAACCGCCGTGGGTGGGTGATCCTCGGTGAGCAGTGAGTGTAGGTCGCCGCCGTCGCGCGCCAACCGGGCGTACTCCACGAGGAAGAAAGGATTGCCGTCGGTGCGATCCCGCAGCGCGTTGGCCTCGGCGCGAGTGGGTGCCGTGCTGCTCACCGCTGCGACCACCTCGGACGACTGCTCCAGGGTGAGCCCCGCCAGGTCCAACCGGATGGCGAAGGCCCGGGCGAAAGCCTCGGCAACGTCGGCGAGTGCGTCGACCGGCTCCGGGTGCCCACGCCAGGTGGCAAGCACCATGAGCCGGACGTCGTGCATCGACTCGGCGAGGAGACGGAGCGCCCTCAGCGTGGCGGCGTCTGCCCAATGGAGGTCTTCGAGGACGACGAGGAGAGGGCGGCCTGTGGCGACATCGCGCACGTCGTCGACGATGGCCGACCACCGCTGGAACTGGCCTCTTCCGTCATTGGATTCGTCGTCCGGCACGGAGCGACCCAGCGAGCGCAGGACCTGTTGCCACGCCCACAGGGGTGGGGCTCCGTCGTCCTGCGAGCAGCGCCCGACGGCTACCGTCACCCCGAGGTCGACGGCGAGGGACGCCAGTTCGGCCGCGAGCCGGCTCTTGCCGATTCCGGGATCGCCCACGAGAGCCGCGAGAGCGGGAGTGCCCGCCACAGATTCCTTCAGTGCCGACTCCAACGTCGTGAGCTGGTCGGCGCGGCCGACGAGAGGCCAGTCCGGGAGTCGTGGCTGATACGACGTGATCGGAGGGGGTGGGGACACAGGGGAGGTCGTGACCGGGGTCGACGGGGTCGATGGGGCGGGCTGCCACAACAGGCTGGCGTCCTGTCGGAGGACGAGGGCCTGAAGGTCGCGGAGTTCGGCGCTGGGCTCGAGCCCGAGTTCGTCGGCGAGGACATCACGCACCTCACGCAGCGAGTCGAGGGCGTCCGCCTGCCGTCCGGAGCGCGTGAGGGCCAGCGCCCGCAGACCCCACAGCCGTTCCCTCAGTGGATAGGTCGCGGTGAGTGCCTCGAGTTCCGCGGCCACGGTCGCATGCTCGCCGAGTTCGAGCGCGGCAATCGCACGGTCCTCGAGGGCGACGGTGCGCAACTCCTCGAGGCGGGCCCGTTCGGCGACCGCGTCGGGCGCATCGTCGAGGTCGACGTAGGGCTTCCCTCGCCAGAGACCCAGCGCGCCATCGAGATCGGCCACCACCCCGCGCAATTCGTCGTGGGTGAGGCCGCGCGGCGTGTGCAGTTGTGACACCTGCCCGAGGCGGCGGTGGCTGCGACTCACGGTCCGGTCGAACCGGGCGGCATCGAGGTCATCCTCGGCAACGCGCAGTGCGTATCCCGGGGAGACCGTCACGAGGACGGTCGACGGGGCCCGCGCAGGACGGTCCGGTTCCAGGGCCCGCCGAAGTCCGGCAACGTAGGCCTGGAGCGTCCCGTTGACGCCGGGGGGAGGCTGGTCGGACCACAACAGGTCGACGATCGCATCGACCGAGACAGGGCGGCCGTGATGCATCGCGAGTGCGGCGACGAGCGCGCGCTGCTTGCGCGTGCCCAGGTCGACCGGCTGGTCCCCGGCGAACGCCTCAACCGAGCCGAGGACACCCACTCTCACGCTTGAAGCCTACGTGGGACGGAGGTCTCGGACCTGCGCTTTGCTCCGGACCCCAGACGCGGGTCAGCCCTTCGGGACGTTGCGCTCGATCTCGGCCAGCCACGCAGCGGACGAGACGTCGGACGGCATACGCCAATCGCCGCGAGGCGACATCGTTCCGCCGGAGACGACCTTGGGACCGTTGGGCAGCGCACTGCGCTTGAACTGGTTGGCGAAGTAGCGCTTGACGAAGACTTCCAGCCAGTGCCGGATCGTCGCGAGGTCGTATGCCGGCCGCTCGCCTTCCGGGTAGCCCGCCGGCCAGTCGCCGCTCGCCGCATCGGACCAGGCGTGCTGCGCGAGGAAGGCGATCTTGGAAGGTCGATAGCCCCTGCGGAGAACGCAATACAGCGAGAAGTCCTGCAAGGCGTAGGGGCCGACGGAGTCCTCGGTGGACTGGATCTTCTCGCCCTCCTTGGTCGGGACGAGCTCGGGGCTGATCTCCTGGTCGAGGATCTCGGTGAGGGTGTCGTTGACGCTCTCACCGCCATGGCCTTCACCCTCGAACTGCCCCGACGACACCACCCAGCGGATGAGGTGCTGCATCAGGGTCTTGGGCACGCCGGCGTTGACGCCGTAGTGGCTCATCTGGTCGCCGACCCCGTAGGTGCACCAACCGAGCGCGAGTTCGGAGAGATCCCCGGTGCCGAGAACGATGCCGCCACGCTGGTTCGCCGCGCGGAAGAGGTAGTCGGTGCGCAACCCGGCCTGGACGTTCTCGAAGGTCACGTCGTAGACCTCCTCGCCGCGACCGAACGGGTGGCCCAGGTCGGTGAGCATCTGCTTCGCGGCCGGGCGGATGTCGAGCGTCTCGTAGGTGATGCCGAGGCTCTCCATGAGGTGGATGGCGTTGCTCTTGGTGCCATCGCTGGTGGCGAAGCCCGGCATGGTGAAGCCGATGATGTCGGTGCGCGGGCGGCCGAGTCGGTCCATCGCCTTGGCGGCGACGATGAGCGCGTGGGTGGAGTCGAGTCCACCGCTCACGCCGATGACGATCTTGGGCTGGCCGATGGCACGCAGCCGCTGCTCGAGCCCGGACACCTGGATGTTGTAGGCCTCGTAGCAGTCCTGCGCGAGACGCTCGGGGTCGTCGGGCACGAACGGGAAGCGGTCGACCTTGCGCCGCAGCCCGATGTCGCCGGTGGGCGGTTCGAGCTCGAACGCGATGACCCGGAAGGACTCACCACCCGGTTCGCCGATGCCCTCGACCCGACGGTTGTCGTCGAAGCTGCCCTGACGGAGGCGCTCCTGCCGCATCCGATCCAGGTCGACGTCGACCACCGTGGCCCGCGGCCCCGCCGGGAAGCGCTCGGTCTCGCCGAGCAGGTCGCCCATCTCGTAGACCATCGTCATGCCGTCCCACGACAGGTCCGTGGACGACTCACCTTCGCTCGCCGCCGCATAGAGGTAGGCCGCGTTGCAGCGTGCGCTGGCGGAACGCGCCAAGAGGTGGCGGTCGTCGGCCCGCCCGACCGTGATGGGGGAGGCGCTGAGGTTGAGGAGCACGGTGGCACCGGCGAGGGCGGCGCGGTGGCTCGGCGGCACCGGCACCCACATGTCCTCGCAGATCTCGACGTGGACGGTGAGTCCGGGGACGTCGGTCGCCTCGAAGAGGAGGTCCGTGCCGTAGGCGATGTCGCCGTCCTCGTCGGCGCCCGGCCAGTGCGGGCGGTTGATGAGGGTGTCGACGGCGTCGTCACCGGCAGCGAACCAGCGCTTCTCATAGAACTCGCGGTAGTTGGGGAGGTAGGACTTCGGGGCGACGCCGATGACCTCGCCACCCTGGATGACGACCGCGCAGTTGAGGAGTCGGTTGCCGATCAGGAGGGGTGCCCCGACGACGATGATGGGCGTGAGCTTCGCGCTGGCCTCGGCGACGGTGACGATCGCCTTGTCGACTTCGTCGAGGAGGACGTCCTGCATGAGGAGGTCGTCGATCGCGTAGCCGGACAGCCCCAGTTCGGGGAAGAGCGCCACCGCGACGCCGTCCTCGTGCAGGGCCTTGGCCTGTTCGATCGTGGCCTCGGCGTTCTTGGCCGGGTCGGCCATGACGACGGGAAGGGTGCAGGCGGCGACGCGGGCGAATCCGTGCGCGTAGGCGTTGCGGAAGTCCATGGCTGGAGTCTGTCAGAGCGGGGTGCGACGGTGGGTTCATGCTCATCCACGCCGATGCCGATGCGTTCTTCGCGTCGGTCGAGCAACGCGACTTCCCGCACCTGCGCGGCCGGCCCATGGTCGTCGGTCCGCAGGTGGTCGCCTGTGCGAGCTACGAGGCCCGAGCGCTCGGCGTTCATGCCGGTATGCCGTTGCGCCAGGCCCTGCGTCGCTGGCCCGATCTCGTCGTGGCCGAGTTCCGGGGCGACGTCTACGAGTCGGTGAGTGCCGACCTGATGGCGCTCTTCCGCGACGTCACACCGCTCGTCGAACCCGGGTCCATGGAGGAGGCGTTCCTCGACGTCTCCGCACTCGACGGAGGCTCGGTCGAGGAGGCGGGGCGGATTGCCGCCGACCTGCGCGCGCGGGCCCGGCGCGATCTTGGCCTCCCCGTGTCGGCGGGCGTCGCCCGCGCCAAACTCTTCGCCAAGCTCGCGAGTCGTCGAGCCAAACCCGACGGGCTCTTCGTCGTCGATGCCGAGACCGAGGCGCGAGTGCGTCCCCGTCTTCCCGTCTCCGACCTCTGGGGTGTCGGGCCTGCCAGCACGACCAAGCTCCACGACGCCGGGGTCCGCTACGTCGCGGACCTCGCCGGCTGGACGGTCGACACGCTCGTCGACCGGCGCATCACCAAAGCCATGGCGCGCAACCTCATAGCCATCCGCGACGGTGTCGACGACGCCACGATCAAGCTGCCCGGGCCCCGCAAGTCGATCTCCTCGACTCGGTCCCTGGGTCGTGCCACGAGGCAGCGCTCCGTCGTTGAGAATGCGTTGCGGGACAACGTCATCCGCGCGATGGACCGTCTCGGTGACGACCCACGAGCTCCCACCCGGATCGACGTCCATCTGCGCTACGACGATCAGCACGCCATCATCCAGCCCGGCTCACTGGACCAGCCGACTCGCGACGTCACCACGCTGGTGGGTGCGGCGCTCGCAGCGCTGGAGCGGACGGCATACGAGGAGGACGGCAGGGGAGTCGCGATGGTGGGGGTGGCCTTCGCGCTGCCCGCCCCGCCAGCGTGACTGCTGCCGCCGGTAGTGAATGCTTGCGCCCATGCGCTCGAGGAGACACCCGTATGCCGTCCGCGCGGCTGTCCTGGTGGCCTCACTGGCGCTCGGCGGCTGTTCGATCCTGCCGGGAAGCGGATCGGGCGACGACTCGGAAGGTGAGCGGGCGGCATACGAGCTGTCGGTCGACTGCCCGGCGCCCCCGGAGGCGGGCACGATCCGCCCGACCGTTGCGCAGTTGAACTCCGTTCTGGCAGAGGCAGACCTGCCGCACTGGCAGGCGGCTGACATCGGTGCGAGCGCGCACCTGAGCGACGGGCGCTTCGTCTGGGTCTTCGGTGACACCATCCGTCGCCGCGGGATCGCTCCAGGCATGGTCGCCAATTCGATGCTCATCACCTCGGGACTCTGCGTCAGCCAGCTCATGTCGGCATCGCGTGGGCCGATCGTCCCCGACGTGTCGCCGGGGACGGTCCGCTGGCCGATGTCCGTGGCGCTCATCAGGGACGACGGCGTCGAGAAGATCGTGGTCTTCACGGCGCGGATCCGTCGCGGCAGCGGCGACGACGTGTGGGGCTTCCGCTATCTCGGGTCGGACGCGGTGACGTTCTCCGTCGAACCGGGAGAGGCCCCCCAACTCGACGACATCCTGCCGCTGACCCCCGACGTGGACAGCGCAACCCAGATCAACTGGGGGTCGGCCTCGATGGTGCACGACGGTCACATCTATGTCTACGGGACCGAACTCCCTGCAGGGATGGCGTTCGGTCGCTCCCTGCGGGTCGGCCGGAGCTCGCTCGCCGATCCCACCGACAAGCGCACGTGGCAGTTCTGGAACGGCGCGACCTGGCAGGCGGACCCGGGCAAGGCGACTCCGATCATCCCGGCGGAGGGCGGTGTCTCGCAGACGCTCTCCGTGGACGAGATCGACGGGACCTTCGTCGCCGTGTCCAAGAAGGACGGCGACCTCGGATCCACCGTCGCGACGTGGACGTCGGCCTCGCCGGTCGGGCCGTGGAAGGTCAGCGCTGCGCTCGAGGCGCCGTTCCTCACCGGGAAGGACGAGTTCGCCTACGCGCCGCTGGCCCACCCAGAGGTGCCTCTCGCGAACGGCAAGCTCGTCGTGTCGATCTCACGCAACACCACCGACCTGGCGCGGCTGCGGCAGAACCCGGTGATCGGCCGACCGAGGTTCGCCGAGATCGACCGCCCCTGAAGCGCCGACTGATTGCCCCGCGCTGCACGTGCTCGCTGCGCTCGCCGTGCAGCGCGGGGCAATCAGTGGGGTGTCAGGGGGTGAGGAGGATCTTGCCGGTGGCGCGGCGCTCGTCGATGTCGCGCAACGCCACCGATACCTCGTCGAGGGAGCGCACCGACCCGATGACCGGGTCGAGCCGACCCGACTCGAGCAGGGGCACGAGCTCGTCCCACTGACGGCGCACGAATCCGGGCCGACCCATCCAGTACCCGCCCCACGCGACGCCGACCACATCGAGGTTGTTGAGCAGCAACCGGTTGACCTTGACCTCGGGGATCGCTCCAGCCGTGAACCCGATGACGAGCAGCCGCCCCAGGGGAGCCAGCGAACGCAGCGAGTCCGTGAAGCGATCACCACCGACGGGGTCGACCACGACATCGACACCATGACCCGCCGTGAGGTCGGCCACCGAGTCCTTGAAGCCGTCCACCAGGACGACCTCATCTGCCCCGGCCGACCGTGCAACGTCCGCCTTCCCGGAATCGGAGACGACGGCATACACGGTGGCGCCCCACGCCTTCGCGAGCTGGATCGCCGCCGTGCCGATGCCACCGGCGGCTCCGTGGACGAGGACCTTCTCGCCCTTGGCGAGCCGCCCGCGGGTCTTCAGCGCGAAGTGGCAGGTGAGGTAGTTCATCGGCAGGGAGGCGCCCTGGTCGAACGTCACGCCGTCCGGCAGCGGGAAGACGAGCTCCGGGTCGCACACGACCTGCTCCGCGAACCCACCCAGGAACGGGAAGGCCGCCACGCGGTCGCCCACCTCGAGGCCACTCCCGGCGGGCGCCACCCGGACGAATCCGGCGACCTCGGATCCCGGGACGAAGGGGACCGGCGGCTTGATCTGGTATTCACCGCGGGTGAGCAACACGTCAGGGAAAGACACTCCCGCTGCCGCCACGTCGATGAGCACCTGACCCTCCGGCACGTCGGGAGTGGGGACGTCGACGACCTCGATCGCATCGGGTCCGTCGAGGCGGGTCACGAGAGCAGCGCGCATGCCCGTGATCCTAGGAGGCCGACGCTGGGCGGGCACGACCCTGACGAGGACTGGGCACGAGCACAGACATGACAAAGACCCGTCGTCAGCCGGGGGCGACGGGTCTCTGCCGGTCCTGGGGCGAGCTCAGTCGTGGCTCAGTCGCAGGGCGTTGCCGCCGCGGCGCCCATCCACACGTCAAGCATCTCGAAGGCCAGCGGCGATTCCTCCAAGTCCTCGAGGCCCTTGCCGTTGCCACGGTTCGGGTTGTTGCTGCCCTCGCCGATGACCTTCTTCATCGAGATCTTGATGCCGACGGGCAGACGGTCCGCCCGGAGCGCTGCGTAGCCCGCGTCCACCTGAGCGTCGCACTCGGCGGCGAAACCGAAGATCTCGGCCGCCCCATCCTCGGCCGAGACCACGAGCCAGTTGGCGGAGGCGGGTCCGTTGAGTGAGTACATCGGGATGAAGCAGTGGTGTGCAGACGCGGCGCCCACGCCCAGACCGAGGGCAGCGACACCGCCAACGGTGCTCAGCAGGGCGCGTCGGCCCCATCGGGACATGCTCATGGTTTCCTCCTGCGTAGTGGTCGCGCCCCCTCCGGGCGCGACCATTACGACGCTAGGTCCGGCACGCAGTCGTCCGCCTCGGGTTTCGCCGATCTGCTCATGAAACCTGCTCATGGGTGATGAGATTGATTCATGAACCTCGAGCAGGTTCGCGCCCTGGCCGCCATCGTCGACACCGGCAGTTTCGAGTTGGCGGCGCGAACGCTGCACCTCACGCCCTCGGCGATCAGCCAGCGCATCCGCACGCTCGAGTCGAGCGTCGGACAGGTCGTCGTGCGGCGGGGGCAGCCGTGCACCCCCACGGAGGCAGGCGCGGTTCTCGTGCGGCTGGCTCGCCAGGTGGAGCTGCTCGAAGAGGAGTCCAAGGATCACCTCGGAGTCGCCCGCACTGCCCCTGCGGTGTTGCGAGTGGCGATCAACGCGGACTCGCTCGACACCTGGCTCGTGCCGCTGCTCGAGTGTGCGTCGGGGTGGGAGGACACCCGCCTCAACTTCGTCATTGCCGACGAGGACCACACGTTGGCTCTCCTGCGGGACGGGAGGGTCAGTGCCGCCGTGTCGACGGACGTGCGGCCCGTCCCGGGGTGCAGGACCTTCCCCCTCGGCGTGATGCGCTACCTCGCCGTGGCGGCGAAGGGACTGGCGCACCGCTTCCACCTGGCCGACGGCGGGGTCGACTGGGCGGGACTGCCCGCGCTCCGCTACGACGAGCGTGACGACCTGCTCGAGCAGTTCCTCGCCGCTCGGGGCCTCGAGTCGGCAAGCCCACCGTCGCAGATTCCGTCGGCGCCGGGGCTGCGCTCCGCTCTGGGCGCCGGGTTGGGCTGGTTGCTCGCCCCCGAGGTGACAGTCGCCGAAGACGTGGAGAAGGGAAATCTGGTCACCCTGGGCGGGGCGGACGACGTCGCCGACGTGTCCCTCCACTGGCACGTCTGGAAGGTGGATTCCCACCGGATCGACCGCCTCAACGACGCGATCACCCACGCGGCCCGCGTGGGTTTGCGCCCCCTGGTCGAGGCGGCTGTCGACACGCGGCACCTCCGCACTCGCCCGCTCGTCGGCACCCGTCCGGGAATGTGACGGCCCTCCAGCGGATTGTTCTTCTGTGACCCAACCGCGACATGCCCTCCTCGCCACCATCGCCCTCGTCGTCGGCGGAGTGGCCATCGGGACCACCGAGTTCGTCACGATGGGGCTGTTGCCCGACATCGCCCAAGGCATCTCGGTGTCGATCCCCGAGGCGGGTCACAGCATCTCTGCCTATGCGGCAGGTGTCGTCGTGGGAGCGCCGCTGCTCGCGATGCTCGGGGCGACGTGGCCGCGCAAGGAACTCCTCGTCGGGCTCACTGTTGCGTTCGTCATCGGCAATGTCATGACGGCGCTGGCTCCCGACTACGGCTGGCTTCTGGTGGCCCGCTTCGTTGCCGGTATGCCGCATGGTGCCTTCTTCGGCGTGGCCGCCCTCGTGGCGGTGGACCTGGCCGCCAAGGGGCGAGAAGGCCGTGCGGTGAGCCGCGTGATGCTCGGCATCCCCATCGCCAATGTGCTCGGTGTGCCCGGAGCGACGTGGCTCGGCCAGAACTTCGGCTGGCGATCGGCCTACTGGCTGGTGGCCGTCCTCGGCATCGTGACAGTGGGCCTGCTCATGGCATACATCCCCCACCTCGAACGCAACATCGAGGGGACGATCAGGCGCGAGCTCCAGGGTTTCGCCACGGTTCAGGTGGCCCTCACCCTCCTCGTCGGGGCGATCGGCTTCGGTGGCATGTTCGCCATGGCGAGCTACATCGCACCGACGGTCACGGACGTCACCGGCCTCGATGCGAGTGCGGTCCCACTCTTCCTGCTGGCGTCGGGCATCGGCGGTCTCGTGGGCACGCCGCTCGCCGGACGCCTGGGCGAGTGGTCGGTCCTGCGCGCCATCACCATTGGCTGCGTCGGCATGGGGGTCAACCTCGTCGCGTTCGCCCTCACCGCGCACTGGTGGCCGACGGCGCTCTTCTTCTACTTCCTGTCCTCGGTCCTCGCCGGAATCCTTGTCGTGAACCTCCAGCTCCGGCTCATGCAGGTGGCTGGGGAGGCGCAGACCCTCGCCGCCGCGAGCAACCACGCGGCCCTCAACACCGCCAACGCACTGGGCGCGTGGCTCGGCGGCCTGGTCATCGCGAACGGCCTCGGCTACACCGCACCGAGCTGGGTCGGCGCGGGGTTGTCCGTCCTCGGAGCCGCCGTTCTCGGTCTCAGCCTGCTCAAGCACCGCGCCGACACGCGACCGAGCCTCGCGCGAGTGAGCTGAGGCGAGCCTCCACGCCGGGGGATCACTGTCACCCCTGCCACGGTCGCTGTCGGACGCGAGGCGCCCGGGCCTAGATTGGGCGCATGGCAGAACTCGTCACCACCCGTATCGAGAACGGCGTCGCTCACGTCGCTCTCAACCGCCCGGACAAGCTCAATGCGCTGACCATCGACACGCTCGAGCAGCTCATTGCGACGGCGCGGCGACTGCGCTCCGACCGCGCGCTGCGGTCGGTCGTCCTCTCGGGTGAGGGTGACTCGTTCTGCGCCGGTCTCGACTTCGCCACGGTCATGCGCGACCCCAAGCGTGTCGCTGCCGCCTTCGCCCCTCGCCCGTGGCGCGGCACGAACACCTTCCAGGAAGCGTGCTGGGCCTGGCGCCGTGTGCCAGTGCCCGTCATCGCAGCAGTGCAGGGCCACTGCCTGGGCGGCGGGGTCCAGATCGCCCTCGCGGCCGACTTCCGCGTGACCACGCCGGACGCGAAGTGGAGTGTCCTGGAGGCACGCTGGGGCATCATCCCCGACATGACCGGCATCAAGGCCCTGCAGCAGCAGGTCGGCATGGACGTCGCCAAGCGCCTCACGATGACGGGCGAGACGATCTCGGGCACCGAAGCCGTCCGACTCGGCCTCGCGACCGAAGAAAACGCCGATCCGTATGCCGGCGCGCTGGCTCTCGCGTCCGCCATCGCCGAGCGGTCACCGGACTCCGTCGCCGCCACCAAGCGCCTCTTCAACCGCACCTGGTCGGCGAGTGACCGGCGCACGTTCATGTGGGAGCGGCTCGAGCAGGCCCGCCTGCTCATGGGAGCGAACGCAGCCGAGGCGCGGCGCGCGGCCACCAAGAGGGAGCAGCCGGCATACCGACCGCGTGCAGGAATCGACCCGCGAGGCTGAGTCACGATGACAGTCGAGGGGGTAACCACCAAGCACATCACCTGCGTGCTGTGCGAGGCGTTGTGCGGGCTGGAGGTCTCGCTCCGCGGCGACGAGATCCTCAGCATCAAGGGGCATGACGCGGACCCGCTGTCGCGCGGCCACATCTGCCCCAAAGGTGTTGCGCTGCAGGACATTCACGCTGACCCGGATCGGCTCAGGCGGCCGGTCAAACGTGTGGGCGAGGAGTGGGTCGAGATCGGCTGGGACGAGGCGGTCGACCTCGCAGCGGATCTTCTCCACGCCGTGCAGCAGCGGCACGGTCGGGACGCCGTCGCGACCTACCTCGGCAACCCGAACGTCCACAGCCTGGGTGCCCTGACGCATGGCACTGCCATCCCACGCACGCTCGGCAGCAAGCACGTCTTCAGTGCGACCAGCGTCGACCAGTTGCCGCACCACGTCGTGGCGTGGGCGATGTATGGCCACCAGTTCCTCCTGCCCGTCCCCGACATCGACCGCACTCGGCTGCTCGTGCTCATCGGCACGAACCCTATGGCGTCCAACGGGTCGCTCTGGACCGTCCCGGACTTCCCGGGGAGATTGCGCGAACTGCATTCTCGGGGTGGGAGATTGGTTGTCATCGATCCGCGGCGCACCGAGACGGCGGCCGTCGCGGACGAGCACCACTTCGTGCGACCGGGCACTGACGCCGCCGTGCTGCTGGCCCTCGTCCACGTCGTGCTCGCCGACGGGCTGGCCCGTCCGGCGGACTACGTCGAACACCTCGACGAGCTGCGCGTTCTGGTTGCCGACTTCACACCCGAACTGGCGGAGTCGGTCAGTGGTGTCCCCGCAGTCGTGATCCGCGACCTCGCCCACGATGTCGCCGCGGGCGAGGCGGCGGTGCACGGCCGCATGGGTGTGTCGACCCAGGAGTTCGGGGTGATCTGCCAGTGGGCGATCCAGTGCCTCATGGCGATCACCGGCAACCTCGACAGCCCGGGCGGGACGATGTTCACCACCCCGGCCATCGACATCGTGGGGCGGGCGTTCATGGGGCGACCGCTGGTGGGGCGAGGACACCGTGGTCGAACCTCCTCTGGCGTGCGCGGGTTGCCGGAGTTCGGCGGTGAGCTCCCCGTCTCAGTGCTCGCAGAGGAGATGGAGGGACCGACGCCCGCGATTCGCGGGATCATCACCATCGGGGGCAATCCGGTGTCGTCCACCCCTGCGGGATCGCGTCTGGGCGAGTACCTGGCTGAACTCGAGGCCTTCGTCGCGATCGACCCGTGGATCAACGAGACCACGCGCCACGCCCACGTCATCCTCCCGCCGACCGGACCTCTCGAGCGAGACCACTACGACCTGATCTTCCACACGCTTGCGGTCCGCAACACGGCGCGGTGGTCGTCGGCGCTCTTCCCGCGCGGCGAGGACCAGCGGCACGACTGGGAGATCGCCCGGGACCTCGTGTTCGCACTGAACCACCGGCGAGGTCGGCGCCTCCCGGTGAAGCAGCAGATCCGACTGCGGTCCTCCCCTCGCCTGGGGATCGATGCGCTGCTTCGCACGAGTCGGCGCGGGCTCTCGGTGCGGCGGCTGGCTCGAACTCCCGGGGGTGTCGATCTCGGGCCCCTCCAGTCGTGTCTGCCCGGTCGACTCCGCACCGAGGACAAGCGAGTCGTGCTCACGCCTGCCGTGGTCACTGCCGGGCTCGCGGCGCTGCGGCGCCGGCTCCCGGAGCTGCGTGCCGCCCGCGAGAGTGATGACCTCCTGCTCGTCGGTCGTCGGCACCAACGCGACAACAACTCGTGGATGCACAACACGCCGCGGCTCACGAAGGGTCGACCGCGCCACCAGCTGCTCATGCACCCCGACGACCTCGCCGCCCGCGGCATCACCGACGGCTCCCTCGTCACCGTCACCTCCGAGGTGTCGTCGCTCCAGGTCGAGGTGCGTGCGAGCGACGAGGTCATGCGTGGCGTGGTCTCCCTGCCCCACGGCTACGGCCACAAGCGACCGGGCGTCCGGCTCAGCAACGCCGTCGATGTCCCCGGCGTGACGATGAACGACCTCACGGACCCGGCCAGAGTCGAAGGTGTGTCGGGCAACGCGGTGCTCAACGGCATACCCGTCGTCGTGACGGCTGCGGCCACGGCGGCGACGTGACCAGCAAAGACGAGCGAGCCAAGGATTCGTGAGCGCGGCACCGAGGGGTGGGGGGCTCACCAATCGGTGCCTCGCTCGTGTGTGAGGAAGTCCCCCCTTCCGACTAAGCGAGCGCTCACCTAGGGTCTGGTCCATGGACTTCTCACCGTCGGAGCGTTCACTCGATCTCGCACTGCGTGTGCGCAGCTTCATCGACACCGAGATCGAGCCGGCGGAGCGCATCGTCGCGGCCGACATCGCCGACCGGCGAGCGCGCGGCGAGGACCCGTGGCCGGCGCACCCTCTGCTCAAGGAACTCCAGGTCAAGGCGCGCGAGCAGGGCCTCTGGAACCTTTTCCTCCCGGCAGGACACGAGGGCCCGTATGCCGTGCAGTTCGGCACCGACGGCGGCTCCGGTCTGTCGAACGCGGACTACGCACCCATCGCCGAGGAGATGGGTCGCTCGTTCTCCGCGCCGCTCGTCTTCAACTGCAACGCCCCGGACACGGGCAACATGGAGGTGTTGCTCAAGTACGGCACGGACGAGCAGAAGTCCGAGTGGCTCGAGCCCCTGCTGGACGGTCGCATTCGCAGTGCCTTCCTCATGACCGAGCCGGGTGTCGCGTCGTCGGACGCGACCACCATGGAGGCGACCGCCACCGTCGATGGTGACGAGGTCGTGCTCAACGGACGCAAGTGGTGGTCCACCGGTGTGGGCAACCCCGACTGCAAGGTCGGGATCTTCATGGGCGTCACCGACCCCGAGGCGTCGCGCCACTCACGCCACTCCATGGTCATCGTGCCGCTCGACCACCCAGGGGTGAAGGTCGAGCGAATGCTCTCGGCGCTCGGCCACTACGACGAGCCGATCGGGCACGGGGAGGTTTCGCTCACCGACGTCCGACTGCCGGTCACCAACATCATCGCCGGGCCGGGACGGGCCTTCGAGATCGCTCAGGGACGGCTGGGTCCGGGTCGCGTCCACCACTGCATGCGGCTCATCGGTCTGGCCGAGCGCGCGCTGGAGCTGGCCTGCGAGCGGTCGACGACCCGCGAGGCGTTCGGCAAGCCCATCGCGAACCTCGGCGGCAACCGGGAGCGCCTGGCCAAGGCGCGCATCGCGATCAACCAGGCCCGCCTGCTCGTGCACCACGCGGCGTGGAAGCTCGACACCGTCGGCGCGTGGGGAGCGATGAGCGAGGTCAGCGAGATCAAGGCCGTCGTGCCGCAGATGGCCTGCGACGTCATCGATATGGCCATCCAGCTCCACGGTGGCGCGGGAATGTCCGAGGACTTCCCGCTGTCCGCGGCCTACGCCGGGGCGCGCTCGCTGCGCTTGGCCGACGGTCCGGACGAGGTCCACCTCGGAGTCGTCGCGCGCATCCTCCTCCACCCGTATGGGGAGAAGGCTGCTGCCGCCAAGGAGAACGCGAAGGGGTCCCGGTCATGAGTCGGCGCGTCCTCATCACGGGCGGTGCGTCCGGGCTCGGCCTGGCGCTGGCCAAGGCGTTCATCGCACGCGGTGACCGGGTTCTCGTGGGCGACCTGAGCGAGAGCCGACCCGGCAGCGTGCCGGATGACACGGCATACGTGCGCTTGGATGTTCGCAGCCAGCAGGACTGGGACGCAGCGCTCGCCCACGTCCGTGAGACGTGGGGCGGGCTCGACGTGCTGGTCAACAACGCCGGCGTCGCGACGGGCGGCCGCATCGACGTGGAGTCGATCGCCGACTGGGAGCGCGTCCTCGACATCAACCTGCTCGGTGTCGTGCGCGGTTGCCAGACATTCACACCGCTGTTCAAGGAGCAACGGTCCGGTCACATCGTCAACACCGCGTCCCTGGCGGGCCTCGTGCATGGTCCGGGGATGTCGTCCTACAACGCGGCCAAGGCCGGGGTCGTCGCGCTGTCCGAGACGCTCGGCTTCGAACTCGGGCCCTGGGACATCCACGTCTCGGCGATCTGCCCGGCGTTCTTCCGCACGAACCTCCACGAGTCGCTGCAGGGCAAGGACGTGGCGATGGAGGAGACCGCGGTCAAGCTCATCACTCGTGCGTCCATGACGGCTGAGGAGGTCGCCGCGATCGTCCTCAAGGGCATCGACAAGCGGAAGAACGTCATCCTCACGGACAAGCTGGGCAAGCGGGCCTACTGGACCAAGCGGCTGGCGCGACCGGCATACGCGCTCATGGCGACCAAGGCGGGCGAGCGGTTGGCGCGGAAGTCTCACCATGCCTGATTCTTCGCTGCCGACCACGCCGAGCAACGCGGTCGAGGTGCGCGATGAGGACGCCTTCGACGTCGCGGCCGTCGCGGAGTGGTTGCGGCAGAACGCTCCTGACGAGCCAGGACTCGACGGCGTGCCCGAGGTGCGGCAGTTCAAGGGCGGCGCGTCGAACCTCACCTACCTGCTCCGGTATGCCGGTTCGCCGGGTCGCGATGTCATCCTGCGCCGTCCGCCGATCGGGACCAAGGCCAAGGGCGCGCACAACATGAAGCGCGAGAGCGACATCCAGGATGCGCTCGGTCAGGTCTATGACAAGGTCCCGCGGATCATCGCGTGGTGCGGTGACGAGTCCGTCATCGGGTCCGAGTTCTATGTCATGGAGCGGCTCGTCGGGACGATCCTCCGTCGAGACATCCCGGCGTCGCTGGGTCTCTCCCGTGATGGCGTGCACCAGTTGTGCCGCAACGCTCTTGACGCTCTGGTCGACCTCCACAGCGTCGACGTCGAGGCCGCTGGACTGGGCTCGCTCGGCAAGGGGCCGGGATACGTCGAGCGCCAGGTCACGGGGTGGTCGGCGCGCTACCGCAAGGCGCGCACGCCGGATGTCGGTTCGTTCGAACGGGTCATGGCGTGGCTCGAGGCCAACCGCCCCGACGATGTCGGGCAGGTCCTCATCCACAACGACTTCCGGTTCGACAACCTCGTGCTCGCCGAGGACGACCCGACGCGGATCGTCGGTGTGCTCGACTGGGAGATGGCGACGGTCGGTGACCCCCTCATGGACCTGGGTGGGGCGATGGCCTACTGGGTCGAGGCGGGCAGTGACCCGATCGCCAAGAAGCTCAGGCTCCAGCCGACGCACACCCCGGGGATGCTCACGCAGGTCGAGGCCGTCCGCTACTACTGCGACCGCATGGGCATCGAGATGGATGCCGAGCGATGGGCGTTCTATGAGCTCTTCGGACTCTTCCGGCTGGCGGTCATCGCCCAGCAGATCTACCTGCGGGCCCATCGTGGCGAGACGACGAATCCGCAGGCGAAGCAGATGCGGTGGTTCGTGCGCTACCTCGACCTGCGCTGCCGATGGCTCCTGTGGCGGCGTCGATGAGCCGCATCATCCTCGTCCGGCACGGTCAGGCGTCGTGGGGGGAGAAGGACTACGACAACCTCTCCGACCTCGGCCACGAACAGGCACGTGTCGTGGGGCGCGAGTTGGCCGAGCGCGGGGTCGAGCCGTCGAGGGTCGTCAGCGGCTCCATGCGTCGCCAGTGCGACACCGCGGGCGGTCTCGTCGAGGCGGCGGGCTGGCCGCTTGAACCGGTGACCGACAGCGCGTGGGACGAATACGCGCACACGCAGATCCTCACGGCATACAAGCCGGCCTATCGGTCGATGGCGCTGATGAAGGCCGACTTGGCTCGCACGCTCCGTCCCTATCGTGCGTTCGACGAGATGTATGCCGTGGCAACCGAACGCTGGGTCGCCGGTGAGCATGCCGGCGACTACGACGAACCGTTCCTGGCCTTCGGGGAGCGCGTCTTGGCGGGGCTGCACAGCGTGGTCGAGAACCTGGGGCGCGGTGAGACAGCCGTCGTGGTGAGTTCGGCCGGCGCGATCTCCTGGGCCGTCGCCGCATTGCTCGGCGGAGGCGGAGCGACCTGGACCCAGTTGCAGCGCGTCATTGCCAACGCCTCCCTCACCAGCCTCGCCGTCGGCGCCAGCGGAGCGTCGCTGCGCACCTTCAACGACACGACACACCTCGAGCGGGTCCCCGACCTGCTCACCACCCGCTGAGGAGCACCCAACATGACGACCACCCTCATCACCGGCGCCAGCTCAGGCCTCGGTGCCGAAATGGCCCGCCAGTTGGCCGCGGCCGGCAACGACCTGGCGCTGTGCGCCCGCCGCACTGAGAATCTCGAGGCATTGCGCGCCGAGATCGTTGCGGCAAACCCTGATCGGCGAGTGGTCATCGCCGCGCTCGACGTCACCGATGACGCGGCGGTGTTCGAGGTCTTCCGTGGCTTCGCCGCCGAACTGGGTGGGCTGGACCGTGTCGTGGTCAACGCGGGACTGGGCAAGGGCGCGCCGATCGGGAAGGGACGCTACGACGCCAACCGCGAGACGGCGATGACGAACTTCATCGGAGCCCTGGCCCAGTGTGAGGCGGCGATGGAGCTCTTCCGCGAGGCGCGGCGCGGCCACCTCGTGGTCATCTCGTCGATCTCTGCGCTGCGCGGCATGCCCAAGTCGATGACCGTGTATGCCGCGACGAAGGCCGGCGTGGCCGCCCTTGCCGAGGGCATCCGGTCCGAGATGCTCGGTCGCCCCGACCTCGACATCACCGTCAGCACGATCTATCCGGGCTACATCCGGTCGGAGATGAATGAGCGGGTCGAGCAGAAGACCAGGTGGATGGTCGACACCGAGACCGGGGTTCGCAGCATGGTCGAGGCGATCGAGAAGGGCGTCGACAACGCACGGGTGCCCGGCTGGCCGTGGAAGCCGCTCGGCACGGCGATACGTCACCTGCCGTTGCGCGCCGTCCGAAAACTCACCTGATCAACCGAGGCTGACCGCGGCAATCCGGCTCCCGAGCCCGCGACTGAGCCCCAAGACGGGCGGCGCCCTACGGGCGGACGATCAGCTCCGGCGGACGGTGGGCCATTGTCGGCGTGTCGCGCCTCTCGGCGGTCGAGCTGGTCGTCGGCCGGCAGGGCTCCGAGGCATCAGAGGTACTGGTGCATGACGTGGAGTCCGACGCGGCCGTGCGCCCGACTGTCGAACGCCTCGGGGACTGTCCCGATGATGGTGAACCCCAGGTCCTGCCACAGGGTCACGGCCACCGTGTTGGTCTCGACCACGGCGTTGAACTGCATTGCGGCATAACCCTGCTCGCGCGCCCACGCAAGCACCCACTCGCCGAGCGCTCGTCCCACGCCCTGCCCACGCGCGGCGTACGTCACCATGAACGACGCCGTGGAGACGTGTGACCCGCGGCCAGGGCGGTTGGGCCCGGTCTTGGCGGAGCCAAGGAGCTCACCCGACTCACCGATGGCCACGACTGTCACACCGGGAGGCGACTCGAGCCACCAGCTGCGCGCCTCGTCGATCGCCAGCCCCTCGGGGAACGCATACGTCTCGCCCGCGTCGACCACCTCGGTGAACGTGGGGAAGAACTCGACCCAGTCGGCCTCGGTGATCTCGCGGATGATCATGCAGGTGTTGCCTCACGATGCGGTGGTGTTTGGTCGGGGTCGTCGCGCAGACCGTGGACCAGGAGGGCGAGGGCTGCGGTGTAGGTCGACAGGACGATGCCAGAGACCACGGCGCGGTGTCGCGGGGTTTTCGCGACGTGCTCCCCGACGATGATCGCCGCATCGGACAGCAGGAAGAGGCCGCCACCGAGCGCGACCGCACGCCGCGCCCGAGGTGGCCGTCCGTCGCTCATGGACAGGGCGGACATGGAGCCGAGCAGCAGCCCATAGCCGGTGAGCACCGGATCGGGCTCGCCGGTGGAGCCCAACTCGAGCGCCCCGAGGCCGGCCATCACCGTGCCTGCGGTGGCCGCGGCCCCGACCTTCGGGCGGACCCCGTCCGAGAGCAGGAGAGCGAGGAGTCCGGACTGCTGGACGGCGAAGGCACTGGCGCCGCGGCGCATGAAGTGGCGGCGCTCCGGGCTCTCGGGAGCGGAGACCTCTGACCGGTTCATGAACCAGTCACCGACCACCGAGCCCACGAGGGCTGCGGTCAAGGTCGCGGTGCGGGCGGTGCTTCGTCCATTGCGAGTCGCGAGAACGCCGCCGGCCAACGTCGGGGCGAGCAACATCTTGCTCACGAGGTGCGTGCGCGGTTTGCCCACGACCGCGGCGACCGTGGTCGCGGCGGCGAGGGGTACGTAGGCGAGGAGGTCGGCTCGGCGTCGGAGGATGCTCATGGGCTTCACCGGCGGGTCGTCGTGAACTCGAAATCGAAGCCCTCAAGGCGCGTGACCAGCGCCTCGCCGAGAGCCACTGAAGGCGTGAGCACTCCACTGCGAGCAGGGAGTTCATCGAGTGCGAGAGCCAGACCTGCCTGTCCCAGCATGATCGCGGTGCCCGAATAACCTGGATCGTATGCCGCACCCACGCGTTGCGTGTAGCGCGCACCAGTCGTCGTGGTCGTCTCGATTTCGAAGACGAAGCGACCTCGATCCATCGTCTCGTCGGACGGGCCCTCTCCGGGCTTGGGGAGGATTCGGTCCAGGAGCGTGCGGGTGGGCGCAGTCGACATCCCGGCGAAGAGGCCACCGAGCACTGCTGCGGTCAGTCCCGCCTTGACGGCCCCCATCGGCCCCCGACCGGTGTCCATGACCTCGGAGTAGCGGAACTCGCGGCCGTAGGACCAGTTCGTCAACGAGTTGCTGCGACGCACGATGCGGGTGTTGAAGGACGCCATGAAGAACGGGGCCACCCAGCGCTGCGTCACCTGGTCGTAGCGCGTGCCGGCCACGGCCTGCACCTTGCCCACCAGACCGAACTCGTCCTGGGTCCGGTTGCGCGACGGGGGCTCGGCGTCCCTGTCCGGTGACAACCCGTGCGGGTCGGTCACGGCGCGCCGCCGCTCGGGGGAGCCCGAGATCTCGATGGCCTGTTGGCGCAGCGAGTCGATCGTCCCGCCGCTGACCCCACCGCGCAGCGTCCGCACGTGGGTCACCGTCTCGCCGAGGGTGCCCTCGCCGTCGGCGGCGACCTGCTGGGCGATCTTCCACACACCGAGGTCGGACGGGATGGAGTCGAAGCCGCACGCGTGCACGATCTTTGCGCCGCTCACCTCGGCGAGGGCGTGATTGGTGTCCACGCTGTCCTTGACGAAGAGCACCTCGCCCGTGAGGTCCGCATAGTGGGTGCCGGCGGCGGCACATGCGGATGCGAGCGGCATACCCAATTTGGCGTAGGGACCCACGGTGGTGACGACGACGCGGGTCCGCGCGGCAAGGTCGACGACCGCAGCCGAGTCGGTCGTGTCGACGACCACGAGGGGCCAGTCGGCGGCAGCGCCCGGCAGGGACGATCGCACCTCGGCCAACCGTTCGTCGGAGCGGCCGGCCAGAGCGATCCGCACGGACGTCGGCGCATGTTCGGCGAGATGGGCTGCGGTGAGGCGACCCACGAATCCGGTGGCGCCGACGAGGACGAGGTCGAACTCGCGGGCAGTGGGTGGTGCAGTCATCCGCCCACGGTAGGCGAACGGCATACGGCAGAGTGAGGCGCATGGCGCAACGCACACGCGCACGGCGACCCAAGGTCCTCGCGATCGTCCAGGCCGGTGGCAAGGGCTCCCGAATGGACGTCCTCACCCGTGAACGTGCGAAACCCGCCCTTCCGTATGCCGGCCAGTTCCAACTCGTGGACTTCGCCCTCTCGTCACTCGCGCACAGCGGTGTCGCTGACGTGTGGCTGTCCGTGCAGTACCTCGCGACGAGCCTGCACAAGCACGTCGCGAGCGGCCGCCCGTGGGACCTGGACCGGACCCGTGGCGGGTTGCAGTGGCTGCCGCCGCAGGAGGGGAGCGGTGCCGCCTCGCAGGACGGGTTCAGCGAGGGCAACGGGGACGACCTCTATCGCAACCTCGACGCGATCCGGGACTTCGGGGCGGACGTGGTCCTCGTCCTCAGCGCGGACTCGGTGTACTCCCTCGACCTGCGGGACGTCATCGACCAGCACCTTGACGGTGGCTCCTCGTGCACCATCGTGACGAAGGATGTGACGCGGAGTCAGGCTGTCGCCAAGGGTGTCGTCACTTTGGGCCCCGGACAGCGGGTGACGAGGTTCGACTACAAGCCCGACGACCCGGCCACGACGACGATCGCCGCCGAGATCTTCGCCTACGACCCCACGAGCCTGACGGAGACGCTGGAGGCGATCCGTGCAGAGCGGGTCAACGACGCAGAGGGGGACGACTCGGGGGTCGGCGACTTCGGGGAGCACCTCATCCCACGGCTCGTCGCCGGCGGGGACGTCCATGCGTTCGAGCTCCCGGGCTACTGGCGAGACCTGGGGACGCCGAGCGAGTACGTCGCGGCCCATCGGGACCTACTCGCCGGGCGGGTGGATGTCTTCGACGATCCCGCGTGGCCGATGCTCACGCGCTGGCCCGAGCTGCCGTGCGCGATGGTGCGCCGGGGCGCCACGGTCGACGGGTCCGTGGTCAGTGCCGGGTGCGACGTGGCGGGCACGGTGGTGCGCAGTGTCCTCGGTCCGGGAGTTCGCGTGGCCAAGGGTGCCCTCGTCGAGGACTCCATCGTCTTCGCCGAGACGACTGTCGAGGCGCAGGCCGAGGTGCGTGCCGCCATCATCGACTCGCGCTGTGTGGTCGCCCGCGGGGCTCGCGTCGGTGAGACGCCGCCCGGAACGCGGATCGGTGAGGATCGCCTCGTCCTCGTTGGCCGCGACAGCGGCATCGGCCGGGGCGCCGTCGTGGCACCGGGTGCGCGCCTTGAGCCGGGCACGCACGCCTGAAGTCCTCGCAAACCACCCATCCGAGGGTGGCGGGGCGCCGGGCGTGGGCGTAGACAGGAGGGACCGGCATCGCCGGATGCCGGTGCGCTCTTGGAGGTGCGCGATGACGACTCAGCACATCAACCGCGACCCGCTGGC
This sequence comes from Knoellia sinensis KCTC 19936, assembly GCF_000768705.1. Lineage (GTDB taxonomy): Bacteria > Actinomycetota > Actinomycetes > Actinomycetales > Dermatophilaceae > Knoellia > Knoellia sinensis. The sequence goes on from NZ_AVPJ01000002.1 coordinate 47,930, forward strand.
CGACCTCAACATGGGCCAGGGCCCGGATGTCCTCCCCGAGGGGAGCCGCCATGAACCCGAGGGAGGGCGCCCCTGGGAGCCGATCGAGGGTGACGCGGCCGAGCTCGACAAGGGTGGAGGGGAGACAGCCGAGGGCGACGACTACGACATCTGACGGCCGTGCTGGCCACGTCCGATCAGCCCGGCTCAGGTCGGGGTCGGGTCACGGTCAGGTCTTGGTGACCTGACCGTTGTCGACGTGCCAGTGCTGGTCCAGGTCCACGTTCTCCAGGAGCCGCCGGTCATGTGAGACGAGGAGGAGTGTGCCGTCGTAGGACCGGAGGGCCTGTTCGAGTTGCTCGATGGCGGGCAGGTCGAGGTGGTTGGTGGGCTCGTCGAGAACGAGGAGGTTCACGCCGCGCGCCTGGAGCAGCGCCATCGCGGCCCTGGTCCGTTCGCCGGGGGAGAGGCGTCCGACGAGGCTCGTGACCTGGTCGGCGCGGAGCCCGAACTTGGCGAGGAGGGTGCGTCGATCGGCGGGCTCCATGTCCGGCACGGCCAGACCGAAGGCGTCCGCCAGGCTGAGGTCCTCGCGGAGGCCGGTCCGGGCCTGGTCGATCTCGCCGATGGCGACACTGGCTCCGAGACTGGCCGTTCCCGAGTCGGGTGCGAGGCGTCCGAGGAGGAGCCTGAGCAAGGTGGTCTTGCCTGCGCCGTTGGGGCCGGTGATCCCGATGCGGGTGCGCGACTCGACGTGGAGCGACACCGGTCCGAGGGTGAAGTCGCCTCGGGTGACAGTGGCCTCGTTGAGGGTGGCCACGACCGAGCTCGACCGCGGGGCCTGCCCGATGGAGAACTGCAGCACCCACTCCTTGCGTGGCTCCTCGACCTCGTCGAGGCGAGCGATGCGCGACTCCATCTGGCGCACCTTCCTGGCCTGCTTCTCGGCAGAGTCGATGCTCGCGGCCCGACGGATCTTGTCGTTGTCGGGGCTCTTCTTGATCGCGTTGCGGACACCCTTGCTGCTCCACTCGCGCTGGGTGCGGGCGCGGGCGACCAGATCGGCCTTGGTCTCGGCGTACTCCTCGTAGGCCTCGCGGGCGTGCCGCCGTGCGATCTCCCGTTCCTCGAGGTACGACTCGTAGCCGCCGTCGTGGACGCTGACGGAGTTCTGCGCCAGTTCGAGTTCGACGATGCGGGTGATGCAACGCGACAGGAACTCACGGTCGTGCGAGACGAGGACGACTCCGCCGCGCAGTCCGGTGACGAACTCCTCGAGCCGGGCGAGGCCGGCGAGGTCGAGGTCGTTGGTCGGCTCGTCGAGCAGCACGATGTCGAATCGGCTGAGGAGCAGGGCAGCGAGGGCAGCCCGGGCTGCCTGGCCGCCTGACAGGGCGGTCATGTGGGCATCGGGCCCAACGTCGAGGCCGAGTTCGGCAAGCATCGGCGGGATGCGGTCCTCGAGGTCAGGAGCACCGCTGGCGAGCCAATGGTCGAGGGCGTGGGCGTAGGTGTCGGCAGCGCGGGGGTCGTCGCTGTCGAGGGCTGCCGCTGCCGACTCCATGGCGTCGGTCGCGGCGGTCGCTCCGGTGCGGCGAGCGATGTAGCCGGCCACGGTCTCGCCGGGGACGCGCTCGTGTTCCTGCGGCAGCCAGCCGACGAAGGCGTCGGACGGTGCGGTGGTGACGCTCCCCGCCAGCGGGGTGGACTCGCCCGCCAGAAGACGCAGCAGCGTGGTCTTGCCGGCGCCATTGGCCCCGACGACCCCGACGACGTCGCCGGGCGCGACCGTGAGGTCGAGGTTCTCGAACAGGGTCCGATGGGCGTGCCCTCCGGACAGGTCCTTCGCCACGAGGGTCGCGTTCACGAGCACAGACTAGGCGGGTCCGTCCGCAGTGTCAGAACCGCAACGTCAGTGTCCACGGCTGCAAGAGAAGCCGTTCACGCTGACGTTGCGGAGGGCCGCGCGTCAGGCGGTTAGGGGTCACACGCGGGTGAGGACCTCAGCGCCGTCGTCGGTGATGACGATCGTGTGTTCGCTGTGCGCGGTCCGGCACCCGGTGGCGCTGCGCAGCGTCCAGCCGTCGGCATCCGTGACGAGTCGGTCGGTGTCCTCCATGACCCAGGGTTCGAGGGCCAACATCAGCCCCGGACGCAGCGTGAAGCCCCGGCCGGGACGACCGGAGTTGGACACGTGCGGGTCCTGGTGCATCGTCGAACCGATGCCATGACCGCCGAACTCGAGGTTGATCGGGTAGCCGGCGCCGCTCAGCACCGTCCCGATGGCGTGCTCGAGGTCTCCGATCCGCTGGCCCGGGCCGGCTGCTGCGATGGCGGCAGCCAGGGCGCGTTCGGTCGTCTCGATGAGTGCCACGCTCCGCGTCGGTCGGGAGTCGCCGACGATGAAGCTGATCGCCGAGTCGGCCGCAAGGCCGGCCTTCGACACGGCGAGATCGAGGGAGAGCAGGTCACCGTCCGCCAGTGCGTAGTCGTGCGGCAGGCCGTGCAGCACTCCGTCGTTGACAGACGTGCAGATGTAGTGCCCGAAGGGTCCCCTGCCGAACGACGGCGCGTAGTCGACGTAGCACGATTCAGCACCCGCGTCCGCGATCATCTGCTTCGTCCAGGCGTCGATCTCGAGGAGGTTGGTGCCGACGGTGACCCGCTCCCGCAGCGTGCTGAGGATGCTGCCCACAAGGGCGCCGGTGACACGGGCCCGGTCCACCTCGGCCGGCGTGAGGATCTCGATCATGCGCCCACTGTGACACCTCCGCCACGGCCGGCATGCGGGAGGCCGCACTGGAATCCGGCGCTCGCGAACCGCATGTGGACGGGGCGCGGCTCCCGGAGGTGCGCGTCGTAGCATCGACGCCGTGAGTCCGGACACCACGCGCTGCTCCAACGCCTTCCGTGAGCGCGGCGAACCCATGATCGGGTCGGCGCCGGTCGCGCGTCGCTGGCTCCTCATCGAGCACCCCGGGCCGTGGTCCAAGGACCATCTCGAGACACCGCCGATCGCCGGTCCGGTGGCACAGGCCATCGAGGCCGCCTGCGCCGAGCACCAGGGGCGGTCGCTTCTCGTGCGCCGCACCGGCCGCCGTGAGCCGGGAGAAGCCAACGCCTGGTATGCCGTGGACACCAGTCTCGGGACCTGGGTCACCGGCACGTGGCGCACCACCGACGACCTGCTCGATGCGGTCAGGGCACTGGGGACACCGCTCACGCACTCCGAGACGTTCGCCCCGCCGATGCTGCTCGTCTGCACCCAGGGGACTCGGGACGCCTGCTGCGCGTTGCGCGGCCGACCAGTCACCGCTGCCCTCGCCAAGGTGTGGCCCGACGAGGTGTGGGAGTGCACCCACCTATCCGGCCACCGCTTCGCCGGGACATTCATCTCCATGCCCGACGGCACCTGCTACGGCATGGTGGATCTCCCCATTGCCGTGGAGGTTGTCCGCGCGCACCGAGCGGGCCTGGTCGACACGACCCATCTGCGGGGACTTGCCCGCTACTCACCCGCGGTGCAGGCGGCGACCGGACTGGTTCTTGCCGAGCACGGGCCTGCGGCGATCACGTCGGCGCGGCCAGGAACGGTCGAGGTCCTCTCCGAGACGGTGACGCGGGTCGAGGTCATCGGCGACGAACCCCTCCCCGACACGACGTGGGTCGAGGTGACGGCGGAGGCACTTGAGCCGGCCCCGCTGTCGTGCGGAAAAGGCCCGGGTGAGCACACGGCATACAGAGCGGTTGTCGTCCCCGACCCCCGCTGACCCCGCCCATTCCTTCGACTTTGTGCCCCACTGGGACACGCTGATTGGGCCTTCGGCCGACGAACCATGTCCCAGTGGGGCACAAAGTCGAAAGGTCAGGCGAGGGCGGCCTTGACCTTGTCGATGACGGCCTGCTCCTCGGCGTTGACGCCGTCGGAGGCGTCCGCCACGGCCTGGGCCGCCTCGAGGATGACGCCCTTGAACGCCTCGGCCGAGCCGTCGGCCTTGGCGTTGAGGATCCCGACGGCCTGGGTCAGCCCGCTCATGACGGACTGTTCCTGCGCGGCGGCATCACCCGACGGAGGGGTGGGGAAGCCGCCGCCCCGGAGGATCTCGGTGATCTCCTTGGGGCCGGAGGCGAGGGCCTTGGACCCGGCGAGGCTCTCCTTGAACGACGAGAAGAAGCCGGGGTCAGCCTTGCTCACGAGGGCGATCGCCCCGAAAGCAGCGTTGCGGACGGTGTCGCGTTCTGCATCGGTGTATTCAGCCATGCACGTCAGTTTGCCTCGGTCGGCTCCGTCTCGGGGGAAGGCGCGGCGGGGATCTCGCGCAGCGTGAGCGAGTCGAGCGGGCCGTCGCCGGGCTCGGGCCGCAAGCACGATCGCTCCGCGGGCTCCTCGGCAGCGTCCACGCGCGTCCCGTTGACGAGGCTCACGTCGTCGTAGGCAGGCCGCCCCTCGATGACGTTGCGGTAGCGGTAGCGCGTCACCGACGTGAGCCGACACGTCTCACCGAACGTCAGGACGTCGAAGGCCGACGGCTGCCCCACGAGTTCCTCGCCGTCCTCCTGACCGACGAAGTGCGTGAGAGGACCTCCGCCGGTGAACGTGCCGGCCTGGATGCGGTTCCCCTCGAGGTCGGGCGTGTGCATGTGCCCGTTGGCCGTCACGTCGGCGAAGGGCACGTCCTGCACAGCCCACGGCTCGTGCGAGACCAACAGGTCGAGACGGTCCTGTCCCTCGAACGTGTTGATGAAGGCCTGCTTGGCCGGCTGCTGCTTGTCTCGGCTGCGTTTGCCGTCGTCGCCGAACCAGCGTGGGTCGTTGAACCCAGCGATTCGTATGCCGCCCACTTCCACGTGCGTGTAGGTCTCCGAATCGGGCTGCAACAGAACGACATTGGGGATGCTCGCCATGCGGGAGAGGATCGACCGGTCGGTCGGGGAGGTGGCGTCGTGGTTGCCTCGCGTGAAGAGGTAGGGCACCGGAAGTGAGGCGATGCCCTCGAACATTCCGGAGGCCTCGCCCTCTGCGACGGTCCCGAAGTTCACGAAGTCGCCGGTGTCGATGACGAGGTCGATGTCCTCTTCTTCGACGATCGTGCGCATGAGGGCGTACTGGTTGCCAGCGTGCAGGTCGGACACGAGGAGCACCCGCAGGGCCACCGGCTGGTTGAGCTCGGTCGGGGAGTACTTGTCCTGGAGGGCCGCCGACAGCGCGATGAGGTTCCGGAGATAGGGCGAGACCTGCGCGGTGCGCGCCTCCACATCGGAGAGCAGGGACTGGTTGCGCTGGACTGTGCCGAGGACGCTGGTCGAGGTGAACTCACGTGTGCGCTCGGGCTTGTAGGTCTGCCAGATGGCGACGCCGGTCGCGCCGCACGCAATCGTCCACGCGGTCGCCGCCGCGACGACGGCCCGAGTGGGTGGTCGGCGGCGTCTCATCAGTGCCGATACACCGAGGCCGAGGAGGGCGACCGCGAGGGCGCCGCCGCCGAAGCGCAGCCCCACATCCCTTGTGGCTCGCGTGATCGCCGCGCTGAGTTCCAACGGTCCCGGCTGGAGGCTCGACACGCTGATGCCCGGCCGGCTCAGGACATCGGCGATGGATGACTTCACCTGGGGAGTCGCCTCGATTCCCGGCGCGAGTCCGCTGAAGCTGACGTCGATGTCACCGAAGAGGGTGCGGGCGAGCAAGTGCGTCGAGTCCCGCGGATCCATGGAGAGCTGGACCTGCGCCGAGTAGTGCGTCGTCTCGGCCGTCGCCGGCGCCAGCCGTGTCCCGGCGACACCTCCCGCTGCACACGCGACCGTGAGGGCGACGACTCCGAGGATTCCGCGCACGCGACGGCTGCCCACGCGGTGGCCCAGCGCCCACCACACCGAGACGGCAGAGGCGAGCGGCCACAGCGCGAGCAGTCCGGCGACGATGCGCTCGTGGGCACCGAACGGCATACCGGCTCGGAGGCCGACGGTCAGGGAGGCGACGAGGATGAGGAGAACGATCGCGGCGGGACGTGCGACGCGAGTTCGGAGGAGCGGTGCCGCAGACGATCCCGCTGCGAACCACGGCCAGCTCGCGAGGAGTGCGAAGCTCAGCGCCGCGACCACCGTGTGGGCAACCGACCCGTCCGATCGCGACGGCAGGGGCACCAGTGCCACGGCGACGGTGGCCAGGCCCGCGGCGCCCAGCACCCAGCGGCCGGCCCGGCGCATCCCCGGGATCATCAGCGCCGAACCGATGTGGGCCAGTCCCGTGATGACCAGGGCGGACGTCATGATCCAGCGGTGTGGCGTCTCGACGGCTGCCAACGCACTGATCGACTCACGCACCCAGTCGAAGCCCGGGGGCTGCTGCATCGCCGCCCAGGTCCATCCGCCCACGAGGGCAAGGAACGCGGTGGCCGAGCTGAGCAGCGCGCCGCGGGGAAGTCCCGCGGACACGTCCACGCTTCGTTCCTCGCCTTGCTCGGACATTCCTCCACCCTAGGCTGGCGACATGTCCGGACCCCATGCCGCGCCCCTCGCCGGAGCCTTCCCCTCGGGGACGTTCGGCGGAGTCCTCTTCGACATGGACGGGACTCTCATCAACTCGTTGGCCGCTGTCGTGCGGTCCTGGATGCAGTGGTGCGAGGAGTTCGGGATCGACCCCGAGGACCTCAAGGGGTCGCACGGCCGGACGAGCGCCAACACGATCGCCGTCGTCATGGCCGATCGTTCCGAGGCCGAACGCCGCGAGGCCCATCGACGGATCACCGAGATCGAGGTGGCCGACACCGACGACATCGTCGTCCTACCGGGCGCACGCGAGGCCTTCGAGGAGCTGGACCGTCTGGGCATCCCCCACGCGATCGTCACGTCATGCGACCGTGAGCTGGCCGAGGCCCGGATCGGGGCGAGCGGGCTGCCCCGTCCGCAGGTCGTCGTCACGGCGAGCGACGTCTCCCACGGCAAGCCCGGCCCGGAGCCCTACGAGCGCGGAGCTGCCCTGCTCGGGCTGGAGCCCGGCGCGTGCATCGTCGTCGAGGACGCGCCGGCGGGCCTCGTCTCCGGGCGGGCTGCGAGCGCCGGTGCCCTTGTGGCCGTGCTCGGGACGACCCCGGTGGAGGTGCTCGCCCGCGACGCCGACGTGGTCCTCGAGTCCGTCGCCGACATCCCCTGGCCCACCCTGGTCACCCCGACCGTTCCCTGACCTGCAGGTTCCCGTTCATCCGTACCGAGCTCACCCAATTGGACGGTTGGGAACGGACGGACTGTGTGCTCAACCGTCCAATTGGGTGAGTTCGGGACAGTGAAGATTCAATGTCCCGAACCGAGGAATTCGGTGAGATCGGGACTCGCGGGACGGGACCGGGACTGGGGAGACCGGCATACGGGCACTGCCGACACGGGAGGCTTGCCGCACGTCATCGGACGATAGGTTGGCCGGCATGGACGCTGACGCACTTGTCGTCGGGGCTGGACTCGCCGGTCTCGTCGCCGCCAACGAACTCGCCGATGCCGGACGCTCCGTCGTCCTCCTCGACCAGGAGAGCGAGGCCAACCTCGGCGGCCAGGCGTGGTGGAGCTTTGGCGGACTGTTCCTCGTCGACAGCCCCGAGCAGCGCCGCATGGGCATCAAGGACACCGTCGACCTCGCCTGGCAGGACTGGCAGGGCACGGCGGGATGGGACCGTGCTGAGGACTACTGGCCGCAGAAGTGGGGCCGCGCCTATGTCGAGTGGGCGGCCGGCGAGAAGCGAGAGTGGTTGCGCGAGTTCGGGATCAGCTTCTTTCCGGTTGTCGGATGGGCCGAGCGAGGCGACGGCCGCGCAGGGGGCCACGGCAACTCGGTCCCGCGGTTCCACATCCCCTGGGGAACGGGGACGGGCGTCGTCACGCCCTTCATCGAGCGCGTGCGCGCGCACATCGCCGGTGGGCGCATCATCTACCGTCCTCGGCATCGCGTCGACGAGGTCGTGACCTCTGGCGGGGCAGTCACCGGCGTTCGCGGATCCGTTCTCGGACAGGACAATTCAGCACGAGGTGTCGCCTCCAACCGGGATGTCGTCGGGACCTTCGAGTTCGGTGCACAATGCGTGCTCGTCACGAGCGGCGGAATCGGCGGCAACCACGACCTCGTGCGCGCCAACTGGCCCGATCGCCTGGGGAAGCCGCCGGAGCACATGATCACCGGTGTGCCCGAATACGTCGACGGCCGAATGCTGGCCATCACGGAGAAGGCCGGCGGCACGGTCATCAACCGCGACCGCATGTGGCACTACGTGGAGGGCATCAACAACTGGAACCCCGTCTGGCCCAACCATGCCATCCGCATCCTTCCGGGCCCGTCGTCGCTGTGGTTCGACGGCAAGGGCGATCGGCTGCCGCCGCCGAACTTCCCGGGCTTCGACACCCTTGGCACGCTGTCGCACTTGCGCCAGACCGGCCATGACCACTCCTGGTTCGTCACCAACCATGCTCTGGTCGGCAAGGAGTTCGCGCTGTCCGGTAGCGAGCAGAACCTCGACCTCACCGAGCGCAACTACCGCGACGTCGCGAAGCGGCCCATCACCGCGGTGCCGCCTGCGGTGCAGGCGTTCCTCGATCACGGCATCGACTTCGTCCAGGCCGCGACCCTGCGGGAGCTCGTGGACAAGATGAACGCCTTGACGCCCCACGCACCCGTCGATTTCGCGCACATCGAGCGCCAGGTCCTCGAGCGGGATCGTCAGATCGACAACCCCTTCACGAAGGACGCGCAGATCGCGGCGATGCACGTGGCGCGTCAGTACCGCGGCGACAAGCTCACCAAGCGCGCCTTCCCGCCGCACAAGATCCTCGACCCCAAGCGCGGACCGCTCGTGGCCGTGCGCCTCAACATCCTCACCCGCAAGTCACTGGGTGGACTGCAGACCAACCTGGATTCGCAGGTCATCGGGACCAACGGCGACCCGGTCGACGGACTGTATGCCGCGGGCGAGGTTGCCGGGTTCGGCGGCGGTGGCGTGCATGGCTACCGCGCTCTCGAGGGCACGTTCCTCGGCGGGTGCCTCTTCTCGGGTCGCGCAGCGGGACGCGCGGCGGCCGCCCAACTCGGCTGACCGGCATACGGGCTCGTTGCCGCTGCCTGACCAACCCGCTTCCGGCGGGGAAGCTGGGGCGAGCGGCGGGGTTGGTCAGAGGTTCATGCGGGCGGCGAGCGTGTCGCGCTTGTCCTCGAACCGTGAAGCCTTGGTGTCGAGGTCGTCCATGAACGCCGACAGCTCGAGCCGCGCGGCCTCGCCCTCGTCCGAGAGGCCCTCGAGGTCCCAGACCTTCCAGAAGCGCAGCACGGGCGCGACGACGTCGTCGCGGTGCTGGCGCAGGTCATAGATCCCTGCCACCGCCATCTCGACGGCCTTGCGCTGGAAGCCCGGGATGTCGGTGCCGGGCATCTGGAATCCCTTGACGACATCGCGGATCGCCATCATCGACCCGTTGGGGTCGAGCTCGAGTGCAGCGCCCAACAGGTTGCGATAGAAGATCATGTGGAGGTTCTCGTCGGCAGCGATCCGCTGGAGCAGCTGGTCGGCCATGGGGTCATCCGTGAACTTGCCGGTGTTGCGGTGCGACACACGCGTCGCGAGCTCCTGGAAGGACACATAGGCGAGTGAGTGGAGGAGCTCCCCACTGTGGGCGGACTCGTAGCCCTGCGACATGTGCGTCATCCGGAAGTCCTCGAGCGCCTTGGGGTCGACCATGCGCTTGACGAGCATGTAGTCACGCATCGCGATCCCGTGCCGCCCCTCCTCGGCGGTCCAGCGGTGGACCCACTCACCCCAGGCGTCGTCGCGACCGAAGATCAGCGCGATCTCGTGGTGGTAGCTCGGGAGGTTGTCCTCGGTGAGCAGGTTGACGATGAGCGCCGAGCGGGCGACCTCCGAGATCGGTGCGTCGTCCGGGCTCCAGGCCTCGCCATCCATGAGGCCATCGAAGTTGCGGCCGTCGCTCCATGGGATGAACTCGTGCGGATACCACTCCTTGGCGACGCCGATGTGGCGGTTGAGGTTGGTCTCGACCACCTGGTTCATCTCGCGGAGGAGGTCGGTCTGGCTCCACTGGGTCGCGGTCATGTTCGCCAACCTACGCTTCCGTAGGTTAGGTCCGCCAGTTACTCGTCAGTTCGACCTTGTGCCCCATCGGGACAGGTGTCGAGCGCCCACGGTCGGGCGTTCCTGTCCCGATGGGGCACAAGGTCGATGGGGGTCAGAGGGTGCCGACGCGGCCTCGGCCGCCCGCGGCCCAGCAGGCGCCGTCCGCAGTGCAGTCGAGTGTGTGGAACCCGACCTCGCTGAACTGGCGCCACGTCCGACCGCCGTCCCCGGAGACGCTGCTACCGCCGACCGGCCCGCTTTCGCCCACGACGATGAGCGAACGACGCAGGTATGCCGCGTCCTCGCCCAAGTGGGTCAGGTCGCCTCCGCTCGTCCAGGACTCCCCGTTCCGCGTGGTGGCCGACGCGTCGACTCCGTCGGTGGGGGCGGCAAAGTCGCCACCGACGGCCACACCCTGGCGCGGGTTCTTGAACGCCAGCCCGAAGACACCCGCTGCCTCCCCGGCCGGGATGGTCGACTCGGCCGCGGTCCACGTGAGCCCGCGGTCGGTCGAGTGGAAGATCCGTGACTTGGCCCCGCCCGAGCCGAACCAGGCGTCGCGACCGGAGATCGTCAGGCAGTCGCCGCTGGCGGAGAAGTTGAACTCACCTGTCGAGTCGGGCATGCCCGCGTCTGGGAGCACGGACCACGAGCGGCCACCGTCCTCCGTCGAGGCCACCCGGAACTTCCCGTCGACCGGGTCGCTCACCGCGAGCCCCCGCTTGCCGCCCGGATAGAAGTCGAGGCAGTTGTAGAAGGCCGTCGGCTCGGTGTTGCGGAACGTCTCGGACCACGTCTCGCCACCGTCGGTCGTGCGATAGATCCGCGAGTCCTCGCCCTCGCCGATCGCGAGAACCGTTGCAGTCAGGGCGTCCTGGGCCTCGACGTCCCGGAAGTTCAGACCCGTCGAGCCGGGCGGGCTGACGTCGTCCCAGGAGTCACCGCCGTCCTGTGTGAGATAGACGCGCGCCGCGCCCCCGCTCACGCTGGCGCCGCTCACCCACGCCGTTGACCGATCCACCGCGTCGAGTCCGCGGAAGCTCTGATCGGCGTCGACGGTCGACACCGACCAGTCGAGTTCGGCCAGTGAGCCGGGCGGTCCCGAGGAAGGGGCGGCCATCGCGGCGGGAGCCGACAACGCGACGAGCGCGACGGCATACAGGGGAGTGGTGAGCAGTCTCGAGAAGGTGCGCATTCCAGCACCCTGCCCCAAAGTCGGGCAGCGCGCGCGTCAGAGGTACTGGCCGGTGCCCTCTGCGTGGCCACCCTCGGCAGGGCGACTCGAGCCTCCCGGCATGTTGGGCATGCCCATCGGCGAGCCCGGCATGCCTTGCGCCGGAGCGTGGCCGGGCGGGAGAGCGCGCATCTGCTGAAGTTGTGCCTGGGCCGCCATCTGCTGGGCGACGAGGGCCGTCTGGATGCCGTGGAAGAGGCCCTCGAGCCACCCGACGAGCTGGGCCTGCGCGATCCGGAGTTCGGCGTCAGTCGGGGACTCCTCGCTGAACGGCAGCGAGATGCGTTCGAGCTCTTCGACGAGCTCGGGGGCGAGACCGTCCTTGAGTTCGGAGAGGGAGCGATCGTGGATCTCGGCGAGGCGGGCGCGACCCTTCTCGTCGAGCGGTGCGTTGCGCACCTCCTCGAGGAGCTGTTTGATCATCGACCCGATCCGCATGACCTTGGCCGGCTGCTCGACGAGGTCGGCCGGGTTCTGCGTCGGCTTCCCCTCGTCGTCACGGTCGGCGACACCCATCCCCTCGGGTGTCACGACCACGACCCTGTCGTCGTCGATGGTCGCGGTGCCGTGGACCTCACGACGGCCGGTGCCGGGCTCCTGCGGCTTCGGCTCGTCGGTGGATTCCGGCTGCGCGGGCTGCTGGTCGCTCATGCCACCCATCCTGCCCCACGACGACCTGCGCCTTCCCGCGGTCTGCGCGCCGGCAGTCATTTCCCCGGCTGGCCGAGCCATGGGCATCCTCGTGCGCCGAGCCGAACTCGCGGGTAGCGTGACCGCTGGCTGGGAACGAACAGGCACGAACGGACACCACACCGAGCATGCGGGGCCTCCCAGCGCACAGGGATCCGACCCATTCAGTGGCGGCCCGGCGAGGCGGGGCCCGGCGAGAGAAGGATTCGTGGCAGAAGCGCACACATCGGGGCAAGGCCCTCATCCGCGACCTCAGGTCCAGGCCCCGTCACGGCAGCATGCTCACACCACAGAACGCGCTCCCTTCCGCGAAGTGGTGCGCCGCAACCGCTATGTCATCCTCCTGACCGTCATCGCGACGGTGCCCGTGCTGGCAGCCTTCCTCAAGGCCGTCGCGCACGGGTGGTGGCCCGATGGTGACGACGCCATCCTGGGGATGAAGGTCGCCGACGTCTTCAGCAGTCATCCGCCGACGATGGGTATGCGCTCCACATCCGGCAATGCCGACCCGAGCCTCGCATCGCATCATCCGGGACCGATGGCGATGTATCTCCTCGCCATCCCTGCAGGCCTCTTCGGATTCCACCCCATCGGGTTGCTGCTGGGTTCGGCACTGACGCACATCGCGCTGATCGTCGGTGTCGTCATCGTGGCCCGCCGCCGTGGTGGCATGACGTGGGTGCTCATGGCACTCACCGCCGTCCTGGTCATCCAGTGGGCCGTGGGTCCGGAGGCCCTGTTCCGACCACTCAATCCGTATCCGGCCTCCATCGGGGTCTTCCTCCTGCTCCTGCTCACGTGGAGCCTCGTCGTCGGAGACACGGCCTGCGCCTGGGGTTTCGTGCTCGTCGCGAGCCTCGTGGCCCAGGCCAACCTCGCCTTCCTTCCCCTGGTCGTGGCACTGACGCTCCTCGTCGTCGTGACCGCACTGCTCCGGAGGCGGCGAAGCCCGTCGCGAGGGTCGATCTGGGCAGGGCTGGGACTGGGGCGTGGCGCAAGCCGCACGAGCAGGCTCGCCGCCGGGGCGCTCGTCCTGTGCTGGCTTCCGCCGCTCGTGGAAATGGTGACGTACCGCAAGAGCAATCCCCTCCAGGTCGCCAGCTACATCTTCTCGGGTGTCGACAAGGACCAGATGGGTTGGGCTTCTGCCCTCAAGGCGTTCCTTCCGCAGTTGGTCCCGTTCCCCGGTGGGTTCTCCAGCGCCAACAATGCGCTCATCGAGCGCTCGGGACTGTGGGTGGTGTTGGGGCTCGTCGTCGTGGCGATGCTCGCGGGGCTGGCGGTGCCTGCCGCCGAGCAGCTGCCGGGTTGGGACTCACCGCACCGTATGGCCGCCGTGGTGGCGTTGGTTGCCCTCGTGCTCGTGGGGTGGTCCTTCGCATCGGCGCCCACGAGTGTCGTGGGGGTCCCGTTCTACTGGCTGCTTCCGATCTGGGGGTGTGTGACGTTCGCCTGGCTCGTGCTCGGCTCGGCAGTCTTCCGGGCCGCCCGTCACATCGCGTCCGCGCGGCGCGGTCGCGCGGCGGCCCCGGCGGCTCCTGCTGCGGCTGTTCCTGCGCGCGGAGTCAGTGTGGTCCTGCTGGGCATCCTCGCGATCGTGGCGACGCAATCACCGGTCGTGCTGACCTGGCGGGACGAGCCCGGAAGGAAGGCTTCGGCGATCGTCGCCGAGGAATACAGCTCGCACACCCCACCACCGCACCCCGTGCGGGTCACCTCCGGTGGCGGATGGGTGGCCTGGGCGAGCGTCGCACCGGCGATCGCCTATCAGCTGCGTGCGCGGGGCTACGACGTGTACTCGATGACCGACTGGCCCCTGCCCGAGGACGTGTCCTTCCGTCACGCCACCAAGGCACCGACGAACTCCTCCCAGATCTTCGTTCGTGAGAAGGCCGCGAACGGGCAGTGGGTCGGCGAGCCCGACGGCTCCGGGTGGCGGCTGCTCGGCACGGTGGAGGGCAAGCCCGTCACGGGTCAGGGCGAACTGGAGGTCTATCTGCGCGAGCCCGGTTGGTGACGCACCTGCGCCATCCGGCGAGCGGCACTCAGGCGGGCGGGGTCCACGACGGGTCGCGCCCGATGAATCCGACGAGCTTGTCGGTGATGTCGGCGCTGGTCGGGACGGGCACCCGCGGACCGTACTGACCCGACTGCCGCAGCATCTCGTCGTATTGCTCCATCCCGCTGAAGAGCTCGTTCGCGAACTCCTCGTCCATCCGATCCGGCTGACCGGTCGCCCGCGCGAGATCCCAGGTGTGCATGAAGACGTCGGCCGTGTAGAACTGGTCGATCGCCTGCGGCAGCGGCACGTCGCCCATGTGGCGATTGCTCAGCACCTTGCCCTCCGACTCCGGGTCGTCGAGGATCGCCTGCACCGCGTCCGCATGGGCTGTCCACGCCCCCACCGGGTCGTCGTCGACGCTCGGCCCCTGCGGCAGCCGGATGCCTGCCCCGGCCTCGAGGAACCCCGCGAACCACTCGACGAGGTGCCGCACGACATCGCGTGCGGTCCACTCCTCGACGGGCGACGGCACGTCCCAGTCGCTCACCCCTCGCACACGCTCGGTGAAGGTGCCCGCGATGGCGCGGTGACGTCCGGCTGGGTCTGTCGGCAACGGCATACGAGAAGTCTGTCAGCGATGTCCGACAGATCACGCCGTTCGGTGGGTCGCGTCCGGAGCCTTCCGTATGCCGGCCGCAGCCAGTCCCGCTGCGACCGCCGGGACCGCGATGGCGAACCCGAGCAGGACGAGCCACGGGAACACGAGGACGGGGTCACCGAACTTCTCCATGCCCGTGAGCGGATCCCACGTCCGCGCGGTGAGCGGGTAGGCCAAGGCGATTCCGGGGACGATGCCGACGGCGATGCCAAGCACCGCCCCGATGAGGCAGAGCACGAACGCCTGCGCTGCCGCCATGATGCGGCGAGTGCCGCGGCCTGAGCCGAGAGCGGCAAGCGTCGCCTGGTCGTTCTCCTGCTCAGCCAGCGTGAGCGCCGTCGAGGTCAGGGTGATGACCAGGAGCAGGAGGGTGAAGATCCCGAGGAGGACGGCGATGATCGGGCCCAGTTCGGAGACGAAGCCACGCTCGGTGACGAGGTAGACCTCGTCGGCAACCCCGAACCCGAGCTGGTCGGACAGGTCCTGGGAGATCGGGCCGGCGGGGTCGAACATCGTCAACTGGTGGGTTCGTACCGGCCAGCCCTGTGCATTCGCCGTCTCGAGGGTGCCGAGCAGACTGGAGTTCAACAGCGCGCCGAGAGTCGATTCCGTGAGCTCGACCTCGATGGCCGGGATGCTCTCGGTCCGGATGTCACGCAGATCGGCCGAGGGGTCGACGATTTCGTTCTCCGCCGGGTCGACCGTCTGGCTCGCGGTCATGACGCTGATGGTGCCGTCGGTGAGCATGCTGGGTGACCCCGGGGGGCGCGCAACGACCACCGCACCGTCGAGTACGGCGGGGATGGCAGCGGTCTGGCCGATCGCGGTGAGGCGACGGCGCATCTCGTCCGGCGCCACGAAGTTCATCGATGAGCCGGTGCCGGAGACGCCATGCGTGCCGATCCGTTGACACGGCGGGCTCTGCACGCTCTCTGTCCAGTTGAACCCGACGTCGAAGACCGTCTGCTTCGCCGTGCATCCCGGAGGCACGACGTTGACTGCCTTGACGTCGTAGGGCTTGGTCGGCGGGACCGGGTTCACTGAGTTCATCATCGGGTCGCCCGAGTCGATGGCCGCCACCGGTGAGACGACCAAACCGGGGCGGATTGCGCGGAAGTCCGCACTGATGCGTTCGACAGCTGCGGCGTCGAGGTTCGTCCCTCCAGCGAAGACCGTCGTGTCCCCGGGGAGGTTCTGCGCGACGTACTCGCGGCGGCTCTGCTCCTCGTCGCTGCCGCTCGCGATGAGGGTCATCGTGAGAACGGCGACCCCGGCGAGGATGGCCGCGATGGCCGGGACGCTGCGGGTGCGCTGGCGACCGGCGTCGCGGGTGGCCATGCGGAGCGAGACGGGGAGGCGAGAACTGATCCGCGCGATGCCCACGAGGATCACCGGCGACAGCATCACCGCACCGACCACGAGGGCGACCGTCGCGAAGACGATCCGCACCTCGTCACCCCCGTTGTTCATGGACGACTGCCTCGCGGCCAACGAGATGACGGCGAATCCCCCCAGAGCAGCGAGCGCGGCACCGATGACGAAGAGGATCCTGCTCGGCCGAGGCGAGACGTTCTGCCCCTTCATCACGCCGACGATGTCGAGTCGACCGAGGCGACGCGCGGGGAGGAGCGCCGCGATGACTGCGCTCACCATGGCCGCAGCCGTGGTGACGACCACGGGCACGACGGGAACCTCGAACGGCCCCGTGACATCGAGTGTCCTGGCGAGGACGGGCTGGCGCGAGGCAGCCCACGCCGCGGCGACGCCGAGACCGGCCCCGGCGAGCGCGGAGATCACCCCGAGGACGAGTGCCTGGGCGAGGACGGTGTGTCGCAGCTGAGCCGTGGTGGCCCCGTTGCTGGCCGAGAGCGCGAGCGTCCGGCGTTGACGGGCGGCGCTCACCGCGAACGCGGGACCGACGAGGAGCGTCGTGATCACGAGGAGCAGGGCCCCCCCGATGGCGACGAAGCTCCCCATGCGGTCGTCATCGAACTCCATCAGCGACTGCTGCTCGAGCGACAACTCGCTGACGGGGGGAGGGTTGCGGAGCACCTCCTCGGACCAGACCACGATCCCGTGGCGGTTGAGGTCGCGAACCTTGGACCACGTGACCGGCTCATCGCCGAGAAGGATCCAGCCACCACTGCCGAAGCTGTCGTCGACGAACGGTTCCGGCGTGACGATGTCGTGCGACATCCACCCACCCTGTGGCGGGACCTCTGCCGTGCCGACGACCGTGACCTTCCGGTCCTCGCTGGCCGCTCGGATGGTGAGCTCTCCACTCGTGGGCAGGCCCCTGCCGGCCCCGAACTCAGAGACGAGGATCTCGCCAGAGCGCTCGGGCAGGCGCCCGGACGTCAGGGTCACCTTGTCGGTCAGGCCGGCTCGGGGGTCGACCGCGAGCGCGTGCAACTCCAGACGGCGACCGTCACGACGGGTGGTCACCGTTTCGTCGGCGATCGGCAACGCCGTGGCGCCCGTCAGCGTGCTGATCGCCTCGGCGTTCTCGAACGCCGAGCCACCCTCGACCCACCCGGGGACGGGTGTGGCGTCCCCTGATTGCCCAGTCCCGGTCGAGGGGTCGAAGGACTGCTCCATCCCATAGGGCGCTGGGTACTCCAGCATTGCGACGCCGTTGCCCATCTTCGACGGGATCTGCTCAGGGCCGTCGACCTGGTTGGTCGCAACTGCCGTGAGCGCGAAGACCAGGAGCATGGTCGGCAGGCCGACCATGATCATGATGAGAGCGCTGCGCCCCCTGTGTCGGCGGACGTCGCGCTTTGCCATGCGGAGAGCGATGGCCCAGCTTCCCGTGAATCGGCCCCAGGCAGAACGTTTTTCGATCGGGCTGAGGGAGGAGTCGGCGGGGGGAGTCGCCCCTGTGCGCTCCCCCCGCCGCGCCAGAGTGGTCATCGGCTTGCGGTGTCGAGGAGGTCCTCGGCCGAGCTGGCGCGCCCGGTCGAGTCGACGACGACTCCGTCGCGCAGGAACACGACACGGTCCGCCCAGGCTGCGTGCCGGGCCTCGTGGGTGACGAGAAGTCCAGCGACGCCGTCGTCGCAGCGCTCGCGCAGCACCCGCAGGACGTCCTCACCGGTGTGCGTGTCGAGGGCGCCAGTGGGCTCGTCGGCGAGGACGAGGCGGCGCGAGCCGATGAGCGCTCGGGCAATGGCGACGCGCTGCTGCTGGCCACCGGACATCTGGTCCGGGAAGCGGTCACTCAGCTCTCGCAGCCCCATGAGATCGAGGGTCTGGCGGGCATGGCGCCGCGCCTTGCCGGCGCGCTCGCCGTCGAGCTCGAGGGGCAGCGCGACGTTCTCGGCTGCGGTGAGGCTCGGGATGAGGTTGTAGTCCTGGAAGACGAACCCCACCCGGCGCCGCCGCAGCTGGGCGATGCCCTTGGCATTCAGCGTGGTGAGGTCCTCGCCCTCGATGACGACGCGTCCACTGGTGGCCATGTCGAGCCCACCCGCCAGGTTGAGCAGAGTGGACTTGCCGGAGCCACTCGGTCCCATGACGGCGACGAGCTCTCCCGGCATGACCTCGAGAGTGACGCCGTCGAGCGCGCGGACGGCGGTGTCACCAGTCCCGTGGACCCTGGTGACATTGTCGAGAAGCAGGCTGGGCGCGGTCATCGTCGTGCCCCCGTCCGGTCGGTCTGTTGCTGGCTCCCCACCTCACGCCGGTATGCCGTCTCCTCGACTTCCGCTCGCGCCTTTGCCGCGCCTGCCGAGTCCCCCGAGCGGCGAAATGGGCGAAGCGACTCGCGGTGGAGTCGAGTCTCGACGTGGTCGAGCCAGCGGACCTCGGCCTCTGCACTGAAGATGAGGTTCTCGAGCACGAGGAGCCAGGCGAGATCGTGGTTGGCCGTGCTGTCGCTCTCATCGGGCTCCGGCTCGTCCCGCTCGGCGTCGCGCTGTTTGCGCATGACGTCCTGCTTGAGGCGGGTGAGGTCGTGCAGATGCCTCATCGTGGCGGTCCGCTGCGTCCGGGCGACCGCGGCCACGTCGACGCCGGGCACGGTCACAGCGAGCGCGAGCTTGATCGTGAGCTCGTCGCGCGGGGTGTTGTCCCGGTCGACGGGGGTGGTCCACCAGGTGCCGACCTCGGCCACGCCCGCGTCAGTCAGGCGGTAGGAGATGCGTCCCTCGCTGTCGGCCTCACCGGTCGGCTCGACGAGCCCGTCGCGCTCGAGTCGATTCAGGGTCGTGTAGACCTGTCCGACGTTGAGCGGCCACGTGCCGCCCGTGCGCTCCTCGAACTCCGAGCGCAGCTGCGCGCCATACATGGGGCCCTCTGCGAGGAGGGCCATGAGCCCCTGCTTGACCGACATCGGGTGTCTCCTTCGACGTTCGACGCGGGAACCCCTGCGCTCCCGCGTGCGGTGCCGAGCCGGCATACCGAGGCCCTTCAGTCGGCCCCTGTTCCAACCGAAATACTCGGTATGCCGTGCTCGGACAGGCCATGTATACCGAGTATTCGCTCGCTTGGCAAGCACGAACTATTGCCCGAGCGGGACGGCTCGCTGGCGCTCGCCGTCCCGCTCGGGCAATAAGTCGGAGGGTGGGTCAGGTCAGGAGAAGGATCTTGCCGATGTGCCCGCTGGCCTCCATCTCGGCGTGAGCAGCGGGCACATCGGCGAGCGCGTGGCGGGAGTGGACGATCGGACGCACCCGACCGTCGGCGATCATCGGCCAGACGTGCTCGTGCACCGCAGCCACGATCGTCGCCTTCTCGGCGAGCGGGCGCGCGCGCAGCGACGTCGCGATGACCGCGGCGCGCTTGCGCAGGAGGGTGTTGATGTCGAGTTCGCCCTTGACGCCGCCCTGCATCCCGATGATGACGAGACGCCCCGCCGTGGCGAGGGCCTGGACGTTGCGGGGGAGGTACTTCGCGCCCATGTTGTCGAGGATGACGTCAGCGCCGTGTCCGTCGGTCGCGGACCTGAGTTCCTCGACGAAGTCCTGGTCCCGGTAGTTGACGAGGATCTCGGCGCCGAGTTCATGGCATACGTCAAGCTTTTCGGCGGAGCCGGCCGTGACGGCGACGCGGGCTCCGACCTCGCGAGCGAACTGGATCGCCATGGTGCCGATGCCGGACGAGCCGCCGTGGACGAGGAAGGTCTCGCCGGGCTGGAGGTTCGCGGTCAGGAAGACATTGGACCAGACGGTCGAGGTCACCTCGGGCAGCGCGGCCGCGTCGATGAGGTCGACGCCATCGGGCACCGGCAGCACCTGCCCCGCGGGCACCGTCACCTGCTCGGCATAGCCGCCGCCCACGAGGAGGGCGCACACCTGGTCGCCCACGACCCACTCCGTGACACCGGCGCCGACAGCGTCGATGACACCCGACACCTCGAGACCGGGGATCTCGGTCTCACCGGCGGGTGGGTTGTAGAAGCCCTGCCGCTGAAGGACATCCGCACGGTTGACGCCCGCCGCCGCGACCTTGATCCGAACCTCACCCGCCGCGGGATCGGGGGTGTCGACGTCGGAGAGGACGAGCGCCTCGGGACCGCCGGGCTCAGGAATCGTGATCGCCTTCATGGGTCCAAACGTACGACGGAGCCGGGCCCGGTCATGTCGCGGTCTGGACCGCGACGATGTCGATCAGCGATTCGAGGCCCGCAAAGTCGTCCGGATTGCTGGTGACGAGTGACGCGCCGTGAGAATGCGCCGTCGCCGCGATCAAGAGGTCCATCGTCCGGCGGCGAGGCTGTCGCCCCATGTCGACGACCGCCGCAGCCAGTTGCCCGTAGCTCGCGGCGACGGAGTCGTCAATGGGCAGGGCGTCGAAATGGCGCTGGATGACACTGAGTCGCCGAAGACGTTCAGCACGGACGGCGGGGGATTTCGCCACCAGCACTCCAAAGTGCAGTTCCGCGAGCGTTGCCGCACTGATCGCAAGAATCCCTGGGATGGGCGCTGCTGTCGGCCCAATGACCACGCCCGTGTCGAGAATGGCCCGCTCAACGGTGGCTCTGCTCACTGTTCTGCCCAGGGGTCGCGCAACTCATCGTCGATCAACTCGCGATCGTCTGCCCAATCAGCATCGGCTGGTCCGTTGTAGAGCTCCGCCAGATCGGCCCACCGTCGCCACTGAGCGGGCTTGGCAGGCACCAACCGCGCGCTGGGTCGACCGGCAACGGTGATTGTGATCTCCTCGCCCTGCTCCACGCGGCGCACGAGGTCGGAGGCGTCCTGTCGAAGCTCGCGAAGTCCCACGGATGCGTCCATAAAGAAAGCCTACTCCCATGGTTGCACAAGTGCTACTTCCTCCGTCGGGCCGGAACGAACCTCGGCCGCTATCGCTGGAGATCCTCGGGGGTGTCGATGTCGGGGACGTCGAAGTCGGGCTGCACCAACACGTGGGGGAGGGTGAGCAGGGTTCGGGCGGGCAGGTTCTCAGGCGCGTCCGGGATCGCTTCGCGCAGGTCCTTTGTCCGGTATGCCGCGAGCACCGGATTCGCCCGAGCCTCACCATCGCTCAGGACGGCTGCCGAAACCGTCGGGTCCCCTTCCAGCGCGGCGACCAAGGTCGGCAGCACTTCACCAGCGCGAGGGGAGTCCCCCGGAGCCACGCACACCACGTCCGTCGTCACGAGTGCCAGCCCCGCCGCGATCCCCGCCAGTGGGCCCCCGCCCGGCGGTGACTCCCGCACGAACCGCACCCGCCCCTCCACCTCGGACGGAACCATGCGAGGAGGTGAGACGAGGACCAAGGGCCAGCTGACCGGCATACCCGACAAGCAGTGATCGAGAACCGGTCGACCGTCAAGGAGAGCGGCGAGCTTGTCGGAACCAAAACGGCGCGACGAACCACCTGCCAGCACCAGGACAGTCACATCGGGTTGCACGTTTTCATTGTGACGGCCCACTGAGGGGCATACGTTGATCGGATCCCCTGATCGACAAAGGAGTCGGACATGGCAGTAGACGATCACTCTCCCAAGCGGCGCACCGTTCTCAAGGGTGCGGCCGTCGCCGCAGGCGCCACCGCGCTCGGCGGACCGTTCCAGGGCCTGGTGGCCGGACCGGCCGGAGCAGCGCCCGGACTCGGCGGACCAGCCTTCCGTGGGTTGCGCCCGATCCCCGACGAGCGCGACGGCAAGGTGCGGCTGCACCTCCCGGAGGGCTTCAAGTACCGCTCGTTCCACGACACCGAGGCACCGGTCACGCTCGACGACGGGACGAGGCTCCCCGGACGCCACGACGGCATGGGTTCGTTCGACGGCCCCGACGGCAACATCACCCTGATCCGCAACCACGAGGTCAACAACCCGGTCGCGGCCCCGTTCGGTCCGGTCGGCGACCACACCTATGACACCCGCGCCGGTGGCGGCTGCACGCACATCGACGTCGATGGCGAGGGCAACGTCCAGGGCGCGTTCACCGCGCTCAACGGCACGATGATGAACTGCTCCGGCGGCGAGATGCCCTGGGGCGCGTGGATCACGTGCGAGGAGACCGTCAATGGTCCCGACGTCGGCCCCGACTTCACGGGTGCGTCGAACATCCCGCTCACCAAGCCGCACGGCTACATCTTCGAGGTCCCGGCCCACGGGCACTCCAACGGTGAGCCGATCACCAGGGCTGGTCGCTTCCCGCACGAGGCCGTGTCGTTCGACCCCCGCGAGGGGCGGCTCTATCTCACCGAGGACAACTTCGCGTTCCCGTCGGGCTTCTACCGCTACACGCCGAAGACGAACCCGATGGAGTCCGGTCACCTCGACAACGAGGGCCAGCTCCAGATGCTCGCGATCAAGGGGCAACCTAACGCTCACCTCGAGGGCCACCAGCGCAAGGGCGCCGTCTACTCCGTCGAGTGGGTCGACATCGCCGACCCGGACCCGACGTTCCCGTACACGCCGGGCCAGACTGCGCCGACACCCAATGACACCGCGCTCCAGTACGTCGGAGACCAAGGCCGTGCCCTGGGTGCCGCTGGCTTTTCCCGCCTCGAGGGGCAGGTCTACGACAACGGCGTCGTCTACTTCGTCTCGACCCAGGGTGGTGGCGACGCGGAGACCGGCGACGAGTTGCTCGCTGGCTACGGCAACGGCTTCGGGCAGGTGTGGGCCTACGACACGCGCTCGGAGAAGCTGCGTCTGCTCTACCAGTCCCCGGGCAAGGAGACCTTCGACATGCCCGACAACGTCACGACGAGTCGCCGCGGCACGCTGGTGGTGTGCGAGGACAGCACGGGCGACAACTACCTCCGCGGGCTGAGCCGTGGCGGGCAGCTCTGGGACATCGCCCTCAACAGGCTCGTGTCGAGCACGGGTGCGGATCGGCGCGGCGACGAGTTCGCCGGGTCGTGCTTCAGTCCCGACGGGTCGACGCTGTTCGTCAACATCCAGGCCTCTCGCGGGCTGACCTTCGCGATCTGGGGCAAGTGGGAGCGCATCGGCGTCTGACGCTGGTGGTCCCGTCCCACGACGCAACTCGGCGTATGCCGGTCACTCAGCTGACCGGCATACGCCGAGTTCGTTCGTGGTCCGGTAGAGGATTCGCCGATCCGGGATGACGGGATCTGGGCGAGCCCTGTCCGGAAACTCAGTGGCGCGTTGTCAGTGCTCGGGTGGAGGCTGGATCACAGCCATGAGTCACCGGGCGAGCTCACAGGGGGCTTGACCTCAAGCGGACTTGAGGCTTGAGGATTCACACCATGACAGGCCCACAGAGCGACACCGCGACGCCTCCGACGCAGGCGCCGACCACGGAACCGGTGACGACCGCCGAGCGGCAGTTGCCGCGTGCCCTCACGCCCTTCCGCGGGGCCGCCTACCGGCGGCTTGCCGTTGCTCTGGTCTTCTCGTCGTTCTCGGCCGGTGTGTGGGCGGTGGCCCAGGTCTGGGAAGTCGTCCGTATTGGTGGTGGTGCGTCTCAGTTGAGTGTCGTGGCCACGAGCGCGGCCGTGGGCGTGATCCTCCCGGCCCTCCTTGCGGGCGTCGTCGCCGATCGCATCCCACAGAAGCGCATCCTCCTCGTCGTGGCCGGCGTGGAACTCCTCTGCATGGCGATCATCGCCACGCTCTCGCTCCTCGATCTGACGCAGCTGTGGATGCTCGCGACGATTGCGTTCGTGAACGGCATGGCGATGGCGTTCTACTACCCCGCCTACACCGCATGGTTGCCGGCTCTCGTCGAAGAGCGCGACCTCATGGCCGTCAACGGATTCGAGGGGATGGTGCGCCCGACCATCGGTCAGGCCGTCGGGCCGGCCGTCGCTGGCGCTGCAGTGGCCGCTGCGAGTCCCGGTGCCGCCATCGTCATCGGGGCGGCGGCAGTGCTGGTCGGCCTGCTCGCGCTCATGGCAGTCCCTGAGACCCCCGTGCGACGCCAGCTTGACGACGGTCATTCACGCCACCCCATCGGGTCGGCGTTCTCGGACATGCGCGAGGGTTTCGTCTACATGGTCCGAACCCCGTGGTTGCTTGCCACTCTGCTCTTCGCCAGCGGCATGGTGCTGGTCCTCATGGGCCCTCTCGACGTGCTCACCCCGTTCCTGATCAAGGACCGTCTCGGTGGCGGTCCGCGCGAGCACGCGTGGGTCCTCGCGGCCTTCGGGATCGGTGCGGCCCTTGGATCATTCGTCATGGGGTCGTTGCCGATGCCGCGTCGCTACCTCACCTGGATGAACCTCATGTGGGGCCTCGGTTCACTGCCGCTCGCGGTGTTCGGTTTCGCCGGGCACATGTGGATGCTCATCGTGGCAGCGCTGGTCCTTGGGGCAGCGTTCTCTGCGCCGATGGTCATCTGGGGGACGTTGCTCCAACGACGGGTCCCGCCGGCGCTCGTGGGTCGGGTGGCGAGCCTCGACTTCTTTGTCTCGATCTCGCTCATGCCGGTGTCGATGGCGCTGGCCGGACCGGTGTCCGAGGCGATCGGGATCCGCCCGACCTTCCTCATCGCCGGTGTCGCCCCGGGGGTCATCGCGATCATCGCGATCCTCTGGGCCAGGCTGCCCGCCGACGAGATCGCACACCCCCTGCGTGACGAGTGAGCCGAGTTGGGCCGATGCCCCTCACTCGAGGCTTGGATAGGTGTGTCTGCGTCGATAACCGATAGGTGTCCAACCTGAACACCTATTGGTTATCGACGCGAACAACAACCCACCGACCGCACTGGCGCAAGCCAACGTCAGGGCACCCACTGGGGGTCACGTCCCAGCCGGCCGAGGAGCTTGTCCTGCGGGGACGCGTCGGCCGGCACGGGCACCTCCGGGCCGCAGATGCCTTGCGCCCGGAGCGCGTCGCCCCATCCGTCCGCGCTGGCGTTGAGCCACGTCACGTCCTCGTCGGACACGCGCCAGTCCTGGCCCGTGGCTCGGGCGACGTCCCAGCCATGGATGACGAGGTCCCAGCCATAGAAGTCCGCCATGGTCTCGCCGATCGTCGTGGGCCCGAAGTAGCCCGCGTACTCGGTCTCGGCCACCCCGTCGCTCGACAGCGTGGCGGCCACCGTGTCGGCGTGCGTCCGCCAGGCAGTGGCCACATCGGTCGGGTCCGGACGCTCCCCGACATCCAGGCCGCGGGTCGCGAGGAAGTCACGTTCGGTGTCGATGGTGTGCATGACGACGTCGCGCACGGTCCAGCCCTCACACGGCGAGGGTGTGTCTGCCTGACTGGCTGCGGCGTCGACAAGTGACGCGAACTGGGTTGCGCGGGAACGGAATCGCTGTGCTGTATCTGTCATGTCATCGAGCCTAGGAAGCCCCTCGGCCGGCCGTCTTGAGATAATCCGACACGTGGCCGACCAGCATGCTTCGAGGGATCCGATCTCCAGGGCGCACCTCACCGGGCGATCGCACCCCACCCCGCCGATCCACCGGTATCCCGCCGGCTCCGGACTCGAGGACTTCGTCGAGCGCTACTGGATCCCGGTCTGGGACGTGGCCGAGCCGCAGAGCCAGAAGACCCTCCAGTACCCGGTCTGCCTCATCGTGGTCAGCAACTCCTATGCGCGGTTCTATGGCACGGTCCGCGGCATGTCGACGGTGACGTTGGAGGCGACCGGATGGGCGGTCGGCGCCATGCTGCGCCCGGCGGCCGGCCGGCTCGTGTGGGGGCGCCCTGTCAGCGACCTCACGGACCGCTTCGTCGACCTGTCCGAGGTGCAGTCACTGGAGTCCAGGCGGCTGGTTCCCGCAGTCCGCGCCCTGATGGATCGTGATCCGGATGATCCGGACAACCACGCCGCGGCGATCGCCGAAGTGGAGCGATCGCTGCGGGCGATGTTGCCCGTCGACGCCCAGGGGCGCCTCATCAATGACGTCATCGCCTGGCTGCGCGACCACCCGGAGGTCACTCGGGTCTCCGAGATCTGTGACGCCTTCGACCTGGGTGAGCGGGCACTCCAGCGACTCACACTCGACCGCGTCGGGCTCTCGCCCAAATGGCTCATCCAGCGCCGTCGCCTCCATGACGCCGTCGAGCGACTCAAGGCGGGAGCCACCACCGTCGGCGAGGTGGCCGCCGATTTGGGCTACGCGGACCAGGCGCACTTCACCCACGACTTCCGAACCGTCACCGGGATGACGCCGGGCGCCTTCCTCGCGGACCAGTTCTAGGGCACCAGGGGCCGACCTCGGCCCCTGGCCCGAGTCATGCGTGCCGGGGGCGCACCTGACGGTGCAGCCGGGTGGAGAGGTCGTCGCCAGCGCGGCCCACCGCGGCCACGATCCGGTCGAAGCCCGCGTCGTCGACGACGTCGGTCCGGAAGGTCACCGCCACGGACGCGACCGGGTGGTCGCTGTGGTCGAGCACTGCCACGGCCACCGACTTGAGGCCACTCGTCACGAGACCGTCCTCGACGGCATATCCGCGTTGCCGCACAGCCTGGAGCAAACTCCGCAACTGGCCTGTCGTCGAGGGTCCGTGACCGTCGCGCTGCACCAGTGCGTCGGCATGCGGGAAGAGCGCGCGCACTTGCCCCGCGGACAGGGCGGCGAGCATCGCCAGGCCGGTCGCAGTGAGGGTGGCCGGCAGCCGAACGCCGACGTCCGAGACGAGGACTGGGCCCTGAGGTGCGCGCTGCTCGATGACATAGAGGACGTCGCGCCCGTGGAGCACTGCGAGGTGCGCGTTGTGCCCCGTCGTGTCGACGAGTCGGTCGAGGGTGCCTCGTGCGATCCGCTGCAGCGGCGCCTGCCGCTGATAGGCCGAACCCAATTCGTATGCCGCGACGCCCAGTCCGTATCGCCGCTCACCTTCGAGGTGGGAGACATATCCGCGTTCCCGAAGCACGGCAAGCAGGTGATAGGTGCTCGACCGGGGAAGCCCGAGCTCGCGCGCGACGGTGGCCGCGGGGAGTGGCTCACCTCGGCGCGCCAGCAGTTCGAGCACGTCGAGCGCGTTCGCGGCCCCGGGGACGTTGCTCATCGGCCACCCATCAGTGGTCGTCGATGAGGCTGTTGAGGACGCGGGTGAGGGTGGTGCGGTCGCGCTCGGTGAGGTCCGCGAAGTAGCTCTCGTGATCGGCCCGCCGCGCCGCGTCGAGTTCGTCGAGGATCCTCCGACCCTCGCCGGTGAGACGTACCTGAGTCGCGCGCCGGTCGGTCGGGTCCGGCTCTCGCGCCACGAATCCTCGCTGCTCCAAATTGTCGACGACGTCCGTCACCGAGCGCGGGGCGATGCGCAGATGCTGTGCGACGAGGCCCAGCCTCGTGGGTTCGTGCCTGCCGATGACCCGCAGGGCGCGTGACTCGTGGGGCGTCACGCCCCACGGCTCCAGGGTCGCGGCGTAACGACGCCGGAGGCCCCGGGCGACCTCCATGACGAGCTCCCCCAGGCCAGCTTCACCCGGCTGAACGTTCGACTTTGTGCCCGATTGGGACACGTCTCAGCCTCCTTCGTCGGCGCGACGTGTCCCAATCGGGCACAAAGTCGCGGTGGTGGGCCGTGGTGCTGGGAGGTGGGCGGACGGCATACGGGAATGATATCGGCAACTAGCCTGTTTGACTCATTGTGAGTTAACCTCACTAATGACAGTCAACAGAAGGGAGAGCACTCATGACAGCCACTCATCATGACGCTCCCAAGGACCCCGCCTCCCGCCTGCCCGGCGGTCGAGGCACCGGCGCAGGCGGCCGCGGAGCCGGAGGCGGGCCGATGAAGATCGACCCGCGGGA
Source organism: Knoellia sinensis KCTC 19936 (assembly GCF_000768705.1). GTDB lineage: Bacteria > Actinomycetota > Actinomycetes > Actinomycetales > Dermatophilaceae > Knoellia > Knoellia sinensis. Next base: position 75,727 of record NZ_AVPJ01000002.1, read on the forward strand.
CCGCGCCCAGCTCGAGATCGCCCCGGTCCCGCTCAAGCGCGTCACTGCCCTCTTCCGCGGCTTCGGCCGCCCCATCGGCATCGTCACCGCGATCATCGTCGCGACGTCCGTCATCTCCATGGCCCAGCCGTTCCTCGTCCGCGAGGTCGTCGACACGGCCATCCCGCAGCAGGACGTGCGCCTGCTCCTCCTGGCCGTCGGCGCAATGGTCGCCGTCGCCGCGACCACGCAGATCCTCGGCGTCGTGCAGACCTGGATGTCCACGGGTGTGGGCCAGCGCGTCATGCACCGCCTCCGCACCGACCTCTTCGCCCACCTGCAGCAGCAGTCGCTGGGCTTCTTCACGCGCACCCGCGCCGGAGAGGTCCAGTCGCGCCTCACCAACGACATCAACGGCATGCAGGGCGTCGTCACGACGACCGCGACCTCGATCGCCTCAAACCTCACGACCGCCGTCGCCACGTCCGTCGCCATGGTCGCCTTGTCCTGGCGCCTGAGCCTCCTCTCGCTCATCGTCATCCCGCCGGCCGTGTGGATGACGCGCAAGGTGGCGCTCATCCGCCGCGAGGTCACCGCTCGCCAGCAGTCGCGCCGCGCCGACCTCAACGTTCAGATCGAGGAGGGCCTGTCCGTCTCGGGTGTGCGCCTCTCCAAGACCCTCGGCGCCGGACGCCGTCACGCCGAACGCTTCGCCACGACGTCCGAGGAGCTCGTCGACCTCGAACTCCGCAGCCAGCTCGCGGGCCGCTGGCGCATGGCCACGATGCAGGTCATCTTCGCGGCCATCCCCGCGATGATTTATCTCATCGCCGGGCTCCCTGCGACCTCCGGTGGCATGACCATCGGGACGCTCATCGCCTTCACCACCCTCCAGGCCGGCGTGTTCCGACCGCTCATGGGACTGCTCAACGTCGGAGCCCAGTGGGTGTCCTCGATGGCCCTGTTCTCAAGGGTTTTCGAATATCTCGACCTCATCCCCGACGTCGCCGCCCCGACCGCACCGGTGGCACTCGACCCGGAACGCGTGCGCGGCGAGATCCGCTTCGAGAACGTCTCCTTCCGGTATGCCGCAGACGCGCCTCTCGCCCTCGACTCCATCTCGGCGGTGGTCCCGGCTGGCGGCTCGCTGGCCCTCGTCGGTCACACCGGCTCGGGCAAGTCGACGCTGGCGTCGCTCGTGGCACGACTGCACGACCCGAGCAGTGGCCGCGTGACGATCGACGGCGTCGATCTGCGAGACCTCGACCCCGAGGAGCTCGCCCGCATCGTCGGTGTCGTGTCGCAGGAGACCTATCTCGTCCACGCGTCGATCCGCGAGAACCTGCTCCTCGCAGCGCCCGATGCCACGGAGGCCGAGTTGTGGCAGGCGCTCGGCGCAGCCCAGGTCGCCGACCTCGTCGCCACCCTGCCCGACGGACTCGACACGGTCGTCGGCGCTCGGGGGCACCGGTTCTCCGGTGGCGAGCAGCAGCGCATCGCCATCGCCCGCACGATCCTGCGCAACCCGAAGGTCCTCGTCCTCGACGAGGCGACCAGTGCCCTCGACAACGACACCGAGCGAGCGGTCCAGAAGGCGCTCGATGAACTCGTCCGCGGCCGCACGACGATCACCATCGCCCACCGGCTCTCGACGATCGAGGACGCCGACGAGATCGCGGTCCTCGACCACGGACGGGTCCTCGAGCGCGGCACCCACTGTGAACTCCTCGCGCTCGGAGGGCGCTACGCGGCCCTCGCCGGTGAGCGGACGGCATACGAGATGTCTGCGGCCTGACTCGACTCTGATCTCGCGCGCGCCACGACGAGCCTCTCGGGTGCGCCGTGGCAGCATCACGACCCATGATGCCGACCATCAGAGCCAGGGGACCCCTCAGCGCCGCCGCAGCGATCACCGCCGCGGCAGCCCTCATGACCTCCGCACCGGCGGGAGCCGTGGGGGCGGTCGGCAAGGCGCGCCCGGCCGAGCCGTTCCGGACGGCGGTGGCAGACCCGAGGCCCGAGTCGGCGCCGCGTCCGGACACGCCTCAGGAGATCCTGAGGGACCGTCAGGGTGCGAGCCAACGCGGAGCGCTCGTGGGGACGATCCCGGAGCGACTCGCCAAGGCGGGCGTCGACCCCGCACTCGGTTCCGGTGTCAGCGCCGTGGTGCTGGACGCGATGACGGGCGAGGTCATCTACAGCCGCAACCCGAGCCTCGCCCTCATGCCGGCCTCCAACGAGAAGCTCAACACCGCGGTCGTGGCCCTGAGGAGCATGGGTGCCAAGAAGACCTTCCGCACGGAGGTGCTGACCGACGCGACGCGAACGACCTTGTGGCTCAAGGGCGGGGGCGACCCCTCACTCCCGGCCACCGAGGTCCGCCGCATGGCCGGGACAGCCCGGGCAGCGCTCGCAGCTGCTGGTCGTACCTCCGTGGCCGTCCGTGTCGACGACTCCCGGTTCCCGGCGCCCACCAACGCCGTCGGGTGGAAGGACAGCTACCTCCCGGGCGACGTCGCCCCGGTCCGGGCCCTGGTCGTCGACGGTCGCAACCTCATGGACACCTCGATGGACGCCGGGGCCGTCTTCCGCAACGAGCTCGTCCGCCTCGGCCTCACCGTGACGTCGCTCGAACGTGAGGTCGCGCCCGCGAGCGCCACGAGGGTGGACCTCGTCAAGTCACCGCCCCTGGCGACGCTTGTGGCCCAGATGCTCAACGGCTCGTCCAACGACTACGCCGAGACCTTCCACCGGCAGTCCTCGCTGTTCGGTGGGCACGGCGCCACGTGGGCGGAGGCGAATGCGCATTCCGTTGCGACACTGAAGTCCGTCGGGGTCAACATGAGTGGGGCGGTCATCGAGGATGGCTCGGGTCTATCGCGGGCTGACCGCATGTCCGGCGCCAACATGGCCAGTGTGCTGCGTGCGATCAGCCAGAACCGTGCCCTCGAGTCGGTCATCTATCGCCACAATGCCCTGCCGACTGCTGGGGTCTCCGGCACCCTGGCGTCCCGATTCGCGCAGCCGGAAACGGTCTGCGCGCGCGGCCGGGTCCGGGCCAAGACGGGTTCGCTCAGCGACGCGGTCGCGCTGTCCGGCACGGCATACGGGGTGGATGGCCGGAAGCGCATCTTCTCCATCATCGAGAACGGCGCAGCCGACAACGCTGCCGCGCGATTCGCGATCGAGCGCTTCGCGACTGCCGCCACCGGATGTGACCCGGCCTGAGCCACCCGTGCACGAATCCTGCTGTGCCACAGACAAACTCGGGGTATGCCGTTCAGCCGGCTGAACGGCATACCCCGAGTTTGTCGTTGGATCGGGACTCAGGCTCCTGAGTTGCTCCCGGCGTGAGCGAGTTCGCGCACGTCCTCGTCGGACTCCACCTCGTCGGGCAGGGCAGCAGTTGCCTGCTCCTCCGCGAGTTGGAGGTGGGACCGGAGCTTGGTGCCCTCGACGTCGAGGTCTGGGAGAGCGCGGTCGAGCCAGCGCGGGATCCACCAGGCGCGGTCGCCGAGCAGGTGCAGGACGGCTGGGGTCAGGGTCATCCGCACGAGGAAGGCGTCGATGGCGACACCGATCGCGAGTCCCAGGCCCATCGGCCGGATCATCGAGAGGTGGGCGAAGACGAAGCCCGCGAAGACCGCGATCATGATGAGCGCCGCGGCCGTGACCACCTTGTAGCCCTGCCGGAATCCGGTGCGGATCGCGGTGCGGCTGTCCTGGCCGTGGGCGCGGGCCTCGTGCATCCCGGAGACGAGGAACATCTGGTAGTCCATCGCGAGACCGAACAGGACGCCGATGAGCAGGGTCGGCATGAAGGGCATGATCGGCCCCGGACGGCTCACCTGGAGCAGGTCGCCGAGCCAGCCCCACTGATAGACCGCGACGACGGCGCCGAAGCTGGCCGCGACGGAGAGCAGGAATCCGGCGGTCGCAACGAGGGGCACGAGCACCGAGCGGAACACCGCCATGAGGAGGATCAGCGACAGACCCACCACGAGCGCGACATAGAGCGGCAGCGCTGCGGCGAGGCGTTCGGAGATCTCGATGTTGGCGACGGTCTGGCCGGTGATCCCCAGCTCCGTCCCGGCGGGCATGCGGTCGCTGAGCTCGCGCATCTCGTGGACGAGTTCGGTCGTCGCCTCACTCGTCGGTCCCTCGAGTGGCACGACCTGGAACGCGAGCGTGTCGCGGTCCTCGCTCACACCGAACGCGACGACGCGCTCGACACCGACGAGGTTGTAGAGCTGGCGGCCGTAGCTGTTCTGCGTCTTCGCGAGGTCTTCCTCGGCCACGGGCTCGTCGAAGGAGACCATCGCGATGACGGGCCCGTTGGAACCGGCGCCGAACTCCCGCTCGATCATCGTGTAGGAGTGGAAGGCGCTGGAGTCCCTGGGCTCGCTGCTGCCGTCGGGGAGCCCGAGACGCAGTGACATCGCAGGCGCCGCGAGCAGCCCGATGGCGACGACGGTGAGGACGATGGCCCGCCACGGGCGGTTGGTCACGAGGACGGCCCACCGGCCGGATCCGCGCCCCGTCACGGGAGCGTCGAGGTCGTCGGCGCTGGCGTTGGCCCGGCCGTCTTCGTACTTGCGCCAAGTGCGCTTCGAGATGACGCGCCGTCCGATGAGGCTGAGCACGGCGGGCGTCACGGTGAGGGCGACGAGCACCGTCATCGCGACGGTTCCGGCGGCGACCAGCCCCATCTGGGCGAGGATCGGCAGGCCCGACACGGTGAGGGCGGCCAGCGCGATGACGACGGTGGTGCCGGCCACGACGACCGCGTTGCCCGCGGTGCCGTTGGCCAAGCCGATCGAGTGCTGCAGTGGCACGCCGTCGAGCAGCTGCTGGCGGTGCCGATTGACGATGAAGAGGGCGTAGTCGATGCCCACGGCAAGTCCGAGCATGAGCGCCAGGGCGGGCGTCATCGAGTTCATGTCGAAGAACGCGGTGGCGGCCATGGCCGCGAGGAGCCCGGCGCCCACGCCGACGAGGGCGACGAGCAGCGGCAGGCCGGCGGCGATGAGGGTGCCGAGCATGATGATGAGCACGGCCGCGGCAATGGCGAACCCGATGACCTCACCGATCCCGACGATGCTGCGGGTCTGGAGGATGTCGGCGCTGTAGTCGACGCGCAGGCCGTGCTTCGTGAGTCCGGTGCCGATCTCGGGGACCTGTGAGCGGATCTCGGGGGAGAGCTGCGGAATCGCGGTGTCGTACTGGATCTGCAGCATGGCGCCGCCGCCACCCTTGGTGACGAACCGCAGGCCGTCGCTGAGCCCCAGGGTCGTCTGGCCTTCTGCGAGCTGGACGCGTGCATCGGCGAGCTGCTTCTCACCCTCGTCGAGGTCGGCCTTGATGCCCGCGTTGCCCTTGACCCGCGCGGGGATCTCGTAGCGCAGCACACGGGCCGCCTCGCTCTGCCCCTGCCCCGCGGCCTCGAGCTCCGCGAGTTCGGCACGTGCGGCGGCGAGGTCCTTCTGGCCCTCGGCGTGGATCCACTGGCCCTGTTGGAGCTTGTATTCGGCGTCCTTGAACTCCTTGAGTCCGGCCTCGACCCGGGCGCGCCCATCGTCGATCTGCGCTTGGTACTCAAACGGATTCATCACCGACTGGACGTGAGGAGCCTTCTCCCACTTGGCAATCGTCGCTTCGATCGCCGTGCGCTGGGCCGCCGTGATCGGGCCGCTCTCGCTCTCGATCGTGATCGTGCCGATGCCGCCGGCGGCGCGGGGGATTTCCTGCCCGAGCGTCTTGAGAACCGACGCGAACTCGGCGCCCGGAATGCTGATCGCAGAGGTGGGGGGGCTGGCGACGGCTGCCATGGTGCCGCCGAGACCGCCGAGGACGACGACCCAGGCCACCAATGTGAGCCAGGCATGTCGGGCGGCGAGGCGCCCGAGGCGATAGAGGAACAGGGCCATATCAGATCTCCGAGCTCGGGATGTCAGCCAGGGTGGAGGCCCCGCTGAACGTGATGAACAGGTGCGCAAAGGCCTGCCGGAGCAGGTCGAGGTGGAGTTGGCGGGTTCGGTCGTTGACGACGCCGTGCGACTGGCCGAGCCAGACCATCGTGGCGACGTGGCCTGCGCCCATGACGGCTTGCGCGACGACCTGGGCGGCCATCGGATCGGTCCACGGGCCGCCCCGCGCGGTGAGGGCTTCGGCCACTTGCGAGACCTCGGATGCCTGTGCTTCGGCGAGGAAGAACCGAGCGGCGGGAGAGCTGGAGGCTTGGCCGAAGACGATCGCGGCCGTCTCGAGGAGTTCGGGCCCGAAGGGCTCACTGAGGATGGCGGCGAGGGACTCCTGAACGTCCTCGTCGGTCGGGCGCTCGCAGAAGCGGTCGACCAGCCCGGCGATGGTGGCGCGCATGCGCTCCTGGAGGACGAGCTCGACGCGCGGGTAGTAGTTGAAGAACGTGCGCCGCGACACCTCTGCCCGCTCGGCGATGGCCTCGGCCGTGACCGCGTCGAAGCCCTTCTCGGCGACGAGGTCCCACGCGGCCTGCTCCAGGCGCTTGGTGGTGCGTTCGCGGTTGCGTGCGCGCAGCCCGTCGGTCGCCTCGGAGTTCTCGCTCATGAGGAGAACATAGACCCAAGGTGCACCGCAGTGCAAGATTGCTGAAGTGTGCAGTAATGCACACCGGTGTATGTCTTGCCTGTGCGGCCTCGGTGGGATCCTGACCATCGCTATCGCGCAAGTTCACCGTGCAGGAATCGTCCAATTGGGTGAGTTCGGCACGGGCGGGGGCGACCTCCCTCCAACCCCGTGGCTCTGGGGAGTCTTGGATTCGAGACGGTATGCCGTGTGCGCGCCTCGCGCGGACGGCATACCTGCGGTGTGCTTGTCGCATGACGGACACCCACGCCCAGAAGCACGCGGTCACGGTCGGAGGCGAGCGCCTGAGCATCGCCGACGTCGTGCGCGTCGCGCGCCACGGAGCTCAGATCGAACTCAGCCCCACCGCTCTCGACTCGGTCCGCGCGACCCGCGGCACGATCGAGGGACTGGCCAGCGACACGGTCCCGCACTACGGGGTGTCCACCGGGTTCGGCGCTCTCGCGACGCGGCACATCCCGGCGGATCTGCGCGCCCAACTGCAGCGCTCGCTGGTGCGCTCGCACGCGGCCGGGGCCGGCCCCGAGGTCGAGCGCGAGGTCGTGCGCGCGCTCATGCTGCTCCGCATCAACACCCTGGCCACCGGTCGCACCGGAGTGCGTGGTGAAACGCTGGAGACCTATGTCGCCATCCTCAACGCGGGGATCACGCCGGTCGTGCACGAATACGGCTCGCTCGGCTGCTCCGGCGACCTGGCGCCGCTGTCGCACTGCGCGCTCGCGCTCATGGGCGAAGGGCTGGTGCGCGACCTCGACGGTGAGGTCATGGAGGCCGGAGACGCGCTGAGCGCTGCCGGCATCACCCCCGTCGAGCTCGCCGAGAAGGAGGGTCTCGCCCTCATCAACGGCACCGACGGCATGCTCGGCATGCTCTGCCTCGCCATCACCGACCTGCGCCAGCTCGTGACGACGGCCGACATTGCCGCAGCCATGTCGGTCGAGGGGCTCATGGGCTCGGACGACGTGTTCGCCGCCGACCTGCAGGCGCTCCGCCCGCAGCCGGGACAGGCACGATCCGCGGAGAACATGCGAAAGGTGTTGTCCGACAGCCCCATTCGCGAGTCTCACCGCGACGCCGAATCGGACACGCGCGTTCAGGACGCCTATTCGCTCCGCTGCGCGCCGCAGGTCGCGGGGGGAGTGCGCGACACGATCGACCATGCCGCTCGCGTCGCCGAGTGGGAGCTCGCTTCGGCCATCGACAACCCCGTCGTCACGCTCGACGGGCGCGTCCAGTCCAACGGCAACTTCCACGGCGCCCCGGTCGCCTATGTGCTCGACTTCCTCTCGATCGTGGCCGCCGACCTGGCCTCGATCTCCGAGCGACGCACCGACCGGTTCCTCGACAAGGCGCGCAACCACGGGCTGCCGCCCTTCCTCGCCGACGACCCCGGTGTCGACTCGGGGCTGATGATCGCGCAATACACCCAGGCCGCGATGGTGTCCGAGATGAAGCGCCTCGCCAACCCGGCGAGTGTCGACTCGATCCCGAGCAGCGCCATGCAGGAGGACCACGTGTCGATGGGCTGGTCGGCTGCGCGCAAGCTCCGTCGCTCGGTCGACGCGCTCACCCGAGTCCTGGCCATCGAACTGGTAGCGGCCTCCCGCGGGATCCAGCTGCGCGCACCCCTCCAGCCGGCACCCGCATCGGGGTCGGTCATCGCGGCGCTCGCCGAGGTCGGCAACGTCGCCCCGGGGCCCGACCGGTTCCTCGCTCCCGACCTGGAGGCGGCCTACGAGGCCGTCCTCGACGGCACCGTCGTCACCGCGGCCGAGAAGATCACCGGCCGGCTGAACTGAGACTTGGCGCACGGCATACGAGCAGGAATCCCTTGCCGAGGTCCGCGACGTGCGGAAGGGTGAATCCGCACGCACTCAGATCCGGTTCGAGCGCAAGGGGTCCTGCCGTGTCCGCCATCGTTGTCACCGGCCCGCACATCGACGGGCAGGACGAGATCCTCACGCCCGAGGCCATGGATCTCCTGGCCGGACTGCATCGGGAGTTCGCGGCCAGGCGCGACGAGCTCCTGGCCGCACGACATCAGCGACGCGAAGCGATCTCTCGCACAGGCACCTTGGATTTCCTGCCTGAGACGGCCGCAGTGCGCGAGGCCGATTGGGAGGTGGCGCCTGCGCCGGCAGACCTGCGCGACCGCCGGGTCGAGATCACCGGGCCCACGGACCGCAAGATGGCGATCAACGCGCTCAACTCCGGGGCCAAGGTGTGGCTCGCCGACTTCGAGGATGCCAACACACCCCACTGGCGCAACGTCATCGGCGGCCAGCTCACCCTGCGCGACGCCGTCCGCCGCACCATCGAACTGACGACGCCCGAGGGCAAGCACTATGCGCTCCAGGACCCCGACAACACCCCGGTCATCATGCCGCGGCCACGCGGGTGGCACCTCGACGAGGCGCACCTCAGCCTTGACGGCGAACCGCTCGTCGGCGGACTCGTCGACTTCGGGCTCTATGTCGTCCACAACGCGCGCGAGCTCGTCCAGCAGGGCAGGGGTCCCTATTTCTACCTCCCCAAGATGGAGTCGCACCTCGAGGCCCGGCTGTGGAACGACGTCTTCGTGTGGACCCAGGACCGGCTGGGCATCCCGCAGGGAACCATCCGCGCCACCGTCCTCATCGAGACCATCATGGCGGCCTTCGAGATGGACGAGATCCTCCATGAGTTGCGCGACCACGCCGGCGGCCTCAACGCCGGCCGCTGGGACTACCTCTTCAGCATCATCAAGAACTTCCGTGACGCCCCCGGTGACCACACGCTCCCCGACCGCAACGCCGTGACGATGAACGCCCCGATGATGAAGGCCTACTCGGACCTCCTCGTGCAGACCTGCCACCGCCGCGGCGCCTTCGCCATGGGCGGCATGGCGGCGTTCATCCCCTCACGCCGCGACGAGGGGGTCAACCGGGTCGCGTTCGAGAAGGTGCGGGCCGACAAGACCAGGGAGGCGCAGGCCGGGTTCGATGGGTCCTGGGTCGCCCACCCCGACCTCGTGCCGGTGTGTGCCGAGATCTTCGGCAGCGTCCTCGATGGCGACAACCAACTCGACCGTCAGCGCGACGACGCCTCCGTCACCGCCGCTGACCTGCTGGCCCTCGACCAGACCCCCGGCGAACGGACCGAGGCTGGTCTACGCGGCAATGTCGAGGTCGGCATCACCTATCTCGCGGCCTGGCTCTCCGGCAACGGCGCCGCCGCCATCCACAACCTCATGGAGGACGCCGCCACCGCAGAGATCTCGCGCTCGCAGATCTGGCAGTGGACGCACAACGGCGCCACGCTCGACACCGGCGAGACGGTCACCCGCGAGCTCGTCGAGCGGATCGTGGAGGAGGAGTATGCCGGGCTGGTCGAGTCGGGCGCCTACGCCGCGCACCTTCCGCTGGCGCGTGAGCTCTTCGTGCGCACAGCGCTGGACGACGACTACGCGGACTTCCTGACGATCCCGGCATACGCCGAAATCATCCGCGCAGGTGAGTGAGCGGGTCAGGTCGAGCGATCAGTCCTCGAGGCTCTGTCGCGACGCCCGTGCGAGCCGCACGATGAGGTCCTCCGGGACCGGTTTGCTCGGCGCGAAGGTGATGCCGGTCTTCGTTGCCTTGAAGCCCGCCGCCGTGATCTGTTCGGCGTGTTCGGCGATGGCGGGGCCGAGGAAATACACCCCGCATTGCTTGGTGAACGCGGCATAGCTCGCGACGACCGTGCCGCCGACACTGAAGCCGGGCAGGTTGTAGGCGACCATCTCCTCCGCCTCCGGCAGGGCCTGCGCCAGCAGCGTGCGCAGCCGCTCCAGCGCGGGCCGGAAGGTCTCGGGTGCCGCAGCGATGTAGGCGTCGTGGTCGGCGACCGTCGTCATGGTGGTGTCTCGCTCCTCATTCCGCATGCTTCGAGGCTGAAGCAGCTCAGATGAACTGGCGACTCAGCGTCGCATGCCGGTTGACGTCCTTGTAGAGCAGATAGCGGAACCGCCCGGGGCCACCGGCGTAGCAGGCCTGGGGACAGAACGCCCGCAGCCACATGAAGTCACCGGCCTCGACCTCGACCCAGTCCTCGTTGAGCAGATAGACGGCCTTGCCCTCGAGGACATAGAGGCCGTGCTCCATCACGTGGGTCTCGGGGAAGGGGATCGTGCCTCCCGGCTCGAAGTTCACGATGTTGACGTGCATGTCGTGCCGGATGTCCGTGGGGTCGACGAAACGTTGCGTCGTCCAGGCGCCGTCCGTTCCGGGCATCTCGACGCCCTCCACGTCGGCCTCGGAGGTGACGAACGCCGACGGCACGTCGATGCCGTCGACCCGCTGGTACGCCTTGCGGATCCAGTGGAAATTCGCGACCTCGTCGCCGCGGTTGTGCAGAGTCCAGTCGCTGCCGGGTGGGATGAAGGCATACCCGCCGGGCGCGATCGGATGCACCTCGTCGCCCAGAGTGAGTTCGAGCGTCCCGGCCACGACGAAGAGCACACCTTCGGCGCCGGGATCGAGCTCGGGCCGATCCGACCCACCGCCGGGCGAGACCTCGACGAGGTACTGGCTGAACGTCTCGGCGAAGCCGCTGAGCGGCCGCGCGATGACCCACATCCGCATGCCCTCCCAGAAGGGGAGCAACGACGTGACGATGTCGGTCATCGTGCCCTTCGCCAGGACGGCATACGCCGTCGTGAAACGAGCCCGATCGGTCGTGAGCTGGGTCTGCGGCGGCAAGCCGCCCTGGGGCACGTGGTAGGAGCTGGTCATCGCTGTCCTCTCGTGAGCAGTCGGCCGCCGGGAGCGCTGTCGTTCGTGATCCGTATGCCGTGCAGCCAGGTCTGGCGTACCTGTCCGGTCAGGTGGTGGTCGGCCCAGGCCGACACGGGGTTCCTGTGGTGGAGGGCGGACACGTCCACATCCCACTCCTCGTCGGGGGCGAAGACGACGAAGTCGGCGTCTGCCCCGACGGCGAGCCGGCCCTTGTGGTGCAGCCCGACCCGGTCCGCCGTGGCGGTCGCCATCCACCGCACCACGTCGGCGAGGGTGTGTCCGCGCTCGCGGGCCGCGCTCCACATGGCGGGAAGCCCGACCTGGAGCGAGGCGATGCCTCCCCAAGCCAGCCCGAAGTCGCCGGCGTCGAACTGTTTGAGGTCCGCGGTGGAGGGCGAGTGGTCGGACACGACGAAGTCGATGTCACTCGCGGCAAGTCCCGCCCACAGGGCGTCCTGGTTCGCGTGGTCGCGAATCGGTGGGCAGCACTTGAACGAGGTGGCGCCGTCGGCGATGTGCTCGGCGTCCAGGGCCAAGTAGTGCGGGCAGGACTCGACGGTGACGTCCAGCCCTTCGGCCCGGGCAGCGCGCAGGCTCGCCAGCGCGCTGGCACTCGACAGGTGCACGACGTGCGACCGCCCGCCCGTCTCGCGGGTCACGTCGATGACCTGAGCGATCGCCACGTCCTCGGCGGTCGGCGGGCGGGAGGCGAGGAAGTCGCCATAGACGCGACCGCTTGCTGGAGTGGCCGCAGCCAGCGTCCCGGCGTCCTCGGCATGCACGATGAGCAGCGCCCCCAGCCGCGCGGTCTCGGTCATCGCCGTCCTGAACTGGTCGGCGTCCAACGGTGGGAACTCCTCCACCCCGGAGTCGGCGAGGAAGCACTTGAACCCGAAGACTCCGGCCTCGTGCAGCGCTTCGAGGTCGCCGAGGTGGTCCGGCACCGCACCGCCCCAGAAGCCGACATCGACGCGGACCTGGGGTGCAGCGACCTCACGCTTGATCCGCAGCGCGTCGACCGTCACCGTCGACGGGATGCTGTTGAGCGGCATGTCGATGATCGTCGTCACGCCACCGGCAGCCGCGGCCCGGGTGGCGCTGTCGAAGCCCTCCCACTCGGTCCGGCCGGGCTCGTTGACGTGGACGTGGGTGTCCACGAGTCCCGGCAGGAGAACCTCGTCGTCGGCCAAGTCGACGATCTGGGATCCCTTGCCAGAGAACGTGTCCAAGGCCCCGATCGCGACGATGCGCCCCCCGCGCACGGACACCACGGCGGACTGCTCCCGGCCGTCGATGATGGCGCGCGGTGCCCTGATGACCAGATCACCCTCCACGCCAAGCATCGTGGTCAGCTGCCGCGGTAGGTCGAGTAGCCGAAGGGGCTGAGGAGCAGGGGCACGTGGAAGTGCTCGGTGCCGTCGCTGATCGTGAAGGCGACGGTCACCTGCGGATAGAAGCCGCGGACACCGGACTGCGCGAAGTACGCGCCCGTGGCGAAGGTCAGGACGTAGTCCCCGGCCTCGAGCACCTCGGGCCCGAGCGCGCCGACCCGTCCGTCGGCGTCGGTCGTCGCCTTCGCCAACTCCGTGCCATCCGTCGTCGTGAGTGTGACCGCCACCCCGGCGGCAGGGTGTCCGAGCGACGTGTCGAGGACGTGTGTGCTGAGCGTTCCCACGGGCTACACCACCTGTTCGAGTCGTAGCAGGGCGATCTGGCGGAGGTTGTCGACCACCTCGGCCCGCTCCACCTCATCATCGTTGCGCAGACGCCGTTCGAGTTCGGCGAGAATCTCCGGCGCACTGCGGCCGGCCGCCCGAATGAGGAACACGCGGTCAAACCGCTTCTCGTATGCCGTGTTGCCGGCTCTCAGACGTTCCGCCACCTCTGTGTCCCTGTCGTCAACGGCAGCTTGCTCGCGGGCCGACGCTTCGATGTTGTGACCGGCCCGGGCGCGTTCACCGATGCGGGGGTGACCGGCGAGAGCCGACTCCAACTCGGTGTCGGTGAGCCGGCGCGCGGCACGATCGGCCGTGTCGAGCAGAACGTGCCGAACGGCATACGGTCGTCCGTTTTCAACCTCGTCGACCCAGCGAGCGACATCGAGGCAGGCGGCGAGCGCGCGCTTCGCCTCAGCCGGATCGAGAGCGTTGAAGCGCTCGAGACGCTGCTGCTCGGACATCCCTGGACCTCCTGATCAGATGAACCCAGGCACGGCGGTCCACGCCGAGCCCGGGTCCGACGCGTCGTCACGGGAGACGGTGGCCTCGATGAGCCCGTAGGGCCGATCGGCAGCAATGAAGACCTCACCGTTGTTCTCGACGCCGAACGGTGACAGGTCATAGAGGAAGTGGTGCTTGTTGGGCGCGGAGAACCGGATCTCGGCCACCTCGGGGTGTGCCCCGAGGACTTCATCTCCCATGACGAAGAGCGTCTCCTGCAGCGCCCGGCTGTGGGTTCGGGCAAAGGCCGCGAGCAGAATCGAGCGGACGCTCCCGTAGGTGCCGTCCCAGTCGAAGCCCTCCACGTCCCCGATCGTGTCGAGGTCGTAGCGCCACCGGGCGGTGAGCGAGGTCGCCAGGACGCGGTCGTCCGCTTCCGGCAGGGTCGTGTAGCCGTCCTTGAGGAAGCCCTTGAACTCGGACCCCGTGGACTTCAACACGACGAGGTCCTGCAGGCCGCCGAGGACCCAGAGCCGCTGGTCCGCGCCGCGCCCCTCGACGGTCACAACGCAGGTGCGGGTCTCGGTGCCACCGCGCACGAAGCTGTGGTCGTGCTCGCGGCCATCCACTGTGATGCGGTCCCAGGCGTACTCCTCGACCCGGATCTGCGCGGCAGTGGCTGCGGGCGCGGCGTCGAGGAAGTGGGTGCCGAGGGCGAGGGCGTAGTCCTCGGGCGACGTGACGCCGTGCTCCTTGGCGTAGGCGAACGCGGTGTTCTTCTGGGTGTCGGTCGGGAGGATCTTGGTCTGGTCGCCGGTGGTGTGTGCCTCGTCGAAGTCACCCCGCAAGGAGGTCGAGACGTTGAGGTCGCGGATCTCGTGCCGGTCGGTGTCGCGATAGATCCGGACGACGCGATTCTCCGCCTTGCCGTACTGGTTCGATCCGAGGTGGGTGGGCATGCTGCCAGTGTTCACGATCTGGTGGGTCTGGCGAGCGTCATGAGCGAGTGCTCGTCCAGGCCGGTGCCGGACTCGACCTCGTGGGCTGTGATCGCGCCGCACTCGCGACCTCTGCCAATGAAGTCACTGAGGGCTCGGGCTGTGGCGGGCTCGTCCTGCACGCTGCCACCGACCTGTGCGAGGTAGTCACGCAGCCTGCGTGCAGCGCGCTCGAATCCGTTGCGGTAGAACGCAAACGTCGCGGCATACCTGGTGGGCAACTGCGCTGGGTGGAGGTCCCAACCCTGGTAGTAGCCGCGCTCGAGCGAGCGGCCGACCAGTCGGTGGTGCAGCCGCCACGCGGCGCGCACCGTCTCGTCGTCCCCCACCGGAAGGATGTTGGTGGACCCGTCGGAGAGCCGCACTCCCGTTCCCGCCGCTGCCGCCTGCATCACGAGCTTCGCGTGGTCGGCGACGGGGTGCTCCAGCGACTGGTACTCGGCGGCAATGCCGGAATACGCGCTGTAGTCGTAGGTCCCGTAGTGGAAGGACGTGACCCTGCCTGCGCCCGCCTGGATCATCGGCGCTACGAGAGCGGTGCCGTCGGGTCCGAGGATGGATTGCGGTGTCTCGACCTGGATTTCGAACTGCAGAATTCCCGCAGCCAGGTCGAGGACGGACTCGAGCCGCTCACTCACGTGGACCATCGCGCGCACCTGGTCGACGCTCGTCACCTTGGGCAGGGTCGTGACGAACCGGTCGAGCGAACCGCCGTTCGCGACGACCTCGGAGACGAAGCCGACGAGGGTTCGCACGCTGCGCGCTCGGGTGGGCGCTTCAAAAGACTTGAACCGTATGCCGTGCAGTTCCGTTGCCGTGCCGCGCGACTGGGCGTCGGCGAGCGCCCGCGCGGCACGGGTGACGTCGGCGTCCTCGACGTCGTCGCCACGGTTGCCGTAGCCGTCCTCGAAATCGATGCGCAGGTCCTCGATCGGCTCCGACGCAAGTTTGGCGCGCACGAGGTCGCTCACCGTGTCATCGGCGACGAGGTCGTGCCAGGTGTCGAGGTGGGCATCGATGGTTTCGAGCGCTTCGGTTCCCCAGTGGCGCGCGATGTCGGCGGTGAAGCGATCGGCAGGGACATAGACGGTATGGATCGGCTGGCGACCGGGCCGCTCCCCGGGGAAGCGCGCGGCGAGTTCGGCGTCGGCCGCGGCCAGCTGCGCGTCGAGCTCGGCCGTGAGCTCGGCGATGAGGCGAGGGTCGACAGCGTCCACAGGGCACTCCTGGATGGGGATCCCTTCCGATGAGGGGAGCGTATCCGCCCCGACACGGCTACGAAGGGCGACTGATTGCCCGTTCGGCCAGTTCGTCGCTGCCCTCCTCGCTGGCCGAACGGGCAATCAGTCGCCGGCCGGGTCTGGTATCCGAGACGGGATTGCCGGTCGTGCCCCTCGGTGCGCGGCGCTGCGGGTGTCCAATGAAGGTGCGGAACGGCATACACGTTCTCTCGTCTTTGTCGTCGTCAGACCCGTCGTCGCCAGCCCTGTTCTTTGTCCCAGGAGGATCCATGCAAGGTGCACGCCCCGTTCGAGCCCCGCGAGGCACGTCGCTGACCCACGCGACCCACTGGGGTGCCGAGGCGCCGCTGCGGATGCTCATGAACAACCTCGACCCCGAGAACGCCGAGCGCCCCGACGACCTCGTCGTCTACGGCGGCACCGGTCGTGCCGCCCGCGACTGGGCCAGCTTCGACGCGATGGTCCGCACCCTGAGCACCCTCAAGCAGGACGAGACGATGCTCGTCCAGTCGGGCAAGCCGGTCGGCGTCATGCAGACCCACGAGTGGGCGCCGCGCGTCCTCCTCGCCAACTCCAACCTCGTCGGCGACTGGGCGAACTGGCCCGAGTTCCGCCGACTCGAGCAGCTCGGCCTCACGATGTACGGCCAGATGACCGCAGGATCCTGGATCTACATCGGCACGCAGGGCATCGTCCAGGGGACCTACGAGACGTTCGCGGCCATCGCGGAGAAGCGATTCAACGGAACCCTCGCCGGAACGCTCACCCTGACCGGCGGCTGCGGTGGCATGGGTGGTGCGCAGCCCCTGGCCGTCACCCTCAACGGCGGCGCCTGCCTCATCGTCGACGTCGACGAGTCGCGACTCCGTCGCCGCGTCGAGCACCGCTACCTCGACGAGGTGGCCGACAACCTCGACGAGGCCATCGACAAGGCGATCGCGGCCAAGGACGCAAAGCGCGGCTGGTCCGTCGGCGTCGTCGGCAACGCAGCGGAGGTCTTCCCCGAACTGCTTCGCCGTGGTGTGGCCATCGACATCGTCACCGACCAGACGAGCGCCCACGACCCGCTTTCCTATCTGCCAGAAGGCATTTCGCTCGAGGACTGGCCGGAGTATGCCGCCAAGAAGCCTGAGGAGTTCACCGACCGAGCCCGCGCCTCGATGGCCAAGCACGTCCAGGCCATGGTCGAGTTCCAGGACGCCGGTGCCGAGGTCTTCGACTACGGCAACTCCATCCGCGACGAGGCGCGTCAGGGCGGCTACGACCGCGCGTTCGAATTCCCCGGCTTCGTCCCTGCCTACATCCGCCCGCTGTTCTGCGAGGGCAAGGGCCCGTTCCGTTGGGCCGCGCTCTCGGGTGACCCCAAGGACATCGCCGCCACCGACCGTGCAGTGCTCGACCTCTTCCCCGACAACGACCGTCTGCACAAGTGGATCAAGGGCGCCCAGGAGCGAATTGCGTTCCAGGGCTTGCCTGCTCGCATTTGCTGGCTCGGTCAGGGTGAGCGTGACAAGGCCGGTCTGGCCTTCAACGAACTCGTCCGCACCGGCGAGGTGAGTGCACCCATCGTCATCGGCCGCGACCACCTTGACACCGGCTCCGTCGCGAGCCCCTATCGCGAGACCGAGGCCATGGCCGACGGCTCCGACGCCATCGCCGACTGGCCGCTCCTCAACGCCCTCGTCAACACCTCGAGCGGGGCGAGTTGGGTCTCGATCCACCACGGCGGCGGCGTCGGCATGGGTCGTTCGATCCACGCCGGGCAGGTGTCCCTTGCGGACGGCACGGAACTCGCCGCCCAGAAGCTCGCCCGTGTCCTCAGCAATGACCCCGCGATGGGCGTCATTCGGCACGTCGACGCCGGCTACGACATCGCCGAGCGCACCGCGGACGATCAGCGCATCCGCATCCCGATGCGCGAGGGCTGAGTCCCAGCCCACAGACAACGGCGAGGGTATGCCGGGTGCTCGCCACCCGGCATACCCTCGCCTCTGGTTCAGCGGGCCGCAGGCCAGCTTCGCCATGCCGGGTCGAGCGGCGCGTCGGAGGGGCGCATGGCGGACTCCGGCACCGCCACACTGCGCCACGTCAGGCCGCGGTCAAGACTGGCGTGGAGATAGTGGGTGCTGGGCCCGCCCTCTGCACGAACGCGTTCGATGAAGGCGATGGTGGTGGGGTCGCCGTCGGCGATCCACATGCCGCTGTCGGGTGCGCGAAGCGGGACGGTGACCTTCATCGGCGTCCGATCGCGGAACACCCAGGCGGTTCGTCCGTCACCCGCCAGCCCCCACCAACCCTGCTCATTGGACTTGGACCAGGTGGCGTCGCTGTCCGGGAGGTCGATCTGCGCGATCGTGGCACTCTTCGGATCCACGACGCAGGGGCAGGTCCAGTTCTCGTGACTGCCGGCGACGAACCAGCCGGTGAGGCCGGGACTCGCGGGCACCTTGGTGGGGAGTTCCCGGAGCTCCAGCGCTGTGCGACCGGGAGTGACGATGAGTGACGGAGGCGCACCTGGGCCGCTGTTCAGCAGGATGCCGGAAGGAACGTAGACCTGGCCCGTCTCCAGCCGCTCCACCCCGGGTTCCATGCTCACCCAGGGGGTCTGAATCACTTGGTCGATCCAGAAGGGGAGGGTCGCAAGATCGAGGGGGGCCAACTCCCGACTGTTGCGGTCGAAAGTGCACGTGTCGAAACGGCAGGGCACGAGCGTCAACCCCGGCCGCGGCAGCGACGGGGTGCCGTCGATGGGCAGGAGCCGTGGCTTCTCAAGGTGAGCAGAGACGGTGTAGACGCCCTTACCGTCGCCACAGATCGGGCAGTAGACGATGAACTCGCCGCGGCCCAGGTAGGCCACAGACCCGAGCGACTCGTTTGGCCCCGTCAGGACGTAGGTCTGGTGGGTACCTCCGGGGCCCGTCACCCGATACACAACGCGACACTCTCCCGCTCCGGGGGCCACCCCTGGGTCGCCCGGACAGGCCTGGTGTGCCGTGAGCGTTGCCGCGACGCCGTCATCGGAAAGAGTGGAATCTGCCGGGTCCCCGCCGAACGCCGCAATCTCTTCGGGCGACAGCGACGACACCGGGGTCGGGGTGGGGTTGACCGCCGGCAAGGTGCCCCGGTCCGTGGCAGGTCCACCCGCCACCAGGACGTAGATGGCCATGAAGGCAGCAGCTGACAGCGCGAGAGTGCTGCTGACCCGCAGTCTCGCTCGCCGCTGGGCGACGCGTTCGAGTTCGGCTAGGTCGCGCGGCACGATGTCTCGCTCGAGGCTCGTGGCGTAGGACCGAAGGTCAGACATGGTCGGCCTCCTCGGAGATGCGCAGGTCGTTCCCGAGTTGTTCGCGGGCGCGGGCGAGGCGTGACTTCACTGTCCCCACGGGTAGGCCGAGTTGGGTCGCGATCGCCTCGATGGGCTGGTCGGCGAGGTGGTGCAGGACGACGACGGTGCGCCACTCCGGCTTGAGGCGGGCGAGGGCGTCCGCGACGGCGAGCCGTTCTGGTGTGGGCTCGACCGGCCGGACTGGGCCGGGGACCTTCGGCAGGAGCCGGCGCAGCACAGCGGATCGGTGCCAGCGCGTGCGCTGGGTGTTGATTGCGACGGTGCGCAGCCACGCCTCGGGGTTGTCGATCAGGTCGAAGCGAGCTCCTTGTCGGATGCCCTTGACGAACGCCTCCTGCACCGCATCCTCGGCCTCTTCCTGGGAGCCGGTGATGACGATGAGTTGGGCCACCAAACGTGAGTAGGACGCGTCGTAGATCGCCGACAGCGCCTCGCTTGCCGCCATGGCCGCACCTCCGTCTCTGGTGTCGACGAGAACTCGACACCTCAACGACCATCGAGCAGGCGGTCCGGTTCCCGGACCTCCTGAATTTCATGGTCCTCCGCCCGGATCGGCGCCGGCGCCGGTTCGCGGGAACTCCCGGCCACGACGCAAAGGCGCGGTATGCCGGGTGCTCACCACCCGGCATACCGAGCCTGTCCTTCAGGCACCTTCGCAAGCCCTAGGGTTCCCAGCGTGACGACACGAGTGCGCATGGGGGTCATCGGGCTGGGCGCGATGGGGAGCGAGCTGCTCAGTGCCGCCGTGGACCACCCGGAGGTCGAGGTGGTGGCGGTGGCCGACATCTCCGCCGACGTGGTCGATCGGCTGTTGCGGGAGCATCCGGGCCTTCGGGGCGGAACGGACCCCGACGCGGTGGCGACCGCTTCGCAGGTGGATGCGGTCTACATCGCCACACCTCCGGCCTTCCATGCGGCGCTCGCGGAGCGGGCGATGCGGGCTGGCAAGCACGTGTTCTGCGAGAAGCCCCTCGCCGTCGACCTCGCTGAAGGCGAGGCCATGGTTGCCCTTGCCGCCGAGACCGGGCTCGTCGGCGCAGTGAACTTCGCGCTCGCGGACCGGGCGGCGGCACTTGAGGTCGAGCGAGCCCTCCAAGCCGGCGAGGTCGGTGCCGTCGAGTCGGTGACGATCCGGCTGGCCTTCCCTGAGTGGCCGCGCGAGTTCCAGCGTGACGCGGCGTGGCTCGCCCGCGGCGAGCAGGGCGGATTCGTGCGAGAAGTGTTCTCCCACTTCGCTTTCGTCACGGACCGGCTACTCGGACCGCTCACCCTCGAGAGCGCGACGGTTGACCGTCCCGCGCCCGCCGACGCGGAGACGCGGGTGGAGGCGGGCTTCACTGCTGCGGGTGTTCCTGTGGTTCTGCAGGGTGAGGTGAAGGTCGGGCTCGCGGAGACCTATGAGTGGGAGATCGTCGGTGCCCGCCGGTCTTACCGCCTCACGAACTGGGGGGACCTCAGCGCCTCCGACGGCGAGGGCTGGACTCTCGTGGACCCGCCCGGGGCGCGTGGCTCCGAAGCGACACGGCTCTCGGCCTTTGCCAACGCCGTGCGCGGCGAGGGGCTCGTCAACCTCGCCGACTTCGCTGCCGCGCTGCGGGTCCAGCGTGTCGTCGAAGGGGTACTCGCGTCCCGCTGATTTCACCTCATCGCCGTTGGGCGCTCGGCAAGGACCGTTCGTCACGTTGGCGAGCCGCCCGGCGATATAGGCGCAAAGTCACATTGTCAGCGGCCTCCGGCCGCCTCTAAGTTACCGACGCGTAGGACCTGCGATCCCCTGTCGCCGGTCTGCACAACGGTCAAGGAGGACCAGTGACACAACGACGTGTCTTTTCCGGCGTGGCGACTCTTGCGGTCGCAGCGCTCGCGGCGACCAGCATCGCCGTCGCACCCAGCGCCCAGGCGGCCGATCCGGCCCCGCCCACGGGCAACGTTTTTGCCAGCGACCTCGAGTGGGTCTCGGCGACCAACGGGTGGGGGCCCGTCGAGAAGGACAAGTCCAACGGTGAGGACCGGGCCGGCGACGGCCGCAACCAATACATCGAGCAGTGGTACACCAAGGGTCTCGGAGTCCACTCCGACTCGGTGATCCGCTACCACCTCGGCGGCAACTGCGAGAAGTTCGTCTCGGACGTCGGCCTCGACTATGAGGTCGGCAACAAGGGCTCGGTGACGTTCACCGTGGTCGCCGACGGGCTCTCGGTCGCCCAGACGCCAGTCCTCACGGGAGCGTCGAAGACGTCCAGGATCCTCGCTGACATCGACGGCGCGACCTATGTCGATCTCGTCGTGGGCAGCGCCGGTGACGACATCCACCAGGACCACGCCAACTGGGCCGGTGCGAGGTTCGAGTGCAGCGGCGACGGTGTCCGCGCGCCGCAGGTCGTCCCCACGGCACCGGAGGCGGCCACTTTCGCCAGTGACCTCGAGTGGGAGAGCGCCTCCAACGCCAAGGGCCCGGTCGAGCGCGACCGCTCCAACGGTCAGGAGGCCGCCGGGGACGGTGGTGCGCTCAGGATCGGCGGCACGACCTACACCAAGGGTCTGGGAACCTTCGGGAAGTCCCGGATCCGCTACTACACCGGCGGGAAGTGCAACACCTTCACCGCCAAGGTGGGCATCGACGACGTGACCTATTACGGCACCGCGTCGTTCCACCTCTACGCCGACGGCCTGCAGGTCGCGTCGACGACCCGGCTCACCGGCGGGCACGCACCCCAGGCGTTCTCGGCCAACATCGAGGGCGCGGCCTACGTCGACCTCGTGGTGCAGGAGCTGGACTACGGCACCGACAACGACTTCGCCGACTGGGCCGACGCGAAGTTCTGGTGCGGCAACGACGCCACCGGTGACGCGTTCTACGCCAACCCGGCGAACCTCCCGACCGCGAACGGTGCCGTCGTCCGGACCGAACCGTCGCAGTTCTGGACGCTGTTCAAGGCGAGCAACGCCAACTCCACCGCGACCCGGATCATGTACAAGACCACTGACGGTCGCGGCAACGACATCCCCGTGACCGGCCAGGTCGTCGTGCCCAAGACGGCGTGGACCGGCCCCGGTCCGCGACCTCTCGTCGCATTCGCCGTCGGCACGCAGGGTGTCGGTGACTCGTGTGCACCGTCGAAGCTCACGCCCAAGGGTCTCGAGTACGAGACCATCTTCATGGCGGGCCTCCTCAACCGTGGATACGCCCTCGTGGCAACGGATTACGAAGGCCTCGGCACGGCGGGCATGCACACCTACATGAACCGTGAGACTCAGGGCCACGCCGTCCTCGACTCGCTCCGGGCTGCGGTCACGGTGGCAGGCCTGCCGGCGAACACGCCAATGGCGATCACCGGCTACTCGCAGGGTGGTGGTGCGTCCGCCGCCGCGGCCGAACTCGCCCCGACCTATGCGCCCGAACTCAAGCTCGTCGGCGCCGTCGCCGGCGGGACACCCGGTGACCTCCGCATCGTCGCGAACAACCTCGACCGCACGATCTACGTCGGGTTCCTCGCCTACGCGACGCTGGGCCTGTCGGCGGAGTACGACATGGACCTCGACGCGCTGCTCAACTCCCGGGGCAAGGCGTTCATGGATGACGTCTCCACCGAGTGCGTGCCGGAGACGCTCTTCACCCACGCGTGGGCGAACACGGCGAACTTCACGCTCGACGGCCGCTCCCTGCCGCAGACGATCGACGACCCGCAGTGGGCCTCGATCGTCGAGGAGCAGAAGATCGGGGTCGGGCGCGCGCCGGCGGTCCCCACGCTCCTGACGCACTCCCGCTACGACGACGTCATCCCGTTCGAAGCGGGTCGTGGTGTCGGACTGCGCTGGTGTGACCAGGGCGCCCAGGTGGCGTTCAAGTCGAGCGTCGCACCCGGTCACGTCGGCGGCGCCATGACGAGCGCGACCGCGGCGGCGTCCTTCCTCGAGGACCGCTTCGCCGGCAAGCCGTTCACCTCCGGTTGCGGAACCTTCTGATCCCAGCCACAGACCAAGGCGGGGTATGCCGTGTGCTCGCGACACGGCATACCCCGCCTTTGTCGTTGGTCACCGAACGACGACTCAGCCGGCCTTGGGCCAGGTTCGCCAGCTGGACGGGAGACGGCCGACGTCGATGTCCGCCTGCGTCACCGTGTCCGGGACGGTGAAGACGCGCCAGGACCTCCCGAGGTCGAGGCTGGCGTGGAGCCTGTTGCCGCTCGGGGTGATCGCGTAGTACGTCATCGCGTCGCTGGTGCCGCCGTCAGCGAGGGTGACGTGCCCCGACGACGAGTCGAGCTGGTGGCGATGCTCGGCTCCGTTGCGGTCGACCCAGACCGCCGTCGATTTCTGACCAGCTGAGTCGCCATCCTCAATGAGGAGACCCCAGAATCCAGCCCGGGTGTTGTGCGCCCACTGAACACCCGGTCCGAACGGTAGGTCGATGGGGTGGAGGGTGCGGGTCTTGAGTTCGAGGCGGCAGAGCCGTTGTTCCTCCGGCACGCAGGGAACCCACCGGACGCCACGTGTGGGGCGGATGCTGTCGCCGAGGGCCACGGGAGCGGGAGCACGCATCGACGCCGATACCAGCAGCGGCCCACTCGAATCACCTGTCGGACCGATCCACTCGGGGATGTAGTAAGCGTCGTTGTCCAGTGGGATCACGGGGCCGAACCGGGCGTCCAGTTGGCCGTCAGGGGTGGGCCACCCGTTCGCGAGCCAGTCGCCACTGACGTACTCACTGAGCCAGCGGGGGAGGGCTGCGGGGTCGAGGTACTCCAGCCGCTTCTTGGGAAGGTCGACGACGCACGCCGCCGCACCGTAGGGGACGACGCACGGAGCGAGACGGCGCCCCGGACCGGGACCCCCGGCAGTCTCGGCAACCGTCAGGGTGGTCAGGGTCATCGAGCCGCCGTCGACGAGGAAGGCGTCGATCGGGCCGGCTGCGCCCGTGATGCTTTCGCGAACGTACGCATGGAGGAACAACCCCTCGCCGAGGAGGATGGGATTGGCGTGCGGCCCTGCCGCCTCGGTGAGCAGTTCGTCACCATCGTTCGCGATCACCCAGATGGCACGACAGTTCTTGCCGAACTCCTCGAAGGGGTTCTGGTCTTCCGGGCACGCAGCCACGAGCTGCACCGAGGCAGTTCGCCCGGGATCCGCCGACACGAGATCGCTGTATGGCTGGCCCTGGCTACGGACCTCGTCGAGGGACAACGATGCGAGCGGACGCGGCTCAGTCGTGGCTGTCGAACCTGAGCCTGAACTCGAGGGCCGCGGCGAGGTTTTCGCGGTCCCCCCACGCTCGTCCGGCATGAGCACGAAGAGGGCGACAGCGAGGGCCGCGAACCCGGCGACGGTCGTCAGGCCGAACCGGCGGCGGGAGCGAGTCTCCTCCTGGATCCCGGTCATGGCGGTCATCCTGTCAGTGCAGCGTCAGTCGTCCATCCATGGTCCTCCGCATGCCTCGGCCTCGACAGTGGTTTCGCAAGGATCAGCGGGTGAGGATCCGCCACTGCCTCCAGTCCGGGGAGAGCACCCCGGCGCGGACGTGCGGCTCGGCAGAGGTCGGAACGACGCGCTCCTGCCAGGTCGCGCCCCAGTCCGTGCTGATGTGCAGCATCGCCGAGAGCGGCCCCTCTGCCTGCGCCCGCACGGCGTAGACCGAGATGGCTCCGTCGAGGCCATTGGCCACGACGCCGATGACGGACTGTCCGGGATCACTGATCTGGTGCCGATGTTTCTGGCCCCTGGAGTCGACCCAGACTGCGTCCAACCGTGCGGCGTCGCACCCGGCGACTGCCGCGACGCCCCACAGCCCGTCGCGGCCCTCCTGGCCCCAGCGAGTCGATTCCACAACCGCGCCCGGCCCGACTGGTCCGGTCGAGAACTTGGCGAGGCCCGGTGGCCGGGGGTCCGGCCGACGTGGAACCCGTGGACTCGGTGCGCGGGTGCATGCCGGCTCGATGAGACCCACGCTGGGGGACGAGCCGGCCGCCACGGACGGGCTCGACTGAACGTTGGGGGAGTGCTGCTCGCCGCCGGATGAGCCGAGCGTCAAGGCGAACGCGATGGCGAGCAGTGCGATGGCGCCCCAACTGATCGCCCGGGTGGTTCGTGGATCTGAGCCGTCGAACCACCCGGAGACCTTGTCCCAGTCCGGATTGGGCATCCCTTCCATGGCTGCTCCGCATGGCGATGTGGTGGCGCTTCGCCTTCTCCGACGGTACTCCGCGGTCGGGCGACGTATGCCGTGAAGCCGACTGAACGGCATACGCGCGCCTCTTGTGCCGCTGAGCCAAGCGGAGCAAGGTGAGGGGATGAACCGCGCAGCCGGGTCCGATGAAGCACCCGCCCCCGCCAGCCCTGAGCAGATCCGCAACGTCGTCCTCGTCGGGCCGCCCGGTGCCGGCAAGTCGACACTCTTCGAGCACCTCGTCGCCGCACGGGTCGAGGGGCGGCGGCCCAAGGACGAGGACCGGTCTGCCTCAACGGGACTCGTCGCGGCGACGTTCGCCAGCGGGGAGGTGGTGGTCAACCTCCTGGACACGCCGGGCAACCCCGACTTCGTCGGGGAGGTGCGGGCAGGGCTGAGGGCGGCGGATGCCGCCCTCTTCGTCGTCTCGGGGGCGGACGGGGTCGACGAGTCGACGAAGATGCTGTGGCGCGAGTGCTCCGCCGTCGGCATGCCGCGCGCCATCGCAGTGACGCGGCTCGAGCAGGCGCGGGCGGACTTCGACGAGACCGTGGCATCGTGCCAGCGGATCTTCGGGGATGCCCAGGCCATCGCCGAGCCGGTTCAGCCGGACGGCCCGGGGTCGGAGGTCACCGGACTCGTCGACCTCATCGCAGAGCGACGCGGTGAGGTGCTCGAGGCGATCATCGAGGAGTCCGAGGACGAGACCCTGCTGGAGCGCTACCTCGAGGGGGAGGAGGTCGACCTCGACACCGTGCGCGCCGACCTGCACACCGCAGTGGCCACGGGTCGGTTCTTCCCGATGCTGCCGACCCACGCCACGAGCGGCGTGGGGATCGAGGAGTTGCTCGGGCTCATCGAGCAGGGGTTGCCCTCCCCGGCCGAGTCGGCCCTGCCGCGGGTGTTCAAGACCAACGGTGGCGCCTTCGGGGAGCTGTCGTGCGATCCGGCCGGACCGCTCGTCGCCGAGGTGGTGCGGACGACGACCGACCCGTTCGTCGGGAGACAGTCACTGGTCCGGGTGTTCTCGGGGACGCTGCGCCCCGACGATGCGGTGCATGTCTCGGGGCACCTGCAGCAGTTCGCCGGCGAGCAGATCGGCGCGCACGCGGACCACGACGAGGACCTCGACCGCGTCGGTGCGCTGGCGGCCCCGCTCGTCGATGAGTCGATGCCCAAGGCGCAGGCCATCGCCGGGGATCTCGTCCTCGTCGCCCGCCTCGCGGTCGCCGAGACGACGGACACCCTGTCGTCACCGGCAAAGCCCGCGCTGGTCGAGCCCTGGGTGCTGCCGGAACCGTTGCTACCAGTGGCGATTCACGCGAAGAGCAAGGGTGACGAGGACAAACTGGCGACAGTGCTCCAGTCGCTCGTCTCCGAGGACGTGACGATGCGGCTCGATCTCAACGCGGAGACCCATCAGGTCGTCATCTGGGCGATGGGTCCGGCGCACGTGTCACTCCTGACGTCGTCACTGGAGGAGCGACACCATGTCGCGGTCGAGGCCGAGCCACTGCGCACGGCCCTGCGCGAGACGTTCGTCCAGGCCTGTGAGGTCCAGGGGCGTCAGGTGAAGCAGTCGGGCGGCCACGGGCAGTACGCCGTGTGCTCCCTGCGCGTCGAACCCCTGCCCCGCGGGTCCGGCATCGAGTTCGTCGACAAGGTCGTGGGTGGCGCGGTGCCGCGCCAGTTCATCGGCTCGGTGGAGAAGG
The DNA here is from genome assembly GCF_000768705.1 of Knoellia sinensis KCTC 19936. Lineage (GTDB taxonomy): Bacteria > Actinomycetota > Actinomycetes > Actinomycetales > Dermatophilaceae > Knoellia > Knoellia sinensis. The sequence continues at coordinate 102,703 of NZ_AVPJ01000002.1, forward strand.
GCGCGCGGGCGCAGCTGGAGCGCGGCATCCTGGCGGGCTATCCGGCGGTCGATGTGCGCGTGACGCTCGTGGACGGCAAGGCGCACTCCGTCGACTCGTCCGACATGGCCTTCCAGACGGCTGCCGGGCTGGCCCTGCGCCAGGCCGCGAACGAGTCGACGGTGGCCATGCTCGAACCCATCGACGCGGTCGACATCGACGTCGCCGACGGGTCGGTGGGCTCGACCCTGGCCGACCTTCGCGGACGTCGCGGGCAAGTGCATGGGACGGAGCCGTCGGAGCACGAGGGGCGCACGGTCATCCACGCCGAGATCCCGGCGCTGGAGTTGTCGCGCTATGCGATCGACCTGCGCTCGGTGTCGCACGGGACGGGGACGTTCACTCGGCGGTTCGCGCGCTACGACTACCTGCCGCCGCACCTGGCCAAGGAACTCGTCACCACCACCTGACCCACATTCCGACTGATTGCCCGTTCGGCCAGTGAGAGCGCAGCTCCTCACTGGCCGAACGGGCAATCAGTCGGTCTGGTCAGGCGGGGTCGGTGACGTCGACGACCTCGGCGTCGAGCGCCCGGATGATGTCGTCGGCCGCAGCCGTGGCGCCGACCCCGTGCTCGCCGGCGCCCATCGAGATCGTGCGCCCGGGGACGGTCGCGTCGGCGATGACCGGCCAGGCCGTGGTCGACCCGAACGGTGTGATCGTGCCGCGTTCGTAGCCCGTGGCATCTTTGGCCTTGTCGGCCGGTGGCATCGACAGGCGGCTCACCCCGAGGTGCTCACGCAGCTTCGGCCACGAGATCTCACGGTCACCGGGCACGAGGACGAACAGGTAGTCGCCCGACCCACGCCGCACGACCAGCGTCTTGATGATGTCGCGCGGCTCCAGCCCGCGCAGCGCTGCCGACTCGGCCAGGGAGTTCGCCCGGCCGTAGCGCGCGACCGTGTGCTCAATGCCGCTCGCCTCGAGTGCCTCGCGCGCCCGTCGTGCCCCGTCGGTCTCGTTCGCATCGCTCATGACAGGACTGTACGTGCCGGAAGCATCTGGCATTCCAGACACGTATGCCGTGTGCCCCGTCGTGCGCCCCGCTTCGGGGTGTGGAATGGGGGCAGTGATCCCCGACCTCCCCGGGTGATCCATGACCCCGAGGACGGAAGAGGCGCCGGTGACCTTCAGCGCGATGTGGCGAGACCTCACCCCGGTGGGGCGCGACGGGAAATCTGGTGGCTATCACCGTTTCGCGTGGACGCGCGAGGACCACACGTTGCGCGAGTGGTTCGAGGGCGAGGCCCGGCGTCGCGGTCTGGACGTCACGGTGGACCGGGTCGGCAACCAGTGGGCCTGGTGGGGCGACCCCGACGGGGCATTGGCCGCTGGACGCCCTGGGATCGTGACCGGCTCACACCTCGACTCGGTTCCCGATGGCGGAGCGTTCGACGGTCCGCTGGGAGTCGTGTCCGCGTTCGCGGCGTTGGATGCCTTGCGCGACAGGGGATTCGAGCCGGATCGCCCCATCGGCATCGTCAACTTCGTTGACGAGGAGGGTGCTCGGTTCGGCGTGGCGTGTGCCGGGTCGCGGGTGCTCACCGGGGCGATGACGGCTGACCGGGCACGTTCCCTCACGGACAGCGACGGACTCTCGATGGCTGAGGCCCTGACGGCTGCTGGCCGCTCGGCCGAGGACCTGGGGCCCGACTCCGAGACCGTCCGGCGCATCGGCACGTTCGTCGAACTCCACGTCGAGCAGGGCCGCCACCTCTCGGCATTGGACGAGAATGTCCCCGTGGCCGTCGGCAGCGACATCTGGCCACACGGGCGCTGGCGGATTCGCACCCTGGGCGAGGCCAACCACGCGGGCACCACCCGGCTGGAGGACCGAGAGGACGCCATGCTCGGCTTCGCCGCCGCCGTGATCGCGGCCCGCCGCGCCGCCGAATCCCACGGCTGCGTCGCCACCGTCGGCAAGGTCGCTGTGACGCCCGGGGGTGTCAACGCGATCCCGAGCGAAGTCACCGGCTGGCTCGATGCCCGCGGTGCCGACGAGGCCGCCGTCCGGGCCGTCGTGGCCGACGTGACAGAGGTCGTCGACGACTTCGGCGGCCTCGTCGTCGAGGACTCGTGGACGGGTTCGACACCCTTCGACCCGGGACTGGCGCGTCGGATCGCCACCCGGCTGGGCGGCATACCCGTCATCGGGACCGGTGCAGGACACGACGCCGGAATCCTCGCCAACGCCGGCGTCCCCACGGCCATGCTCTTCGTCCGCAACCCGACCGGGATCTCGCACTCCCCGGAGGAGTTTGCGACGTCCGAGGACTGCCTCGCAGGAGTCGACGCTCTGGCGTCCGTCCTCACGGACCTCGCCGGCGGAGGCGCCCCGTCGTGACGTCCTACTGGTGCGAGCACGCGCAACTCCCCGACAAGGTTCACCACGGGGTGCGGCTCTCCGTCGCCGAGGGGTTCCTCACGGAGGTCGCCACCGACACCAAGCCCCGCGACGGCGACGTGCGGCTGCGTGGTGTCGTGCTGCCGGGGTTTGCCAACGCGCACAGCCACGCCTTCCACCGAATGCTCCGTGGACGCACCCACGCGGACGGCGGCAACTTCTGGACGTGGCGCGACCAGATGTATGCCGTGACGCAGCGGCTCAACCCTGACACCTACTTCGCCCTCGCGAGAGGCGTCTTCGCGGAGATGGTGGCAGCGGGCTACACCGTGGTCGGGGAGTTCCACTACCTCCACCACGGGCCGGGCGGCCAGCCCTACGACGACCCGAACGCCATGGGTGCGGCCCTCATCGCGGCCGCTGAAGAAGCCGGGATCAGGCTGACCCTGTTGGACACGTGCTACCTGTCGGGTGGGTTGGACGCGAGCGGCCACCTGCCGCTCGACGAGGTCCAGGAGCGCTTCTCCGACGGGTCGGTACAGAACTGGCTCGAACGCGTGGAGGCGCTGCGGGACAGCGAGGTGGTGCGCATCGGCGCGGCGGCTCACTCCGTGCGGGCCCTGCCCGCCGATGACCTGGCCGAGTTCGCCAACGTCCTGGGCGACCGGCCAGTGCATGCCCACGTCAGCGAACAACTGGGTGAGAACGTCACGACGCAGATGGTCTATGGCAGGACGCCGGTCGAGCATCTCGACGACGCGGGCCTCCTGCACGACGGGTTCACGGCGGTCCACGCCACGCACCTCACGGATGACGACATCGACCTCATGAGCCGCTCCGGATCGGGTGCCTGCTTCTGCCCCACGACCGAGCGGGACCTTGCCGACGGAATCGGACCCGCGCGGGCCCTCGCGGACGCGGGAGTGTCGCTCAGCCTGGGGTCCGACCAGCACGCGGTGATCGACCCGTTCGAGGAGATCCGCGGGGTCGAGATGCACGAGCGCCTCGTGACCAACGAACGCGGCCGCTTCGAGATCGGTGCCCTGTTCGAGATGGGCACGGTGGCGGGCTACCGCAGTCTCGGTTGGGATGGTGGCCGGCTGGTGGTCGGTGCGCTCGCGGACTTCGTGGCCGTGCGTCACGACAGTCGCCGCACGAGCGGGGTTGCGCCGGGACAGCTGATCTTCGGCGCGACCGGCGCCGACGTCACCGATGTGATCGTCGGAGGCAAGCGTGTGGTCTACGGCGGAGTTCACACGCTTGGCCCCGTGGATGACCTCGTCGCCGAATCCATCGCCGCCGTGAGGAGCGCACCGTGACCACCCCACACTCCACCCCCACCCCCGCAACGTCAGCGTCGACGGCTCCTAGAGCGACCGTTGACGCTGACGTTGCGGCTGGCGGCGCCTCCGTAGCGTCAGCGTCGACGGCTCCTAGAGCGACCGTTGACGCTGACGCAACGGTGTTCGTGGGGATCGGGGAGCTCGTCACCTGCGACCTCGACGCCGCTTCCGATGCGCCGGCCCGCGCCGCCTCCGCTGCGGACGACACTCGCCTCGGGATTCGCCGCGATGCGGCTCTCGTCGTGCAGGACGGCCGGATCACCTGGATCGGAGACTCCGCCGACGCCCCCGCGGCCGACCGCCGCATCAACCTCGAGGGCCGCGCCGTCCTGCCCGGCTTCGTCGACAGCCACAGCCACCTCGTCTTCGACGGGGACCGGGCTGAGGAGTTCGCCGCACGGATGACGGGGGAGCGCTACGACGGGGGAGGCATCGGAGTCTCCGTCGACGCCACCCGTGCCGCCTCCGATGAGCGACTCCGCGAACTCGTCGGGCGCCGCGTCGCCGAGATGCGGGCGCAGGGCACGACGACCGTCGAGATCAAGAGCGGCTACGGCCTCACCGTCGAGGACGAAGCCCGTGCTCTGCGCATCGCGCGTGAATTCACCACGGAGACAACGTTCTTGGGCGCGCACGTCGTGCCACCGGAAGCGAGGGATGAGCGGACGGCATACGTCGAGCTCGTCATCGGACCGATGCTGGAAGCCTGCGCGCCCCACGCGAAGTGGGCCGACGTGTTCTGCGAACCGAACTCACCCCACGCCTTCACCGAGGACGAGTCGCGCACCGTCCTCGAAGCAGCCCGTGACGCCGGACTGCAGCTTCGTGTCCACGGCAACCAACTCGGGCACGGCCCCGGCGTCCAACTCGCCGTCGAGCTCGGGGCCGCGAGTGTCGACCACTGCACCTTCCTCAGCGACGCCGACGTCGACGCCCTCGTCCAGGCCGCCAACACGACGACCGCAACCCTGCTCCCCGGAGTGGAGTTCTCGACCCGCTCGCCCTACCCGGACGCGCGGCGCCTCATCGACGCCGGTGTCTCCGTCGCGCTGGCGACGGACTGCAACCCGGGCACGTGCTACTCCGACTCGATGCCCTTCGTCATCGCGCTGGCAGTGCGCGAGATGGGGATGACGCCGAGCGAAGCCGTCTGGGCAGCCACCCGAGGGTCGGCCAAGGCCCTGCGCCGGAACGACATCGGCGGCATCGTCGTGGGAGGTCCTGCCGACCTGGCCGTACTCGATGCGCCGAGCCACCTGCACCTCGCCTACCGCGCCGGAGTCCCCATCGCCCGAACCCTGAGCTGATTCGCGCAAAAGCCGCTGAAATGTACAGTTCAGCGGTTCCAGCGTACCGTTGAGGCATGAGTGACATGACCGTGACCGAGGCCCGAGCCCGACTCGCCGACGTGGTCGACGCCGCTCGGGTGGCGCATGAGCCGGTGTTCCTCACGCGTCGCGGACGCCGTGTCGCCGCCGTCATCGACGCGGATGACCTGGACCGCCTCATCGAGGCAGCCGAAGATCTGGCAGACATTGAGGCAGCGCGAGCCGCCCGCGTCGAGATGGTCGAGTCGGGCGAAGGCCCGATCCCGTGGGAGCAGGTCAAAGCCGATCTCGGCCTCGCGTGACCTACGGAATCGAGATCAGCCGGTCAGCAGCGCGACAGTTGGCCAAGCTGGATCCGCCGGTGCGTCGCAGAATTCAGGCGGCCGTCGAACTGCTCGCTGACGAGCCCCGACCCCCCGGTGCCAAGAAGTTGGTTGGCGGGGACGGAGAGTGGCGAGTGCGGACGGGCGACTACCGCATCGTGTACGAGGTTCACGACGACGTCCTGCTCGTGCTCGTCATCGCGCTGGGCCACCGCCGTGACATCTATACGCGCCGCTGAAGGGGGCGCCCCAGCCCCCACCGATCAGAGGTCGTGGTCGCGGATCGCCCCAGGCTTGTGACCGGCCGACTTCGCGTAGTACTGCGCCGCCTTGCGGGTCGCCATCGTCCGGGCGACACCGGCGGCGAGGCCGGTGAGCGCGGCATAGGCGAGGGCCGTCGTGAACGGCGAGTCCGGGTCCTTGGGGTCGAACGCCCTGTCCTGCCCCGCCTTCTGCCAGATCTGATCGGCCACCTTGGTCGCCGCGATGCCGGCGATGATCGCCGAACCGGTCCCGAGGATCTTCCACACCATGCTGCCCACGATCACTCCCTTGAGGTGCCAGATGCGCGCACGAACGACTTCGCGTCTTCCAGCCTGCCACACACAGGGAGTAGGGTGACCACCGTCAACGACAGGGGAGCGCGCGAGCGCTGAGAGTGCGGGAGACCGCAGACCCTCACACCTGATCCGGTTCGCACCGGCGTAGGGAGTCGAGTTCTCAGGTGAAACCGAGGAAGGCCGACAGGGCTTTTCGGGAGCACCTCCCCCGAGGTACTCACCGGACGACGTCCGGAGACCACGGGAGAAGAAGCATCATGGCAACACCCACCACGGAATCGGCAGCAGCCGAGACCTCCGCGACCAGCCTCACCGGCCGCGGCCGCAGCATCCTGGCGACCCGCCCGCTCCTGGGCTGGCGGACCGTCGACATCCTCACCATCGCCTTCCTCGGCGCGGCCCTCGGCATCGCGTTCTGGGGTTGGGGCGTGTTCTACAGCGGCCCGCTCAGCGCCATCACGTTCGGGTTCGCCCCGCTCGGTGGCCTCTTCGCCGGCCCCTGGTTCCTCGCGGGCGTCGTCGGCGGGCTCGTCGTCCGTCGCCCCGGCGCAGCACTGTTCTGCGAGGTCACCGCAGCTCTCGTCTCGATGATCCCCGGCACGGAGTGGGGCGCGACCACGCTCGTGTCCGGCATCGTGCAGGGCCTCGGCACGGAGCTGGCTTTCGCTCTCCTCGGCTACCGCGCGTTCGGCATCGCCGCCGCCGTGCTGGCCGGTGCACTGGCCGGCCCGTTCGCCGCGTTCTACGAGTCGTTCACCTGGATCCAGGACTGGTCGATGGCCTGGAAGGTCGCCTATGCCGGCGTCCTCGCCCTCTCGGGCGCGGTCGTCGCCGGCGTCGGTGGATGGCTGCTCACCAAGGCGTTGGCCGCAGCAGGTGCGCTCAACGCGTTCCCACCCGGTCAGGAGCACCGCGAGAACCGCGCTGTCTGACGTGGCATCAGATGTGGCCTCTCGTGAGATCGGCGCTGGCGGAGGGGACGGCGCCGGTCTCACGAGGGCACGCACCACGGGCGGCCACGTCACCCTCACGGGGGTGACGTGGCGCCCGTTCGGTCGCCGTGAACCGGTCCTGCGCGACGTGTCGGTCTCGCTGCTCCCCGGCGAGCGTGTGCTCCTCGTCGGGCCGAGCGGGTCGGGCAAGTCGACGTTGCTGCGAGCCATTGCCGGACTCCTCGAGACGGCTGATGCGGGCGAGCTCAAGGGTTCGGTGACGATCGACGGTCACATCCCCGGATCGCGCGCCGGCGAGGTCGGGCTCGTCCTCCAGGAGCCCGGTGCCGGTGTGGTCGCCTCGTCCGTCGGGCGCGACGTCGCCTTCGGTCTGGAGAACTTGGGTATGCCGCGTGCCGCCATGCCTGCTGATGTCACCACCGCGCTCGCAGCGGTGGGTCTGGACAAGTCCCACGACACCCCGACCTCGGCCCTCTCGGGCGGCGAGACCCAGCGTCTCGCCCTCGCGGGTGCGCTCGCGCTCCAGCCGAGCGTGCTGCTCCTCGACGAGCCGACGGCCATGCTCGATCCCGGCCACGCCGCCCAGGTGAGGGCGAGTGTCAAAGGTGCGCTCACGGCATACCCGATCACGTCTGTCGTCGTGGAACACGTGCTCGGGCCGTGGGTGGATCTCGTGGACCGCATGCTCGTCCTCGACGACGACGGCCGGCTCGTCGCCGACGGTCCCGTGCGCCACGTCTTGGAGCAGGAACGGCAGCGGCTGCTCGACATGGGGATCTGGGTGCCCGGTGCACCGTCTCCGAGTCCGGTGATGCCGGCTGCGCTGCGCGCGGGAACGCCGGGCCAGAGGGCTTCGAGCCAGGACATCGAAGCCACCGCCCTCACGATCGACCGCACCGTCCGGCTCGTCGACGGGTCGACGCGCACCCGGACCGCGGCGGCGCTGGAGTCGGGGCTGTCGCCCCAGCCGGGGAGTGCCACGTCGCTCGTCGGGCCGAGTGGCTCCGGAAAGTCGACGGTGCTGCTGGGCCTGGCGGGCGCGCTCACACCGGCCACCGGTGAGGTCCTCGCGAAGGATCGCCCGGTCGCGGACCTGTCGACGTCCGAGCTCGCCGCGCACGTCGGCTGGGTGCCGCAGTGGTCGAGTTCGACGATCATCGGGCGCACCGTGCTCGACGAAGTCCTCGTCGCGAGCCGGGCGCTCGGTCAGGAGACTCCCGAGCGGGTCGTCGAGGCCCACGCGCTGCTCACCTCACTCGGGCTGGCACACCTCGAGGGTGCCGACCCGCGCGAACTGTCCGGCGGCGAGCAGCGCCGCCTCGCGATCGCCTCGGCGATCCTGCACCGGCCACCACTCCTGCTCGCCGACGAACCCACCGTCGGGCAGGACCGCCACACGTGGGCTGCGGTCGTCGGGTTGCTCGACGCCTACCGCGACGCCGGAGGTGCGGTCGTCGTGTCCACGCACGACGCAGCCCTCATCGAGCGTTCCGACGACGTCGTCGAGTTGTCGCCGCCGACGCAGGCGCCGGCGGTCGATCAGCCCCGGCGGGTGCTCGCCGCCAACGCGGGCCCCCTCGCGCTGTTGCTCGGCGCGCTCGTCGCCATCCCCGCGGGCATCATCCCGGGGCACTGGCGCACGTCAGTCGTCGTCCTGGCCGTGCAGGTCGTGTTGGCGGTGGTCGCCCTGTGGGCGGGGCGCGGCCCCGGACCCCGCCCTCGCGGCCGCCTCAAGCGGGTCGCGTTGCGCATGGTGCCCGGGCTCATCGGTGCGCTGTCGGTGGGCTGGTCGACGTGGCTCCTCGGCGGGAACGACCTCACGACGGCGTTCACGGCGGCCCTGCGGGTCCTCATCATCGTGTTGCCGTCCGCAGTGCTCCTGCCGCTTGTCGACCCGGATCGTCTCGGCGACCACCTGGCCCAACGACTCCGTATGCCGGCCCGTCCCGTCGTCGCCCTCGCTGCGGCACTGCAGCGGGTGCACACGTTCGGCGAGGTCTGGTCCGAGATCTCCTTGGCCCGGCGGGTCCGCGGGCTCGGCGTCGACACGCGTCGACCCGTGGCCCTCGTCAAGCACCTCGCCACGGTGACGTTCGGGCTGCTCGTGCGGACGCTGCGCATGGCGGCCGACCTCGCGGTGGCGATGGATGCGCGCGGGTTCGCGTCGGCGTCGCGCCGGACGTGGTTCGCGGCGGCGCCCTGGCGGTGGCCAGACACCCTGGTCGTCCTCGGCGCCCTCGTCCCGATCGCCGTAGCCCTCCTCGCCGGTCCCTGACCCGTCCCTCACTCACGCGTACCGAACTCACCCAATTGGACGGTTGGGCACGCGGCCGGTCCGTCCCCAACCGTCCAATTGGGTGAGTTCGGGACCGCGGTGAGGCGAGCGGAAATCGAGTGGGGGAATGTCGGGGGTGCCCGGCATACTTGTCACCCTCATGGCCACCCCCACCTCCGCGCCCGTCGAGCGTGCTCGCATCCCGCGTGAGATCTGGGTCCTCGTGGCCTCGGCGTTCGTCATCGCGCTCGGCTTCGGTCTCATCACGCCGGTCCTGCCGCAGTTCGCCCAGAGCTTCGGCGTCGGCGCCACGGCGAGCGCGATCGTCGTCAGCGCCTTCGCGTTCTTCCGCCTGATCTTCGCGCCCGCAGGCGGCAGCCTCATCGTCCGGCTCGGCGAGCGCCCGATCTATCTCGCCGGACTCCTCATCGTCGCCGCGTCCACAGCCGCCACGGCCTTCGCCAGCACCTACTGGCAACTCCTCGTGTTCCGCGGCCTCGGCGGCATCGGCTCGGTGATGTTCACCGTCTCGGCGACCGCGCTCGTCGTTCGCCTGGCTCCACCGGAGATCCGCGGGCGGGTGTCGTCGGCCTACGGCTCGGCGTTTCTGATCGGTGGCATTGGTGGCCCCGCGGTCGGCGGTGCCCTCGGTGGGCTCGGCCTCCGGGTGCCCTTCCTTGTGTATGCCGCTGCGCTGGTTCTCGCGGCGGCTCTCGTCGCGCTCTTCATCAGCAAGGATGCGTTGCGACCTGCTCCCGACGCACCCGTCCTGCCGGTCATGACCGCGCGAGAGGGATGGAAGGACAGCGCCTATCGCGCCGGGCTCGCCTCCGGCTTCGCCAATGGGTGGGCCAACTTCGGGGTGCGCAACGCGATCCTCCCGCTCTTCGTCGCGGCCAACATCGGCAAGGAACCGTGGCTTGCCGGCGCCGTCCTCGCGATCTATGCAGGCGCCAATGCGGTGGGCATGAACGTCGCCGGTCGGCTGAGTGACCGTGTCGGACGTCGACCGTTCATCATCGGCGGACTTGCCGTGGCGGGTGTGGCCACGGCCGCCACGGGCCTGGCCACGACCCTCTCCGTCCTCGTGGTCCTCTCGGTCATCGCCGGGCTCGGGTCAGGTGCGCTCAACCCGGCCCAGCAGGCGAGCATGGCCGACGTGGTGGGCCGTGACCGCAACGGCGGGCCGGCACTCGCGGCGTTCCAGATGTCGGCGGATGCCGGTGCCATCGTCGGCCCGATCATCGCCGGCGCCCTCGTCGACTCCGGCAGCTTCGCCATCGCCTTCGGTGTCACCGGCCTGCTCAGCCTGCTGGCGACGATCCCCTGGTCCAAGGCGCGCGAGACGCTGCCCCAGGAGACCCGGGTCGCCGTCGCGACCCCCACGCGCTGACGAGCGCGGTGTCGGCGGGGCTCAGCAGACCAGGCTCAGCGGACGAGGACCGTGCCGCCCTTGGGCATGTAGTCCCGCGCCCAGATCATGTTCATCGCGGCGTTGGTCAGGCGGGCGCAACCGTGTGAAGCGGGGTAGGCCGGGATCGACGGGGAGCCGTGGACGGCATAGCCACCGTTGAAGTAGCGCGGTCGCCACATGTCGCCGAGGAACCCCTCGTCCTGCCCGTCGACGGTGTAGTAGACCTTGAACGTGCCCTTCGGGGTGCGCGCCGTACCGGTGCTCCCGTCCTTGCGCTTGTAGTCGTAGCCCCCACCGGTGCTGGTGTTCAGCGTGTACTTCACCTCGCCGCCGCGCACGACCATGAGGATCTGCCGCTTGAGGTCGATGTCGATGCCATTCCCGCCGAGGCGGGTCTTCGGGCGCACGCCGTTGTCGAGGGCTCGCTGTGTCTTCGGTCCGACCCGTCCGTCGCGCGAGAGGCCAGCCGTCTTCTGCAGGGCCCAGACCGCCTGCTTCGTGAGGCCACCGAAGTTCCCGTCCGGCTCGCCCAACCAGTAGCCCAGGGAGGACAGCCGCTTCTGCAGGGCGAGCACCTCCGGGCCACTGTCACCGACGCGGAGGTCTTCGCGCGCGGGCTTCGTCGGGTTCGCGGCCTTGTCCGGGGTCTTCTCCGGAGCCTTCGCCCTGGTGGTCGTCGACGGCTTCGGCTTGGGCTTGGTGGTGCTTGGCTTCTCGGGCGTCGTGGCGCTCGGCTTCTTCGTCGAGGGGGTCGGCGTGGCTGTGGTCGGCGTGGACGTGGACGGCTGGCGCGTCACGCTCGGAGCCTGCGACGGCGCGGACTCGTTCGCGCTGCCGGCCTGTGTGCTGCTGCCCGGCAGCGCCACCGGTCCGGCCTGGCGTTCCCCAGCGCCCTGCCCGCAGCCCGCAAGTCCTCCCACGAAGGCGGCCGCTGCCGCCACCGCGATGCTCCGACGAATGGTCCCTGCCATGACGTTCCCCTGCCCTGTGGATTGACGGTCATCCTCCACCCCTCAGGACGCTACAGCGGGGATGCGGGTTGCGTGCGTGGCCATTTCGTGACCGAACCACGCGTGGAGCGCTCTCAGCGCCGAACCGTGGGGGTGTCCCCGGAGCCGCCCCTGAGCCCATCCCTGACGGCACCCCGAATGCCCTGTTCCGTCGCCGAACGGTCAGCGACGGTGAAGATCATGCGCACTGCACTCAAGCTCGTCCTCGCTATCGGAACCGTCGTCGTCCTCGTCATCGGGGGCTTCACGGCATACATCGCTTGGTCCTTCGCGAACGCGAGCATCAGCACGGTCGGGGAGGTCGAGTTCGCACGGCCGCTCGCCATCCCGCCGCTTGCGAAGTCCACGGTGGACGCGGCGGGCGTCCGGACCTTCGACCTCGCCATGCAGGCCGGGGCGACCGACCTGGGGCGAGGCGAGCCGACGCCGACGTGGGGCTTCAACGGCGCATTCCTCGGCCCGACGCTGCGCGCCACCCGTGGTGAGCAGGTCAAGGTCAACATCACCAACGGCATCGACGAGACCTCGACGGTCCACTGGCACGGCATGCACCTGCCCGCGGGCATGGACGGCGGCCCGCACCAGCCCATCGCACCCGGCGCGAACTGGTCGCCGCAGTGGACGATCGACCAGCCCGCTGCGTCGCTCTGGTATCACCCCCACCCGCACGGCGAGACCGCGAAGCACGTCTATCGCGGCTTGGCCGGCATGTTCATCCTCGACGACGCCAACGAGGTCGCGCTGCCCAAGACCTACGGTGTCGATGACTTCCCGATCATGGTGCAGGACAAGGCTTTCGACGGCAGCAAGCTCGATGACCGCGCGGGCCTCTTCCAGTCAACGGGGATCCTCGGTGACACCGTCCTCGTCAACGGCACCCCGGGTCCGTTCCTCGACGTGACCAGCGAACGTGTCCGCCTGCGAGTCGTCAACGGGTCGAACGCCCGCGTCTATCGCTTCCACTTCGACGACAACCGCCCGTATGCCGTCGTTGCGAGTGACGGTGGCCTGCTCCCCGCGCCCGTGGAGACGAACGAACTCCTCCTCTCACCGGGGGAGCGGGCCGAGATCGTGGTCGACGTGCGGCCGGGTGAACGCACCGTCCTGCAGAGCACGCCTCCGACGGGCGACAGCAACCGCTTCACCGGGGCCTCCGACCGGCTCGACATCCTGGAGTTGCGTGGTGCGCAGACGCTCACCGCCAGCCCAGTCGTGCCCGCAACCCTTGCCCCGGCGCCCGACTTGGCCGACGACACCGTGGGCGCGACGCGCAACGTCAGCCTCGGCGGGAGCAACACCAACTTCGGCAAGATGGACCTGGAGCGGGTCGACATCGTCTCGACGCTCGACACGACCGAGACGTGGAACGTCACGAACGCCGACGGCCAGGTCCACAACTTCCACATTCACGACGTCCAGTTCCAGGTGATCCGGTATGCCGGCGGCCCACCTCCCGCGGTCCTCGCCGGGTGGAAGGACACGATCCTCATCCCGCAGGGGGAGACCGTCGAGCTGCGGATGAGGTTCACCGACTTCGCCGACGCGTCGAGTCCCTACATGTTCCATTGCCACCTGCTCCGGCACGAGGACCAGGGACTCATGGGCCAGTTCGTCGTCGCCCGCCCCGGCGAGAAGGTCGGCGCGATCGACGTCCCCGATCACGACGGCGACGACCACGCAGCCGCCGAGGTCAGCACCGGACACGCGCACTGAACCACACGGCATACGCGTCCCTCCCCTTGATGGGTCAGCACGGGCCGGGTGGGTGTGAGCCCACCTCAAGAGCGGGGCTGATGTCGTCAGTCGGTCAGGCGGTCGGGCTGATGTTGTGGTTGACCTGGAAGACGTTGTCGGGGTCGTAGGCCGCCTTGATTTCGCGCAAGCGCTTGAGCGTGTGCGGCGGGTAGGCCTCCTCGAGGCGAGCGGCCCCGTCGTCGGCCAGGAAGTTGACGTAGACCCCCGGCTGGCCGACCTCGAGCAGCTCGGCGAGGCCGCTGATCCACGCCTCGCGCTCGCGTCGATCCTCGGCGCCGTCGTAGCTTGAGGCGACGTTGGTCATGAACCTCGCACCGCGGTGGGCGTAGGCCGTGGCGTCGGCCTCCACCCGGTCGATGGCGCCCCCCATCAGGCGCAGGTGAACCACCTTCAGCGCCGCGTCCGAGGTGCTGACCTGTTCGATGATCGCCCGGATCGCCGCGTCGGTCACCTCTTCGGTGTACGCGGACCGGCCAGCCACCGTGAACGGCATCCGGGCCGGGACCTCGTCCTCGAGCAGGGCGGCATACGGGATCGGCTCGATCATGTCGGCCAGCACCTCACCCGAGGCCCGCAGCGGTGCCAGCACGCGCTCACCCTCATCCACGGCGCCGGACCAGCACGCCACGACCATGATGACGGTGCTGCCGTGCAGCGCTTCGGGGATGAACGGCATCGGTGGTGCGCTCATGACGTTGATGATGAGGCTGAGTTCATCGGGGGCGGCCTCGGCCGCCCGGACCACGGACCTCATCGCCGATGGTGTCGCCGCGAGCATGAGCATGCCGCCGTGCACCTGCCCCACCTCGTGGAGCCGGAACTGGAAGCGGGTCACGACGCCGAAGTTGCCGCCGCCACCGCGCAACGCCCAGAACAGGTCGGGATGATTGTCGGCATCCACGTGGAGGCGCTCGCCGTTCGCGGTGACGACCTGGGCCGCGAGGAGGTTGTCGATCGTCAGCCCATGCGCGCGGGACAGGAAGCCGACGCCTCCGCCGAGCGTGATGCCACCGATGCCCACGACGCCGGCGTCGCCGAAGCCAGCGGCGAGGCCGTGCTCGGCGACGGCCGTCGTGAACTCCCCCGCGGTCAAGCCAGCCCCGGCCCACGCCGTTCGTCCTTCGACGTCGATGTCGAGGTCCTTGAGCTCGCCGAGGTCGAGCACGACCCCGTCGGACGTTCCGTGCCCGGCTCCGCTGTGGCCACCACCTCGCACGGCCAACTCGATGTCGAACTCGCGCGCCAGGGCGACGACGGCCGCGACATCGTCGACGTGGGCGGGACGGACGATGGCTTCCGGATGCTTGTCGATCCCGGCCGCGAAGACCTGGCGAGCCTCGTCGTAGGCGGCATCGCCCGGTGCCGTGACCTCGCCATCAACGACCGCGTCGAGGCGATCGGCCAGGCTCGTGCTGTCAACTGCTGCGCTCATGGATTCCCCTCCAGAGTCAAGGGCAGTGCTGTGTGCCCTGCCGCCTTCCACTGTCTCTGCGACCACTGACACCTGTCATCCCGATTTCCGGCCGAGCAGCCTCCAGAAGGCGCCAACACGCAAAGCCGGGCCGTCACCCGCGAAGGTGACGACCCGGCATACGGACGTGGTGGTCATGCGGAGGCCACGGCCTCACCGATGACGAGCGGCTGCACGACGCGCGGCATTCCTCGCCAGCGGGCGCGGTCCCACGACGCAAGATCCAGACGCGACGAGATCGCGCTGAGCGTGTCGCGGTCGCAGCGGCATCCGTCGGCGAAGCCGGCCCATGCGTCCGCGAGCCGGTCCTGCCAATGCGCCGACGCCGCCGAGGGGGAGCGGACGTGCTCGATGAAGAGCAGCCGTCCGCCGGGGCGCAGCACCCGCTGCACCTCCGCGATCGCCTGGTCCGGGTCGGTGACCGTGCACAACACCATGGTCGAGACCACGGTGTCGAAGGAACCGTCCTCGAACGGGAGGTTCTCTGCAGGGGCGACCACGATCCGCGCGGTGCGTCCGAGCGCCGCACGTCGCCGCTCGAGGCGGTCGACCATCGGCTCCACTGGTTCGGTGAGGACCAGTTCCTCGATGTCCTCGGGATAGTGGGGCAGGTTGAGCCCCGTCCCGGCCCCGATCTCGAGGACCTGACCGCGGGCTGTGCTGAGGAGACGGTGGCGCGTGGCGCGCATCCCGCGACGTTCGCCGAGCCAGAGGAACGGGTCGTACATCACGGACGAGAAGCGGCTGCCCGTCGTCTCGACGGCGTTCGGTGAAGTCTGAGTGCTGGTCGTTGTTGTCATGACTCAAGGGGACCGCGACCGGGCCGCCGGCCTCATCCCCGGAAGCGGCCAACTGTTGATGGCCGGATCGGGCCACCTGTGCGGCACTAGAATCCAGCCATGACGGCTGACCAGGTCGTTCGCTACGCCAGGGTCGGCGAGCGAGACGTGGCGTGGTCCGCGATCGGCTCGGGGCCTCCACTCGTCATCGGGGGATGGTGGGCGAGTCACCTGACCCTGAACTGGGAGGATCACGCCTTCCGGACCTTCGTGCAGGCTCTCGCCATGCACCACACCGTGATCCGCTACGACCGTCCCGGCACTGGGCTTTCGGATCGTGATGGGCCGCCATCCGCCAGCCTCGACGACGAGATCGCCGTGCTCGTCGGACTCCTCCGGGCGATCGGCCAGACCCGCGTGACGGTGCTCGGCGGATCCTCGGGCTGCGGCGCCGCCGCCGCGTGTGCCGCGGAGCATCCGGAGCTCGTGGAGCGGCTCGTGCTCTACGGCAGCTTTGCGAACGGCGCGGACATCGCGTCTCCGTCGGCCAAGGAGTTGTTGGTGGCAGTCGTCGAACGTCACTGGGGGCTCGGGGCACGGGTCCTGGCAGACGTCTTCCTCCCGAACGCGACGGCCGTGGAGAGGGAGGAGTTCGCCGAGTTCCAGCGGCGCTCGTCGTCACGGGAGGACGCGGCGGCGGCCCTGCGCGCTGTCTATGAACTGGACTCCACCGCGCATCTTGCTCGCGTGCGCACACCCACCCTGGTGGCGCACCGTCGGGATGACCGGGCCATCCCGTTCGCCCTTGGCCGCGAAGTCGCCGACCTGGTGCCCGATGCCACGTTCGTCGAGTTGGCTGGCGAGGACCACTTCCCCTGGCGTGGAGACAGTCTCGCGTTGGTCGAGGCGATCGAACGCTTCCTCGACGGGCTACCGCCGCTCCCGCCTGCGGAACAGCGTGCTGCGGCGACGCTCACACCGCGCGAGCGCGAGGTGCTGATGCTCGTCGCCCAAGGCCTCACCGATGCACAGATCGCCGAACGGCTCGTCCTCAGCGCTCACACGGTCCACCGGCACGTTGCCAACGTGCGGACCAAGCTCGGAGTCTCGTCGCGCGCGGCCGCGGCGGCCTGGGTGTCAACCCACGAGCGCTGACCCGGGCGACGCTGACCCGTCGACGCCGACCCGGGCGACGCTGACCCGGGCGAGGCGGCATACCGTTCTCCCCGTGGATCACGTGACTGACCTGGACCTGCCCGGCGGGGGACACACGACCGTCGTCGGCGTCGACGGTGGCAGCACCGGCGACCCGGTGGTCGTCCTCCTTCCGGCACTCGGTGTCGCGGCCGGCTACTACGGACCCTTCGTCAAGGCGCTCGCCGCGGAGGGCGTGGCAACCCTCGTCGCCGACTTCCCGGGGCAGGGCGTGAGTCGCCCGTTCGCGAGTCGACGACACGACTTCGGGTATGCCGCGGTGTCCGACGACGTCGTCGCCGCCACTGTCGCTGTGGCCAAGGAGCGTTATGCCGGTCGCCCGGTGGCCCTGCTCGGGCACTCCTTCGGGGGGCAGGTGGCGATGGTTCACCTCGCGACCCACGCTTCGGCTGCGGGCGCCCTGGTCCTCGTCGGCTCGGGGTCGCCCTACTGGCGGGGTTACCCGCGCCGCATCAAGTTGCTCGCGCAGACCCAGTCCGTCGCCGCCATCGCGTGGGTTCGGGGCCACTGGCCGGGGCACCGGCTCGGCTTCGGTGGCCGACAGCCACGCCAGCTCATTCGCGAGTGGGCCAGATTCGCCCGCCGAGGCGATCTCATCGTCGAGAAGGGTTCGGGCGCAGGGGAACCGGACTTCTCGAGCGTCAACATCCCTGTCTTGGCCGTGGCCCTCGACAACGACGACCTGGCACCTCAGGGGTCGATCGACAACCTCGTCGCCAAGCTGCAGGCGGCTCAGGTGGAGCATCGTTTCGCCACCCGACCGGAGGGCGAGGATGGCCCGCCCTTCGACCACTTCGTGTGGGCTCGCCACCCCGGTGGCTTCGCGCAGGACGTTGCCTCGTGGTTGAAGCGGGTACTTCGAACCACCTAGCCACCCTTCGTCCGTGCCATCGATCTGGCCCTGACACCCCAGGTGCTTTTTGACCCTCGTCGGCGACAACCCTGTCCGGGGAACTGCGCGTCTGATTCCTACACGGGCGAGAGTCGCCCGCTTGGGGAACAGAGCAGGGGTGCTTTGGGATGGAGAACAACAACACGCATGAGGTCACGCGCCGCGTGACCCTGGCCGGAGTCGCCGGGGCGGGCCTCCTCGGCCTGGCGACAGCAGGGGCCTCACCGGCCCATGCCGCCACCCGCCCGTCACTTCGCAAGGGATCGACAGGTGCCCACGTCGTGGCCCTCCAGCAACGGCTGAATGCGCTGACCTATTGGTGCGGCACAGCCGACGGGAACTTCGGCCACCTCACCCAACAGGCGGTCTGGGCCCTCCAGAAGGTCGCTCATGTCAGTCGTGATGGCGTGGTCGGACCCACCACGTGGGGGCTCCTCGACCGGGGCGTCAAGGCCAATCCGCGCACGACCTCGGGGACGATCATCGAGTGCGACATCTCCGAGAACGTGCTCATGCTGGTCTCTGGCGGTCGCCTCAAGTACACGCTCAACACGAGCACGGCCAACGGCAAGCGCTACTACTCGCGGGGGAGCTGGAAGACCGCCCACACCCCACGGGGCCGATTCTCGATCTACTGGCGCTACACCAGCGGGTGGCAGAACGGCTCCTTGGGCCGGATGTGGCTCCCCGCCTACTTCAAGGGTGGCTATGCCATCCACGGCTCGACGTCGATCCCGCCCTACCCGGCATCGCACGGCTGCCTGCGGGTGAGCACCTCCGCGATGAGCAAGCTGTATCGCGAGAGCTGGCCAATCGTCGGTCGTCGGGTCTACATCTACGACTGAGCGCGTGGCTCCAGCAGGTCGACGACATGCTGCGCGATCGGGAACGCCGAGGTCGCCGCCGGTGACGGTGCGTTGCAGACATGAACCGTGCGGCCCGTCCGTCTGACAAGGAAGTCGTGGACGAGCGTCCCATCGCGCAGGACGGCCTGGGCGCGAATGCCGGCAGGTGCAGGCAGGAGGTCGTCGACGGTGAGGTCGGGGCAGTAGCGGCGGACCAGTTCGAGATAGCCGCGCCGGCTCCACGAGTCACGCTGCTCGGCAAGCCCTGTCCGCCAATGGGTTCGGGCAACGTGCCACATCCCCGCGAACGTGGCGTAGGTCGCCACGTCGCGGGGATGTACGGCGCCCTTGCGGTAGCCCTCACGGCTGAAGCCCAGCACTGCGTTGGGTCCGACGGTGATGCTGCCGTCGATCATCCGGGTGAGGTGGACGCCGAGGAACGGCAGGTCCGGGTCCGGCACCGGATAGATGAGGCTGCTGATGAGGTCGTTGCGGCGGGCTGGGAGTCGGTAGTACTCGCCTCGGAACGGCACGATCTGGAACGTGTCCCGGCCGTGGTTGAGGCCGGACATTCGGGCGAGCCGGTCGGCCTGGAGACCCGCGCAGACGATGACCTGTCGCGCGGACTCCAGTGTCTCCCAACCGTTCTCGCGAAGGGTGAGGGTCACGGCTGCTGACGCTTCGTCGATGGCGGTGACCACGGTGGAGGTGCGCACCGCGCCTCCGGCGGCCGAGATGTCGGAGGCGAGTGCACGGCATACGGCGGAGTAGTCCGTGATTCCCGTGGACGGGACGTGGAGTGCGGCGAGACCGGCAACGCGCGGCTCGCGCTCACGCAGTGCGCCGCCATCCAGGGGTGTCACGGTGAGCCCGTTGGCTCGCGCGCGGTCGGTGAGGTCAGACAGCCGCTCGACCTCGACGGTGCTCGTGGCGACGACGAGCTTCCCGGTGTCGGAGAACGGAATTCGCTTCTCGGTGCAGTACTCCCTGGTGCGCGCCGCACCTTCCCGGCAGAACCTTGCCTTGAGGCTGCCCGGCGCGTAGTAGACGCCCGCGTGGATCACCCCGCTGTTGTGCCCACTCTGGTGCTGGGCGACCTCGGACTCCTTCTCGACCACGAGGACGTCCGCTCCCGGTCGTCTGCGGAGGATCTCGGATGCCGTCGCGAGACCGACGATCCCGCCTCCGACCACGATGACGTCACGCATGAACCCATCCAAGCCCATGCACGGCAGGTGTCCGAGGCCCACGGCACACTGGGGTCTATGGCGCGCTGGGTGCTCCACGTCGACCTCGACCAGTTCATTGCGGCCGTGGAGATCCTGCGGCGCCCCGAGCTGGCTGGGCTCCCTGTGGTGGTGGGCGGGCGGGGCGATCCGACGGAGCGAGCGGTCGTGTCGACGGCGTCCTACGAGGCTCGGGAGTTCGGTGTCCGATCCGGCATGCCACTCAAGACGGCGGTCCGGAAGATCCCGGACGCTGTGTTCCTGCCCGTGGATGGTCCGGCCTATGACGCTGCCTCGGCGGTCGTCATGGAGACCTTGCGGGCCCACCCGGGCGCGGTGGTCCAGGTGCTCGGCTGGGACGAGGCGTTCGTGGGGCTCACCACGGCGGGTGACGATGTGGCCGAGGCGGTCGCCCACGCCGACGCCATCCGCGCCGAGGTGCTCGAGGCCTCGCAGCTGCACTGTTCGGTCGGCGTCGGCGACACGACGGTGCGCGCCAAGATCGCGACCGACTTCGGCAAGCCCCAGGGCACGTTCGTGCTCACGCGCGACAACTGGTTCGAGGTCATGGGGGAGCGGCCGACGACAGCTCTCTGGGGTGTGGGGAACCGGATCGCGGCCCGACTCGCCTCCCATGGCTACGACACTGTGCAGCAGCTCGCGGATGCTTCGGACGAGGTGCTCACGGAGGAGTTCGGGCCGCGGATGGGGCCGCACTACGGCCGGCTCGGACGGGGACTCGGCGCGACCGTCATCGACGACACGCCGTGGGTGGCGCGGGCGCACGGGCGGGAGATGACCTACCAGTCGAATCTCACCGAGGCCGGCGAGATCGAGGCTGCGATTCGCGCCTTGTCGGAGCAAGTTGTCGAGGACATCCGACGCGAGGGACGCGAATGTGCCCGCGTGCACCTCAAGGTCCGCTTCGCGCCGTTCTTCACGACCACGCGGATCCGCAAGCTGCCCGAACCGACCTTCGACCCCGCGGTCATCGCTCGTACTGCGCTCGAACTCCTGCGCGGTCTCGAGGACGACCGGCCGATCCGTCTCCTCGGGGTGCGGGCCGAGATGGTCCCGCCCGAGGGTGGCTACGAGCCGCCCCGCACCACCGGCCGCGGTGGCCCCGCCGCCGCCGACCCCTCCGGGTGATGACGCGGAAACCTAGAATCGTCCCGGATATATCCACGACATCTGACGACTTCCCCGTCACGGCTCGCACCACATCCGTCCCGAACTCACCCAATTGGACGCTTCCGCACGCAAGAACTCAGCGGTCAAGCGGTGCTGACCGTGACTGGTGCGGTGTGGCGTTCGAGGTGGCGTTGGGCGGCGCGGGCCGCGGGGTGCGAGACCACCGCCGCGGTCACGGCGATCACGGCGATGACGATCCACCCGGTCGTTCCCCACGTGAGCGCGAGGAACGTGTAGAGAGCGGGGAAGATGATCGGCTCGATCTGGTAGCCCAGACCCCAGACGCCCTGGTAGTCACCCAATCGTCGTGGATCCGAGAGCTCGGACGTGAAGCCCCAGTCCGATGCGGACTGCCACAACTCGGCGCCGGTGATGGTGATGTGCCCGATCCAGATGAGCACGATCGAGACCCAGCCGACTGTCTCGTGGGTCAGGCTGATGACGATGCACGAGAGGACGAACGCCCAGCCCGAGAGGCGCACGGCACGCAACGAACCCGCCACCGTCTCGGCCCCGCGGGATGCCCGGACCTGGAGAAGGACGGCGAGCACGGTGTTGGTGCCGAAGAGCCACGCAAGCAGCGTGCGCGGCGCGTCGGTCTGCTCGACCAGCCAGAGGGGCACGACGACGTTGAGCAGGACCTGATTCGACGCGAGCACACCGTTGCAGAGTGCGAGGACGACGAATCCGACGTTCTTGAACGCGGCTGGCGTGACGTGCACCTCTGAGCCGGTCTCCTGTGGCGGCGCCCGGTGGATCGCCGGCAGGAACGAGATCATGACTGCGTTGACGACGAGCAGGGCCGCCGTGATGAGCGGGACCGCGATGATCGCCTCCCTCGTGCCGATGCCCAGTGCAACGCCCGCGGTGCCCGCGCCGAGGGTGTAGCCGACGTTGCGTGCCGCCCGCTGGTAGGCCATGGCCCGGACCCGCGTTTCGCGGGGGAAGACCTCGATGCGATACACGTTGCGTGCCGACCGACCCGCCGTCTCGACGGAGGCCAGCACCGCCAACAGCACGACGAACGCGGCGAAGCCGCTCGCCAGGGGCCAAGCGAGATAGAGCGCCGCCTCGACCAGCGCACTGATGACCCAGAGGGTCTTGGCGCCCACCACATCGGTCAGGCGGCCGAGGGGGATCGACAGTGCCAGGGTCACGGCGGCCGCGATGGACATGCCGAGACCGACCTGCGCGCCCGAGAGACCCACGATTTGGGTGAAGAACACCGCAGTCCCGGTGAGGAAGGACCCCGTCGCGAACGCCGACAGGACGCTTTGCAACGCGAGGTCACGCTCGAGTTTCGTGGGCGGCACCACGGACCGCCACCATTTCGTCATCACAGGACCCCTCCCGAAGTGTCTTGACGTCAAGATACATGGCTGCGACTGGCACCTGCATCCGCATTTCGGACGCGCGGCGACAAGGGGTGACACGAACAGTGAGGTCGTCGTGGGAGACAGGCATGCTCCCCGTTCATGACGATGCGCAGGGGAACCGCAATGGCCGCCGCAGTCCTGTCCGCCACACTCGTGGGGGGAGGGCTCGCCCCGACGAGTGCGAGCGCGGCCACGGCTTCAAGCCCAGACTCAACCTGCGCCCCATGGACGAAAGCGCCTGTCGCACAAGGGTTTGGCACTCTGGAGAACCTCGCGTTCGACGGCCGCGGCGGACTACTCCTGAGCGAGACGAATGTCCTCGGCCCGGGTGGTGCCCTGAAACGCCTCACCCCGGACGGCCAACGAGGAACGCTCGTCGCCAACGTCACCGCGCCCGGCGGAATCGTGGTGCACGGCAACACCGTGTCGTTCACGACCGGCAACAGCCCCGCGTCCGGCTTCCTGGGGATCAAGGACGGCACCATCTCGTCGGTCGATCTCGACAGTGGCGCAGTGACCACGGTCGCCACCGGTCTGACGATGCCAAACGGACTCGAGCGGCTTCCCGACGGGACGTTTGTCGCCAGTCGGGATGTCGGCCCGTCCACCACCCTCACTGCCGTGAAGCCGTCTGGTGAGAAGGCGCCGTACGCGCCGAGCGTGACGTCGACCAATGGCCTCGCCTTCGACCCGACGCGGCGGGCGCTCTACGTCGCGTCCACCTTCACACTGGCATCGACCGTGTCCGTCGTCGATGTCGACAACCCCTCCGCGCAGCCCAAGGTCCTGACCATCCCCGGCATCGGACCCCTCAACTCCGCCGATGACCTGACCGTCGGTCCCGACGGCGAGGTCTACGTAGCCCTCAACGTCGCGGGCTCAGTGGTGCGGGTCGACCCCGATAGTGGCGCGACCTGCACGATCGCGAGCGGACTGCCCCTGAGTTCGTCCGTCGCGTTCGGGTCAGGTCCCGGGTGGGACCCGACCGCCCTCTACGTCACGAGCTTCCTCGGCACCGTCACCCGACTGACGGCCTGAGCCCTCCTTCCCGGCCGCAGGCCAGGAGCCTGCTACTCGTCGCCGATGACGGCTTCGAGTTCCGCGGCCATCCTTCGCGCTGCCTCAAGGTCGTCGGGCGAGGCGCTGTCGGAGTGACGTCGCAGGCCGCTCGTGATGGCCCGGAGTGCGGCCCTGTCGTCGAGCTTGAAGTCACGCAGGACTCGAGCGTTGTCTAGCGCCTTGGCCACACCCGTGAGACCCGCGGCTCCGCGGTAGTCGACGGCCTCCTCGACGTCACTCTGGATGAAGATCAGTGAGTTGCCCGAAGGATCGACCAGCGTGAACCGGGATGCCCCCGGTCGATACCGCGTGATTCGCGGACGTCCCTTGGCCAGCACCTTGCCAAAGGCCGTCCGCTTCGAGGCGGACAGAGCGGCGTGAGAGCCCGCGACGTCGTCGACGAGGACGAGGCAGGCGCCGACATCCTCGTTCTCCGGGTCGGCGCCAGACGGGACACGGCTGAAGTGCAGGTCGAAGCCGTGGCCCGTCACCGCGACATAGGGGTAGGGCCTGACCTGCCGGTGCGTCGTGTGGAATCCGAGGGCTTCATAAAACTCGACCGTCTCGTCGACGTCCCGACATCCCAGGATCGGCACCGTCGTCGCCCTCACGGATTCGCCCACCCTGCGATCCTCGCACTGCGAGGCCGGACTCGCACATGGCACGAAGCAGGACTGGGAGGAGCGACCGCAGGCATGCCCGACGTCCGCCCGCAGACCGATGGCCCTCACCCGACTGGCCGGACGTCGTCGCAGTCGTCGACGGCCGCTTGGTGACCATCCCGGCAGGGCACGAGATCCACGCAACTGAGCCGACGGCATACATCGCGGCAGTTCGGGACCACCTGGACACGTGAGTCGGTCGCGAGGGCGACCCGCTCGCTATGCTCTCGACGACAGATCAGGCGCCGAGCGGCGCGGGGCACGGGGGTGACGCGATGAGCGACGAGATGCGCGTCAGGGACATTCCAGCGGTGCTGGTGTCCGCAGGGCGGATCCTCAGGACCTACTGGGCGCCGTTCATCGTCATCGCCTGCCTCGGACTCGCCTTCCGCAGTGCGACCATGTGGCTCGCGGTTCTGGTCAGCGACTACAGCGGCTTTCTCGGGCAGCTCATCCTCGTCCTGGCCCCACTCGGCTTCCTCGGCGCCATGATCGCGATGCTCTTCATGACGCGAGGCTCCCTGCCCAACGTCGCCGAACTCTCCCAGCGGGAGGCTCATCAGGCGCCGACCGAGAGGCGCCCCATGCGACTCGTCGACGTCGCGGTCAGTGTGCTGGTGCCGTTCCTCGCGGTCTACGTGTCCTACGGGTTGCTCAAGGAGGACCTCTTCCGGTTCACCAATGAGGCGGCCTACGCGGAGTTCAACCAGTTCAGCCTCGACGGCGACGTCGACTACGACTTCGCCGGGCGGCTCGCGATCTATGACTGGCAGATCGTCCTGATGATCGTCGCCATTGCCTGGGTGCTGCGATACGCGCTGGGCAAGATCGAGAGCGTCACCAAGTTCCTCGGCCTCGCGTTCCTCGGCGCACTGGTCGAGGTCTACTACACCTCGCAGGTGGCGCAGAAGGTCACCGAGTTCCGTGAGTCGGGGGTGGCGTGGGTCCAGAGCCGCCGTGCCTCGCGGCTCGTTCTCGACCAGTACGACCAGGTCGTCACGACCCTTGGTCCGTTCGCCAACCCCGTGGACACCGCGACCAAGTGGCTCTTCGGTCTGGTGGGTGCCATCGACGCCGTCGTCATCGTCCCTCTGGCGTGGCTGACGGTCGGCGCGGTCGTCCTCGGTCACAAGCTGTCCACCCCCGAACCCCCTGCGGCACAGCCGAATCCGCGATGGGAGCGCGTCCCTGCACCGGTCCGTCGCTACGGCAGCGGCCTTGTCGCCGACGTCCGGGAACGGTGGTCGGCGTTCTGGAACGGTCTGCGGATGATGGCGACGGCCGGGTTGCTGCCAATGCTCACCTTCAGCCTCGCGTTCCTCCTCGTCCTCCGGATCCCGTGGCTGGTCGGTCAAGCATTGCGCGCCGCGATCGGCCCGCTCGAGACCAACACGTGGCTGGCGATCGCCCCCATGGAGAAGGCGATTGGGCTTGCTCTCACGATGGTCCTCGCGGCTGCTCTGCTCGCAGCCGCGATCGACTGGCTGCTCGGCCCGAGGCTCGCGGCGGGGTCAGATCCGACACCCGCCCCCGCTGGCGAACCCGTCAGCTCAACAGCCGGATCCTGACGTAGTCGGGGTTCTCGAACGAGATCCGCACCTCCACGAACCTCGCGTCCGCCGGCACGGCGATCGCGGGCGACGCCGACCACTCGCTCGGCCGTGGCTGTTCCTCCGGGGGGAGGGTTCCACGCGTCTCCGCGTCAACGATGGGCGCGCTGGGGCCGGGGGTCTCCTCGGGCACGCACACGGTGATCTTGGCGCCGAGGTCGTCCTCGACGTGCCCCACGCGGTACTCCCGTCCCTCATCGTCGATGAGCGTCACGGCGCAGTGCTTGAGTACCTGGTCGGGCTCGGCCCGGAAGTCGAGCTTGACGCTGCGCGCGACCATCCCCTCCGGAAGCGTGAACTCACCAGCACGACTCTCGTATGCCGTCTCCGCGCCTCCCAGCCCGGCGAACCTCACGTCGTACTTCCGGGTCAGGTCGCCGTGGGCGTCGGAGGTCTCCTCGGTGACTGACACCCACTCGTTCGCGTCCCCGCTGGCGATCTCGCGGTGCTGACCGGACTGGTACCAGAACACCGGCACTCGGAAGCCATTGGCGAGGAGCATCGTGACGATGGCGACGGGGACGGCGGCGATCCACCAACGGCTCGGACGGTTGTCGTTCGCTGCACTCACTGGCGCGCCTCCTCGGGCGCATCGGGTGCATCAGGTGCATCAGGTGCATCGGGCGCGACCGGGCCGCTCTGCCTGATGTTGACGGCGTCCTTCTGCGCCCAGAGGGCGTCGACCTCTGCAGCCTTGATCCCGAGGTCGATCTGGGCGACGTCGTCGCGTCGGAAGGTCGATTCGTGGGAGTCCCAGGGCCCGCGCGTCGCCATGAGGCGGGCGCCGTCAAGGGCCTGTTTGGGGATGTCGAAGCAGATGCTTGCGTAGTGCCGGACGCCCGTCGCGAGCCGGGCACTCGTGACGCACTCCGGGCCGCGGAGTGAGGCGATCCAGCGGCGGTCCTGCGCGTCGACGAGGAAGAAGCCGGCCATGACCGTGGGCGCCTGCCGAGCCACGATCTCCGTGTCGACGACGAGCCAGCGCCCACCGGCAGCCGACGCCGGGTTGCCCATGATCGTCGGCGTCACGTGGACGCCGGTGACGGTGACGTCCGCGTAGTCGAGGGCGACGGTCTCGTCTACGGCCCCAGTCTGGATGAACGGCTTGTCGGCCGCATCGGTCAGGGGCATGTGGTCGGTGATGAGCCGGCCGAGCCCCATGGCGGCGATGACGAACGCTGCCGTCGCGATCCCTCGCCTCATGACCGGCGCTCCAGGGTGAAGGTGCCCTGCCCCCGGACCTCGTCGCGGCTGACCCAGGCGTTGGGGTCGAGCGTCGCCGAGTCCTGCTCGCGGAACTCCACGAGGTTGCTCTTCACGGTCACCGTGTCGCCCTGCCACGGCCCGGAGGTCGTGAACGTCAGTGCCAGCCGATAGGTCAGTCCCGGGTTGAAGTTGCTCATCGCGGTGGCGTCCTCGACGAAGTACAGACCGGGGTTGTCGTCGACCTTCACGCCGCCACCCGAGACGGCGACGTTGTCCTTCAGGGTCACGGCGTACTCCGGGCGGTCGCCCGTCAGGGTCACGCGCGTGTCGAGCACGATGACGCGTTGCGACGGCTGGGGGGACACGGCGGGCTTGAGGTCGGGCAACTCGACGACCTTGTCGATGATCACCTCGTAGGGGCCCACCATGAGCGGCTTGCCCGGGCTGATGGTCTCTGGCCCGGAAGCAGCCGGTCCGGCCAACCCGCCGAAGGGCGCGCTGGCCAGGAGTGCCGCCACGACACCTCCGCCGACCTTCTGCGACGTGGGGCGACCGCGAACGAAACTGCCCACACGCCGCAGTGCGCCACTCCTCGTGTTGTCCCCCATGGCACGGGATTCTAGGGACAACCTTTCGGCAGGAGTCAGTCCACGTCCGCGATGAGTTCGCGCAGTGCCGCGACGTGTTGCCGCAGCGCCGTGCGGCCCGGGCCGGTCATCGAGATCCACGTCGTGCGCCGTCCGGCGTGAACCCCCTTGCGGCTCTTCACGTAGCCCTCGTCGGCGAGCGCTGTGACGTGCTTGGAGAGGACGGAGTCGCTGACCTCGAGGCCCTCGCGCAGCGTCGCGAACTCCGCCTCGGTCACCGCGGCGAGCATGGTCATCAGCCGGAGGCGGGCCGGCGCGTGGATGGCAGGGTCCAGCGCGCCCATCACTTCCCCAGGAGGAGCAGGACGAGCCCGGCGAGCGCGAGCACGGCGACGGCCGCGATCACCCCCGGGGACTCGGCGCGGGCGTTCGCGGCAGGGTCGCCCTGGTATCGCCGCCACCAGCGCCTCCCGGCCACCGCGTAGCCCAGCCCGCCGGCCAGTGCGACCACGACGACCAGCCACCATCGTTCCGCGAACGCCGCCCACACGGCTGCGCCG
Organism: Knoellia sinensis KCTC 19936; assembly: GCF_000768705.1. Classification (GTDB taxonomy): domain Bacteria; phylum Actinomycetota; class Actinomycetes; order Actinomycetales; family Dermatophilaceae; genus Knoellia; species Knoellia sinensis. The sequence goes on from NZ_AVPJ01000002.1 coordinate 130,726, forward strand.
AGCGACAGCACGTATGCCGTGGCGCTGGCGTTCGCGGTCCCGAGGACGGCGCGGCTCGCGAGACCCGAGATCCACACACCGTTGCGTGACCGGAACCGGAGCAGTTGCACCACGGCGGTCACGACGAAGACGAGCAGCCCTGCGCCCATGGCGATTCGGGCGCGTGTGCTGTCGACGGCGATGCCGTAGGCGGCGGTGGCGACCTGGAGGGCGATGGCGGCACCGATCGCGGAGTGGAAGAACGACGGGAGGGTGAGTCGTCCTGCCCAACGCGCGGTGGCGTCGTCGGCCGACGCGAGCAAGGAGGCTGCGTCGTCAGCGCCGGAAGGGGGCTCGTTGCTTTCCATGTTGGAAAGTATGCAGTGAACTTTCCGAATTGGCAAGTATGCCGTCCGCTCACCTCGGTGGGAACGGTGGCAGGTCCTTTCGCTCGCCGTGGGTGAACTCCACGACCTGGCCGCCCTCAGGGGCTGTGCCCGGAACCGTGAGCGCGGTCCACCGCACGGCTGCGGCGCCGTCGGTCGTGACATCGCAGCGGGTGCTCGCCCCCGCCATGTGAAACATCGGGACTGGCTGGCAGACGACGTCGTGGATGTGCCCCGGGTCGGACCGGTCGAGCTCGGCGCGCAGCGCCTCCTGCGTCTGCCAGGCGAGTCCACTCATCTGGTGCAGTTGCGGAATGCCCTGTGGTCCGGGGGGTGGCCCGGTGGGCGGGGGAGGGGGTGTCGTTGTGGCCGTGATGGTCGGCGACGGTGTCGGAGTCGGCGTCGGTTCTGGTCGGACCGGTCCCGCCTGCTGGCTGCAGCCTGCCAACAGGCCAATCGATATCGCCCCCACCGCGATCCGCATCGTCCTGGGAAGTTTCCGGTCACCACTCGTGCGCATGGTCGGAGGACCTAACTCGAGGGCGCGACTGGCGGCACGGACGGGGGCCACGGTCGGACATCCGTCCGGTCTCCGACGGTGAACTCGACGTACTGGCGCCCGCTCGGCTCGTCCGGGTGCTCCTGGGTCAGGGCGGTCCACACCACGGGGGTGCCGCCATCGATCGAGACTTCGCACGGCGTGTGGGCGCCCGTCCACCACAGGAACATCACGGGTGTGCAGGTGACCGCGTGGGTGCGCCCCGGCTCGTTCTTGTCGAGTTGTGCTGCGAGGGTCTCGGCGTAGCGCGCGGCGAACCGAACGATCTCATGGCCCATCTTTGCCCCGCGGGGGTCGGGTGGGAGTGCCGGAGCGGTGGGAGGAGGGGCCGGTGGTTCCGGCGCCACCGTGGCCGTGATCGTCGGCGAGGGTCTCGTCGAAGCGGTGGCAGGGGATGCCGCCCCATCGGCTGAAGATGCAACCTGGGTCCCGCATCCCGTCAGTGCGGCCACCGCCAGCGCCGCGACAGCCCATCCCACGATTCCCCTGCGTCCCCTCATGGCTGCAGGGTAGCCAGTCCGCAGGTCGTGTGACCCACTTCCGCGAAGCTGAGTTGCCTTCAGCCGGCCCTCAGGCGCTCGCGCTCGGCGCGAAGTGCTTGGAGGCGCGCCCAGTAGGCGACGCGCTCAGCCTCGGCAGCGGCAGCCTTCGCGTCGCGCACGACCCGCAGGTGGCGGGATCCCGTCTTGTCTGACATGTGACGAACGCTAGGGCCGGGCACTGACAGCGGCCCGAGTGCCAGCCCTTGTCGTGAGTCGGGCGCACTGCCACGATCGATCGCAGGGCCCAGCCCCGGGCCCCTGAGAGCTCGACGGAAGGACGCGACATGTCAGACGACCAGGTGGCCGCCAACCTCAAGGGCATGGATGACCTCGACTTCACGGGGTGGAACAACGCCGATTGGGACGGCGTCTTCGCCCACCACCACACGGACGACGTGCACGTGGACTGGAAGGGTCAGGAGCCCACGGATGGCGTCCAGGCGCACATCGACGCCATGAAGGCCTATGTCGAGTCGGTGGGTGGCACCCCTCCCCAGATCACCTCCCACCCCATCGCCTTCGGATCCGGTGAGTGGACTTGCGCCGTCGGCGAGTTCGAGGACGGCAGTCGCATGGTCACCGTCGCCAAGTGGAAGGACGGCGCCATCGCCGAGGAGTACATCTGGGCCTGACGCCGCCCCCTCACCTCTTCGAGGGGAGCAGCAGCGCCGAGTCGCCGAACTCGTGCCAGAGGTATCCGTGGTCCACGGCGGCGTCGTATGCCGCCTGGGTCAGGTCCGCGCCCGCGATCGACTCCACGAGGAGAAGGTGCGAGGCGTGCGGGTCGTGCCAACCGGTGATGAGTCCGTCGACGACGCGCGCCGGCTCTTCCGGTGAAATGACGCGCTCGGTCCAGCCGTGCGCGGCCTCCACCCGACCGCTCGGAGTCACGGCCGATTCCAGGGCCCGCGTGACCGTCGTCCCCACGGCGATCACGCGGGCCCCGGTCGCTCGTGTGGCGTTGACGAGTCGCGCCGTGGCCTCGGGGACCGCGAACCGCTCGGCCTGCGGAGCCTCTCCGGCCTCCTGCGAGGACACACCGGTGTGCAGGGTGATCGGTGCGACGCCCACGCCGCCGGCAACAAGCCGCGTGATGACCGAGTCGGTGAATGGCCTTCCGGCAGAAGGCATCTCCGCGCTGCCGGGCACGGTGCTGAACACGCTCTGGTAGTCGGAGAGTGGATAGCGACGGTCCAGATAGCCGTACGCGATCGCCCGCCCGTGACGTCCCAAGGCGTCCGACAGATCGCCGTCGGCCCGGGCTCGCCAGAGCCGATCGCCGACGCCGGTCGGTGATGAGTCCGGGCGTGGGTAGGGCCCGAGCAAGGTGAGCGTGACCCGGCCGACCTGGATGCGCTCGCCAACGTCGGCGTCGAGGATGGGTGATGACGCGTCGGGTGCGGTTCGCAGCTCGATCACCCAGGTGCCGTCGTTCAAGGGAGTCGCAGCGTGGACGACGACTGCCCCATGACCCCGACGGTGTCCGTCGATCTGACCGGCGACCGTGGCCGAGTTGTTGATGACCACCAGATCGCCGGGCTCGAGGTGATCTGGCAGGTCCCGGAAGTGCGCATGAACGAGGTCGGTGCCGTTGGCGACGAGCAGACGGACGCCGTCTCGGGCCACGCCACGGGCCTCGGCCGGTGCGGGTGCAGTGGTGTCGTCCGGCGCGCGAAAGCGCGTAGTCGGGGCGCTGGTGAGGACCGGCACGTCAGGCTCCCTGCGTGGCGAGCTGGTCAGCCGCGGGGAAGTCGGCGGCCTTGTAGCGCCCGGACGGCGGCTGCTGGGCGAGTAGGCCGAGGACGTGCGGCACGACAGTCTCCGGAAGCGGCCGGTCGGAGATGTCCTCACCCGGGAAGGCGTCCTGGTGCATCTGGGTACGCATGTCACCGGGGTCGATCGCGTATGCCGTCAGGCCGGCTTCCTCCCCGTAGGTCAGGGTGACGTGGTCCAAGCCTGCCTTGGACGCGCCGTAGAGGCCCCAGCCCACGTAGTGCTCGATCGCGGCATCGGAGGAGATGGACACGAGGACTCCGGCGGACGCCTTGAGTGCGGGCAGCAGACCCGAGGTGAGGACCAGCGGTGCGCCGACGTTCGTCTGCCACACGGTGCGAAGGTCCTCGATGGTCATCGTCTCGAGCGGGCGTAGCGGGGTGGGACCGAGCGTGCTGGCGCTGTGGACGAGGAGGTGGAGCTGCCCAAGTTCGTCGATCGCCTTCTTGAGGAGCTCTCTGTGGTCGGCGTCCGTGACGTCGCCGGGGATGGCGACGACGCCGGGCAGAGCGGCCGTCGCGAGAGTCAACCGGTCGGCGTCGCGACCGTCGGTGATCACGGTCCAGCCCTGGGCGGCCAGAGCCTTGACGAGCTCGAGACCGAGACCGGCGGAACCACCCGTGATGAGGGCAACAGACATGTGAACTCCTTGACGTGGTGAGGTCTTCGGAGTCATGCTGCAACTTCAAGTCAACTTGAAGTCAAGGGGCGAAATGGATTCCCGTGACGTGCTGTCCGTCGGCACCGTCGCTCAGCGCAGTGGCTTCGCCACGTCTGCCCTGCGCTACTACGAGGCGCAGGGCCTCATCGCGTCGGAGCGCACCGGCGGAGGCCAGCGCCGGTATCAACGCAGTGTCCTGAGAAGGCTTGCCTTCATCAGGGCGGCGTCAAACGTCGGACTCTCGCTCGAAGAGATTCGCGACGAGCTGCAGAGGTTGCCGGAGGGTCGCACGCCCACCAGGGCCGATTGGCAACGGATCACCCGCCACTGGCGCGGGCGGCTCGACGAACAGATCGCCGCACTCGAGCGCCTTCGTGACGGGCTCGACTCCTGCATCGGTTGCGGCTGTCTGTCCCTGCAGCGGTGCGGAATCTCGAACCCCGGCGACTGGGCCGCCTCGACCAAGACGGCTCCGGGTGCCGCCTTCCTACCCAGGCTCCTCCGCGAGCAGCACCCTCCGAACTAGACCCGTCGCTGCCCGGTGAGAATCGCACGGGTGACCTCGTGTCCGGCCTCGGCGGCCTGCCGAGCCAGTTCACGCGACAAGACGGCTGTGCTTCCCAGCGCCCGTAGGCGCATGCCGCTGTCAGCGCGCGCTGGCGCGCGTCCTTGCCAACGTGATCCCAGCCGCAAGTGCGAGCCCGACAGTGCCCACGGCTGTGGCCACCGACAGGCGTGTCTGCCTCACCTCCAGCGAGGCCGGGACAGGTTGAAGGGCATCGGCGTAGTCGAACACCCACCCCCAGTTGACCCAATAGGCCAGCCAGCAAGCGGCCACGACGGCAGCGAGTGCAGCGCCTCCCCATGCCGCCCGCCTGGATGGGCGAGCCAACACGAGGGTCGCCATGGCGGTCGGCACGACAAGCAGCGCGCCGACGGGGCCAAGCAGAAAGGATGCTTCGGCCGCAGTCACAGCCTCATGCTAGAGGCGCTGACCCCAGAACTCGCCCGGCAGCGCGCGTTTCGGCCGGCCACGTTGGAGGGGGCAAGGAACAACATCGTGGGCGTGAGAGTTGAGTCGAGTGAACGCAAGTTTGGAAGCGCGAATTTGCCACACGGCATACACCGTCCTAACTTGAGTGCAGGCAACTCAACTCGCTCTACAAAGGAGACCCACCCATGGCCCGTGCAGTCGGTATCGACCTCGGAACCACCAACTCCGCCGTCGCCGTCCTCGAAGGTGGCGAGCCCACGATCATCGCGAACGCCGAGGGCGGTCGCACCACCCCCTCCGTCGTCGCCTTCTCCAAGGGCGGTGAGGTCCTCGTCGGCGAGATCGCGAAGCGTCAGGCCGTGACCAACGCCGACCGCACGCTCCGTTCCGTCAAGCGCCACATGGGCACCGACTGGAGCAGCGAGGACATCGACGGCAAGAAGTACACCGCGCAGGAGATCAGCGCCCGCACGCTCCAGAAGCTCAAGCGCGACGCCGAGTCCTACCTCGGTGAGCCCGTCACCGACGCGGTCATCACCGTCCCCGCCTACTTCGACGACGCCGAGCGTCAGGCCACCAAGGAGGCCGGTGAGATCGCGGGCCTCAACGTCCTTCGCATCGTCAACGAGCCGACCGCGGCGGCCCTCGCCTACGGCCTCGACAAGGGCAAGGAGGACGAGCTCATCCTCGTCTTCGACCTCGGTGGTGGCACCTTCGACGTCTCCCTCCTCGAGGTCGGCAAGGACCCGGAGGACGGCTTCTCCACGATCCAGGTCCGCGCGACCAGTGGTGACAACCAGCTCGGTGGTGACGACTGGGACGACCGCGTCGTCCAGCACCTCCTGACCACGGTCAAGAACAACACCGGCGTCGACCTGTCCAAGGACAAGATCGCCATGCAGCGTCTGCGCGACGCCGCCGAGCAGGCCAAGAAGGAGCTCTCCTCCGCCAGCTCGACGACGATCTCGATGCAGTACCTCTCGATGAGCGAGAACGGCCCCATCCACCTCGACGAGACGCTGACCCGCGCCCAGTTCGAGCAGATGACCAAGGACCTGCTCGACCGCACGAAGCAGCCGTTCCAGAACGTCATCAAGGACGCCGGCATCGCGCTCGGCGACATCGACCACGTCGTCCTCGTCGGTGGCTCGACCCGCATGCCGGCCGTGACCGACCTCGTCAAGGAGCTCACCGGGGGCAAGGAGCCCAACAAGGGCGTCAACCCGGACGAGGTCGTCGCTCTCGGCGCTGCCCTCCAGGCCGGTGTCCTCAAGGGTGAGCGCAAGGACGTCCTCCTCATCGACGTCACGCCGCTCTCGCTCGGCATCGAGACCAAGGGTGGGCTCTTCACCAAGCTCATCGAGCGCAACACGGCCATCCCGACCAAGCGCTCCGAGGTCTTCTCGACCGCTGAGGACAACCAGCCCAGCGTTCTCATCCAGGTCTTCCAGGGTGAGCGCGAGATCGCGCAGCAGAACAAGGCGCTCGGCACCTTCGAACTCTCCGGCATCGCGCCCGCCCCGCGTGGCGTCCCGCAGGTCGAGGTCACGTTCGACATCGACGCCAACGGCATCGTCCACGTGACGGCCAAGGACCGCGGCACCGGCAAGGAGCAGAAGATCACCATCTCGGGCGGCAGCGCGCTGTCCAAGGAGGAGATCGAGCGCATGGTCAAGGACGCCGAGGCCCACGCCGAGGAGGACAAGGCCCGCCGCGAGGAGACCGAGACCCGCAACATGGCCGAGTCGCTCGTCTTCTCGACCGAGAAGTTCCTCGCCGAGTCCGGCGACAAGCTCACGGACGACCAGCGCAGCCCGGTCGACACCGCCCTCGCCGACCTCAAGGACGCGATCAAGCCCGAGTCGACGCTCTCGCGCGACGAGATCCAGGCCAAGATCGACCACCTCAACGAGGAGTCCCAGAAGATGGGCGCCGCGATGTATGCCGCGGCGGCCGAGCAGGGCGAGTCCGGTGACGTTCCCGGCGGCGAGGCTTCGGATGGTGCGGAGCAGGCCGGCGCCCAGGACAACGACGACTCCGACGTGGTTGACGCCGAGGTCGTCGAGGACGACGAGCCCGCCGAGGACAAGAAGTGACCGATTCCCGTATGCCGGGTGAGGAAGAGATCTTCGACGGCGAGATCGTGGACGAGAGTTCCGAGACGGCGGCTGACGCCGCCGAGGGCGAGGACGCGATCAACACCGAGTCGATCAACGACGGTGAGGAGGTGGCTCCGGCGGGCAACGCTGCCGGGGCCACCGCCCCCGCCGCCTCCACAACGTCAGCGGGAACGGCTGCTGGTGCGACCGTTGACGCTGACGTTGCGGGTGAGGGCGGTGCCGAGCACCCGGACACCGCGCTCGCGGCTCAGCGCCTCGACGACCTCCAGCGCCTCAACGCCGAGTACGTCAACTACAAGCGGCGCGTCGACCGGGACCGTGCCGCGGTCCAGGAGCGCGCCGTGCGGGACGTCCTCGAGACGCTCCTGCCCGTGCTCGACGACATCCAGCTGGCGCGTGAGCACGGCGACCTCACGGACGGTCCGTTCGCGGCGATCGCCGACAAGCTCGAGGGCACCCTCGGCAAGTTCGGCCTGGACCGCTTCGGTGCTGTGGGTGAGGTCTTCGATCCGATGCAGCACGAGGCCCTCATGCACGCAGCGTGGGATGCCTCGAACCCCGAACTGCCGTCGGACGCCACGGCGACGACCGTCGTGCAGGTGCTCCAGCCGGGCTACCGCTCCGGCGACCAGGTCCTGCGCCCCGCGCGAGTGGCCGTCGCTGACCGAGAATGATGCAGTGTGAGGGGCCTTTGACCGAGAGGAGGCGCTGATGGCGAGCCAGGACTGGTTCGAGAAGGACTTCTACGCGATCCTCGGCGTCTCCAAGGACGCTGACGCCGCCGCGATCAAGAAGGCCTATCGCAAGCTTGCTCGCACGCATCACCCGGACAAGAACCCGGGTGATGCGGCGGCCGAGCAGAAGTTCAAGGACATCGGCGAGGCCCACGCTGTGCTGTCGGACAGCAAGCAGCGTGAGGAGTACGACGCGGTGCGCCAGATGGCGCGCGGCGGCGCCCGCTTCACGGCAGGCGGCCCTGGCGGCAACGGCGGCTTCGACGACATCTTCAGCCACTTCGGTGGTGGCGGCGGTGGGTCGCGCGTGCGTTTCGACACCGGCGGTGGCTATCCCGGTGGCGGCGACGACATCAACGACCTGCTGTCGCAGATGTTCGGTGGTGCGGCTGGCGGCGCTGCTCGTGGCGCGCCAGCGGGGTATGCCGGCTACGGCGCTCCGCGCGGCCCGCGCAAGGGCGCAGACGTCCAGGCGTCGACGACCCTGCCCTTCCGCGACGCCGTCGAGGGCTCGACCGTCACCCTGCGGACCGCGGAGGGCCGCACGATCACCGCGCGCATCCCCGCCGGTGTCAAGGACGGTCAGAAGATTCGCCTGCGTGGCAAGGGTCAACCGGGTGAGCCCGGGGCTGCCGCCGGCGACCTCATGTTGACCGTCTCGGTGCAGAAGCACCCGGTCTTCGGCCGCGACGGTGACAACCTCACGATCGACCTGCCGGTGACGTTCGCCGAGGCGGCTCTCGGCGCCACGGTTTCGGTGCCCACCCTGGACGGCGCCCACGTCAAGGTGCGCATCGCGCCGGGCACCCCATCGGGTCGTGTCCTGCGTGTCAAGGGTCGTGGTGTCACTGGTGCGTCCAAGACCGGAGACCTCCTGGCCAAGGTGCAGGTCGTCGTGCCGGAAGCGTTGTCGGACAAGGCCCGTGAGGCCATCGAGGTCCTACAGGCCGAGGCCGCCGATGTTGATCCACGTGCTTCCCTGACTGAGCAGGCCAAGGTCTGACATGGCCACCCGTGCGAGTGCGCCGCGGCCGGATGACGAGGCTCCCGTCTTCGTCATCTCGGTCGCGGCCGAGCTCGCGGGGATGCATGCGCAGACGCTGCGCCAGTACGACCGGCTGGGGCTCGTCACGCCGTCTCGCACCCGCGGTGGCGGGCGCCGCTATTCCGCGCGCGACGTAGAGCTCCTTCGTGAGGTGCAGCGACTCTCGCAGGAGGAGGGCGTCAGTCTCTCCGGCATCGCGCGCATCCTCGAACTCGAGAACCACGTCGAGGCACTCCGGTCCCGAGTCGCCGAGCTGACTCGCGAGGTGGAGCGCCTCGAGGTCGCACGGTCGGGCGGTTCGCGGGTCTTCTCGGTGGGTCCCGGAGGCGAGATCCTCGCGAGCCGGCTGGGGGAGCGCCCACGCCGCCGCCCCGGTGCGGCATCGGGTGTTGCGTCTGCCTCGCAGGCCCTCGTCCTCTGGCGCCCGTAACTCCCGACTTTGTGCCCGATTGGGACAGGCTGAGGAGGCCTTCGGCCGACCGAGCCTGTCCCAATCGGGCACAAAGTCGCATGGGGCCTGTCCACGACGTGGGCGGTGCGTCCGCTCCTCGGACTTCGGTCTAGCGTGATTGGGGAACACCCATACGCCATCGGGAGGATGCCCATGTCCGCGCCGACCGCCCAGTTGCAGGCCATCCATGAACTCGTCCTGCGTCGGAACCCCGGCGAGACCGAGTTCCACCAAGCGGTCCAAGAGGTGCTGGACAGTCTCGGTCCGGTGATGGCCAAGCACCCGGAGTACGGCGAGGCCCGGGTCATCGAGCGCATCTGTGAGCCTGAGCGCCAGGTCATCTTCCGCGTGCCGTGGACCGACGACAAGGGCCGCGTCGAGATCCACCGAGGCTTCCGCGTCGAGTTCAACTCCGCACTCGGGCCCTACAAGGGAGGCCTGCGCTTCCACCCCAGCGTCTATCTGGGCATCGTCAAGTTCCTCGGCTTCGAACAGATCTTCAAGAACGCCCTGACCGGACTTCCGATCGGTGGCGGCAAGGGCGGCTCCGACTTCGACCCCAAGGGTCGCTCCGACGGCGAGGTCATGCGCTTCTGCCAGTCCTTCATGACCGAGCTCTACCGCCACATCGGCGAATACACCGACGTTCCGGCCGGTGACATCGGCGTGGGTGGACGCGAGATCGGCTACCTGTTCGGGCAGTACAAGCGCATCACCAACCGCTACGAGTCGGCGGTCCTCACCGGCAAGGGCTTGGGTTGGGGCGGCTCCGCGGTCCGCAAGGAAGCCACCGGCTACGGCACGGTCTTCTTCACCGACGAGATGCTCCGGGCGCGTGGACACTCCCTCGACGGTCGCACGGTCGTCGTGTCCGGGTCTGGCAACGTGGCCATCCACGCCGTCGAGAAGGCCCAGCACCTGGGAGCGACGGTCGTGGCCGTCTCCGACTCGGGCGGCTATGTCGTCGACGAGACCGGCATCGACCTCGACCTGCTCAAGGACGTCAAGGAGGTCCGTCGCGGGCGGATGAGCGACTATGCCGAGGAGCGGGGCGACCGCTCCAGGTTCGTCGCGGGCGGGTCCATCTGGGACGTGCCGTGCGACGTGGCCCTGCCGTGCGCGACGCAGAACGAGCTCGACGAGCAGGGCGCGAAGGCCTTGGTGGACAACGGGTGCATCGCCGTCGCGGAGGGGGCCAACATGCCCGCCACCCCAGACGCGGTGCGGTTGCTCACCGACGCCGGCGTGCTCTTCGGCCCGGGCAAGGCCGCCAACGCCGGTGGCGTCGCGACGAGCGCGCTGGAGATGCAGCAGAACGCCTCACGCGACTCGTGGAGCCACGACTTCACCGAGGAACGGCTCGCCCAGATCATGCGTGGCATCCACGAGCGCACCGCTGCCGCAGCCGACGAGTACGGCTCGCCCGGCAACTACGTCGTCGGCGCCAACACGTCGGCGTTCATCCAGGTCGCCGACGCGATGCTGGCCCACGGCGTGATCTGACCGCAGTGCTGCGGCGGGTACTCCGCCCTCGGAGGTGGACGGACGGCATACTCGGATCTCATGAGTGAGCACCTGATGCTCTTCCCTGAGCGCGAGACGGCTGAGGAGATCGCCGACGAGCTCGCGGAGGAGGGCTTCACCGAAGTCCGGGTCACGCGCGTCGCCCACGCCGGTGAGGACGACGCCGAGGACCACGAGTGGGCGGTGCATGTCCGTGAGGCCACGGTGACCGACGAATCGGGGGCGGTTGCCGGTGGGCTGCGCGACCGCTTCCGAGCCCTGGCCGAGGACAACGATGGCTGGTACGACCCGGAACCAACCGCACGCTGACCCTCGCACGTATTTCGGATGAGTGCCCGAACTCCTCTCTGACGTCGAGACTTCCTCGGCCCTCACGACAGGAGCAGCCATGTCCGAGCCCATCGCCTATCAAGATCTCGCCAGCAAGGTCGGGCAGCGCGAGGCCCAAGCCGAGATGCCCGACACCGCGATCCGCGAGACGCTCTTCCTCACTGGGCGTGAGCCGATCCCCGAGATCGCCGACGTCAGCGAGGTCCAGCCCACCCACAAGGGACCAGAGGGCGTGCGGACCTTCCGGGTCGACCTCGACGTGCCACGCACAGCGATCGGCGTCCACACCTTCCCACCCGGAGTCGAAGGCACCAAGCTCTCCGCGCGCCGCACCCTGCTTGTGGAGGAGGAGTATCCACAGCACGTCGAGGGCTTCCTGCCCGACCACTTGGCACTCAAGGTCCAGCCAGGCAAGCTGGACCGGCAACTGCGCCGCCGCCTGAAGCGGACCAAGGTCGACGCGGACGATCCCGAGGTGAAGTGGGCGACCACGATCTTCCCGCCCGAGGACCGCTACGCCTTCAACGACACCTCGTTCCCATGGTGCACGACCGGCCGGGTCGAGACCTCCAACGGTGGCTGGGCGTCGGGCTCGATGGTCGGGCCGCGTCACCTGCTCACCTGCAGCCACGCCATCGGGTGGATCACCAACCCCGATCCGTATGTCGCTGGCTGGATCAACTTCACCCCCAGCTACTTCGACGGCAGCGCGCCGTTCGGCAAGGCCTGGGGAACCCACATCTATTGGCAGGAGCAGGTTTTCGGACCGTTCATCGAGGGCACTGAGGAACGCCACGACTACGTCGTCGTCGTGCTCGATCGGCGGATCGGTGACCTGACCGGCTGGATGGGATCCAAGAGCTACACGGACACCTGGGACGGTGGAACCTATTGGAGCCACATCGGCTACCCGGAGGACGTGGCGGGCGGGACCCGACCGATCTTCGTCGGCGATTTCGCGCTCGATGGTCATGACACTCAGAACGACTCGGCCCAGGCGCTCCTTCACACGGCCGACGTCATCCCCGGACAGTCCGGCGGACCGATGTTCGGATGGTGGGAAGGTGAGCCCTGGCCACGCGTCGTCGCCGATCAGAGTTGGCAGAACGAGTCCTCCAACGGTGCCAGTGGCGGCTCCAAGATGGTCGACCTCATCATCAGGGCGCGCAACGAGCACCCGTGACGCGGTTGCTCCGGGCGCCGAGTCGGTAGGTTCATCGTCATGGACGACGCGCCGAACGACCAGCCCGCACGACACGTGATCGTCATGGGGGTGTCCGGGTCCGGCAAGTCGACGGTCGCCGAGGGCATCGCGAAACGGACGGGCTGGACCTTCGCAGAGGCGGACGAGTTCCATCCCAAGGCCAACATCGCCAAAATGGAGGCCGGGACGCCGCTCACCGACGAGGACCGCTGGCCCTGGCTCGAGGCACTCAACGAGTGGATGGTGGAGCGAGCCGCGGATGGCGAGTCGACGGTCATCACGTGCTCCGCGCTACGCCGCATCTATCGCGACCGGCTTCGTCAGGGCTTGGAATCCCTCGACTTCATCCACCTGCATGGGCCGGCGGAGGTCATCGCGGAACGGATGAAGGGGCGCAAGGGACACTTCATGCCGCCCGCGTTGCTCCAGTCCCAGATCGACACGCTCGAGGCGCTCGAGCCCGACGAGTCCGGGGTCGTCCTCGACCTCACGCACTCACCCGAACAACTCGTCGACGAGGCTGTCGTCTGGCTCGAGGGTGCAGACCGTGGAGGTGCGGGCGAGGGCTGAGGGGGGTGGACGGCATACGAGAAGTTCGTTCGTTGGTCACGTCCCGGCATACGCCACGCCCGACGCCCCCACGGGCAAGGTGGTCCTGCCGCAGCTGACGCAGTTCGAACTGCAGGCCCACCGGGGAGGCCTCGGCCTCACGACCGAGAGCACTCCGAGGCGTTCCCCCAGGCGCTGGAACCCCCACGCAGAGACTGGGGACGTACGACTGCCGACGCACATGGATTGCGAAGTGATGAGCGACTACTGGTCTCTGGATATCCCCGGGCTGGAGTACGACCAAGCCATCCGGCTCCGTGACGCGCTGCAGAGTGAGGTTCCCGCTGGCGTTGTCCTGGTGGATCCGGCCATCTTCATGGTTCGAGGTTTCGACCTCCCCGCGGTGGCACTGTTGAGCAAGTGCCTCGAGGCCGGCTTGGCGACCCTGAAGCTGTCTGACTTGGACCGAGCAGGCGCGCAGAGCATGCTCGAGGATTGCGAGGACTGGCTGGGCGGGGGGGCTCAACATGACGTCTTCACTGTCGCCGACGCGACCTGCTCAAGGTAGCGTTTAGGAGCTGCTATTGGTAGCGTAGAACAGTTGCTATTGGTAGTGTAGTGACATGGCATATCTCGCCAGAACTGTCGACGCGGAACTCGATGACCTGCTTGCGATCGCGCCTGCCATCGCTCTGGACGGCGCCAAAGGGGTTGGCAAGACGGCCACCGCGAGGCGTCGCGCCGATCATTCGTGGCTGCTGGACGACCCGGCGCAACGGGCATTGCTCGAGGCTGATCCGTCGTTCCGCGCTGCGCCTCCGGGCACGTTGCTCCTCGACGAGTGGCAGCGCCTCCCGGAGGTCTGGGACTCCGTTCGTCGCCGCGTCGACGACGGAGTCACGCCAGGCCGATTTCTGCTGACCGGCAGTGCGACACCAGCCAAGGGCATCGACACGCACAGCGGGGCCGGGCGCATCCTGTCGCTGCGCATGAGGCCGATGGCACTTCACGAACGAGGCATCGTGGCCCCGACGGTGAGCATCGGCCGTCTCCTGCGCGGCGAGCACGCAACCGTTTCGGGTCGCACCGACCTGACCGTTGTCGCCTACTTCGACGCGATCGAGTCCAGTGGCTTCCCCGGCATCCATCGCCAGCCCCGACGCCTGACCCGCGGACTGCTCGAGGTCTACCTTCAGCGCGTCATCGATCGGGACCTCCCGGACGTTGGCTTTGCCGTGCGTCGACCCGAGACGCTGCGCAGGTGGCTCACGGCCTACGCAGCGTCGTCGTCGACCTCCGCGTCCTACACGAGGATCCTCGATGCGACGACCGTCGGGGATGGCTCCCAGCCCGCCAAGACGACCACGATCGCCTACCGCGACCACCTCACGCAGTTGTGGCTCCTCGATCCGGTTCCGGGATGGAGCCCCGCGCGCAACCCACTTGCCCGCCTTCAGCAGGCACCCAAGCACCAACTCGCCGACCCCGCGCTGGCCGCGCGCCTGCTCAACCTCTCGGCGCGCACGCTCGCGTCTGGGCCTGGCGCCCCCATGGCCGGCCCACTGTTCGAGTCATTGGCCACGCTGACGGTGCGCGTCGCCGCGCAGGCTGCGGAGGCTCGGGTTGGACACCTCCGCACGCGCAATGGTGATCACGAGGTGGACCTTGTCGTCGAAGGTCCCGAAGGGCAAGTCCTCGGTGTGGAGGTCAAGCTCGCAGCGAACGCCACCGACGCCGATGGGCGACACCTTCGGTGGCTGCGCGAGCAGCTGGGGGGCGACGTCGTCGACCTCATGATCATCACGACGGGCACCACGGCCTACCGTCGGCCGGACGGAATCGCCGTCGTCCCTCTGGGTCTCCTGGGCGCCTGACGCTGTGGCTGGACACGGATTGGGCGTCAGCTGTTGTTCGCTCACTGGTCCGCCACGCGTCAACGAACGGTCGCGGCGGAGGTGAGCGGACGGCATACGGTCCGCTCGTGACAAGGTTCGTCGCCCTCGGCGACTCACTCACGGAAGGAGTCGGCGACCCGCACCCGTCGTGGCCCAACGGGCTGCGCGGTTGGGCCGACCTCGTTGCCGAACTCCTCGCGCAGCGGGACCCGAGCAGCGACTACGCCAACCTGGCTCTGCGCGGCAAGACCGCCCGAGACGTGGCCACCGAGCAACTGCCCGCAGCGCTGGACATGCGTCCCGACATCGTGACCATCTGGGCCGGCGGCAACGACCTCCTGCGACCGAGGCTCAGGCTCGACAACGTCCTCGCGCCGATCGATCACGCCCTCGCCCAGTTCGCCACCGCCGCGACCGCGACCCTGACCGCGACCGCTTCCGTGCCCGCGACCGCTTCCGTGCCCGCGACCGCTTCCGTGCCCGCGACCGCGACCGCGACCGCGACGGCTACGACGGTCATCGTGTTCACCGGGTTCGAGATCAGCGGCTCGCCTGTCTTCAGCCCCATCCGCGCACGCGTCCGCGCCCTCAACGAGAGCCTGCGCGAGATCGCCGCCGATCGTGGCGCCCTCATCGCCGATGTCTCCGCGCGCGGCCTGGCGCGACCCCCGCCTCTGGGCCGGCGACCGAGTCCACCCCTCTCCGATCGGCCACCAACGCCTGGCCACCCAGGTCGCGCACCTCCTCGGACTGCACACCCCCGCGCCGAGAGCCCCGGAACTCGAGGCGGCCCCTCAGCCGTCCAAGTGGGCCCAGGCCGTCGCCGACGAAATCGAGTGGTGGCGCGAGCACGCCGCCCCCCACATCGCCCGGTGGGCGACGGGCGCATCTCGACGCGAACTCGTCGTCCCGAAGTGGTCCGTGCCGGTGCGTCCGGCCTCGACGTTCCCGTGGCTCGACGTCGCACCCACGGAGCGATCAGCAACGATCTGAGTCCAGTTCGAGCCAGCGCCGTTCACGGGGCACCTGCAGGCGGCATGATGAGGCAGTGCCCCCTCGCGAACGTCGCTACCGCGACTACGAAGACCCCTACGAAGACGAGTACGACGACTACTCCGACCTCTATGGCAGTTCCCGTCGCTTCTTCGGTCTGACTGCGTTGAGCACGCTCCTTCCCGGTGCCGGACTTCTCGGCACGCGGCGACGGAACTTCGGCAGGCTCCTTCTCCTCAGCTTCCTGCTCATAGGCGCCCTGGTGCTCTTCTATGCCTGGCGCAAGGGCTTCGTCACGGCCGCCCTCGACCTCGCCGTCCGTCCCCGCGTGCTCATCGGCATCCTCGTGGCAGTGAT
The DNA here is from genome assembly GCF_000768705.1 of Knoellia sinensis KCTC 19936. Classification (GTDB taxonomy): domain Bacteria; phylum Actinomycetota; class Actinomycetes; order Actinomycetales; family Dermatophilaceae; genus Knoellia; species Knoellia sinensis. Next base: position 146,822 of record NZ_AVPJ01000002.1, read on the forward strand.
CGCGGGGGCGCTCCTCTGGGTGACGGGCATTCTCCTGACGGCCCGGGAGACAGCACCGAACGGCCGCGGCAGCGCCTTGCGTGCGGCCTTCGCAGCATTCTGCTGCCTCGTCATCCTGGCCCCCGCCGCCACTGCGGTCCGCTACCTCACGATCCAGCACGACGTCGTCCAGGTCCTCACCGGCGGCGGCGAGGATGCCGAGGCCAACGCCTGGGCCGACAAGCCCCGGGTCAACGTGCTCTTGCTCGGTTCCGACGCCGCCGACGACCGCGTCGGTGTGCGGACGGACTCGATGATGGTGGCGAGCATCGACACCCAGTCCGGCGACGCAGTGCTCTTCAGCCTGCCGCGCAACCTCGAGCACGCGCCGATCCCGTCGGACAACCCTCTCTCGAGGCTCTACCCCAATGGCTACGACTGTGGCGACGAGTGCCTCCTCAACGGCATCTGGACGCTCGCTGCCGACCAGGCCGAGGCGGACCCGACCCTCTTCCCCGGCGACGACAATCCCGGCCTCACGACGACCCGCGACGTCATCGGCGAGATCCTCGGTCTCGAGATCGACCGCTCCCTCGTGGTCAACCTGCGTGGCTTCCAGGCGCTCGTCAATGCCATGGGAGGCATCGACATCAACGTCAAGGAGCGCATCTGCGTCGGCTGCAAGCTCTCCAGCGGCGGCCGCATCATCTTCAACAACGGGGTGGAGCGCTGGATCGAGCCGGGCCAGCAGCACCTCGACGGCTACCACGCCCTCTGGTACGCCCGCTCCCGCGCCGGCAGTGACGATTTCAGCCGCATGCGCCGGCAACGATGCGTGACCGGCGCGATCCTCAACCAGGCCGACCCGATCGCGCTGCTCCGCAACTACCCCTCGCTTGCCGAAGTCATCAAGGACAACGTCACCCTTGACATCCCCACATCGGAGCTCCCCGCCTGGGCCGAACTCGTGGGCACGCTTCAGGAGAAGGGCTCGGTCCGGAGCCTTCCGATCACCAACAAGGTCGTCAACGTGGTCGACCCCGACTACGACCAGATCCGCGAACTCGTCCAGAACGCGATTTCGCCGCAGCCCACCACGTCGGCGGCGCCGACGACGTCGGCACCGGAGCCGAGTGACACTCCGAGCGAATCCGGAGCAAGCCCGTCCCCGAGCGAGCCGACCGACGAGGTGGAGGACATCTCGACGGCCTGCTGACAAGAGCACAGAGTTGAGCGGAATCAACTCAACTCTGTGCTGGTTGAACCCTGAAGAACCCGTGACCCCACGCCCCTCAGGAGACATCCACGATGGAACTCACCCCGACGACCAAGGTCGCCGAGGCGCTGGCCCTCGCGCAGCGCACCGCGCAGACGGCGGGCCACCCCGAGATCACCCCTGACCATCTGGCGCTCGCCCTCGCCGAGCAGCCCGAGACGTCCACGCCGGCTCTGCTCGAAGCGGCCGGCACCTCCGTGGACGCCGTCACCTCTGCGGCGCGCTCCGCGCTGTCCCGTATGCCGGTGAGTTCCGGTCCCAGCGCCACCTCACCGTCGCTCGGGCAGGCTGCCCTCGGCGTGCTCCAGCAGGCGAGCACGCTCATGGCGGCCAAGGGTGACACCCACCTCGCCACCGACCTGCTCGTCCTGGCGCTCGTCGAGAAGGGCGCGCTGCCCGGTGTTGAGAAGTCGGCGGCCCAGGCAGTGGAGGCCCGCATCGACGAGCTGCGTGCCGGGCGCAAGGTCACGTCGGATGCTCAGGAGAGCGGCAGCGAGTCTCTCGAGAAGTACGGCACGGACCTCACCTCCATGGCCCGCGACGGCAAGCTCGACCCGGTCATCGGCCGCGACTCCGAGATCCGCCGCGTCATCCAGGTGCTGTCGCGCCGGACCAAGAACAACCCTGTCCTCATCGGTGAGCCCGGCGTCGGCAAGACCGCCGTCGTCGAGGGCCTCGCCCAGCGCATCGTCGACGGCGACGTGCCGGAGTCCTTGCGGGACAAGCGGCTCATCAGCCTCGACCTCGGCGCGATGGTCGCCGGTGCGAAGTACCGCGGCGAGTTCGAGGAGCGCCTCAAGGCCGTCCTCGAGGAGATCAAGGCAAGCAACGGCCAGATCGTCACGTTCATCGACGAACTGCACACCGTCGTGGGTGCGGGTGCGAGCGGCGACTCGGCCATGGACGCGGGCAACATGCTCAAGCCCATGCTGGCCCGTGGCGAGCTTCGTCTCGTCGGCGCGACGACGCTCGACGAGTTCCGCGAGCACGTCGAGAAGGACCCAGCGCTGGAGCGCCGCTTCCAGCAGGTCTTCGTCGGCGAGCCCTCGGTCGAGGACACCATCGCGATCCTGCGCGGGCTCAAGGAGCGCTACGAGGCGCACCACAAGGTGACCATCGAGGACTCCGCGCTCGTTGCGGCGGCGTCGCTGTCGGATCGCTACATCACTGGCCGCCAGCTGCCCGACAAGGCCATCGACCTCGTCGACGAAGCAGCCTCGCGGCTGCGCATGGAGATCGACTCCAGCCCGATCGAGATCGACGAGCTCCGTCGCGCCGTCGACCGGCTCAAGATGGAGGAGCTCCACCTCGAGCGCGAGACCGACGACGCCTCCGTCGAGCGACTGGCCCGGCTGCGCGAGGACCTTGCCGACAAGTCGGAGCAGCTGTCCGGCCTCAACGCCCGCTGGGACGCCGAGAAGTCCGGCCTCAACCGCGTCGGTGACCTCAAGGCCCAGGTCGACGAGGCCCGCACCCGAGCCGAGCGCCTGCAGCGCGACGGCGACTACGAGGGTGCTTCACGGCTGCTCTATGGCGAGATCCCCGAGCTCGAGCAGCAGCTCGCGGCCGCGAGCGAGGCAGAGGTGGCCAAGGGCGACACGGATCCCATGGTCAAGGAACGTGTCGGCGCCGACGACATCGCCGAGGTCATCTCGGCATGGACCGGAATCCCGGCCGGTCGTCTCCTCCAGGGTGAGACCGAGAAGTTGCTGTCGATGGAGTCGATCATCGGTTCGCGCCTCATCGGTCAGTCGTCGGCGGTCCAGACCGTCGCCGACGCGGTGCGGCGCAGCCGCGCCGGCATCGCCGACCCCGACCGACCCACGGGCTCGTTCCTCTTCCTCGGACCCACCGGCGTCGGCAAGACCGAGCTCGCCAAGTCCCTCGCCGACTTCCTCTTCGACGACGAGCGGGCGATGGTCCGCATCGACATGTCCGAGTACTCCGAGCGTCATGCCGTCGCCCGCCTCATCGGCGCACCTCCTGGCTACGTCGGGCACGAGGAGGGCGGCCAGCTCACCGAGGCCGTCCGTCGTCGGCCCTACTCGGTGGTGCTCCTCGACGAGGTCGAGAAGGCGCACGTAGAAACATGGGACCTTCTCCTTCAGGTGCTCGACGACGGTCGCCTCACGGACGGGCAGGGGCGGACGGTCGACTTCCGCAACGTCATCCTGGTCATGACGAGCAACCTCGGCAGCCAGTTCCTCATCGACCCGATCATGGAGCCGGACGCGAAGCGGGAGGCCGTCATGGCAGCCGTGCGCTCGTCCTTCAAGCCCGAGTTCCTCAACCGCCTCGACGAGGTCGTCATCTTCGACCCGCTGACTCGCGACGAGCTGGCCCACATCGTTGAACTCCAGGTGCGCGCCCTCGGCACGCGGCTCAAGGACCGTCGCATCGATCTGGAGGTGACCGACGCGGCACGCGAGTGGCTCGCCGAGACCGGATACGACCCGGCATACGGCGCTCGTCCGCTTCGGCGACTCGTCCAGAAGGAGATCGGTGACCGGTTGGCGCGCGCCCTCCTTGCCGGCGAGGTGCGCGACGGTGAGACCGTGACCGTCGACCGGGATGGCGAAGGACTCACCCTCCTCTGACGGACGCGACCGGCCAGTAGGGTGTGCGCCATGCGACGACGCACCCTGCTGGCCAACTCCGTCTCCGTCGCCGCCGTCCTGGTCCTCGTGGGCTGTTCCGGTGGTGGCGAGCCGGAGGCCAATGCCGACCCCAAGGCCGCCTTGGTGGCCGCCAAGACCCAGTTCGACCAGGCCAAGTTCGTGGGCCTGACCCTGTCCAGCAAGGACGTCCCCAAGACCGAGAACGGCGTCACGGGCGCCATCGGCACGGGGGAGATCAGCGCCACGGAGCCGAAGTTCAAGGGCAACGTCACGGCGACGATCAATGGCGTCACGGGCGCGGCCGAGGTCATCACGATCGGTGACACGGCATACATGAAGTTCTTCACCCCGGGCTACAACGAGACCGATCTCGGGAGCCTCGGGGCGCCCAACCCTTCGGACTTCTTCGACCCGGCCAAGGGCATCTCCCAGCTGCTCGTCGACACCACCGACCCCAAGGCCGGCAGCGAGGTCCGCGACGGCGCAGCGGTGCTGCAGCAATACAGCGGGACGCTCCCGGGCAGCCGGATCAAGGAGCTGTTCAACCTGGGCGACGGCACGGGGAGCTTCGAGGTGACCTATGGCATCGCCGAGGGTGACAAGCTCCAACTCGCCACGATGAAGGGGCCGTTCTTCGCCGGGGCGACCTCGACCTTCACCCTGCGCCTCAAGGACTACGGGAAGTCTGTTGAGATCACCCGCCCCTAGGGCGCTGCTCGCGACGGCCTCCGTCGCGGTCGCGCTCGCCGCGGCCGACACCTATGTCGTCGTGCTCGCCCTCACCGACATGATGGCCGGTGTCGGGATCGGCATCGACGCGCTCCAGCGGGCGACCCCGATCATCTCCGGCTTCCTTCTCGGCTACATCGCAGTGCTGCCGCTCATCGGCCGGCTCGCGGACCTCACCTCGCGCCAGAAGGTGCTCCTGGGGTGCCTCGCCGTCTTCGTCGTCGGCTCGGCGATCACCGCGCTCGCGGTCGAACTCCCCGTGCTGGTCGCGGGCCGCGTCATCCAGGGCGTCGGGGGTGGTGGGCTCGTCCCGGCCACCCTGGCGATCGTGGCGCAACTGTGGGACGCCGACCGACGGGGCACACCGTTGGGGGTCGTCGGGGCGGTGCAGGAGTTGGGTTCCGTGCTGGGTCCGGTGCTCGGCGCGGCCGTCCTCGCGGTGGCCGACTGGCGCGCGATCTTCTGGCTCAACGCCGTGCTCGGCGTCGTGCTTGCTGCCGCTGTGGTCGCCGTCGGAGGAGGTATGCCGTCCCGCCCCCGCGCGCTGCCCGTGGCCGTCACGCTCGTGGCCGGTGCCGTCGGCTGGCTCGCGCTGGCCGCTCCCGAGTCACTCACGACGTCGGTGTCACTGGGTGTGCCGTTCGTGCCCTTCGGGGACTCGACGTCGCGGTTGGCGACGCCGATCGGGGTAGCCGCCGTGGTGCTGACGCTGGCGGCTGTCGCGTTGTGGGTTCGAAGCGGTTGGGCGGTGCTGCGCCGGGCGGATCTCCTGGGTGCGCTGTTGCTGGGCGGAGCGCTCGGGTGCATCGTCCTCACCTTCGCCGCGGCGGATCCGGAGAAGGAGGTTGTGGGCCCTCTGGGCTTTGCGCTGCTCCCGGTCGCGGCGCTGCTCGCAGGTCTCTACCTGTTGCACCACCGGCGGGCCGGTCAGCCGCTCGTGCCCCGTGGCGTCGTCGTGGGCCGGACCCGGTGGGCACTGCTCGTGTCGTTGTGTGTCGGGGTCGCGCTCGTCGCCGTCATCGTCGACGTGCCCCTGCTCGCGCGCCTCGTCCACACCGAGAGTGAGACGGTCGCGGCATTCGTCCTGGTGCGCTTCCTCGTGGCGGTCCCGGTTGGCGCGCTGGTGGGCGGGTGGTCGCTGCGGTGGCTCGGCGACGGACTCGTCAGTGGCGTTGGCCTGCTGCTGGCCGCTGTCGGTCTGGTCGTCATGTCGACATGGGGACGCGGATCGCTTGCCGAGTTCTCGTCGACCGTGGTGCTGGCCCTCGTCGGGCTCGGCATCGGGTTGGCCCTGGCCCCAGTGAACAACGCTGCCCTTGCCGACTCGCCCGAGGATGCGCACGGCACTGCCAGTGCGCTCGTGGTCGTGGCCCGGATGATCGGGATGGTCGTCGGACTGGCCTTGCTCACGGCGATCGGGCTCAACCAGTACTACGCCGCCGTCGCAGCGTTGCCCGACCAGACGGACGGGCAGGCGCTGCTCGACGCCGCGATCGTTCAGGTCGAGTGGGTCTTCCGGGGAGCGGCGATCGCTGCCGTCATCGGTGCCATCTCCTCGCTCAGCCTCGGCATCACCCGCCGCGCCTGACCTTCCCGCGGGACCCACCCGGTCAGGGCCGCCCGTAGGGCGGTCGCGATCGCGGCGCAGACCCCGAGCATCACGGCCACGCCGAGCGCCATTCGTAGGGTGAAGGGTGCATCTGACGCGCCGATCAGTGGCTTGCTGACTGCGAGGAAGGCCGACAGGAGGAGCAGTCCGGTGACACGCATCCACCGTTGCCTCGACAGGAGAAGCGAGAAGGCGAGGATGCCGGGCAGCATGAACATGCCCTGACCGAAGCCGAGCAGGATGGACGGCAGCGCGAGGAGCTTCCACCACCTCGACCGATGGCGCTGCTTCACGTCGTAGGCAGCGGCCAGGGCGACACCGGCGATCGTGAAGATGGTGATGATGAGCAGCGTGCCCGCCCACGAGAACTCGGGCTCAACGGTGACCAGGCGCATGAAGCCCCGCGCCACGATCCCGGTCAGCACCCCGAGGATGAGTCCGGCGCCGAGGCGGCGCAGCAGGGCCATCACCACGACACCGTGAGACATGCGAGGCGGTCACCGGCGCCGCCGGTCGACGGGTTGGTCGGTTGAGCGTGGATGACCACGGACCTGGCGCCGGACTTCGGGACGAACGGCACCTTGGCGGTGGCGGTTCCCGTGCCGTCGTCGACGGTGAAGTCGAGCCAGATCTCGGTCTCGTCGTTGACCTTCACGGGGTCCACGCCCGCGTGGGCGTGCGCGTTGTAGTGGCCCAAGGCGGCGGGGCCGTTGCCGGCGATGCACGGACCGTCGTGGAGGTGCGCTCCATAGGTGTTGCCGTTCGCTGACGCGCCGATGCCCTTGACCGTGAAGACAGCGTGACTGTCCTTGCTCGACTCCACGAGCTGGACGCGCGCGCGTGCGCCGTCGAACGGGCCGGACGCCGAAGGCGCGAAGTCGCTGAGCGTTCCTGACGAGCGAGCAAATGGTCCAAGGGCCAGCGCGGGGGTGGCGGTCAGGAGGACGATGGCGGTGGCGCCAACTGCTGTGCGGAGGCGGGTGGAGGTGATCATCGAGGTGCCCTTTCTGCGAAGTCGACGGGGTGTCGATACCGATGCAGACGTCGAACTGGGCCTGCCGGGTGACAGCGCGAAAAAGGTTGAAAAACTTGGGGATTCGCGTCACCCGGAGGGCCCATCCAGTGCGTCTGTCAGGGCGATGGAGTCCGCTCCCGGGGCATCTCTCGAGCACATCGACCTCTGGGTCGCGGGCGCGGACATCGTCGAACTGTTCTCGAAGGAGGCGGGCTCCCTGACACGACTGGCGCGGTTCTACCTCGACGACCGCACGGCGGCCGAGGACTTGGTCCAGGAGGCCTTCATTCGCCTGTCTCGCTCGGCAGGGCGGATCCGCACACCCGGCAGCGCGGCGGCATACCTGCGTTCGATCGTCATCAATCTGGCACGCGACCACAACCGTCGAGGTCTGGTGTCGCTCCGCCATAGACCTCCCGCACAGCCGGACGCGCCATCGGCCGAGGAGGACGCGGCCAGCCGGGCCGAGCGGCAGCAGGTCATCGACGCACTGCATGACCTGCCGCGCCGCCAACGCGACTGCGTGACCCTGCGCTACTACCTCGACCTGTCCATCCCCGACATCGCAGAGACCCTCGGCCTCTCGAGCAACACCGTGAAGACGCATCTTCAGCGAGGGCTCGCGGCCCTCACACAGACCTTGGAGGCGGGCCGATGAGCAACCTCGAGGACCGTCTCACCCGAGCCCTGTCCGACTACCCGATGGAACCCTCGCCCGACCTCTTCGAGCGCGTCTGCGAGAGCATCGAGGCCGACCGCGATCGTCGCGGGTCGATCCTGAAGTGGTCACTGGCTGGCGTCCTCGTCGTGATCGTCATCGCCACCGCAGTCCTCACCCTCACACCTCGAGTGAACGGAGCCCTCGCCATGCCCTGGTGGATCCTCGAAGTCGCCACGAACCTCGTGCTCATCGCCATCGCCCTGTGGCTCGGACCATTCATCAAGAGGTTCGGGCGGGCGTACGCCGCGGATGTCTTCCACGACAACCCGCTCACCGGCAAGAGCTACATCGTGCTGACCGACATCGTCTACTACCTGATCTTCACGGCCTACATCCTGTTCTCGGTGCGAGTCGCACCGCAGGACGGATGGTCCGACGCGCGCCCGATCACCAACGTCACCGCCGGTCAGATCACGTTCGAGCTGGCGCGCATCGGCGGGATCCTGCTCATCATCGGGATCCTGCACGGACTCAACATCGTCCTCATGCCCGTGCTCGGACGGCTCTTCTCCCTCAATCGCCGACTCCCGACGCCGAGCGAGGGCGTCAGCTCTCGTCAATCATCCCGATGAGGGCATCGGCGACGACGTCGGTGGCCTCGTAGGGGAGCATGTGCCCCTTGCCCGGGAGGATCGTGAACTCGGAGCCGGCGATGCCCTCGTGCACGCTGCGGATCCAGCGGAAGAAGGTGATCCGGTCCTTGGTGCCGCCGATGACGTGTGACGGTCGGGTGGCGATCGTCGCCAGCGCCTCGCGCTCGTCGAGCCCGGTGAGTGAGAAGTAGTAGCGACCCGTCGTGGCCAGACGGGTGGCGTTGATCATGCGCCCCACCTCGTTCACGGCCGCCTTCTCGGGGTTCTCGCCGAAGTTGGTCCAACGGTGAAGGCCCGCAGGCACGGGTCGCAGCGACACGAGGGGGAGGCGTGCCATCGCGCCCATGAGGAAGGCCTCGCCGGGAACGGCCTTGCGGTCGGGGATGGATGCCGCGGTGGACACGAGGACGGTGCCGCGGACCCGGTCGGTGAAGTCGGAACTGTGGCGGCCGGCATACGCCATGACTGTCATACCGCCCATCGAGTGCCCGCCGAGGACGAGAGGTCCGTTCGGTGCCGTCGCCGCGATGACGGCCGCAAGGTCGTCACCGAGGTCCTTGATGGGCTGTGACCGGACCGAACCCCAGGTCGACCTGCCGTGACCGCGCTGGTCGTAGGTGATGACGCGAACTGCCCTGTGCGACTGGACTTCTCGCACAACGCGCGCCCAGGCCTGTCGAGTGAGCGTCCAGCCGTGGGCGAGGACGACAGTGGGGGAGCCGGCGTCGACGGGCCCGTCGGGGAGGTGCTCGGTCGCGGAGAGCATCGCACCGTTCGGAGCCGGAATCGACAGCGTCCTCGTGGCCACGCTGGTCGGCTTGGTCATGCGTCCTCCACCTCGATGACGACGGGAGCATGATCGCTCGCGCCCTTGCCCTTGCGCTCCTCGCGATCGATCGCGGCACCGCTGACGCGTTGAGCCAGTGGGTCGCTCGCGAGGATGAAGTCGATCCGCATGCCGCGCCGCTTCTGGAACGCGAGCCGCGTGTAGTCCCAGTAGGTGAACGTCCCCGGCTCCGACGTGTGCGGTCGGACGACGTCCGAGACACCGGCGTCGAGCACGGCCTGGAACGCGGCGCGCTCGGGTGGGCTCACGTGGGTCTTGTCGAGGTAGTACTCCATCGACCAGACGTCCTCGTCCTGCGGCGCGATGTTCCAGTCGCCCATGAGGGCGAACGGCGTCTGCTCTGCCGCCCACGCTGCGGTCTGCACCCGCAGTTGCTCCAGCCAGGCGAGTTTGTAGTCCATGTGCGGGTCGCCGAGAGCCCGACCGTTGGGGACGTAGAGGGACCAGAGGCGGACACCGTTGCAGGTGGCCCCGATCGCGCGAGCTTCCGCAGCGGCCGGCTCGCCCCAGTGCGGCAGGTCAGGGAAGCCACGACTCACGTCGTCGAGTCCGACGCGGGAAACGATCGCGACGCCATTCCACTGCGACAGACCGTGGTGCGCCACGGCATACCCCATCGCTTCGAAGCGATCGAACGGGAACTGGTCGTCGCGGCACTTCGTCTCCTGAATCGCGAGGACGTCGACGTCGGTCCGCTGCAGCCACGCCTCGACGCGGTCGATGCGGGAGCGGATGGAGTTGACGTTCCAGGTCGCGATTCGCACCCAGTCACAGTAGGTGGTCGCGCGCCCAGAGGGCTGCACTGGTGCGGTCTGCCACACCCAGCTCGCGGAAGACCTTGCCGAGGTGTGCCTTGACCGTGCGCTCGGTGATGCCGAGGGCTCGGGCGATCTGCTTGTTCGCCAGTCCGTCGGCGACGAGCTTGAGCACCTGGACCTCGCGGGCGCTGAGGGCGTCGCCGACACGTTGGCCACGGGCGGGGAGCAGGACCTGGGCCACCCGGGGGTCGAGGGGTGCCTGGCCGTCGGCCGCCGCACGAACCGCCGCGAGAAGGGTCGCGGGCTCGCCGTCCTTGAGCTGGTAGCCCACTGCGCCGGCGTCGAGGGCGGCGGTGACGCGGCCCCGGTCCGAGAACGAGGTGAGGACGACGACGCGCAGGTCCGGGAGTACGTCGAGAACCGCGGCCGTTGCGTCGATGCCGTCCATCCCCGGCATCGACAGGTCCATGAGCACGACATCGGGTCGCACCTCCTGCGCGACGTCGACCGCGGCCGCGCCGTCGGCAGCCTGCCCGACGACGCTGATGTCGTCGGTGCTCTCGAGCAGAGAGATGAGGCCGGCGCGCACCATGGCGTGGTCGTCGACGACCACGACGCGGATCACGCTGGGCCTCCTGTCGTGGGAAGGCGCAGCCGCCAGCGAGTTCCCTGCCCCGGAGCCGTTTGGACAGCGAGCTCGGCGCCGGCGTCCGACGCCAGGTCCGCGAGCACCTTGGTGCCGAGGTGCCCGGTGGGCGGGTTGCTGACCACGGCCGGGTCGAAGCCGGCTCCGTCGTCGGCGACCAAGAGGGTGATGGCTCCGTCCGTCTCGTCGCGCCCGAGGCGGACGAGGACGTTGCAGGGCGCCGCGTGAGTGGCCGCGTTGCGCACGCATTCCTGCGCGATGCGGTGGACCAGGCGCTGGTCGTCCTCAGTGAGCCTGATGCTCGGGTCGACGTCCAGCTCCACCTCGACGTCCCGACCACGCGCGGTCGCCGCGACGTCCGCCAGGACGGTCGCCGGATCGGCCCCGGTGAGGCTCTGCGGATAGATCTCGACGAGAAGGGAGCGCAGGGCCCGGGCGTTGCCGCGACTCGCGGCAGCCATGCCCTCGAGCGTCGCGGCCAGCTCGACGTCACCGCGTCTGGTGGCCTGTTCGGCCGCGGCGGAGGCGGCGAAGGACGTGGCCACCAGTTCCTGGACGGGGCCGTCATGCAGGGTCCCCGCGATGCGTCTCCGCTCGGAATCGGAGGCCTCGAGCGACCGCTCGAGCATGCGCTCGCGCTGCTGGGTCTCCTCCCCGAGCCGGCGGAGCAGCCTGAGCAGAACGGGCGTCATGAGGAAGACGAGGAGCAGCAAACTGCTCAGCGTGACCCCGGCGAAACCACGGCGCAACTCTGCGGCGCGCTCGCTCACGACGTCGTATGCCGTGTAGGTCTCGAAGAGCATTTCGCGCCCCGAGGGCGTCCACACCGGCCGATAGACCTCAAGCAGCCGACTGCCGGTCTCGAACTCGTTCTCGGACTGGTCGAGGTCGGAGACCTCGGCGATGGTGCGAGGGTCTGCGAGTGCCTGACGCTGATTCTGGGAAAGCGTGAACTTCCGCCCGACCAAGTGGGCCTCGTCGGCGTAGACGATCGTGCCGTCGGGGGCCCAGATCTTGACGCGCACGATCTCGTCGCCGAGGACGACGTCACGAACCACGGCGTCGAGGGTCCCGGTCGAACCCTCGACGCCGTCCAAGAGGTCGTCGGTCAGGAGCGGAGTGATGACGGCCTCTGCGATGAGGTCGGCAGCACTCGCCGCATCGTTGACCGCCTCCCGCTCGGCCAGTCGGCCGGCGGCGAACGTGCCCAGGCCCGCGACCACGGCCAGGACGAGCGCCAGTGCGCCCAACATCTGGAGGACGACTCTTCTGGGCGTGACCACTGAAGAGGTGTCGAGTGGTGAGCCGAGCTGGGTCAGCAGGGTCCAGGAGGGCTCGGGGTCCGGATCGGGACGCGAAGCGGCCACCGCGGGGAGGGCCGCGGTGGCCGCGTCCGGACGGGGGGAGATCACTGCGGGAGGGGACGCAGTCGCCGCGTCCGGAGCCACCGCGCAGGGGAACGCAGTGGTCGGGTCCGGTGGGTTGACCAACTCAGTCGTCACCGCCGTGGTCGTCGCGGCTGTCGTCGCCGCTGTCGTCGTCGCCGCGACTGTCGTCATGGCGGCTGTCGTCGTCGCGACCGGAGTCGCGGTCGTCGCCGGCCTCGGTGCGCAGATCGCGGTCGAGGCGACCTCCATGGTCATCGCCGGCCTCGTCGTCGCGGCTGTCACGGCTGTCGCGGCTGTCGTCGCCGTGGCTGTCGTCGTCGCGACCGGAGTCGCGGTCGTCGCCGGCCTCGGTGCGCAGATCGCGGTCGAGACGACCCCCGTGGTCGTCCCCGGCGTCGTCACTGGCGGAGGAGCTCGGGCTGGGGGACGCACTCGGAGCCGAGCTGGGGGTCGAGTCCAGGTTCATCACCTGGCCGCTGGCGGGGACGCGCACCGGCACCGCCTCGGAGAAGGATGCATTCGCCCAAAGGCCGACCACTGCCGGGCACAGCGCGATTGTCGCGCCTGCCGCAACCACTGCCATGCGGTTCATGATGACTCCTCGATCGCTGTGATGTGAGGTGAACAGCGTCTTCCCCAGGCGTGGACGGGCGCCATTGGGCAATGGTCGTAGTACCACCTTGTGACGGCCTTGCATCCGGATCCACGAGGTCGGCCTAGGGTCGTGGCCATGAGCACCGCACTCGTCACGGGCGCCACCGCCGGCATCGGCCGTGAGTTCGCCGTCCAGCTCGCCGCCCGTGGTGACGACCTCGTCCTCGTCGCGCGTGACCTGCCGCGCCTCGAGGCTCTGGCGGTCGAACTGAGTGCCACCCACGGTGTCGACGTCGAGGTCCTGTCCGCCGACCTCACGAAGCGTGAGGACATCGGCCGGGTGGCCGAGCGGGTGTCCTCCGTCGACGCGCCCATCGACGTGCTGGTCAACAACGCGGGCTACTCGCTCAAGAAGTCGTTCCTCGACAACGAGGTGGGGGACGAGGAGGCGCTGTTCGAGGTGCTGTCGCGTGCCGTGCTCGTGCTGTCGCATGCGGCTGGCAACGCGATGCGCTCACGTGGGCGCGGGGCGATCATCAATGTCTCGTCGGTGGCGTCACTCCTCGCGTCGGGGACCTACAGCGCGAACAAGTCGTTCGTCACCGTCTTCACCGAGGGGCTCGCGGCCGAGCTCGCCGGCACGGGCGTGACGGTGACGGCACTGCTGCCGGGCTTCACGAGGACCGAGTTCCACGAGCGGGCCGACCTCGACATGTCCGGGCTCCCGGACTTCGCCTGGTTGGACGCGACCCGCCTCGTGCGCGACGCGCTCGCCGACGTGGGCAAGGGCAAGGTCGTCTCTGTCCCCGGCCGCCGCTACAAGTTCGCCGCGACGGCACTTCGGGTCATCCCGCGCCCGGTCATCCGCTCGCGCTCACGCGGCGCACACCGACCCAGCAACCCCTGACCACCTCCTCGCCAATCCCTGAACCCGCGTCTCCCAACCCTCCAATTGGGTGAGTTCGGTACGGGAGGTGTGTCCCCAACCGTCCAATTGGGTGAGTTCGGTACAACCGTCCAATTGGGTGAGTTCGGTACGTAACCGTCCAATTGGGTGAGTTCGGTACAACCGTCCAATTGGGTGAGTTCGGTACAACCGTCCAAATGGGTGAGTTCGGTACGGGAGGTGTGTCCCCAACCGTCCAATTGGGTGAGTTCGGTACGGCAGGGAGTGGGCGAAGCCCCCAAGAACGGGGTCGGTAGCCTCGGGGCCGTGACTGACATCGCCGCCGACCGCGCCCGCCTGCTCGAGATCGTCAAGGACAAGGCCATCGTCCACGGCCGCGTCACCCTCTCGTCCGGCAAGGAAGCCGACTACTACGTCGACCTGCGCCGCATCACCCTCGACGGCGAGGCGAGCCCCCTCGTCGGTCGGGTCATGCGCGACATGGTCGCCGACCTCGACTTCGACGCGGTCGGTGGTCTGACGCTGGGCGCCGACCCGGTGGCGACCGCCATGCTCCACGCCGCCGCTGCCGCAGGCGAGCGTCTCGACGCGTTCGTCGTTCGCAAGGCCGGCAAGGCGCACGGACTGCAGCAGCGCATCGAGGGCCCGTCGATCGAGGGCCGCCGTGTGCTCATCGTCGAGGACACGTCCACGACGGGTGCCTCCCCGCTCGACGCAGCCAAGGCGGCCCAGGAGGCCGGGGCCACTGTTGTCGGAGTTGCGACCATCGCTGATCGCGCGACCGGTGCGGCCGAGGTCTTCGCCGACGCCGGTCTGGAGTACCGCCACGTCTACGGTCTCGCCGACCTCGGCCTGGCGTGACCCGCACCTGACCGCACGAGAACCGAGCGTTCACGCATCCCGGAGCGGACGGCATACAGGCTCTAGGATCGCGAACGAGACGCCACCAACAGGGGAGTTCCCATGATCACCGCCATCATCATCGTCGTCGTGCTTCTGGTGCTCGTCGGCATCGTCGTCGGGATGTACAACGGCCTCGTCAAACTGCGCAACCTCGTGCAGGAGGCCTGGCGCCAGATCGATGTCGAGCTCACGCGTCGGCATGACCTCATCGGCAACCTCGTCGAGACGGTCAAGGGCTACGCGGCGCACGAGCGCGGCACCCTCGAGGACGTCATCAAGGCGCGGTCGGCCGCGATGGCGCCCAACCAGTCCCCGGGCCAGCAGGCCGAGAGCGAGAACATGCTGAGCCAGGCGCTCGGCCGCCTGCTCGCCATCGCCGAGGCCTACCCCGACCTCAAGGCCAACCAGAACTTCATGGCCCTCCAGCAGGAGCTGACGTCGACCGAGGACCGCATCGCGTCCGCTCGTCGCTACTACAACGCGACCGTGCGTGACCTCAACACCAAGGTCGAGACGGTCCCGACGAACTTCATCGCCGGCATGTTCGGCATCAAGCAGGCTGAGTACTTCGAGGCCGTCGGCGAGCAGCGCGAGGCCCCGAAGGTCGACTTCGGACAGCGCGACGCGACGATCCCGCCGCCGAGCGGGTATGCCGGACCGTCGCCTTCCGCGTCGACGCCTCCGTCCTCGTCGTCCCCGGCTCAGACGCCGGCCGCGCCTGAAGCGACTCAGCCGATCGACCCCACGCCGCCGTCCGGAGACGTTCCTCCGGCACCGCCGGCTCCTCGCGTCTGACGTGTCCGTTCTGGGGGGAGCGCGAAGCGACGTCACCTCACCGTGGGTGGCGGAGGTCTGGGTCGATCCGCAGTGGTATGCGTGCCAGAGCAGCCCCGACCGACTGCCCGACCCGGGCCCGCCCACCGTCGTCGCCCTGCGCGGTAGCCAGATCCTCATCGGCCGACACAGCGAGTCCGCGTCTGTGGTGCCTCACATCGACTGTGTTCGGGACGGGGCGGTGAGTCGCCGTCACGCCCAGCTCACGCGGTGTGAGGAGGGGTGGGTCGTCGAGGACCTGGGCTCGGCGAATGGCACGTTTGTCAGTTCGAGTGTCGGGGAGATCCCGGAGGACCCGATCGAGGCCAGCCACACCGTGGGCTCGGGCCACGTCCTCTATCTGGGCTCGTGGACCCGCATCGTCCTCAAGCAGGACAAGGTGCTAGAGGGGCCGTGACGCGGGTTCGCCTGCGCCACAGGGCAATTCGCTCGATTTCAACCACGTTCTGTTGAGCCGTTCGTTGGTTCGGTGACCTAGGTTGTTGCTCGCCGGTCGCGACAGTGGCCGGTTTCCGTGTGGTTCGGGGGAGTCATTCCGTATGCCGTGAGGCATGCGGTTCGCACTGGTGCCCTCTGAATCGCCCCTGAGGACAGGATGATTCACATGCGTATTCGTTCCATGCTCGCGACGGCCGCCGTGGCCGCCAGCACCATCATCGGCTTCGCCGCCCCCGCGCAGGCGGCTGATTTGCCGAACCAGAACATTCGGGGCCAGTGGTGCACCAACATCACGCAGATTGGGGCGAAGGACACCGCATCCGCCGCCGGAGTCACCGCGCTCACCGTGCGTCAGTACAAGGCCGTCTGCAACGGCAGTTGGAAGAACTTCGCCAACATTTTCGTGTGGGAGCAGTTCCACGCCAAGGGTTTCGCCTACAACGCGAGTGCGGGCGTTCTCGTGGCGGATTCCACCAGCGCCTCGGGATGGCGTGAGGGCGTGAACCGCGACCGCGAGGTCTTCTCGGAGCCGGTGTCGTCCATCGCCTACTGCACCCGCGGCATGGGCAAGATCCGCTTCCATCAGGGTGGGACCTGGAAGGAGTCTGGGCTGGGTCTTTCGTCGCGAGTCTGCTGACGGCGAGACGACCACCAATTGACGAGCCGACCGCCCATAGGTGGTCGGCTCGTCAAGCATTGGTCGGCTCGTGCCCTGGCCCGCCTCTGACTGGAGGCAACCTCAGGGCTCGTGGGGCGTCGCCGTCCACCGGTCGGTGGACCCGGAGTCCACCCGGCGGTCGGTGCCGACGAGCCGGTGATGCGAGCACGCTGGAGTCATGACAGCAATCAGCATCAGGGGACTCGTCAAGGAGTACGGCACCAAGCGCGCCGTCGACGGGCTCGACCTCGACATCGGGACCGGTGAGGTTTTCGCTCTCCTCGGTCCCAACGGCGCCGGCAAGACGACCACGGTCGAGATCCTCGAGGGCTTCCGCACTCGTGACTCCGGCGAGGTCAGCGTGCTCGGCGAGGACCCGGAGAAGGCGAATCGTGTCTGGCGCAACCGGATCGGCATCGTCCTCCAGTCCTCCGCAGGCCTCGACCTGCTGACCCCGCGGGAGATCATCGCGTCGACCGCCCGCACCTATGCCACCCCTCGTGCCGTCGACGACGTCATCGCCGCCGTCGGGCTCGAGGAGAAGGCCGACGAACGCATCGCCGGGCTCTCGGGCGGCCAGCGGCGCCGCCTCGACGTGGGCCTCGGCATCGTCGGACGGCCCGAACTGCTCTTCCTCGACGAGCCGACCACGGGCTTCGACCCGCAGGCACGTCGCGACTTCTGGGAGCTCATCCGCAGTCTCGCGGCGGAAGGCACGACGATCCTGCTCACGACGCACTATCTCGACGAGGCCGAGCAGCTCGCCGATCGGGTGGGCGTCATCGCGGGCGGCCAACTGCTCGCACTCGACACCCCGGCCAATCTCGGTGGACGCGCCTCTGAGGAGGCGACCGTCTCGTGGGCAGAGGGTGGGCAGCGCCAGACGCTCCGCACCGCCACACCGACGCTCGAAGTCCGTCGCCTCGCCGAACGGTTCTCGGGCGAGGTGCCCGAGCTCGTCGTGAGCCGACCCACCCTCGAGGACACCTACCTCTCGCTCATCGCCCCCCACGTCATCGACGAGGGCGCGGCCCACACCAACGCCAGCCAGGAGGTCATGGCATGAACGCCGTCGCACTCGGGTTCGACCGCACGGTCCTCGAACTCAAGATGTATTCCCGCGAGAAGGAGGCCGTCTTCTTCGGCTTCCTCTTCCCGGTCGTCATGCTCACCCTCTTCTCGGTGATCTTCAACGACGAGATCACCGAGGGCACCGCCACGATGAGCGCGGCGGAGTTCTTCCTTCCCGGCATGGTGTCGGCCGGCATCCTCCTCACGTCGTTCCAGACCATGGCGATGTCGGTCGCGGTCGAGCGCGATGACGGCACGCTCAAGCGGCTCCGTTCCACACCGATGCCGGCCGTGTCCTACTTCCTCGGCAAGGTCGGTCTCGTCGTCGTCACTGCTCTCGCCCAGCAGGTCCTGCTGCTCGGAGTCGCGAAGTTCGCCTTCGGTGCGGACCTCCCCACCACTGCCGACGGGTGGCTCACGTTCGGCTGGGTGTTCGCGCTGGGCGCCATCGCGGGGACGGTCCTCGGCACGGCCTACAGCTCCTTGGCGACGGCCCGCTCCATCGGGGCAGTGGTCGTTGCCCCGATGCTCATCCTCCAGTTCATCTCCGGTGTGTATTTCGACTTCGGCGGCATCCCGTCCTGGCTGCAGCAGGTTGCCGCGATCTTCCCGCTGAAGTGGATCGCCCAGGGCATGCGCTCAGTCTTCTTCCCGGACGAACTCGCCACGCTCGAGATGGCAGGCAGCTGGGAGCCGGGGCGCACGGCCCTCATCCTCGGAGCCTGGGCCATCGGCGGACTCATCCTCTGCGTGCTGACCTTCCGCTGGTTCAAGCGCGGCACGACATGATGGCTGCATGAGCACGTCACCGGCACCTCTCGGGGAGCTCTCCGCGGATGAGCTGGCAGCCGTGTGGCGCGGGCAGGCGAAGTGGTGGCACTTCGGCTGCTATGCGATCCTCGCGACAGCCGTCGTCGTCGCCCTCATCGACGACCCCGGCCCCCACGGCCGCTGGCCGACGATCGCGCTCCTCCTCGGGATCGCCCTCGCCTACGCCGTCTTCGGTCGGCGGGCGATCCAGCACGAACACACCGTGTATGCCGTGCTCTATCAGCTCTGCGCGTGGACCTGCCTCCTCACGATCATCGCCCTCGACCCCGACTTCGAGGCCTGGCTCGTCTTCTTCGTCCTCTTCCCGCAGATCTGGGCCACCGTCGAGGTGAAGCCCGCCCTCGTCGCGACCCTTCTGGGACTCCTCGCGCTGTTCACCGCGACGGTGGCGCCGTCCGACAACCCGCGTGCCGAGCTCCCCGGGGCCCTGATCTCCGTGGTGATCTCGTTCGCGCTCTCCGCAGCACTCGGAATGTTCATCCACCGGATCATCAAGGAAGCCGAGGAGCGCGCCGGCGTCATTGACGAACTCCGGTCGACCCGAGCCCAGCTCGCCGCTGCCGAACACGCCCAGGGCGTGCAGGACGAACGCAGCCGGCTCTCGCGGGAGATCCACGACACCCTCGCCCAGGGCTTCACCTCGGTCATCGCCCTCTCACGTGCGGCGAACGCAGCCATGGATCGCGACGACGTCGACGCCGTGCGCGAGCGGCTCGCGATGATCGAGCGCACGGCCGTCGACAACCTCGCCGAAGCCCGGGTCATCGTCGCCGAACTCACGCCCGGTCACCTCCAGTCGCGCACGCTCGTGGAGGCGCTCACGAGGCTCACGGACACGGTGACGCGAGAGACCGGCATACGGGTCACGTCGACGGTGGAAGGTGAGCCGGCACCGTTGGGGGGCAACGCGGAAGTCGTCCTCCTGCGTGCCGCGCAGGAGGCGCTGTCCAACGTGCGCCGCCACTCCGGAGCCAGCACGGCCTCGGTGACCCTCGCCTATGACCCCACCCGCGTCACCCTCGAAATCGCCGACGACGGCACCGGATTCGATGCCGCCACGACGACGCCCGGCTTCGGCCTCGAAGGGCTCAGGGCAAGGGCCGCAGAACTCGGGGGAGACGTGAGCGTCGCCGAGGCGGAGCCCCGCGGCACCCGACTCGTGATGGAGTTGCCGCGATGATCCGCGTCCTCGTCGTCGATGACCACCCCGTCGTGCGCGCGGGCATGGTCGCCCTTCTGGGCGAACTCGAGGACGTCGACGTCGTCGGGGAGGCGGGCAACGGCGCCGAGGCCCTGGCGCTCGTCCCGCGCCTCTCACCGGACGTCGTCCTCATGGACCTTCGTATGCCGGTCATGGACGGTGCCGAGGCGACCGCTCGGCTCCGCGCCCAACCCGATCCACCCCAGGTCCTGGTCCTCACGACCTACGACACCGACGCCGACATCGTTCGGGCCGTCGAGTCGGGCGCACGTGGCTACCTGCTCAAGGACACGCCTCCGACGGTTCTGGCCGACGCCATCCGCCGAGCTGCCCTGGGCGAGACCGTGCTCGCGCCGCCGGTCGCCGCCAAGCTCGCCGAGCGGCTCCAGACCCCCCGGGTCGAGCTCACCCCCCGCGAGCTCGACGTGTTGCGCGCCGTCGCGAGAGGGCTGTCGAACGCCGAGGTGGGACGTGAGCTCTACATCGGTGAGGCGACGGTCAAGACGCACCTGCTGCGGATCTTCGCCAAGCTCGAGGTGACGGACCGCACGGCCGCGGTCACGGCGGCATACGGATTGGGTTTGATCAGTCTCTGACCGAGCAGGATCGGAGCGGACTCAGAGGGTGCCGCGGTCGATCGCGTCGTCGGGGTCCTGCCCGCGCTTCTTGCTGCGGCGGACGAGGAAGACGATCACTCCGACCCCGGCGAGGAGGATGAGGGCATAGACGGCCTTGCTGATCGGGTCCATGTATTGCTCGACGAGGTGATAGCGGCTGCCGAGGGCGTATCCAGCGCTCACGAGGCCGGTGTTCCAGATGAGGCTGCCCGCTGTCGTCATGCCGATGAACTGGCCCAACGGCATCCGGTCGACGCCGGCCGGGATCGAGATGAGGCTGCGGATGCCGGGCACGAGACGACCGAAGAAAACGGCCTTCCGCCCGTGGCGGGTGAACCACGCGTCGGTCTTGTCGACATCTGCGACGTCCACGAGCGGCATCCGGTGGGCGATGACCCTCATCCGGTCCATCCCGACCGCGGCCCCGAATCCGTAGAGGACGAGGGCGCCTGTCACCGAGCCGAGCGTGGCCCACAGGACCGCCTCGACGATCGTGTACTGCCCGTCGGCCGCACTGAAACCGGCAAGCGGGAGGACGACCTCGCTGGGGATGGGCGGGAAGAGGTTCTCGAGGAAGATCGCCAGGGCGATGCCCGGGCCTCCGACGGTCTCCATGACCGAGAGGACCCAGTCGATGATCGGTTGCATGCTGCCTTTCGCGGTTGCCGGCCGCCCGTTCGTGTGCTGCCGCCGGGACAGCCTAGCCCGGTTCAGCGGCCGGTCGAGCAGGCGTTTGGCGGCGCCGCGGCCGGGTAAGAGCAGGAGAACCGGACGATGAGGAGGAGTCATGCCCCAGGGCAGCAGCGGCAAGAAGGACCCGGGCCCGAGCGTCAAGGACCCCGAGCTCTACGAGGAGTTGCGGGACGACGGGGCCAGCAAGGAGAAGGCCGCACGCATCTCGAACGCCGCCGCCGCGACGTCGCGCTCGGAGGTCGGTGAACGAGGAGGGGAGGCGGAGAACTACGAGGACCGCACGGTCGAGGAGCTCCACGACCGAGCGAAGGAGATCGGCATCGAAGGCCACTCGTCCATGAGCAAGGACGAACTCGTCGACGCCCTCCGCAACCACTAGGACGTTTCAAGATCACGGGACCTAAGTCCTCGGTTTCACCCTTGCGCTCCCGCCACACTTCCCTACGGTGTGTAGTACCTGCTGTGCACTCCGTTCGAGGAGGTTGGCGTGTCGACAATGGAGGTCCCCTCTCCATCCCGTGAAGACCTCGATCCCGGCACGGCGAGATCGATGCTCGTTCTGGCGACGATCGGGTTCGCCATCTGCTTCTGGGCGTGGGCGCTGCTCTCCCCGCTCGCGGTGACGCTGCGCGAGGAGCTGGGACTGAGCTCGTTCGAGCAGTCGCTCGTCGTGGCCACGCCGGTCATCGTGGGGTCACTCGGCCGCATCCCGGCCGGCGCGTTGACCGATCGACTCGGCGCGAAGACGGTGTTCCCCGCCGTCGCGATGCTGACCATCCTCCCGGTCCTGTTCCTCGGCTTCTTCGGCGACAACCTCGTGGCCCTGCTCATCGGTGGGTTCCTCCTCGGCATCGGAGGCACGTCGTTCGCCGTGGGCGTGCCCTTCGTCAACTCGTGGCACCCGCCGGAGAAGCGCGGCGCGGCGCTCGGCATCTTCGGCATGGGGACGGGCGGCACGGCGATCGCTGCCTTCACGACGCTGTCGCTGTCCAACCGGTTCGGTCGCCCCGCACCCTTCGTTCTGGTCGCCGTCCTTCTTGCCCTGTATGCCGTCGTCGCCCGTCGCATGCTCAGGTCGCCTTCTCCCGTGGCCGGGGCCGGGGTCAGCACAGGCAAGGGCGGCAACTGGCTGACGGCTGCTCTGCGCACGCTGGCCGAGCCGGTCGCCCTGAAGCTGGCGATCCTCTATGCCATCTCGTTCGGTGGCTTCGTGGCGTTCAGCGTCTATCTGCCGACCTATCTCGTGAACAACTTCGGGATGGAGAAGGGCGCGGCGGCGCTGCGCATGGCGGGCTTCGTGGTCGTGGCCGTCCTGGCGCGGCCGGTCGGGGGCTGGCTGGCAGACCGCTTCGAGCGCACTCGCGTTCTGGCTCTCCTCATGGTGGCGAGCGCTGGCTTCGCCGTGCTGGCCGCGATCGTCGGCGGTGGGCAGGTGGACCTGGGTCTGGAGCCCGTCGGGACGGTGGCGTTCCTGGGGCTGGCCGCGTCGCTGGGGGCGGCGGCTGGCGCGGTGTTCGCCCTGGTGGCAGCTCTGGTCGAGCCGGCGCGGGTGGGTGCCGTCACCGGTGTGGTCGGCGCGGCAGGCGGACTCGGCGGCTTCGTCCCGCCCCTCCTCATGGGTGTCATCTATGACGCACAGGGCTCGTACACCCTCGGGCTCGTGCTCCTCGCGGTGGTGGCTGCCCTCGGCGGCGCCCTCGCCCTCGTCGGCTTCCGGAAGGACCTCAAGGCATGAGCCTGGACTCACCACTCACCGACGCCCTCGTCGGCACGCGACGGTTCTTCACTCGCGGCTCCGTCTCGGAGGACCGTCGAACCCTCAGCCTCGAGGGCGGCCGCAGCGGCGACTCCTTCTATCGCGACCGCTGGAGCCACGACAAGGTCGTCCGCTCCACGCACGGCGTGAACTGCACGGGGTCGTGCTCGTGGAAGGTCTATGTCAAGGACGGCATCATCACGTGGGAGGCGCAGCAGACGGACTACCCGTCGACCGGTGCCGACCGGCCGGAGTACGAACCGCGTGGATGCCCGCGCGGCGCTGCGTTCTCCTGGTACACCTACAGCCCGACGCGGGTGCGCTATCCCTACGTGCGCGGGGTGTTGCTCGACCTCTATCGGGAGGCACGTGCGAAGTTCGGCGACCCTGTCGTCGCGTGGGCGTCGATCGTTCAGGACGAGGAGAAGGCCAAGGCCTACAAGTCCTCCCGCGGCAAGGGTGGTCTCGTCCGAGCCACGTGGGACGAGGCGGTCGAGATGATCGCGGCCGCGCACGTCTACACGATCAAGCGCTGGGGTCCGGATCGGATCGCCGGCTTCTCGCCGATCCCCGCGATGTCGCAGGTGAGCTTCGTGTCGGGCGCCCGCTTCAACGAACTCATCGGCGCGCCGATGCTGTCGTTCTACGACTGGTACGCCGATCTCCCCAACGCCTCACCGCAGATGTGGGGAGACCAGACCGACGTGCCGGAGTCCGGGGACTGGTGGGACGCGGCATACCTGATCATGTGGGGCTCGAACGTGCCCCTCACGCGCACACCGGACGCGCACTGGATGACGGAGGCGCGCTACCGCGGGCAGAAGGTCGTCGCCGTGGCGCCCGACTACGCCGAGAACGTGAAGTTCGCGGACGAGTGGGTCGCGCCGGTGCCGGGCACGGACGCCGCGCTCGCGATGGGCATGGGTCACGTCGTCCTCAAGGAGTTCTTCGCGGAGCGGGAGACTCCTTTCTTCGCGGACTACACGAAGCGCTACACGGACCTGCCGCACCTCATCACCTTGGAGCCAGTCGGGGACGAGGGTGAGAGCGGGGGCGTCCTGCGGCCCGGCAAGTTCCTCGTCGCCGGTGACCTTCCGGACCACCCGGAGGCGAACTCCGAGAACGCGATGTGGAAGCCCGCCGTCCTCGACGCCGTGACCGGTGAGGTGGCCATCCCGCAGGGATCGATCGGTCACCGCTACGGACCCGAGGGTGAGGGCAAGTGGAACCTCGACCTCGGGGACATCGACCCACTCCTGACGCTGCTGCCGGCTGATGGATCGGCTGGAGAAACCGCAGAGGTCGAGCTGCCGCGCTTCGACCTCGGCGACACCGTGGTGCGCGAGCGTCGTGGAGTGCCGGTGCGCCGGGTGGGTGGGCACCTCGTGACGACGGTGCTCGACCTCATGCTCGCGCAGTACGGCGTGGGTCGCCCGGGGCTGCCGGGGCAGTGGCCCGAGGGCTATGACGACCCGAGCGTGCCCGCGACGCCCGCGTGGGCCGAGTCGATCACGTCGGTGCCGGCTGCCCAGATCGCCCGTCTGGGAAGGGAGTTCGCGCAGAACGCGGTCGACACGGAGGGCCGCGGGATGATCCTCATGGGCGCCGGGACGAACCACTGGTACCACTCGGACCAGATCTATCGCGCGATGCTCGTCCTCACGACGATCACCGGCTGCCAGGGGCGGAACGGTGGCGGTTGGGCGCACTACGTCGGCCAGGAGAAGGTTCGCCCGCTCATGGGCTTCCAGCACATGGCCTTCGCCCTCGACTGGGTGCGGCCGCCGCGGCACATGAATCAGACGGCGTACTGGTACGTGAACTCGAGCCAGTACCGCTACGACACGTTCACCACGGACGATGTCGGTGCGGGGACCGGTGCCTTCGAGGGGCGCGCCACCATGGACGTCCTGGCCCAGTCGGTGCGGTTGGGCTGGACGCCGAGCTATCCGCAGTTCAACCGGTCGAGCCTGGCGCTCGCGGACGAGGCTGCCGAGGCGGGCGTCGACGTCAAGGACCACGTCGTGAGCCAACTCAAGAGCGGTGACCTGAAGTTCGCCGTCGAGGACCCGGAGGCCGAGGAGAACTGGCCGCGCGTCCTCACGCTGTGGCGATCCAACCTCTTCGGCTCGTCGGCCAAGGGCAACGAGTACTTCCTCAAGCACCTCCTCGGGACGACGAACGCCGCCCGGGCCAAGGAGGCCGGTCCGGAGCACCGGCCCCGTGACGTCGCCTGGCCGGACCAGATCCCCGAGGGCAAGCTCGACCTGCTCATGACGATCGACTTCCGGATGACCAGCTCGACGCTCCTCAGTGACGTCGTGCTGCCGGCGGCCACGTGGTACGAGAAGCACGACATCAACACCACGGACATGCACCCGTTCATCCACTCGTTCAACCCGGCGATCTCCCCGCCGTGGCAGAGCAAGACGGACTGGGACGCGTGGAAGGCCATCGCCAAGCGATTCTCCGAACTTGCCGAGGACCACCTCGGGACGCGCACCGACGTCGTCGCCAAACCCCTCTGGCACGACACCCCCGAGGCGATGGCGACCGTCCACGGAGTCGTCAAGGACTGGAAGACCGGCGAGGTCGAGCCCATCCCCGGCAAGACCATGCCGGTCCTCGCTGTCGTCGAGCGGGACTACACCCAGATCCACGCCAAGATGACCTCCATTGGGCCGTTGCTCGAGAAGGTCGGCATGGTCACCAAGGGTGTGCCCTACGAGCCGACCGCGTTCGTCGAGCAGCTGGGTGCGGTCAACGGTCGGGTCCACGGTGGCCCCACCGACGGTCGGCCGAAGTTGGAGACCGACATCCACGTCGCGGAGGCGATCCTCCACCTGTCGGGGACGACGAACGGGCACCTCGCCACGCAGGGTTTCAAGGCGTTGGAGAAGCGCACCGGCACCGAGTTGCACGACCTCTCCGCCGAGCACGAGGGGAAGCTCATCCGCTTCGCCGACACCCAGGCGGCCCCCGTCCCGGTGATCACCTCGCCGGAGTGGTCCGGCAGCGAGTCGGGTGGGCGGCGCTACAGCCCGTTCACGATCAACATCGAGCGGCTCAAGCCCTTCCACACCCTCACCGGACGTCAGCAGTTCTATGTCGACCACGACTGGCTGCTGCGGATGGGGGAGGCGTTGCCGATCTATCGACCACCACTCGACATGACCCGGCTCTTCGGCGAGCCGCGGATCGGCGAGCAGGGTGAGCTGGGCGTGTCGGTCCGCTACCTGACCCCGCACAACAAGTGGTCGATCCACTCGGAGTACCAGGACAACCTCTTCATGCTCTCGCTCTCGCGGGGCGGGCAGTCGATCTGGATGTCCGACATCGACGCCGCCAAGATCGGGGTCAAGGACAACGACTGGATCGAGGCCGTCAACCGCAACGGCGTCGTCGCCGCGCGGGCGATCGTCAGCCACCGGATGCCCGAGGGCACGGTCTACATGCACCACGCGCAGGACCGGCTCATCGACGTCCCCCTGACCGAGACGGACGGCAAGCGGGGCGGCATACACAACAGCCTGACTCGCATCGTCATGAAGCCGAGCCATCTCATCGGTGGTTACGCCCAGCTGTCGTACTTCTTCAACTACATCGGACCGACGGGCACGAACCGCGACGAGGTCACGACGATCCGCAAGCGCACGGCAGAGGTGACGTACTGATGAGGTGCTGCGACGACGAACGGCAGCGGACAATGAGGAACGAATCGCGCCGCGAGGAGTGCAGCCGATGAGACCGATGGCGCAGATGGCGATGGTCATGAACCTCGACAAGTGCATCGGGTGCCACACGTGCTCGGTGACCTGCAAGCAGGCGTGGACCAACCGCGCGGGCATGGAGTACGTCTGGTTCAACAACGTCGAGACCCGTCCGGGGCTGGGCTACCCGCGCGGCTACCAGGACCAGGAGAAGTGGAAGGGCGGCTGGGTCCGCACGCCCAGCGGGCGCCTCACCCTGCGCGCCGGCGGCCGACTCAGCAAGCTGCTCAACATCTTCTCCAACCCGAAGATGCCGGCGATGAGCGACTACTACGAGCCGTGGACCTACGACTACGAGACGCTGCTCAACGCCCCTGCGCAGAAGCACTTCCCGGTCGCACGCCCGCACTCGCTCATCTCCGGCAAGCCGATCAACGTCGAGTGGTCGGCCAACTGGGACGACGACCTCGGAGGCAGCCAGCAGCACGCGGCCAAGGACCCGATGCTCAAGGGCATCGAGGACAAGGTGAAGCTGGAGTTCGAGCAGACGTTCATGTTCTACCTCCCGCGGATCTGCGAGCACTGCCTCAACCCGTCGTGCGCGGCGTCGTGCCCGAGTGGCGCGATCTACAAGCGGGTCGAGGACGGCATCGTCCTCGTCGACCAGGACAAGTGCCGCGGCTGGCGGATGTGCGTCACCGGCTGCCCCTACAAGAAGGTCTACTTCAACCACAAGACCGGCAAGGCCGAGAAGTGCACCTTCTGCTACCCCCGCGTCGAGGTCGGCATTCCCACGGTGTGCGCCGAGACGTGCGTCGGACGGCTGCGCTACATCGGGCTCATGCTCTACGACGCAGACAAGGTGCTCGAGGCGGCCTCGGTCGAGGACGACCACGACCTCTACGAAGCGCAGCGGTCGGTCTTCCTCGACCCGCACGATCCGGAAGTGCAACGCGAAGCGGAGCGAGCCGGCATACCGGGAGATTGGATCGAGGCTGCGAAACGGTCACCGGTCAACGCGCTGATAAACACCTACAAGGTCGCGCTGCCGCTGCATCCGGAGTACCGCACGATGCCGATGGTCTGGTACATCCCGCCGCTGTCGCCGGTCGTGGATGTGTTGCAGGAGACCGGAAATGACGCGGAGGACGCCGACAACCTGTTTGGCGCGATCGACACGCTCCGCATTCCGGTGGAGTACCTCGCCAACCTCTTCACCGCAGGCGACACCGCACCGGTCGACGGGGTCCTGCGCAAGCTCGCGGCCATGCGGTCCTACATGCGCGACATCAACCTCGGGCGGGACCCCAACCCCGACATCCCGGCGCGCGTGGGCATGGGCGAGGAGGAGATGTACGACATGTTCCGGCTCCTCGCCATCGCGAAGTACGACGAGCGCTACGTCATCCCGACCGCCCACAGCGAGGAGGCGCACGCGCTCGAGGAACTCGCCACCGACTGTCCCGTGACGGGCTACGACGACGAGTTGCTCGACGTCTCCGGACCCTTCGGCGAGGGCTCAGGGCGCGGCAACGCTACGCCCGTCGCCGTCGAGAACTTCCACATGCTCCAGCAGCGCCAGACGTCCGAACTGGTCGGCGGAGGCAGCGCCAAGGGACGAGTCAACCTCCTCAACTGGGACGGCAAGGGCGTCCCTGAGGGGCTCTTTCCCGACGGGAAGGACGAGTCATGATGCCGTGGCGCAGGCACCGCCGATCGGCGCCGACTCTCTCGTCCGCAGACCAGGCGTCGACGTGGCAGGTCGTGTCGTTGCTCCTGGACTATCCCGACGAGACCCTGGTCGAGCGGGTGCCCATGCTCACGGAAGTCGTTGCGACACTTCCCGATTCGATTCGTATGCCGTTGCGCCGCTTCCTCGAGCACGTCACCTCGGTGGGTCTCGGGGAACTGCAGCGCGACTACGTCGACACGTTCGACGTGACGCGGCGGTGCTGCCTGCACCTGACCTATTTCCTGCACGGCGATACGCGCAACCGCGGTGCTGCCCTGGTGCGGATCAAGCAGGACTACCGGCGCCATGGGGTCGAGCTGGCTGACGAGGACGCCGAGTTGCCCGACCACTTGGCGGTGGTGCTGGAATTCGGGGCGACGGTGGATGCGGATGCGGCCTGGCGGCTCCTCAACGACCACCGGGTGGGCATCGAACTGTTGAGGGTCGCTCTCGCAGAACGGGATTCGGCGTGGCTGGACGTCATTGACGCCTTGCGCGCCACGTTGCCCCAGCTCAAGGGTGACGACGAGGAAGCACTCGCTCGCCTCATCGCCGAAGGGCCTCCGGAGGAGCTCGTGGGACTGAGCACCGAGATGAACGCGCCCTATGCAATCGCCGGTGGGAACGCCCCGGGCGACGTCGGTCCCGGCGCCGCTCCCGGACCGGTGCCCGTCACGATCGGAGGTCCACGGTGAGCACGTTCCTGTGGGTGATCTTCCCCTACATCTGTCTGGCGATCTTCGTGGTCGGCCACGTGTGGCGCTACCGCTACGACAAGTTCGGCTGGACGACCCGGAGTTCGCAGCTCTACGAGAGCAAGCTCTTGCGTATCGGGAGCCCGCTGTTCCACTTCGGGATGCTCGGCGTGATCGTGGGTCACTTCTTGGGGCTGGTCATCCCGCAGAGCCTCACCGACCGGCTGGGGTTGAGCCATGAGGCCTACCACTTCATCGCCCTCGCGGGTGGAATCCCGGCAGGCATCGCGGCCGTCGTCGGACTGGCGATCCTCATCTATCGGCGACGGACCGTCGGACCGGTCTTCTCCGCGACGACCGTCAACGACAAGGTCATGTATGCCGTTCTCGCCGTCGTGATCTTCCTCGGCATGTGGAACACCGTGGCCGGCAGCCTCCTGACCATCGGTGGGGAATACAACTACCGCGACGGCGTCTCGCCCTGGTTCCGGCAGATCTTCTGGTTCCAGCCGGATGCGAGTCTCATGGAAGCCGCACCGCTGGGCTTCAAGCTGCACGCGTTCCTTGCGTTCCTGCTCTTCGCGATGTGGCCGTTCACTCGCTTGGTGCACGTCTTCTCGGCGCCGCTGGGCTACTTCACCCGGCCCTACATCGTCTACCGCAGCCGCGACGAACGCGCCGGAACGGGCACGGGCAGCCGCGCACAGAAGCGGGGTTGGGAGAAGGTGCAGTGAGCGAATCCGTCGAAGGCCCCGCAGTCGACCTGCTCGCGGTGGGCGAGGCCATGCTCGTCGAGGCGCGAGAGGCCGGACGGGGACGAGTGACGAAGGCAGTCGTCCGGCAGCCGGGCCAGAACCTCATCCTGCTGGCCTTGCCCGCCGGGGGAAGCCTGCCGGACCACGAGGCGCCCGGCCCGGCCTCGCTCCAGTGCTTGTCCGGTGAGGTGGTGTTGAGCTCGGAGGAGGGTTCGACGACGTTGGTGGCCGGAACGGTGTGCGCCATTCCGCAGAGCACGCACGCCGTGACGTCCCAGGTCGACAGCCTTTGCCTGTTGTCGGTGTCCCTGACCCAGCCCTGAGGGCGTCAGTCGCTTCGCTGGCCGTCGATCGCTTCGCGGAGCAGGTCGGCGTGGCCGAGGTGCTGGGCGTACTCCTCGATCATGTGGACGATGACGTCGCGCACGTTGATGCGCTCCGGCTCGTAGGCGATGACGACGGCGTCCATGTCGTCATGGCTCGCGAGCCAGTCCTGGGCGAAGGTGACCTCCTCGCGCCACGTCGACCACGCCTCGTCGACGACGGACTGTTCGCCCACGGCGCCGTTCCAGTCGTCGTCGTTCCCACGCGGACCCCAAAGTCGCTCGGGATCGCCGCCGTCGAGCCGGCGGCGGAACCACACCCGCTCGACCTCCGCGAGGTGGCGGACCATCCCAAGGAGGGACATCGTCGAGGGTGGCACCGAGCGCGTCGCCAACTGCTCGGGCGTGAGGCCCTCACACTTCTTGACGAAGAGTTCGCGTCGGCTGTCGAGGTAGTCGACGTAGTTGTCCCGCTCATTCGGCAGTTCACTCATGCGCTTCATTGTGTCGCGTGAACCAGGACCGGGTCATGAGCCCCATGACGGCGAGGACCACGACCCCGGCGATGCCGTGGAACCACTGCCAGCCCACCCCGAGGCCGACGAACCCGTCGATGACGAGGACACCGGCTCCCGCACCGACCCCGACAAGCATGCCCACCAACGCCAAGAGCATGAGCGGCCGTGGCACCCGGCGACCCGCTGGGGTGACTGTCGCCCAGGCGATCGCCGCGCCAAGAAGCCCCGTGGCGCAACCCAACCACTGCGCAACCGAGACGTTCATCAGGTCGCGCTGATAGCTCAGGTACTCCTCGGCGGGCACCTCCGGACCGGTGGGGAATCCGAGCTTGCCCTGGACGGCATACGTCGCCTTTCCGAGCGCGTAGCCGAGTGAGAGAACCGCCATGACGTATGCCGGCCACTTCCGTCCCGTCATCGGCTCGCTGGGCGCAGGCGGGCCGCCACGACGACGGTGATGACGCCACTCAGGCCACGGAGGAACTCGAGCGTGATCAAGGCCGTCGGCATCGGGTCGGTGGTGCGCAGCGGGCTCGGGATGAGCATGACCACGAAGAAGTAGAGGCCCCAGGCGGCGACCGCGGCCGCGCCGACGTAGGCCATGACCAGGGCGGTCGAGCCGCGCAGCGATCCAGGGGTGCGCAGCGCCAGCGCGATGAGGCCGGCGCTCGACACCACGGCCATGAGCACCGCCATGATGCCGTGGGAGCCCAACAGGTCCGCACGGGCGGCGACCACGAGCTCGGTTAGGCAGATTGCCACCATGCCCAACGCGTGGGCGATCGTCAGACCTCGCTGTCGTGGGGTGACCGGCGCCCACGTGGACAACCGGGTCGTCCATCCCCCCGGGCGGATCCAGCGGTCCCAGCTGTGCAGGCCGAAGATCGCGAGGAGGGACACGCCGAGCACCGCGAACCCGCCATAGACCATCGCGAAGACCCAGCCCTGGATCGCGGTGTCGCCTGCCGCAGTGGTCTGTTCGGTGCTCGGAGAGGTCAGGACAGTGCGGATCCCCTCGATCGGCAACAGCACGAGGATGCCGCCGAGCAGTCCCGTCCCGACGAACATGGGGACCTGGACGAGCCATCCCGGGATCCGTCGGCCGACCTCGAGGACGAGGGCCACAGCGAGTGCGGCGGCGGTGAGCTCCATCAGCAGGGTGATCGCGTTGGCTGCCCCCATGGCGCCTCCTGACATGGCGTCGGGATCGTTGAGGCCGACCGTCGAACCGGTGAGCCAGAGGAGTTTCAGCCCCACGTACGGGAGGGTGGCCAGCACCGCCAGGGCGGCCAGGACGACCCTCAATCGGCCCGGACCTCTGGTCGACCGGGCGGGCGGGACGGCAGCGGGCGTATCGATGAGCTGTGTCATGTCATTGACTCTCCGCCCGCGCAGGACGCCCCGCATCACACGGTGGAGGGGTCCGACTCCCTCGTCCGAGGGATTCTCCGTCGGGTGGGGCGTGTCAGGGTGGGTGCATGCAGCGCAGAGCCGGGTGGGGCGCCGTGGCCCACGTGTTCCTCGCGATCGCGTTGGCCCTTCCACTCGTCGCAGCGGTGGCGGCCACCGTGGCGGCGCTCGCCATCCCGTCCCAGTCGCTGCTCAACCGGGGTCTGCTGACGATCCTCGGTGTGGGGTTCCTCGGCATCGTCGGCTGGGTCGCCCTCCTGCCAGAGGTGCGTCCGGTCGAGGTCGCGACGGCCCGAACGCTGCTCGGCCTCGACCTTCCGGATGTCACTCACCCGGCGGATTGGGCGTCGCGCCGCCGGGGGGCGTTGTGGCTTGCCTTCCTCGTGGTGCTCGGCCTCGTCGTGGCGACCGGAGTGCTCTACCTCCTGCCGACCGGCGTCGGGCTCCTCGCCCATCCGTTCTCCGGTGCCGAAACGATCGGTATGCCGGGTGGCCCCTTCCGGACCGACTCCGGCTGGGGTGCCGCCTGGGTTGTCCTGCCGGGCCTCGTGGCCCTGGCCGCGACGGGCGCGCTTGTGTGGGGAGCGGGAGCGCTCATCACTCGACTGGCTCCACGCGTCATCGGTCCGAGTGTCGTCGAGCGAGTGGCGGTCGCCGCTGATCGTGAGCGGGAACTCGCACGCGCCAACGCGCTGGCTCGGGATCTGCATGACTCGCTGGGTCACCGCCTCACGGCGATGACCATCCAGGCGACCGCGGCGCGCAGGCTTCTGCGCCAGGACCCAGAGGCGGCGGAGCGCGCAATGGCCGCGGTGGAGGAACTGGGACGGAACGCGCAGGCCGACGTCGACGCCGTCGTCGGCGCTCTGCGTGGCCGGGCTCCGGTTCACGGTGTCACTTCAACCGACGCCTCGACTTTGACCACGTCGGCTCCGACCACGCACGCCCCGGCTCCGACCACGGACGCCTCGACCCGGGGCGTCGACGTGGTCGCCGGAGTTCGGTCCGTGATCGACTCCTACCCCGGTGAAGTGCGGGTCACGGCTCCGACGACCCTTGCCCTGCCCGGTTCGGTGGCGGACACGATCCAGCACATCGCCCGGGAGGCCCTCACCAACGCGACCCGTCATGGGACCGGACCCATCGATCTCCGACTCGAATCGCGTTCTGGCGCAGCCGTGGTGGAGGTTCGCAACGTGATCGGTCCGGTGGAGACGCCCACTGGGTCGGCCGAGAGGTCGGGTCTGCGAGGGTTGCGGGAGCGGTTGCTGCTGGCCGGTGGCACGCTCACAGCGGGAAGGCAGGAGGACGGGACGTGGATGTTGCGAGCGACCCTGCCGCTGCCGTGATCCGCGTCGCCGTCATCGACGACGACGAGCTCGTGCGATCCGGCCTCGTCGCGATCCTCGGGCTCGAGGACGACATGGAGATCGTCGGCGAGGGCGCTGACGGTGCCGACGTCCCGGCTCTCGTCGCACGTGCCGCTCCTGACGTGGTCCTCATGGACGTCCGAATGCCGCGCATCGACGGCATCGCCGCGACCACACACCTCACGGCCAAGGAAGGTGCGCCGGCCGTCGTCGTCCTCACCACCTTCGCGAACGACTCCTACGTCCACGACGCGTTGCTCGCGGGGGCGCGCGCGTTCGTCCTCAAGCGGGCGACGCCCGAGGAACTCCTCATGACCGTGCGGACGGTCGCGCGGACCGATGCCCTGGTCTTCCCGGAGGCGATCCGTAGTGTCGCCATGCCTCGCTCGTCAGCTCACGAGCCCCGCTGGGTCGCCCGTCTCACCGCACGTGAGCGGGAGGTTCTCGTGGAGATGTCGCGGGGGAGCACCAACACCGAGATCGCCGAGGCGCTGTTCATCTCCCTGGAGACGGTGAAGTCGCACGTGCGCTCCCTGCTGGCCAAGTCGGAGTCGCGCCACCGCACCGAACTCGTCGTCCGCGCCTACGAGTCGGGGATGCTGTCCCAGTGAACGACGAGCGAGAGCAGGTCGGCGTGGGTCCGTGGGAAGGGCCATGGCCGGACGACGACCGGCTCGACCCGGAACTGCTGCGCGATGGCGACCGGCGCAACGTCGTCGACGCCTACCGCTACTGGCGGCACGACGCGATCGTCGCCGACCTCGACGAGCGACGGCACGACTTCCACGTCGCCATCGAGAACTGGGAACACGACTTCAACATCGGCTCGGTCGTGCGCACCGCCAACGCCATGGGAGCGGCGGCCTTCCACATCGTCGGGCGACGACGGTGGAACCGCCGCGGAGCGATGGTCACGGACCGCTACCAACACGAACATCACCACCCCACGCCAGGTGACCTTGCGCGCTGGGCGGGAGCACGCGGCATACATCTCATCGGGATCGACAACCTCCCCGGCAGCCGCGCACTCGAGACCTACGACCTCCCGAGGAACGCGATGCTCGTCTTCGGGCAGGAGGGGCCAGGACTGTCCGACGCCATGCGGGCAGAGTGTGAGGCGACGCTGCACATCGAGCAGTTCGGGTCGACTCGGTCGATCAACGCCGGCGCGGCAGCAGCCATCGCCATGCACGCCTGGGTCCGACGCCACACCTTCGGCCAGAATCCGGGTGACTCTCGAGCGTCGCTGGCCTAGGGTGGCTCTTCCCCCCCCCAACACCATGAGCTCAGGAGAGGCACTTCGTCATGCCCATGAACGAGGAGCTCACGGAAGAACGAAACCACCTCGCGAACGCCCGCGCCGAACTGGCGCGCATGCGCGAACGCACCCTCGCCCTCGACGTCCAGGGCGGTGACGCCGTCTCGTCGGAGCGGCTCGCCGAGACCCTGTGGCGGCGGGCGCGTTCCCTCGAGGACGACCCGACGACGGCCCTCTTCTTTGGCCGCGTCGACCTCGACGGCGCCGAGGAGGGCATCGAGGAGGCAGGCGAACGCTGGTACATCGGACGCCGCCACGTCACCGACGACGCGGGCGACCCGCTCGTCATCGACTGGCGCGCGCCGGTGTCGACGACCTTCTATCGCGCGTCCCACTCGGACCCGATGGGCGTGCGGCTGCGTCGTCGCTTCGGCTACGACCACGGCCAGATCACCGCCATGGAGGACGAGCACTTGCTCGACGCGGGCGAGCCGGATGCGAAGTCGCAGATCCTCGCAACCGAGATCGAGCGACCCCGCGTCGGCCCGATGCGCGACATAGTCGCGACGATCCAGCCCGAACAGGACGCGCTCGTCCGGGTCGACGCCACGACGACGGTCTGCATCCAAGGTGCTCCAGGGACGGGCAAGACGGCCGTCGGACTGCACCGTGCCGCGTGGCTGCTCTATGCGTATCGGCAGCGGCTGGGGCGTGGCGGCGTGCTCGTCATCGGCCCGAACGAGGCCTTCCTCGAGCACATCGGAGCCGTCCTTCCGACCCTGGGCGAGGTCGAGGTCCGTCACACGAGCATCGAGGCCCTCACTGCGGCCGACCTCAAGGTCCGGGCCACGGAGCCGACCGAGGTGGCGCGGCTCAAGGGCGACGCACGGCTGGCCGAGGTCTTGCGCAGGGCGGTGTGGTCGCATCTCGTGCCACCCAGCGAGGCCATGGTCGTGCCACGCGGATCGCGAAGGTGGCGCGTACCGGCATACGACATCGCTCCACTCGTCGACGGTCTCGCGGCGCGGGACGTGCGCTACGAAGCGGCGCGGCAACTCCTGCCGCAGCGGCTCGCGCACGCTGTGCTCGTCAAGATGGAGGCGCTGGGGGAGTATCCGGACGACCGTGTCCAGGACGCCGTCGCGCGGAGCGCTCCGGTGAAGGCGTATGCCGCGTCGATCTGGCCCAAGGTCGACGCACGTGTGTTGTTGCATCGGCTGTTGTCCGACCCCGAGGTGCTGTCGGCGGCTGCTGAGGGCGTGCTGAGTGTCGAGGAGCAGCAGCTCCTCTTGTGGGAGAAGCCTTCTCGCACACCGGGATCAGCGAAGTGGTCGTTGGCCGACACGTGGCTGCTTGACGAGCTGGGGGACCTGCTCAACCGCACGCCGAGCCTCGGACACGTTGTCCTCGACGAAGCTCAGGACCTCTCACCGATGCAGTTGCGGGCGGTTGGCCGGCGCTGCACTGCGGGGGCGGCCACGGTGCTCGGCGACATCGCCCAGGGGACGACGCCCTGGTCCACATCGTCGTGGGCGGAGAGCCTTGCGCATCTGGGCAAGCCCGATGGCGTCGTCGAGGAGTTGCGGCGCGGGTTCCGCGTGCCCGCCAGCGTGATCGAGTTCGCGGCGCGGCTCTTGCCCGAAGCAGCGCCTGGTCTGGCCGCGCCCGAGTCAGTGCGCGACAATCCCGGGCGGCTCGACCTCGTCCCCGTCGGCCCGACCGACCTTGTGAAGACCGTTGTCGCGCAGGTGGATCGACTCTCCGCGCTTGAGGGCAGCATCGGCGTCATCGTCCCCGACGCCCGCGTGGCGGAGGTGTCGCGCTCCCTCACCAAGGCAGGGTTTGAGCACGGCACCCTCGGCGCCGACCACGGCGACGTCGAGCATCAGGTCGACGTCGTGCCGGCGACCGTCGCCAAGGGTCTCGAGTTCGACCACGTGCTCGTCCTCGAGCCCGCGGAGATCGCGGCTGCGGAACCCGATGAGCGCACCGGTTTGCGGCGCCTCTACGTCGTTCTCACTCGGGCCGTCTCCGACCTCACGGTCGTCCACGCGGCGCCGCTTCCAGAGGTGTTGAGGCTCTAGATTGCGGCACTGTCGGTGGCGGTCAGTAGTGTGGGGTGTGCAGTGTGGCTTCCGGTGTGCTGAGCGTGAATACCGTTGTGTCAGTGACGAATTCAGCCCAGAGCGTAGTCCGAAACTGTTGACTGTCGAACTTCTGTTCGACTAGGTTGGGGCCATGGAGAGCAACGCCGCGACCGCCGCCCTGGAGGGCCGGTATGCCGCGTTCCTCGCGTCCGCGTCCGGGTTGGGCTCCGACGAACTCCTGGACGCCCTCGAGTTGGCGCAGCGGGAGATCGATGCCGCATCGGCGCGGCAGGCGGTCGCGTTGGCGCACCTGTCGGCGCGGGACTGCCACCGCCAGGAAGACGGCACGATGGCCGAGGTGCACCACGGGTTGGGGCATCAACGGCTGGACGGGCCGGAGCTCGCGGCACCCCGGCTGGGCGTGTCGGTGCACGTTGCGACCCGGCGGATGGAGGACGCGATCCGCCAGATGACGCGCACCCCGGCGGTCGTCGACGCGATGGCCAGTGGTGACCTGGACGAGCACCGGGCCTCGATCGTGACGCAGGAGACCGAGTTCCTCTCACCGGAGTCCGCCGCGGAGGTGGTGGCGCGGGTGGCGCCGGTCTGGGGTCAGTTGACCGCGGGACCGTTGCGGCAGTTGTTGGCGCGGACCGCGGCGCAGGTCGACCCGGACGCGGTCACCGCGCACGCCGAGGACGAGCGGAAGCGGCGCGGGTTGACCCGCCGCACCGGGGTGCACGGGACCGACCACTGGCGGGGCGACTTCCGGGTCGAGGACGCCCGCACCGCGTGGGCCGCGGTGACCGAACGGGCCCGCCAACTCGTGCGTGGCGGTGCCGCTGACAACCTCGAGATGGCGCGGGCCGACGCGATGATGGAACTGATCCTTGAGCATTCCGACGTCACGGTCGTCGTGCACGCCACCCGCGCCGCCGACGACACCCCGCACACACACGACACCCCGCACGCCGGCAACGCGACCACTACCGACGCCACAGCTGCGGCCGCCACGACTGCGGGCGCTACCGCCGCGGACGCAGGCGATGCGGAAGCGGACAACAGCCACGCATCCGCACGGCCTCCCCACCCTGACTCCGGCGCATCCTCGGCCAAGCCTTCGACGTCAGGGGATTCCATGCGTCCTGCGGCCGCCGCGTCGGCGTCCGGGTCATCGGCTGCTGAGGACCTCGTGGAGGTCGGTGGGTTGGGTGGGCCGGGGACGACGTTCGTGCGCCGGGACTGGCTCGATGCTGCCGGTACCTCCGATCCGGTGCGTGACCTGGCCTGTGACACCGACACCGGTGCCCTAATCCACGGTGACGTGCCCCCAGCGTTGGCCCGGGGTCAGCAGGCCGCCCGACGCGCGCACCGCGCCCGTGAGCGAGCCAGGGAACGGGCCAGGTCCAGAGCCGACACCGGCCCTGACGCCGCCAGGATCACTGATGCCGCCAGGAGCACAAGCGAAGCCGCGGCTATGGAGGACTCGGTCGATTTCAGTGAGTCCTACCGGGTGCCCGACCCGATGGCGCGCCTCATCCGCCTGCGTGACGGCTCCTGCCGGTTCCCCGGCTGCGCCGTGCCAGCCCGGCAGTGCGACCTCGACCACGTCCGCCCCTGGCCGGTCGGGCCCACGACCCCGACCAACCTCATGGCCTTGTGCCGACGCCACCACCGCATCAAGCAACGCGACGGGTGGACGGTCAAACTCCACCCCGACGGGCACGCCGACTGGACCGACCCCACCGGATACCAGCGGATCACGTGGCCGGTGGACCACCTCCACCTCGTCACCGCCGGGCACACCCACCGGGACGCCCTCGGCACGACGACGCCCCGCACCCCCGCTCGTGACAGCCGCACCACCATCGACGTCCCCAGCACGTTCGAGGAAGAACTCATCGAACTCCTCGGCGGCCCCGACAAGGCCCGCCGCCGCGCCCACCCCGTCGTCTACGACGCCTACGGCAACAAGCTCAAAGGACCCCCACCACCACTCGACCTCGACGACACCCTCCACCACGGCACAGCCCCCTGGGACCAGCTCATCCTCGACCTCCCACCACGACCACCGACCACCCCAGAGACCACCCCTTCTGACGAACTCTTGGCGCCCGCTGTCGATTCGGGTGTGGTTCGCTCGTCAGGGGAGTGAGGTCGCGACCGCGTCCTCACCATCCTGACCAGGAGGAGAGCTCGTGAGTCGCTACCTGTTGCTGCTGCCCGCACCCGAGGAGGAGTGGGCGCAGTTGCCACCCGAGGAGCACGAGAAGGGGATGCGTTCGCATTCCCAGTTCCACCGTGACCTCGAAGCAGGTGGGCACCGGCTCGTCGTGACCTCGCCGCTGGAGCCGTCGGCGCGGGCCACGTCCCTGCGGCCCGACGGATCCGGGGGAGCGCTCGTCACCGACGGTCCGTTCACAGAGTCCGCCGAACAGGTCGTCGGCTTCTACCTCGTCGAGACCGACGACGACGCCGACCTCCGCCGCATCACCACCGAGTTCGCCGCGCGTGGTGAGCTCATCGAGTTCCGCCGCCTGGTCGACACCGAAGGGGCATGACATGAGCGCCGAAGCCAAGGAAAGCCACACCAAGGAATACGTCGTCCTCATCGTCGGGGATCCCGACCGTTGGTGGACCTCCATGACCGACGAAGAACGAACCAACGGGTATGCCGTCTACGGCCGCTTCACGGAGCAGCTCGGCGAGCGTGGCCACATCGTCACCGGCGGCGCCGAACTGCACGGGAGGGCCACTGCGAAGTCGATCCCGGTCGGAGGAGGGCCGGTCACCGACGGCCCCTTCGCCGAGTCGGCCGAGCAGGTCGGCGGCTTCTTCCAGGTCCAGACCGCCGACCTCGACGATCTGATGGACTGCTGCCAGCAGTTGGCCCAGATCGGCGAGGGCATCGAGGTGCGTCCCGTGGTCACTGATGCGGATCGTCAGTCATGAAGGAGCGGTACGTGATTCTCCTGCCCGGGGACGAGTCTGCTTGGGAGAGTTCCACACAGGAGCACCGTGACGCGGTCTACGCCCGCCACGACGAGTTCGGCAAGCTCTTGCGCGAACGCGGTCACCAGGTCGTCGGTGGTGCCGAGCTGACCCACTCCCGCGAGGCCAAACTGGTGCGGGCCGACGCAGCGGGCAAAGTGTTCATCTCCGATGGCCCGTTCGCCGAGTCCGCCGAGCAGTTGACCGGCTACTACGAGGTGGAGACCAACGATCTCGACGACCTTCTTCAGGTGGTCGGCATCGTCGCTGGACCGGATCATGACCGCGCAGGGATGGGCGGTGTCGAGGTCCGTCGCGTCGTCTCGGATGAGGACCGCGCCGCCAGCGGTCAGGACGCGGCTGGTGGGGCATGAAGCGATACCTCGTGCTGATCGCCTACGAGCCAGGCGACTGGGAGGCGGCCGGCCCCGAGGAACGCCAGATCTACATCGACGGTCACCAGGCGTTCCACGACTTCGTGGATGAGCACGGTCGCCGCATCTCCGGCGCGGCACTGGCAGGCGCCGACACGGCAACGACGGTCAGGCAGTCTGCAGTGACGGACGGGCCGTTCGCCGAGACCGCGGAGATGATCGGCGGCTACTACGACGTGGAACTCCCCGACCTTGACCACGCCATCACCGCAGCTCGGCTGCTGCCGCCCTCCTACGCAGTCGAGATCCGCTCGGTCATCGACCTCGACGCGGCCGGCGAACGGGTCGGATGACCGCACTCGAGCGCGTCGTGCGCGAGGAGTGGGGCCGACTCGTGGCCCTTCTCCTCGCGCAGTTCCGCCGGCTCGACCTCGTCGAGGACGCGCTCGCCGACGCGGTCGAGGCAGCGCAGGTCCACTGGCCCAGCGACGGAGAACCCGACAACGCGAGCGCTTGGCTCGTGACGACAGCGCGTCGCCGCATCCTCGACCGGCTGCGCGCCGAGGCCATGGCCGCACGCAAGGAACCGCTGCTCGCGACCGAGGCCGAGCGCCGACCGCAGGAGGGAGTCATGGCCGACACCGGCGATGTCGTCGACGACGATCTCCTCCGCCTTGTCCTCATGTGTGCGCACCCAGCGCTCCCACCCGAGGGCGCCAGTGCACTGTCGCTACGGCTTGTCATGGGCATCGCCACCCCCGACATCGCCCGGCTATTCCTCGTGTCCGAGTCGACCATGGCGGCCCGGATCACGAGGGCCAAGAAGAAGATCGTCACCGCTGGCATCCCGTTCGCCATCCCCGGAACCGAAGCGATCGGTGAGCGATTGGACGTCGTCGGGCACACGGCATACCTCGCGTTCACGGCCGGCTACGCGCCCGGAAGCGGACCCGATCTCCTCCGGGCCGAGCTCGCAGGGGAGGCCATCCGACTGGCCCGGGTCACGCACGCCCTCCGCCCGAGCGACACCCTCGCCCACCTCATCGCCCTCATGGTGCTGCAGCACTCCCGGCGAGATGCGCGGATCGGCGCCGACGGCGAACTCGTCCTGCTGCCGGAGCAGGATCGAGGTCGCTGGCACCACGACGAGATCGCCGACGCGCTCGCAGTTCTCGCCGGCGCAGGTCCGGCATCCTCACCGCTCTCGGAGAGCTATCGACTGCAGGCCCTCATCGCGGCCGAGCACGCCACCGCACCGTCGTCCCAGGAGACTCGCTGGGACCGAATCACCGATATGTATGCCGCGCTCGAAGTCATCTCTCCATCACCTGCCGTCCGGGTCGCGCGGGCGGTCTCGGTCGCCGAAGCGGAGGGCCCAGTGGCCGGTCTGGCGCTGTTGGAGAGCCTCGGCATGACAGGCCACCGACTGCCCGCGGTGCGAGGCGAGCTGCTGGCCCGCGCCGGCGACGCTCAGGCCGCGCGCGTGGCCCTGGACGAAGCCATCGCGCTGTGCGACAACGACGTCGAGCGTCGTCATCTGGAATCCCGTCGGGCAGGACTCGACGCACCGGGAGCGACTGCAGAGCGGACGTGAGGTCGGCCACTTTTCGGGAACAAAATTGAACAAAAGTCGACCACGTGGGCTGCAGCCTTCCCTAAGATCCGCCACGACGTTGCCGTCGGGACCCAAGGAGGAGCAGATGCACAAGACCGTGCTGCGCTCGACCCGTGGAGCCGCCGTCACCGTGGCGGTGGCGGCCGAACGTGGCGTGCCGCCGGAGGTGTCACTGAGAGGCACCGGCATCACAGCCGAGATGCTCGAGTCTTCGGACGCGGAAGTCACCCGCGAACAGGACATCGCCCTCGTCACCAACGTCATCAGGGAGCTTGGACCCACGGTCGGTCTCGGATCACAGGTGGGGATGGGCTACTCCGTCCGCACCTTCGGCGTGTGGGGCTATGCGCTCCTCACCAGCCCGAACCTCGGCAGCGCGCTGCGCACCGGCATGCGATTCCTCGACCTGAGCTTTGCCCTCAGCGTGCCTTCGTTGCGGGTCGTGGGTGACGAAGCGCGGCTTCACTACGACGTCTCACAACTCCCGGAGGAGATCCGCGGCTTCACCCTCGAACGCGACGGGATGGCGACGAGACGGATCGAACTCGACCTGCTCGGCTACCTCATCGAACTGCGACACATCGAGACGCAGGAACCGGGGACGCCAGAGGAGGAGGCGATGCTCAGCCAGTTCTTCCAGACACCGGTGACCATGAATGCTGCGGAGAGCTACGGCGCCTTCGACGCAGCTCTCCTCGAGTCGCCGCTCGCCCACGCGGATCCCGAGCGTGCGGAAGTCGCGCTGAGCCAGTGCCGCGCGGCTCTCGCCTTCAAACGTTCCCGAATCGGGTATGCCGGCGCGGTCCG
The DNA here is from genome assembly GCF_000768705.1 of Knoellia sinensis KCTC 19936. Taxonomy (GTDB): domain Bacteria; phylum Actinomycetota; class Actinomycetes; order Actinomycetales; family Dermatophilaceae; genus Knoellia; species Knoellia sinensis. The sequence goes on from NZ_AVPJ01000002.1 coordinate 189,149, forward strand.
TTCCGCCCTCATCTCCGGGCCGCAGCGGTGGAGTGACATCGGCGCGATCGCCGCAGGCATGCACATCTCCGAGCGGACCCTGCAGCGACGGCTCATCCAGGAGGGCACCTCCTTCCGCGACCTCGTCGCAGAGGTGCGCGAGTCGCTGGCGATCGAACTGCTCGCTACCGGCATGCCCGTCGCCGAGGTGGCCGAACGTCTCGGCTACGTCGAGGTGTCGAGCTTCTCCCAGGCGTTCCACCGGTGGCGCGGAGTCGGGCCGAGCGCCTACCGGGCCAAACAGCCGTCAGACGTGTGGGAGGACAGGGCGCTCGTCTGAGCCGACGCGGCCATCGACAACAACGGGTCACAAACCTGTCGTCTTCGAGTATGTCCACGGTCACTACCCGTGAGTAGCGTGCGGTCACGACGTAGTGCCCGACCCCCTCCTGGAGGAGCAATGACGCTCTCCACCGACCACTCGGTGACCGCACCGCCGACCTCGATCGCCCGGGCGTCGGCGCGCCCTTGGCGAGACCACAAGAAGCCGCTGTGGGTCCTGGGCCTGATCATCCCGGTGCTGCCGTTCCTCGGGTGGGGCCTCGTCACCGTCACCGGGCAGAGCATCTTCTGGTTCACCCCGCCAGTGGTCGTCTTCGTCGTCATCCCGATCATCGACCTCTTCGCCGGCCTCGACCCCGACAACCCTCCGGACGAGGTCATCGAGTCGCTCGAGGAGGACCGCTACTACCGCTGGGTGATCTTCCTCTTCCTGCCGCTGCAGTACGCCTCGCTCATCGGGGGTGCCTACCTGCTCGGTGGTGGGGATGCCGTCGGCGCCACGCCAGTGACTGTCTGGGACAAGCTCGGTCTCGCGTTCGGCCTCGGCACGGTCGCGGGCATCGCGATCAACACGGCGCACGAGCTCGGGCACAAGAAGGAGCACCACGAGCGCTGGCTCGCCCGCGTGGCCCTGGCGCAGACCTTCTACGGCCACTTCTACATCGAGCACAACCGCGGCCATCACGTTCGAGTCGCGACGCCTGATGACCCGGCGAGTTCACGCCTGGGCGAGACGGTGTGGGAGTTCTTCCCGCGCACCGTCATCGGCAGCTTCAAGAGTGCCTGGCGCCTCGAGAAGAAACGCTTCGGACGGCGCGACCAGTCGCCGTGGACGCTGCGCAACGACGTCCTCAACGCGTGGGCCATGTCGGCGGTGCTCTTCACGGGTCTCGTGCTCGCGTTCGGCATCGGGATCCTGCCCTACCTGATCGTCCAGGCCGTCGTCGGGATCTGGTTCCTCGAGTCCGTCAACTACCTCGAGCACTACGGCATGAAGCGAGCGATCCTCCCGAACGGTCGGGTCGAGCGGGTCAACCCGAGCCACAGCTGGAACAGCAACAACATCGGGACCAACGTGCTGCTCTACCACCTGCAGCGCCACAGCGACCACCACGCGAACCCGACGCGGCGCTACCAGTCTCTGCGCGACTTCCCCGAGTCGCCGGTCCTCCCGACCGGGTACGCCGGGATGATCGTCCTCACGTGGGTCCCGGCGATCTGGCGTCGTGTCATGGACCCGCGCGTCCTCGCCCACTACGACGGCGACGTCACGCGGGCCAACCTCCAACCACGGAAGCGTGAGGCGCTCCTCGCCCGCCACGGCCGAGGCGGAGGCGAAGTCGCGTGAGCACCTACATCTGTCCGGGGTGCGACTACCTCTATGACGAAGCCGCGGGCGACCCCCGCGAGGGGTGGCCGCCCGGCACGGCATTCGCCGACCTCGATCCCGACTGGTGCTGCCCCGACTGCGGGGTCCGTGAAGCACAGGACTTCGTCCTTGCCACGAACAGCGCCTGACCACAACGCTTTCCACACTTCCACTCCCGAAGGACACCCATGAGCCTCATTGACGCTGACGCCGACGGAGCACCCGCCGCCGCGCCTGACACGGCGACGATCGCCGCCGAGGCGCACGAAGGCCGCGACGCTGCGCCGCTCGCGTATCCCCTCCTCGTCATCGCCGGCCTCCTCGCGCTTGTCGCCGGCCTCGTGGCGTTCGCCGGCAGCAACAACAGCAAGGAGTTCTTCGCCTGGGGCTTCGCGAGCCCGGTGAGCTCGGTTCTCGTGGGCGCAGGTCTCCTCGGGGTTGTGCCGATGAATGTTCAGTGCGTCGGTGCGGACGCTCTGGGAGGAACTCCGCATCGCGGTCATCCCGGCGGGGTTCCTCGTGAGCAGCATGCTCGTCGTCTCGCTCCTGCACCTCGACGAGTTGGCCCTTCGCGGTGGTGGCGTGATCGCTTTCGTCCTCTCCTGGGGTTGGCTGCTCGCGATGCTCGGCCTCACCCTGTTCGTGGGCCTCGTCCTCGTGACGCAGTTCCGTGAGCCAGGCTTCCCGCTGACGTCGCACGCGCCGATGCCGAAGGTGGTCATCCCGCTCATCGCACTCGAGGGTTCGGCCTTCTTCGGCCTCGGTCTCGGCCTCCTCATTCGCCCCGACTTCTGGGGTGGGCTCGTGCCGTGGGAGGTCTCGACCATCGACGCCCGCGCCCTCGGCGCGTGGTGCCTGACCCTGGGTGCCGCGCTCCTGCAGGCGCTCGTCGACGCTGACCTCGACCGTCTCAAGCCGGGCCTCATCGCGCTCACCGGTATCGGTGCCCTCTGTCTCATCGGTGTCGCCTGGCACCGCGCCGAGATCGAGTGGGCGACCTGGACCGCACCCATCGCAGTCGGTCTCCTCGTCGCACTTCTCGCGACGGGCGTCATTGGCTCGTTCCTGCTGCGTCGCGCCGAGGCCGCCGCGGCTGCCCCCGCGGCGTTGGAGGTGCCCACGGCCTGACTCGCGGTCGTCCCCTGAACGTGGGCGGACGGCATACACAGCCTCCCGGGCCGCCGGGGTCCGGGAGGTGGTGTATGCCGTCCGCTCGCCTGTGCTCGTCGCTCGCCCGGGCTTCGCGGATCAGTCGGGCGATATGCGTCCATCAAAGCCTCCCGTGGTCAATAACGTTGTGCCAGACTGACGTTCATGAGGGGGAGACGACGCGGGGTCGCCGCGGGTTTGGCTGGTCTGGCGCCCGCGGGTGTCCTGTCGGGCTGCGCAGAGCAGAGCCGCGGGCAGTCGACGGCAACAGCCTCCGCTGCGGCAGCGGCCCAGACCACGGCGACTGAGCCGGTGAAACTGTGGGAGCGGCGCGAACTCGGTGCCGCAGTGTCGTCACAGGGAGCCAACTCGTGGATCTCCGTGACCGACTGGTCCACCGGGATCAGCCGCGCCAGGCAGACCCATCCGGGCCCCTTGGTCGCGTACGCCGCCGCTTCAGGCGAGCAGCTGTGGTCGGCGAGCCCGCAGGGCGACAACGTCGTGTGCTCGATGTCGAAGCACTTCGGTGGTGCGAGCGTGATCGGGGTCGTCGGCGGCGACGGGTGCAGGACCCTTTTCGGGGTCGACGTGGCGACGGGTCAGCGCCTGTGGTCGGTCACGCATGGTCGCTCGCAGGACTACAGCGTCCGGACGGAGACGGGTGCGATCGCGCTGGTGGACTTCGGTTCGCCGTCGCGCCCGGACGAGCCGTCTGTCTGCTTCGCCTCCGACGACGGGTCGCCCCTTCCCGCCACCTCTGCAGCCTGCGCCGCGGCAACGGAGCCCAAGCCCAGATTGGTACGAGCCGATGGGTCGCCTGCGGACGTTGACTCCTACTTCGAACTCGCCCGCCACGGCACCGTCAGGATCGGGTGGCTCAGCAGTGAGAGCGAGAGCCAGCTCTTCGCGTTCGACACGACGTCGGGCAAGGAGATCTGGCAGCGCTCGCGGCTCAACGGCGAGACAGTGTTCGCAGATGGTCGCGGGTTCGTCCGCGTGCTCCCCGACGGTGATCTGCTCAACCTGACACGTGTCGATGGCCGCACCTGGGCGACGAGCGCCGAATTGGGTTCCGTGCAGGGGTCCGGCTTCGTCGCTCACGTGGGCGACGTGTCGATGTTCTTGCGCCCGGAGCCGAATTGGCACAACCCCTGGCTGACCGGCTATCGGATCCCCTGACGCGGGGCTCCGAACGATCTAGTCGAGCAGCGCGTGGCGCTCGATGATCTCGTGCCGGCCCGGGCCGACGCCGATCGCCGAGACGCGGGCGCCGATGAGCTCCTCGACGCGCAGCACGTAGGCCTGGGCGTTCGCCGGCAGTTCCTCGAAGGTGCGGCAGCCGGAGATGTCCTCCGACCAGCCGGGAAGCTCCTCATAGATCGGCTTCGCGTGGTGGAAGTCGCTCTGCCCCACCGGCATCTCGTCGTGACGGACACCGTCGACGTCATAGGCGACGCAGATCGGAAGGGTGTCGAGACCGGTGAGGACGTCGAGCTTGGTGATGACGAAGTCGGTGACGCCGTTGATGCGCGTGGCGTAGCGACCGATGACGACGTCGAGCCACCCGCAGCGCCGCGGTCGGCCGGTGGTCGTGCCGTACTCGGCGCCGGTCTTGCGCAGGAACTCACCGTTGTCGTCGTCGAGCTCGGTCGGGAACGGGCCTTCACCCACGCGAGTCGTGTAGGCCTTGAGGATCGCGATGACCCGGGACACCCGAGTCGGCGGAATGCCGGAGCCCGTGCACGCGCCACCGGCCGTCGCCGACGACGACGTCACGAACGGGTAGGTGCCATGGTCGACATCGAGGAGCGTCGCCTGGCCGGCCTCGAGGAGCACGTTCTTGTCGTCGTTCAGGGCCTGCTCGAGCACGAGCGCGGTGTCGGCGACCATGGGACGCAACCGGTCGGCATACGAAAGAAGTTCTTCGACGACGAGGTCCGCCTCGACGGAGCGGGTGTTGTAGATCTTGGCGAGCACCTGGTTCTTGAAGGCCAGTGCCGCCTCGACCTTCTGGCGCAGGATGCCCTCGTCGAAGATGTCCTGGATGCGGATGCCGATGCGGTTCATCTTGTCGGCGTAGGTCGGGCCGATGCCGCGACCGGTCGTGCCGATCTTGCGCGCCCCGAGGAAGCGCTCCGTGACCTTGTCGAGGGTGCGGTTGTAGGGCGCGATGACGTGCGCGTTGGCACTGATGAGCAGCTTGCTCGTGTCGACGCCGCGCGCGTTCAGCCCATCGAGCTCCTCGAAGAGCACCTCGAGGTCGACGACGACACCGTTGCCGATGATCGGCGTGACGCTCGGCGTGAGGATGCCGGAGGGCAGCAGGTGGAGGGCGTACTTCTCGAGCTTGCCGTCCTTCTCGATGACGACCGTGTGGCCCGCGTTGTTGCCACCGTTGAACTTGACGACGTAGTCGACGTCCTCGCCCATGAGGTCGGTGGCCTTGCCCTTGCCTTCGTCGCCCCACTGGGCTCCGACGAGCACGATTGCCGGCATCTGGTTGTCCTTCCCTGCGCGGGAGTTCCGCGCGTGCGTGACATGCGAGGAGCCCGGCCGCGTGGCTCACGCGGCGGGACTCCGACGCGAAACAGCCTATCTGGTATGCCGTCCGCCCACGGTCGCTGCCGACCTCCCGGACCCCGCGAGGGCGGCCCCGAGCTGGAACCTCGTGTCGACGCCGTGCACCGCCATGAGAGAGGCGACGCGGCGCCGAACGGTCCGAAGCCCCACGCCGAGGAAGCGGGCGATGGCCTCGTCCTTGAGGCCCAGGCCGAGGAGTTCGATGAGTCGGTCGTCGCCGGGCTGGCTCGCGGCGTACGGCACCGCGTGAGAGTGCTCCCACGCGAGGTCGAAGTAGGCCGCCAACGTGGAGATGAGGAGGGGGTCACGAATGAGGACGTAGCCCGACGTCAGGTCGCCCCAGCGCGCCAGGGCCACAGCGCCGACGTCGCCGAAGACGGCGTACTCCGATGCGACTAGGGGGAGGAGGCGCTGCTCCTCCCCGATGGACGCCCACGAGCGCAGCCACTGCATGCCCTGCGGGGTGTCGAGCGATGAGGCCGGGTAGATGGTCCGCTGGATGTTGCCGCTCGCGATCCAGTGCTGGTTGTCACGCATCGTCGTTTCGTCGAGGGCGGGGCCGGCGTCGACGACCATGACGAAGTTGCGGAGGAGCCCGCTCGACTCGTGGATGAGGCGCTGGACCACGGTGGGGGCAAGGTCGTCGCTGATCGCCTCGACCCCGGGTGCGGTCGACGGCAGGTCCGACCCGATGAGCCGGTCCAGCAGGCCGCGGGCCTGGCTGAGATCGCGGAATCTCTCCTCGATGCGTGCGTCTTCGCGGTCGAAATACTCCTCGAGAAGCCGGGTCGGTGAGGTGACATCAGGGGAGGTCAGGTCCATATTCGGCTCCTTTCGTGCGCAAGGCGTTGGCAGGTTGCTGCCAATGGCATCTAAGTGTCGCAGAATTCGATGACGGGGATGCATAGTTGTGGTCACACGGCCGAGGTGGCAGGGGACACAACGGACGTGCTTCACGCTTCGGCGTGGTGCTCCCTGGCAGGGGCAAAGAGAGGGGCTCGGACCGCGGTCCGAGCCCCTCTTGTCATGCCGGGTGGTGCGACAGGCCAGTCACAGGCCCAGTTCGCGCGCTCCGGTCGCCGACGAATCCCGGAGGAAGTCGGCGCACCGACGCTCCTCGCCGGTCTCGCCGATCGCGCCCGCGGCCCGGGACAGGGCGGCGAGGGCTCGGAGGAAACCACGGTTGGGCTCGTGCTCCCACGGCACCGGACCCTGACCGCGCCATCCGTTCTTGCGCAGGGTGTCGAGCGCCCGGTGGTAGCCGGTGCGGGCGTAGGCGTAGCCCTCGATGGTGCGGCCGTCCTCCAGCGCGTCCTCGGCGAGGGTTGCCCACGCGATCGGAGAGGCCGGGTATGCCGTCGCGACCTGGTCCGCGGCCACGCCGGCTTCCAGCTTGCTCGCCGCCGGGTCGTCGGGGAGGCGGGTCTCGGGGATGCCGAGAAGGTTGTCACTCATGGTCTGCTCCTGCTGACTCAGGCGTGGGTGCCGGCGGAACGGAGGTTCTCGCAGGCCTCGACGACGCGCCGAGCCATGGCGGCCTCGGCTTCCTTGCCCCAGGCGCGGGGGTCGTACTGCTTCTTGTTGCCGACCTCGCCGTCGACCTTGAGGACGCCGTCGAAGTTGCGCATCATCCACTCGGCGACGGGGCGGGTGAAGGCGTACTGGGTGTCGGTGTCGACGTTCATCTTGATGACGCCGTAGTCGACGGCAGCCGCGATCTCCTCGGCGGTCGAGCCGGAGCCACCGTGGAAGACGAGGTCGAAGGGGCGGGCGTCGGCGGCGAGGCCGAGCTCGCCAGCTGCAGCCTCCTGCGCCGACTTGAGAATCTCGGGGCGGAGCTTGACGTTGCCCGGCTTGTAGACGCCGTGGACGTTGCCGAAGGTCAGGGCGGTCAGGTAGCGGCCCTCCTCGCCAGAGCCGAGAGCCTTCACCGTCGCGATGGCGTCCTCGGGCGTCGTGTAGAGCTGGTCGTTGATCTCGTTGGCGACGCCATCCTCCTCGCCACCGACGACGCCGACCTCGATCTCGAGGATGACGTTGGCGGCCTTGCACAGCGCCAGGAGTTCGTCCGCGATCTGCAGGTTCTCCTCAAGTGGCACGGCCGAGCCGTCCCACATGTGGCTCTGGAAGATCGGCAGCCCTCCGGCCTTGACCCGCTCGGTGCTCGCCGCGAGGAGCGGGCGGACGAAGCCGTCGAGCTTGTCCTTGGGGCAGTGGTCGGTGTGGAGCGCGATGTTGACCGGGTAGTTCTTCGCGACCTCCTCGGCGTAGGCCGCGAGGGCCTTGGCCCCGGTGACCATGTCCTTGATCGTCGCGCCGGAGGCGTATTCGCCACCACCGGTCGAGACCTGGATGATGCCGTCGCTGCCGGCCTCGGCGAACCCGCGGATCGCCGCCGTCACCGTCTGGCTCGAGGTGATGTTGATGGCCGGGTAGGCGAACGAGCCGGCCTTGGCTCGGTCGAGCATGTCGGCATAGATCTCGGGGGTGGCGATGGGCATGGGGTCTCCTTGTCAGCGGCGAGCCGGATTGGGGCCGATCTTTCCACGCGGGGTTGGGGCAGCGACAGGGAGCGCCCACCGACCGGTCGGCGACTCTGGCCCTCGGGCAGCTGGCCCCACCTGAGCACCCCCCGACTTTGTGCCCCATTGGGACACTTCGGCCGGGCCCTCGGCCCGATCGAGGTGTCCCAATGGGGCACAAAGTCGGGGCAAGAGTCAGGAAGCGGCCGTGATCGACGGCGCTGCCGCGGGGCGTCGACCCGCGTCGGCTCGCCGCATCGTGCTGAGCGCGTGCTCGACGACCCGCTCGGGCACGTCGAGCTGCGGGCAGTGTGCCGCACCCTTGAGGGTCGCGTGGAGAGCTTGGGGCAGTCGGCGGCGCGCGACCTTCGCCTGTGTCGGCAGGAGGATCGCGTCGCGGTCGCCCCAGAGCACTGCGGTGGGCATCTGCGGTGTGCCTCTGTACTGGTAGAAGGGCAGCCGGATGTAGTTGGCCAGGAACCCCGGCGCGCGACGGATGTTGAGCGCGTCGTGGACGAAGTCGTCCTGCGTGAGCAGCTCCGTGTGGGCATACAGCGGCCACATGATGAGTCGCCGACCCACTGGATGACTGCCGAAGAGTCGGATGACGAACGTCGGGGAGTAGGACAGGGCCTTGAGAGTGGTGAGCACCCCTGCGGCCCAACCCAATCCGGCCGGAGACCAGAATCCCGCGGGGGCCAGCGCGGTCACTGAGCGCACCGACCCGCGTGCCCCGAGTTCGAGTGCGATGGCACCGCCGAGAGAGTTGCCGATGACGTGCGGCTGATCCAGACCGAGCTCGTCGAAGAACTCCTCGATCTGTGCGCACTGGTCTGCGAGCGACCAGCCGTGCCCGCTGCCGGGCTTCGGCGACGCGCCGTGTCCCGGTAGATCGATCGCGATGACGTCGTAGTCGTCCTTGAGCAGCTCGGGCACCGTCTCCCACACACGGCCCGAGTGGCCGATGCCATGGATGAGGACGACGGGCTCGCCAGTACCGGTGCGGCTGTAGTGAATCGTCGACATGGCGGTCACGCCGCCTGTGCGGCCGTGGCCGTCGCCGCGCTGACGCGCTCGGTGATGAAGTCTGTCGCCGTCGTGAGGGCCCGCTTGCTGTCGGGGGTGATGTGCGAGAGCACCGGGAAGGCGTGCACCGTTCCGGGCCAGATGGTCAGCCGGGTCGGCACGCCGGCGGCGGCAAGACGCTCGGCCATCAACTCCGCGTCGACGAGGAGGATCTCGTCGGCCGAGGCAGTCATGAGGACCGGCGGCAGGAGCGACAGGTCCTTGGCTTCCACCGGCGCGATGGTGAGGTCGGCCTCGGGCAGCTTGTGCAGCACCGCGGCGATGCCCGCCAGTCGGTTGACCGGGATGAAGACGTCCTTGCGGGCATTGGCGTGGGCGCGCTTGGACTTCGTGCAGAAGTCGGTCCACGGTGAGAAGCCCACGAGTCCCGCTGGCCGCTCGCCGAGGGCGGAGGCAGCCAGCCCGGTGGTGAAGGTGAGCATCCCGCCCGCCGAGTCGCCGGCGATGACGATCCGGTCGGGTGCGACACCGACGACGTCGACGAGGTGGCGCCACGCCTCGACCGCGTCGGCCTTGGCCTCGGCGTAGCCGCCGATCGGGTGCTGGCGATAGTCGACGGTGAGGACGGGCAGCCCTGTCGCGAGGGCGATGCGTTCGACGACTCGACGGTGGCTGCGGAGTCCGCAGAAGGCGAACGCGCCGCCGTGGAAGTAGAGAACTGCGCCGCGCTCCTTCGCGTCCTCCACGCTGAGCTCGGCGGGACGCACCAGTTCTGCCCGCCACGTCGGCGCATCGACCTTGTCGTGCACCGTGCCGCGCAGCCGCGGAACGGGGGCGAAGACGGCGTCGATGCCCCGCATCACCGGTGCCAGGGGGCCATGGAGCGGCCACGACGTGAGGGTCGGCCGCACGAAGATGCGGCACAGCCAGCGCACGATGAGGGCGGGCAGGCCCTTGCCTGCGGGGATGACGTCGGTCTGCAGCGACAACGCGGACTCCAGCGTGGAGACGGGGGCGGACTCCGTCGTCCACCGTGAATGCCGCGAGCCTACTGAGCGGTAGCCAAGCCTTCACATACTCGAAGACGACAAGGTATGCCGTCCGCCCGCGTCCGCGGGATCGGTCGCTCTGGCGACCACATCTCCGGACGCAAGCGCGCGGCATACCGGCGGCGTCCGCAACTGTGGTCGCTCCGGCGACCACATCCCCGGACGCAAGCAGGCAGGTCCGTTCAGCCGACCGGGCGGAGGGTGACGTCGTGTGGAACGCGGCCGAATTCACCCAGCGGCAGGATGCGGAAGTTCAGCGAGGCGCCCACGCGGTCGGCGGCGACGAAGCCGAAGACGCGCGAGTCGTCGGATGCCCCCCAGTTGTCGCCGACGATCCAGTACCGGCCGGAGGGCACCGTGACTCGGGTGGGCTCGGGGGTGCCCTTCCCGTCGGGCGTGCAGCAGGTGTCCTTGTTGCCGGCCAGGCGCGCTGTCCAGGAAGGGTTGTCGACGATCTGGTCCGCATCGCCTCCGGACGGCCGGACGACCACCACGGGCCGGTCGTTCTCGACCCGGATCTCGACGGTGTCGCCCGGCATGCCGATGACACGCTTGACCACGACGCCCACATCCTCCACCCGGGCTCCGACGAGGTCGAAGCGCTGCACTTCCGAGCCGCCGCCGAGGACGTCTGTGACCAGGCGATCGCCGGGCGCGAGGGTGGGCTCCATGCTGCGGCCGGACACCTGCACCGAGAACGTCAGCGCGGCAATGACCGCGACGACCGCCAGCACGACGATCGCGGCGAGGAGCCCTGCGGCGATGGTGAGTCCACGACGGCGGGGCTCGTCGAACTCGTCGTCGAACGGCCAGTCGGAGGCACCGTGGGACTGGTCCGGGGCTTCGATGGTCACGGCGTGGGGTCCTCTGCTCGATCCCGGAACCCCCACAGGAGTGGGCCGGGCGCGCGCAGTTTAGGGCAACGATCGCGCGAGCGCTAGGTTCCAACCCGCCCTCATTTTTGGACCCAAGACCTACCGCAGTTACTGGCCGGTATGTCAATCTTTCGACGCGCGGAGCATCACCGGTCCCGACCGGGGTTGCCGAGCCGGGCGGCAAAGATGCCTCACCTCCTTGCGAGGGACGTCGTCGACGCCTCCCTCCGCGCGGAGGTGAGGGCTCCTGCCCTTTCCTTCAGGCCGTCTCCGCCTCGGAGGCGGCTTCCACGGTGACCGAGTGGTCACCCCTGTGCCCAATGGAGGGTTCATGAAGGAATTCGGAATGGGTCGCACCCGCGCCGGCAAGTTCGCTGCCGTCTCGGTTCCGGCTCTCGCAGTCAGCCTCGGCTTCGGCGTTGCCATCGCCCAGGGCCTCGTCAGCGCGACGCTCTCGTCGGCCAACGGCTTCGAGCTGGCAGGCTCGAAGACGACGGCGACGAGCATGAAGCTCGGCCTCGGTACCGCGCAGGTCGCCGGTGCAGCCGGCGCCACTGACAAGCAGGCGGCCGTCGCCGACATGGCCGGGACCAAGCTCACCGGCATGTGCATGGCTGCCAACGACACGATCCCTGTGTTCGGCAACATCGGCGTCAAGATCGCCACTGCCCCCGCCGACATCACCGACGTCGGCGCCGTCACGCTCAACGCGGCATCGATCACGGCCGGCACCACTGACCTGCCGAAGACGACGGTTGGTCAGGCCGCGTCGGAGGCTGGCGTGTCCAGCAGCTCCGCCAACCCGAACGGGTTCGCGCTCACCTCCGTGAGCCAGTCGGGCACCGACCTTGTCGACCTCACGGGCATGAACGCGACGGCCTACGCCCTCACCCTCGAGAGCGGCCTGACCCTGAGCAGCCTCAACGTCACGCCGACCACGTCGACGGCGACCTGCGGCTGATCCAGCTTCATCGTCGTCCGACCGCCGCCAACCCGGCAGGTGGCGGTCGGACGACGCAGCTCCTCTCGGGCGTCACCCGGCAATACCCGCTCATCACCCAAGCACCGCCTCCACACGCACCACCCAGAAAGACCACCTGTCATGGCTGAGCTCGCCCCCACGCACCCACTCCCGCCCCGATCGCACCCCCCGCTACGCGGAAGCGCAGCCCTTGGGCGCGGTTCACGACGTGGCGTCGCCGTCGCCCCTTCTGGGGTGCCCTCATCCTCATCCTCGGCGGGTGGCTGGTCATGCGCCCCGTCGTGGGCGCGACGAGCATGCTGCTCAGCCTGGGCGTCGGTGGGGTCTCGGCCTACGTCCTCGGGCTCGGCATGATCGCCGCCGCCCTGACCGCCCTCTTCCTCCCGGCCCAGCGCCACTTCCCGGCGATCATGGCGGTCCTGATGTCCCTCGCGTCCCTCCCACTCGCCAACCTCGGCGGCTGGGTCGTCGGCATGCTCTGCGGCGTCGTCGGCGCCTCGATGATCTTTGCCTGGACGCCCTACTCGGAGGCGGAGGTCGAGAAGCACAACGCCAGGGAAGCGCGCCGCACCTCGCGCCAGCGCGCTGCTCGCTCGGCCAAGGGAAGTGTCGCCAAGGGGAGTGCGGCCTGATGCGATTCCGTCGCCGCTCGCACGGCAGCCATCGCTCTCGAACCCGCATGCCCGTCGCCTCACGTGTCCGTGCGGCCAGTGGCGCCTGGGCCGATCAGTTGCGTGCCGACGCAGCCGCGCGCACCGAGACGATGGTTGACTCGGCGCTCAGCACTCGACGAGGTACTCGAAGGCGAGTCGTGGCACCCGCCGTCGCCGGGTTCGCCGCACTGGGGGCCATGTTCACCCTGGTGACCCAGAACGCACTGGCGGTGAACTTCACGTCGGTCGACACGGCATACAAGGTCTATACGAACAAGATCTCCGGAACGCACGGCGCCGGCTTCATCGACGAGCAGCAGACCAAGAACAACGGCAAGGTTGCCGTCTCCGAGATGGGCTTCGCCGAGGCAAAGCTCGCCGGCCTGTGCGCCATCGCTCACCAGAATCTCCCAACGGTCGGAGACGTGTCCTTCGTCCTGCGTGCCGGAGAAACTGTTGACGGCACCCTCGAGGCCGGAGCGGAACAGGTCAGTGCGACCAAGCTGTTCTTCGCGTCTCCCGGACTGTCCGGGTACGGCGACGAGATTGCCTCCCTCAATCTCGGGCAGTCGGCCGACTCCGTGACCATGAACGGCGACACCTTCCCGGCGCCGATGGCAGGGGCGCCCGGCGCATTCGGTCTGCAGGCCAAGGTCCTCACCATCAGCAACCTCAAGTCCCAGGCCTATGGCATCGACCTGCAGGGATCGATCAAGCTCCCCAACCTCCGGATCCAGATCGTGCCGGGCAAGAAGGACCACGCCGACTGCGCCACGCTGGCGAACCCCGCGTCATGAGCGCCGCAACCGCCTCTCCTGCAAGGGGATCCGTTCGTGAGTTCGCCGGCTCGTTCCGTCGGCTCTTCCGAGCGTTCCGCCAGACCCGACCGTTCTGGGGCGGTCTGCTGCTGATCCTCGCCGGGGTCTGGATCATCAGGTTGATGTCGTTCAGCTTCGGGTTCGTCATCACCGGTGGCTGGAACGCCACGGCCGGCTATGTGCTCGGTGGTGCGCTCATCATCTTCGGCCTCGCCGTCTGGGCATCCCCGCTCTATGCGCCGCTGCTCGGGCTGTTGTCCGTGCTCGTGGCGCTCGCCGCCTTCATCAGTGCCAACCTCGGCGGCTACCTCGTCGGCAGTCTGCTCGGCGTCCTCGGCGGCTCCATGGTGTGGGCCTGGGGCGAGAAGCGGCCCAAGGGTCCGAAGCGTTCCAGGGTTTCCCGTCGTCGACAGGTCGACGGATCGGCCTCGTGAAGGCTCGCGTCGTCTGTGGTCGGAGAGTGCAACGGTTTGCCGTTGTCCTCGCCCTGTTCGCAGTGCTCTCGGGGTTGCTCGTGTTCCCGATCCGGGGTGAGTCGTCGGCACGGGCACTGACGGACACCCACCAATGCGGGGCGAACGACGCCAACCGGGCGACTCTGAGGACTCACCACGGGGGCATCCAGATGCGCCCCTGCCTGACTGGCACCAACGTCAACATGAACATCCCCCTTGGCCCCTGGGGCTACGGCTCGTACCCGTTCTGTGCGCTGGGGTGCTACGAGCGGCGCTTCCAGGTCGACGAGATCCGCCGCATCGGGCAGGAAGCAGTCAGGATGGCGGACGGGTCCACCCAGAACCTGTGGCACTTCTCGTTCGCCCGTTTCCAGGTCAACAAGGCGATGACGTTCAGGACGACCAACGGCACGGGCCACACCGCCTCCTTCATCCCGGACGCCTTCTCCCAGCTCGGTGGCAAGAACGACCAAGGCGTCGTCATGTACACCGACCTGTGGATCACCGACGGCTCCTTCGGGATCAGTGGTTTCTGCGGCACCCCTGTTGCAGCCGACAGCTTCCTGGTGGCCCTGGTTCAGGGCTCCGACATCGCCGGGTGCCAGATGAACCTCAACATCAAGTACCTGGTGACCTACAACGCCACTCCGGGGGCCACTGGTCAGTACCCCCTGCGCATGCCGAAGACGACGGTGACCGTCCAGTGACCGAGAAGGCCTCGAACGAGCAGTCGCCGCCGACCCGCGCCGCACACGGCACGCGCTGGGGCCGTGCTGCATTCGTTGCCCTGCCCGCCCTTGCGCTCATGGGCGGCACCCTCGGGATGCTCAAGTCCAACGTCATCGCCTCGCAGATCACCGTGCAGAAGGGCACAGCCGAGTTCTCCACGGGGCGCGTCCACGGGGACGTCGTCGCGATGGGGATCGTCACCGTCCCGGTGAGCACGGGGGTGGCCGGACAGTCGACGCCGAAGCCGGTGTTGCGCACCGGATTTGCAGGCGCCAACCTCAACGGCTTCTGCTTCTCGCAGATCCAGCAGCTCGCCGGGGTCAACTGGACGATCAAGGTCACGTCGGGCGACGACAACCCCAACACCTTCGAGTCGACCGGCAAGAACATCGTCTTCGACGTCACTGAGATCAGGGGCACGTCAGACCCCGGCATCAACCTCGACGGCCTCGTCGAGATCGGGCCACGGGCATCCTCGCTGCGGACGATCCCCGATCCCAACGACCCGACGAAGTTCCTCGACAACCCGCTCGAGGCGCCGACCACCGGCAACTACCTCGGGATCCAGGCGTCGATCGGCGAGCTCTACCAGTTGCGCGGCAAGGTCTACGACATGCAGATCGGTGGCCCGCTCAACCTGCCGAACCTCGACATCACCGTGACCCGCAACGGCCAGACCTGCAACCAATTGCCCATCAAGAACTGACTCTGGTCACCAACGGCTCCCGCAACGTCAGCGGGAACGGCCGCTAGAGCGACCGTTGACGCTGACGTTGCGAGGGGGCGGGTCAGGTGGTGCTGGGGCGAAGGACAGTCATGCGGTGGGCGGCGCGGGTGAGCACGACATAGAGGACGCGCACCCCACCCGGCGACTCCTCGATGATGCCGTCGGGGTCGACGACCACCGTGGCGTCCCACTCAAGACCCTTGGTCGAGAGCGGGTCGATGACCTGGACCCGTCCGTCGCCGGCGCCCTCGAGATGCGCCAACCGGTCAGCCCACCGTGTCGGCGTGATGACCGCGATCGACCCCTCGACCTCGCCGAGCAACTCGTCGACGGCCGCCTCCGCAGCAGCCACGGGCGGCGCCTCGACAGCCCGGTCGATCGGGTCGACACCGGTCTCTCGCACGGCGGCCGGGATGTCCGCGTCGGGCACCAGCGGCAGGATCACATCGCGCGCGTAGTCGAAGATCTCACGTGCGTTGCGGTAGTTGGTGTCCATGTGGAAGCGGCGCAGTTCTTGCGACCCATAGGCCTCGCGCCGTGCCGCCAAGGCCTCGTCGAGATCCCCCCACGACGCCTGCGCGGCGTCGCCCACGACGGTCCACGACGCGTTGCGTCCCCGACGGGCCAGGGTGCGCCACTGCATGGGGGAGAGGTCTTGTGCCTCGTCGACGAGGACGTGGGCGCTGCTCGACGGGCGCTCGATGCGGCCGTGGAGGAGGCGTTCGCGGGCGTCGGTCGGGGTGATGACACTGCGGGACGACGCGTCGGGGCCGCGTCGTCCGACGCCCGCCCGCACGTCAGTCACGCCATAGGCGGACAGGTCGTCGAACTCCTCGATCTCATAGAAGCCGCGCTCCTCGGCCTCGGGCTCCTGCACCTGTCCGAGCCTCGCAGAGACATCGTCGATGAGAGCGACGTCGGCGACCGACCACGTGCCGAGCTGGAGCGCCTCACGCATCGATCCGGCGATCGCGGCCGCCTCCTCGTGGTCGAGGACGCCACGTGCCAGGCCGGAGGTGTGGTCGGTGTCGGCGAGAGCCAGAAGCACCTCGCGAGGGTCGATCTGCCGCCACCACGTCTGCATGAACTCGTCGACGTCGCGGGACGAGTCGAAGGCATCGAGGAACTCGTCGCGGTCGCCTTGCCGCACCGACTTCCACGCCTCCTGGGCGAGGGACTCACGGGCCTGAGCAGTGGCGAGATTGTGCTGTCCCGATCGCAGCACCTGGCGCCGGATGCGGTGCAGGACAGGCTCGTCGAGGCGGACGGCGTGCCCGTTGACGAAGACCCGGAACTGCTTCGGAGCTCCCACGGGAGGCCGTGACGCCGCACGCGAGAGCAGGCGACGAATCCGCAGTGAACCCTTGATCGCCGCCACCTCGGGCGAGTCCAGTCGCACCGCGGTGACCCCGTCGACGAGGTCTCCGAGGGCACGCAGCGCCACGCTGTCCTCGCCGAGTGAGGGCAGCACGCGTTCGATGTAGGCCGTGTAGGCCGCGGACGGGCCGACCACGAGGATCCCGCCGGACTCGAACCGGCGACGTTCCGAATAGAGCAGGTATGCCGCACGGTGCAGCGCGACGACCGTCTTGCCGGTGCCGGGGCCGCCGGTGATCTCGGTGACGCCTCGCGAGGGGGCCCGGATCGCTTCATCCTGGTGGCGCTGGATCGTCGCGACGATGTCGCGCATCTGCCGCCCACGGGACCTGGTCAGGGCCGCGATGAGCGCGCCGTCCCCGAGGACCACGAGGTCGTCCGGCGCCTCGGGGACCATGAGGTCGTCCTCGGCGCCGACGACCGTCGCGCCCTTGCAGCGGAGGACGCGGCGGCGGATGACGCCCATGGGGTCGACCGGGGTCGCCCGATAGAAGGCCGACGCGGCAGGGGCCCGCCAGTCGATGACCAACGGCTCGTAGTCGTCGTCGCGCACCCCGAGTCGCCCGATGTGCCGGACCTCGCGTTCGGCGGCCGGAGTCCCCATGTCGCCGAGGTCGAGTCGACCGAAGACGAGCCCTTCGTATTGCTTCTCGATCGCGGAACGGCGCTTCGCGGCGGCATACACGAGAGCGTCGCGTTCGAAGAGCCCAGTGAGCTCCTCGTCGCGGACATCCCCGGTGCGGCTCGTCCGACCGCGCGCCAGGCCCTCGGCCTCGACGTCGGCCACGCGGGACGACGCCTTCTCGAGTTCGGCGTAGACGCGGTCGACGTGTGCCTGCTCAAACGCGATCTCGCGGGCGACGTCCGCCGTGGTGTCGGTGGCGCCGGAGCGAGTGGTCGTCACGGTCGAGGCCCTCCCTGCAGAGCTGCGTGTGGTGGCCGTGTGCTCAGCACACGGAAGCGTCGAGTCTACGCGGGCGTGGCGCCCACCGAGGCCACGGCGGCCACACCTGAGACGGTCACACCCGCGACGGTCACACCCGCTACGTCCGCAGGGCCGAGCTCACAGGAAGCCGCGCCGCACCGCGTTGGTCCCGGCCTGGAAGCGGGTGGTCGCTCCGAGCTCCTCCATGATCGTGCGTACTCGACGTTCGACGGTGCGCTGCGAGATCGCGAGCTGTCGGGCAATCGTCGCGTCGCTCGCGCCGGCGGCGAGCAGAGCGATGATCTCGCCGTCGCGTTGGGTGAGCCGGTGCAGGGCCGGCCCGCTGGGGGTGCGTGGCAGAGGGGTGCTCAGCGAGAAGAGGCCGATGCACATGTCCATGAGGGCGCTGGCGAGTTGGCGCTGCTGGACATAGAGCGAACCGCCCCCGCCCGGCTCCAGGTGGCTGATGTCGATGACGGCCGCCGCGCGGTCCACCGCGAGGACCGAGAAGGCCAGGTGGGGGGTGAGGCGCACGTCGATCCCGTCGGCACGCAGGGCCGACAGCGCGTTGAAGGCCCCCTCGACCTCGAGGATCGACTGCTCGAAGACGACGAGCCTCTCGAGGCTCGGGTGGGTCTTGGTCGGTCGCGCCGCGATGATCGACTCCGCGTGCCGGATGACGACCTGGTCCATCCGGTCGCTGCGCGCCACGAGACGGACGATGCGGCTCTCTGCCCGCCCGGAGGCGCGGAAGAAGGCCGACTCGATGTCGGCAACGCTGTCGAGCAGGGAGACGTCCTGACTGGTGCGTGCGGTGCCCCCGGTCGAGCGGGCTTCGTAGTAGGTGTGGGCGAGCCCCTCGATGGCCGAGCGGGTGGCGCGTGCCTGTCGCTCGAGGTCGGCGGCGTAGGCGGGCAGGGTCGTGTCGGGCGGGTGGACTTCGATGACGTCCCTTCGGCTGGCGTCGATGAGCCTGCGGGACTGGAGCGATCCCAGGGCGGCCGCGACCTCCTCCTCGGAGTAGCCCTCCTGGAGCAGGAGGCTGCGGCGGGGGGCCTTGAGCCGGAGCAGGAGCATGTAGACGCGAGTGGTGAGCTCGTCACCCACAGGGCGTTCGTCCGGCACCGTCACGGGCACAGACTATGGCGGGATCACGACATTGTCAGGAATCCGCCGTGTCTCAGTTTGAATGAACCATGAACGACGTGTCATGGTGGTTCACGTCGACCTCGTCGACGTTCGCGCAGAGCCCCGGTTCCCCCCAACCGTGATGGCCGCGCGGACGGGCGCGGCGCACCCGGGGGTACCCCCCTGCTCCCCGGGCGCGTCGCGCCCACACTTTTTTCTCGGACCCTTGGCGTATGCCGTGTGCGGACGGCCGCTTCGGCTCACCGTCTGCAGCCTGCACTTGGAGCGCATCTAGAGTTGGCGCCCATGAAGGTCCTCGTCATCGGTTCGGGTGCTCGTGAGCACGCCATCGTCCGCAGCCTCGTCGCCGACCAGGCGGTGGACGCCGTGATCGCCGCCCCGGGCAATCCGGGCATCGACCAGGTCGCACTCTGTGAACCCCTCGCCGACGCCACGGACGCCGCCGCCGTTCTCGCGGTGGCACAGCGCCACGAGCCTGACCTGGTCGTCATCGGCCCCGAGGCTCCGCTTGTCGCCGGTGTCGCGGATGTGTTGCGGGACAACGGCTTCGATGTCTTCGGACCATCGGCCGAGGCGGCGCGTCTCGAGGGCAGCAAGGCCTTCGCCAAGGAGGTCATGTCGGCGGCGGACGTGCCCACCGGCCTGGCGCACCTCTGCACGACGCTGGAGGAGGTCGCCGAGTCGGTGGACGCCCTGGGCTCCCCCTACGTCATCAAGGACGACGGACTGGCCGCAGGCAAGGGTGTCGTCGTCACCGAGGACCGTGAGGCCGCACTGGCCCACGCCGAGATGTGCCTCGCCAAGGACGGCGGCCGCGTCGTCGTCGAGGAGTTCCTCGACGGCCCCGAGGTGTCGCTCTTCGTCCTCAGTGACGGGGTGACCGCGCTGCCGCTCTCACCCGCGCAGGACTTCAAGCGGGTGGGGGACGACGACGCTGGACCCAACACCGGGGGCATGGGTGCCTACAGCCCGCTGAGCTGGGCGCCCGAGAGCCTCACGGACGACCTCATGTCGCGGGTCGCTCAGCCGACGATTGACGAAATGCGACGCCGGGGCACTCCGTTCGTCGGGGTCCTCTTCATCGGCCTGGCCATCACGTCGCGCGGTCCCCGCGTCATCGAGTTCAACGCCCGCTTCGGTGACCCCGAGACCCAGGTCGTCCTCGCGCGGCTCCTCACCCCGTTGGGCGGCCTGCTCAAGGCGGCCGCCACTCAGCGCCTTGACGACTTCCCCCGTCTCCGGTGGGCCGATGAGCACGCTGTGACCGTCGTCGTGGCCTCCCACAACTACCCGGGGACGCCGCGCACGGGTGACCCGATCGTGGGGCTCGATGACATCGCCACCGTGCCCACGGCATACGTGCTGCATGCCGGAACCGCACGAGATGGTGACGGGACCCTCGTCTCCGCCGGTGGGCGGGTGCTCTCCGTCGTCGCAACGGGCGCGGACCTGACGGAGGCTCGCGAACGCGCCTATGCCGCCGTGGACCTCATCCAGCTCGACGGCTCGCACCACCGCACTGACATCGCCCTCAAGGCTGCCCGCGGCCAGATCGCGATCAGCTGACCTGCGGCAGGACCGTCGACGCGAACTCCTCGATGTGGTCGAGGTCCGACAGGTCGAGCACCTGGAGATAGAAGCGCGTCGCCCCGACCTCGGCGAAGCGGCCGATCCGGTCGACGATCTCGTCGGTGGAGCCCGCGAGGCCGTTGCTGCGGAGCTCGTCGACGTCGCGTGAGATGGCGTCGGCGCGGCGTCGCAGGGTGGCCTCGTCGTTGCCGACGCAGAGCACCTGCGCGACCGACAGGGTCAGCTCGTCGGGGTCGCGGCGGTGGTCCTCGCACGCGGCGCGAACGCGCGTGAACAGTTCGCCGCTCACCTCGGGGGAGTCGAACGCAGCGTTGAACTCCTCCGCATACCGCGCGGCCAACGCGGGCGTGCGCCGCTTGCCGCTGCCGCCGACGATGATCGGCACCCCGCCCGCCTGCGCAGGGGCGACGAGGCCGGGGGCGTCGGCGATCGGGTAGTGCGAGCCGTCATGGCTGAACGTCTCACCCTGCGGCGTGGTCCACAGCCCGGTGATGACGGCGAGCTGCTCCTCGAGTCGGTCGAACCGCTCCTTCACGTCGGGGAAGTCGATCCCGTATGCCGTGTGCTCGGCCTCGAACCATCCCGCACCTAGGCCGAGCTCGACTCGACCCCCGGACATCTGGTCGACGCCGGCGACCGCGATGGCGAGCGGTCCTGGCAGGCGGAAGGTCGCGGCGGTGACGAGCGTCCCGAGGCGGAGGCGGCTCGTGTCACGGGCGAGGCCGGCCAGCGTGATCCACGCATCGGTGGGTCCGGGAGTGCCATCGCCGCTCATGTGGAGGTAGTGGTCGGACCGGAAGAACCCGTCGAACCCGGCGTCCTCGGCGGTGCGCGCGACGGCGAGGAGATCGTCGTAGGTCGCACCCTGCTGTGGCTCGGTGAAGATCCGGAAGTCCATGAACCCACATTAGGGCTGTCGGTGCCTCTCGCTACTTTGGGGAGATGGATGGGGACCCGGTGCTCGGCATCACGTTCGACTGCGTCGACGCGCAGGTGGTGGCCACGTTCTGGTGCCGAGCGCTCGGTTATGTCGAGGCGCCCCCGCCCACAGGGTGGTCCGACTGGCCGAGTTTCTTGCGCGACCATGACGTGCCCGAGGAGGAGTGGGGTGACGGGGCGGCCATCCGACCGGCGACCGGAGAGGGTCCGACGATCAGCTTCCTCAAGGTCCCGGAACCCAAATCGGTGAAGAACCGCGTGCACCTCGACGTCAAGGTCAGCGGAGGCCGCCATGTCGATCAGGAGCTGCGGCTCACGAGGATCAGGGCCAAGGAGTCCGACCTCGTGGCCCACGGTGCGACGACTCAGCGAGAGGACGTCGTCGACGGGCACCTCGACCACCTCGTCATGACCGATCCAGAGGGCAACGAGTTCTGCATCGCCTGACTTTCCCCGACCAACAAGTCGTGCTGTCAGTCGTCGACGCCGCGGGCGGCCAGGGCCTCGCCGAGACGGTCGGCGTGCCGCAGCGACCGGACGATCAGTGGGACTGCGAAGGCGCGCGGGCTGGCGCGCAGGCCGCGGGCGTACTGCGCCTCACGTACCTCCTCGGCGAGCCCGATGACGACGTGCACCGAGCGGATGCCCAGCGCGAGCATGAGGCCGACCCGCTCGGGGTCGACGCCGAACCGACGCAGCCACCCGGCCATGCGGACGACGACGTCGACCATCGCCGTCGTCCGTGTCGTCAGGGTGACCAGACCGGCGAGGAGGACGAGCGACACGAAGGAACCCACGACCCCGACGCCGGCCTGCCAGGACGCGAAGATCCACTGAACGGCAAACAGCGGCAACGCAATCCACGCCAGCGAGCGAACCTGACGAAGGAGGACTCGGAGCGGCAGGCACGCGACGGCATACCCGAGGAGGACGAGCGTGAGGGCGAGTGCGACCTGCCAGGGCGACCGCCAGATGGTCAACGCGATCCCGGTCGCGAGGAGGACGAGCAGCTTGGGGCCGGCACCGACTCTGTGGATGACCGACGAGCCGGGGAGATAGAGGGGAACGGGCGCGGACATCAGCGCATCGCGAGTTCGCGGTAGGCCGCGACGGCCTCGGTGGGCTTGCCGTCGTTCGCGATTCGTCCGTCGTCGAAGACCAGCACCCGGTCGAAGCCGTCGAGCAGGTCGAGGTGGTGGGTCACGAGGACGACCTGCTGCGGGAGGTCGTCGACGAGCCGCCGGACCATCGCGGCGTTGCGGAGATCGAGCAGCGTCGTGGGTTCGTCGAGCACGAGAAGGTCCGGCTCGGTCACGAGGACGCTGGCGAGGGCGAGGAGCTGCTTCTGGCCGCCGGAGAGCAGGTGCGCCGGGTGGTCGGCGTGACCCTCGAGCCCGTATGCCGTGAGCGCGCGTCGGGTGCGCTCGTCCCGTTCCGCTCGGCTCAGGCCACGACGACGCAGGCCGAAGGCGATGTCCTCGGCGACGGTCGGCATGACGATCTGGGCATCGGGGTCGGTGAAGCAGAAGCCGACCCGGCGCCGAACCTCAGGACCGTCCCGGACGGTGTCGCGTCCGTCGATCGTCACGGTGCCGGAGTCGGGCTGGACGAGGCCGTTGAGCAGGCGCACGAACGTCGACTTGCCGGAGCCGTTGGCGCCGATGATGCCGATCCGGGGTTCGGCGAGCCTGACGCTGACGTCACGCAACACCTGCCGTCGCGTCGACCCGTCGCCGAAGGAGTGGCTGACGGACTCGACGCGGATCTCGGGCATGGTGCGCGGCAGCGGAGCGGGTCAGGCGGCGATGCGCTCGGCCGCTGCCGCACTGCGCTCGGCGCGGGCCGGGATGAGGCCCGGGTAGGCGGCGTGGACGCCGGCCGCGACGAACGCCGTGACGACGGCCTTGGCGAGGTCACCGGGGATGAATGCCGCGGCGATCGTGGTGGCCTTGACGAGGGACACGTCGAGGACGAGTGCCATGCCGACGATGCCGATGGCGTTGAGGGCGATGATGCCGCCGAGGATGTTGGCCATGACGCCGAGCGTGAGCTTGTAGGGCCGCCCGATGCGCTCGGTGAGCAGGCCGACGAGGAAGGCGGCGATCGGGAAGCCGATGAGGTAGCCGACGCTCGGCCCGGCGAACACGCCCAGACCGCCGCGGCCGCCGGAGAGGAGCGGGAGACCGACGGCGACGAGCGCGAGGAAGAGCAGCACGGAGAGTGCGCCGCGCTTCGATCCCAGGATCGCGCCGGCGAGCATGATGCCCATCGACTGCGCGGTGATCGGCACGGCACTGCCGAACGGGGCGAAGGCCGGGATGAGGCCGAGGGCGGCGATGATTCCGGTGAAGATGGCGATCAGCGCGAGGTCGCGGGACTTGAGCATGGGACGGAGTGTGCCAGTCCGCCGAGGGCCGTGGCACCTCCGTCCGGACCAGTCAGAGGGCTCGCACGCGTAGCCGGGGCGTGATCGTGAGGGCGATCACGGCCGCAGCGATGGCGATACCCATGAGTACGGCGAAGAGGCGGCCGTCGAGGCTGTCGTGCCGGGCAGCGATGAGGGCTCCGCCGCCCACCATCGTGAGGGCGCTGCCCAGGCTGGCGCCGATCTGGGATGCCGCGGTCGCCTGACCCTGCTCGTGCCGCGGAGCGAGCGTGAAGATCTCCGTCGCGAGGCTGGGTGAGGCCAGCCCCATGCCGGTGGCCGCCAGGGCCCAGCCGGTGAGTCCCGGAACCATCCCGACCACGTCGAGGGCGAGCAGGACCGGGCCGATCCCGCCGATCGCGATGAACGCCAGTCCCAGGCGCACGCGACCGGCGGCGTCGAGTCGGCTCTGAACGGCATCGAGGCTGTGGACGGCCGACCCCCCGGCCCAGAAGACGCCGGTGACGCTGAGGCTGATGCCCGCGAGGGCTGGGCCGACGTCGTGCGTCACGTCGAGCATGAGGGGGAGATAACCCCCGATGCCGCCGAACGCGATGACGAGCAGCGTGCGCAGAGCAACAACGGCCGGTATGCCGTGTGCCGCGGTGAGCGTTCCGGGTGGCAGTGCCGCTCGGATCGTGACCACGAGCAGAACCGCGCCCATCACGAGGCTGGACAGGCCGGCATACCGATGAGGCCCTCCGTCGAAGGCGAGTGGGCCTCCGACGCTGAGAAGCGCGACGGCTCCCGCAAGACCGACGGCGGGGACGAGGGGCTTGTCGCTGTTCGACGTGCTCGTGCCGTCAGTGGGTGGCCCGCTGACGCGCCGCAGGCCGGGCAGGAGGAGGAGCAGCGCAGGAACGAGAAGGAAGGTCGGCAGGAGGAAGACGAGTCGCCATCCGACGAGGGACTCGGCGACGCCGGCCGCCCCCGGACCCACAAGGCTCGGCAGGATCCAGGCGGCCGCGAAGGTCGCGAAGACCTTGGCGCGGAGGTGCTCGGGGAGGGCGCGGGCCGCGAAGACGAGGGTCGAGACGTCGATCAGCCCCTCGGCCACTCCTGAGATGCCGCGCCCGACGATGAACACCGCCATCGCGGGGGCGCTCGCGGTGACGACCTGGGCGACGGCGAAGGTGCCCAGACCGGCGAGGAGGACGGCACGCGACCCGATCCGGTCGACCCACCGCCTCGCCATGGCGACCGCCACCATGAACGTGACCATGGAGGCCGCATTGGCCGGCCCGAACCAGGCCAGCCCGTCGAGCTCCCGGGCTGCGGTCGGAAGGATGCTGATCGTGGCGCGGTTCTCGAACGCCCCGAGGGTCACGAGCGCGACGACGCCGACGGCGACCGGGAGGTGCTTGGCACTGAACAGGCGCTCAGGAGTGAGGGAATCGTCGGTTGTCGACGACACGGTCGTGGTTGTGGGGGAAGGTGCGGCGGCCGTCGAGGTCATGGGCGGCATCCTGATATCTCAGGCGCACTGGAGATCAAGCCCGCGGGTCCGGCATCTCAAGTGAACTTGAGGTGAACGCCTAGGGTGGGGCCATGGACAAGCACGACCTCCTGCCCATCGGTGACGTCGCTGCCCGCAGCGGTGTCTCCGTCCCCACCGTCCGCTTCGATGAGGAGCGCGGACTCATCCACAGCGAGAGGAACGCCGGGAACCACCGCCGGTATGGACGGCATACATTGCGTCGGATCGCGGTCATCCGCGCAGGGCAACGGTTCGGACTGAGCCTCGCCGAGATCGGGGAGGCGCTCGCGACGTTGCCGACCGACCACCCGCCGACCAAGCGGGACTGGACGCGGATGTCGGCGCGGTGGCACGACACCCTGACCGCGCGCATCGAGGCCATGATCGAGGTGCGCGACGGACTCACGGGCTGCATCGGCTGCGGGTGTCTGTCGGTGACGACGTGCCCGATCTACAACCCCGGCGACGAGCTCTCGGCCGAAGGCGCGGGGGCCCAGCGCTGGCCGGAGGACGCGAGGGGCGAGTGAGCCGCGCTGAGGTCAACCCCGGGCTGGCGTGCCGAACTCACCCAATAGGACGGACCCGTACCGAACTCACCCAATAGGACGGACTCGGACCGAACTCACCCAATAGGACGGACTCGTACCGAACTCACCCAATAAGACGGTTCGGGGACATGAGTGGGGTGAAGTGTCGGGGGGAGTGGCTGCGAGAATCTGCGACATGACTTCGGACGCTCCGCTCGAGATCCCCGGATTTGCGCACCTCTACTCCGGCAAGGTTCGAGACCTCTATGTCCCGGACGGGCGCGACGACCAGTTGCTGCTCGTCGCGTCCGACCGGATCTCGGCGTTCGACTTCATCCTCGACCCGCCGATCCCGGACAAGGGCGCGGTGCTGACCCAGCTGTCGCTGTGGTGGTTCGAGCAACTGGCCGACCTCGTGCCGAACCACGTCGTGTCGACCGACGTGCCGGACGTGGTCCAAGGGCGCGCAGTGCTCGTGCAGCGTCTCGAGATGGTGCCGGTGGAGTGTGTGGCTCGCGCCTATCTGACGGGCGGCGGGCTGCGCGAATACCAAGCGGACGGCACCGTGAGCGGGCTGGAACTCCCGGAGGGGCTGCGCGACGGCGACCGGTTCGACGTGCCGATCTTCACGGCGTCCACGAAGGCCCCGGTCGGGGAGCACGACGAGCCGATGCCCTACGAGGATGTCGAGGCCGCCGTCGGCACTGCGCGAGCGGCCGAGCTGCGCGACATCACGACGCGGATCCTCACTCGTGGCAACGAGATCGCCGCCGAGCGCGGCATCCTCATCGCGGACACCAAGGTCGAGTTCGGCGTCGATGCGACTGGTGGCCTGGTGCTGGCCGACGAGGTGCTCACCCCCGACTCGTCCCGGTTCTGGCCGGCCGACCAGTGGGAGCCGGGGCACACGCAGCCGAGCTTCGACAAGGAGTTCGTGCGCGAGTGGCTGCTGTCGCCCGAGAGCGGCTGGTCGAAGTCGTCCGGGGAGGCGCCGCCGGCGTTGCCGATCGAGGTGGTCGAGCGGACGCGGGCGAAGTATGTCGAGGCCTACGAGCGCCTCACCGGCCGCACCTTCTGATCGTTTTTCCGCGAGACTAAACCTCGGGAGACGCGCACAGCGTCTGCACGGGTATGGGGTACTGGTCATGACGCGAGACGAGACGGACGCACGCTTCAGCGTTTTCGCTGCCGAAGCGATCGTTCGCCTGCGCCCCCTGGCACATGCCACGGCGCGAGACGCCCACCGCGCTGACGATCTCGTCCAGACAACCCTCGAGAAGATGTATGCCGCGTGGCCGCGGATCGAGCGCACCGCGTCCGATCCCATGGCCTATGCCCGGACAGTGCTCGTGCGGTCGCTGATCTCCGAGCGGCGACGACTGTCCTGGAGTCGCGAGGTTCTCGTCGATGCCGGGTTCTCGAGCGCGAACCTCGCCGCTGAGCGCGCGCCGGACCATGGCGAGGCGGTGTCAGCGCGCTTGGCACTCCATGAAGCATTGAGGCGGCTGCCACCACGCCAGCGGATGGCCGTCGTCCTGCGACATCTCGAGGACCTGTCCGTCGAGGAGGTGTCCCGACTCATGAACTGTTCGCCGGGCACGGTCAAGAGCGCGACGAACGCGGGCGTGCGAGCGCTGCGCTCACTCCTCGCTGACGACGTGTTGAACGGGGACGACGTGTTGAACGGGGACGACGTGATGAACGGAGTTGACCGATGACGAACGACCTACTTTCCGAGCGCGCTCAGGACGAGTATCGCGAGGTGCCCCGGCCCGGCTTCTCCGTCGAGGACCTCCTGCGTGGGGGTCGCCGCCGGATCCGGCGACGCCGGGCTGTCCGAGGGGTGGGCGTCGTCGCTGCCGTCGCAGCGGTCGCCCTCGCAGCAGGACCCGGTCTGGCGCTTCTCCGAGACACCCCTGGAACGACGTTGCCCGGTGGGCCGGCCTCACCGACTCCCACGTCGACCGTCTCGGTCGGCTGCCTGAAGCCGTCGGACCTCGCCGGGTGCGACGCGCGGATCCGGGCGTGGGCTGCCGGGTCCAAAGGAACGTGGGACCTCAGCCAGAGCGAGTTCGAGGTCGTGACGCCCAGTCAGCCGGAGAACGTTCGCTCCATCTCGGTGACGCGTGACCGTCGTCCCGAGGGCGGTCGCATCACTGAGTACCTCCAGATCAGCCTCGTCCCCGGAGACTTCGAACTTCACGAGGAGCTCCCTGAACTCCGCTTCCCCCCCGACCCGCCGGATGCGCTGTCGGATGGGTCCCCGATCCGAATCGCGCCCATGGCTCCCGAGACTCACATGGAGGGAACGGTGCTCGAGGCGGTCGATGGCCGTCGTGCCGCCGTGATGATCCTCCTCAAATCCGATGACACCAGCACGAACACGCTGACTCCTGGGATGGCGCCCCTTCCGGAGGGGTGGGATGAGGACGTGCGGGCCCTGCTGGAGGCCCTGATCGCGCCGCGCTGAGCACCGGGTCATCGTGCTCCTCGGGCTACGGTCGTGGAATGAGCACTGAACCGCGGCGCTGGCAGACCGAGGCTGACCGGCTCGCCAACGCGAGTCTTGAGAAGGGCGATCCGACGGGGTGGTTCGAGCAGCTCTATGCCGCGGGTGAGTCGGGCGCGGTCACGATGGCGTGGGACCACTCGGAGCCCCACTCCCTGCTCGCTGACTGGACCAATGCGGGCGCCGTGGATGGGACGGGCAAGCGTGCCGTTGTCGTCGGATGCGGACTGGGGGCCGGCGCGGAGCACGTGGCCGGGCTGGGTTTCGCGACGACCGGTTTCGACCTGTCGCCAACGGCGATCCGCACGGCGAAGTCACGCAACCCCGAGTCGTCGGTCGACTTCCGCGTGGCCGACCTCTTCGAGCTGCCCGACGACTGGCGACGCTCGTTCGACCTCGTGGTGGAGATCTACACCGTTCAGGCCCTGCCGAGAGATCTGCGCGAGCAGACGGTCGGAGCCGTGGTCGACCTGGTTGCGCCGGGGGGTGCGCTGCTGGCGATCCAAGGCGTGCGTGCGCCTGACGACGACGGGTCCGGACCGCCTTGGCCACTGACGCGCGACGAGATCGAGCTGTTCTCGGGCTCCGGGCTCCGCAGGGTCGCCCTTGAGAAGCTCCGTGACGCACAGGGCTTCACTGACTGGCGGGCCGAGTTCACTCGGGGCTGAGCGCGTTCCATGACTTTCGGGCTGCGTCAGGATCCGCAACCACCTGATCCAACGCACGATCTGCGAGACCATGAGTCATGCTGCGGGACAAGCCTGCGGTGGGGCCGGGGCCACGTCTGGCCGCGCTGGCCGTGGGGATTCTGGCTGTCGCGTCGATCGGTGCGGCTGTTCCGCCGAGTTCGACCGGCTCACCCGGCCGCACGGGTGCACCGGCGCGTGTGGGTGCGTCCCCGGCCAGCGCAGACGAGATTCGGCGGTTCATCGACGCGCGTGCCGAGGCCATGCGCCTGCCCAGCCTCGCCGTCGTCGTCATCAAGGATGGAGAGCCCTTCGTCGAGCACTACGTCGGCGGGGCCGACGGGGCCACCCCCTACTTCTTGGGCTCGACCTCGAAGCAGTTCACGGGATTCGCCATCCAGGCACTCATCGCAGACGGTCGCCTGAACCTTGAGGACACCCTCGGCGACCTCCTGCCGGAGTTCGAGCAGGCCTCCGCCGATGCGCGCTCCGTCACCGTCCGCCAACTACTGGGCCATACGTCGGGCTGGTCGCAGGCGACCGGGTTGCGGAAGTGGGGCTGGTTCGCCGGGGCTCCGGACTCGATTCGAGGGGAGGCCGCCGCAATCGCCGACACGGCGCTTGTGCGTGCACCGGGGGCTGAGTTCGAGTACACCAACACCGGCTACGACCTCCTCGGTGCCGTCATCGAGGAGGTGACGGGTACGGCATACGCCACAGCCTTGAAGGAACTGGTCATCACGCCCATGGGACTGACGCGGACGACCGGGGACATGTCGGAGGCGGAGGCCTGGGGAGTGGCGGGCGACCACTACACGTGGTTCGGCACGTTCACTCGACCCACTCCTGCGCCGCATCCGGCCGGGGGAGTCCCCTCGGCGCTCGTCGTCTCGAGCGCCGATGACCTGACTCGGCTGATCAGGGCCCACCTCGGCACGTCGGAGACCGACGTCGCGGGCCCGGTGCTGGAAGCCGCGCGGAGGCCGCACTCGCGCGTCAATGAGTTCGTCGAGTACGGCAGTGGCTGGTTCGTCCGTGATCTGTGGGAGGCGACTCCACCTGGCGGGGACTGGCGCACGGCCACCCTGCCGGCCTGCCTTGAGCATGACGGCTCGATCGACCGATCGATGACCACGATGATCGTGTGCCCGGACGCGGGCCTGGGTGTCGTCGCCCTGACGAACGTCGGTGCGGCGCCCGACGAGTTCAGGCTGCAGCGGTTGCGCAGTGAACTGGTCCATCAGCTGCTCGGCACCGAGATTGGTCCGAGGCCGAGCGACTTCCTCGTGGACCGGGCGACCTGGATCCTCGTCGGGCTCCCCGTGCTGCACGCAGCCCTGGTCGGGTCCTGGATCGTCGCTCGCCGTCGTGGTCGACGTGGCTGGCCCGTCCTCCTCCTTGGGGGACTGGCACTCGCGTTCTCAGCCGCTGTGCTGTGGCTTGCCCTCATCCACATTCCTCGTCGTGACGGGACCCTGAGAACGCTGCGCTCACTGTGGACGACGGTGCCCGACCTCGGCGTCGTCTCGATCATCTCGGTGGGCTTCACCGTGGTTGCGGTCTGGCTTGCCCTCCGCTCGGCACGGGAGCACCGCTCGTCGCAGTGAAGTCGTGGTCACCCGGGCAGGTCGGCCTCGAGGACGGCCATGGGGATCGTGCGGCGCGCCTTGAGGGCAAAGCGTTCGACCTCCG
This sequence comes from Knoellia sinensis KCTC 19936, assembly GCF_000768705.1. Taxonomy (GTDB): domain Bacteria; phylum Actinomycetota; class Actinomycetes; order Actinomycetales; family Dermatophilaceae; genus Knoellia; species Knoellia sinensis. Next base: position 219,700 of record NZ_AVPJ01000002.1, read on the forward strand.
GTGCCTCACGCAGGACGTAGGCCCACTCGTCGGCGAGTTCGGTGCCACGGAGTTCGCGCGGGTGGCAGGTGAAGTGACCGCCTCGCACCTGGACGTCGACCGTGCCCCCGGCAGCCTCGACCGCCCGCACGTTGCGGAACCAGTCCGGATCTGTGAGGGAGCCGCTCCCGGTGCCCCAGACGAGGAAGCCGCCGTCGTGCATCAGGTAGCGGACGCAGGTCGAGCGGGGTTTGCCTGTCCGGCGACCCGGCGACGTGAGGAGCAGCACCGTGACCTTCTTGCTGCCGCTCGCGAGGCGCCCGTCGAGCGTTCTGTACATCCAGACGCCGATGCGTCCTCCGGTCCGGGTCAACGTCTTGTTCATGGCGGCACCTCCTGCGTGCTTCAAGGTTCCTCCCGCGAGGTCGGCACGCACAAGGGGTCACCCAGTCAGGTCGGGGGTCCGGCGAAGCCACCACTCGCCGACCGCGACATGCGTGCCGAGTCCCAGCCAGAACGCGACGCCGAACGTGAACGGATCGGGCAGGGTCCGGTCGGCGCCGGAGGTCGCCATGATCACCGCAGTGAAGAGGCCGACCCAGATCCGGATGGACGCGACGCCCAGCCCCACGGCGAAGGCCCTCACCATCCAGCGCCGGTGCTGCGCAACGGCTCCACCGCGGATCGCGAGGAAGGCGCGCACCAGGCACAACACGAACCAGGAGCCGAACACGAGTGCCGCAGCCGCCTCCAGCGGACCACCCCACGGATGGAGCACGCCGAAGACCAAGGCGGCCGCACCGCTCCCGAGGCCGCACGCCAACAACACCCGGCCGAGCCTTCGGTGCAGCGTGTAGTGCCGCGTGCGGATCCGCGCGGCCAGCTGGAACGGAGCGCCGAGCAGGTAGACCAGGCCCAGGCCGATGTGGAGGTAGGCCGTCCACGGATGGGCGACGTAGCGCTCCGCGAAGTCGTCGTCGGGCGCTGTTCCCGCGAGGATGTGCGGCCAGTCGGTCGTCACCCGGATGGCGATGAAGACCAGCATGATCACGAGCAGACCGGCCACCGTCGCCGTGAGCGCGACCGCCCTCCGCCCGTCGCGCGGGGTGGGAGGGCTGTCGGCGGTCATGGGCTACTTCGGCGGCAGGGCCTGCACGAAGGCCACCCCGCGGCTGACCCAGGTGCGAAGGGAAGAGTCGTCTTCCAACTCATCGCGGGCCACCAGCAGCCAGCCGTTCAGCGTGCGATTGCCCATCTCCATGGGCCGGACGGACTCACCGTCCACCCACTCCGCGCCGGCGGCCGGGTCGACCCGCACCATCAGGGCACCCTCGCTGGCGGCCGCAGCAGCCATGTGGCCGTGGACCATGAACCCCAGCCCGCCGAACATCTTGCGCTCGGTCACCCCGTCGACCTCTGCGAGCACTTCGCGGATCCGATCGGCAAGCACCTCGTCGTACGCCATGACAAGCACTATGCCGCGCCCCCGCCTCGATGCGATGCCAACGGTGGGATTCACTCTGTCACCCATTGGGCATACCATGGCCTGATGAGCACCCAGATCTCCGTCCGCCTCAACGACCGGGTCGTCGCTGAGCTTGATGCCCTCGTCGCATCCGGGGCAGCCAAGAGTCGCGCCGAGCTCGTCGAGTCCGCACTCGAGCGAGAACTGCGCCGCCGCCTCTACGAGAGGGAGGTCGAGATGCTCATGGCCCAGAAGGCGTCCGGAGTCCCGGAGGACGATGACCTTGCTGGGTTGGCTGAGTGGGCTCGGACCCGCACCTATCCCGATCTCGACTGATGCGGCCGATTCACGTCGTTCAACTGGACAAAGCACGGCTGGCCTTGATCCTGACCCGCGAACTGGTCCGGCCGCACCTCCGCATGATCACGATCGCGCCGATCACGAGCACGATCCGAGGAGGGTTCACCGAGCTCGCCGTGGGCAAGTCCAATGGTCTGGACCACTCGTGTGTCGTGAGGCTCGACAACATTCAGGCCGTTGACGCCAGCCAGGTTGGTCGACTGGTCGGTTTCCTCCTGCCCGACCAAGAACGAGAACTGGCGACCGCGATCAGTCGCGCGTTCGACCTCGCGGATCCGGGTTTCTGAGGCGTCGACCAAGACCAGTAGCCTGTGACCCGGCCCTGCCGCACCTCCCTGGAGATCCCTGCCTGATGGTTTCGTCGCCCGACCTCGCCCTCACCACCGTCGACGGCGGGTCCGCGCTGTCGCCCTTCCGGGCGCGCGCCCTCCTCGCCCGCCTCCAGAGCATCGATCCTGCGATCACGGACGTCACCGCTCGCTTCGTCCACTGGGTCGCGAGTGATGCGCCCCTCGACTCCGCGCAGCGCGAGACCGTCGAGCGGCTCCTGACCTACGGCGAGGCGTATGCCGGCCAGTCACCTTCCGAGACTGCGCAGACCCTCGTCGTGGTCGGCCCGCGACTGGGCACGATCTCCCCGTGGGCGAGCAAGGCCACCGACATCGCCCACAACTGCGGCATCGACCTCCGTCGCGTCGAGCGGGTCACCGAGTTCACCGTCGAGGGCGTCGCACTGACGGCTGACGCGTGGGGCGAGGTCGCAGCCGTCCTCCACGACCGCATGACCGAGACCGCACTGCCGACCCGCGAGGCCACCGCTGCCCTCTTCGAGGAGCGCGAGGCCGAGCCCATGGAGCACGTCGACGTGCTCGCGGGCGGGCGCGCTGCGCTGGAAGGCGCGAACACGGCATACGGGCTGGCTTTGTCGGACGACGAGATCGACTACCTGCGCGACGCGTTCACGGGACTCCAGCGCAACCCCACCGATGTCGAGCTCATGATGTTTGCCCAGGCGAACTCCGAGCACTGCCGCCACAAGATCTTCAACGCGGACTTCATCGTCGACGGTGAGCCGCAGGTCAAGAGCCTGTTCGGGATGATCCGGCACACCGAGGCCGTGGCCGGGGCCGGCACGGTCGTGGCCTACAAGGACAACGCCTCCGTCATGCAGGGTGGCCGCATCGAGCGCTGGCTGCCGGAGCGCGGCGACGGACCTGCGCCCTATGTCGCCACGGAGGAGGACGTGCACGTCCTCATGAAGGTCGAGACGCACAACCACCCGACGGCGATCTCACCGTTCCCGGGTGCCGCGACCGGTGCCGGTGGCGAGATTCGGGACGAGGGGGCGACCGGGCGCGGCTCCGCGCCCAAGGCGGGGCTCACCGGGTTCGTCGTCTCGAACCTCCACCTGCCCGGCACGGAGGAGCCCTGGGAGGCGGACCCCTACGGCGCGCCGGGCCACATCGCCGCGCCGCTCGACATCATGGTCGAGGGGCCGATCGGTGCCGCGTCCTTCAACAACGAGTTCGGTCGGCCCGGGATCGGCGGCTTCTTCCGCGTCTACGAGCAGACCGTCGACGGCGTGCGTCGCGGCTACCACAAGCCGATCATGAGCGCCGGTGGTCTGGGTGCCATCAGTGCGGACCAGACCGAGAAGGTGCGCTTCCCCGCAGGCACGCTACTCATCCAGATCGGTGGGCCGGGCATGCGCATCGGCATGGGTGGTGGAGCCGCCTCGTCGATGGCCGCCGGGGCCAACGCGGCCGACCTCGACTTCGACTCCGTGCAGCGCGGCAACCCCGAGATGGAGCGGCGGGCGCAGGAGGTCATCAACCACTGCTGGGCGATGGGTTCGGCCAACCCGGTGCTGGCCATCCACGACGTCGGTGCGGGCGGTCTCTCCAACGCCTTCCCCGAGCTCGTCGACGACGCCGGGCTGGGTGCCCGCTTCGACCTGTCGGCGGTGCCGCTCGAGGAGTCCGGCCTTGCACCCAAGGAGATCTGGGTCAACGAGAGCCAGGAGCGCTACGTCCTCGCGATCGCGCCCGAGTCGCTCGAGCTCCTCGAGTCCTTCGCCGCACGGGAGCGGTGCCCGCTGTCCGTGATCGGTGTGGCCGCTGACGACGCGCAGTTGTTTGTGGCCGGCGAGTCCGATGCCCCGGAGGACGTCCCGATCGACATGCCGATGGAGGTCCTGCTGGGCAAGCCCCCGCGCATGACCCGCGACGTGGAGCGGGTGTCGTGGACTGGCGATTCGCTCGACGTGAGTTCGATGGCGTTGCGGGACACGGCATACGCCGTTCTGCGTCACCCGTCGGTGGCGAGCAAGCGGTTCCTCATCACCATTGGTGACCGGACAGTCGGCGGGCTCACGCATCGCGACCAGATGGTCGGCCCGTGGCAGGTGCCCGTCGCCGATGTTGCGGTCACCTTGGCGGATCACGCGGGCTTCGCGGGTGAGGCCATGACGTCGGGGGAGCGTATGCCGCTCGCTTCCGTCAACGCTCCCGCGTCCGGTCGCATGGCGGTCGGTGAGGCATTGACGAACCTGCTCGCGGCCCCGATCGCGTCGCTGTCGTCGGTGAAGTTGTCGTGCAACTGGATGGCGGCCGCGGGCGAGACCGGTGAGGACGCCGCGCTCTATGACACCGTGCACGCCGTGGCGATGGAGCTCTGCCCGGCGCTGGGGATCTCGGTGCCGGTGGGCAAGGACTCGATGTCGATGCGGACCAAGTGGACCGATGAGGCATCTGGTGAGGAGCGCCAGGTGACCTCGCCGGTGTCCCTGGTCGTGTCGGCGTTCGCCGCCCTGCCGGATGTGCGAGGGACGCTCACGCCGCAGCTGCAGCCCGAGTCGGCGCTGGTCCTGGTGGATCTCGGTGCGGGGGCCAACCGTCTGGGTGGCTCGATCCTGGCGCAGGTGTCAGGGGCGTTCGGTGGGGACGTGCCGGACGTCGACGACCCCGCGCGTCTGGTTGCCCTGGCCGAGGCTGTGCACGAATTGCGTTCTCGTGGGCTGGTTTCGGCCTATCACGACCGGTCCGATGGTGGCCTCTGGGCGACCGTGTGCGAGATGGCCTTCGCAAGCGGCCTGGGCGTCGAGGTTGCTGTCGACTCGGTCGAGGCGCTGTTCACTGAGGAGCTCGGTGCCGTGCTCGGAGTTCGCGCGGACTCGGTCGCCGAGGTGCGCGACGTCCTCGTCAAGGCCGGCGTCGGTGACCTCACGTCGGTCATCGGCGGCACCCACCCCGAGCGCCGCATTCAGGTGTCGGTCAACGGAGACATGCCCCTCGACGAGGCGGTCACCGACCTTGCCCAGGCGTGGGACGAGGTGTCCTGGCGGATCTCGGCCCTGCGCGACAACCCCGAGTGCGCCGACGAGGAGCACGCCGCGTTCGGTGCGGACGGGGATCCCGGCCTGCACGTGTCGACGACGTTCGAGCCCACCGACGACATCGCGGCACCGTTCCTCAACGTGGGTGCCAAGCCGCGCGTCGCCATCCTGCGCGAGCAGGGTGTCAACAGCCACGTCGAGACGGCTTATGCCTTCCACCGGGCTGGGTTCGAGACGCTCGACGTCCACATGACCGACCTGCAGACCGGGCGCGCGTCGCTCTCCGACGTCGTCGGACTGGTGGCCTGCGGTGGGTTCTCCTACGGCGACACGTTGGGCGCCGGCGAGGGCTGGGCGCGCTCGGTGCTCTTCAACGACAAGCTCACCGAGCAGTTCCATGAGTTCTTCCACCGTGGTGACACGTTCGGGCTCGGCATCTGCAATGGGTGCCAGATGTTCGCGGCGCTCGCCGACCTCATCCCGGGCGCCGAGGCCTGGCCGCGGTTCACCCGCAACCGGTCCGAGCAGTACGAAGCGCGCCTGTCGCTCGTCGAGGTCCTCGAGTCGCCGTCGATCTTCACGTCGGGCATGGCCGGGTCGCGCATCCCGATCGCCGTCGCCCATGGAGAGGGCTTCGCGAACTTCTCGGCGCGCGGTGACGCGTCGGCAGTGCAGCGGGTGGCGCGCTACGTCAACAACGATGGTGGCGTCGCGACGGCATACCCGTTCAACCCCAACGGCTCGCCGGACGGACTCACCGCGGTGACCACGACGGACGGCCGGTTCACGGCGATGATGCCGCACCCCGAGCGGGTCCAGCGCAACGCGCAGATGTCGTGGACGAGTGGTCGCATCGAGGACGTCTCGCCGTGGATGCGGATGTTCCGCAACGCCCGGACCTTCATCGGCTGACGACTGTGGAGCACCCTGAGCCCGGGCGTCTGCGTGAGTTCGTCGCGTCCGTCGCGTGGCCCGACTGGCAGGTGACGATCGCGGGGCCGCGGGTGCGGTTCGTGTCCGACGAAGGTCAGCGGCGCGAGGTGGTCTGGGACATCACCGAGCCGGAGTTGGCGGCGCGCTGTCGCTCGCTCGATGACGAGACCCGGGTTGCGATGGGGCTGGGAGCGCATGGCTACCACCTGGTGCAGGTGCACCTGGAGGAGGCGTTGGCCACGTTCGAAGGCACGCACGGGCGGCTGGCTCTGACCACGCACGGTCTGGAAGTCAGCACCACCTGACCGTGCCTGCGGGCGGACGATCAGCTCACGGGAAACGTAGGCCCACTCCGGCGTGTCGCGCGGTCCGAGAGGTCAGCTGATCGTCGCCCGGTCGCAGGGCCACATCACTGAGGCGAGCGTGCAGCCGCGATGAGGCGCGTGAGGCCGTCACGCAGGTCCTCGAGCTCGCTCAACTCCATGCCGAGGCGGTCGATGATCGCCGGGGGCACCTTCTCGGCCCGACTCCTCAACTTGGCGCCGACTGCGGTGAGGGACACAGCGAGGGCACGCTCGTCGCGAGGGTCGCGCCCCCGGGTGATGTAGCCGTTCGTCTCGAGGCGCTTGAGCAGAGGGGACAGGGTTCCCGGCTCCAGGCTCACGCGGCGCCCCAGCTCGCCCACCGTCAGCGGCGTCTCCTCCCAGAGCGCGAGCATGACGAGGTATTGCGGGTGGGTCAGGCCCATCGGCTCGAGCAGCGGTCGATACAGCGCGATCACGTTGCGCGACGCGACCGCCAGCGCGTAGCAGACCTGGCGGTCGAGGGCGAGCAGGTCGGTGCCCGCGGGGCTGGTCTTCGACATCGTCACGCCTCGCATCCTACGTCGGCTCGGTGATATAGTGAGTGCACTAACCATTAGTACACAAAGGGAGCATCGATGAGCAAGCCGGAGAACAAGGGACTGTCGCTGGCCTACCGGGTCGGCTACCGGATCCAGATGGCGCTCATGGAGATCTTCGGCCCGGCGCAGCTCGGTGCTGCCGACGACCCGCAGATGCGACTCAAGCGCCGCCGGCAGGCCAGGGTCGAGGCCGCGCGCGCCGCCCGTCTGGCCCGAGAAGGCAGCGCGTCCTGACGCAGCCGCTCCGCATCAGACGGGTCAGTCGGGTGGGGCGGGGGACCAGGCGGTGTCGTTGGCCGCGGCACTGAATGGCTGGGCGCCGGCTCCACGGCTCAGCACCTCATCCGGCGCGACGACACCCGTCGGCAGCGCCAACCTCGCCGTCGCACGGCGCATCTCGAACAGCGGCAGCGGTCCGCGCGATGCCGCGAGGACGACGTTGCCGTATCCCTTCCCCTTGAGCACGTGGTGCAACCCGACGTATGCCGTCCGCGCACCTTCCCCATCCGCCTCCAGTCCCAGCGCGGCCCGGGCACCCGAGGCGACGCGTGCGGCATACCGCAGCCCAGGTCGATCGCCGAGGTTCGCGAGGAACAGCCCGCCCGGCGCGAGAACCCGTGCCATCTCACCCAGCCACTCGACGGTGGTGAGGGACGGAGGGACCTGCCCACCGGCATACGCATCGAGAATGACGAGATCTGCACTGGCAGAAGCCAATCCGGCAACGCCTTCTTCGCCCGACAGCGGGCGCACGCGGATGCGATGACCACGCGGCAAGGGCAACTCGCGACGCACGGCCTCGGTCAGCACGACATCTGGTTCGAGCACGATCTGCGGTGAGCCCGGCCGTGTGGCGTGCATCCAGCGCGCCAGGGTCAGCCCGGCACCCCCGACGTGCGTGACCCGCACCGGGGCCGGTCGAGCGAACACCGCATCGACGCACAGGGCAAGGTGCTGGACGTACTCGAAGGCGAGGTGCTCCGGGTCAGCCAACGAAACGGCGGACTGCGCGTGACCATGCAGCCGGATCCACGTGACGTCGCCGTCCTGCTCGAACTCGGGCGCCTCGGTCACGCCCACAGCCAAGCACCCCCTGCGCCGAAGTGGCGCAGGGGGTGCTTTGGGTGAGCCTTCGGCTCGGTCCGGTCAGAGACCGCCGACGCGGCTGGCCGGAGCGGTGAGACCGGGGTTGGCCTGGAAGTACGCGACCAGGTTGGCCAGGTCCTCCGGGCCGCCGACGCGGTTCGTGCCCTGCGTGAAGGCCGTGAACAGGTCGCCACCGTCGGCGAGGAAGTTCAGGGTGGCCACGCGGTAGGTCTGGGTCGGGCTGATGGGAGTGCCGTTGAGCACCATCGAGCCGTTGACCACGCGCGAGCCCTGGGGCTGCGAGGCGTCCCACTCGTAGGTGAAGCCCTCGGACACGCCCAGCGCCAGCATCGGTCGGGAACCACGCTGGGCGACGGGCTGGTACTGCTGCTCGAGGACCTGTCGGATCTGGTCACCGGTCAGGTCGAGGGACACGAGCAGGTTGTTGAACGGCGCGACGTCGAACGCCTCGGCAAAGGTGATCTCGCCGGAGCCCTCGGTGTACTTCGGCGCCAGAGGCAGGTCCTCGCGGACACCGCCGACGTTCATGAGCGCCAGCTGCGCACCACCCTCGTCGGCACCGTCGGTGCCCCAGAGGATCGCGTCGGCCACGAGGTCGGCCATCGGGGTCTCGATGCCGCGGTTGCCGCTGGAGTCGCCGAGGATGTCATCGGTGTGGGTGCCGACGACCTGCGCCTTGAGCGGACCGGCGAGCTCGTTCCACTTGTCGATGATCTGGGTGATGCCGGCGTCCTTCGTCTTCCGGGCGACGAGGTGGTTGACCGCGGTCGAGGCCTCACGGTCCACGTCGCCGGTGCTCCGGTCGATGACGAGCTGAGTCTCGGTCACGGTGCGGCCGTAGTCGTGCGCGCTGGTCACGAGGCGGTCGTTGCCGGCCGGGTCGGGCAGCGAGCAGATGTACGCGCGGTGCGTGTGCCCGGTGATGATCTGGTCGATCTCGGGGCTCATCTGCGCGGCGATCTGGGCGATCGGCTCGGAGATGCCGTTGCAGTCGTTGATCGTGCCGCTCTGGTTGCCGCCCTCGTGCAGGAGCACGACGATCGCCTCGACGCCACGGCGCTTGAGCTCCGCAGCCTGGGCGTTGGCCGTCTCGACCTCGTCGAGGAAGTTGACGGTGGAGACGCCGGCGGGGCTCACCAGGGTGGGCGTGGCCTCGAGCGTCATGCCGATGAAGCCGATCTCGGTCCCACGGACCTTCTTGATGGACGTGCCCGGCAGCAGGGTGTTGCCGTTGTCCTTGCGGACGACGTTGGCCGACAGCCACTGGAAGTCGGCGCCGGCGTACGGCTGGTCCGGGAAGTAGCAGCCGTCGACCGGGTGGCAGCCGCCGTTCTGCATGCGGAGCAGCTCGTCGGTGCCCTCGTCGAACTCGTGGTTGCCGACCGAGCTCACGTCGAGCCCGATCGCGTTGAGGGACTCGACGGACGGCTCGTCGTGGAACATGCCGGAGAGGAACGGCGAGCCGCCGATGAGGTCACCGGCCGCGACGGTGAGGCTGCCGTCGTGGCCGGGGGCCTGACGCAATTCCTTCAGCGTCGAGGAGAGGTACTCCGCGCCACCGACCGGCGTCTGGCTCGGGTCCTGGGCCGGCGAGAGCGGGCCGTCCGTGGCCTCGAGGTGGCCGTGGTAGTCGTTGAACGACAACAGCTGAACCGTCGTCTGCTTGTGCTTGGGGTTCTTCGGCTTGTCCTGGGGACGGTCGGCGCTCGCCGGCGCCGCGGCCAGGGTGGCTGCGCACGCCGCGGCCAGAATTGTCGCGCCGAGTCTGCGCGGGGTGAGGATCGTCATGCCTACTCCTGTTCGGCCCTTCGGCCGGGGTGAGTGCCCGCGGTGTCACGCGTGGTGACGACAGGGAGTCCGCGGCGCTGCTGGGGGTGCCCGATATGTTGCCCCACAACCGGGACGGATTCGCGCGGTTGGCATAACTATTTGTGAATTCGCCGTGAAGTCGACCGAGCGCGGAGCGCTGTGGTCACCGGCCCTAAAATCGCCCGTATGCCGTCCCGTCGCCGTGTGCCCGTCGCCGACGGTCGCGCTGCGCTCACCTCATGGGCGGCCGCCCCGGAAGCCGCGGACCGGGCGACGATCGCGCTCGCGGTGCGGTTCACCCTCGAGGAACTCGGGGAGCGGGCACCCGGACGCAGCGTCGAGGTGCGCGTGCCGCCGTTCGGTGTCGTGCAGTGCATCGAGGGACTCCAGCACCGGCGTGGCACCCCACCCAATGTCATCGAGACCGACGCCGCGACGTGGCTGGCGCTCGCGGTCGGTCACCTCGACCCCGCGGTCGCGGCAGGCGAGGGGCGCCTCCGGGTGAGTGGCACGCGAGCCGACCTCACGGCATACCTCCCGCTCTTTGCAGACGACGAAAGGTGAGCCGATGACCGAGGTGCGACACGGGATCTCGATCCTTCCGGACCTGCCCTGGCGTGAGGCGGGGCCGCGCTGGCGCGCGGTCGAAGAAATGGGGTTCGCCCACGCCTGGGTTTATGACCACCTCGTCTGGGGTGGGCTGCCGGACAGCACGTGGTTCCCCGCTGTGTCGACACTTGCGGCGGCGGCTGGGGTGACATCGACGATCCGGCTCGGGACGTTCGTGACCTCGCCGAACTTCCGCCACCCCTATGTCTTCGCCCGCGACGTGCTCGCTCTCGACGACCTTTCCGAGGGCCGGTTCATCTGTGGACTGGGGACGGGTGGAGACCTCGACTCGGCGGTGCTGGGGGAGTCGCATGCGGTGAAGGCGCGCGTGGACCGATTCCACGAATACGTGCCTTTGCTCGATCGTCTGCTCCGCGAGGACCACGTGGACCACGACGGAGAGTGGTATGCCGTCCGCGACGCCCGCACCTTGCCGGGTCCCGTTCGCGACAGGGTGCCTTTCGTCATCGCGGCGAACGGGCCGCGGTCGCTGCGGCTCGCGGCGAAGTTCGGGCAGGGCTGGGTGACCACGGGTCCCGGCGGCGCCGAGACGTCGGAGGAGTGGTGGGCCGGCGTGGTGGGGTTGGCGCAGAAGTTCAGTGAGCTGCCGGGCACGGAGCCGCTGGACAGGGTGCTGTTGCTCGATGCATCGCCGCAGTTCTCGCTCGAGTCGGTCGGTGTCTATGAGGAGATGACGGGGCGGGCGGCGGAACTGGGCTTCACCGACACGATCACGCACTGGCCGCGCCCGGAGTCCCCGTATGCCGGGTCGGAGGCGACGTTGGAAGAGGTGGCCTCCCGCTTCGTCCGTTCCGCCCGCACCGGTGACACCGGGACCGGCGGCGGATGCGCGCCGCCGGCGAAGTAGCGTTGAGTCCGTGAGTACCCCGCGTAGCCCGAACCACCTCCGTGTCCTCATCGTCGGAGCCGTGCTCGGGTTCGCCATCGGCGCGTTCCTCGGCGTCTACCGCGGTATGGAGTCGTCCAGCCGAGTCGCCCAGGGCGAGTACTCCACCGCCACCGCCGTCGGCTACCTCGGCCTGTTGGGCGCGTTGGTCGTGGGGTTGCTGGCCGCCGGGGTGTCCGTGCTGATCGAGTCCGTCTCCGAGCGCCGCAACCGCTGACCGTCGGCAGTCGGCGCCTGAAGGCCAGCCCTGCCGGCCGACGATCAGCCCACGTGAGGGTGGCCCTGACATCAGCGTGTCGCGGTCACGCGACCACGGGCTGATAGTTCTCCGGTAGGCAACACAGCTCCTGCTGGCGCCGGAGGGCCACCGCAGCCACGATCTGGTCGCGGACCCACTCGGGCTCGTGCATCACCTGTTCCCACGTGAACCTGAGCACGAGCCAGCCACTCGTCGTGAGCCGGGTGTAGCGGGCGCAGTCGCGGTCCTGAAGGGAGCGCTCGCCGTGATATTCCATGCTGTCCGCTTCGAGCACGAGGCGCAGCTGCACGTCGGCAAGATCCACCCGCCCGATCCCCCCGTCCGCGTCGTCGACGCGCACTTGCGTTGCGACGTTGAGCCACGGAATGTCGAGGGCGATGGCACGGAGCACCGATTCGAACGGCCCGGCCGCAGCGGCATTGGCCTCGCGCATGACACGCCGCACGCGTTTGCGGTGCTGCACGGGGAGCGTGGCCACGATCCGCTTCAGCGCGAGCCGGTCCTTCTTGCCCAGCCCCACGCGGAGGGCGGAGTCGGCAACCGCGAGCGCCTCGTCGAAGGGGAGCAGGACCGCGCAGTCCACGAGGGTCCGTGCCCGCGAGGTGACCCAGCCGTCGACGGTGTCCTCGTCAGGGATGGTGCGCCACCGGATCTCCACGTCGGGTGACGGCTGGATCTTGCGGCCTCGCGGCACGGCGATCTGGGGAACCTTGGGTGTCCACTTGCGAGCCCAGCCCCAGTGCGCGGCCGCGGACAGCAGGATGGCGACGCCGGTGAGCCGCCGGGCAGCGGCCTGTGCTTCGACGTCGGTGGGGAGTGCGTAGTGGCCGCGCCGCACCTTGACCACTTCGCCGCGTTCGACGGCCCGCTCGAGGTCGCCACGGCTCACGGCCTTGAGGGCTTTGCGGGAGCACACCCCACCCAGTCGTTCCACTTCGGCTGCGATATCCATGTGGCTGAGTGTGGCCACAGCCGCGGATGTGGCCGTCGGCTTTTCCACAGCCCTGCGGGCCGACGATCAGCCCAGTGGGAATCAGGGCCACACCGGCGTGTCGCGGGGCCGGGCGTGCCTGCTGATAGTCGGCCGGCAGCCTTGGCGCTAGGACCTGAGGCTGGCGACGGTCTGGGCGAGGCCCTCGGCGAGCGGGCGGCTGGTCCAGCCCAACTCGCGCTCGGCCTTCGCCCTCGTGCCCGTGTAGTTCGCGAACGCGGCCCGCAGCGACTCGGGGTGATAGGTGGCCGGCACCGGCAGGACCCTGGCGATCGGGGTCATGAGCCTCTCGCCCACCTTCAGCGCCCCGCCGGGGACCAGCATCGGCCCCTTCGTCCCCGCAGCGTCGGCGGCCTGCTGGAGGAGTTCGGCAAGGGTCGCCGGATCCCCGGCCAGCATGTAGGCCTCACCAGGGGTGCCACGCTCCATGGCCAGGACGTGTCCGCGCGCAATGTCCTCGACGTGGGCCCACATGAGGACGCCGCCGCCGCGGGGGAGCGGTGGGCGCTTGCCGGCCACGACCTGGGCGAACAACTCGCCGACCTGCGAGGTGTCGCCCGGGCCGTAGATCCCGCCCGGCATGACCGTGACGACGGGCAGGCCCCGGTCCGCGAACTCCTCGGCGATGTGGTGGGCCTCGGCCTTCGTCCGGTCATATTCGGTGAGGTGACTTCCCGTATGCCGGTGGCTCTCGTCCCGGATCACGCTGCCACTTCCGCTGTCGCTGTTGACCGCCAACGTGCTCGTGTAGACGACCTTGGGGGTGCCGCACCGCTGGGCTGCGCGCAGGACGTTGCGGGTGCCGTCCACGTTGACGTGCTGACCCGCGGAGGGGTCGCGCTCCCCGAGTTTGTACCAACCCGCGACGTGGAAGAGCCCGTCTGCGCCGTCGAGGAGGTGGTCGAGCGCGGTGACATCGTCGAGGTCGCCCGCGACGAGTTCGACGCCGAGCGCGCTGAGTTCGGTAGCCCTGCTTGGGGTCCGAACGAGCGCCACCACCTCGTGCCCGTCGGCGATGAGTTGTCGGGCGAGCACGCCACCGACGAATCCCGTGGCTCCGGTGAGTGCATAGCGCATGTTCCAGTCTCCCTCGGGCAGTAGCGTTCGGGTGTGAAGTACACACAGGAGATCGTGGTCGACGTGCCTCGCGCCCGGTTCATCGAGCTCTTCGATGACCCGGACAATCTGCCCAAGTGGCAGTCGGGACTGATCTCGTTCGAGCCCCTCAGCGGCGAGCCTGGCCGGCCAGGCGCCAAGTCCCGCCTGACCTTCAAGCGGGGCAAGGGCACGATGGAGATGATCGAGACGATCACCGACCGTGACCTCCCCGACGTCTTCGAGGCGACCTACGACGCCAAGGGCGTCCACAACATCTGCCGCAACGAGTTCCATGAGGCGGGGTCCCACGCGACGCGGTGGGTCGCGCACAACGTCTTCGAGTTCACCGGTGCCATGAAGTTCGCGGGGGCCCTCTTCGGGAAGAGCTTCCCGAAGGCGAGCTACAAGTACCAGGAGGCGTTCAAGGCCTTCGCCGAGTCGCAGCCGAAGCCATGAGTGCTGGGGTGCGGGTTGCTCTCGGGGTCGCGCTCGTCGTCGTCGGGCTGATCTGGTTCCTGCAGGGCTTGGGGATCCTGGGTGGCAGCGTCATGTCCGGCGTCACGCTGTGGGCGGTCATCGGCCCGGTGGTGGCTGCCGTCGGGGTGGCCGTGGCGATGAGCGGTCGCCGCCGCTCCTAGGCGCCCGGTCAGGTGAAGGAGAACAGGGCCACCGGATCACTCGTGGGCGCTTCGGATCCCGCAGCCGGCTCGAGGGTGATCCCGGCACCCGTGGCAGCAGCAGCGTCCCCGTCCAGCATGACGGTCACGGCCGCCCCGGAGGCGGGGATGAGCCCGGCACTCACCAAGCCTCGGCCCGGCAGGTCGAGCCACAACTGGTAGGCCTTCCCCGCAGGTGCGGCGGGCATGGCGTCGGCGACAAAGACCGCCTGGCCCCTCGCCGGGCTGCGGACGATCGCGATCTCGGAACCGTTCATGGGTTGCTCGACCCGCTGCGCGTCCGGGGCCTGGAGCACCTGCTCGGTCGCGGTGAGCTGAGCAGGTCCGTCGTTCCACGGGGACCAGATGAGGGTTCCGACAGCGAGCACCGCGGCGGCAGCAGCGGCGGCGAGCCAGGGGCGCAACCGAGGGCGACGCCGGGTGGCGAGGTCGTCGGTGGTGCCAGCGGTGGCTCGGCTGCCGGTGGAGCCAGCGGTGGCGGCCGTGGGATCCGCGGGCTCGGTCACAGGGAGCGGCGGCAGTTGCCTGGTCTGCGCGATCGCTGACAGCACTGAGTTCCGCAGTGCGGGAGGAGGTGGCAGTTCAACGTCCGCGGCGAGAGCCGCGGCGGCGGCGCGGAGCTCGGTCACCTCGGCGCGACAGTCGGCGCACACCTCGAGATGTGCCTCGAACGAGCGGGACTCCTCGTCGGTCACGGCATTGACGGCATACGCGCCGGCCAGGGCGTGCGTGTCAGGGTTCATGCCGTCACCTCCAAGGTGTCTCGCAAGCGGATGAGTCCGTCCCGGATCCGGGTCTTGGCCGTCCCGAGCGGGATGCCGAGCAGTGCCGCCACCTCAGTGTGCGTATGGCCGCCGAGGTAGGCCAGCTCGACTGCCCCACGCTGGGTCTCCGTGAGTGAGTCGAGCGCCCTGCGGACGCGTTGCTGATCCAGCCGGGTCTCGACCTTCTCGAGCGTGGTGTCGTGCTCGCGCTCGATGGTGGTCGACTCGTACGTCACTTCACGCGCCTTGCTCGCCTCGGCCGAGCGGACCCGGTCGACGGCCTTCCGGTGGGCGATGGTCAGCATCCAGGCCAAGGGTGAGCCCCGCGACGGGTCGAATCGGGTGCAGTGCCGCCAGATGTCGAGGTAGGCCTCCTGGGTGACCTCCTCGCTCTGGGCGCGGTCGCGCACCACACGCACGACGAGCCCGTGCAGCCTGGCGGCGGTCGCGTCGTAGAGCTCGGCGAACGCGGCCTCGTCACCTCGCGCGGAGCGCGTCAGGAGGCGACCGAGATCCGGCCCCATGGCAGCAGTCGACGAGGACTCGTCCTCGGGTCCGACCGCTGCCATGAACACCATGATTGCCTACGCCTTCCGTCCGAGCTGGTTTCAGGAGGCGGGGAGCAGGACGCCGTCGATGATGTAGACGGTGGCGTTGGCGGTCTGGACGTTGCCGCAGATCACCTTGGCCTCGCCGACGGTGAAGGCCTCACCGCTGCCGGCGACCGTGATCGTTCCGCCACCGAGTGTCTTGTGGTCACCCGCGATCTTGTCCGGAGCGATCTTGCCCGCGACGACGTGGTTCGTGAGGACCTTGGTGAGGAGGCCCTTGGGGTCAGCCATGGCGGCGTCCATCGTCGCCTTCGGGACCGCCGCGAATGCGTCGTTGACCGGTGCGAAGACCGTGAGCTCGGGCGCCCCGTTGAGGGTGTCGACGAGGCCGGCCTCCTTGACGGCGGACACGAGCGTCGACAGCAGCGGGTTGGCGCTGGCGGCCGTGGCGACCGGAGCGGTCGACATGCCGTCGAACGAGCCGGCGCCGCTGGTCGGCACCTGGCTGCAGGCTGCGCCGAACGGCTCGCCCGTCATGCCGTCGCCCGTGGCGGACTCGGACTCAGTGGGACTGGGTGCCATGGAAGTGGGCGACGACGTGGTGCCGGAATCGACCGTGTCGCCCGAGCTGCTGCCGCACGCGGCGAGGCCGAGCGGGAGCGAGAGGGTGAGGGCCAGAACAGCGGTGCGGTGCTTGAGCTTCATGATCGTCTCCTTGAGCGGGTTGGCGTACACCCGTTGTTCGGTGCCGATCAGGTCGCGGATGGGTTGTGCCCCAACCTTTTTCACCATCCCCGTATGCCGTCCGCCCACCACCCGACTTATTGCGGATTGTTGTCGCACGCTGAGGGCCTTCGGCCCGAGTGCTGCGACAACAATCCGCAATAAGTCGGTCAGCCGACGGTGACGGGGATGGTGTGCCAGCCGGTGGCACCCCGGGGGAACGGTGGGGTGCGGGCCTCGGTCTGGACCGCGCCCGTGAGGTCGGTCGCGCGCACCGTGAGCTCGTGACGTCCTTGACCTGCGTCCCACTCGAAATACCACTGCCGCCAGTAGTCGATGTTGGCGTCGGGACCCAGCGTGGCCTCTTGCCACGGATCGTTGTCCACCCGGATCTCAACCTTCTGTATGCCGCGTCCCTGAGCCCACGCGACCCCACCGATGACGTTGCGTCCGGTCTTCAGGCGCGCCAGTCCGCGTGGGGTGTCGATCCGGGACTGAGTGAGGATCCGGCCGTCGATGGCCCAGTCGCGCTCGGTCCAGTACGCCTTCTGTGCGGCGTACGTGGTCGCCGTGAGGCGTTCGAGCCATTTCGTCGAGCCGACGAAGCCGTAGAGCCCCGGCGTCACCAGGCGCACCGGATAGCCATGGCGCCGAGGCAGAGCGCCTCCGTTCATCCCCACAGCGACCAGGGCGTCGCGGTCGTCGGTGAGGGCCTGGACGGGAGTCGAGATCGTCATGCCGTCGACGGAGGTACTGAGGATCTGGTCGGCGCTCGCGCGAACCCCTGCGCGGGACAACAGTTCTCGCACGGGAACGCCGAGCCAGCGGGCGCCTCCGATGTAGCCGCCACCGACCTCGTTGCTCACGCAGCACATCGTGATGTCCTTCTCGATGAGGCCCATCGAGACGAGTTCGGTGAAGTCGATCGTGAACGGGCTGTCGACGTCGCCGTCGATGGTCAGTCGCCAGTCCTTGACGTCGATGCGGGGGATCACGAGCGCAGTGTCGATCCGATAGAACTCCCCCGGCGGGGTACGCCACGGGGTGATGCCAGGGACGCGCCCTTCGAGTCCCGCGGGCAGAGCCGGCAACGGGTTCTCCACACCGGGCAGCGTGATCGAAGTGGGGTTGACGGCGTCGGAGAGGAGGCGCTGGCCGATGCCGCCCACGGTCGCCGCCCCCACCGCGGTCGCGCCCGCTCCGAGGAGGAAGCCACGCCGCCCGGTCATGGTCGGCTCCCCGGTCGCCCGGGCGTTGTGATCCAGGGGGCTCTCTGCCGGCACACCTGTGGGCTGTGTCCCGTCCGGAGGAATTCGGTGAGTTCGGGACGGTTCGTCGGCGGTCGAGTCCCCGTGAGGCCGGACCTCGTCACGACGCATGAGGTTCAGGAGGAACCCGAGTACTCCGACGCCGACGAGGCCGGTCACGAGGCCGGGGACGACATCCAGCTGCCCAGCCGTGGGCCGCAATACGGCCGCCGCCGCGGCCAGCGCAGCGAGCCCGACGATCAGGAGGCGACCGGCCACTGGCCGCCGCCGGGACACCAGCCCCGCCACGGCCGCCAACGCAAGCGTGACCACTGCCACGCTGCCGATGAGGATCGGCTTGTCGGCCGTGCCCATCGTCCGCACCGCCCATTCCTTGACGGGCGTCGGCGTCGCGTCGATGACCTGCGAACCCACGGCCAGCACCGGCGAGGCCTCGGGGGCCACCCACGCCGCCACGAAGTGACCCGCGGCGGCACCGGCGGCCGCGGCGAGAAGGCCGCTCACGGCATACGGCCACCGTTTGTGGGAGAGCGGAACGGGAACGTCCATGCCTAGCCGTTCGGAGCGGGGGCGGGAGCGGATGGGGCGAGGTGGGCCCGGCTCGGGGTCGCGCGAAGTCGTGGGACACTTTGAGTGTGGCACGCGGAGATGGACAGCTCACTCATGACCTGATGCCGGGCGAGAAGGGGCCGCAGGACGCCTGCGGCGTCTTCGGTGTCTGGGCCCCCGGCGAGGACGTCGCCAAGCTGACCTACTACGGGCTCTATGCCCTGCAGCACCGCGGGCAGGAGTCCGCCGGCATCGCGGCGAGCAACGGCCGCCGCCTCCTCGTCTACAAGGACATGGGACTCGTCTCGCAGGTGTTCGACGAGCGCTCCCTCGGTTCGCTGACCGGTCACCTCGCGATCGGGCACTGCCGCTACTCGACGACCGGCGGGTCCACCTGGGAGAACGCCCAGCCGACCCTCGGCGGCCACGACGGCGGCACACTCGCCCTCGCCCACAACGGCAACCTCATCAACTCGGCCGAACTGCGCGACCTCGTCTCCGAGGCCAACGGTGAGGGCCGCCACCGCGGCGAGATCGGGCGTGGCAACACGACCGACACCGCGCTCGTCACCGCACTTCTCACCGCAGACCCCGACCGCACGGTCGAGGCTGCCGCCATGGAGATCCTCCCGAAGCTGCGCGGCGCCTTCTGCTTCGTCTTCATGAACGAACACACCTTGTATGCCGCCCGCGACGCTCAGGGGATCCGTCCCCTCGTCCTGGGTCGCCTGGAGCGCGGCTGGGTCGTCGCCTCCGAGACTGCCGCGCTCGACATCGTCGGTGCCTCGTTCATCCGCGAGGTCGAGCCGGGTGAGCTCATCGCCATCGACGAGGACGGGCTCCGGTCCGAGCGTTTCGCCGAGGTCGACCGCAAGGGCTGCGTGTTCGAGTACGTCTACCTCGCCCGCCCCGACACGACGATCAACGGGCGCGTCGTCCACGAGGCCCGGGTCGAGATGGGACGTGCGCTGGCGCGCGAGCACCCGGTGGAGGCCGACCTCGTCATGCCGACGCCAGAGTCGGGCACGCCCGCGGCGATCGGCTACGCGCAGGAGTCCGGCATTCCCTATGGCCAAGGTCTGGTCAAGAACGCCTATGTCGGCCGCACCTTCATCGCCCCGTCGCAGACGATCCGTCAACTCGGCATCCGGCTCAAGCTCAACCCGCTCAAGGAAGTCATCAAGGGCAAGCGCCTCGTCGTCGTCGACGACTCGATCGTCCGCGGCAACACGCAGCGGGCGTTGGTGCGGATGCTCCGCGAAGCCGGTGCGGCCGAGGTGCACGTGCGGATCTCGTCGCCGCCGGTGCGCTGGCCCTGCTTCTATGGCATCGACTTCGCAACCCGCGCCGAACTCATTGCCACCGGGATCGGGGTCGAGGAGGTCTGCAACTCGATCGGGGCCGACTCGCTCGGCTACATCTCCGAGGACGGCATGATCGCGGCGACCGAGCAGGACCGTGAACGGCTCTGCACGGCGTGCTTCTCGGGTTCGTATCCCATCGAGTTGCCCTCGTCGGACCAGCTCGGCAAGGGTCTGCTCGAGCTGGAGTTCCCCGTCGATGGCGGCGTGACTGACGCCACGGAGACGGGCACGCTCGACGTCGATCGCGTCTCGGTCACCGCAGCGGGCGGGGCGGCCGAGGCCGTCCGTCGTCCCTGATCGCCCGGCACTAGGCTCTCCGGCGTGAGCGAGCAAGGCAGCCAAGGCGCACCCATCACCTATGCCGGAGCCGGCGTCGACGTCGAGGCCGGTGACAAGGCCGTCGAGTTGATGAAGGCCGACGTCCGGCGCGCGACCCGCCCTGAGGTCCTCGGCGGACTCGGCGGGTTCGCGGGCATGTTCGACGCCAGCGCGATCGCCCGCATGGATCGCCCGGTCCTGGCGACCTCGACGGACGGTGTGGGGACCAAGGTCGCCATCGCTCAAGCCCTCGACATCCACGACACCATCGGCTTCGACCTCGTCGGCATGGTCGTCGACGACATCATCGTGTGTGGCGCCGAGCCGCTCTTCATGACCGACTACATCGCGACCGGCAAGGTCGTTCCCGAGCGCATCGCCGCCATCGTCGGCGGCATCGCCCGCGCATGCGAGCAGGCCGGCGTGGCTCTTGTCGGTGGTGAGACCGCAGAGCACCCTGGGCTGCTCGAGCCGGACGAGTACGACGTCGCGGGTGCCGCGACGGGGGTCGTGGAGTATGCCGCGGTGTTGGGTCCGCAGCGCGTCCGCCCCGGTGACGTGGTCCTGGGTCTGGCGTCGTCGGGTCTGCACTCGAACGGCTACTCGCTCGTGCGCAAGGTGGTTGCGCACGCCGGGTGGGAGCTCGACCGCCACGTCGACGACTTCGGGCGCACGCTGGGTGAGGAGTTGCTCGAACCGACGCGCGTCTACTCCGCTGACCTCCTCTCACTGATCCGGACCGATGGGCTCGACGTCCACGCGCTGTCCCACGTCACCGGTGGCGGACTCGCGGCCAACCTGGCCCGTGTGCTGCCCAGTGATGTCTTCGCGCGGGTGGACCGCTCGACGTGGACGCCGCCGGCGGTGTTCTCCACGGTCCAGTCCTTGGGCCGAGTGCCCCAGGCCGACATCGAGCGCACCCTCAACCAGGGTGTCGGGTTCGTCGCGATGCTGCCCGCCGACCAGGCCGACCTCGCCGTGCGCACCCTCGCCGAGCGCGGCATCGACGCGTGGCCGATGGGTGAGATCAGCGCCCTCGAGGATGCCCAGATCGAAGACGGCATCGAGGTCGTCCGAGGCGCCAAGGGCGTCGACGGCGGATCGGTGCAGGTCGTGGGCGACCACCCCGCCTGAGAGTCGATTCACCAGTTCGCTTGCGCGGCAACGGTGTCCGCGATGTCGAGCGCCTCAGAACTCGCACCCGCGCACTCAGCGACGCCACGGCATACACCATTTTGCAGTCAGCCGCATGGCGAAATTCGGGCACCTCTGAACCACACGCGGGACCTCTACGCCGAGTAACTTCCGAAGTGTTCGGGCCGCCGGGCCCGGTGAAGCGAGAGGCGTCATGGACACACCAGAGAACCCCCGAGTCACCAATTCCGACTACGAATCGAGCCGTCGCGCCATGGGTGCCGACGGTTCTTTTGACTCTCAAACGACGACCTCGTCGACGACCGAATGGGACACGGTCACGCGCAGATACAAGCGCGGGCTGGGTGGGCCGTGGTGGCTCGCACTCATCGGCGTCCCTGCCATCCTCGCGGCCGTGGGCCTAGGGCTGAACGGTGACGACACCGACGCCGAGGCGACTCCGACTGCCGCGACAAGCCCCACCTCCGCCGACGCGTCGGCAACTCCTTCGGACACGGCGTCCGCCAACGCCTCGGCGTCGCCGTTCTCGTTGGAGCGCGTCGGCAACGAGCTCACGGTCAGGGGAGTCGTGCCCGACGACGCCGCCAAGACGGCACTCCTCGACGAACTCCGGGCCAAAGTGCCCGGCGTGAACATCGTCGACGAGCTCACGGTGACGGCTGGTGCCGCGGCCGCCCCGACAGCCGCATTGGGGGCTCTCGCCGATGCTGCCGGAGCCGGCGGTGACTTCTCCTTCGACTTCGACGGTTCCGCACTCGCGCTCAAGGGTGTCGCCGCCTCGGAGGATGCCAAGGCGGCAGCAGAGACAGCCGCCAAGGCGGCCTTCCCCGATGCCACCATCGACAACCAGCTCACCGTCGGTGCCGGCGGAGCAGCAACGCCGAGCGCCAGTGCGAGCCCGTCTGCGAGCCCTTCGGCCGACGCCGCCGGGGCCGCGTGCGGCACCCTTGCCGCCGACATCAAGACGATCACCGACGCGTCGAAGATCAACTTCGCCAACAACGGCACGACCCTCGCGCCCGCGTCGGAGACCACGGTCAAGTCCATCGCCGAGAAGTGGCAGGGCTGCACGACGGCGAAGCTCAACGTCACCGGCTACACCAGCAGCCAAGGGTCCACCGCCACCAACCAGCGTCTCAGCACGGAGCGTGCGGCGGCGGTCAAGAAGGCACTCGAGGCGAACGGCGTGACTGCCGCCAACGTGACCTCGAGCGGCAAGGGCGAGGCCAACCCCATCGCGTCCAACAACACGACGGCGGGTCAGAACGCCAACCGCCGCGTCGAGATCACGGTCGGCTGAGGAGGCCAACATGACTGAGTTCCTGATCCAGTGGTTCTGGTACCTCATCGCCTTCGCGGTAGGTGCCCTCGTCGCCTGGCTCGGTGCCCGGAGCATCGAGCCGACCAGTGAGGATGAGGCCTTCGCGGATGTCCCGCAGGCTCGCGTGATCGGAGGCAACCGATGAGTGATGTCAACTGGTGGCTGATGCTGCTGTCCTTCATTCTCGGCGCCCTCATCACGTGGTTCTGGATGGTTCGCCGCGCCACTCGCGAGGTGCCTCGCACCGTCGTGGACCGTGACCGGGACTTCTCGGTGTCCACGGGTGCCAAGGTGGCTGGCGGAGCCGGTCTCGCCGCTGCCGGTGCAGCCGGTGCGTCGGCTCTGCGTGATCGTGATGTCGACCTCGACGTGGACCGTCCGGCCACGGAGGTCTACGACCGGACCGTGGACACCAAGTGGGACGCCCCGGACGTCGACGCGCCTGCCGCGGCCGCACCTGTGGTCGACACGACCTGGGACGCCCCGGACGTGGACGTTCCGGACGTGGACGCACCGACGGTTCAGCGGTCGAGTCTCGACCTGCCGGACGTGGATGCTCCGGACGTGGATGCGCCCTCGGTGGACGCGTCCTTCGATCGGCCATCCTTCGAGCGCCCGGACCTCGATGCTCCTGAACTGGACGTGCCTGACGTCGAGGCGCCGACGGTCGCGCGGTCGAGTCTCGACCTGCCCGATGTCGATGTTCCCGATGTCGATGTCCCCGAGGTGGAGGTGCCTGACGTCAACGCTCCCAGCGTGGGCGGGGCCGTCGGTGGTGCGGCCGCGGCCGGTGCAGCAGGACTGGGTGCTGCCACGTGGGGTGCCCGCTCCGACGACGTCGACGACATCAGCGCCGAACCGTCCACGGAGCCGGTGCGGTTCGCCGACAGGTCGGAGCGCGACGCGGACACCGACGTCGACCTCTCGAGCGAGGCCGAGGTCATCGAGGCCGAGGCGGACCTCGAGACTCCGGCGGCGCCCACGGGTGAGGCGGACTGGTCGACGTCCACCGGTGCTGACGCCGACATCGACGAACTGCCGGTCGACGAGCCGGAAGTCATGGTCGAGGACGAGCCGGTCGTGGAGCCCGAAGCCATCGTCCGCGACGAGCCCTCAGAGTCGATTCCCCCTGTCGAGACGGACGTCGAATCGGCGGATGCGGATCTCGTCCCCGACGCCCCCACCTCCAGTGGGGCCGCAGTCGGGGCTGCAGGAGCGGCTGGACTCGCCGGCGCGGGTGCGTTCGCCGCGGGACGCTTCGGCAAGGGCTCCGCGGACGCCGGTCCTGACGGCTCCGGCCCATCGGGCTGGACGATCAAGGGCAATGAGGACTCGATGCTCTTCCACACGCAGGAGAGCCCCTACTACGGCCGGACCAGGGCTGAGGTGTGGTTCGAGGATGAAGGGACCGCCCGCAAGGCCGGGTTCGTCCGCTGGGACGAGAAGGACCGTGCCGGCCGTGCTGGCGGCGCGGCGAAGCTCGTAGCCATCCCGGAGGGAAAGTTCGGCAAGGGTTCGGCTGACCCCTCCGAGGACGGCTCCGGACCCGAAGGCTGGACGATCAAGGGCAACGAGGACTCGAACCTCTTCCACACGCAGGAGAGCCCGTACTACGGCCGCACCAAGGCCGAGATCTGGTTCGACAGCGAGGAGTCCGCTCGTGGCGCAGGCTTCGTGCGCTGGGACGAGAGGGACCGTTCGGGTGCCGGGGCTCCCGCCACCCTCGTCAGCATCCCCGAGGGACGGTTCGGCAAGGGATCAGCAGATCCTGCCGAGGACGGTTCCGGACCGGACGGGTGGGCGATCAAGGGCAACGAGAACTCGATGCTCTTCCACACCGAGGACAGCCCGGCATACAGGAAGACCAAGGCGGAGGTGTGGTTCCAGGACGAGGAGACGGCCCGCAAGGCCGGCTTCACGAAGTGGAACGAGCGCAGCCGCTGAAACCCCGACTTTGTGCCCCGTTGGGACACGGATCGCGAGGCCTGCGGCCGAGCGCCGGTGTCCCAACGGGGCACAAAGTCGGAACCTGGGTCAGAGGACGGTGACCTGCGGGGCGAACATCTCCATGGCTCCGAGGGCCTGCTCGTGCTTGTCCGGGACGGACCCGGCACACGCCTGTGCGACGACCCGCACCGTCGCTCCCGCGTCACCGGCGGGGATCGCGGTCGCGATGACGCAGCAGTCGGTCGCCACGCCGGCGAGGGCGATGCGTGGTTGGTCGCCGACGACCGCACGGAGCCCAGGACCCCACTTCCCGAACGTCGGCTCGGTGACCACGTGGTCGGCGAGCGGGGCGATCTCGGGCACCACGGCATACAGGGGATCGGAGGCGGGGACGAGCGCGAACTGCCAGTCGTCGTAGTAGTCCGCCCACGAACCTCCCAGCCCCGGGTCGGCGACGAACCGGGTCACGACGACACGACCCTTGTATGCCGCCGCGAGACTCACGATGCGCGGCACCGTCTCTGCCCACATGGGTGAGCCCCACGCGCTCGCCTCCGGGTCGGCGAAGATCGCCTGGGGGTCGATGATCACGAGCCACTCGTCGTCGAGCGGCTCCACGGAGGCGACGTCCGCCCAGCTCATGTGCCGGACTCCTGGCGCTGCACGGTGCCCCGCCGAGCGAGATAGGTGACCACGAAGGACAGGACCAACGAGAGGAGCACGCCAAGGTTGGCGTAGGCGAACGTGCCTTCCCAGAACGACCCGGCGGGGTCGTCGACGAAGGTGCCGAGGCCGAGGGGCTCGAGCAGATAGCCCTGCCAGTTGTTCCACGCGGCGTCGTCCGCAAAGGAGTTGACGACCAGTCCCCAGCCGAGCACAGAGGCCACGACCATCGTTCCGATCGACACCCAGTCGAAGGCTCCGTAGCGG
The DNA here is from genome assembly GCF_000768705.1 of Knoellia sinensis KCTC 19936. Taxonomy (GTDB): domain Bacteria; phylum Actinomycetota; class Actinomycetes; order Actinomycetales; family Dermatophilaceae; genus Knoellia; species Knoellia sinensis. The sequence continues at coordinate 245,022 of NZ_AVPJ01000002.1, forward strand.
CCGGTGGAGTCGAAGAGGGCGTCCTCGTCGTAGTCGCGCTTGCGCAGTGCGATGTCGGCGATCATGATCCCCGCCCACGAGGCAAGCGGCACACCGAGGGTGATGAGGAACGACTGGAACGGGTTGATGAAGTTCTCGGCGACGAACACGACGTAGAACGTGCCGAGCGTGAGGATGACGCCGTCGATCAGGGCGGCCATCGGGCGGGGGATGCGCACTCCCAGCGACAGCAGCGTCAGACCGGACGAGTAGATGCCGAGGACGGCGCCCGAGACGAGCGACAGGATCGCCGCGAGAAGGAACGGCACGAGGACCCAGGTGGGCAGGAGCGTGGCCAACGTGCCGATGGGGTCGGCACCGATGCCCTCGAGGACTGCGGGGTCGGAGCCGGCGAGGGCGAGGCCGAAGCAGACGAGCAGGGTCGGGGCCAGCGCCCCGCCGAACGTGTTCCAGCCGACGATCGCCGCGCCGCTGGCGTCCCGGCGCTGGTAGCGGGACCAGTCGGCGGCGATGTTGATCCAGCCGAGCCCGAACCCGGTCATGACCATGACGAGCGCGCCGATCGTGGCGCCGATGCCGCCGGAGGGGATCGAGGAGATCGCCGACCAGTCGATGTGGTTGAAGGTCATGACGACATAGAGGATCGTGATGGCGCCGGTGATCCAGGTGAGGACCGACTGCATCCGCATGATGATGTGATAGCCCGCCACGGCTGCGGTGACGATCATCGTGGCGACGACGATGGCGGCCACGATCTTGGTGCCGGTGCCTCCGCCCCAGCCGAGCCGCTCGAAGATCGTAGCCGTGGCGAGGACGGCCAGGATCGCGAGGAACGTCTCCCAGCCGATCGAGACCAGCCAGGAGATGACGCCCGGGACCTTCTGCCCCTTGACGCCGAAGGCGGCGCGCGACAGCACCATTGTCGGGGCAGATCCTCGCTTGCCGGCGATCGCGATGATCCCGCACAGCGCGAAGGAGATGACGACGCCGATGATCGTCACGGCGACGGCCTGCCAGAAGGAGATGCCGAAGCCGAGGACGAACGCGGCATAGGAGATGCCGAAGACGGACACGTTGGCGGCGAACCAGGGCCAGAACAGGTCGCGAGGTGCCGCAGTGCGGTCCGCCTCGTCGATGATCTCGATCCCGGTGGTCTCGACGCCGAGTCGCTTCGCAGCGTCGGCTGTGCGCACGTCAGTCATGCTCGTGAGCATGTCAGATCACGGGCGGCATACGGTGCATGCCGCACGAGGAACGTGAGTGTGGCGATCAGGCGTCAACGACGCCCGGAGGCCCACTTGTCATAGTCGTCATCCTCGTCGGCGCCGTACTCAGAACCAGAAGTGGTCCGAGTCTGCGTCGTCGGGGTTGAACTTCCGTGGAGTTCTCGCTCAAGCGCGCTCAAGTCGGTGTCGGGGCTGAAGTACTTCAGCTCGCGTGCCACCTTGGTCTGCTTGGCTTTTGCCCGGCCGCGCCCCATGGCGTGACCCCCTCGTGCGTCTGCCGGGACGGCACACCGGTAGGGACGGCCCCGAAGGGTCATCCCAAGTCAGCCTGCGGTCCCGGGAATTGTGTGTATGTCGTGGGGTCAACGCTACATCAGGCCGAGGTGTTTCCGCTCCACCGGTCGGTGGATCGGGTGCTCCCTCACACAAACTTCACGAAACGATGCAACCGTGGCTGCCGTGTGGGCGTAGACCGTGCGACAACCACGACACGACGGAGGGGAGCAGGCCCATGGGCCCGGACGAGTTCGACCGGCTCTATCACGCGGCGGCACCGAGGCTGATCAGTCAGGTGTACGCGATGTGTGGCAACCGGTCAGAGGCCGAGGATGTGGTCCAGGAGGCCTTCGAGCGGGCCTGGCAGCACCGCGACCGCATCGACGCCGAACGCGCCCCGGAGGCGTGGGTGCGCACGACAGCGATGCGTCTCGCGGTCAGCCGCTGGCGCAAGAGCCGCAACGCCCTCACGGCGTGGACCCGGCGCGGCGTCCGTGAGGAGCATGAGCACGCGGAGCCGTTCGATCCAGCCCTCGTGGCCGCGCTCAACGCCCTGCCCGAGGCCCAGCGCGAGGCCGTCGTCCTCCACCACCTCGCCGACCTTTCGGTCGCACAGATCGCCCAGGAACTGGGCGTGCCGGACGGGACCGTCAAGGCCCGCCTCTCTCGCGGCCGCACCGCACTCGCCACCTTGCTTGCTCCCATCTCGGAGGGTTCCCATGTCTGACCACTTCAACCGGCCCCAGGGCGGAGACGACCCACTGGCCGATCGGCTCCGCGCCTTCGGGTCCGAGACGGCCCACTCGGCCCAGTTGCCCCCCGTCGACGAGATCCACAGGGGCGGTGACCGTCGCCGGCGCAACCAGCGCATCGTCGTCGGTGCGGCCACTCTCGCCGTCGCGGCCGTCATCGGCGGCACCGTCGTCGCCAGCCAGATGGTGGGGCGTGGTGACGAGACGCTGCTGCCGGCGACCCAGACGCCCACTCCGACCCAGTCCGCCACTCCTACCCAGACGGCCTCGGAACCGGTGCCCACACTCACCGTGACGTCGACGCCCACGCAGGAGGCCACCGCGAGCACCGCGGCGTCGGTGCCGACGGCCACCGTCACACAGGACTCCCCGACCTATCCGGGCACCAGAACCGACGTCGTCGCCGGAAGCTCGTCCTTCGTCCTCCCAGAGGGCTGGACGGCCACGGCTCGCGACTCCGACCTCGGTCACATCGACCGCCCCGACGCGAAGGTGCACAGCCTCTGCCTTCGCGACGGGACGCCCCGCCCGACCGACATCGCCTGCGACATCTCGATCGAGGTGGGTGAGACCCTGCTCGGAGCTGAGGGACAACGCGTGTGGGAGCCCGGCCAGGTCGACGGCTGGAGCGACAACAGTGGCGCGACGGTGTGCCCCGGCAAGGACGACGGCGAGGACTACATGGTGGGTGGGGTGAAGCCCACGAAGTCGTTCGCCGACGTCGGTGCGAAGACCGCGGAGAAGTACACCTACGCGATGCCCTGCCAGTCCGGACTGACGTTCACGGTGACGCAGCACTGGTTGCCGACGTCCCACATCAGGATCACCGACTACCTCGCGAACGACCGGACCGAGGACATCCTCGGCTCCTTCCGATTCACCGGTTCCTGATCCGACTCAAGACGACGTATGCCGTCCGCTCACCTCGCGAGGTGAGCGGACGGCATACGGACGCTTGGGCCTGAAAGGCTCGGTCAGCGGGTGGGGAGCCAGATCGTGGGTGATCCGGCGGCCATGCGCTGCTCGGCGATGTGGTCGGCCGCGGCGGCAGGGCTCGTGCCGTGCTCGTCGGCGGTCCGCAGCACCTCGAGGGTGTGCTCGAAGATCGCGGTCGCGCCGACCTTGGCGCGGTCGAAGTCGAAGCCGAGGAGCTCGTCGCTCACCTGGATGACGCCGCCGGCGTTGACGAGGAAGTCGGGGCAGTAGGTGATGCCGCGCGCCACGAGGCGGTCGGCGGTGCCGCCCTCACCCTCGGTCACGAGCTGGTTGTTGGCCCCGCCGCAGACGATCGTCGCCTTGAGGGCGTCGACGGTGTCGTCGTCGAGGGCGCCACCGAGGGCGCAGGGGGCGTAGACGTCGAGCTCGCTGCGGACGAGGGCCGCCACGTCGCTGACCGACTCGATGCCGGGGTGGGTGGCCTTGAGGGCGTCGACGGCGGCTGCGTTGACGTCGGTGACGACGACCTGGGCGCCGTCCTCGACGAGGTGGCCGGCGAGGATGCGTCCGACCTTGCCGACGCCGGCGATGCCGACGCGGCGACCCTTGAGGGTGGGCTCGCCCCACAGGTGCTGGGCCGCGGCGCGCATGCCCTGGAAGACGCCGAACGCCGTGAGGACCGAGGAGTCACCGGCGCCGCCGTTCTCGGGGGAGCGGCCGGTCGCGAAGCGGGTCGTCTCGGAGACGACGTCCATGTCCTGCACGTAGGTGCCCACGTCGCACGCCGTGACGTAGCGACCGCCGAGGCTCTCGACGAACCGGCCGAACGCACGGAGCAGTTCGGGGGACTTGTCGGAGTTCGGGTCGCCGATGATCACGGCCTTGCCGCCACCGTGCGGGATGCCTGCGACGGCGTTCTTGTAGGACATGCCCCGCGAGAGGCGCAGGACGTCGGCGAGAGCCTCGTCCTCGGTCGCATAGGGGTAGAAGCGCGTGCCGCCGAGCGCCGGGCCGAGGGCGGTGTTGTGAATCGAGATGATGGCGCGCAGCCCGGACTTCGGGTCGGAGCAGAAGACGACCTGCTCGTGACCCGACGTGTCGGTCGGGGCGAGGGGCGCGGGGGTGGCGCTGGGGGCGCTGGACGCGGCGGGTGCCTCGGACGCGGGTGCGCTGGGCGCGGGGGCCGGGGCGGTGACGGGCGACGCGGTCACGGTGGTGACTCCTTTGTCATGACTTGAGCCGCGAGGATGACGCGGCGAATCTGGGATGCACGGGTCTCATGCACTTCTCAGGGTAGGCCGACAGGGCGCCCGGACCATATTTGCGTGCGAGAGGATGGCGGCATGCGTATCGGCTACAAGGCTTCGGCCGAGCAGTTCGCCCCCGCCGAGCTGGCGTCCTACGCCGTTCTCGCGGAGGAACTGGGACTGGACTCGGTGACGATCTCGGACCACTTCCAGCCCTGGCGGCTGGAGGGCGGGCACGCGCCGAACTCCATCGCGTGGCTGTCCTGGGTGGCGGCCCGGACCGAGCGCGTCCTGCTCGGGACGTCGGTCATGACGCCGACCTACCGCTACAACCCGGCCGTGATCGCGCAGACCTTCGCGACGATGGCGTGCCTCGCTCCGGGCCGGATCATGCTCGGGGTCGGGACCGGGGAGGCGCTCAACGAGGTGGCCGTGGGCTCGGTGCCCGAGAGCGGCTGGCCCGAGTTCAAGGAACGCTATGCGCGGCTGCGCGAGTCGGTGCGCCTCATGCGTGCACTCTGGACGCAGGAGTCGGTGACGTTCGACGGCGACTACTACCGCACCGAGGACGCCCGGATCTTCGACCGGCCCGACACTCCCGTTCCCGTCTACGTCGCCGCGGGCGGTCCGCTCGTGGCCCGGTATGCCGGCCGGTCCGGTGACGGCTTCATCTGCACCTCGGGCAAGGGGCGGGAGTTGTATGCCGACCAGTTGCTTCCCGCCGTGGCCGAAGGGCTCGAGAAGGCCGGTCGGGACAGCGGCGACATCGATCGGATGATCGAGATCAAGCTGTCCTGGGACCCCGATGCCGATCGCGCGCTCGACAACACCCGCTTCTGGGCGCCGCTGTCGCTCACCGCCGAGCAGAAGCACTCGATCCACAGCCCGGCCGAGATGGAGAGGGCCGCCGACGAGCTCCCCATCGAGCAGGTCGCCAAGCGGTGGATCGTGGCGTCCCGGCCCGAGGATGTGGTGTCGGCGGTGCGCGAGTACACCGATCTCGGGTTCGACCACCTCGTGTTCCACGGGCCCGGGGGAGACCAGGAGCGCTTCCTGCGGACCTTCACCGAGCAGGTGGTGCCGGGCCTGCGTGAACTCACCGTAGGGTCGCCGTCAACGACCCCCGCCAAGACCTCCGCCAAGACCGACGCCACGAAGGACCCTGCCTGATGGACCCGACCGCGATCAGCGCCACCGAACTCGACGTCGCCTCCCTCGTCATCCGCCTCGCCCTCGGGCCGATGCTCATCCTGCACGGCCTCAACAAGGTCAAGGGCGGGCTCGACGGCACCGCGGGCTGGTTCGAGTCCCTGGGCCTCAAGCCGGGCTGGCTGCACGCGCGCGTTGCCGCCGCCACGGAGATCGGGGCTGGCCTCATCGTGACGCTCGGGCTGCTCAACGGTCTGGGCGCCATGGCGTTCGTCGGGCTCATGGCCGTGGCCGCGCTCACCGACCACCGCGGCAAGGGCTACTTCATCTTCAAGGGCGGGTGGGAGTACGTCCTGCTCGTGGGCATCGTCGCCGTCGCACTGGCCGTCATGGGTCCGGGGCGTTGGTCCCTCGACAACGCGCTGGGTTGGGACTTCACCGGCCTCGGTTGGGGCGCCATCGCCCTCGTCGGAGGGCTGCTCGCTGCGGCTGGCATGCTCGTCACCTCGTACCGCCCCGCGAAGAACGAAGTCAGCGCATGAGCAGCGCCTCCACCGTCGTTGTCGCCCGCGACGGTGCCGTCGGCCGGATCACGCTCAACGCTCCCGAGCGTCTCAACGCCCTCGATGCCGACATGCTCAAGGCGATCGCCGCCGCCGTGACCGAACTCGACGCCGACCCCGCAGTGCGGATCATCGTGCTTGCCGGTGAGGGTCGGGCCTTCTCCGCAGGAGCTGACCTCTCGGACTACGAGAAGGTCGGAGACCTGGACGGACTCCTCGCCGAGCTCGGCCCGACCGTCCGCGCCATCGTCAACGCGGGCACCCCCGTCCTGTCACTCGTGCCCGCGGTTGCCGCAGGGGCAGGGCTGTCGCTGGCCCTCGCGGCCGACTACACACTCGTCGCCGACGAGGCCAAGATCCTGCTCGCCTTTGGCGGACTGGGCCTGATGCCCGACGGTGGCGCGACAGCACTCGTGGTTGCCTCAATCGGACGAGCGCGGGCCCTGCGGTTTGCCCTCACCGGTGAGCGGATCAGCGGTTCACAGGCTGCCGAGTGGGGTCTCGTCTCCGAATCCGTTGCGGCAGAGGATTTCTCGACCCGCGCTGACGCACTGACCGCCCAGCTTGCGGCCCTCGCGCCGGAAGGGGTTGCCCGCACGACCGCGGCGGTCACGGCGGCGATCGTCGACGTGGACCGTGCTCTTGGCCGCGAGGAGACCGAACAGCACGCGCTCATGCGCACCGACGACTTCGCCGAAGGGGTCGCCGCCTTCCGTGAGAAGCGCCCGCCGACGTTCGGGGCGTGACCGGAAGCAATGGGTGACGCGACGGTGGACGGGGGGCGGACGGCATACCGGGCGTCTGACTGGACGCAGGACGCGCTCCTCGAACGCAAGGGTGACCACACGATCTCCGTGGTGATCCCCGCCAAGGACGAAGAGGCCACCGTCGGTGAGGTCGTCACGCGGATCCTCGCCGACTTCGTCGCGGACGGGGGCGCGGGCCTCGTCGACGAGGTCGTCGTCATCGACTCCGACTCGACCGATGCGACCGCAGCAGTGGCACGCGATGCCGGGGCGAAGGTGTTCTCCGCCAAGGACATTCGGCCCGACCTGGGTGCGGCCTTCGGCAAGGGTGAAGCGTTGTGGAAGTCCCAGTTCGTGACGTCCGGCGACCTGGTCGCCTTCGTGGACGCCGACCTCATCGACTGGGGGACGCACTTCGTCACGGGCCTGCTCGCACCCCTCCTCGTCGATCAGGGCGTGCACCTCGTCAAGGCGGTCTATGACCGGCCGATGATCGATGCGGACGGCCGTGAGGAGGAGACCGGCGGGCGGGTCACCGAACTCGTGGCGCGCCCGTGGCTCGCGCTGCACCGGCCCGGGCTCGCGGGTGTGGTCCAGCCCCTCTCCGGCGAGTGGGCGATCCGCCGGGAGAGCTTCGCCTCGTATGCCGTGCCCGTCGGCTACGGCGTGGAGATCGCGGCGCTGCTCGACACCGCGGACCGGTTCGGCGTCGAGGCCGTCGCTCAGGTCGACTTGGGCCGACGCACCCACCGGCACCACCGGCATGACACGCTCGGTCTCATGGCTGTGCAGGTGCTTGCTGCTGCGGAACGCCGTCGCGATGGGGCGGAGTCCGGCGCTCGGGCTGGGATGCCCGAGCTGGACATGGTGCCGTTGCGGCAGTTCGTCCGTGGCGCTGAGGGATTCGAGCCGCGCGAGACCGCTGTGGCCGTGAGCGAACGGCCTCCGGCCGCATCAGTCCGTATGCCGTCCGTGGAGTCCCGATGAGCGCCCTCACCTTCCGACTGGGGTCCCGGGAGTTCGACGCGCGGTCGCGCCTCGTCATGGCGATCGTCAACCGGACGCCCGACTCGTTCTATGACAAGGGTGCGACGTGGCGTCAGGAGGCGGCGTTCGATCGGGTGCGCGAGGTCGTGGCGCAGGGGGCTGACATCGTCGACATCGGCGGGATCAAGGCTGCGCCGGGAGTGGAGATCGGGGCGGACGAGGAGAAGGGCCGCGTTGTCGACTTCGTGGCCGCCATGCGTGAGGAGCACCCGGACCTCTTGATCTCGGTCGACACGTGGCGGGCGTCGGTGGGGCGTGCCGTCCTCGAGGCGGGCGCGGACATCCTCAACGACGCGTGGGGTGGGGCCGATCCCGAGTTGGTCGAGGTGGCCGCTGAGTTCGACGCTGCCGTCGTATGCACCCACACGGGTGGGGTGACACCGAGGACTCGGCCGCACCGCATCGAGTACGACGACGTCATGGCTTCGATCGTGGAATCCCTTGTGGCGCAGGCTGATCGAGCAGTGTCGGTCGGGGTGCCGCGTGAGCGGGTTGTCATCGACCCAGCGCACGACTTCGGCAAGAACACGTGGCACTCGCTCGAGGCGACACGTCGGCTGGACGAGCTTGTGGCGTTGGGTTGGCCGGTGCTCGTGTCCCTGTCCAACAAGGACTTCGTGGGCGAGTCGCTGGACCTGCCCGTAGGGGAGCGGTTGACCGGAACCCTTGCTGCGACGGCGATCTCGGCGTGGCACGGGGCGCACATCTATCGGGTGCACGAGGTCGTCGAGACCCGACAGGTGCTCGACATGGTGTCGGTGATCGCGGGCGACCTGCCGCCCGCGCGGGTTGCTCGGGGGTTGGCATGAGCGGCGCGGTCGCACCCGTCTCGGACGTCGTCGTCGTGCCGGGGGCGCCGTTGCTGCTCCCGGAGTACCAGGGGCGTGCCGCCGCGGCACCCGGGCTGCTCGAGTCCTGCGTGGAGGCCGTGCGGGCCGCGGTCGAGCACGCGTCCCATGTGGTCGTCGTGCACGCGACCGATCGGGAGCCGCGCAGCACGCGGCCGGCGATCGGGCTCCGCGTCGCGGACCACTTGTTGGCTGCGACGCACTTGGGGTTCACGGTCGACCACGTGTCCGTGGCGTGGGACGCGTCGGTCGAGGAGTGCCTCGAGCTGGGCCGCGTGACAGTCGGGGCGGTTCGTGAGCCGACCCCAGCAGGGTCCCGCTCCGAAAGTGTCTTTGCTCCGCCTGGCGATGCAAAGACACCCCCATTCGCTGCAGGCGATGACGCAAGTTCGGTTGCTGCCCAACGAGACGCAAAGGGGAGTGTCTTTGCGTCCGCTGGGGGAGCAAAGACACCTCTTGGGGGGACCCCGCATCGGGGGCGTCCGGCGAGCACAAGTGAGCGTGCGGGCACGACACTTCTGGTCGTCGCCGACGGGTCGGCTCGCCGCACGGAGAAGGCACCCGGCCACCTCGACCCTCGCGCCGCAGGCGTGGACGACGCCATCGTCGACGCCCTTCGCTCCGCTCACATGGGTGGCCTGGACCGGCTGCTCGACCTGGACCCCGCGCTCTGCGCCGACCTTCTCGTCTCCGGACGTGCGCCCCTCCAAGTCCTGGCTTCCGCGGTGGGCGCCGGGCCCAGGACGGACGCGGAAGGCGCGCGGACGGCATACCGGCTGGAGCGGTTGGATGTGAGCGATCCGTTCGGGGTGCTCTACGTCGTCGCGCACCTCATGGCAGCCGTCTGAAAAGTTTCTGGGATCGCCTGTCGAAACGGCTGGAGGTCGTTCGGCACCCTCAGTGGAAGAACGAACACCGCAACCCAAGGGAGTCACCATGTCGTTCCAGGCCTACCTCGACGCCGCCGAGAAGAAGACGGGTCACACGCCACAGCAGCTCGTCGACCTCGCCCATGCCAAGGGCTTCGGTCCCGACACCAGGGCGGGCGACATCCTCGCCTGGCTGGCCGACGACCACGGTCTCGGGCGCGGGCACGGGATGGCGCTCGTCCACGTGATCAAGAACGGGCCGCAGATCCCCGACAAGCACGTCGGCACGACCGGCACCCACAGGGACCAGTCGAACCTGCTCCGACTCGACGGGATCGCCAACCGATAGCCACCTGCGGGCGGACTATCAGCCCAGACGGACCTGCGGCTCCCGTCGGCGTGTCGTGCCTGTCGGCGGTCGAGCTGATAGTCGGCCCGCAGGGCCGTCACCCGGCAGGGGTCCGGTGGACGGAGGTGGAGCAGGGTGCGGCGCCGTCAGTCGAGCCCCAGGCCTTCCTCACGGGCGCGCACGATGGCCGCTGAGCGGTCGCGCACCGCGAGCTTGGTCAGGACGTTGGACACGACGTTGCGCACCGTCTTGGGTGACAGGACGAGGCGCCGAGAAATCGTGACGTTGTCATGACCACGAGCGACCAGGTCGAGGACCTCGCGCTCGCGCTCGGTGAGATCCGGGAAGGGCACGCGGACGGCCGAGCGCCCCGAGGTCAGCGCCGTCACGGCACGCGCCGCGACGGCCGAGCCAAGGATGACCTCACCGTTCGCGACGGCTCTGACCGCACGCTCCACCTCGTCGGGCGTCGCGCCCTTGAGCAGGTAGCCCCGCGCTCCCACGCGCATGCACGCCGCCACAGCGTCGTCGTCCTCACGCATCGTCACGACGAGCACGCGAACGTCGGGGTCTCGCCGCACGAGCTCGCGGGTGGTCTCGATGCCCGAGTCGTCGCCGAGGTTGAGGTCCATGAGGATCACGTCGATCTCGTCGAGAGGGAGGACCAGGGCCTCGGCGGCGTCCGCGGCCTGACCTCGAACCGAGATCCCCTCGAGCGACCCGAGCAGCCCGGCCATGCCCATGCGGAAGACGGGGTGGTCATCGACGACGGCGACCCGAATGTCAGGCATTCGTCGCCACCTCTCGAAGGGGGAGCACAGCCTCGACGATGGTGCCCTCACCGGGCGCCGACCTGACGTCCAGGGTGCCGCCCTGCTCGTCGGCGCGCTCCCGCATCGAGCTCGTCCCCACGCCGGCCCTGGCATCCTCGGGAAGCCCCCGACCATTGTCGCTGACCGTCAGCACCAGCCCTGCCTCGGTGCATTGCGTCGTGACGTGACACGTCTGGGTGCCGCTGTGCCGCAACGCATTCGTGATCGCCTCCGAGATGATCGCGTATGCCGTGGCTCCCGTCTGGGGCTCGACTCCCTCATCGTGGCGCAGGTCCAGAACCACCTCGTTGCCATCCTCGCCGTGTCGAGCGGCCAGTTCCAAGAGAGCCGCAGACAGCCCCAGCTCGTCGAGTGCCGGAGGGAGAAGGTGGTGCGAGAGCGTTCGGACGTCCTGGACTCGCTGGTCGAGTTCGGCCTGGAGCGTTGCGAGCAGCTCAGTCGCGGCCTCCGGATCCGACGCCATGAGGTTGCGCGCCCCCTGCAGGCCGAGCCGCAGGCCGGCAAGGGAGGGCCCGAGTCCGTCGTGGATCTCCCGGCGGATGACCCGACGCTCCTCGAGTCGAGCGCGGGCCAGTCGGGTCCTGGCCTCGTCGACGTCGGAGGCGGCCCGCGACACGGCGGCTGCCGTGGCGAGGACTGTCGCGAGGTCCGACAGGGTCTGCTCGCCGCGGGCCCCGAGGGTCTCCCCACCCGGAAGGGTGACTTCGAGAACGCCAACGTGCTCGCCGCGGTGGGCCAACGGCATACGGACGGGTTCTCCACTGGGAACGCCCCACTGGACCGGATCGCGGTCAGGCAGCGCGACGGTCACGGACTCGAGACGCATCGTCGTCCCGATATCGGCCGCGAGCCCCTGGAGCAGGTCATCGGTGCTCTCGGCGAGGCGGAGCTGGCTGCCGAGTCGCCGGACCACGTGATCGGGAGACGCCGAGACGCCGTAGACGAGGCGGTGGACCCGACCTTCCAGCCAGAGACGGGCCGGCTGCACGGCGACCGCGACGGCGGCGGCTGCGACAAGTCCGGTCGCTCCGTCACCCGGGAGGACGCTGCGTGCGAGCACGGTGACGACGAGGTAGACCCCCACCAGGGACACGGTGAGGAGACCGGCGAGCACGGTGCGGCTCACGGCGAGCCGCAGGCCCCACATGCGACTCCGGAGAACGGCGACGAGGATTGCTGCCGGATAGACCGCCTGCGAGAGGAGGTGCAGGGCGGGTGTCGTCCATGCCGGGAGTGGGAGAGCGTCGGGCGGGAGGAGCAGGGGGACGAACGACAGCGCGAGCAGGGCGGCACCGAGGGCGAGCCAGCCGAGCCCGTTGCGTTCGTCGACCGGGCCACGACGGCGACGGTGCTCCACGGCTCCGGCCGTGATGAGCCCGAACACGACCGCGGCCGCGAGCAACACCAGGAACGGCAACATCTGGTCGGTCAGTTGGGCGACGAGGACTGCCAGCGTCAGGACGGCGCCGACGAGCACACCCCAGCGGGCACGCCCCAACGGGTGGTTGCGCACGAGCCACGGCACGACAAGGAAGAGGGCGAGGGTGCCCGGCACCCAAGCCGTGCTCTGGAGGATGCGGACGGCCTCGGTGGCCGGCAGACCGGGGCGGGTGGCGGCGAAAGCGGGGTAGCCGAAGCCCGTTGCGGCGATGCCGCCGCCGATCGCCGCGAGGGCGAGCAACCACCCGACCGGGTGCGGGCGGCGCGCGATGATGAGTGCTGCCACGGTCCCGTAGACGCACGCCACCGCCACGTCGACGACGAAGAACCAGAGGCTCTCGTCCCAGGGCGGCCGCGCCATCACGATGAACGTGACCGCGAGCACGGCGAGGCCCCAGGAGGCCACGGCGATCGCCATGGCCACCCGGGGTAGACCGGGCCCACTCGTTGCGCTCGGTGCGGTCATGGTCTCGGCACGATAGCGCCGGTCCACGGCCGTACGCTCCACTTTGCTCAGACCCGTGAGGGCGTGATCGCCGACTCGACGTCACCGGCACAGTCGTCGTCGCCGGCGCCACTGCTCGCGGGGCGGTCGCCGATGGTCAGAGCGAGGGCCGTGATGAGCAGCCAGACGGGTCCGGTCATGCCAGCCATGTACTGGAGCGGCGAGAGGCCGAGCAGGAGCGTCAGGCCGCCGAGGACGAGTCCGGCGAAGCCGACCCAGCGGGCCACGGCTGCGTGCCGGAGAGCAGCGATGGCGACGGCGACTCCGGCGACGCCTGCGCCCACCCACAGCCACGGGATCGTGCCGACCCAGTGGTTGAAGAACACTGCGCTCTCCGGCACGAGCCCGATGCCCGGGTCCGCTACGGCGAAGACGAACTCGGTCGTGAGTCCGGAGCCGAGCAACCCTGCGACGGAGACCAGCCCGAGGCCACCGGCGGCCACGTCGGGGAGCAGGCTGCGGCTCGGCAACTGGTCCGCGAGGCGACGACGCAGGCCTGCGGCGAAGACGAGCAGAAGCACGACCGAGAGCATCGTCGCGGTGTGGAAGACGAGGATCTGCGGCACGAGTTCACCGAGGCGGGTGACGATCCGGTCGGGGTCTCCGCCCGTGTCCGGGGCGTAGACGGCGTCAATCTGCATCGAGGCCGCGATGCCCACGATGGCGGCCAGTCCGGCGGCGACCCCACTCGCGGCCCAGGCTCGACCACCTGCCAGGCGTCGGACTCGGGCAGGTGTCGACGCAGCAGCGCCGGGCGGCACGGGGGCGGACGGGTGGGTGGTGAGCGTGGCGCTCATGGCAACTCCTGTGAACGGTCTGGAAGGAACGCATTCACCGTCGCGCTGACCGCGTCACCACCAACAGGGGCCGCTGTCCCGAGTGTCCGGGAAGGTCACTCGGGACAGCTCGCAACAGGCCTCAGTCCCTCATGTCGGTGATGGTCGTGAGGATGTAGCCGTTCGAGCGCAACGTCGAGACGATCTGGGGGAGCGCGTCGAGCGTGTGGAACCCGCCGAGGTGCGCGAGCACGATCGTGCCGTTCGGGGGCAGCGGGCTGGTGGTCCGGCTGACGATCTGGGCGGTGGTCGTCGACGTCGACCAGTCGATCGTGTCGCGGTTCCACATCAGCGTCTTCGTGTAGCCCACCGCGGCCGCGTTGTCTCGCACGAACGTGTTGTGGGATCCGTAGGGCGGGCGCCAGTAGGGACGTGGGTCCATCCCGCCGGACGCGGACCGAAGGATCGCCTCGGTCTGGGTGAGCTCGTTGCGGATGAAGGCACCCGTCATCGACACCTGGCACGGTGCCGCGCTCGGGGATCCACCTCCTCCGAGGACGAGGTCGCAATGGCGCATCGTGTGGTTTCCGAGTTCGAACAGCTCGGGTCGTTGTCCGATGTCGGCGAGGATCGCGCGTCCTTCGGTGGTCTGCGTCATGGCCCCCGTCGGGAAGAACGTCGTGCAGATCTGGTTCGCTGCGAGGTAGGCGACGATGTCGCGCGCCCCTTCGAGTCGTCCGCCCATGTCAAGGGTGAAGGAGACCTGCTTCGTGGCGGTCGGGACGGAGCTGATCACCTGCTGCCCGCCGGCGGCCGGCTTGCGGCCGCTCCAACACACACCCATGAGGCGTTGGGCTTCCTGGGCCGCGGAGACGCCGACGACGCTGGGACCACCGAGGAGGTATGCCGTCGTGGGGCTGACCCGGCCGAGCTCGGTGCTCGTGGCGGCCGTGAGCGAGCCTCCGCCGAGGAGGATCGGTCCGCGAGTCCGGCCTGCGGGGGAGACGGCGGCGAGCGCGTCGGGGAAGTTGAAGCCGGTGGCGATGAAGGCCGTGGGCCGGTTCGCGCCGAAGATGCGCTTCGACATGGCGATGGCCGTGTCGAAGCGGCTGGCCCCGGAGATTCGCTCGACGGGTGCGATGGCCCCGAGGGCAGCGGCGACATCGGCCGACACGGCGCCCGTGCCGCCCATGAGCATGATGCGGCTGGGGTTGAGGCGGTTCAGTTCGTCGGCAACGGTCGGGGGGAGGGACGTGGGTCGCGTCAGGAGCATCGGCGCCCCCTCCACGCCGGCGGCGGCTCCGCCGCTCAGGGCGTCCGGGAAGGTCGTGCCGGTGGCGACGTAGGCGACGTCCGCACCTGCGGGGAAGGCGTTCTGCGACACCTTGACTGCGGTGTCGTAGCGGTCCGTGCCGAAGGCGCGGGTGGCTCCACCGGAGCTCAGGGTTGCCAGGGAGGCGAGGACGGCGGCGGACACGACATCGGGCCCGCCGGTGACGACGATGGTGCCGGGGTTGAGGCGGTCAAGTTCGGTGCGGGTGCTGGCCGGGACGGAGTCCCTGTTGACGAAGAGCACCGGTCCGCCGCGCTTGGCGGCTGCCGGTCCAGCGGCGAGCGCATCGGGGAAGTTCGTCCCGATCGCGACATAGGCGACCGGCACCCCAGGGCCAAAGAACTGCTGGGAGGTGCGGGCCGCCGTCGCGAACCGGTCCCCGCCGGCGAGCCGGACGACCTTGAAGGAGAGGTCACCGTTGGGGTTGGCCGCACGGGCTTGGCCCGTCGAGGCCATGAGGGCCCCCGACGCGCCAAGCGCGGCCACTGCGGAAATCGTGAGCGCCTTGCGCCGGATCTCGCCGGTGCGTGGCTTCCATGTCATCGGATCGCTCATGATGTGCCTCCTCCATCGAATGGTCCTACGTGTGGAGGACGCGCAACAGGGGTTTTCCGGTTGACGTGTCGAATTTCGGGGTGGGCTCAGCAGGGGTTCTCGTCGTGGACGGCGGAGCCGATGCGGCGGCCGATGTCCCCGAGTTGGCGCACCTGCGCCTTCGTCAGGGGGTCGAAGACGAGGCGGCGGACCGTGCGCACGTGGCCGGGCGCGGCCTCGAGGAGGAAGGCCATGCCCTCGTCGGTGAGGGTGGCCAAGGTGGATCGGCCGTCGGTGGGGTCGGGGCGACGGACGAGCCAGCCACGCTTCTCGAGGCGCGCCGCGACCTGGGACAGGCGGGGGAGTTGCCCCTCGGTGAAGGTCGCGAGGGTGCTCATCCGCATGGTGTGGTCGGGGGCGTCGGAGAGACCGGCGAGGACCTGGTATTCGAAGTGGGTCACGCCGGAGTCCTGCTGGAGCTGGCGGTCCAAGGTGGCGGGCAGGCGAACCACGAGGCCGACAAGGGCCATCCACGCGGCCATCTCCTCGTCGCTCAGCCAAGGGGTCTCGTCGTCGGCCATGGTGCTCATCCTAGGTTCTGCGGCTCTCGTCGCGGATCGGGAATTAGTTGCGTCATGAACTACTTAAACCTATCGTTACTTCACGACGCAACAAAAATGGAGCGTCTCCCCTGAACCCGAAGGACTTCTCATGACCATCGCCCTCTGGATCGTCGCCGGTCTCCTCGCCGTCGCCTTCGCCGCCGCCGGCTTCATGAAGCTGACCTCCACCCCCGAGCAGCTCGCCGAGAAGGGCATGGGCTGGGCCCAGGACTTCTCGCCCAACACGGTCAAGGCCATCGGTGGCCTCGAGGTGCTCGCGGCCATCGGCCTCATCGTGCCGCCGCTCGTCGGCGTCGCCCCGGTCCTCGCGCCGCTCGCCGCCGTCGGCCTCGTTCTCATGATGATCGGCGCGCTCATCGTCCACGCCCGCCGTGGCGAGAAGCAGGCCTTCCCCGCCAACGCCATCCTCGGTCTGCTCGCGGCCTTCGTCGCGTGGGGCGGCTTCACCGCGGCCTTCTGAGCCGCGCACCCGCCCTGCGTCAGGCCCTCCCGATCTGCGGCTTCGTCCGCGACACCACGACAGGACTCACGTCATGACCAACCCCGCACACCTCGCCTCGCAGCACCGCCCCGCCGGCGCCTACGAGGACCTGCATGCGCGGGTCGTCGACCAGGCTCGCGCGCAGCGAGTGTGGACTCCGGACGACGGCGCGATGCCGGCGCTCTTCGTCAGCCACGGCGCCCCGCCCACGCTCGACGACCCCGAGTGGCTCGCTGACCTGTTCACCTGGTCGCAGAGCATGCCCAAGCCGCGCGCCGTCGTCATCGTGTCGGCCCACTGGGAGAACGCGCCGGTCGCGATCTCGGGTGCTGCTGCGGGAACGCCGCTGGTCTATGACTTCGGTGGCTTCCACCCCAAGTACTACACGTTGCAGTACGGAACGCCGGACGCTTCTGACCTGGCGCGTCGTCTGGCCGGGGTGCTCGGTGGCATCACGCCGATCCACCACCACGTCAACCGCGGTCTGGACCACGGCGCCTTCATCCCGATGATGGCGATGTATCCCGCCGCCGACGTCCCCGTCGTGCAGCTGAGCATGCCGAGCCTCGAGCCGGCCGCCCTGCTGCGGCTCGGTCAGAAGCTCCGGTCCCTGCGGGAAGAGGGCATCCTCGTGATCGGGTCGGGCTTCATGACCCACAGCTTCGCCGTGATGCGCGACCCGTCGCTGGCCGGTCACACGGCGGCCTTCGACGAGTGGGCCGCGGATGCTCTGGAGCGTGGTGACGTCGATGCCCTGACGGACTACCTGGCCAAGGGTCCCGGTGCCGCGGTGTCGCACCCGACGGCCGACCACTTCGTGCCGCTGCTCCTCACCATGGGGGCCGCGACCGATGCCGGTCGCCCGCAGGTGAAGACGGCCATCGAGAAGGTCCGCTTCCACAACTCGATCCGCTCCATCCAGGTCGCCTGACGTCTTCGACTTTGTGCCCCAGTGGGACAGGCCGTGAGGGCCTTCGGCCCAGCGGCCCTGTCCCACTGGGGCACAAAGTCGGGGTGGGTCAGCCCTTTCTGAGCAGGCGGACGTCGTCGGAGAGGTCGTCGGTCTGGACGATGATGACGTCGCTCTTGGCGTTCTTGACGACCTTGGCCGCGACGGAGCCGAGCACGCCCTCACCGTGTTCGCCGAGACCACGGTTGCCGACGACGATGAGGCGCCGCGGGTTGTCCGCCGAGGCCTGCAGGAGCGCATCGGAAACATCGCCCGGGACCAGCATCGAGTCATAGGTGCGGACCCGGTAGTGGTTGAGGTCGTTCACGGTCATCTTGAGGGCGTGGCGGGCGGCCTCCTCGCCGTAGATCTCCTCACGTCCCCGGTCGGGGTCGGGGGTGCCCTCGGGCAGATAGGCCGTGACGATCGTGAGGCGGCAGTTCGCGCTCGCTGCGATCTCCATGGCACGGTGCACGCCATAGAGGGTGTGGTCGGTGCCGTCGGAACCGACGATGACCCGCTCGTAGGTGCTGAGCTTCCCGGTGGGGGCGCCCAGCGGGACGATCGTCGACTCGTCGGCATCGCTGGGAGTCGTGACCCAGAGCATCGCCACTGCGCCGATGAGCATGAGGGCTCCTGCGAGGAACATCGCCTTCGTGGGGTCGTTGTCGAGCAAGTTCTGGTAGATCCAGCCGAAGGTCACCGTCTCGATGAGCATCGGGACGACGATCATCATGTTGAGGATGCCCATGTAGATGCCCGAGCGGCCGGGAGGCACCATGCTCGCGACCATGAGGTAGGGCACGCCGACGATCGAGGCCCACATGATGCCGATGCCGATCATCGCCAGGATGCTTGTGGTCTGGCTGTTGGCGGTCGAGAGCCAGATCATGCTCAGGCCACCGAGGACGAGCGCGGCTGCGTGCGTGAATTTCCCGCCGTACCTCTGGACGAGGGGCAGCAGGGCGAGCGCCGAAATGGCGCAGACGAGGTTGTAGGAACCGTTGAGCAATCCGGACCAACCTGCCGCTTCGTTTTGCAGGGTGGCCTGAGCCTCCGGATCACTGACACCGAAGATCGAGCGGCCAACGCTCAGTGCGACGAACTGCCAGTAGATGAACATCGCATAGAACTGGAACATGAAGACAAGGCCGATCTTGTGCATCGCGAGCGGCATGACCTTCACGGCACCGGCGATGTCCTTGACGAAGCTGCCGATGCCGCCCTTGGCCTCGGCCATCTCGGCGAACTCCTCCTCGCTGGGCGTGAGTTCTATCCGCTTGCGCATGGCGATGAACATCGTGATCGCGATGCAGATCGCGCCGAGCCAGAAGCAGACGTAGGCCCAGTAGGGGATGCCGTTGGGAGCGAGACCGGGTGCGGCCTTCTGGAAGGCGAAGATCGAGAAGTTCGCGAGGACCGCTCCGGCGCCGGTGAGCATGCTCTGGATGAGGAAGCCTCGGGCCAACTGGTTCTTGGGCAGCCGGTCCGAGATGAGCGCGCGGTAGGGCTCCATCGAGGTGTTGTTGCCGGCATCGAGCAGCCACAACCCGAGGACGCCGAGCCAGAGAATTGAGATGAAGGGGAAGACGATGCACAGGGCGATCATCACGACGGACCCGGCGAGGATGTAGGGCCGGCGACGGCCCCACCGGTCGGACCAGGTGCGGTCGGACATCGCGCCGATGAGCGGCTGGATGAGCAGGCCGGTCATCGGGCCGGCAAGGTTGAGGAGGGGCAGGCTGTGCCCGTCAGCGCCCATGGCCGTGAAGAGCGGGTTGATGGCCGTCTGGGTCAGCGCGAAGCTGAACTGCACTCCGAAGAACCCCGCATTCATCATGAAGATGTTGCGTTGGGTCATGAGCGGTTTCCGCTCAGTGACCTCCTGACTTTCGGCGACGTGCGGCCCTGCTTCGGTGACGGTCATGAGAACTCCTCGGCATCGTTGACGAGTGGTGCTTGTGACGCGGATCACGCGACTCTCGGAGGATAGACCCGGAAATGGCAGCGCGCCCGCCGAGCTGTCGAGCGAATTTGTGCTAATGCGAGGTAGGGCGGGCGTGTGAGTTCAGAGGGTTGCGAGGACCTCGTTGAGCGCCTCCGTCGAGCTCGGGTGCGTCCAGATCCCGTCGCGCAGTTCGGACGCCGTCACCCCGGCCCGCATCGCGAGGGCGACAAGGTTGACGATCTCTTGGCTGTCCACGCAGAACAGGGCAGCCCCCAGGACGAGGTCTGACGAGGCGTCGACGACGACCTTGATGAGTCCACGCGTGTCCCCGACGATGCGCGCACGGGGCATGGCGGCGATCGCGTCGATGGCCTTGCGGGCGACCTTGACGTCGCGACCGGCTTCGCGGGCCTCGCGTTCGGTCATCCCGACGCGTGCCAGGGGCGGCGTGATGAAGGTCGTTGTCGGCACGGCGACGCGGTCGCTCGTCGTGCGTGCGCCGTCGCCCACGAGCTGGTCCTTGACGATGCGATGGTCGTCGAACGACACATAGGTGAACTGGGGTCCGCCGTTGACGTCGCCGACCGCCCAGACGCCGTCGACCGAGGTCCGCAGGTGCTCGTCGACACGCACAGCACCGTTGTCCCCCAACGCGATTCCCGCTGCCTCGAGCCCCAGGTCGTCCGTGGCCGGACGGCGTCCCACCGCCACGAGCACACGGTCCGCGGTCAGGGTGTCGCCACCTTCGAGGCGGACGAGGGCCGCGTCGGCGCTTTCCTCGACGCGCTCCACGGTCGCACCCAGCATGAACGTCAACCCCTCCTCTTCGAGGACCTCGCGCACCGCCGCCGCCACGTCGTCGTCCTCCTGGGGCAGCAGCCGATCCACCGAGTCGACGACGGTGACCTCCGACCCGAACTCGCGATACGTCGCGGCGAGCTCCAGCCCGATCGCACCCGCGCCGATGACGACGAGCCGCCCCGGCAGGTCGGTCTCGTCGATGAGCTTGGTCGACGACACGACGCGCGGTCCATCCAGGCCGGGGATGGGCGGGATCATCGGCACCGCCCCGGTGTTGATGATGATCCGCTCGCTCGTCACCCGCACGATCTCCGCGCCGGCACTCACCTCGATCTCATGGGGGCCAACGAACCGTGCCCGACCCATGAGAACGGTGGCGGTGTCGTGGGAGTCGACCATCGAGAAGTTCTTGCCACGGAGCAGGCTGGTCAGCGCGTTCTTGCGCTCGATGGCGTCGAGGTAGCGGACCGGTGCCGGCGCGGAGGAGTCCGCGGACCGGTGGGCCGACTCCACGAGCGCCTTGGTCGGCACGCACCCGATGTTGATGCACGTCCCTCCGACCATCCCCTCCGACTGCTCGATCATCAACACGGACTCGCCGCGCCCCGCGAGGAACGCTGCCAGCGTCTTCCCGCCCTTGCCCCAGCCGATGATGATCGCGTCGTAGTTCGTCGCCGTGCTCATGCTCGCGACCCTAGTGGCCGGGGGCGCCGCACCCCAGCCCCACGAATTCGGACGTGCCCAGCGCGCGTGCGGACATGGGCACTGTCGGGGGCGGACGGCATACGCAAGACTTCGAGGACACTCAGCGAAGGGACACCCAATGCAGAGCGTCATGATCGACTTCATCATCAGCCTCGACGGCTACGCGTCGGCCGACGGCTGGCCCGGGCTGTGGGGCGTGGAGAGCCCCGAGTACCTCGCGTGGCTCGAAGCGGACGACACCGACTACGACGTCCTCATGGGCGCGAAGACGTATCGGCTCATGTCGGACTTCGCCGCGCAGATGCCGGACGACCCGGGCTTCCAGGCGATGGCGGCGATGCCCAAGGTCGTCTTCTCATCGACCCTTGACGAGCCCCTGTCGTGGGCGAACACCGTTCTCGTGACGGACGATCCGGTCGGCTGGGTGCGTTCGCGCAAGGAAAGTGGTGAGCGACCGATGCGGACGCTCGGCAGTCTTTCCGTATGCCGTGCGCTCCTGTCCGCGGGGCTCGTCGACCGTTTCCGCGTGGTCGTCTTCCCGTTCATCACGGGCGCGACCGGGCAGGAGCGGATCTTCGACGGCTACCCCGACGTCGGTCTCGAACTCGTCGAGAGCAAGACGTTCGACAAGGGGATGCAGCTGCTGACCTATGTGCCAACGATCCTGGATCGACCACCTGCTGGCGGGATGGGCAGCATGCCGGAGTCACAGCCCGACGCGGGGCGCTGATGGCGCGGCCACCCGCGGGGGCGAAGTACTTCAACCTGCTCGCCGTGCAGGTGGCTGGGCGGCCCTTCGTTCCGGTGTTCGCGGTGGTGCGGCACCGTGGGCGCACGAGTGGGCGTGAGTACTCGACGCCGGTGATCGTGCTCAAGGCACCGGGCGCGTTCGTCGTCCCCATCGTGTGGGGCAAGGAGTCGGACTGGGTGCGCAACGTGCTCGCAGCCGGTGGTGGGACTGTGCGCTACAAGGGGCAGGACCATGCGGTCACGGACCCGCAGATCGTGGGTGTGGAGGAGGCCCGGGCGGCGGCTCCGTCACTCCTCCATGGAGCGCTCGAGCGCCTCCCCGGCGGTGGCGACTTCCTCCGGCTACGCCGGGACGGCTGAGGGGGCGGCGACCCGCTCAGGCACGCGGGTTCACGAGGAGCAGCTCGGTGTTGCGGTCGCCCGCGCCACCCTCTGAAGCCAACGCCGCGTGGATGTCGTTGAACGACAGCTCCCGGTAGAGCGAGGCCAATGCTGTTTGCGAGCCCGACTCGTAGGAGGCCTGATACGGAGCGGCCGACTCGATCAGTGTCGTGAAGAGCGACAGCGTCCCGTCCTTGTTGTCGCAGACGTCGATGATGCGAGCCTGCTGTGGGAAGTCGATGTGGGAGGCGGTGTTGATCTCCCAGAACGCGCGGCGCGGATCCGAGTGCCCCTGCGCCACAGGCGAGTTCACGTGGGTGTGGCCGTTGACCCAGGCCAGGACGTTGGGGAAGTCGTGCAGCATTCGCAGCAGGTCGAAGCCTGCGTGCCGGATCTCTGGCTTCGCCGGATCCATGAGGATGTTGTTCATCGTGCCGGACGTGTGGTGGCTGAACAGGACGAAGTACTCGTCGGTGACGGAGTGCTTGTACTTGATCCCCCAGTCCCAGTAGGTGCTGGAACCGGCCCTCAGTCGACGCTTGAGCCAGCACCACTGCTCGTCACCGATCGACCCCTCAGTGAAGCCGGCGTGGTTCGTCGAGTCCATCGCAATTCCGGTGACACCGGGGGCGATCGGGAAGGCGTAATAGCCGCGACCGGTCGCCGCGGCCTCCTCGTCGAAGCCGTGTCCGAACGGACCAGGGCCCGTGTATGCCGTCCGCCGGTGCCTTTCGATGTAGTCCCTCGGCGAGAACGGCCGGCGGCGCTCGTCGGGGGTGACGCGCCAGCTCGACGTCATCGTGCCGCCGGTGCCGAGGATGGTGGTGCTGCCCCGGCGAAGAGCATCCTGAAGGGCGAGGTTGCTCGTGCCCTGCGCGAAGCCGGTGAACTTGAAGTGGCCCGTGTAGGCAGCATCGAGTCCCAGGATGTTCGACGGGAGTGTGCCCTGGATCGAGTCGTCGTGGTTGCCGAAGACGGAGTACCACGGGGTGTCGAGCCCCTCGCTCGTGTGCGGTGCGGTGGCGCGCGTGAAATAGCCTGGGAGAGTGGGGAATCCGGCCTTCTTGTAGCGGTCCTGAACGGTGATTTCGGGGTTCCAGTAGTTGCTGTCGCCGCCGGACTGGACACCCTCCCACTGGGAGGCATCGCCGGTGTTCGCCGTGATCCGGCCACCACTCATCACTGACAGGAACCAGTCGAGCTCGATGTCCTCGCGGTTGTCGGTGTTGTCGCCGGTCGAGACGACACAATCGAAGGTGCGGCCGCTGAAGGGGCCTCGCTTGATGTCGTTCACCCGCTTGACCAGCTGCGCGGCACCCTGGGTGCCCAGCGCCTCCTGCGGCCGGAACGCCGACGGTGCGACGTCGTGAAGGAACTCGAACCGCAGCGGCGACTGCGCGTCGACCATGTGCAGGTCGGTGAAGTGGACGATCGAGGCCAGTGGGGTGCGTCGGTCGTCACGGTCGCCCGTGCCCGCGGCAAGGTCACTGCGGACGGTGAGTGGATACCCGGGTCCGGCCTGGAGGCGCCGATACCCCGACGCGCCCGCAGGGGAGGCAGCCTGCTCGAGGGTCGTCCCCGCGATGCTCACGGCGCGCTGGGCACCGAGCCGCAGCGCCCGGTCCCGCGCGAAGGCTGACGTGCCCTGGCCGCAGCTCAGGGCGATGGTGCCGAGCCCTCCGGCTCCGGCGAGGAGGAGTGAGCGGCGGTTGATCGACGACACGATGGAGCTCCTGACGGTTCGGCGCGGTGGGTGGAGCAAACCTATTCAGGTCAGATGACCTACAGGTGACTTACGAGCAGCCGATTTCTGTCGCGATGGTCTGCGGCACGTCAAGTTCGAGTACGTTCGCGAGCATGACCGGTGCAGTCCACGAGGTGCCGCTGGTCGGGCGAGAGGCCGAGCTGGACGCCCTCCGTGCGGCGGTCTCGTCGGCCGCCGACGGTCGACCTTCCGCGGTGCTGCTCGCGGGCGCCGCAGGGTCCGGCAAGTCACGGTTGGTGCAGGCGGCAATCGAGGAACTCGGCGAGGACTCCGCTCTCATCCTGCGCGCCCAGTGCGTCGACGTCGGCGAGCCTGGCCTGCCCCACCTCGTGCTCATGGACCTCGTCCGCGCCATCCGCACAGCGGGGTACGAGGTCACCCCGGACGTGGCGGCCCTCGACGGGGGCGACACCTCGGCCCCGTTGCAGTCCTACGACGCGATGGTCGGACTGCTCGGCACCCTCGGGAGCGCCGACCGGCCAGTCGTCTTCGTCATCGAGGACGTGCACTGGATGGACTCCTCGTCTGCAGCGTTCCTGACGTTCCTGTTGCGGCGCATGGCTTCTGAGCACCTTGCCGTCATCGCAACGGTGCGCACAGACGCCGCGACGGGCCAGTCGCGAGTGCGCCAATGGCTCAGTGAGGTGGGCAGAATCGCGGCCGTGAGCCGGCTGGATCTCGAGCCGTTCACGCAGACGGAAGTCACGGCATACCTCGCACAAGCGGGCGGCGGAGCGGTGGAGCCCGCAGCGGCAGCCGAGGTCATGCGGCGGACCGGCGGCAACCCCTACTTCGTCGCGGCGCTGGCGACCGGCCCCCACGACCGGGCAGTGCCGCCGGCCCTGACCGACCTTCTGGTCGGCCGGGTCGACGCGCTCTCGTCGACGGCGCGCGACCTGGTTCGTGCCGTGGCCGTGGGGTCGCCGCCGGTCCCCGATCCGGTGCTCCGTCGCGTTGTGGCGCAGGGCGATCGCGTGTCCGACGAGGTCGTGGATGTCGGCCTCCGCGAGGCCCTCGGTGAGGGGGTTCTGACGACGGATGGCGTGGGCTATGCGCTCACCCACGACCTCATGCGCGATGCCATGCGCCACGACCTCCTCCCGGGTGAGCGCCAGCGACTTCACGCGGCCTACGCCGCGACCCTGGAATCAGGGTCCGGGACCACTGACCCCGTGCACGTTGCCGAGATCGCGCACCACTGGTCGGAGACGCAAGACGCGGCCCGAGCGCTGACGTGGTCGGTGCGCGCGGCTGGAGATGCCATGGAGGTGCTCGCGCCCGCGGAGGCCCTGCTCCAACTGGAGCGCTCCCTGGCGCTCTGGCCGGTCGTCGCGGTGCCTACGGAGGCGGCCGGCATGAGTCATGCCGAGCTCGCCACGCGTGCCAGCCGTGCCGCGGGGCTCGCGGGGGAGCGGTCCCGGGCCATCGAATGGGCCAGCCTGGCGGTACGGCTCAGCGACGCGACGGAAGACGCCGAAGCAGGCGTGAGAGCGCGGGCCGAACTCGTCCGCCAGCTCATCGTGGCGGAAGCCACCGATCACGCTGTCGCGCAGAGCGAAGACGCGATGAGGCTGGCACGGCAGCCGGGTCGGAGCCCGGTTGCAGTGGCCACCGCCGAGGTCATGCTGGTCCGCGCCCTCCTCGCGGACCGTCGCACTGCCGAGGCTCGCGACCGCGTTCCGCACGCGATCGCGGCCGCCCACGACGCCGGAGCCACGGGCATCGAGATCGACGCCCTCGTCACCGCAGCCTTCCTCGACGAGACCGCAGGCGACGTCGAGGACGCGGGGAAGCGTCTCCGCAGGGCAATCTCGTTGGCACGGGCTTCTGGTGAGTTCGCGGCCGAGCTGCGCGGGCACTACACCCTTGCCTGCCTGCACTACTACAACGGTGACGTCGCAGGCTCACTCCCAGTCCTGCGCGCCGCGCTCGGCCGGGTCTCCGACACGGGATTGCGGTGGAGTGAACACGGTGTCGAGCTGCGGATCCTGCTCGCCGTGTCCCTGTATGCCGTCGGCGACCTCGCTGGGAGCGCCGCGGCTTCCGCGACCGACCACTTGGGCGAGCCGCCCGACGCCGCAGCGGCTCGCCTCGCGGCGGTCGGGTGCTATGCGGCGGTGGCGATGGATGAGCCGGACGTGGGCGACCGTCTGCTCGAGCTCGACTCGAGTTGGGATGCCGATCCGCAGGTGGCTCTGGTCGCCGGTGGCTGCCGCGCCGACCACCTCATCTGGACCGGTGACCCCGCAGGAGCTGTGGCGGCCGCCGAGCGCGCACAGCAATACCTCGACACGACCGTGGGCGAGGGGATGTATGGCGGACTGTGGCTGTCCGCCTTGGGTCTCGCCGCGCTCGCGGACATCGCAGTGACGGGTCGTCAGGCGCGCGACCACGCCGCGGTCGAGGGGGCGCTGCGTCAGGGGGAGGTGCTCCTCGACCGGGTGATGCGGCTCATCCAGAGTGGTCATGGTCGACCCGGCGACCTCGGGCCCTGAGGGGCGGGCCTGGCACGCCCGGGCAGTTGCCGAGCATGCCCGCCTGCGCGGCGAACCCGCGGTCGAGGAGTGGCGTGCGGCGGTGCAGGCGTTCGGCTACGGGCAGGCCTACGAGGTGGCGCGCGGGCAGTGGCGGCTCGCTGAGGCCCTCGCGCAGGTGGGCGAGCGTGATGAGGCGCGGGCGGTGGCGGGGGAGGCTGCCGCCGCAGCAGGGCGGATGGGCGCTGCGCCGCTGCAGCGGGCCATCGCCGCCATGTTGCAGGGCGCCCGGCTCGCCCCGACCGCAGCGCGTGCCGACGGTGTGCTGACCCGGCGTGAGCGTGAGGTCCTGGCCCTCGTCGCCGAAGGCCTGACGAACCGTGAGATCGGGCGACGCCTCTACATCAGTGAGAAGACGGCGAGCGTCCACCTCAGCAACCTCATGGCCAAACTCAACGTCTCCAGCCGGACAGAGGCGGTGACCGTGGCGGTGCGCCGTGGCCTGCATGAGGTGACCTAAGGGATCTGAGGTCGGACTGCGTGAATGCCTCATGTGCCCGACCACCCCTCAGCTCCAGATTCGAGGGAGGCCGCACCACCCGGGTGCGGCACCCACGACAGGGAGCAGCACATGGACACCTCGACACGCGCACAACTCGCTCGTGAACTGCGCGGCCGTGCCTTCGCCGGAGACGACCCGGCCGCAGCGCCGCATCTCACCGGCTTCAACACTTCCGTCACCCACCGCCCCGGCGTCCTGGTGACCGCCGAGAGTTCCGAGGACGTCGCAGCCGCAGTCCGGCATGCCGTCCGGTCCCGTCTCGCGGTCGCCGTCCAGGCGACGGGCCACGGGGCAGCGGCGCCCGTCGGCGACGACACCGTCCTCATCACGACCGACGCCCTGCGGGACGTCGAGGTCGACCCTGAGCGCCGGGTCGCACGCGTCGAGGCCGGCGTCCGCTGGCGGCAGGTCATCGACGCTGCCGCGCCACACGGACTCGCGCCGCTCAACGGCTCGTCGTCGGACGTCGGGGTGGTGGGCTACACGCTCGGCGGCGGGATGGGGCACCTCGCCCGACGACACGGCTTCGCCGCGGACCACGTCCGTTCCCTGGAGCTCGTCACGGCCGCCGGGGAGATCCGCACCGTCACCGCCGAAAGCGACCCTGACCTGTTCTGGGCCGTGCGCGGCGGTCAGTCGAGCTTCGGCATCGTGACCGCGCTGGAGTTCGACCTCGTGCCGGTGCCCGAGTTCTTCGGTGGGGCATTGATGTTCACCGGAGACGCCATCGAAACGGTGCTGCGGTCATGGGCCATGTGGGCTCCGACCCTGCCCGAGGACGCCACGACGTCCGTCGCCCTCCTTCGACTGCCGCCCATCGACGACGTGCCGCCGCCCTTGCGTGGGGTGGTGAGTCTCGCGGTGAGATTCGGATTCGCCGGGTCCGCGGACGCCGGCGAAACGCTCATCGCCCCGATGCGGACCGTCGCCGAACCCACTCTGGGTGGCATCGGTCCGATGCCCTACGCCGCCGTCGACGCCATCCACATGGACCCGACCGAACCGATGCCGGCGGTCACCCGTGGCGGACTCCTGCGCGAACTTCCACCTGCCGCCATCGACAGCCTCTTGGCCGTCGCCGGACCGGGCGTGGACGTGCCGCTCGTCATGGCCGAGCTGCGGCTCATGGGCGGGGCGCTCGCGCGAGCAGCAGCTGTTCCCAACGCTGTCGCGGGTCGCGAGGGCGCGTTCGCGGTGACGGCCATCGCACCGGCACCCCCTCCGTTGGCGGAGGTCGCGCCTCTCGTCACCTCCGGCGTCATCAGTGCTCTGGAGCCGTGGTCGACGGGCACCAATCTCGTGAACTTCGTCGGCAGCTCCGACCCCGACGCGATCCGCGGCGCTTGGACGGTCGACACCCTCGACAGGCTGCGACGGGTCAAGGCAGCCGTGGATCCCGCCAACGTCTTCGGTGGTGCCCTCACGGCCGAGTCGACGCTCGAGCCGACTGCGGTGGGTGCGTGATGAGCCGCCTGCCCGTCGTCGTCGAGGCGGGCTCGGGAGACCGTGTCGGCAACGTCGAGTTCCTGGCTCGCACCCAGGACACGCCGTTCTTCAACCTCGCGATCATCGTCCTGCGCCCCGGTCAAGGCGTCGACAGCCATGTCCACGACGCCGAGGACGACTCGTTCTATGTCCTCGACGGGACGCTCACCGTCACCCTCGGGGAGGAACGCAGGCAACACCGAGCGGGGCCGGGAACGTTCGTGCTCGTGCCGTGCGGCACCGCCCACGAGATCCGCAATGAGGGAACGGCTGACGTACGGATGCTCAACGTCCACTCACCCGGCGGCTTCGACCGGAGGATCGGACTGCGCGGCTGAGCCGTACGTCCGAGCCCAGCGGGACGGCATACACACTGGATTCGTATGCCGTCCCGTCGCCTTGCGCTGTACGTCTGCGACACAGCCCTGAGAGGAACTCGATGCGCGAGTTGAACTTCGTCCGATCCGGTCAACTGGAGTGGCGTGATCGTCCAGATCCCGTCCTGGAGAACGGAACCGACGCCCTCGTGCGTCCCTTTGTCGCGAGCCGGTGCGACGGAGACACCCTCCCGATCCACCGCTCCGTGTCACGGGGCATGCAGGCCGGCTTGAGGCTCGGGCTCATCGATCCGGTTGTTGCCGCCATCACCGGTGACGTCCCGTTCCGGGGGCCCTTTGGGATCGGCCACGAGTCCATCGCCGAGGTGACCGAGGTCGGTCCCGAGGTGCGTGACCTCAACGTCGGCGACGTCGTCGTCGTGCCCTGGGCGCTGTCGTGCGGCTCCTGCCGCGAGTGCCGCCTGAGGCTCACCGCCAAGTGCTCGACGATGCGTGAGGAGAGTCCCGGTCGAGCGCTTGCGGCCTTCGGGTTCGGGCCGGCGTCCGGACCATGGGGTGGCATGGTCGCCGACTCGTTGAGGATCCCGCACGCCGAGCACATGCTCGTCCGCGTGCCAGAGGGTGTCGACCCGCTGAGGATTGCGGCAGCGAGCGACAACCTCACCGACGCCTGGCGGTCGGTCGTCCCGCCGCTCCGGGAGCGACCGGGCGGACGGGTTCTAGTCCTCGGCGGTGGCGGTCAGAGCATCGGCCTCTATGCGGCTGGTCTCGCCGTGGAGCACGGCGCGGAGGTCGTCGACTACGTCGACACTCGCGATGCCCGGCTCGAGGTCGCCGAAGCGCTCGGGGCCCGCGTGCACAAGCTGGCCAAGGGGGCGCGCGCCCCCTTCCCCGTTCAGGCCAATCACTTCGACGTTGCGGTGGAGGCGTCATCGACGTCACGCGGACTACGACGGGCCCTGCGCGCCCTGCGGCCCGGAGGCATCTGCACCGGCACCGGCTACTACCTCTCGCCGGGGACGAAGCTTCCCGTCATGGACATGTACGCCACGAGCGCCACGCTCCGCGTGGGCGTCTCCCACGTTCGCCCAGTTCTGCCCGACCTGCTCGATTTCGTTGCGACGAGCGGCTTCCCGGCCGAGAAGGTCACCAGCCTGCTCGCCGACTGGGAGGACGCTCCCGAGGCCTACGCGGCATACACCACGAAACTCGTGCTCCATCGGGCGCGCATCACGGGGTGACATCGAGGCGAAGGCGAGCGAACGGCATACGTGGCTCTCACAACGTCAGCGTGAACGGTCGCAAGAGCCACCGTTCACGCTGACGTTGTGGGTCGTACTACTTGCCGTTGCGGCTCAGCTGAACCTTGCCGGAGGCTTCGACCACAGCGCACTCCGCGAGGCCGCACGCGAACGCGACGGAGAAGTTGGCGGCCTTGCCGCCCGAGAAGAGGCCGTTCTCGGAGAAGACGAACGCCTCCCAGGTGTGGGTGGAGCCGTCACACTCGAGCGGGTTGACGAAGAAGAACCCGTTGATCTTCACGCGCCCAACGGTCTGGGTGAGAGTGCCCGAGACGTCCGAGTTGAAGCCGTCGGCGTTGGTGCAGTTGTAGGTGCCGGTGATGCGCGCCGTGCCGTCCTTGTAGGCGACGCCCCTGGGGTCGACCGTGAGGGCCGCCGTCGGTGCGGGCGGGAGCTCTCCGAAGGTCATGGAGAGGTTGCCGCCCTGGGCTGCGCTGTCCGAGAACGCCATGACCGAGTAGGTGGTCCCGGCCTCGCCGCGCACCCCGACCTGGCCCGGACCGCAGGCGACGAGGTTGCCCTCGTTGGGGTCGCCCGCCGTGACGATGACGCCGGCGGTGTAGTCGGAGGCGCTCACGTCGGCGAGGAAGCCGTCGCCGGTGATGTCGGTGTAGGTGAACCACACGCTCGCGTTCGTGGCGGGTGCGCCGCACATCCCGTTGAGCGACGCGTCGAGGGCGTCGGTCGTCGCCTCGGTGGTGTCCTGCTCGATCGTCGTCGGAAGTGACCCGACAACGGTCGCGCCGGCAAACGTGTCGTTGGCGGGAACGGCTGCGCTGGCGGACGTTGCAGTGAACGGGACGAACAGCAGTGTTGCGGCGAGCGCCGCGGCAGAGCGGAGTTTCATTGTGGATCCCCTCTTGACGTGAGGGGAGCCCCTGCACCCCTCGTGCGCACACAGTAGGGCTGTCGGCGCTCGCCGGCACCTCGAACGACGACGACACGCGGCCCGTGGTTTTTCGGCGGAGACTGTCCAACCGGACCGGAGTCCTTGGCAGACCACGACGCGGCACCCGGGATCGGGTCCACGCTGTCGTGCTGGCCTATGAAACGGGGATCGTCGTGCCCGGTGGAGCGCCCAGCGATTAGGGTCGGATCATGGATGCCCCCCGCTGGGTCTATGCAGACAAACAGCAGCCCTCGATTCACGGTGCAATGGCCGCGGTGTCGAACGAGATCAGGGTCCGGGCCGACGCGGTGGGGATCAGCAAGATGGTTCTCGAACTGGTGAACCTGCGGTCATCCCAGATCAACGGGTGTGCGTTCTGCCTCCACCTGCACACCCACCTCGCGCTGCGCGGTGGGGAGTCGCCGCAGCGCATCGCAGTGTTGCCCGCATGGCGCGAGGCCGACCTGTTCACGGAGGTGGAGCGGGCCGCACTCACGATCGCGGAGGCGGTCACGCGGGTTTCCGAAGGGCATCTCACCGACGACCAGTACGACCTGCTGCGCGAGATCCTGACGGACGACCAGCTCGCCCTGCTGATCTATGCCGCGTCGATGATCAACGCCTTCAACCGCGTCTCGATCCTGAGTCACCACCCCGTCACCCACCGGGAGTCGTTCGGCACCCCGGTCACAGGAGGCACCCATGGCCCGTAAGACCTACACCGGTCCGCTCGTCGACGTGACGGACGATCGCGAACCGTGCATCCACTCCACGGTGTGCGTGCGGGGGATGCCGAGCGTCTTCGACACGAGTCGACGACCGTGGATCGACCCGGGGGCGGCAGACACTCCCGAGCTGGCCGACCAGTTGCGGGAGGTGGTGGGGCGCTGCCCCTCCGGCGCGTTGCTCATCCAGGAGCACTCGACGCACGAATAGGCCGTCGGAATGACGAAACCGCAGGTGTGCACACGGCATACCTGCGGTTTCGTCGTTCGGTGGCCAGGGACGGGGTCGAACCGTCGACCTTCCGATTTTCAGTCGGACGCTCGTACCAACTGAGCTACCTGGCCGTTGCCCTCTCGGGCACGGCGACTATACCTGAGGCTTCGCCGCCTACCGAATCGTGTCCCCGGTGGTGGTCAGCGGCCTGAAGCCAGTGCCGTTTCAGTCGGAGTCGTGTGGATCGCGAGCCTCCTCGTCGGCCTGCTCGATGGTGACCGTCAGCGCGGCGAGAGCCTCAGGCTTCCCGTGGAACCGGCGATAGCTGTAGATGAGGAGGCCGAGGGTGATCGCCGCCGAGACGAGCAGAGTGATTCCCGCCCAGAAGCCGCCCGGCAGCCACCAGCTCTCCGGCGCGGGCCACCACGAGGGCGCAGGGGGATCGAGGATCCACAGGACACCGCAGCCGACGAGCCCGGCGACGACGAGCACGGACCAGATCATCCGCAGCGGGGCCTGCACGCTCTCCGCAGCTTCACGGAGGGCCCTCAGTCGCACTGGCTCGAGCCGGCGGTGGGCCCATTCGTGCTGCCGCGAGAGCAGGGCGAGGCCCGCGAAGATGCCGAGCAGACCGGGTCCGGGCAGGAAGATCGCCGCCACGCCGGCAATAAGGAGCACCCAGCCCAAGGTCTCGAGGGCGACCCGCTTGAGACGTCGCATCAGCGGCGCAGGACCTTCTCCATGGGGCGGCCCTTGGCGAGTTCGTCGACGAGCTTGTCGAGGTAGCGGATCTTCTGCATGAGCGGGTCCTCGATCTCCTGGACCTTGACCCCACACACCGAACCCGTGATGAGCGACGCGTTCGGGTTGAGGCGCGCCGCCGCGAAGAAGTCCTCGAAGCTCGTCTCCTCGGCCAGGTGACCCTTGAGCTCCGCGTCATCGAACCCGGTCAGCCACTCGATGACTTCGTCGAGCTCCGCAGTCGTTCGCCCCTTGCGCTCCACCTTGGTGACGTAGTGCGGATAGACCGAGCCGACCGGCATACGGAAAATTCTGTGACTCACCCGTCGAGCGTAGCCCCGCCCGGCATGACGAGAGCCCCACACCATCTGGTGTGGGGCTCTCGTGACTGTGCGACCCCGACGGGACTCGAACCCGCGACCTCCGCCGTGACAGGGCGGCGCGCTAACCAACTGCGCTACGGGGCCTTGCTGGTGCAAGACCTGGACTGCTGTACTGCGTATCCCCAACGGGATTCGAACCCGTGCTACCGCCGTGAAAGGGCGGGGTCCTGGGCCGCTAGACGATGGGGACCCTATCTTTCGAAGGATCCGCCACTGTCGCGCAGCGCGCGGGCGCTCGGATCCGTCGTGGACTCGGAAAGCATAAGGGACGATTGCCGAGGTTCCAAAACGGGATCTGCGGGCCCGGTTCCATGGGGCCAAACGCGCTCTATGTTGCGCCTTTGGCCCCATCACTTCCGGCCGATTCCGTATGCCGTCCGCCCACCTCAGGCGCGTGCCTCCCGGAGCGCTGCCCGCACCAGGTCGATGGCCGCCGAGTCGCTGAGGCCGGCCCGAGCAGCGCTGGTGGCGTAGGCCGCGGCGCTGCGGTGGAGGGCCGTGTCGGTGGCGTGGCCGCCAGGGGCGACGACCGTGCCGGCGCGGCGACCAGTGGTGACGAGACCCTCGGCCTCGAGCTCCTTGTAGGCCCGGGCGACGGTGTTGACGGCGATGCCGAGGTCGGCGGCGAGGGCGCGCACGGTGGGGAGGCGGTCGCCCTCGGCCAGGGCACCGGCGCCGATGAGGCCCGCGAGTTGGGCCCGCACCTGTTCGTAGGGCGGCTCTGCGGCCGAGACGTCGACGGTGATGACGAGTTCGGTCATGAGTGGGCCTTCGACTGGGGCGGAAGGGCTCCGTCGGGTGCCGCGCTGGGGTCCAGCGGTGCGGTGTCGATCGCCGCGAGCTCCTCGCGGGAGCCGACCGATCCACCCAGCGCGAACAGGGCCACGAAGATGAGCGCGACGGCGGGGGCGTACAGGGCAAAGGCCGTCCACTGATAGAAGTCCCACGGCGACCGCGGAGCAGTTTCGCTGGCACCGCGCAGCAGTTGGCTGACCTCGTTCATGTCCCCGGCGATGGCGAACAGAGCGACGCTCCCCGCCACGGCGAATCCGAAGGTGGTGGCCCTCAGCACCCGCGAGGCGTCCCGGGCGCGTAGCAGGGTGTCAGTGGGTTCGGCGATGCGTGGCCGGTCCCGAATCTCGCGCAGGGCCCAAGCTGCTGCCGCAGCAAGGACAACGCCGGCACAGGTAGCAGGCGCCATGACCGGCCACCCGGGGAAGCCCTGCAGGACGGCGCTCTCGTCGCCGTGCCGGCGGACCAGGGTCGTGCCATCGGTGGCCATGAGGCTCGCTGCCAACCATGCCGTGACGGCGATGCCGCCACTCACGAGGGCCGCGATGCGTTGGTGCGGCACCCGGGCAACGAACAGTCGGCGCGGCGCGATCGTCGCGTGGCGGATGGTCCCGGGAGCGGGCAACCGGCTCAGGCGGGAGCCCAGGGCCGTTGTGATGACGACGACGGCGCACTGGACGAGGAAGGCGGTTGGTGCCCTGCCTGCGAAGCCTTCATCATCCTGGCGAGGGAACACGAGGAATGTCACCGCCAAGGCGAAGATCGAGGCGTTCGACGCGCGCGACGCCCACACGGGTCCCCGCCTGCGCATCACGAGGACGATGACGAGCGCGACGACGACGTAGCCCACCAGGAATGCGCCCTGCACCGCCAACTCGCGGATCACTGGGTCGACCATGCGACAACTCCCTATGTCTCAATGTATTAAGGCATTGAGACATAGGGAGCTCGTGCTGTCAACTGGACCCGGCAGAAGGCTCCATCATTGGGTCAGGCGGGGTTTGCCCAGGAGTGAAGCCGGTCGGCCTCCCAGGTCGTGATGATGCGATCCCACGGCACGCCGAGGCGCTCGGCCCGCTCGCACCCGTAGGCCTTCATGTCGAGCTGGCCGGGGGCGTGGGCATCGGAGTCGATGGAGAACAGGCAGCCGATCTCGAGGGCGAGTGCGATGAGATCGTCGGGCGGATCCTTGCGCTCCGGGCGGCTGTTGATCTCGACGGCGGTGTTGCCCTCGAGGCACGCCTCGAACACGGCTCGCGCGTCGAAGTCCGACTGTGGACGCGTCCCCCGGGACCCCTCGACGAGCCGCCCCGTGCAGTGGCCGAGGACGTTGACGCGTGGGTTGAGGGCGGCGTTGACCATTCGCTTGGTCATGGGCGCGGAGTTCATCTTCAGCTTGCTGTGCACCGAGGCGGTGACGAAGTCGAGCTGGCCGAGCATGACGTCCGTTTGGTCGAGCGAGCCGTCGTCCAGGATGTCGACCTCGATCCCCTTGAACAGTCGGAACGCCTCTCCCACACCGCGATTGATCGCATCGACGATGGCGATCTGCTTGGTGAGCCGTTCGGCGGTCAGCCCGTTGGCGACGCGCAACTGGGGGGAGTGGTCGGTGAGCACCATCCATTCGTGACCGAGTTCGATGCCGGTGAGCACCATCTCGTCGATCGGCGAACCGCCGTCGCTCCAGTCGGAGTGGAGGTGGCAATCGCCGCGCAACGCGGCATACAGGTCCTCACCTCCTGAGACGAGTGGGCCGCCGCTCTTGTCCTGCAACGATTCCAGGTATGCCGGGAGCTCACCTCGCGCAGCCTCCTCCACCACCGCGGACGTGGACTTCCCGATCCCGGGGATCTGCTGGAGCGTGCCGGCTTCGACTCGGTCGTGGATCTCGGCTTCGCCGACTTCCTTGAGAGCCTTGACCGCCTTGCGGAAGGCCTCGACCCGATACGTGCCAGCGCGGTTGCGCTCGAGGAGGAAGGCGATGCGCCGCAGCGCGTCGGCGGGTTCGACGGGAGCCTCGAGCGGGGGCAACAGCGCAACCATGCCCCCATCCTCCGACTTTGTGCCCGATTGGGACACGCCGGGTCGGCCGTAGGCCGCCGCCGCGTGTCCCAATCGGGCACAAAGTCGATGCTGCATGTCGGGGGGGAGAGGCAGGATTGGCGCATGACCTCACTGACGCCCTTTGCTGAGCTCCACGCGAGCGACCTCTTCGTCATGCCCAACGCGTTCGACGCCGGGTCGGCGAAGCGGCTCGCGGAAGCCGGCTACCCGGCCATCGCCACCACGAGCCACGGGCACGCCGCCACCTTGGGCAAGCCCGATCTCGAGGTGACGCGTGATGAGTTGGTCGCGCACGTCGCCCTGCTCACGAGCGTCGTCGACGTGCCTGTCAACGTCGACTCCGCCGACTGCTTCCCCAGGGAGGAGGGTGGGGTCGCCCGGACAGTGGAGCTGCTCGCCGAGGCGGGTGCGAGCGGCCTGTCGATCGAGGACTACGACCCGGTGACGCAGGCCATCGTGTCGTGGGACGAGGCCGTGGCCCGCGTGGCAACGGTCGTCGAGGTCGCGCATGCGCACGGCATCGTCGTCACCGCTCGGTGCGAGTCCGTTCTCTACGGGTTGGGCGAGGATCCGATCGAGCGCCTTGCCGCCTATCGGGATGCCGGTGCAGAAGTGCTCTTCGCACCTCTGGTCAACGACGAGGCGGGCATTGCGGCCATCGTCGCGCTGGGCGCCCCGGTCAACTTCCTGGCGGCAGGTGACCACCCCTCCGTCGCGCGCCTGCGCGAACTCGGGGTCCGTCGCGTGTCCACCGGTGGCGCATTGACGACGGCGGCCTACGACGCCGCGGTCGCCTACGCCCAAGCCCTCACCTGACGCAAGCCGCGCGGGCACGGCTAGTTTTGCGGGGTGAGCCAGCCGACCAGTCCAGAATCCGCCGCGGGACCAGGGCGTACACGCCAGAGCGTGATCTATCGACGCGGGACGCTCGGTCAGCCGCCGCGTGTCCCGACTGACCCGACGGAACTCGAGTCACGTGCGCGGAAGGCGATGAGCGACAAGGCCTGGGCATACGTCGCCGGCGCTGCTGGTGCGGGTGCCACGGCGCAGGCGAACCGGGCAGCGTTCGACCGCTGGCAGATCGTGCCGCGGATGTTGCACGGCAACACCAGGCGCGACCTGCGCACCGAGATCCTCGGAACGCCACTCGCGGGATCTGTCATGGTCGCCCCGGTCGGTGCGGCAGAACTCGTGGCCCCGAAGGCCGACATCGAGATCGCGCGCGGCGCCTCGGCCGCCGCGACTCCCTACATCGTCTCCACGCAGGGCTGTTCGCCGATGGAGGAGACGGCTGCGGCGATGGGGGAGACGCCGTGGTGGTACCAGCTCTACTGGTCGACCGACGAGGCGCTCGTGGACTCCCTCATCGGACGGGCGGAAGCTGCCGGGGCGCGCGCCCTCGTCGTCACGCTCGACACGACCATGCTCGGCTGGCGAACCCAGGACCTCGACCTCGGGTCGCTGCCGTTCACGCAGGGTGTCGGCATCGCGCAGTACACCTCCGATCCCCGCTTCATGGAGATCGTGCGCGAGCGAGTGGCTGCTTCGGCTGCCGCAGGCGTCGAGGCCGAGTCGCCGCTCGCCGGCACACGTGGAGCAGCCAAGGTGCGGGCCGCCGGTGGTGGGGCACGCACGCTGCTCAGTCAGGCCCGACGTCACCCCGGCGGCACCCGCGACAATCTCCGTTCCCCTGAACCGCGGGCAGCCGTCGAGACGTTCCTCGACATCTATTCAAACCCCGGCCTGTCCTGGGGGCACCTCGAGACGCTGCGCGAGCGGACCCGAATTCCGGTGCTGCTCAAGGGAATCCTTCACCCTGACGATGCCGAGCGCGCGCTTGACCTGGGCGTCGACGGCATCATCGTGTCGAACCACGGCGGTCGTCAGGTCGACCGATCCATTGCCTCGCTCGACGCGCTCATCGCGATCCGTGAGCGCATCGGGCGCGATCCCGTGGTCCTTCTCGACAGCGGTGTCCGCACCGGCGCGGACGTCTTCGTCGCCCTTGCGCTCGGTGCCGATGCCACGCTCATCGGGCGCCCGCACATCTATGGCCTCGCCCTCGACGGCGCCGACGGTGTCCGCGACGTCCTCGACAACGTCATCGCCGAACTCGACCTCACGATGGGCCTGACCGGAGCCGCCTCCATCAGGGACATCACCCGCGAGGCTTTCCTCCAGCCCCGCCCCTGAGTGTCCTGGAACCGCGGCCATGCGTGGGCCTCAATGGCTGCGTCCCGATCTCACCGAATTCCTCGACCAGGGACACAGAGATCGCGTGCCCAACCGAGGAACTCGGTGAGATCGGGACGGGGGGCGATCAGGAACCCGTGATCTCGGCGACGGCGGCGAGGAGCCGGTCGACGTCGCTGTCGTCGGTGTAGGGCGCGAGACCGACCCTCACCCCGCCCTCGTCACCGAGCCCGAGGTGCCGCGACGCCTCGATCGCATAGAAGTGACCGGCGGGAGCGTTGACACCGCGTTCGGCCAGACCTCGACGCACCTCCTGCGCGGTCAGGCCCTCGACCGTGAAGAGCAGGGTCGGCGTGCGCTTGCGAGCATTCGAGAAGAGCCGCACGGACGGCATACCGCGCAGTCCTTCCTCAAGGCGCGTGCGCAGCACGTGTTCGTGGGCATCGAGCACCTCAAAGCTCGCCAGCACCCGCTCGCGACGCGAACCGGTCGCCGACGGATCCAGTCCGGCGAGCACCTCCACCGCCGCCGTCGTCCCGGCGAGCAGCTCATAGGGCAGCGTTCCCAACTCGAATCGCTCAGGCACGTCGTTCGTGGACGGCAACAACTTGTCCATCTGCAACGTCTCGAGGAGTTCAGGTGCAGCGGCCACGACACCAACGTGCGGACCCAGGAACTTGTAGGGCGAGCAGGTCCAGAAGTCGACCCCCAGCCCTTCGAGGTCCACGGATGCGTGCGCGGTCGCATGGACACCATCGACCCAGTGCAGAGCGCCGACCTCGTGGACGGCCCGGGCGATCTTGCACACGGGAGGCTTCGTGCCGATGAGGTTGGAGGCACCGCTCGTCGCGACGAGCCGGGTCCGGTCCGTGAGCAGCGAGGTCACAGCAGCGGAGTGCAGCTCCCCAGTGTCGGGCTCGAAGTCGGCCCACTTCACGACAGCGCCGACGGCTTCGGCGGCCTGGACCCAGGGCCGGATGTTGGAGTCGTGGTCGAGACGGGTGACGATGACCTCGTCGCCCGGCTTCCACGTGCGCGCCAGCGCCCGCGAGAGGTCATAGGTCAGAGCCGTGGCACTCCGACCGAAGGCGACGCCACGGGGGTCGGCCCCGAGGAGGTCGGCGACGGCAGCTCGCGCGTCCGTGACCACGGCTTCCGCACGGCGCTCGCTCGCGGTGACATCGCCCCGGTTGGAGATGGCCGAGACCAAGGTGTCGTGCACGGCCTCGGCGACAGGGGTCGGCGTCTGGGATCCGCCGGGCCCGTCGAAGTGTGCAGCGCCCTCGTCCAGCGCTGGGAAGAGCGCGCGGACGGCCGTGACGTCATAGCTCATGACGTCACGCTACAGAGCGATCAGGCGCAGGCGGGTGCGTTGCCCACGGCGTCGGCCGCCGCTTGGTAGGCAGGGATGCTCTTCTGCGCAGAGTCCACGGCCTTGACCCACGTGTTGTGGTAGGACCCCATCTCGGTGTGCGCCTTGTTGGCCATCATCCGGAGGTGCGCGGACCACTCGTTCTGAACCGTCGTCCCCGTGGTGCGGACCTTGTCCAGAGCGGCGAGGCGCGTCGTGCAGGCCGTGATGGTCGCGTCGCCCGCGGCCTCCTTGGCCGCGTCGGCGCACGCGGTGCCGGTGGCCTGGAACGCCTTGGTCGTGGCGGCGATGGCCTTCTCGTCCGCGAGACCGAAGGCCTTGGAGTCGGCGTAGAGCTTCGCGGTCTCCTCGAGGGTGATCCTGCCCGAGGTCTTGGCGAGGTAGGCGTCCGTGTGGGTCTTCCAGTGCGCGGCCGAGTCCTTGGCGGCCGCGGCGAAGTCCTCCGCAGCCTTGACCTGGGCGACACAGTCCGTGCGGGCGCCGTCGGCTGCCTCGGGCGTGCCCGACGCAGCGGTGCTCGGGGCCTCGCTCGGCGCGGTGCCGCCGGCTCCCGACCCCGAGCCGGAGGTGGTCGCGGAGGCCGCGGCAGTGGCCGTGGCTGGCGCCGCGTCACCACTCGGGTCGTCGTTGAGCATGGACCCGACGGCCCACGCACCGCCCCCGGCAAGGAGGACGACGCCAGCGATGATCGCGGCGGTCACTCCGCCGGCTTGGGTTGATCCGTGTTTCCCCACGGGCGTCATCCTTGCACCTCTGGCGAGCGCTGACGAACTGATCAGGCATTTGGACAGGGTGACTGTCCAGTAATGGCTCATCAGGATGAAAGTTTGTCTATTTCCCCTGTGCCGCAGGGGAGTTGACCCACGAGTAACGTCGCACGACATCCCCGATAGCGACCGTGATTCCGGAGTCGTCGACGCGGAGCGCGCGGAGGCCGTCGCGGCTCACAATCCTTCCCGTATGCCGGCCGCTCACCTCGAGCGTGTGGATCCCGTCCCCGAACGGCCACCACCAGAGGGTGGTGCGCCCGACCTCGGCGCGGGTGCCAGCGCCATTCGTCTGATCGGTCTGATCCGAGGCGCCCTGAGCCGCGGCGTCAGGGCAGGCCCCTGGGGCCGTCGAGGTGGCCGACCGGTCGAAGGACTCGTAGGTCGTGCGCGTGCAGGATCCCCCGGCAGCGGAGTCGAGGAGGAGGCGGCCGTCCCTGCCCACGGACGCCCGGGCAGGCGGGCGGAGCACGACGCGACTCGAGTCGGGGTCGACGAGGACGACCGTGTCATCCCCGGTCGGGAACACTCCCACGACCGGAAGGTTGCCATCGGTGCCCACCACCGGTGCAGCGGTGCCGGACGCCGTGGGCTGGGGCGTCTGCCATGCCTCCTGACCGTTCGCCCCGAGGCCGATGAGGCGGCAGGCTCGCGGTGTGCCACCACACGCCTGCACGACCGTGGTGCCCGATGACGCCGCCACCAGGGCGAGGCGGTGTGCCGTGGGGCCGCGCCAGGTCCAGCGGGACTGGCCGTCGAGGCCGGCGGCGTCGAGGGTCGTGTCGTTCACGATGAGGAGGCGGCCACCGCCGATGGCCCGGTCTCCGCCACTCACCGAGCCCAGAGTGATCCGCGTCCCCGACACGAGGTCGATGGCGACCGTGGAGTCCGTGGCGACCAGGGCGCGACCGCCGAGGACTCGGCCCTCCACGGCGGTCGTCTCCCATTCGCCCGCCACGCCTTCGTCGTCGGGAGTGGTGAGCCAGCCGACGACGACGGTGAGGACGACCGCGGACGCGGCGAAGACGGCATACGCGATCGTTCGTCGTGATCTCACGCGCGTGCCGAGCCGATCACCAGGACTGGTGGAGCGGTCGCCCTTCGGCGAAGCCTGCCGTGCTCTGGATGCCCACCGTCGCCCGCTCGTGGAACTCCGTGAGGGTGCGGGCCCCGGCGTAGGTGCAGCTGCTGCGGAGCCCGGCGATGATCTCGTCGATGACGTCCTCGACCGACGGGCGCGCCGGGTCGATGAACATGCGCGCCGAGCTGATGCCCTCCTCGAACATGGCCTTGCGGGCACGTTCGTAGGCCGAGTCGGTGGCCGTGCGGTTGCGGACCGCACGGCTGGAGGCCATGCCGAAGGATTCCTTGTATTGGCGGCCCTTCTCGTCGGAGAACAGGTCGCCCGGCGACTCCAGCGTGCCCGCGAACCACGATCCGATCATGACGTTGGAGGCGCCGGCGGCGAGCGCAAGGGCGACATCGCGGGGGTGGCGGACGCCACCATCTGCCCAGACGTGTTTGCCGAGTTCCCTTGCGGCAGTGGCGCATTCGAGGACGGCAGAGAACTGGGGGCGGCCCACGGCGGTCATCATGCGGGTGGTGCACATCGCGCCGGGGCCAACCCCGACCTTGACGATGTCGGCGCCGGCCTCGATGAGGTCACGGGTGCCGGCAGCACTGACGACGTTGCCCGCGACGATCGGGACCTGCGGGTCCAGCCCACGCACCGCCTTGAGCGCCTCGAACATCTTCTGCTGGTGACCGTGGGCGGTGTCGATGACGAGCACGTCGGCGCCAGCATCGAGGAGCTGGCCGGCCTTCGCGGCGACGTCGCCGTTGATCCCGACGGCAGCGGCCACACGCAACGCACCATCCGCATCGACCGCGGGGGTGTAGAGGTTGGCGCGCAGCGCGCCCTGCCGGGTGAGGACGCCGACGAGCGTGCCGTCCTTGGCGACGACGGGCGCGAGACGGCGACGGCTCTCGTTCAGGGTGTCGAACGCGTCGACCACATCGACGTCGTCGTTGACCGTCACGAGCTCACGCGACATGACGTCCTTGACCTGGACGAACCGGTCCACCCCGGTGAGGTCCTTCTCGGTCACCACACCGACGGGCTTGTCGTTCTCGATGACGACGGCGGCACCGTGGGCGCGCTTGCCGAGCAGGACCTGGGCCTCGCCGGTCGTCGTGTGCGGGTCGAGGGTGATCGCGGTGTCGAAGACGAGGTGGCGCTTCTTGGTCCAGCCGATGACCTCGCTCACGACCTCGACCGGGATGTCCTGCGGGATGACGGTCAGGGCACCGCGCCGGGCGGTCGTCTCGGCCATCCGGCGGCCCGCGATCGCGGTCATGTTGGCCACGACGAGGGGGATGGTCGTGCCGGTGCCGTCGTCGCTGCGCAGGTCGACGTCGAGGCGGCTGGTGACGTCCGAGTGGTTCGGCACCATGAACACGTCGTCGTAGGTGAGGTCGAACTGGGGCTGCAGGCCGTTGAGGAAATGCACGATCCCACTCTATGAGCGTTCGCGACGGCGATCCCCATCCGTGGGCGCTCCCGGCCGCCCGCGTGTAGCAGGATCGTCCCGTGAGTCTCCTTGCCCCGTCGCCCGCCGACGCTGCTCGCCGCACCGGCCTGCGCCGGATGCGCGCTGTCGCGCTGGGTCTGCTCGTGCTCGCCGCCATCGTGTATGCCGTGACGTTGCGTCACGAGACCGGCTGGCTGGGCTATGTCAATGCGGGGGCCGAGGCGGCCATGGTCGGTGCGCTGGCGGACTGGTTCGCCGTGACGGCGCTGTTCCGGCACCCCCTGGGTCTGCCGGTGCCGCACACGGCGATCATTCCCAAGCGCAAGAACGAGATCGGTCGCAACCTCCAGGAGTTCGTGACGGAGAACTTCCTCACCGAGCAGATCGCCCGGGAGCGGCTGACGGCCGCCCGGGTGGGTGAGCGCCTGGGCGTGTGGTTGAGCGAGCCGCGGCACCGACAACGGGTCATGACCGAGGTCGTGCGCGTGACCCGGGCGGGGTTGGGGCGGCTGTCCGACGAGGACGTGCGCGAAGTCATCGCCGACTTCGTCCTGCCGCGACTCGCCACCGAGCCGATCAGCCCCATCGCCGGGTCGCTGCTCGAGGGCGTGGTGTCGGAGGAGACGCACCACGGTCTCGTCGACCTCGGGTTGGAGCAGCTTCACGACTGGCTCGTCGACAACCCGGGGACGTTCTCATCGGTCATGGGCGAGCGGGCGCCGTGGTGGTCGCCGCCGTGGGTCGACGACAAGGTCATCGGATGGAGCTACCAGCAGGTGCTCACCTGGCTCGCCGACATCCGGTCGACGCCGGGGCATCCTGCGCGGGTGGCGTTCGATGACCTGCTGGGTCGACTCGCTCGCGACCTCCAGTCCGATCCGGCGGTCATGGAGCGCGCCGAGTCGCTCAAGGAGCGGCTGCTCTCACACCCGCAGGTGCCGGACACGGCTGTGGGCCTGTGGCGGTCGTTCGCGGCGGCGCTGGAGTCGGCGATGGATGACCCGACGTCGTACTTCCACGTCCGCGGCGACGAACTCCTGCAGCACCTCGGGCGGCACCTCGTCGAGGACGAGCCGTGGCGCTCGCGGCTGGAGGGGCACCTTGGGGAGGCGGTGTCGTTCTTCGTGAACACCTATGGGTCCGAGCTCGCGGAGGTCATCTCGGTGACGGTCGAGCAGTGGGACGGGCGTGAGGCGGCGGAGCGGATCGAGCTGCACGTGGGGCGCGACCTGCAGTTCATCCGGATCAACGGCACGATCGTCGGCGCCCTCGCCGGGATCATCATCCACGCGCTGAGCTCGACCCTCCACTGACCTCCAGCGACTTTGTGCCCCATTGGGACACGGTGCGCGGCCTTCGGCCGAGTCACCGTGTCCCAATGGGGCACAAAGTCGCACAAGCGCATGTGGGCGCCTCGTGCACTGCTGCGGTCGGCCGCAGCAGTGCACAGTGGGCACTCAGGCGTCAGTTCTTGCGGAACTTGTCCTTGAGGTTCTCTCCTTCGTCCTGGAGGCGGTCGCGCCAACTCGGGTCGTCCCGGTTGACGTCAGGCGTGTCGGCATCGGTGTCGCGCCAGCCCCGGTCACCCCGACTTACGTCGGGAGCGTCGGTGTCCGTGTGCTGCCGAGTCGCGTCGCTGCCGCTCCACTCGGCATCACCGCGGTCGCTGACGGCAGTGCGGTCGTCGAAGCGGGAGGAGCCCGTGTCGCGGTACTCACCAGCCGCCATGTCCGAACCAGCTGCTCCGCCTACGGCGGCTCCGCCGGC
Organism: Knoellia sinensis KCTC 19936; assembly: GCF_000768705.1. Taxonomy (GTDB): domain Bacteria; phylum Actinomycetota; class Actinomycetes; order Actinomycetales; family Dermatophilaceae; genus Knoellia; species Knoellia sinensis. The sequence continues at coordinate 289,452 of NZ_AVPJ01000002.1, forward strand.
GGCTCCACCGGTCGCGTAGGTGTCACCGGTGCGACGACCGTCGCGGTCGGTGTCGATGTCCGGGTCGAGCCTGTCGGCCTCCCGGACGCTGTCGTCGTACTCGGACCGGGCCTCACGGGCGTCTGCTGCCGCCCGACTGGCGTCAGCCTCCTTGTCGCGGGCCACCTGGGACTGCTGGAACGCGTCCTCTCGGACCTCGGCAGCCTGCTCACGACGCGCCTCTTCGCTCCGCTTCCGCAACTGCGGCAGGATCCACAGGAACAGCAGGGCCAGGACGACAAGCGCGATGATCCACCACCACATGGTGTCCATCAGGATCACTCTCCTTGGGTGCAGCGAGGAAACTCCTCGTTGCCTCCAAAGTAATCAACTTTCTGCCCCACTCTGCGTTCAAGCGCAGGGGAAAAGTGCCTCTGAGCAGCGCGAACGCCGAACAGGTCGGCGCAGCGGACGCTCAGCCGGCCCAGTCCGGGTCGGCTGCCGTGAGCCGTGCGGGGTCGACCGTGCCGGGTTCGGGGCGCCGGTCCTGATCGCGACTCTCGTCGACCAGTGCGGCACGGACGGACTCGGCGAAGTGCAGCGGCCGATCCGGGGGTGGCCCGATGAGGTCGTCGATGTCGCGCTCCTTGCACACGACCTCGTGGACGAGGCTCCCGACAAGCGGCTTGGCGATTCCCGACGGCACCGGCGTGACCAGCCCGACCCAGTGGCTCGCGACCCACGGCGTCAGGACAGGGAGGGCGCGGATCGGCCGCTCGCGCAGGCCAGCGATCTCTGCATAGCCCTGGATCATCTCGCGGTAGGTCATGGTGTCCGGCCCGCCGACGTCGAACGTGCGGTTGTGCTCACCCCGAGCCGTTGCGGCGCCGACCAGATAGTGGAGGACATCGCGGATCGCGATCGGCTGGATGCGGTTGTCGACCCACTTGGGCACGACCATCGCGGGGAGGCGGTTCGTGAGGTGCCTGAGCATCTCGAAGGACGCCGATCCCGAGCCGATGATGACCGCCGCCTGCAGCACCATCGTCGGGACGCCCGATGCCATGAGGAGATCCCCCACCTCGACGCGAGAGGCGAGATGGTCCGACAACACGCTCACGGGCGGGTGGAGCCCGGACAGATAGACGATGCGGCCGACGTCAGCGGCCTGCGCTGCGAGCCCGAAGAGCCGAGCCAGTTCGCGGTCGCGCTCCTCGAAGTCGGCATCGCCGTCCATCGAGTGCAGCAGGTAGTAGGCGACGTCGATGTCGGCCAACGCCCGGTCGAGGTCGGCGCGCACACCTGCGTCGCCCTCGACGATCTCGACGCGGTCGCGCCAGGCCCTCTCGGAGAGCCGGTCCGCCGACCGGGCCAGCACCCGCACGTCGTGGCCGGCAGCGAGCAGTGCCGGGACCAGGCGCGAGCCGATGTATCCGGTTGCACCCGTCACCAACACGCGAACCCGCAGGTCAGATGCCATCTGTGGCATCGTCTCATCCGTCATGGACCACGCACTGGCGGAACTGCGGCGATTCTTCCGAGCCGCACTGGTCGAGCCCGTCCCGCGCGACCACACCGAGACCGACGCGGCCTTCCGCCGGCGCCGGGCGGTTGCCGTGGCCACGCTCGTCGTCGGTGTCGGCGTGAACGCCTGGGCACTGCGGATCCCGCCGGGTGATCGGCTCTTCTATGCCGGGACCGTCCTGCTGGCGATCGTGTGGGCAGGCGGCGCACTCCTTTCCGGCCCGTTGCACCTCGGCCGCGCCCACACCCGCTCCGGTGCCGGGCGCGCCCGACCGGTCGTCCAGTCCCTGGTTCTCGGACTCCTGCTCCTTGCCCTCTTCCTCGCCGGGGCGCTCGTCGTGGCCCGCATCCCGCTGCTGCGCGAACCCGTCGACGGGCTGCTCGACCACGCCCGCTTCGGATCTCTACCGGTCGTCGCGCTCGTCACGGCGATCAACGGCGTCGCGGAGGAGCTGTTCTATCGGGGTGCGCTCTTCGCTGCGGTCGGGCGTCGGCACGCGGTTCTCGTCACGACGATCGTGTATGCCGTCGTGACCGCTGCCGCTGGGATCCCCCTTCTCGTTCTCGCGGCTCTCCTGCTCGGTGCCGTCACGGGTCTCCAGCGGCGGGTGACCGGCGGCATCCTCGGGCCGATCGTCACCCACCTCGTCTGGTCGCTCGGGATGCTCTTCCTGCTCCCGCCCGTTCTCGCCGCCGCCTAACGACTTTGTGCCCGGTGGGGACATGAGGAGCGCAGCGACGAGTGTCCCCACCGGGCACAAAGTCGAAGCGTCAGGTCGGGGACGTTTGCGGCGACTCGATCGTTGAGGCAGGCATGAGCACTCTCACCTGTCCCAAGTGCGGATCCGAGATGCGCAGCTACGAGCGCAACCAGGTCCACGTCGACCAGTGCACCGGCTGCGGCGGCCTCTTCCTCGACCGCGGCGAGCTCGAGGCACTCGTCAACGCCGAGACCGCCTACTACCAGCCGCAGCAGCAGGCCCAGCAGAGCCAGCCACAGCAGCAGGCGCAGCCGGCAGCGGCACCGCAGCAGCCGGCATACGGGCAGGGTCCCTATGGTCAGCCCGCGGCCCAGCACTACGGCCAGGCGCCGCGCTACTCGTCCTCTCCGGGCAAGGGCTACTACGGCCAGCCCGGCTATCGCCGGAAGAAGTCGTTCCTCTCCGAACTCTTCGACTGACGACCCGACTCACAGGCCCCCGTTGACATCTGGTCAGCGGGGGTTTGTCGTGCCATAGTTCAGCCATGACAGCAGGGGTGGGGGAGGGCGTCGCCGTCGCGGGGACCGCGACGGCAGGACGTGACGGTCGCTGGTGGCACGAGCGGTTCATCGTGGCGTTCGGCGGGGCGGTCGTGGTCCTTGCCACGCTGATCATGGCGGGTTCGTGGACAGACGGGCTGCGGGGCTCGTCGTTCGATGAACTGAGGCAGGACCTGCGCAACGGCGCAGTGCAGGAGTGGTACGTCGCGGACCAGCTCGAACGCGGGACCTTCGACCGGATGGTGGCGCACCAGACGGGCATCGTCGAGGCTCCGGGCGAGCCGACGCCGGACGCTGCCGGGGGTGTCGACATGACCGTCGACACGCAACAGGGCGGGATCATCGTCTGGCGGGCGTACGGGGCGCAGGGCTGGCGAGTGGCGACGTCCGACGTTGACCTGGACTCGTTCGGCAGCAGCATCAGCAGGTCCGGCGGTTCGCCGGAGGTCGCCGAGTTCGTGAAGGAGTTGCGCGAGGCCGACGTCCCCATGCGCCCGTTCAGCGTGGGCGACGGCGGGCCGCTCACCTTCCCCGCGATGCTCGCCGCCGCGGGGATCTTTGCCGGGCTCATCTTCGGCGCGGCTCCACGCCTGGGGACGCGGTGGTTCTGGTTCTGGGTCATGGTCAACGGGCCGCTCATGCTCGGCTTCATCGCGTATGCCGTGGTCGAGCTCATCGGGTTCGGTCGCCCCACGGATCGGCCCCTCGACAAGCGACTGTCGGGCATCGTGGGCTTCGTCGGTGCCATCGCCCTGAGCGTGGCCTTCGGCATCGGCGCCAACGCCCTCCGGTCCTGGGGAGTGCCGCTCCCGCTCTGACGGCGCGCTGGCTAGTCATTGACCCCGGCGACGCCTCCTCATGGCCAGTTCCTTGGTGTGCACACAGGCGCACCACCGGGTCATTGTGGGCCTCGGACGCCTACCCCTAGCGTCGGCGGGAGGGCCGCACCCTCCCGTGGCGCGACCTTCCCCCTGGAAGGAGCAGGACATGCACTTCACGCGATGGCTCGCAGTCCCGGCAGCAGCCGGACTGATGTTCTCCGGTGTGTCGATCGCCAACGCCGGCGAGGTCACCGGCAGCGGCAAGCCCACCAAGGCGCCTGCCAACACCAACTCCATCTGCGCGTTCTCCGGGCTCGAGGACGGCGAAGAAGCCGGAACCGGGTTCCCGGGCCCCGGTGGAGCACCGCCCCAGAACTGGGGTCACGTCCAAAAGGCGCAGCGCGCCGCGGGTGCCACCGTTCAGGACCTCAAGGCCTCCGGGTTCCAACCCGGTGACTCCTGCAACGGTTCCCGCGGCTTCCTGGCCGGCGGAGGCGAGGAGCCGTAAACCGTCTTGGGCTGCAGCGATGGCCCTCCCTTCCCCGGTGAGGGCGGGCCATCGCCGTTCTGTCGTGACGAAGGTCGGAGGTGGGCGTGCCGATCGACAACGAGATCTACGATCGCGAGGGTGCTGGCTGGTGGGATGAGGACAACCCGCTCAACATCCTCCACGGCAGCTTCACCCCTGGTCGCATCACGTACTTCCGCGACGTCTTCCACGAACGTGGCATGTCCCCGGACGGGCTTCGCGCCCTCGACATCGGCTGCGGCGGAGGGTTCATGGCCGAGGAGTTCGCTCAGTTGGGATGCGACGTGGTGGGTGTCGACCCATCCGAGGTCTCCATCGAATCCGCACGCGCCCACGCTCAGCGGATGGGCCTCGACATCGACTACCGGGTCGGCTCCGGCGAAAGCCTCCCGGTCGCAGATGGGGACTTCGACATCGCCTATTGCTGCGACGTCCTGGAGCACGTGTCGGATGTCGACGCCGTGCTCCGCGAGACTTCACGCTGTCTCAAGCCCGGCGGCCTCTACCTCTTCGACACCATCAACCGCACCCGGCAGAGCCGGCTCCTGGCCATCAAGGTGATGCAGGAATGGCGCTTGACCCGGATCATCAATGCGGACATTCATGACTGGGACATGTTCATCACGCCGGATGAGCTCGACGGTTCGCTCGCCGGTGCGGGCCTTCGTCTCCATGAAACGGTCGGCCTCGGCCCGCGGGCGTCGAAGCCATCGCTGGTCTGGAACTTCGTGCGAGCCCATCGCGGGGCCATCACCTTCGGTGAACTCAGTCGAAGGCTCGAAGCAGGTCAGGTGAAGAGCAAGGCGTTGTCGTACATGGGCTACGCCACCAAGGTCGCCTGAACGTCGCCCGATGCTGGAACGTGGACCGCGGTGCTCGGATCTCTCGGGTCGCTGATCTGCGCGTGTGGTGGGCCCCGTGGGACTCGAACCCACAACCTACGGATTAAAAGTCCGCAGCTCTAACCATTGAGCTAGAGGCCCGCGCGGAGGTCGGTCCGCACGTGCGCAGACGATACCGGGCGGCACTGGGCACCATGCGCGGCAACCGGCGCAGATGCGCGGCACCTCACGCAGGAGGGGAGGCTCACGCTGCTCCTTTGCCGCCCGCCGTGTCCGCCGGCTCAGATCCGTTCGAGCGTCGCTGGGTCCTCGGCGCCGTCGAAGTACTTCTCCAACACGTCTGTGAAGAGCTGTCGGTCCAGTTCGACCTCGGCAGCCCGCCCGAACAGCGTCAGGCACGAGCGCAGCTTGATCGCGTCGATTCCACCGAACACCGATTCGGCGTCCGCCCCGGGCAGTTCCAGAAGCACCTCGCAACACTCACGCAACCGTTGTCCGAGAACGGGATCCGCGAGATAGGCGCGGGCTTCGCCAAGGTTGGACACGGCATACCTCTGCGCCATGGCACTGCGACCGAGCCCCACGATCTGTGGGAAGACGAACCACATCCAGTGGCTCACCTTGCGGCCGCGACGGAGTTCGGCGAGCGCGGCGTCATACGCTCCGCCGGCGTCCTGCGCCTCGACGAACCGGTCCAGTCCCATGCCTCCAGCGTGACAGGCCACCAGCGCCCCGTGGGGGACGATGGGGGCATGACAGACAGCGGCCGCAACGTCCCCAGGCGTCCCGTGCAGTTCGGGCCCGACGAGCTCGAGGCCCACGGTGGCACCCTGCCCGGACCGGCCGAACTCACCGAGATAGCCCATGAGACCGCCGCCGTCCTCGTCGGCACCGGTCGCGCCGTCGACGACCCCGACGTCACCGCGCGGCTCGTGGCGCTCGTTGATGACCTCGGCCTGTCGACCGTCGCCGACCTGTGGGCCTCCCGCCCGGCCCGCACCCTGCCGGGAGCGCTCTGGCGCCTCTACGCGGTCCGGGAGTGGGTCCGCCGCCAGCCCGTCGAGGCCAGCAGGGAGTACGCCGCGGGGATGCGGTTCACCGACGTCGCACACGCCGTCGCAGGGGTCGCCGAGCCGCCCGGCCCCGACGAGGTCAAGGCGCTGGCCGACGAGATCCTGACAGGCGTCTTCGACGGCGATCTGGCCGTCGCCCTGGAGAGGGCCGCAGCCTTCGCGGCGGTCATCGCCGCAGGTCGGGCAGAGATGGCGCATGACCGGGACGACAGCGACCCCGCCACGGCCGGAGCCCTCACGACCAGCGGGGCGGCCATGCAGCGCACGGGGGAGGACCTTGTCGCCTGCGCCGCGCTGTGGCGGGCCGACGAACTGGACTGATCCGGCGAGGTGAGTGACCCCTCGAATGTGGGCGGACGGCATACGGGATCGGCAAAGTCGGGAACACATCGGCGGGTGCTCCGCGTTAGGCTCTCTGGTGGTGCCGGACCGCGGCAGCCCCGGGTCCCAAAATTAGCCGCTACGAGCGGCCTCGCGCCGTGAGGCGCTCCCGGTCCGGCACCGCTTTCACGCCTCGAGGACCGTGCCACCCTGACCGGCGGCCGGAGGTCCACGGCGCGCCGACGAACGGTCGATGAACCGTCGATGACGTCCAGATGGCTGACAGGCCTTAGCCTTATCAGCGACATCTGCACTTCGAGCCGTTCGGAGCGACTCTCGTGGGCTTCAGCCTGACCCCCAAGGACAACGGGTTCTATGAACTCTTCTCCAGCTCAGCCGCACACCTCATCGAAGGCGCTGCGGAACTCACTGCCATCCTCGGGGCCGACACCCAGGACGAGCGCGAGGCGATCGCCAAGCGCCTGAGTGACGTGGAGACCTCGGCAGACGAGGCCACCCATGAGCTCATTCGCAAGGTGAACTCGTCGTTCATCACGCCGTTCGACCGCGAGGACATCCACGGTCTGGCGAGCGCCCTGGACGACTGCATCGACCACATGGAGGCTGCCGGGGACCTCGTCGCGCTCTATCGCATCGACAAGCTCCCCAAGGGCGTCACGAAGCAGGTCGAGATCCTGTCCCGCATGGCCGAGGTCACTGTCGACGCCATGCCGCGCCTGCGCTCGATGAAGGACCTCAGCTCCTTCTGGATCGAGATCAACCGTCTCGAGAACTCCGCGGACAAGGCGTACCGCCGCATGCTGGCCGAGCTCTTCAATGAGGAGGGCGCCGACCCGCTCACCGTCATGAAGCACAAGGAGCTCATCGACGAGCTCGAGGCCGCGGCTGACGCCTTCGAGACCGTGGCCCACAAGGTCGAGAGCATCGCCGTCAAGGAGTCCTGACCACTGTGGACAGCTGGATCCCGGTGGCCCTTGTCGTCGCGCTGGCGATGGGCTTCAACTACACCAACGGCTTTCATGACGCGGCCAACGCCATCGCGACGTCGGTGTCGACGCGTGCTCTGACGCCGCGCATCGCACTCGGCATGGCCGCAGTCGCCAACCTCGTCGGGGCCTTCTTCGGCACCAAGGTCGCCAAGACCGTCGGCAGCGGCATCATCGATGCCCCTGCGGGCAAGGTCGGCCTGATGATCTGTGCGGCCGGCCTCGTCGGCGCCATCGCCTGGAACATGCTGACGTGGTGGTACGGCCTGCCGTCCTCGTCGTCGCACGCCCTCATCGGTGGACTCGGCGGCGCGGCCATCGCGGCGTCGAGCACGGTCCACTGGGACGCGGTGCTCCAGAAGGTCATCCTGCCGATGATCGCGTCACCCGTCGTCGGGCTCGTCGTCGGCTTCCTCGTGATGACCGCGATCCTCTGGATCTTCCGCAAGGGGCACCCGGGCAAGGTCAACCGCGGCTTCCGCTACGCGCAGACCGTGTCCGCGGCCGCGATGGCCTTTGGCCACGGCATGCAGGACGCTGCCAAGACCGCAGGCGTGGTCGTGCTGGCATTGACCGTGGGTGGCTTCCACTCGAACGGTGACGACAGCATCCCGCTCTGGGTCCTCGTCATGAGCGCCGTGGTCATCTCGGCCGGAACGTATGCCGGTGGGTGGCGGATCATGCGCACGCTCGGCCGCCGCATCATCCACCTCGACCCCCCGCAGGGATTCGCCGCGGAGACGACCGCCGCAGCGGTCCTCTACGCCGCCACGGCGACCGGCGCGCCCATCTCGACGACGCACGCCATCACGTCGGCGATCATGGGCGTCGGCTCGACGAAGTCCGTCAAGGCGGTCCGCTGGGGCGTCGCCAAGAACATCGTCGGAGCGTGGGTGCTCACCTTCCCCGGCGCTGGCATCGTGGCGGTGGGCATGTTCCTGCTGCTCAAGCTCATCATCGGCGTCTGACCCCCGATTTTCTGCCGTCTGGTTGCGGGGCCCCCTCCGGTCGGAAGGTGGTGGGCCCAGCGCAATAGGGCGGCCGGCCGACTATCAGCACATGAGTCCGGACCCGCGACACGCCGGTGTGGCCGCAGTTCTGGCCGGGCTGATCGTCGGCCCGCAGGACACAGCCCACAGGAATCTGCAGGGCACGCCGTGCGGCCCCCTGCCCGCACGGCATGCCCTGTGTGCGCCACAGCCCGAGGCCGGCGCCCAGCCCCGACTCAGCCGAAGCGGCCCGAGATGTAGTCCTCGGTGGCCTTCTCGGTCGGGTTGCTGAAGATCTTCTGCGTGTCGTCGACCTCGACCAGGCGGCCAGGCTGGCCCGTCGCCTTGAGGTTGAAGAACGCCGTCTGGTCCGAGACGCGCGCCGCCTGCTGCATGTTGTGCGTGACGATGACGACGGTGTACTTGCTCTTGAGCTCGTTGATGAGGTCCTCGATGGCGAGCGTCGAGATCGGGTCGAGCGCGGAGCACGGCTCGTCCATGAGCAGCACCTGCGGGTCGACCGCGATGGCACGCGCGATGCAGAGGCGCTGCTGCTGGCCACCGGACAGCCCGGCGCCGGGCTTGTCGAGGCGGTCCTTGACCTCGTTCCAGAGGTTGGCGCCCTTGAGCGACTTCTCGACGACCTCGTCGAGCTGCTTCTTGTTCTTGACCCCGTTGAGCTTGAGGCCGGCAGCGACGTTGTCGCGGATCGACATCGTCGGGAACGGGTTGGGCCTCTGGAACACCATGCCGACGGTGCGGCGCACGGCCACCGGGTCCATCGACGGGGCGTAGAGGTCCTGGTCGTCGAGAGCGACCGTGCCGTCGACGCGACCGCCCGGGATCACCTCGTGCATGCGGTTGAGGGTGCGGAGCACGGTCGACTTGCCGCAGCCCGACGGGCCGATGAAGGCCGTGACGGAGCGGGGCTCGACGGTGAGGGACACGCCTTCGACGGCCTTGAAGTCGCCGTAGTAGATGTCCAGGTCCTTGACGTCAATGCGCTTGGCCATGGGAGTGGTTCTCTCTTTCGAAAAATTCTTCGTATGCCGTGTGTGCGGCGAGGTCAGTTCCGCACCTTGCTGAACCGGCTGATGAAGCGGCCGGCGATGTTCAGCAGGAAGACGAGGAGGATGAGGGTGAGGGAGGCTCCCCAGACGCGGTCGACTGAGGGCTGGACGCTCTCGCCGTAGCTCTGGAAGATCATCGTCGGCAGCGTCGGCATGAGACCGTCGAAGAGATTCGTCGCGATGACCGCCGTGTAGGGGCCGAGGATGATGAGCGGCGCCGTCTCGCCCATGACACGAGCGAGACCGAGCAGGACGCCGGTGACAATGCCCGAGAACGAGGTGGGGATGACGATCTTCATGATCGTCTTCCATTTGGGCACGCCGAGGGCGTACGACGCCTCCCGCAGTTCGTTGGGAACGAGCTTGAGCATCTCCTCGGTCGAGCGGACCACCGTGGGGATCATGAGCATCGTCAGCGCGAGGCAGACCGCGATCGGGAGGCGCTGGAAGCCGAAGGTCGTCACCCACACGGCGTAGACGAACAGGGCCGCCACGATCGACGGGATGCCCGTGAGGATGTCGACCATGAAGGACACGGTCTTGGCGAGGCGCCCCCGCCCGTATTCGACGAGGTAGATCGCGGTCAGGACACCGATGGGCACGGAGATGAGGGCGGTGACCCCGGCCTGGATCAGGGTGCCCTGGATGGCGTGGACGGCGCCGCCGCCCTCCCGCCGCGACGTGATCCCGTTCTGGGAGTGGGTCCACCACGTGAGGTCGAGGAGCATCTGACCTCCCTTGAACACGGCTGACCCGAGGATCCAGACGAGCGGGATGAGTGCCACGAGGAACGCGGCCCACATGACCACACGCGCCACCTGGTCCTTGACCGCACGCGCGCTGGACTTGCCACCGAAGTCGTCGCTGGGCGCGGTGGTGGGGAGCGCGGACTCGTCGAGAGTGCTGAGGGTGCTCATTCGCTGAAGGCCTTCCGACGCTCGATGACGACCCGGGCCGCCGCGTTGACGATGAAGGTGAGGATGAAGAGGACGAGGCCGGCGGCGATGTAGGCGCCGGTCTTCTGCGCCGAGTCGAACTCGCCGGCGTCGTTGGCGATGCGCGAGGCGAACGTCTCGCCACCGCCGAAGATCGACCAGTTGAAGCTCTCGGAGGCGTTGAGTGCGGAGAGGAGCAGCGTCACCGCGAGGGTCTCCCCGAGCGCCCGGCCGAGGCCGAGCATCGCCGCGGAGATGATGCCGGGCTTGCCGAACGGGAGGACCGCGGTGCGGATCATCTCCCACTTCGTCGCGCCGAGGGCCAGGGCGCCCTCCTTGTGGGTCGTGGGCACCTGGGCGAAGACCTCGCGCGAGATCGCCGTGACGATCGGCAGGATCATGATCGCGAGGATGATGCCGGCGAAGGCGAGCGTGCTCTTGGCGCTCGGCGTCCCGGTGTAGGTGAAGAACGGGAGCCACCCGAGGACGGTGTCGGTGAACCTGGCGACCGGCTCGAAGTACTCACCGGCGACCTGGAGGCCCCAGAGGCCATAGACGATCGACGGCACCGCGGCGAGCAGGTCGACAAGGGTGGCTGCGGGCTTGCTCAGCCAGCCGGGGGCGTACTGGGTGATGAAGAGGGCCACGGCCACGCCGAGCGGCACGGCGATGAGCATCGCGATGATCGAGGTGATGATCGTCGCCCAGAGCAGGTCGACGATGCCGAACCGCGGGTTCTCGCCGGCGGTCACCCACTCCCGCGAGGTGAGGAAGTTGGCGTCGTTGTTGAGCAGCGACGGAACGGCCTGCCAGACGAGGAAAACCCCGACGAGGGTGACGAGGGCGATGACGAGGATGCCGGACCCGGTGGCCAGGCCGCCGAAGATGCGGTCACCGAGTCGCCCGGTGCCGGCCTGGTCGGCCTCCAGGGGTGGGCGGCCGTCGCCGGTGGGCAGCTCGTCGATCGCGCTGTGACCGGTGATCGATGACACGAGGGTGAGGTCCTCTCGGGCAGGGGTGGGAAACGGGGTCGAGGGGGCGGGGCCGCTGCGGCCCCACCCCCTCAGTTGACCAGAAGGTCAACGATGGTCGAAAGCGCGATCAGGAGATCGCCTCGATCGCGGTCTCGACCTTGGTCTGAACCTCGGGGGGAAGCGGCGCGTAGCCGATCTCCTCGATGGACTTCTGGGCCTCCTCGGAAGCGAAGAACTTGAGGAAGGCCTTGATGTTCTTCTGCGTCTCGGCGTCCTCGCCCTTCGAGCAGACGATCTCGTAGGTCACGAGGTTGATCGGGTACGCACCCGGCTCCTTCGTGGCGTAGTCGAGCTTGAGGGCGAGGTCGTTGCCCGTGCCCGTCTGCTCGGCGGTGGCCACGGCCGTGCCGACCGTCTCGCTGTTCAGCTCGACGGGGCCGGCGCCGTTGTCGATCGCGGCGACGCCGAGGTTGTTGTCCTTGGCGTAGCTCCACTCGACGTAGGTGATGCCACCGTCGGTGCTCTTGACACCCTCGGCGACACCGGCCGACTTGGCCTTGCCCTCACCCTTGCCGTCCCACGACTTCGAGGGCTCGCCGGCCCAGTTGGCCGGGGCGGCAGCCTTGAGGTACTTGGTGAAGTTCTCGGTCGTGCCCGACTCGTCGGAGCGGAAGAAGACCTTGATGGCGGTGGCCGGCAGGGTGGTGCCCGAGTTGATCGCGGCGATCTTCGGGTCGTTCCAGGTGGTGATCTTGCCGGAGAAGATGTCACCGGCGACTGCCGGCGTGAGGTTGAGCTTGTCGACACCCTCGACGTTGTAGGCCACGGCGATCGGGCCGGTGACGAGCGGGATGTTCCACGCGGGGGAGCCGCAGTACGTGGCTGCCTCGGTGGCCTCGACCTTGCCGTCCTTCTCGACCGTCTTGAGCGCCGAGTCGGAACCGGCGAAGTCGACCTGGCCGGCAATGAACTGCTTGATCCCCGCGCCCGAACCGGACGGGTTGTAGTTGATCGTGGCGCCCGAGCAGGTCTCGCCGAACTTGGCGGCAACTTCCTCGATGGCGTTCTTCTGGGCGGACGAGCCCTCGACGTTGAGGGTGCCGTCGAAGCAGTCTTCGTTGGCCGTGGCGCTGGCCGTGTTGCCGCCGGCTTCGGCGTTGGTGCCCGTGTTGTTGTCGGAACCGCATGCGGTCAGGGCAATCGAACCGACGAGGGCGAGTGACGCCATCGTGCCAAGACGCTGAATCTTCACTGTTGTTGCCTCTCACAAGAATGAACGGGAGCCGGCCACGGCAGGGGGTTCTCGGTGGCCCGACACTGCGAAGGTAAGGACGCCCGGTGACCGGTCGGCCCGTCGTGGGTGAACGACGCGTGAACGGTGTTCGGCCATTGCCTGACGCGCAGTTCAAGTGAGAGTCAGGTCACTCTCCGCTCATCACCGACCTATTGCCCGTTCGGCCAGTGAGGAGCGCAGCGACGAACCGGCCGAACGGGCAATAAGTCGGTCTCTACGGGAGGTGGCGCTCGACGGCGACGATGCGCGCGCCGCCGTTCTTGCCGTGGCGTTCCTTGCCCAGGCCAGTCCCCGCTACGTGGCAGACGAGGGCCTCACCCTTGGCGAGGTTCTCGTCGCGGGCCTCGACGAACCGTTCCAGCAGTTCCACGGAGTCCGGCCCGCCCAACTCCAGCAGGGGACTCAACACGTCCATCACCGCCGGCAGCACCGGCCCATGCGTGCACAGCGCCATCGGCTCGCCCCGCTCCAGCGCCCGCGCCACGTGCTCGGCAGCCTTCTCCGGCGCCGCCTCGTGCCCCTCCTCCGAGAGGCCCTTCCTGGTACGGGGAGCGATCCCGGACCACACGGCATACGGGGAAATCGTGTCGAGACAACGCAGCGAAGGTGACGTGACGATGTCGGTGATTCCGTATGCCGTGAGCACCGGAATGAGGGCATCCGCCCGTTCTCGCCCGCGCTCGTCCAAAGGCCGCAACTGGTCGTCGTCGCTCCAGTCGGAGCGGGCGAGGGCCTTCGCGTGCCGGACGATGACGAGCGGCCAGGTGTCGAGAGTGCCCTCGGTGTGGGCGCGGACAAGGGCCCTCAGCTGGTCGCGGTCGTGCGAGTAGTCGAGGCGGACGTCGGCTTCGGCGACATCGAGCCAGTCGACGGCGTCGATCTCGTTCTCGAGGCGGCCGTGACCACCGGTGACGGTCGAGGCCCAGTAGCGGACGACCTTCTCGCCCTGCTCGCCGCTCTTGGTGAGCATGAGGTAGTGGGCCCCCGGCAGTGGGCGCCCGAGGCGCACCTGGAGGCCGGTCTCCTCCTCGGTCTCGCGGGCCGCTGCGGCCGACCAGTCCTCGCCCGGGTCGAGCTTGCCCTTGGGCCACGACCAGTCGTCGTAGCGAGGCCGGTGCACCAGGGCCACCTGGAGCACGCCCTTGCGCACCCGCCACGGCAGCGTTCCAGCCGCGGGGATGGCTTGGGCGCGGGCCTGCGCGCTCAGCGCCGCCGAGCCTTGCGTCGTCGCTTGGCGTGCATCTCGATGAGGTCCTCCTGGATGTCCGGAAGGGGTTCGCCGTGCTTGTCGAGGTGGCGCCGGCTCCACCGACCGTCGCCGGAGAGGGCCCAGTGCGAGTAGTGGCCGCTCATGCCCTTCTTCATCAGTGACGCGAGGTCGGCGAGGTGGCGCGGGTCGCTGAGGCGTACGAGGCATTCGACGCGACGGTCGAGGTTGCGGTGCATCATGTCGGCGCTGCCGATCCAGGCCTCGACATCGTCTCCGGTGCCGAAGAGGAAGACGCGCGAGTGCTCGAGGAAGCGGCCGAGGACCGAGTGGACGGTGATGTTCTCGGACAGGCCCTCGACTCCGGGGCGCAGCGCGCAGATGCCGCGCACCCACACGTCGACCCGGACGCCTGCCTGGGAGGCGCGGTAGAGCGCGTCGATGATCTGCTCGTCGACGATGGAGTTGACCTTGATGCCGATGTAGCCGGTGCCCTTCTTGGCGTCCTCGGCATCGACCTGCGCCTCGATGCGCTCGATGAGACCGGAGCGCACGGAGCGCGGCGCGACGAGGAGTCGCTTGAACTTGCTGCGCGGCGCCACACCTGACAACTGGTTGAAGAGCTTGGTGAGGTCGTCGCCGACCTGGGGGTCGGCGGTGAGGAGGCCGAAGTCCTCATAGAGGCGTGCCGTCTTGGGGTTGTAGTTGCCGGTGCCGATGTGGCAGTAGCGGCGCAGCCCGTCCTCCTCCTGGCGCACGACGAGGCTGAGCTTGGAGTGGGTCTTGAGGCCGACGATGCCGTAGACGACGTGGACGCCGGACCGCTCGAGCTTGCGCGCCCACTCGATGTTGTTCTGCTCGTCGAATCGGGCCTTGATCTCGACGACCGCGAGGACCTGCTTGCCGCTGTCGGCGGCGTCGATGAGGGCATCGACGATGGGGGAGTCGCCGCTCGTGCGATAGAGCGTCTGCTTGATGGCGAGCACGTTGGGGTCAGCGGCAGCCTGCTCGATGAAGGCCTGGACCGACGTCGAGAACGAGTCGTAGGGGTGCTGCAGCAGGACGTCCTGCTTGCGGATGCTCGCCAGGATGTCGCGCGCCTTGGCGCTCTCGGTCGGGGCGAGGTCGCTGTTGGTGCGGGCGACGAACGCCGGGTAGTGCAGGTCGGAGCGCTCGAGGTCGGCGATGATGTTGAGTCCGCGCAGGTCGAGCGGCGCCGGCAGGCGATAGACCTCGGCCGCGGTCACGCCGAGTTCACGGACGAGCAGGTCCATGACGTGGTCGTCCATCTCGCGGTCGACCTCGAGTCGGACCGGAGGGCCGAAGCGGCGGCGGGTGAGCTCCTTCTCGAGGGCCGTGAGGAGGTTCTCGGCGTCGTCCTCCTCAACCTCGAGGTCCTCGTTGCGCGTGACCCGGAAGGTGTAGTGCTCGTGCACCTCCATGCCGGGGAAGAGTTGGTCGAGGTGGGCGGCCATGACGTCCTCGAGCGGGACGAAGCGCACGTCGTAGGTGTCGCCGGCGGCCTCGTCCGCCGTGGAGGTGCCGGCGCCGCCCACGCGCAGCAGGCGCGGCAGCAACGGCGGCACCTTGACCCTGGCGAAGTGCTCCTTGCCCGTCTTGGGGTTGATGAGGAGGACGGCGAGGTTGAGCGACAGCCCGGAGATGTAGGGGAAGGGGTGCGCCGGGTCGACGGCCAGCGGGGTGAGGACCGGGAAGACGCGCTCGGTGAACATGTCGCCGAGCTGGGCCTGCTCCTCCTCGGACAGCTCGTCCCAGCGCACGACCTCGATGCCCTGGGCCTCGAGGGCCGGCTGGACGAGGTCGTCGTAGACGCGGGCCTGCATGTCGAGGAGCTCGTGGCTCACCCGGGAGATCTGCTCGAGCACCTCGCGCGGCTCGAGGCCGGACGCCGAGCGGACCGCGAGCCCGGTGGCGATGCGGCGCTTGAGGCCGGCGACACGAACCATGAAGAACTCGTCGAGGTTCGACGTGAAGATCGCGAGGAAGCGCGCCCGCTCGAGCAGGGGCACATTCTCGTCGGCCGCGAGTTGGAGCACGCGCTCGTTGAACTGGAGCCAGGAGATCTCGCGGTCGAGGAAGCGGTCGGTCGGAAGGCCGTCGTCCTCCCCGGTGCGGACGAACCGACCGTTGGCGGCGCGCGGCTGGGCACCCCGGGCCTCGGTGGCGGAGGCGCTCGCGATCGAGGTGTCCGTGACGAAGCTCGTGTCCGTGGTGGCCCGCGCGGCCTCGGCGGCCGCGTCCTGCGCTGCACCCGGGAGCGTGCCGTTCTCGACCAGCCCGTCGGCGACCTCAGCGGCCTCCGGGTCGAGGGCGGTGTCGGACTTCGTCGACGTGCTCATGAGTCCATCGTGTCAGCGGCAGGTGAACGGGAGGAGACAAACCATGATCAGCGCAGCCGTCCGCCCGCACGAATCACCGTTTGGGCTGCCAGGGCATCGAGTGAATCCACGACGTCGGGGTCCTCGACCTTGAGGTCGGTCTGCAGGATCGACAGTTCGGTGCAGCCGAGCACGATGGCCTGGGCGCCCCTGGCGCGCAAGTGCGCGACCGCAGCGTCGAAGCGCTCGCGCTCGACCGGCATACCGGCTTTGACTCCGTCATAGATCATCGACATGACGTCCTTCTGGACGACGTCGTCGGGCTCGACCGGAGTGAGCCCGCGCTCGATCGCCGTGTCGTGATAGATCCGGGAACGCAGCGTGCCGTCGGTCGCGAGGATGCCGATGGTGGTGAGGTCGGGGACAGCGGTCTGGGCGGCGGTCACCGTCTCGGCGACGATGTCGAGGACGTCGATCTCGACTGCGGCCTGCACCTCGTCGAGGAAGGCGCGGGCCGTGTTGCACGGGACCGCGATGAACGTGGCGCCGGCGGCTTCGAGTTGGCGCGCGTCCTCCGCCATCACCGGTCCGGGGGACTCGTCACTGTCTCCGACGATGTATGCCGTCCGGTCCGGAATGCTTGCGTGGTTCCACACGAGCATGTCGACGTGGTCCTGGTCGCGATCGGCGTCGGTCATGGCGAGGATGCGCTGCATGAAGTAGACGGTGGCCATCGGGCCGACCCCGCCGAGGATGCCGACCGGTTCGTTGCGCACCCATCGAGCGTAACCCGCGCAGGTAGTCCAGCCATGACGCGGAAATCTCGGATCGTCCCGGATATATCCGCGACCTTCGTCGATTTCCGCGTCACGCCCGGGTCGATAGACTCCCCAGCGATCCCTGACTGGCCCGACCTAGGAGTTCCGTGGCACTGGCCGCCCTCGACCTCACCGACCGCGAGCACGACGACTTCGTCCGTGACCACCCCAAAGGTCACCTCATGCAGACGACACCGTGGGGCAAGGAGAAGGAGCACACCGGCTGGACCTGGCGCACCGTCGCCGTGGGCCGCCCGAGCAGGACGGCGGGGGAGCGCCCCGAGGTCACGGGTGTCGCCCTCATCCTGTTCCGTCGCACGCCCGTGCTGCCGATGGCGCTCGCCTACTGCCCGCGCGGCTTCGTCGTCGACTGGGCGGATGGCGAGAGCGTCGACGCCCTCCTCGCCGAGGTGAGCCGCGTCGCCAAGGGAAACCGAGGCGTCCTGCTGCGCATCGACCCGGCCGTTCGCATCGACAACCCCGACATCCGCCCCGCCCTCGAGTCTCGCGGCTTCACCCGCACCGACCCGGGTGACGATGCCGCCAAGACGCTCGCCCAGCCGGCGCTGCGCATGGTCACCGACATCAGCGACCTCGACCAGCTCCACAAGGACCTGTCACAGGGCACGCGGCAGTCGATTCGCAAGGGCGAGAAGTCGGGCCTGATCTACGAGTCTGCGGGGCGCGACGGCGTCGACGCCTTCTACGAGCTCATGAAGACGACCGGCGAGCGCGACGGCTTCGGCATCCGCAGCAAGGACTACTTCACGACCCTCGTCGACGTCCTCTCGCCGACCGACGACATCGTCATCTCCCTCGTCAAACTCGACCATGGTGCTGCGGCCGACAAGGCCCGAGCGGCGCTCGAGGACACCCGCGCCCAGCTCCAGAAGGCGCAGGGCAAGCGCGAGAAGTACCCCTCCGAGAAGGCCGACCGTCAGGTCGCCACGCTCGAGGAGCAGATCGCGGCCAAGGACAAGTCGATCGAGGAGTTCGAGGCGGCGCACGCAAAGCACCCCGACGGCCAGTACCTCGCCGGCTCGGTCTTCGCCACCTGCGGCACCCGCGGCTCCTACCTCTATGCCGCGTCCTCCAACGACTACCGCAACCTGCGCCCGAACTACCTCATGGTCTGGCGGATCATGCAGGACGCCGCGGCCAAGGGCGTCAAGACCTTCGACTTCGGAGGCATCGACGCGTCCGAGGGGCTCGAGGAGTTCAAGCGTCAGTGGAACCCAGAACGACGTGAGTATGCCGGTGAGTTCACCAAGCGCCTCCGTCCCGTTTCAGGTCGGCTCATCGACCTGGTCGTCAAGATCTACAAGCGCCGCTGAAGGGCTGAAAACCGTTGTCTGACAAGTCCTTTGCGTCCATCGCGGACCAGCCCTTCGTCCCCGTCATCGTCGGCGCCCACGTCGGCGGCTACTCGCTCGTCCGCGCCTTCCACGAGGCCTACGGCGTGAAGTCCCTCGTCGTCACCGGCGCGACGTCGTGGGTCGTCGAGAACTCCGCGATCCTCGAGGTCGTCCACTGCTCCGACGCGCACGACCCGGCGGTGCTCGCGGCCACGCTCAAGGGCTCGCCGTTCGCCAACCTCGCGCAGCCCAAGATCCTGCTCGCCACCTCCGACTCGCTCGTCGACGTCATCGCCCTGATGCGCGACGACCTCGACGACTCGTGGAAGGTCCCCTATGTCGGGGCCGAGCCGCTCGCGCGCGCCACCCGCAAGCACACCTTCGAAGAGGCGGCGCAGGCAGCGGGAGTGACGACTCCGGCGACGACGTTCATCGACCTGGGAGACACGGCATACAACGTTCTTGAAGCCGAACTCCCCACCGACGGCTACCCACTCATCGTCAAGCCGACCGCACCGGCCGCGTGGAACCGCGTGAAGTTCGAGGGCCAGGCCAAGGTCCACGAGGTCGCGACGCAGGAGGAGCTGCGTGATCTCGTCGGCCGCGTGCAGGCCTCCGGCTACCGCGAGACGCTCATCGTGCAGGACAAGATCCCCGGCGACGACACGGGCATGCGCATCCTGACGTGCTACTGCGACAAGGACTCTCGCGTGCGGTTTGCGAGCTATGGACGCACGCTCATCGAGGAGCACTCGCCCGGACTGCTCGGTGTGCCCGCCGCGATCCTCACCGGCCAGAATCGCGAGATCGTCGACGAAGCCGTGCGGCTTCTCGCCGAGCTCAAGTGGGTCGGCTACGCGAACTTCGACCTCAAGTACGACCCACGCGACGGCAAGACGAAGTTCTTCGAGCTCAACCCGCGGCTCGGGCGCTCGAACTACTACGTCACGGGGACGGGGTTCAACCCAGTGCGGTGGTACGTCGACGAGTACGTCCACGACAACCTGCCTGACGAGTTCGAGCTCGTCGAGGCCGACACCGAGTCGGTCTACTCGGTCGTGCCGGTGCGGACGATCAAGTGGGCGATCGCACGCCACCCCGACCTGTGGGAGCGGACGCAGCGGGTCATCAAGGCCGGTGGGCTGCGCAACCCGTTGCACTACAAGGCCGAGAAGCACCCCGTTCGGTGGGCCAAGATCCTCGCGGCGGGCGTGAGCTACGACCGCAAGTTCCACCAGTACTACGACCCGGAGGCGGCCTTCCACCCCGGTGGCGAACCCGCCGACTCCGACCTGCCGCGTACCTAGCTCACCCAATTGGACGGTTCGGCACAACCCAGCCCATCGCGTATGCCGTCCGCCCACCTCGGCGTCCCCACCCACCGCTGCGCGCGGGATCCCCACCAACCATCAGCCTGAATTTGGGCCTTCTATGGGTCTGAATGCGGGCGTAGTTTGGTGCGCATGCAGACGCTCCCGATCTCGAAGGTGAAGGACAGGCTCAACGAGTTGGTGGACTCCGTGGCGCTCACCCATGAGCAGGTGACGATCACCAAGAATGGGTCGCCGGCGGCAGTGCTCATCGGAGCGGACGAGTGGGAGTCCCTCCAGGAAACCCTGTTCTGGCTCTCCCGTCAGGGCACCCTCGATGACGCGGCTCGGGCGCGGCAGGACCTGGCTGACGACGAGACGGTGAGTGAGGACGAGATTCGAGCAGAGTGTGGCGTGCCGCGGAAGGGTCGATGACCGACGAGCGGGAGCGCGTTCACGAGGTCGTCTTTGCTGCCTCGGCTCAGCGCGATCTCCGTGACATCCCACCGCGCATCGTCCCCGCGATCATTGAGTTTGCGTTTGGTGAACTCGCGCGCAAGCCGCGCTCCGTGGGCAAGCCCCTGCAGCGCGAACTCGAAGGACTGTGGGGAGCCCGACGCGGGCCATACCGCATCCTCTACGAGATCGTGGAGGATCGACTGCTCGTCCTGGTGATCCAGGTCGACCACCGCTCTGACGTGTATCGCCGACGTTGAGAAGTCGCGCAGTGCGGCCGGTGGGCCGCAGTGTTCTGCGAAGCATTGTGGGGCTGCGACTCGCCGGTAACTCCGCATTTGGTTCTAGCGTGTTGGGATGAGCCTCTTCAGGACGAAGTCGGTCGAGCAGTCGATTGCGGACACCGAGGAGCCGGAGCACCAACTCAAGAAGAACCTGGGTGTGCTCGACCTCGTGATCTTCGGGGTGGGCGTCATCATCGGCGCGGGCATCTTCGTGGTCACCGGCACGGTCGCCAAGACCAACGCTGGACCGGCAATCACGCTCTCCTTCATCATCGCTGGCCTCGCCTGTGCGCTGGCGGCCCTGTGCTACGCGGAGTTCGCCTCCACGGTCCCGGTGGCGGGCAGCGCCTACACGTTCAGCTACGCGACCTTCGGTGAACTCATCGCCTGGATCATCGGCTGGGACCTCGCGCTGGAGTTCACCATCGGTTCCGCTGCCCTGGCCACGAGCTTCTCCGGCTATTTCCAGGAGGTCGTGGCCGGGACGCCGTTCGAGGTGCCGGCGTCGCTCGGCTCCGCTGCTGAGGGCACGGTGGACCTCCCCGCCGTCATCATCTCGCTGCTGGTGATGGCGGTGCTCATCGCCGGCATCAAGCTCTCCAGCATGATCAACCAGGTCGTGGTGGCCATCAAGCTGCTGGTCGTCGCGGCGGTGATCGTCTTCGGCGTCTCGCACATCGACACGGCCAACTACTCGCCCTTCGTTCCTCCCTCCGAGCCTGCGCCCGAAGGGGAGCGGGGCTTCATGGACGGCACCCTGATCAGCTGGCTCCTGGGAACGGACCCGGCGGTCTACGGCTTCGCAGGTGTCATCGCCGGCGCCGCGATCGTGTTCTTCGCGTTCATCGGCTTCGACATCGTCGCCACCACCGCCGAGGAGACCCGCAACCCGCAGCGCGACGTGCCCCGCGGCATCCTCTACTCGTTGGCGATCGTCACGGTGCTCTACATGGCGGTGAGCCTGGTGATCACCGGGATGCAGAACTACACCGACATCGAGGCCGGTGACCCGGCGCCCCTGGCCACAGCGTTCGACGCGGTCGGCATGGACTGGATGGGGCGGCTCATCGCCATCGGCGCGTGCATCGGGCTCATCGTCGTCGTCATGATCCTGATGCTCGGCCAAACCCGCGTCGGGTTCGCCATGGCCCGTGACGGGCTCCTGCCGCGGGGACTCGCCAAGGTGCACCCGAAGTTCGGCACGCCCTACATCTTCACCGCGATCACCGGAGTGGCCGTCGCGATCATCGGCGGCTTCGTCGACCTCGCGACCCTGGTCAACCTGGTGAGCATCGGCACCCTGTTCGCCTTCGTGCTGGTGAGCGTCGGAGTGGTCATCCTGCGCCGGACCCGCCCCGACCTGCCGCGCGCCTTCCGGACGCCCGCCGTCACCGTGGTCGCGGGCCTGTCGGTGCTGCTCTGCTTCTACTTGATGCTCAACCTCACGGGAGGCACATGGGTGCGCTTCCTCATCTGGATGGCCCTCGGCCTGGTCGTCTACTTCGCCTACGGCCGCTCCCACAGCCGACTTGGCCGCGGGGACCACACCACCGAGCCACCAGCGGACGTGATCACCACCGACCCGCGCGTGTGAGCGCGACGACGGAGGAGATGCCACGGCGCGATCCCCACCTCGCCGAGATCATCCGATGAGGACGATGGTCGTCGTTGCGCACCCACGGCGCGAGAGCTTCTCGCACGCCATGGCAGCGGGCGTGGCTGAGGCGGTCTTGGCGTCCGGTGCCAGCATCGATTGGCACGACCTCTATGCCGAGGGCTTCGATCCCGTTCTGCCGGTCGAGGAGACCATGACGTCCGGAAGCTCGGCGCTCGACCGCCATGAGATCGGGTCCCCACTCCTTCGTGCGCATCGAGACCATTTGGCACAAGCGGATGCTCTCGTCGTGGCGCACCCCAACTGGTGGGGCAAACCCCCGGCGATGATGGCCGGTTGGCTCGACAGGGTGCTCGTGCCGGGGGTGGCCTACGAACTGGATACACGGACCGGTGCCCCCCGACCTCTGCTCGGGCTGCGCCACCTGCTCGTCCTGAATACGTCGGACACGCCAGCCGATCGGGAACGCGAGGTCTTCGGTGACCCGCTCGACCTCATCTGGCGGCAGTGTGTCGGTGGCTACCTGGGTGAGGCGCAGATCCAGCGGCGGATGTTCGGCCCCATGGCCGAGGCGGATGCCACTCAGCGACGTGCCTGGCTGGACGAGGTCGGCGCACTCGCCAGAGCGCTCGCGAACTGACTCTCGAAGCGGACGAGCGGCACCTAGCCCAACTCCTCCTGCCCGCCCGCCTGAGCAGTCACCCGGGTGGCCAGGCGCGAGAGCTCGACCCGGCTCGCGGTGCCGGTCTTGCGCAAGAGGTTGGAGATGTGTGACGACACTGTCTTCTCGCTGATGAACAGCGCCGCGGCGATCTCGCTGTAGGTCGAGCCACTGACCACGTGTCCGAGGATTTCGCGCTCGCGGTCAGTCAGACCTGGGAGAGGCGCCGGCAGCTCCCCGGCCCCGGCCTCGGTTGAGTTCGTCGCCGGCGGCGTCGAAGCCGTGGCAGGTTGCGGTACCCGCGCGATGCGGCCGAGGGTGCCGACGTCGTCGAGGATCGCGCGAGCATCCAACTGGCGTGCCAGTCGCTCCGCGCGGCGCCAGGCGTCGATGCCCCGGCGTCTCTGTGAGGGGCCTTGCGCCAGAAGCGATTCGGCAGCTCGCCACCAGGCATAGGCGCCAATCCAGGGCAACTCGGCGGCCTCGCTCGACGCAGCCACGCCCCTCCAGCGGTCGCCGAGGCCCGCGTTGTCCTTGGCGCCGCGCTCGGTTGCTCGGGCGCGCGCCTCCTCCGTGTCGTACCAGCCCTGCATCAGTCGCAGGTGTGGCTGGCTCTCGGGGTCGTCCCCGGCCTCGACGACGATGGTGGGGAACTCGCGCACGAGGTCGTCGATGTCGGTGGGCATGCCGTCCTCACTCGGCGAACGACGCGACTCCGTGAGGTCAGCCATGGCTCGGGCCGCCAACGGGACGAGCCACTCGCACAGATGCGGACGTGCCCCTCTGGCGCGTAAGGCATGCACCGCTGCCCGCAGCGCAACCTCGGGTTCGCCCGATGCGAGCGCGACGAGGGCCGTGGCCGTCGCCAGCGAGTCGTTCGGGTGGAGGCCCGGTGTCGCGAGCAACTCCGTGGCGCGCTCGAGCTGCATCGAGGCCTGTCTCGTCCGGCCCTGGAAGGCGTCGAGCATGGCGGCAGCGAGGCGCGACTGGATGTCGACGAACGGGCCGGGGTCCGAGGAGCCGAGTGAGATCCGGAGAAGGTCGCGGCAGACCTGCCAGTCGCCGATGAGAAGGCGCTTCTCGGCCTCGAAGGCAGCGCAGATCGCGACCTGCACATGTGGCGCGCCTCCCGTCGACATCTCACGACGGGCTCGACTCAGGACGTCGGCGACCGCTGCGCTCACCGGAGGGCTTGCGGCGTTGACCTGCCAGGCGATGGCGTGTTGATAGGCGTGCCAGTCCTTGGCGTCCAGCGCGACCCGTCCTGCCTCCTCGGCGTACTCCACAGCATTCGCCGAGGATCCCTGGACGGTCGCGACCATGGCCCGTGCGCACAGTGCGAAGGCGAGCGCATGCGGGTTGCCCGTCCGTCGCGCGATGGTGACCGCCTTTTTCGCGTGGGCCTCAGCTCCGGGATCGTCTGCCCAGACCATGGCTCTGACGAGTTCGGCTTGCGCGACGGCGTGCTGCCACGAGGAGGGGTCGGCGCGGGTGAGGTGCACGGCGATCAGTGCCTCCGCCGGCTCGGGGGTGCCGGCGCCGGTCAGTGTGTGCAGCCGCGAGCGTTGCACGCGCAACCAGCCCGCCTCCAGCGGCTGGACCGTCTCGTCGATGCGCTCAAGGAGGGCGTTGACCGCCACCAGCTGGTCGCCGAAGGCCCCGCCTGCTTCGGCGGCGCTGCGGAGCAACTCAAGGAGGTCGTCGAGCGTCTCCGCGGCGTCCGGGACGCTGGGGCGCACGTCGATGGCCCGTCGCAACAGTCGGCGCAGCTCTGGCGAGGTGCGTGCTGCACCAGCAAGGTCCCACGCCCGGAGCGCCCAGGCGTATGCGGCCGGGGCGTTGCCAGAGCGGTGGTGGTGGTCGCTCAGGGCCATCGCGGCGGACACGTTCGGCTTCTCGTCGGCCGTCGCCTTCTCAAGCTGTTTCGCGTATGCCGCGTGCCACGTTTCCATGCGCGTGGCACCGAGTTCGGAGTCGAGTGCCTCGGCCTGGAGTGGGTGCTGGAACCAATAGCCGTCCGGCTCGCTGAGTCGCAGGATTCGACGCGTGACGGCCTCCTCGAGCGCTGGTCGGACATCCGGGATCCCCAGGTCGTCGGCCACGGCCTCGAGCAGATTGAGCGTGACGGGTCGGCCGCCAGCTGCGACGAGGCTCGTCACCTGGCGTGCGGCCTCGCCGAGTTCGTGCCAGTCCCGCTTCACTGCAGCCAAGAGGTTGGCCGATGGCAGGTCGGGAAGGAGGCGGGCGTCGGGCGAGACGCCATGCACCAGCAACCGGGTGCAATAGGGGTTGCCCTCGGCCTTGATGAAGACGTCGTCCACGAGACTCTGATGGGGGGCGACGTCAGTCAGCGCCATGAGTTGCTGCTCGGTGCCGTGCCGGTCGAGGGGTCCGACGTGGAGGGTGTCGACGCCCGGCAACCGTTGGACGTCCGCGAGCCATCGGTGCAGCGGGTGACCATCGGGGAGGACATCGTCCCGGGCGGCGACGACCAGGGCCAGGGCGCGGTCACGGGGGCCGGCCGCGAGATAGAGCAGGACGTCGAGCGTGCTCTGGTCGGCCCACTGCACGTCGTCGACGAACAGGACCAAGGGGCGTTCTGCACTGACCTCGTCGACGTAGGCATCGAAGGCGCGGGGAGCCCTGTCGATGTCGTCGATCGCGGCGAGGCGCTCGGCGGCTTCGGATGCTGTGTCACGCAGGGCCGCCCGCAGCGGCTGCAGGGGCACGGTCAGGGTCTGGAGGGGGAGGCAGGCGCCCGCAAGGACGTGGTACTCGCGAGCGGAGCCGACGACGTCGGTGAGCGATTCGCGGACGAGGCTCGTCTTCCCGATCCCGGCCATGCCGGTGACGACCAAGGTGCGGCTGTGCCCCTCGGCTGCGTGTTGCAGGCACGAATGGATCGCAGTCAGCTCCGGCTCACGACCAACAATCACGTGCCGTCCGCTCCCGGACGCCATCCTTCATGCTCCCACGCACCCCGGGGGCGGACAGGCCGACGAGGAGCTTCGTCAGTGGATCTGAGGGGGCTGAGGGGAGGAGTTGAGGGGTCGCGCCGGATGTGCGGCGACCGGGGTCGGCGGACCGTGGAAGACACCCACCGAATCGGTGGGTTGTCGTCCACCAGATCGGTGGAATGACACTCCGGACAAGGAGCACCACCATGCAACACATCATTCGAGGCACAGCAGCGGCCACTCTGGCCCTCCTCCTGGCAGGGGCAGGGGCGGGTGCCGCGTCGGCGGTTTCCTACCCCGGTCCGTACATTCCGAAGCCGTACGTCCCGGCGGTCCAGCAGGGCGACTCGCTCAAGCGCATCGACACCCAACTCGTGCGGCGCGACAACCTCACCGGCGCGGGTGCCAGCGCGCCGTCGTTCATCCCGGCACTGGGGTCATGATGACCACGACACAGGCACGCGCGACGGCACAGACGATTGACGCGGACCGCGCCCTGAAGGCCCGCCACCGGGCCATGTGGGCGCTGGGCGACTATGCCGCCGTGGCGGACGAGGTCGTCGGTGACCTCGGCGCAGTGCTGGTCGCCGCAACCGGGATCAGCGCCGGACAACGGGTCCTCGACATCGCCGCCGGGAGCGGGAATGCCTCGTTCCCGGCGGCCCGTGACGGAGGGGAGGTCGTCGCGAGCGACCTGACGCCGGAGCTCCTCGATGCCGGCCGTGAGCGGGCGAAGAGGCAGGGGCTGGATGTGGACTGGCGGGTGGCCGACGCCGAGGACCTTCCCTTCGCCGACGCCTCCTTCGACGTCGTGCTGTCCTGCCTGGGTGTCATGTTCGCTCCCCACCACACGGTGGCGGCCGATGAGCTCCTACGGGTCGCGCGGGCGGGGGCGTCGATCGGACTGCTCTCCTGGACGCCGGAGGGTTTCATCGGGCAGATGTTCGCGGCGGTGAAGGCGTTCGTGCCAGCACCACCGGTCGGGGTCCAGCCTCCGCCGCTGTGGGGCGACGAGGAGCACGTGCGCTCGTTGCTCGGGGATCGCGTCGTCGACCTCGAGGCTCGGCGCAGGATGTTGACCGTCGACCGGTTCCGGACGCCCGAGGAGTTTCGTGAGTACTTCAAGGCGAACTACGGGCCGACCATCACGGCCTACCGCGCCGTGGCCGACGACCCGGCTCGGGTGGTCGAACTCGACGCCACACTCGACGACCTCGCGCGCCGACACCAGGCGCCAGACGGCGCCATGGAGTGGGAGTACCTCATCGTCACTGCCCGCCGCACGCCCTGAATCCACGACTGATTGCCCCGCACTGCACGGCGAGCGCAGCGAGCGCGTGCAGTGCGGGGCAATCAATCGGAGGGGAGGTC
Source organism: Knoellia sinensis KCTC 19936 (assembly GCF_000768705.1). Taxonomy (GTDB): domain Bacteria; phylum Actinomycetota; class Actinomycetes; order Actinomycetales; family Dermatophilaceae; genus Knoellia; species Knoellia sinensis. Next base: position 316,444 of record NZ_AVPJ01000002.1, read on the forward strand.
AGATGGGGAGCCGGCGGAGGATCGGGGCGAGCATGTCGTCGACCTCGCGGATCCGCAGCAGCTTCGTGAGCCCGAGGAACACGACACCCATCACGGCCCCACCGGCCACGAGCGCCAGGAGGTGCCAGAGCCACGGACTCGCCGGGTCGAAGACAAGGGTCGACGCTCCCCACCCAGCCAGCCCAGCAACGGCGGACGCCAGCGCGAGCCGGATCCACAGGCGCGAAACCTCACCCATGCCGAGCCCGCCCAGCTGTCCTCGCGCCACGATGAGGAACGCCGCAGCCGACACGATGTTCGCGATCGAGGCGCCCGCAGCCACCGTGGCCACGACGTACTCCCTCGGCGCCACCCAATACGCCACTGCGGCGCCGATGAGGTTGATGACGGTCATGAGGGCCACGAGCCAGAAGTTCATCCACCCGTCCCCGCGGGCGAAGCAGTAGCGCTGCTTGAGCGCCGTGATCCCGAACGGCATGAGTCCGACCGCCATGATCGCGAGGACCAACGCGATGCTCCCCGGCTCGTCGATGCCCCGGCTCGCGTCGTACTGGATTCCGGGAAAGAGAGTCTTGACGATCGGCCGCCCCAGAGCGATGAACGCTGCGACGGCGGGGAGCAACAACACCGCCGGACTCTTGAGCCCGCTGACGACCCGGCGCCGCATCTCCGCCAGATCGCCCGACTCGTGCGCCCGCGACATCGCCGGGAACAGTGCCGTGACGATCGAGGTCGTGATGATCGAGTGGGGAAGGATGTAGAGGCTGTAGGCCAAGGCCTGCACCATGTTGCCTGCAGCCGCGGGTCCGTCGGACTCCTCCGGCGACATGACGGCGGTGCTCACAAAACCGTAGAACTGCGAGATCAGCAGGGCCCCAACCGTCCACCCCGTCATCCGCGACATGTCGCCGAACCCGTAGCCACGCCACCCGAACCGCGGCCGGTAGCGGAACCCCGACTTCCATAGCGGCCACGCGAGGCTCAACCCCTGGATGACGATGCCGAGCGTCGTGCTCACGCCCAACACGAGGATCATCTCCGTTGTCCACGGCTCCACGGCGGGCTGCTTGTCCCACTTCAGGATGAACCAGCCGAGGCCCGCGATCTGGATGATGTTGGCCCACGCCGGCGCCCATGCGAACGCGAGGAAGTTCCCGCGCGCCTGCAGCACTTGGCCGAGCACGGCATACAACCCGTAGAAGAACAGCTGCGGCATGCAGATGTAGGCCATGAAGGTCGTGAGGTTGATGAACGCCTGCCCGGCGTTGTCCTTGGTGAGTGCCCCGATGATCCACGGCGTCGCCGCGATCGAGAGGAGCGTCGCGCCACCGAGCACGAGCAGGCACAGCGTGATGAGCCGGTCGCTGAAGTCCTGACCGCCGTCCTTGCGCAGCATCGCCTTGGTCAATTGGGGGATGAGCAGGGCCGAGATCAGGCCGCCGTTGATGAGCACGAAGAGCTGGGTCGGCAGGGTGTTCGCGATGGTGAACGAGTCGGCGGCCACGCCCGCACCGATGGCGCCCGTGAGCAGAGCGGCACGGACGAAGCCGAGGATCCGCGACCCGAAGGTCCCGATCGCCATGATCGCGCTGTTGCGGGCGACGTTGTCCACGCGCGCAGCGATCTCCGGCGGCGGTGCGGCGCCTTCAGGATCTGCTTCGGCGCCCTCGAGGCGTGGGTCGGTCACGGGTTCTCCCTTGTCGCGGACCGCCACACTCTACGGCGCGTCAGGCCGCCCGTAGACGACGTGGATCGCCGCGTCCTCGAACCCGGCCCTTCGATACGTGGCCAGCGCTCGCGTGTTGTCACCATCGACATACAGCTCGATCTTCTCGACGCCCTGCCGGGCGAGGTATGCCGTTCCCAGTCCCGTCAGCGGACCCGCCAGTCCCTTTCCTTGGTATGCCGGGTGCACGCCAACCACATAGACCTCACCTGTCGTGGACCCGGGCTCACGCTTGGTCCAGTGGAACGCGGCGAGGGGGTGCTGGCCATCGGATTCGGTCACCGTCGTGTCCTCCACGAGGAGGAAACCAGCAGGGTCGAACCAGTCCTGCGCCATCCGGTCGCGGAGGTCGGCGAGGGTGATCGAGCCCTGCTCCGGGTGCGAGGCGAAGGCGAGACCGTTGACCTCGAGCCACGCCTGTTCGTCTCGCCCGGGTTCGAAGGCGCGAACCGAAAAGCCCTCTGGCAGAACGGGATCCACGACATCACCGGACACGACTGCGCGAGCCATGACGTGCAGTTCACGCGTCGACACCAGCCCCGCCGAGGCAGCCAGTGCCTGCGCCGCCGGCAGGTTCCCATGCGCCCACACCCCGACCGCCACTTGCCGCGACTTTGTGCCCGATTGGGACACGTCGACGGAGGCCTTCGGCCGACGCGACGTGTCCCAATCGGGCACAAAGTCGGCCCGTGAGTCACCGTCGAACACAGCGCGCAGGAGGGCCCGGCCGACGCCCTGGCGTCGCGCCGGCGGATCCACGACGAGCTCGGCAGAGCCTGAAGTGTCCACCGCCGCATAGCCGAGCAGCCCCTCGGAAGGTGACTCAGCGGCATACGCGACGAAGTGGGTGACTGATGCGCGAGGTGAGCCGAGTGCGAGTCTGAAGGCCTCCGAAATGGCCTCGACGCCATCGGCGTCGGCTGCCCGATCAATCAGTGCCAGAACCGACGCAACCGACGGCTCGTCCAACGACGACGCCGACTCGATGCGGAAGTCGCTCACGACGACACCGACTCGGTGTCCGCCTCTGCCTCTTCGGGGACGAAGCGGTAGCCAACGTTGCGTACCGTCCCGATCAGCGTCTCGTAGTCCACGCCGAGTTTGGCGCGCAGCCGACGCACATGGACGTCGACGGTGCGGGTGCCTCCGAAGTAGTCGTAGCCCCACACCTCCTGGAGCAGTTGCGCCCGGGTGAAGACGCGGCCCGGGTGCTGTGCGAGGTACTTGAGGAGCTCGAACTCCTTGTAGGTCAGGTCGAGGGCATTGCCGCGCAGCTTGACCGAGTAGGTCGCCTCGTCGATGACGAGCACGCCGGCCGAGATCCGGACGTCCTCCTCGACCCCACCCTCGTCCTCGAGGGAACGCGCGATGGCGAGCCGCAGCCGCGCCTCGACCTCGGCCGGGCCGGCAGTGTCGAGCAGCACGTCGTCGATGCCCCACTCGGGCGTGAGACCGGCCAGCCCGCCCTCCGTCAGGACAGCGAAGAGCGGCGCCGACAACCCGGTGGTGCGGATGACCCGGCACAGCGACCGGGCCATGGCCAACTCACGGCGGGCGTCGACGAGCACCGCGTCGGCGCTCGGAGCGTCGATCAGGGCAGTCGGCTCGGCCGGGAGGATGCGAACATGGTGACTGAGCAGGCCCAGAGCTGGCAGCACCTCGGCGCTCGGCGCCAGGGCGTTCGTCAGCAGCAGAAGTTGGGCCATCCAGCACAGAATAGGTGGACATGACCACGATCGACGGGACTCACCGGGGCGTGAGACCAGTGACACTGCGCTACTGGGCAGGTGCCCGTGCGGCCGCAGGGGTCACCGAGGAGACCCTCGTCACAGGGCCGCTCGTGGGTGACGCGCTCGACGCAGCCGTGGCCGCCCACCCGGAACTGAGCGACGTCATGGCCGTGTGTTCCGTGCTGGTCGACGGGCGCGCCGTGGGGCGCGACGCCGAGCTGCGCGAGGGCGTCGTCGTCGAGGTCCTGCCGCCGTTCGCCGGTGGCTGACAGGGTGTCAGGCGTGCTGCGGGATGGCAGGATGCCCACCGTGGATGCGACCGAGCCCGTGAGCGAGTCGCGCGCCGGCCGTCGAGCAGCGCGCGAGGAGCGTCGTCGCCATCCGGTTGCGCCGGCGGTGGCGCACGAGCGTCACCTCACCCTCGTTCTCGCGACGGCCGCGTTCGCCGTGCTGCTGGCGCTGGGCACGGTCGCCGACCATGTCCTTGGCGCCGCCGCCGTCGCGTGGGGCGGCATCGTGCTCGCCTGGGGGTGGCCCGAACTGCTCGGAGCGGCCTCGCGCTTCGGCTCGTCCGTCGTCATCGGGCTGTCCGGCGTCCTGGCCGCGGCGGTCGTGGCGCTGACCCCCGACGAGCCCTATCTCCGGCACGTCCCTGTCGTCATGGTCGCGGCGGTCTTCGGGATGTTCTTCCACCAACTGATCCGCAAGGACGGGCGCGAGCGACTCACGCAGTCCGTAGCAGTGACCGCAGCCGGGCTCGCCCTCGCGACGACCGCGGCGGCGTTCGTGCCGCTGGGCCGCACGTCCGACGGGCCTCAGGTCGTCATGGTCGTCGGCCTGGCACTGGCGCTCTCGGCGTTCGCCGATCTTGGGGCGCCGTTCGTCAAGGCCCGGCGCTGGATGCTTCCGGTGGCCGTGGCCATCGGCTTCTTCGTCGGCGGGATCGCTGGCCTCGTCATCTCTGACGTGGGCGTCCTCGCGGGCGTCGTCCTGGGCGCGGCCGCCGCTGGGTTGGCGCACGTCCTCCGAAGGGCGCTAGGTGCCTTGGATCCCATCCGCGGGATGCGCGGCCAGATCACCGCGGGTGTGGCGTCGGTGCTCGTGACGGCTGTGCCGGTCTACGTCATCGCCCGCGCCCTCGTCGGCTGACGCCTTCCCATCGGCTCGTCCTTGTGCCCCATTGGGACAACTCGGCTGGTGCTCGCCGTCCCAATGGGGCACAAGGACGAGTGGTCAGTAGACGATCGCCTGCACGTCCGGTCGGAGGATTTCTTCGACGTATGCCGCCGCGCCCCGGATCGTGGCCCCCTCCAGGAGATCTTCGGGTCCGAGTTCACGACGGGCGGCGCACTGTCCGCAGACCGTGACCGTCGCGCCCGCGAGCAGCGCGTCCCGGAGGTCCTCGAGCGGGGCGCCGTGGGGGAGGTCCAGTTCCTCGGCACGCCCCGCCACCGCCATCCACGACGCGTCACCCGTGAGCCACACGCTCACGTCGGCGCCGGCCGCCAGTGCCGTCGTCGCGACGGTGAAGCCCTGGTTGAGGCGTTCGAGGGCCTCGGCGCCACAGGTGATCTTGACGACGAGCGGGCGGATGCTGGGCGGAGTGCTGGCCGAACTGCTGATCATTGGGGCTCCCTTCGCGGTGCGACTACGATCCCACTCGTGGCATTCCACCTCGACACAGACCTCCCGCCCGAGCTCGCCCCGCTGGCCTGGCTCGTCGGCACGTGGGCCGGCGCCGGCGTCGTGGGCTACCCGACGATCGAGTCGGCGAACTTCGGCCAGGAGATCACCTGCTCCCACGACGGCCGCCCGTTCCTCAGCTGGCACAGCCGGACGTGGCTCCTCGACGAGGGCGGCGAGAAGGTGCGCCCGCTCGCGACCGAGGTCGGCTTCTGGCGGCCCGTACCCGAGACGCCGGACGGCACCAACGTCGAGCTGCTCCTCACGCACCCCACGGGGATCGTCGAGATGTATGCCGGGCACGCCCAGCCCGCCAAGATCGAGCTCCGCACCGACGGCGTGATGCGCAGCCCGCACGCGAAGGAGTACACCGCGGGCCACCGCATGTACGGCTACGTCCAGTCCAACCTCATGTGGGTCATGGACATGGCGGCGATGGGCCAGCCCCTCCAGTCACACCTGAGCGCCGAGCTCAAGCGCGTCGACTGACCCCAACTTTTGCTCCCCATGAGGGGAGGTGGAGGGCCCGGAGGCTTAGTTTCCCTCCGGCCCCTTCAGGTTTCCTCCGGTCGGCACGAGGGCTCCCACCCGATCGGCGTCAGGGGGTGACGGTGACGTCGGCGTAGGTCTCCATCGTGTCGGTGCGCAATGCCTTGCCCAGTTCAGCCATGCTGGCCTCGTCGACGATCTCGATCGACCCGCCGTCAGGCGCCGTGCCGAACCCGGTGAACGGGGCGGTGATGAAGACGACGTCGCTGCCGCGAAGGTTGCGCAGCCCGATCGCCTCGCCGCGCATCGTGCCCACGTCGAGGTTCTGGTCGACGACGAGGTTGTCGGTCGCGGCATCGATGAACTTGGTCAGCGTGACGGGGTTGGTCAACGTCTCGCGGCTCAGCGTCTTGAGCATGAGTGCCTTGATGAATGCCTGCTGGCGCTTGCCGCGCGAGATGTCACCCTCGGACAGGGTGTAGCGCTCGCGGACGAACAGCAGCGCCTCCTCGCCGTTGAACTCATTCCAGCCCTGGCGGACCTTGAACGACCCCTCGTCGCTCGCCTCCTCGGCGTAGACGCGGACCCCGCCGACCGCATCGGTCATCTTCTGGAACCCCTCGAAGTCCGTCTTGGCGACGTGGTCGATCTTGACCCCGAGAAGGTTCTGCATGGTCTGCACGAGCAGGGGCGAACCGCCGTAGGCATAGGCCGCGTTGATCTTGTCCTTGCCACGTCCGGGGATGGCGACATAGAGGTCGCGCGGGAAGTGGATGAGGTGCACCGCCGACTTGTCCTCGGGCACGTGCGCGAGCACGATCACGTCGGAGCGCCCGACGTCGCCGGGGCGCGTGTCCGCTCCGACGATGAGGTAGTTCTGCCCCACGCCCTTCTGCGGGATCGCCACCGTCGAGCCGTCCGCGAGGGTGGCGGAGGGTGCCGCCTTGGGGAGGAGTTCCTCCTGGCTGATGTTGCCCGAGACCTTCTGGTTGAGGAACACGAAGAAGCCAGCCGCGGCGACGAGTGCCAGGGCCACGAACGACGCCACGACGAGCAGGATGCGGCGTCCCCACCGGGGCCCGTCCTTGGTCTGTCGCCGGGTGGGCTGGTCGGCATCGGTGAAGTCGTCGAGCACGCGGCCAGTGTAGGTGCGCGTTCCATGAGACTCGCCGACCCGGCATACATTGGTGGTGTGAGTGATCTCGGCACGCGACTGCGAGCCGCCGGGCGGCGGCTCACGCCGCAGCGCCAGCAGGTCCTCGCGGCGGTGGAGGAGCTGGGCCACGCGACGCCGGAGCAGATCGTCGAGGCGGTATCCACGGAAGGCGAGACGCCGATGGCTCTGTCGACGGTCTATCGCTCGCTTGAGGCGCTCCAGGACCTCGGCCTGGTCTCGCACACGCACGTCGATCACCGGGTGCCGAGCTATCACCTCACCTCCCACGCCACCCACATTCATGTCGTATGCCGTCAGTGCGGTTCCGTGGGCGAGGCGCCGATCGCTGTGGCCGAGGAATTCGTGGCCCGGCTCGACAGTTCACTCGGATTCGAGGCGGACGTCACCCACGCCGCCATCCACGGCCTCTGCCGCACCTGCAGGAAGCAGTCATGACCGACACGACGACCACTGCCCCCACGAGCACCGTTCCCGACTCCCCGCTGCTCGGCCGTCCCGGCGCCGTCGCCGCGGAGGGTCTCGATGCGGGTGTGGCCGCGCACTACGGCGACCCGGGTCGCGAGCAGCGACTCCTCGAAGAGGGGCTGGCCGTCGTCGACCTGTCGCACCGCGGCGTCGTGCGCGTGTCCGGGCCGGACCGACTGTCGTGGCTGCACTCGATCACCACGCAACAGTTGACCGGGCTCGCACCGCGGGTGTCGGCCGAGTCGCTCGTGCTCTCGCCGAAGGGCCACATCGAGCATGCCCTGCACGTCGTCGACGACGGGGAGGCCACGTGGATCACGGTCGAACCGGGCACGGCGCCTTCGCTTGCTGGTTGGCTCGATTCGATGCGCTTCATGCTGCGGGTCGAGGTTGAAGACGTCACCGAGGCGTATGCCGTTCTCGGAGAACCGCTTTCGGCTGCCAGTGCCGAGGGGGAGCCACTGGCGTGGGTCGACCCGTGGCCGGCGCTCGTGGGTGACACCGCGGCATACGGGCCGGAGGCTGGGCACCCGGGTGAGGCGCGTCGCTGGCGAGAGCTGATCGTGCCGCGCGATGGGCTGGAGGCAGCGGTGGGCGACCGGCCGCTGGCTGGAGTGTGGGCCGCGGAGGCGCTGCGCGTGGCGGCCTGGCGGCCGCGGCTCGGCCTCGAGACCGACCACAGGACCATCCCGCACGAACTCGACTGGCTGCGGACTGCCGTGCACCTGCACAAGGGCTGCTATCGCGGGCAGGAGACGATCGCGCGGGTGCACAACCTCGGGCGTCCGCCGCGGCGGGTCGTGTTCCTGCACCTCGACGGGTCGGGGCACGTGCTGCCCGAGCCGGGTGCGGAGTTGTTCGTGGCGGGTGCTGACGGTGCTGAGGGGCGTGCGGTCGGACGGCTGACGACGGTGGCACGCCATCACGAGGACGGCCCGATCGCGCTTGCCGTTGTCAAGCGCAACACCCCCGTGGACGTCGATCTTGTCGCCGGAACGGTCGCTGGCGCACAAACCGTCGTCGTCACACCCTGATCGACCGCAGGATTTCCTGATCCGGCTGTCCGGGCCGGCTGGTGCCCTGACAGACTGGCGCCATGGCCACCGCATCGTCCGCGACCCTCATCACCGTCGCGCCCACCGGCGCAGAGCACGCGAAGGCCGATGTGCCCCAGCTGCCGACGACGCTCGACGAGCTCGTCGAGACGGCTCACACGTGCGAGGCGGCGGGTGCGGCGCTGATCCACCTGCACATCCGCGACGGCGAGCACCGGCCGACGCTCGACGGAGGATTCCTGAAGGCGGCCGTGGATGCCCTCCGCTCCGAGACCGACCTCATCGTCCAGCTGTCGACCGGCGGGTCCGTGCACGACCCGCTCGAGCAGCGGCTCACGGTCCTCGACGCCGAGCCGGACTCGTGCTCGCTGACGTGTGGCACGACGAACTTCGGTGACGACGTGTTCCTCAACCCGTGGGGCTTCATGTCCGACCTCTATGTCCAGGCGCAGGAGCGCGAGGTCGTGCCGGAGTTCGAGTTGTTCGAGCTCGGGCACGTGCACGCGTTGCGTCGCCTGATCGACACCCACGGATTGCCCTTCGGCGGGAAGGTCCACGTGGACTTCGTGCTTGGCGTGCCCGGCGCCATGCCCGGGACGGCGGCTGCTCTCATGGCCGGGGTCGCGATGCTGCCCGACGAGGTGACGTCCTGGTCGGCGACGGGGATCGGTCGCACGCACCTGCCGGTCTTGGCGGCTGCACTGTCGGCCGGTGGTCACCTGCGGGTCGGGATGGAGGACAACATCGTCTTCGCCCGCGGTCAGCAGGTGCAGCACAACTCCGAACTCGTGACCCGCGCCGCGGAACTGGCAACGACGATGCAACGCCCGCCGATGTCGACGGCCGACGCCCGCGAGCTCCTCGGCATCAAACCCCGCCGCTGACCCGTCCCGAACCCACCCAATTGGACGGTTCGGGACATCGAGTTTTCAACGTCCCGAACTCACCCAATTGGACGGTTCGGGACATCGAGTTTTCAACGTCCCGAACTCACCCAATTGGACGGTTCGGCACACAGTCCGCCGGTATGCCGTCCGCTCCCGTCTGTCCCGATCTCACCGAATTCCTCGGTTCGGGACATGCAGGTTTCAACGTCCCGAACTCACCCAATTGGACGGTTCGGCACACAGTCCGCCGGTATGCCGTCCGCTCCCGCCTGTCCCGAACTCACCCAATTGGACGGTTCGGCACATCAAACCCTTCAGCGTCCCGCCTCGCCCGCTTCTGCGCGGTTGGCGCGCCCCGCGCAGAAGATGGTGCGGTCAGGCGGGCTGGGTCTCGCGCTCGCGGAGGGTGATGTCGTTGCAGGCCGCGCAGGTCTCCTCGGGGATGACGCCGAGGCGCATCAGGTGACCGAAGGCCCAGCAGCCGGCGCAGAACCCGAGGCCCGACTCGAGCAGGGCGAACACGACCAGCACCGCGAGCAGAGCCGACGCGACGGTCGTGGCGCCGAACCCAAGGGCAGCCACTGCAGCGCCCCCGCTCACGAAGAGGCCAACTGTCTGGGCGAAGCGCTTCGGCGGGCCGGGCACGAGCCGTGCCTCACCGAAGCGTGGCGCGATGACGTGGACGGCGAGGCGACCGAGCGGGCTGAACCGCGGCCCGGCGGCCACTCGAAGCGCGAACCCCACCGCAAGCAGCGCCGCGAGCCACCACCACTGGGTGAGCAGCGTGAGCCCGGCCAGCACGACGACGCCGCCGGCGACGGCTCGCGCGGCCTTCTCGTTGACCGGGTTGGGGAAGCTCAGGAGCTCACGCACAGACATAACGGGAGATTATGCCAGACAAAAGCACACGGCATACAATCGAGTTTCTCGCCGCCAGTGGGTTCCTCGGACTTCGCGTGACCAAGGAACCCCTGCGAACCTCGAAGAACCCACTCCCGGCGGGAAAGTCGGGGCGAGCGGACAGCATGTGTTCACCGTCACGCTTGCCCCAGTTTGCATTCTGCTAACTAGAGCAAGCACAATGGTTGACGTGAGCAGGAACCCGCTGAACGACCTCGCCGGACTGGGCGACTACCTGCGTGAGCAGCGTCAGTCGCACCGCCTGTCGTTGCGTCAGCTGTCCGAGCTCGCAGGCATCTCCAACCCCTACCTTTCCCAGATCGAGCGGGGACTGAAGCGCCCGAGCGCCGAGATCCTCCAGCAGCTGGCGAAGGGACTGGAGGTGTCGGCCGAGACGCTGTATGTCAAGGCCGGGATTCTCGACGAGCACCACGCCGACGAGAAGCCCACCACGAGTGTCCGGGACGCCATCGCCGCCGACCCGAAGTTGACCGACCGACAGCGAGCAACCCTCCTCGACGTCTACGAGTCCTTCGTCGGCACGGAGACCGAGCGCTGATCCCCGCACCGCCCCCTTTTCGCAGCATCACCGCGTCCAAACACACCACAACACCAGGAGTGAACATGGCCACCAAGACCGCCACCAAGACCCCCGCCACCCCGTTCTACGCCGTCGTCGGCGCCACGGACCTCGCCGTCGAGCGCGCCCGTGAAGCCCGCCTCAACGCTGACAAGGCCGTCGCCGAGGCCCGCGTCCGCGCCGACAAGGCCGTCGCCGAGGCCCGCGCCGAGCTGGCCCCCGCCGCGGTCCAGAAGCGCGCCGGCGTCGTCATCGAGGACGTCAAGGCCCTCCCGACCAAGGCCCTCAACCAGGGCGTTGCCACCCTCGACGAGGTCACCAAGTCCTACGAGGACCTCGCCACCCGCGGCAAGAAGCTCGTGACCCGCGTCAAGAACCAGAAGGCCACCAAGGAGCTCGTCGAGCAGGCCGAGACGACCCTCGCCCTCGGCAAGGGTGCCGTCACGACCGCCCGCAAGGCCGTCCTCGACGTCCGCTCGTCCGCCAAGGCCACGTTCACCACGGGCACCAAGGAGGCCGTCAAGGTCGCCGAGACCCTCGTCGACACCGTCGAGGACAGCACCGACGTCGCCGTGACCGAGGTCAAGGCTGCCGCGAAGCGCACCACCACGGCCGCCAAGCGCACCTCCACCACGGCCACCAACGCTGCCAAGCGCACCACGACGTCGGCCAAGGCCGTCTCGACGAGCGCCAAGAAGACCGCCGCCACCTCGACCAAGGCCACCAAGAAGGCCGCCGTCAAGGTCGGCGACTGATCGCAGCCAGAGCGGATCTAGTCTGGGCGGTGTGAGCGCCCAGAACTTCCTCTCAACCCCCGCGGTTCTCGAAGCCGCCCCGGTTCTCGCCCAGGCGATCCGGGGCGGCTTCGTCGAATCCGTCCACCGCGCGAGCGTTGCCGTGACCGCGCCCGACGGTTCGATCGAGCTCGAGCTCGGCAGCGCGACCGAACCAGTCTTCCCGCGGTCGTCCAACAAGCCGGTCCAGGCCCTCGCCATGGTGCGCAGCGGCCTCGACCTCGCCCCGCACCACCTGTCGCTCGTGTGCTCGAGCCACTCCGGCGAGGGCTTCCACCGCGACGCCGTCCGCGAGATCCTCGACGGCGCCGGCCTCACCGTGCGCGACCTGCGCAACACCCCGGACTTCCCGATCGACGACGAGGCTCGCCTCGAGTGGATCCGCGCCGGGCACGACAAGGAGTCCCTCGCCCAGAACTGCTCGGGCAAACACGCCGGCATGCTCGCGACGTGCGTCGTCAACGGCTGGGACCACACGGCATACCTCGATGCCGACCACCCGCTGCAGCGCGCCTGCGAGGCGACCCTCGCGGAACTCGCGGGCGAACCCGTCGCCGCCGAGGCCGTCGACGGGTGCGGCGCGCCCGTCATGGCCGTGTCGCTCGCCGGGCTCGCTCGGGCCTTCGGCCGCATCGCCTCCGCTGACCAGGACACGGATGAGGCCCGCATCGCCGACGCCATTCGCAGCCACCCTGAGTTCCTCGGTGGCAGCCGTCGCGACGTCACGACCTTCGTGCGCCAGACGCCCGGCGCGATCGCCAAGGACGGCGCAGAAGCCGTGTATGCCGTGGGGCTGGCTGACGGTCGCGGCGTCGCTCTCAAGGTCGTGGACGGTGGTCAGCGCGCCCGCACGGTCATCCTCGCCGCAGTCCTGCGGCGCCTCGGTGTCGAGACGGGCGCGCTCGAAGCGCTCGAGGACGCGCCGATTCTCGGGCACGGCGAGCGCGTCGGTTCCGTTGTCGCAGTGGGCATCTGAGGCGGCCTCCCTGTGAGGGCAGTCATTCAGCGCGTCCGACGTGCCGCGGTCGTCGTCGAGGGCGAGACGGTCGGTGAGATCACGGAGCCCGGCCTCTTCGCCCTAGTGGGTGTCGGCCACGACGACGGGGACGCCGAGGTCGAGTTCATCGCCCGCAAGATCGCGGACCTGCGACTCCTGGAGGGGGAGCAGTCGGTGACCGATGCCGGGGCGCCCGTCCTCGTCGTCAGCCAGTTCACACTGCTCGCCGACACTCGCAAGGGCCGGCGCCCCTCGTGGAACGCGGCCGCCCCCGGTGACGTCGCCGAACCCATGGTCGCCAAGGTCGTCGCAGCCCTCCGGGAGCGTGGTCTCACGGTGGCGACCGGCCAGTTCGGCGCCCACATGGAGATCGAGCTCGTGGCCGATGGCCCAGTGACCATCGTCGTGGACGCCGCCGCGCCGTAGGCTGGTCCCATGTTCGGACTCGGTCAGGCCCAGGCCTACGTGCTGTTTGCACTCACCATCGCCGCTCTCGCGGTCGAGGCCTATGCCTTCGTGCACGCCCTCAAGACGCGCCCCGATGCCTTCGCCGCCGCCGGCAAGCGCACCAAGAACTTCTGGTTGGCCGTGACGGGGTTGGCCGTGCTCCTCGGGTTCGTGGCTCTGGGCGGCACGATCCTCTTCCTCGCGATCATCGGTGTCGTCGCGGCCGGGATCTACCTCGCGGACGTCAAGCCGGCGGTCGACTCCGTGCAGGGTCGCGGTCGGGGCAACAACCTGCATCAGGGTCCTTACGGCCCCTGGTGATCCGCTGACCCGGGAGCGACCGCGTCCCACGCGACCGTGAGTTCGCCGAGCCGCCACCGCGCCGGCCCGTCGAGGAGTGGCCAGCCACCGTCGCGCAGGCCTTGCGCTGTGGCCAGGAACCGTTGTCGGACACCGTATGCCGCGTGGCTGGCACTGCGTTCCCAGTGCCGATCGATGTCGGCCAGGTAGGCGTGGATGCCCTCCCCGGGGACGTTCCGGTGGATGAGGGCCTTGGGTAGCCGTTCGGCAATCACGGATGGCGTGCGCAGTCCTCGCAGGTGCCACGAGAGGGTCAGGCTGACCGGACCGGCGGGCTCGACGGCGACCCAGGTCGCGAGGCGACCGAGTTCGTCGCAGGTGCCGTCGACGAGGAGACCGTTCGGGGTGAGGCGCTCCTGCACTGTGGCCCAGGCTCCGGCAACCTCGTCCTCCGAGTACTGCCGAAGAACGTTGAACGCGCGCACCACCGTGGCCCGTCGACCGCCGTCGAGTGGCACCTCGAAGCCTCCCCGGCGGAACGTGAGTCCCGGTCGTGCCAACGCCTGCCCTGCGGCGACCCGCTCCGGATCTATCTCGATCCCCACGACTTCGACATCCGGACGAACCCGCCGCAGCCGGTCGTGGAGTTCGACCGCGGTGACGGGCGAGGCCCCATAGCCGAGGTCCACGACGACGGGCGGCTCCACGGCTCGACGCAGTCGCCACCCAGCCGGCCCCGCCAGCCAACGGTCGCAGCGGCGCAAACGGTTGGGGTTGGTCGTCCCGCGGGTGATCACCCCGACCGGTTTGCTGCTCGCCACCGTGCCAGCCTACGAGCGGGTGACGACTTCTCGGATTGACCATCGGCCCGATTCGCTCGCTCCTATGCTGGATCGATGATGCTCGTGGAGCGTCAGGGCCAACTCCGGACGCTGGGTTCCTATCTCGATGAGGCCGCTGCAGGTGACGGTCGCCTCGTCTTCGTGTCCGGTGAGGCCGGGATCGGGAAGACCGCCCTCATGGGCGCGCTGACGGATCGGGTGGGCGACCGGGCGCGCGCCGCCATCGCCTACTGCGACGGATCCGCCACGCCCTCGCCGCTCGCGCCCTTGCGGGAACTGCTCCCAGCGCTCCCGCCCGAGGTGTGGCCGCCGGAGGACGCGCACGAAGCCGCGGCCCGAAACTCCATGTGGCTCACCCCGAAGGGTCCGTCTCGCCAGGACCTGTTCAACCGCCTGCTTGTTGCCCTGCGTGAGCCGCCGGGGGCCAGCGACAGCCGTCCGTACCTCATCGTCATCGAGGATGCGCATGACGCCGATCAGGCGACGCTCGACCTCCTGCTGTTCATCGCGCGCCGGGTCCACACGTGTCGGGCCCTCGTGGTCGTGACCTATCGCGACGAGGATCTCGACGACAGACCAGGGCTGCGGCAACTGATCGGCGACTCGGCGTCAGCGACCGGCACCCGGCGACTCGGTGTCCCGCCCCTGTCGCGTCAGGCCGTGGCGGACCTCGTCGCTGCTGAGGGCAGTGGTGGGGGACCCAAGGCGGTCGACGCGGAGCGGTTGCACGACATCACGCAGGGGAACGCCTTCTATGTCACTGAGGTGCTCTCCAGCGGCGAGGAGACCATCCCCGACCAGTGCCGGGACGCGATTCTGGCGCGGGTGGCGAACTTGTCGTCCGGAGCGGCGCAGGCCCTGGAGATCGTCGCCCTGTCGGGGGCCCGGGTGGAGGTGGCCGTCCTCGAGGAGATGTTGTCGCAGGGTCTCCCCGCCCTGGATGAGGCTCTCTCCCGCGGGCTCCTCGTCGAAACCCGCGGAGTGATCAGCTTCCACCACGAGCTCGCACGGCTGGTCGTGGACGAACACGTCGCCCCGGGCAAGCGCATTCACCAACACCGCCGGTTGTATGCCGTGTTGGCGGCTCGTGGTACCGATCCAGCGCGTCTCGCGCACCATGCGGATCTCGGGGACCTGAGCGAGGAGGCCGTGGACCACGCGACCACCGCCGGACTGTCGGCATCTGGGCTTGGGGCACACCGGGAAGCGGCACGACAGTTCCGGCGTGCCCTGCGCCATGCCGACCGGCTGGCTCCTCCGGGGCTGCCTGAGACGGAACGCGCAGACCTGTTCTGGTCGCTCGGGTACGAGCTCTACATCACCGGGAACACTGCCGAGGCTGCTGACGCGGTGGGGGAGGCTCGGGAAATCTGGGAACGAATGGGTGCGACCATCAGGGTCGGCGATGCCTGGCGCTGCCTGTCGCGACTCCTCTGGTTCGAGGGCCGCAACGCCGACGCTCATCAGGCGGGCCGTCGGGCGTTGGATGTGCTCGAAGAGGTGGGCGGACCTCCGACGCCACAGTTGGCCTACGCGTACGGCAACATGACCCAACTCAAGATGCTGGCGGGGGACGGCGATTCGACTCGGAAGTGGGGGGCAAAGGCGCTTGAGCTGATCGATGACCTCGAGGGCGACCCGGCGCACACCGAGTTGCGCTCCAACACCCTCACCAGCCTGGGCACGATGGAGGTCGTGGCCGGTGACGCACCCAGCGGGATCGCGATGCTCGAGGAGAGCCTCGACATGGCGCGAGGGTCCGATCTGCACGAGCACGCCGCCCGCGCCTACGTGAACCTCGCGTCGACCGCGCTCTCGCAGCACCGGATCGCCGATGCCAGAAGGCACGTCACTGAAGGGCTGGAGTACTGCACGGAGCGTGATCTGGACACGTGGACCCACGGCCTGCTCGAGGCGGATGCGGACCTGTGTCTCCTGCAGGGTGACCTCGACGCGACCGAGGCGAAGGCGCGCGCTCTGCTGGACCAACCCTCCCTGCCTCGGCTGCACGCGCTCGACCCGCTGGTCCTGCTGGCGCACGTGCAGGGTCGTCGCGGGAACGGGGACGTCGAGCACCTCGTGGACCGAGCAGTGGCCCTGGCCGAAGAGGCGGGCGAGATGCAGATGATCGCACCAGTGACCCAGTTGCGCTGTGAGTTGGCGTGGCTCGCTGGCAGCGACGACGAGGCGGCTGCGCTGGCTCTGGACTCGGTGGAAATCGTCGAGACGGCGGACTGTCGGTGGAATCGCGGTGGGGTGTTGCGCTGGCTCAACCCGGAGGGTCTGTCCACGACACACCGCGAGGTCGCGCCACCCTTCGCGGCCGAGTTGGCCGGCCGCTCGCGCGAAGCCGCGGCGATGTGGGAGGAACTGGGGTGCCCCTACGACCAAGGACTGGCACTGGCGCGCGGTCGCGACCCCGAGGACCTCGTGGAGGCGATCGGGATCTTCGACGGGATGAAGGCCTTCGGTGCGTCTGAACGGTGCCGAGCCGACCTGCGCGCGCAAGGGCATGCCGTCCCGCGCGCCCCGAGTCGGGCCACTCGTGACCACCCACAAGGACTCACCCCACGAGAGGCCGAAGTCGCCGAACTCGTCGCCCGTGGACTGTCTGACGCCGACATCGCTGCGCGCCTGTCGATCTCGAGGCGCACCGCCGAGCACCACGTGGCGTCGATCCTCATGAAGCTGGGCGTCACCTCCCGACGTGAGCTCGACCAGCGCGCGCTGCCGACCACGTAGGCCCCGGAGTGCGTCTACGCCGTCGGTCGTTCCAGCCGCCGAACCCGCAGCCGCAACGTGCGCCGCTGCTCATCCGGGCGCAAGTGGGTAGTTGTCGACCCAGAGATGGGTGGTCGTCACCCTGATGCGGAACCCAGGCCCTTCGTGACGCTGGAACTCCACCGGAGATCACGAAAGGACAGGACCCATGCCACTCTTCATGGACACCCATTCGCTCGGGGATGGCGTCACGATGGACGACGTCGCCAAGGCCCACGCAGCGGACCTCGCCACCCAGGATTCGCACGGCGTCAACTACCTGCGCTACTGGGTCGACGAAGGGGAGGGCCAGATCTTCTGCCTGTGCGAAGCACCCAGTGCGGACGCCGCGAACAGCGTGCACCGCGACGCCCACGGCCTCGTCGCCGACCGCATCTTCGCGGTTCAGGAGGGCAGCTGACATGCGCGCGCTGCTGGCAGGCTGCGTCACCGCAGTGCTGGTCGCCGCCATGCCGTCCATGGCACTGGCACATGGCGGAGGCTCACACGGCAAGGCCAAGACGCACGGGCACACGGCCAAGCTGGCCCAGCTTCGTGAGGCCACCAGTGCCCTCCGCGACGGTCCGGCCGCGCCGTGGACGACCCAAGTCTTCGATCGTGCCGAGATCACCTGCATCGAGGACCCGGGCGGATCCGGCGCCATGGGCATCCACTTCGTCGAGCTCGACAACCTCTTCGACGGCCGTATCGAACGGCTCGCGCCAGAGGCGCTCGTGTACGAACCCGGACCCGGTGGTTCTCTCACGCTCGTCGCTGCCGAGTACCTCGTCTTCGCAGACGCGTGGGACGCCGAGCACCGGCGACCGCCGATCCTCTATGGCCAGAAGTTCGCGAAGGTGCGGGCCGGCAACCGCTACGGGCTGCCGGCCTTCTACGAGCTCCATGTCTGGCACGAGAAGCCCAACCCCAACGGGACGTTCAACGACTGGAACCCGAACGTCCACTGCATGGAGTGACCAGCGAACGCCGCGCGTCCCCACACGTAGGCTGCAGTCGTGCGTCTGTGGGGATTGCGCGGTGGCGACCGCGATGTGAGCCGGAGCATGGTGGCCCTTCTGGCCACCGTGACCGCGGCGGCCGCCCTGGGCCTGGCCGGGTGGCTGCCGGGGGTTCTGCGCACCGACGTCGGTCTGGTCGAGGTCGACCCGGGCCTGCTGACCGTGGCACCCGAGGCTCGTGGCATCGCCACCCTCGGGCGCGGCTACACGGTGGCCGCCTACCAGTCGGGCTTCCGTGTGTCCGCCGCGAGCGGCCCGCTCGTCGACACCATCACCCGCGGGTCTCCGGTGAGTGCGGTCGTGGGGGACCTGGGGGAGCGGGACGAGCACCCCGTCGAGAACGTGCACAACAGTCTTGACCACGTCCGCATCGACGAGGTGCGCTTCGAGCCGGGACGGGCGGTCTACCTCGGCGAGGTCTATGACGCCGTGGGCGGGCGGCCCACCCGCGGCATGCCGCTGCGGCTCACCTTCCTTCTCACCACCGCGGGGGTCCACGTCACCGCTCACGCCCAGGGTGCCGATGCCGTGGTCGTCCACCTCGATGCGCTCCCGGCGACGACGGGACTCGACCCCGCCCTTCCCGATCGCAACCTGCGCAAGCGGGGGTGGTGGATCGCGAACGGCGCGGGGGAGCAGCGGAGTTTCACCTCGGCCAACCGCGCGGTGGTCGGCGTGGGTCCAGCCGTCCAGACCCGTGCCCTCGACCTTCGCCCGGACGGCCGGCTGGACGTCCACGTGTGGTCCAACCGTGCCACCCTGACCCTGAGTGGAACGCCTCGGCGCGGGTGACCGCGGCACATCTGTGCGTGACAGACTGGCGGGATGACGAGCGAGCAGACTCCGGTGTGCCGCCGGGTCGCGATGGTGTCTGTGCACACGTCACCCCTCGCGCAGCCGGGCACCGGCGATGCCGGAGGCATGAACGTCTACGTCCTCGAGACGGCGAAGCGGTTGGCGCGCAGGGGCATCGCGGTCGACATCTTCACCCGCCGCACGACCGCGTCGGAGGAGCCGATCGTCGAGGTCGAGCCCGGCGTCGTGGTTCGCCACGTCTCCGCGGGGCCCTATGAAGGGCTCGACAAGGAGGACCTGCCCGGCCAGCTGTGCGCCTTCTCCGCGGGCATGATGCGCATCGAGGCGCACGCACCCGAGGGGCACTACGACCTGGTGCACACGCACTACTGGCTGTCCGGCCAGGTCGGCTGGCTCGCGGCCGACCGCTGGGACATCCCGCTCGTCCACACGATGCACACGATGGCCCGCGTCAAGAACCTGCACCGCGCGGACGGAGACACTCTGGAACCCAGGGGCCGCGAGATCGGTGAGGCCCAGGTCGTCGAGGCCGCGGACCGGCTCGTCGCCAACACGGTCGACGAGGCCCGGGAGCTCATCGACCTCTATGACGCGGACCCGGAACTCGTCGACGTCGTGTCTCCGGGCGTCGACCTCGAGATGTTCCACCCCGGGGACCGGTCCGCGGCCCGTGCCGAGGTCGACATCCCCGACGACGCCGCACTCCTGCTCTTCGTCGGCCGCATCCAGCCGCTCAAGGCTCCCGATGTCCTCATCCGCGCCGCCGCCCACCTCGTCCGCCGCGACCCGTCGCTCCGGGAGCGCCTCGTCGTCGGCATCCTCGGAGGGGCCAGCGGTGTCGCGGTGAAGTCGCCGATGGCGCTCGACCGCCTCGCCGAGGATGAGGGCATTGCCGACCTCGTCCGCTTCGTCCCCCCGACCGACCACGAGACTCTCGCGACGTGGATGCGCGCCGCCGACATCGTCGCCGTGCCCTCGCACAACGAGTCGTTCGGCCTCGTGGCCGTCGAGGCCCAGGCCAGTGGCGCCGTCGTCGTGGCGACCGATGTCGGTGGGCTGCCCACTGCGGTCGGTGACGCCGGACTCCTCGTCGACGGGCACGACCCACACCTCTGGGCCAACGCCTTCGAATCCATCCTCGACGACCCCGCCCTGCACGCCGAGCTGTCCACGAAGGCCGTCGAACGCTCCAGGGCGTTCAGCTGGGAGGCGACCGCGGAGCGGTTGGCAGCCGTCTATGAAGCCGCGTTGGCGACCCCCCGCAGAGCCTCGATCAACGACGCGGACGCACTGGCCGGCATACCGAGTGCAGTGATCCCGTGACCGAACGCGAACTGACGGCGATGATCGAAGCATTCCTCGCCGAAGCCGAGCTGGAGTGGGAGCCGGGCGCTCGCGACGGCGAATTCGTCGTCACCCTCCCCGGCGAGAAGAAGCTCAAGACAGTGGTGTCGCTCGTCGCCGGTGAGGCGGATCTGTCGATCTCGGCGTTCGTCATCCGCAACCCCGACGAGAACCACGAGGCGTTCTATCGGACGCTCCTGCGCCGCAACCTGCGCCTGCCCGGGATCGCCTATGCGATCGACGGCAGCGGTGACGTCTATGTCACCGGGCGACTGCCCGCCGCCGGGGTCGACGCCGAACGTCTCGATCAGATCCTCGGCGTCGTCCTCGACGCCGCCGACTCGCCGTTCAACGAGCTCCTCGTCATCGGCTTCCTCACGTCGATGCAGAAGGAGTGGGACTGGCGCGTGTCCCGCGGGGAGTCGCTCAAGAACCTCGAGGCGTTCCGTCACCTTCTCGAGAAGTCCTGAACGACCCGAACGACAGATCCCGTATGCCGGGTGCGCACCTTCCGCTCCCGCCGCGCCTCGCTAGGCTGCCGGGCATGGCACACACCCTGATCCTGCTCCGTCACGGCCACTCCGAGTGGAACGCCAAGAACCTGTTCACCGGGTGGGTCGACGTCGACCTCAACGATCAGGGGCGCGAGGAGGCCGTTCGGGGCGGGCAGCTCCTCAAGGAGCGCGGGGTGCTGCCGACCGTCGTCCACACGTCGGTGCTGCGCCGCGCAATCTCGACCGCGAACATCACGCTCGACGTCGCCGACCGCCACTGGATCCCGGTGCGTCGCGACTGGCGCCTCAACGAGCGCCACTACGGTGCCCTGCAGGGTCTGGACAAGGCGGCGACGCGCGACAAGTACGGCGACGAGCAGTTCATGCTGTGGCGCCGCTCGTTCGACACCCCGCCGCCGGAGATCGAGATCGGGTCGGAGTTCGACCAGACCAACGACCCGCGCTACGCCGGTATCGACGTGCCGCGCACGGAGTGCCTCAAGGACGTCATCGAGCGCTTCATGCCCTACTGGGAGGGCGGCATCCGCGACGATCTCACCGCGGGCGAGACGGTGCTCATCGTCGCCCACGGCAACAGCCTGCGCGGCCTCGTGAAACACCTCGACGGCATCTCCGACGAGGCGATCTCCGAGCTCAACATCCCGACGGGCCAGCCGCTCGTCTACGAGCTCGGCGACGACTTCATGCCGACCAAGCCGGGTGAGTACCTCGACCCCGAGGCCGCTGCAGAGGCTGCTGCCGCCGTCGCCAACCAGGGCCGCTGAATCGCAACGTCAGCGTCAACGGCTGCTAGAGCAACCGCTCACGCTGACGTTGCGGAGAGGCCGGTCAGCCTGTCTCGTCGTAGAGACCGGTGTTGGGCGGCGTCGCCCGGACCACCCCGATGACTCGGTCACCCTCCAGCACCTCGAGTCGGAAGTTCTCCTGGAAGGCCTCAGGTGAGACCCCGACCTCGAAGGTCGCCACGTGGTTGGTGAGACGGGCTGCCTCCGACGACGGCCAGGGGGCGTCCCCGACGGCGCGAACAGCCGTTCCCGAGGCGACGAAGACGCTGACGCTCGTGGAGTTGGGGCTGTTGCCCAGCGAGGCCACGATGATGGGGACAGTGTCGGCGCGTGACGCGTCGATCGGTTGACCCATCTCGACCGCCTGCGCCTCAGTGTCGGATCGCAGCCACGCAGTGCGCACGATGGCCCCGTTGGGAAGCGTGGAGTGCATCACGTGGAGCACTGGCTTCTCACCGGAGGACAGTTCCTCCGACGTGGCGAAGGAGTGGGGAACCGGCCCCATGAAGACGGTCTCCGTCGACACCCGTGCGGGATCCAGCCCCAGCAGCCGAGCCGTGGTGGCGGTGGCATCACGTTCGTTTGCCTCGGTGACATCCGAGCCGCACGGCTTGCCCCCACACGGGAGCTCGCTCTCGGTAGATGTGTCCATGATGAACTGCGCCGCGCCCGAGTAGCCGTCCACCTTGAATCGGGTGGAGATGGCCCACTCACTGCGACCCATCCCGTGTTCAAGGGACAGCGGTCGGAACGACCGAGAGATGGTTCCATCCGGCGCGACCTCGGGTGCGATGGAGACTTCGGCCGTGGTGCGATCCGGTGACGTGAGGACGACCAGGTTGCCACCGCCGGCGACACCGAGGACCTCGTCCGAGTGGTCGGTCACGGGTGTCTCGGTCATGCCGCTGAGGTGGGACGGGGCAGCGCCGCGCGGGCCAGTGGCGAAGACCAGGGTGCCGGTGTCGTTCGCAATCAGTGCCAGTCGTTCGTCCCCCATGTCCTCGACGAAGATCGTGCGACCCGAGAACTTCTCGTCCAGCCTCTCGACAAGTGCGGCGTCGTGTGCGAGTCCACCTCGCGTTGGCCAGGTGGAGATGCTGCGCCACGCGGGGTCGTTCACCCCGGGGAGAGTGCGTGAGTACTCGGCCGGCGTGGTCGTCCGGTCGCCGATCTGGCTTGAGAACATGGGCACCGCCACGGCGATGGCGGCGGCTGCCACGACTGCGGCTGCACCCGCGGCGCGGCGGCGTCGGCGCGAGCGCGTCACTGCCCCCGCGACACGTTCGTAGGGGTGCAGTTCGGTCGAGCTGACGGACGCCGCCTCGGCGGAGAGCGCTTCGCGCAGTTGGGTTTCGATGCTCATGTCACGCTCCGTTCGTCTGCAGGCTGGAGGAGGGTGCGGCCGACTCGCTGATGACAGAACGCAGACGGTCGAGGCCGCGGGAGGTCTGGCTCTTGACCGAGCCCACCGACATGCCGAGCGCCTGTGCCGTCTCCGCCTCGCTCAGCTCGTCGTAGTACCGGAGCACGACCACCGCCCGCATGCGAGGTGGCAGGGTGTGCAGTGCTCGGATCAGTTCATCGCGGTTGTCGACGCCGGCATAGGCATCGCGCGTCGAGCGGTCCGCGTGGGCCGGAACGTCACCCAGGTCCTCAGCCACTCGCCGGCGGCGCCACCATGACGTCGACTCGTTGGCGATTGCCGCGCGGGTGTAGGCATACGGAGCGCCGTCCCGGTGCACACGAGACCAGTGGCGGTGCACCTTGACGAGCGCTTGCTGGACGAGGTCCTCGGCCCGGCCGACATCGCCCGTGAGCAGGTAGCCCACCCGCACGAGCCGTGACCACTCCCGGGTCACGAACTCGGCAAACGCCGCTTCGTCGTCTCGATCCACGTCCCCATCCTCACCTGTGGGCGATCCCTGTCACCCCACAAGAACGCGCCCTGCACCGCAAAGGTTGAGTGCGACGGCAACCTTCTTCCGCAACGTCACCGTGAACGGCTCCTAGAACAGCCACTCACGCTGACGTTGCGGCGGAGGTGAGCGGGCTGGGAACGTGAGAGAGCCCGTATGCCGGGTGACCGGCATACGGGCTCTGTCAAGTCCCGCTGTGGGCGGGAAGGGAGGCGGACTCAGGGAGTCGTGGTCTCCGGGTAGGCCTCGTCGTCCTCTTCGTCCTCGTGGCTCACCTCGCTGTCGGCGCTGTGCTCGCCGGTGACGAGGAAGACGACGCGGCGGGCCACCGAGACGGCGTGGTCGGCGAACCGCTCGTAGTAGCGACCGACCAGGGTGATGTCGACGGTCGTCTCGGCGGGGTGCTTCCACGAATCCGACGAAAGCCTCTCGAAGAGCTGGCGGTGCAGGTCGTCCATCGCGTCGTCGTCGCGCTCGATCTGCTTGGCGGCCTCGACGTCGCGGGCGGCGATGACCGACCCGGCCTTGGTGACGATGCGCTCGGCGACCTGACCCATCTCGAGGATGATCGAGCGGAGCTCGGCGGGGACGGCCGAGTTGGGGTAGCGCAAGCGGGCCACCTTGGCGACGTGGCGGGCGAGGTCGCCCATGCGCTCGATGTCGGCGCTCATGCGCATCGACGTCACAACCATGCGGAGGTCCGTGGCCACCGGCTGCTGGAGTGCCAGGAGGTCGAACGAGAGCAGGTCGAGCTCCTCGCGGAGCGCGTCGATCTCGACGTCGGCGCCGATGACGGACTCGGCCAGCTGGACGTCGGCGTCGAGGAGGGCGGTGGTCGCCCGCGACATGGCCGAACTCGCGAGCCGCGTCATCTCCACCAGACCCTCGGTGACCCGGTCCAGTTCCTCGTGGAATGCCTTGCGCATGTGTTCCTCTCAGCTGGTCGGTGACAGCCTCCGACCCGGCGGGCGCGCAGACGTGATCGTCGATCGACGTCCGCAGCGTGGCACGAGGTGGTGAATTCCCGCCAGCGCGAAGGTGAACATTGTCCACCACCCCCGCAGACTCACCCGTGAGCGGCCCAGAGTTCACTTTCCGTCCGTTTAGTCTGAATGTGTGGATCCGACGCTGGCAGCAATCGTGGGTGGCGCCGTGGGGCTCGTCATCGGCGCTGTCGCCGTCGGGATGAGTCGTCTGAGCGAGCGCACGTTCAGGACGATCCCCCCGGCGCCGCCTCCTGCCCTCGCACCGGGCGTCAGTGACGTCCTCGCCGTTCTGCGCTCCGTCGCGATCGTGCTCGACTCCTCCGACGCCGTCGTCAACAACTCGGCGTCAGCCGTCAGCTATGGCCTGGTGCGTCACGGCGAACTCGTCCACGCCGAGCTGCGCCAGCTCGCGCGCCAGGTCCGGCGCGACGGGGAGATCCGTGAGGTCGAACTCGAGCTCGCGCGGGGATTCGGCACGACGACCAACACGCTCATGAAGGCGCGCATCGCGCCGCTCGGCGCCGTCCACATCCTGATCCTCGCCGAGGACCACACGCACGCCCGACGCGTCGAGGAGGTCCGTCGCGACTTCGTCGCCAACGTGTCCCACGAGCTCAAGACGCCCGTGGGCGGAATCGCTCTGCTCGCCGAGGCCGTCCTCGATGCCCGAGACGACCCGGAGGCCGTGTCCCGGTTCGCCGCACGCATCCAGGTCGAGTCCACGCGCCTCACTCGCCTCGTCAAGGAGATCGTCGACCTCTCCCGGCTCCAGGTCGCCGACACCCTGCACGAGCCGGAGCTGGTCGACATCCCGTTCGTCGTCGTCGAGGCGGTCGATCGCGTCCAGGTCGCTGCCGACTCCCGTCAGATCGAGCTCGAGGCCGTCGCCGACGAGCGCGCTGCCGTCTTCGGTGACACCGAGCTGCTCGCGACCGCCGTCGCCAACCTCGTCTCGAACGCGGTGAACTACTCGGAGCCGGGGACCCGGGTTGCCGTGGCCGCTCGCCGCGTGGGTGACACGGTGGAGATCACCGTTTCCGACCAGGGGTCGGGGATCCCCGCCGCCGAGCAGAGTCGGATCTTCGAGCGGTTCTATCGCGTCGATGCCGCGCGCTCGCGCTCGACCGGAGGCACCGGCCTCGGTCTCGCGATCGTCAAGCACGTCAGCGCCACACACGGTGGCGACGTGTCCGTCTGGAGCGAGGAAGGCCGCGGCTCCACCTTCACGATGAGACTTCCTGCCGCATCCGACCGGGCTGCGTCAGACTCCGATCGTCAACCGGTCGGCCCAGCACAAGGAGAACAGCACGGATGACTCGCATTCTCGTCGTCGAGGACGAAGTGTCCTTCTCCGACCCTCTGTCCTACCTCCTGCGCAAGGAGGGATACGAGGTCAGCGTGGCCGAGAACGGCAACGATGCGCTTGCCGACTTCGACAGTGCCGGGGCGGATCTCGTGTTGCTCGACCTCATGCTTCCGGGCCTTTCCGGCGTGGACGTATGCCGTGCGCTCCGGCAGCGCTCGAACGTCCCGGTCATCATGCTGACGGCCAAGGACAGCGAGATCGACAAGGTCGTCGGGCTGGAGCTCGGTGCCGATGACTACGTCACCAAGCCCTACTCGTCGCGTGAGTTGTTGGCCCGCATCAAGGCGGTGCTCCGCCGGCTCAGCGAGCCCGAGGAGCTGCTCCCCACGACGCTCGAGGCGGGCCCGGTGCGGATGGACGTCGAGCGCCACGTCGTGACGGTCGGCGGCACCTCCACGGCGCTGCCCCTGAAGGAGTTCGAGCTCCTCGAGATGCTCCTGCGCAACACCGGTCGCGTGCTGACCCGCATGCAGCTCATCGACCGGGTGTGGGGCAGTGACTACGTCGGCGACACCAAGACCCTGGACGTCCACGTGAAGCGCCTGCGGGCCAAGGTCGAGCCCGACCCGGCGAACCCCAAGCACATCATCACCGTGCGCGGTTTGGGCTACAAGTTCGAGGCCTGACCCTTCCGACTTGTTGGCTGGCCCGTCACCGCCCGACTCCCCGACTTTGTGCCCCAATGGGACACGGTCGTCGGCCGAAGGCCTCCGTTCCCGTGTCCCATTGGGGCACAAAGTCGGGTCTGGGCCGGTAGGGGCGAGCCAAGAGCCCACCGGCGCGGACTGCGCTCGGTGGGCTCACGGCATACGGAAGGTGTGTGTCAGTGGCTCGCGCTCGCCGACGGGCTGGCGCTGGGCGTCGCGGTCGCCGGTCCGGACGAGCCCGGGGGGCGGCTGTCCTCGTAGTAGGCGAGCGAAGGCAGCACCGGCACGGTGAGGATGTTCTGGCCCGTCCCGGCCGTCGCGACCTGCAGCTGGAGCACGTCGCCCGGGTTGACGCCCACCTTGGGCAGCGTGAGCGGCTCCTCCTCGCCGAGGTTGACGGAGGAGCGGCGGGGAACGGTCACCTGACCGCCGGGGCCGGCCTCGGTCGCGAAGGCGACCTGGAGGTCCTCGTTGCTCGAGTTGACGAGCTGTCCCACGAGGTTGCCCGCCGCATCCTTGGCATCGGACACGATCACGAGGCCGCGCACGTCGAGGTCGCCGAAGGTGGCGTTGACGCCATCGGCCGCCTGGTAGGCGTAGTCGGTCTGCATCGGCGAGAACACGGCGCACCCACCGAGGAGGGTCGAGCCGAGCACGGCGGCGGCAAGCGTCGCGCGCAGGCGGTGGCGGGAGGTCGTCAGGGCAGCGGTCGTCACGGGGGACAGCGTAGCGAGGGTTGCCCGCTCCGGACGTGCGTGGTGCCGAGAATGGGCCATGCGGGGTCGGTCACGTCTCCTCGACACGCATGCAAAGACCTTTGTGTCAAGCCCCAATTTGCATGCCTCGCAACGGTTTTCATGGCCCTGACCTGCAGGTATGCCGTCCGCTCCGATTCCGATTGTCGGTTTCGGCGTGTTAAACTTGAACTCGCGAAAGGGGCAAGTTGCATATGGTTTTCAAGGTCGGCGAAACGGTCGTGTACCCCCACCATGGGGCCGCGCGCATCGAAGAGATCAACAAGCGCACCATCAAGGGCGAGGAGAAGTTGTACCTCAAGCTCAAGGTGGCCCAGGGCGACCTCGTGATTGAGGTTCCTGCCGAGAACTGCGATCTGGTCGGCGTCCGTGACGTCGTCGACAAGGCCGGCCTCGAGAAGGTGTTCGAGGTGCTGCGCGCCCCGTTCGCCGAGGAGCCGACCAACTGGTCGCGCCGCTTCAAGGCCAACCTGGAGAAGCTCGCCTCGGGCGACGTCATCAAGGTGGCCGAGGTCGTGCGCGACCTGTGGCGCCGCGACAAGGACCGCGGCCTGTCCGCCGGTGAGAAGCGCATGCTCTCCAAGGCGCGTCAGATCCTCGTGTCCGAGCTCGCGCTCGCCGAGAAGACGGACGAGGACAAGGCCGAGTCCATCCTGGACGAGGTTCTCGCGTCCTGAGCGCTGACCGCGGCAGCGCGGGGGTCATCCTCGTCGCCGCAGGACAGGGCACCAGGCTCGGGGCATCGCAGCCCAAGGCCTTCGTCCGCGTTGCGGGCACCACGCTCATCGAGCACGCCGTCGCGCGCGCGTTCGAGGCAACCAGCACGGCACAGATCGTCATCGTCGCGCCCGCTTCCCATCTCGAGGAGGCGGGCGCGCTCGTGTCTGCACACCCGCGGGCGGGTGACGTCACGGTCGTCGCCGGGGGCGCCGAGCGGACCCATTCGGTCGCGGCCGGCCTCGCTGCGCTGGCTGAGGACGTGGACGTCGTGCTCGTGCACGACGCCGCCCGATGCCTGGCGCCGGGCGAACTCTTCGACCGGTTGGTCGCGGCGGTGCGAGACGGTGCAGAGGCGGCCGTCCCCGGGATCGCGGTCACCGACACGATCAAGCAGGTGGACTCGACTGGCCACGTCGTGGCGACCCCGGAGCGTGCCACGCTGCGGGCCGTCCAGACGCCACAGGCCTTCCGGCGTTCGGTTCTCGTCGCTGCCCACGAGTCCGGGGTCGAGGCAACGGACGATGCGGCGCTCGTCGAGCGAGTCGGTGGAGCCGTCCTCGTGGTCGAGGGCGACGACCTCGCCTTCAAGGTCACCACGCGAGCCGATCTCGAACGCGCCGCCCGTATTCTCGGCACGTGAGCCAGACACCCGTCGCCCTCGTCACCGGAGGTGGCACCGGCATCGGTGCCGCCGTCGCCCGCCGCTTGGTCGCAGACGGGTATGCCGTGATCGTCGCCGGTCGTCGGCGCGATCGCCTCGACGCGGTGGTGAGCGAGTTGGGGTCCGCCGCCACGGCCCTCGAACTGAACATCACCGATGCCGAGAGCGTCGTTGCTGGGGTCGGCGGGTTGCAGCGGCTTGACGTCCTCGTCAACAACGCCGGGGGCGCGATCGGACTGAGCTCTGTCGAGGACGGTGACCTGGCCGAGTGGGAGCAGATGTATGCGACCAACGTGCTCGGCACCGTCCGGGTCACCCAGGCCGCGTTGCCGCTGCTGCGGCGCTCACCGCTGGCGACGGTCGTCAACATCAGCTCGATTGCGGGTGAGCGTGTGTACGCCGGTGGCGGTGGCTATGTCGCGGCCAAGCACGGTGAGTCCGTGGTCTCCGAGACACTGCGCCTCGAGCTCAACGGGGAGCACGTGCGGGTCATCGACATCCGCCCCGGCATGGTCCACACCGAGGAGTTCTCCCTGACGCGACTGCACGGCGACCAGGCCGCGGCCGAAAAGGTCTACGACGGGGTCGACCGCCCGCTCGTCGCGGACGACGTCGCCGCATGTGTGGCCTTCGCCGTGGGGCTGCCTCAGCACGTCAACGTCGACACCCTCGTGGTCAAACCGGTCGCCCAGGCCTCGCCGCAGCTGTTGCACCGCGGCCCCATCGACTGGAAAGACGCAGACGGGAAAGACGCAGACGCGAAGGGCGACGCCTGATGACGCGAGGACCGTTGCCGCGCACTGGCATTGGGGTCGACGTCCACGCCCTCGCGCCCGAGGGATCGGATCGCGAACTGTGGGTCGCAGGTCTGCTGTGGCCGGGGGAGCGCGGACTCGATGGCCACTCGGACGCCGACGTCGCTGCGCATGCCGCCTGCGACGCACTGTTCTCGGCTGCCGGGATCGGTGATCTCGGGCAGCACTTCGGAACGGGCCGTCCCGAGTTCGCCGGGGCGTCGGGCGTCACCCTCCTCGCCGAGGCGGCTCGGCTCGTCCGCGAGGCGGGCTTCGACATCGGGAACGTTGCGGTGCAGGTCGTCGGCAACCGTCCCAAGGTGGGGTCGCGACGCGGCGAGGCTGAGCGGGCCCTGTCCGATGCGGTCGGCGCCCCGGTGTCGGTCAGTGGGACCACGACAGACGGGCTCGGGCTCACGGGCCGTGGGGAGGGCGTCGCCGCCATCGCGACAGCCCTCGTCATCGCTCGCACCTAAGACCCCCGCTTCACCCCGACCTACCGGGCCGGAAGGGTGGTGATCATGGCACTTACGCGGCCCGGTAGGCCGGGGTGAAGGCCCCCACGCGACGTCAGCGTGAACGGCTCCTCCAACAACCCTTGACGCTGACGTTGCGGGAGGGGCTCGCGGTGCGCGTGGGAAGCGTGAATTCGGCGGTGCGAGTAGCCTCCAAGGGAGACCACGACACTCAGTCGGCCGGCATACGTGCTGGTCGGGGACATGGGAGGTATCCACAGTGCCGCAAACGGTCAGGGGAGTCATCGCTCGCGCCAAGGGTGCGGACGTTGAGGTGGTCGACATCGTCGTTCCAGACCCGGGTCCCGGCGAGGCAGTCGTCCAGGTGCAGTCGTGCGGCGTCTGCCACACCGACCTGCACTACCGCGAGGGCGGGATCAACGACGAGTTCCCGTTCCTGCTCGGCCACGAGGCCGCGGGGGTCGTCGAGGCCGTGGGCGAGGGAGTCACGGAGGTCGCCCCCGGGGACTTCGTGATCCTCAACTGGCGTGCCGTCTGCGGGCAGTGCCGGGCCTGCCTCAAGGGCAAGCCGTGGTACTGCTTCAACACCCACAACGCGACCCAGAAGATGACGCTGGCGGAGGACGGGACCGAGCTCAGCCCGGCCCTCGGGATCGGCGCGTTCATCGAGAAGACGCTGGTCGCGGCGGGGCAGTGCACCAAGGTCGACGCCGACGCGGACGCCGCCGCGGTGGGCCTGCTCGGTTGCGGCGTCATGGCCGGATTCGGGGCCGCGGTCAACACCGGTGGAGTCACACGTGGCGACTCGGTCGCCGTCATCGGTTGCGGCGGCGTCGGCAATGCCGCGATCGCGGGGGCACGCACGGCAGGCGCCACGACGCTCATCGCCGTCGATGTCGACCCACGGAAACTCGAGCGAGCCACGGAGTTCGGCGCCACCCACACGATCAACGGCTCGAGCGAGGACGTCGTCGAGCGGATCCGCGAACTCACCGGCGGCTTCGGTGCCGACGTCGTCATCGAGGCGGTGGGGCGCCCCGAGACCTACGAGCAGGCGTTCTATGCGCGCGACCTCGCCGGGACCGTCGTCCTCGTCGGGGTGCCGACGCCCGACCAACAGGTCACCCTCCCCATGATCGAGATCTTCGGGCGTGGGGGAGCGCTCAAGTCGAGCTGGTACGGCGACTGCCTCCCCAGCCGTGACTTCCCGATGCTCGTCGATCTCTATCGGCAGGGCCGCTTCGACCTCGACGGGTTCGTGTCCGAGCGCATCAAGCTCGTCGATGTCGAGGCCGCGTTCGAGAAGATGGAGCGCGGCGACGTGCTCCGCTCGGTGGTGATCCTGTGACCGTCCAACAGACTGGAGACGGTATGCCGTCCATCGCACCTTCCCGAGATGGCGTCCGCGTCGACCGGGTGGTCACGTCAGGAACCTTCGAGCTCGACGGAGGCTCCTGGGAGGTCGACAACAACGTCTGGATCATCGGGGACGACCGCGAGTGCATCGTGATCGACGCCGCGCACGACGCCGACGCCATCCTGAGTGCGGTGGGACGGCGCAAGGTCCGTGCCATCCTGCTCACCCACGCCCACAACGACCACGTCAACGTCGCTGCCGAACTCGCCGAAGCGACGGGCGCGCCGACCCATCTCCACCCCGAGGGCCGCGTGGTCTGGGCGCTCAGCCAGGACGGGGCGCCGGACGCGGTCCTGACGGACGGGCAGGAGTTCCACGTCGGCGACATCGTGGTCCGGGTGCTGCACACCCCCGGGCATGCACCCGGGGCCTGCTGCTTCCACGTCCCCTCGATGCACGTCATCTTCACGGGAGACACCTTGTTCTCGGGAGGGCCGGGGGCCACAGGTCGATCGTTCAGCGACTTCGACCAGATCATCGGCTCGATCCGGGACCGACTCCTCACCCTGCCGTCGGGGACGCGGGTGCTGACCGGCCATGGGGATCCCACGACGATCGGTGACGAAGCGCCTCACCTCGAGGAGTGGATCGCCCGCGGCCACTGATCAGCCCCAACTTTCCCGCCCCATGAGGGCACATTCGGGGTCCGGAGGGTTCGTCACCCTCCGGACCCCTCATCTTCCCTCCGGCGGGAGAGATGGAGTGGGCACGACGACGGTATGCCGCATGGTCAGGGACAGGGACCGTGCGCCGGTACCCTTGTGCGGGTGACTCTCAGACTGTTCGACTCCCAGTCGCGTGAACTGCGCGACTTCGTCCCACTGCAACCTGGTCGGGTCGGGATCTACATCTGTGGACTCACCACCCAGGCCCCGCCCCACATCGGCCACGTCCGCTTCGCCGTCGCCTTCGACGTGCTGCGCCGCTGGCTCGTCCGTGGCCACGGCCTTGACGTGACGCTGGTCCGCAACGTCACCGACCTCGACGACAAGATCCTGCGCAAGTCCGCCGAGTCCGGCGAGGACTGGTTCGCGCTGTCCTACCGCAACGAGGTCGCGACGGCCGACGCGCTGCGCCTCCTCGGAGTCCTGCCACCGACCTACGAACCCCGCGCCATGGGCCACATCACCGAGATGGTCGAGCTCATGCAGACCCTCGTCGAGCGTGGCCACGCCTATCCGGCGGAAGACGGCTCGGGTGACGTCTACTTCGACGTCCGGTCGTGGCCGGCATACGGAGAAGTGACGAACCAGAAGATCGACGACATGGCCGCGGCAGAGGACGCCGATCCGCGCGGCAAGCGCGACCCGCGCGACTTCGCCCTCTGGAAGGGACACAAGGAGGGCGAGCCCGAGTCGGTGAGCTGGCCGACCCCGTGGGGTCGCGGCCGCCCCGGCTGGCACCTCGAGTGCTCGGCGATGGCGCGCAAGTACCTCGGCGACGCGTTCGACATCCACGGTGGCGGCGTCGACCTGCGCTTCCCCCACCACGAGAACGAGCAGGCCCAGTCGCGTGCGGCGGGCCTTCCGTTCACGTCGCTCTGGATGCACAACGCGTGGGTCACCACAGGCGGCGAGAAGATGAGCAAGTCGCTGGGCAACAGCCTGCTCATCCACGAGGTCACCAAGCATGCGCGACCCCTTGCGGTCCGCTACTACCTCACGGCCGCGCACTACCGGTCCATGATCGAGTTCCACGAGGGCTCGCTGGCCGAGGCCGAAGCCGCGGTGGACCGCATCGAGGGCTTCCTGCGTCGCGCACTGGGTTCCGCCGGTGCCGTCACTCCGAGCGGCGACGAGAAGCTGCCCGACGACTTCATCGAGGCCATGGACGACGACCTCGGCGTCTCCGGGGCTCTCGCGGCCGTGCACGAGACCGTGACTCGCGGCAACACCGCCCTCGACGAAGGCGAGAACGACCATGCCCGCGAGCTCGCGACCCTGGTTGTCGCCATGACCGACATCCTCGGCGTGAACCCGCTTGACCCGGCCTGGTCGAGCGGTGACAGCTCCAACGGAGACGCGCAGTCCGCTCTCGATGCCTTGGTCCAGGACCGACTCGCGGCTCGCACCGCGGCCCGCTCTGCGCGTGACTGGGCCACCTCCGACGCGATCCGCGACCAGCTCGCCGCGGCCGGAATCACGATCGAGGACACCCCGACCGGCGCCCGCTGGTCGTTGACCCGTGGACGAGAGAAGTAGAGCCATGGCCGGCAACAGCCAACGACGTGGAGCCATCCGCAAGGGCGGCAAGAAGGCGCCGACCGTCGGGTCGGGTGGACAGCGGCGCCGAGGACTCGAGGGCAAGGGGCCCACGCCTCGCGCCGAGGACCGGCCCTACCACAAGGCCCACAAGGTCCAGAAGGCCTCCGAGCGCCGAAGCGGTGGCGGGCGTCCGAGCGGTGGTCGCAAGGCCAAGGCGTCGAGCGAGGTCGTCGCAGGGCGCAACTCCGTGCTCGAGGCGCTGCGCACCGACGTGCCCGCGGCGACGATGTATGTCGCCGGTCGCATCGATAGCGACGACCGCGTGCGCGAGGCGCTCAAGATCGCGACCGAGCGCAACATCCCGATCCTCGAGACCCCCCGGGGTGAGCTCGATCGGCTGACCGACGGTGCGGTCCACCAGGGTCTGGCGCTGCAGGTGCCGCCCTATGAGTACGCCCACCCGAGCGACCTCATCGATCCCGAGACCCCGGGCATCCCGCTCGTCGTCGCGCTCGACGGCATCACCGACCCCCGCAACCTCGGCGCAATCGTCCGCTCCGTGGCGGCGTTCGGGGGCCACGGCGTCGTCGTGCCTGCCCGCCGCTCGGTCGGCATGACGGCATCGGCGTGGAAGACGTCGGCCGGCGCGGCGGCCCGCATCCCCGTTGCCCAGGCCACCAACCTCACGCGAACGCTCGAGGACTACCGCAAGGCCGGCTTCTTCGTCGTCGGCCTCGACATGGACGGTGACGTCGAGTTGCCCGACCTCGAACTGGCCGACGAGCCACTCGTCGTCGTCGTTGGATCCGAGGGCAAGGGCCTCTCGCGCCTCGTCCGTGAGACCTGCGACCAGATCGTCTCGGTGCCGATGTCGTCGGCCGTCGAATCGCTCAACGCCGGCATCGCGACCGGCGTGACGCTCTATGAGGTTGCCCGGCGTCGTCGTCGCTGAACCGCATCCCGTATGCCGTCCGCACCAGTCCCGCAAACATCCGAGCCTCTCGCTCCGGCGCCACGTGACCTGTGCCACGATGTGCGGCAGTCGGGGAAAACCGACCCCGGGGGAAGCACCCCCACAGTCGTCACAGTGAGAGGGACCAAGAATGTCTGACTACGGAAGCACCCCGCCGCCCCCGCCCCCCGGCGGCGGCTCGACGCCTCCGCCCCCGCCGTCCGGTGGTGGCTACGACGGCGGCGCCTACGGTGCTCCGCCGCCGTCCGCTGGTGGCTACGGTGGCGTGCCCGCCGGCCCGCCCCCGCCCAACAACCTCGTCCTCGCGATCGTCAGCCTGCTCTGCTGCTGGCCGCTCGGCATCCCTGCCGTCGTGTTCGCTGCCCAGGTCAATGGCAAGTGGAACGGTGGTGACCAGGCCGGTGCCCTCGAGTCGGCGGCCAAGGCCAAGAAGTTCGCGATCATCGCCCTGGTCCTCGGCATCATCGGCACGCTGATCTACATCGCGCTCTTCGCCTTCGGCGCCATGAACGCGGACACGACGACGGGTCTCTGATCCAGACGACCGTGACACAGCTGCCGACGCCCCCGCTCACCGACCCGTCGGTCGGGCGGGGGCGTCGCATGCTGTGGCCTGCCGTCGCGGCGGCGGGCGCTGCGGGCTTCGCGCTCGTGGCGCACGTGCTCAACCCCTATGAGGGGGGCAACTACCCGACCTGCCCGTGGCTGGCGCTCACGGGGACGTACTGCCCGGGCTGTGGCACATTGCGCGCCACCCACTCGCTCACCGAGGGCAACGTGGTCGAGGCGCTGCAGCGCAACCCACTCACGGTGGCGGCGTTCGTCCTCATGACCCTGGGCTTCATCCGGTGGGCCCGCCGCCAGTGGCGCGGGGAGCAGCGCATGACGGCTGCACCGGCGTGGCTGCTCTATGGGCTGTTCTGGGTCATCATGGCGTTCTGGATCGGCCGGAACATTCCGGGCTGGACCTGGCTCTCACCCGTCTGAGCCAGCTACACCTGCCGACTTATTGCCCGATTGGGACGCTCCTCGCTGGGCTCGTCGCGTCCCAATCGGGCAATAAGTCGGTGATGCGGGTCAGGGCTTGGGGACCTGGATGACGGTCGAGCTGACGATCTTGTCGTGCAGGGTCTGCTTGTTGTCGTCCCACAGCATCCAGAGGTAGCTCAGGTAGAAGATCTGGTTGATGATCCCGCTGAGCAGTTCGCGCAGGAAGGACTGAAGCGCACCGATCGGCTGGCCCGTCTGCACCCCGATGAGCGTGATGCCCATGGCCTTCTTGCCGACGCTCTGGCCGGTCCGGCCCATCTTGAAGATGCGGTTCCAGACCTGGATCCCGATCATGAGCATGACGCCGAGGAAGATGAGGATCCCGCCGGTTGTGGCCATCCCCGCGTCTGCGGTCCCGGGGACGGAGGCGCCGAACTCGTCGATCTCGGGGGCCGCGCCGACGAGCATGACGGCGCCGATGATCATGGGGATGAGCCCGATGATCGAGAGGAGCACGTCGATGATGAGCGCGCCGGCGCGGCTGCCGAAGCCGGCGATCGGGCCGAAGTGTTGCTCGACGAACGCCTTGGAACCTGGGTACGCGGGACCCCCGCCATAGGGGTTCACCGTGGGAGCCGCCTGGTAGCCAGACGCCGAGTGCTGACCCACGGCGCCCTGCTCCTGGCTCCACGCCGGGGGTTCGGGCCGGTATGCCGGTCGGGCGGGCGGCTGGGCCGGACCCTGCGGGGCGGGCGGCGGCTGGTTCGGATCAAACGGCTCGGACATCTGGAGTTCTTCCCCTGCGAAACGGTTGTGGACGCAGTGATCCTACGGGCGTGGGGAGGGCTCCAGCTTGGTCAGTCGGCGATGACCGGCATCTCCACCGTGTCGACGCCGACGACGGAGACCTCGTCGGGCTTGCTCGGCAGGATCGACGCGACGTAGTCCTCGATCGCGTCCTCGATCGGGATGTCGTGCTGTGCCCGCTCCGCCATGTACCAGCGGTGCTCGAGCACCTCGTGGAACAGTTCGGCAGGCTCGAGCTTTCCCGACAGTTCGCGCGGGACCCGCCGGGTCAGCGGCTCATAGATCCGGGTGAGCCAGTCGTGGGCCACGAGCTCCTCGTCGTCGTTCTGCCGATCCGAGGCCGCCCGATAGCTGTCGAGGTCGTTGAGGAGCCGGCGCGCCTGGCCCTCACCGACGTCGAGGCCCGTGAGGCGCAGCAGCCGCCGCGAGTGGTGTCCGGCGTCGACGACCTTGGGCTGGATGCTGATGCGGGTGCCGTCGATGTCGGTGCTGATCGCGAGTTCGTCGACGTCGAACCCGACGGAGTTGAGGCGCCGGATGCGTTCCTCCACTCGCCATCGCTCGCCGGTGTCGAACTCCTCCATGGCGGTGAGTTCACGCCACAGCTCCTCATAGCGGGTGACGATGCGGTTGGAGATGACCACCGGGTCGATCGCCTCGTCGAGGAGCTCTCCGGCTTGGAGGTCCATGAGCTCGCCGGCGATGTTGACGCGGGCGATGTCGAGGTCGTGCGCGCGCTGCCCGTCGCTCAGCGCAGGAAGCAGTTCGCCCGTCTCGGCGTCGACGAGCCACGCGGCGAAACTGCCTGCGTCCCGACGGAAGAGCGTGTTCGACAGGGACACGTCACCCCACCAGAACCCAGTGAGGTGCAGGCGCACCAGGAGCACGGCGAGGGCGTCGATGAGGCGCGTCTCGGTGCCGGGTCTCAGGCCCTGGGAGAACAGGGCGCGGTAGGGGAGCGAGAACTTGAGGTGCCGCGTGAGCAGGCAGGCGTCGAGCGGTGTCCCGTCGGCCGCGACCCGCCCGCTCACCACCCCGAACGGCTCGACCGAGGGCTGGTCGAGGCGCCGCAGGTTGCGGAGCATGGCGTACTCGCGCCGAGCGATGTCCTCTTTGATCTCCTTGACCGCGATGACCCGGCCGGAGAGCTTGACGAACCGGACGATGTGCCGCGAGATACCGCGCGGAAGCGCGGCCAAGTGCTCCTCGGGCCAGTCCTCGAGCGGGGTCGACCACGGAAGGTCGAGCAGCGCGGGGTCGGGCCGAGCCGTCGTGATCTGCAGGGCCATCGGCTACCTCCGGCCTGCGTCCGCAGGTCTGGTCGCTCGGGCGACCAGACCCGCGGACGTCATGAGCTAGTGACTCAGGCGAGCACCGGACTCGGCGTTGAAGACGTGCATGTGGTCGGTGTGCGGCTGGACCCAGATCTTGTCGCCCTTCATGGGGACACGGCGTCCGTCGACCCGAGCGATGAACGGCTTGGCCAGCGCGTCGTCGCCGCCCTCGAGCTTGATGTTCTCGTCGGTCGGGGTGCCATAGACGTAGGCGTCGGCGCCGAGTTCCTCGACGACGTCAACCGTGATCTCGAGGCCCTCGCCCTGGCCGGTGACCTCGACGTCCTCGGGGCGGACACCGACGATGACGTTCTTGCCAGCGCCCTCGAGCGACTCGCGCGGCACCTGCAACGTGTGCGCACCGAACTTCACGCCGCCGTCGGTGACGGGGACGCTGACGAGGTTCATCGCGGGGGAGCCGATGAACCCGGCGACGAAGACGTTGGCCGGGTTGTCGTACATCTCTCGAGGCGTCGCGACCTGCTGGAGGATGCCGTCCTTGAGGACCGCGATGCGGTCGCCCATGGTCATGGCCTCGACCTGGTCGTGCGTGACGTAGACCGTCGTGACGCCCAATCGCCGCTGGAGAGAAGCGATCTGGGTGCGGGTCTGAACGCGCAGCTTGGCGTCGAGGTTGGACAGCGGCTCGTCCATGAGGAAGACCTGGGGCGACCGGACGATGGCGCGACCCATGGCAACGCGCTGGCGCTGACCACCGGACAGAGCCTTCGGCTTGCGCTCGAGATAGGGCTCGAGGTCGAGGATCTTGGCGGCTTCCTCCACGCGCTTGCGGATCTCGCCCTTGTCGACGCCGGCGATCTTGAGCGCGAAGCCCATGTTGTCGGCGACGCTCATGTGCGGGTAGAGCGCGTAGTTCTGGAAGACCATGGCGACGTCACGGTCCTTGGGGGAGAGGTTGGTGACGTCCCGGTCACCGATCCAGATCTTGCCGCCGTTGACCTCTTCGAGGCCGGCCAGCATGCGGAGTGCGGTCGACTTGCCGCTTCCCGAGGGACCGACGAGGACGAGGAACTCGCCGTCCTTGATGTCGATGTTCAGTCGGTCAACCGAAGGGGTGTCGTTGCCCGGATAGATGCGGGTCGACTCGTCGTACTTGACTGTTGCCATGGCGTCGTTGCCTTTCCTTCACCGGCAGGAACGTGCCGGACGATCCGTTGTAAAGGGAACCCGCCGACATCGTTGTCGGCGGCTTCAACAGCATGCCGTATGCCGTCCGCCCCTGTCACGCACCCCCACCTCACCTTCGACTTTGTGCCCCGTTGGGACAGCGAGCTCCAGCGAGCTGTCCCAACGGGGCACAAAGTCGAGGGATGGTCAGTCGAGCGATGCGGAAGTCTGGCGCGGCATCGAGTCGGGCACTAACGTCGGGGCATGAGGATCTCCGACGTCGTGAAGCGCAAGGGAGGCACCGTCGTCACGGTGCGCTCCGACGCCAGTGTCACTGCACTCCTCGACCTGCTTGCCGAACACAAGATCGGTGCGGTCGTCGTCAGCGACGATGACGGGAAGTCGCTCGTCGGCATCGTCAGTGAGCGCGACATCGTGCGGCAGCTCCAGCGGTCGGGTGCGGCCGTCCTGGACCAGCCCGTGTCGCTGATCATGACCACGGAGGTGCACACCTGTGTGCCGGAGGACGAGATCGGGGCACTTGAGCACACGATGACCGAGCACCGGTTCCGTCACGTCCCGGTCGTCGTCGATGGCGAGCTGAAGGCCATCGTGAGCATCGGCGACGTCGTGAAGCACCGACTCACCGACCTCGAGGCGGAGCGCGACCAGCTCACCGCCTACATCCAGCAGTAGGGGGCCGGCAGCAGCGGCGATGCCACGTCGCAACCGGGTCGACCCCTGGGGTGACCTCGTCGCGCATCCCGCGCGCGGTCTGTTCACGGGCAACCGCGGGTGCGTCGTCGACGACCACGAGAACGTCGTGCGTCATCACGGGACGAACCTGTTGTGGATCACGTGCCAAGTGGAGTTTCGTGACTGGCGGGTGGGGCTGGCCCGGCCTCGGCGGTGGACGCCGCTGTTCTTCCTCGACGACGCGGTGGCCCTGGCTGCGGGCCATCGTCCGTGCAGCACGTGTCGACGCTTCGACTACGTCGCCTATCGGAATGCGGTGAGCGACGCCGCGGGCGCCCGGCAGCCCCTCTCCGCAGCGGATCTCAACGTCCGACTGTCGCGCGAGCGGCTGAACCGAGGCAGAGGGCTCGACAGGGCTGCTGACCGGAAGCTGTGGCGCGCGCCCCTTCTGGGCCTGCCGCCGGGAGCGGTGGTCCTCGATGGGGAGCGGCGGCCCTGCCTGTGGGACGGAGACGTCCTGCAACCGTTCGGGTTCGAGGGCTGGGGTTCCGCGGTGCAGGCGCCGGACGACCCGGTCGACGTGCTCACCCCGCCGACCTCGGTGGCCGCCCTCTCGCACGGCTTCGCGCCGGTGCTTCATCCGAGCGCATCGCGGTCCCACCAGTCCCATCCGTAACAGGGCAATTCGGCGATTCGGACAGGATTCGCTCAGGGTCACGGCATACCGTGTCTGTCATGACTGCCGAAATCCTTGACGACTCGGGTGGGAGGGACGGCTTGCCGGAACATTCGCTGCTCGGCGCCTACCGTCTCGTCCAGCGGCTCGGCGAGGGTGGCATGGGCGTGGTCCACCTCGCCCTGGACCGGCACGGCAAGGCCGTCGCGATCAAGGTGCTGCGGCCTCACGTCGCCCACGACCCGGCGGCTCGCGCTCGCCTGTCTCGCGAGGTCGAGACCCTGAGCCGCATCCGCAGCCCCCGGGTCGCGCCGGTCATCGACGCCGACATCGACGGCGATCGCCCCTACATCGTCACCCGCTATGTCCCCGGGCCACCACTCGACGACGTCATCGGGTCGCACGGCCCGATGGGCGCCGAGGACCTCCACCGCCTGGGAAGTGGACTCGCCGAGGCGCTCGACGTCATCCACGGCTGCGACGTGATCCATCGCGACCTCAAGCCGGGCAACGTGCTCATCGTCGACGGCGACCCCGTCGTCATCGACTTCGGCATCGCTCACGTCGCCGACGACATCCGGCTCACCATGACCGGTCTCGTCATGGGAACCCCCGGCTACCTCGCGCCCGAGGTCGTCGAAGGCGCGCCCGTCTCGACGGCGACGGACTGGTGGGGGTGGGCCGCCACCCTGGCCTATGCCGCGTCGGGCAGGCCGCCCTTCGGGCGGGGTCCGATGGAGGCCGTCCTCACCCGTGTCACGGCGGGCGAACCTGACCTTCAGGGGGTCGACAAGCGCATCGCCCCCCTGCTGTATGCCGCACTCGCTCCCGTTCCCGCGGACCGTCCACCCGAGTCCGATGTCGTGGCGGCGTTGGAGCGCTACGCCCGAGGTGGCCTCGTCACCGACGTGATCAAGGTGCGGGAGCCCGTCACGAGAACGCAGGCGCTCGATGTGCCGCGCACCTCGGTGATGCCTCTGTCCCGCAACGCAACTCAGCCGGCGACCGCGATCTCGCCAGTCGCTCCGGCCGTGGCTGCGCCGGTGATCCCGCTGCCAACGGCGCAGCCTGCGAGGCCCGTGGCCCCCCTGCCCGCTGCACCTCAGCCCGTCGCTCTCCAGCCCGCGCCGCAGCAGCCCCCTCCGCAGCACTTCAACGACCCTGCGGACATGATCTTCGGGCCGCAGCCGGGACGCGAACTGGAGCGGACGGCATACCCCGGAGTTGACGGGGGACCCGGGAACTGGAACGGCGCCCCGAGACTCGACCCCCGCATCGGGCGGCCGAGCCGCAGCGGGACGGTCGCGGCGCTGCTCGCGCTCCTCGTCGCGACAGCCGCGACTGCGCCCGTCGTCGCCGGGATCGGACTCCTGGTGTGGAACGTCCTGGCCCGCACGACCGATCGTTCGGTCACGTCGCTCATGCTTCGGCGACACGACAAGGGGGTGCGCCGGAGCGACATCCCGCTCGCCGTCGTCGCCAGTCCCTGGCACCTCGTCGTCGGCCTTGTCGCCTCGCTCGTCGGCGCGATCATGCCTGCCCTGATGGCCATTTCGGGTGTGTTCGTCACCGCTCTCGCCATGGTCGGCGTGCAGGGGAGCGGCTCGCCCGAGCCCAACGCCCTCGGCCCGATGGCCGTGGGTGGCCTCCTCGCCGGGCTCATGGCGTGGTGGGGACCGGGCGGGGCGAGCCTTCGACGAGGCACGCGCAGCATCGTCCGCGGTGTCAGCCCGGGCCCGAGCGCGAGCCGCGTCGTGGTCGTCCTGCTCCTCGTGGCCGCTGCGGCCGTGGCCTTCGCGGGAGTGGTCAACGGGTTGCCGTCGTGGTGGCCCACGGGCACGGCATGGGCTGAGCAGTTGAACCTGCCGTGACGGAATCCGAGCGGCCGGCGGCCGACAAGCGCGCCGAGCGCCCGGACCGCCCAGCGAGCCCCGATCGTCCGGACCGCCCGGAGCGCCCGGAGCGCCCTCGTCGCCCGTGGCGCCTCGAAGGTGGCCCGCCGACCGAGCCGATGCCCCTCGTCGACCTGTTGCGGCGCACGCCCTATCGCAACGCGCGGATCAGCCACGAGGAAGCAGAGGAGGCGCGAGTCCGCGAGGCCCTCGACCTCGCGGTCCGTGTCGGCGAACTCATGCTGCGCTCCGGCGCAGGTGCCCCGCAGGTCGAGGGTTCGGTAGCCGCGATCTGCGCGGCCGCTGGTGTGCCCAACGTCGAGATCGACATCACCCTGCAGTCGCTGCTCGTCCATGCCCGCATCGACGCGGTCCACCCGGTGACGGCGTTGCGGGTGGTGCGCTCGACGCGTCACGACTACGCCCGGTTGGTGGCCGTGCACGAGCTCGTCGACGCCTTCGTCAACGGGCACGTCGAGCTTCCCGAGGCGGTCGAGCAGCTGCGCGACATCAAGCGGGCTCGTCGGATCTGGCCCGACTGGGTCGTGACCCTCGCGACTGCACTCCTCGCAGCGGCCGTGGCGGTGATGATCGGATCGACGCTCTTCACGGCCTTCGTCACCGTGCTCGTCGTCCTCGTGGTCTCGGGAGTGGGGCGCCTCATGGGGCCCCTGCACCTCCCCGAGTTCTATTCGAATGCCGTGAGCGCCTTCACGTCGACAGTCCTGGCGTGGGCGGCCTACTCGATGGGTGCCCAAGGCTGGATTCCGTTGGGCGCCAACGACTTTGCGTTCATCGTCGCGGGCGGAATCGTCGCCATGCTTCCCGGACGGACCATGGCTTCCGCGGTCGAGGACGTCATTTCCGGGTATGCCGTGACCGGTGCTGGTCGACTCCTCGCCGTCCTCGTGTCACTCACAGGACTCATCATCGGCGTGGCCGTCGGACTGGGCACCACCATCCGACTCACCGAGGCGATGGCGTTCGACTTCGTGGCGCCGTCGGTGCTCGACCTGCGGGTGACACAGGCCCAGTGGTGGGCCGCGGCCGCCGGTGCCTTCGTCGTGGGCGCGGCCGGATCGGTGATCATGCAGAGTCGACGCAGACTCATCCTGCCGACCGCCCTGTTGTCGCTCCTGGGCGGCGGGTTGTATGCCGCCTTCACCCGGCTGGGGGACTTCGGGGCAGTGACCTCCACAGGCCTGGCCGCGGTCGTGCTCGGCTTCATCGGGCGACTCGTGGCGTTGCGACTCGGTGCGCCGGCGATGGCCGTGGTCGTCCCCGCGAGCTTTGGGCTCCTGCCGGGTCTGACGATCTTCCGCGGTCTCTATGAACTGGTCGGCGAGAGCACCTCCGACATCGGCACGTTGTCGTTCCAGGCCGGCGTTGCGACGCTGCTCGGCGCGGCGGGCGTGCTCCTGGCCATCGCGACGGGCACGACGTTGGGGGAGATTTTCGCGTCGCGGTGGGACACGCAGGTGGCCCGGGCTCGTCGTCGCCTCCGGGTCTGACCCAAAAAATAGCGCCAATTCGTCATCTCTCCGTGACTCCCTTGTGATCCGAGTCACTCGCCGCTACCTTCGAGACTTGTGCCCGACCCCCTGTCCCGGGCCGCTCCCTCCTCGAAGGATTCTCGAGATGTCCCCCACCCCGTCCTACCGTCCGAAGCATGCTGCCCAAAACCGGTACTGCCCGAGGCACGCCGCTCCCAAACACTCCCCGGTCCGACGCCAACTCGTCGGCGTCGCGCTGACATCTGTCGCCGCCGTCGGTGGCGCCACGGCGCTGTCCCAGCCGGCCCAGGCCGCCGGCACGGTGTGGGATCGCGTGGCCCAATGTGAGAGCGGCGGCAACTGGTCGATCAACACGGGCAACGGATACTACGGCGGGCTGCAGTTCTCGTTCGCCACCTGGAAGGGGTTCGGCGGACAGCGCTACGCCTACACCGCGAACCGTGCGACCAAGGCCCAGCAGATCGCGATCGCGCAGAAGGTCCTCAAGGTCCAGGGCCCCGGTGCCTGGCCGGTGTGCAGCAAGCGTGCGGGTCTCACCCGGGCCAACGGGGCCGCCGTCAACGCGGGCGCCACGTCGTCGCCCGCGACGTCGAGGGCAGCCGCTCCCGGCAAGCTCGTCGTCGACGGCAAGTTCGGACCGCTGACGCGCAGGGCCACCGAACGCTGGATCGGCGGCTCGGTCAACGGCCGGCTCAGCACGTCGGACTACCGCCGCCTCGAGCGCAAGGTCGGGGGCTCCGTCAACGGGTCGTTCAGTCGCATCGACGTGCGCCGGCTGCAGGCGCTGGTCGGCTCGAAGCAGGACGGCCTGTGGGGCCCGAAGACGACTGCGGCGCTCCAGCGCTACCTCAACCGTCGCTGAGGCCGCTCAGCGTTCCGCTCGAAAGGCAAGAACACCTCGTATGCCGGCCGCACGGCATACGAGGTGTTCTCGCGTGTGCGGCGTGTCGCGAAATTGACGGATGGTGTGGAAGTTACAGTTGTGTAGTTCTGTGACTTGATTGATCTATGTGACAGAAGTGACGTAGCGTGCTTTGTCGTCCCCTGACGCAAAGGACCACGCTCATGCTCTTCGCACCGGAGTTCCCCGCTCGCCCGACCCGACGTCGTCCCGTTCGGCGAGCGTTCGTCGGCACAGCACTCCTGGCTGGGACCGCGACGGCGGCGGTGATCGGTCTGGCGACCACGGCAGGGGCGCACGAGACGGTGTGGGACCGAGTCGCGCAGTGTGAGAGCGGCGGCAACTGGTCGATCAACACGGGCAACGGCTACTACGGCGGGCTCCAGTTCTCCTTCACCACGTGGAAGGAGTTCGGCGGGCAGAAG
Source organism: Knoellia sinensis KCTC 19936 (assembly GCF_000768705.1). Taxonomy (GTDB): domain Bacteria; phylum Actinomycetota; class Actinomycetes; order Actinomycetales; family Dermatophilaceae; genus Knoellia; species Knoellia sinensis. The sequence continues at coordinate 361,033 of NZ_AVPJ01000002.1, forward strand.
TACGCCCACACCGCCAACCTCGCGACCAAGGCTCAGCAGATCGAGATCGCCCAGGCCGTGCTCAAGGTCCAAGGGCCGGGCGCGTGGCCGGTGTGCAGCAAGCGTGCGGGCCTCACCCGCGAGAACGGGCAGAACACGCGTGTGTCGCGGACGTCGACGAAGCGGATCTTCCCGCTAGCGGTCGACGGGCAGTTGGGTCCGAAGACGCGCATGGGCGTCGAGCGGTGGGTCGGTGGCTCGGTCGACGCGTACTGGTCGACCACGGACGTGAAGAAGCTGCAGGGCAAGGTGGGGGCGACGCAGGACGGCACCATCGGGCCGGCGACGACGCGCGCTGTCCAGGCCAAGGTCGGCGTCACCCAGGACGGATCCTGGGGTCCGAAGACCACCTCGGCGCTGCAGCGCTACCTCAACAACCTCTTCGACTGAGCTCTTCAGGCTTCGGGGGTCAGTGCGAGCGGAAATCTGTGGTTCGACTGACTCATACCGGTCGGTCACAGCCGCCGCTAGCATCCAGACGTGGTGGCCCGGCCGCGTGTCGCAGTCCCGATCGGCCTCCTCGTGTGCGGGGTCGTCGCCGTGTCCAGCGTTGCCAACCTGGTAGCGCTCGAGGAGGTGGAGACTCTGGCGGGGTGGCCCATCTTCGGCATGGGTCTGGGCATCGGGCTGGCCGTCCGCCAGCTCGATGAGGTGATCAGCCAGACCTCGGCCAGAGTCCTGGCTGCGGCCCTGACCCTCGTGGGAGTGATCCCGTACGAGTACCTGGCATACGACTACTGGAAGGAGTTCACGCCGGACGGGGCGTCGTCAGATTTCATTCAGGTGATGCGCGAGGACCTCGCGTTCGATCCCTTCCTCGCGATGCCGTGGCTTCTGGCGGCCGTGCTGGCGGGAGTCAGCGCGCGAGCGCTCCCGAAGAGTGGCGCGTGGTCGGCGCTTGACGCCTACGACCCGGAGTCCGGAACGTTCTGGCCGCCTCAGGGCGCTGCGGACGACGTCACTCTTCCCGCGGCCCAGGTCGCCGATGTGAGGGCTGACCCGTCCGGCCGGAGCATCGTCACCATCGCCGTGGTCTTCGAACGGCAGGATGGCAGTTTTGTGTCCCGCCAGGTGCGATGCGGTGCGCAGGTGGTTCCCCTCGTGGCGCGTCATCTGGTGGCGTCACGTGCGACCGAGCTGACGGCCATCGATCACCCCCAGGGCCGGCCGGTCGTCACGGACACCGTGACGGACACAGCCAACGCCGCACTGGCCGCAGCGCGCACCGGCCCTCGAGCCGCAGACCCGGAGGACTGGTTGCCGTTGGCGCCCTTGTGCGAAGACCTGCAGGACCCCCGCACGGTGGACAGTCTCAACTCTTCCCCGTCCATGGCCAACGCGGACTCCGGTGTTGCGCTGGTGGCGCTGCTCGCGGCCGGAGCCTTCGTGGCGATGCTCTGGGGCTACGGCCCTCTGTGGGCGTTCCTTGACGGCGCCGGCGGGGGTGGGCCGGACGGAGATGCGGGGCTGAGCGTGATGTCGTTCATCATGGCCTCGGGCGCCGCTGGCACCGTCGGGTGGATCGCCAACCGACTCGTGAGGGCTGCCCAGCGGCTCGTGGCGGGCGCGGCTCTGGATCCCATCGACATTCCCGGGAAGCCCAGGCCGGGCGACAGCGGTCGGCAGAGGATCTAGAGACCCGAGCCCTTGAACGCTTCAGTCGAGGTCTCGGCATCTGGGTCAAAGACCATGCAGATGATGGTGCGGTCCCCGGCTTCCCAGTCCTCCTTCACGGTCGTGATCAGATCCCAGTCCAGTCGGGACTCGTCGTACGCGATGCCGACATAGCTCTCGAAGGCCTTGAGGCAAACTGGTTCTGCAGCGGCCTCCACTGCGACGTCGCCCGGCCAGGTGCGGTCTCCCGACAGTTTCGTCCGGAGCATGACCTCGGAGTCATGGGCGTCCCGGCAATCGGTCACCGTCACCTCGAACTCATTCTTCTCGTCGGCGAGGTTCACGCACATGCCTGGCTTGAGGCTCTGCCAGTACCTGGAGCGGGCCTCCTTGATCGGCTTCGTCGGGGATTGGGTCGGGGACTGGGTCGGGGACTGGGTCGGGCTGGGCGTGCGCGTCGACGTGGCTGTCTGAATCGCCCCGGGTCTGGTGGAGGCTCTC